>JAZSKR010000019.1:0-5582 GCA_045534955.1 Bacteroidaceae bacterium
CTTGGTTTGTTCGAGAGAAAGAATCCGCATCTGTTCGAGGACAGGCTTGTACCAGGTTTGAAGTTCAACGGCTTTGACCCTGCGACATTCAAGTTCTGCCGTAACGCTGCAACCACCTTGAATCCGCTCCATACTTGGCAGAACATGACCGACATGGAGATTCTGGAGAGTTGCAGACTTGTGAAGAAAGACGAGAGCGGCAATATCGAGGGCTTCAAGTATGCTGCCCTGCTGCTGTTTGGAAGTGACGATGCCATTGCAGAGCACCTTCCACGATATAAGTTTGAACTGCTCTATCATAAGATGACATACGAGCGCTTCAACATGAATCTGCCGGAAGATTCTGCCCGATATGACGACAGAAAGACCTTGAGAAGCAACATCATACAGGCATATAGGCAGATGCTTGATTTCGTGGTAAAGTATCTCCCTGACAAGTTCTATCTTCCGGACAATGGTTCGACTGCAAGGCTTGACCTAAGAGTACAGATATTCAGAGAGGTCATCGGAAACATCTGTGCCCACTCTGATTATCAGCCAGGCTTTGGTGGATATGTTGAGGTTTTCTATGACCGCGTTATCACCAAGAATGCAACAAGGCTCATCCCTACAATGAAGGAAGGCAGCCTTACTCTTGACGAACTCGGACCATACACCAAGAACCCTCTCATCGTGAAAGTTCTCAACGAACTTCACTTTGTGGAAGATCTCGGTTCCGGCAGAAGAAACCTCAAGAGATACGCACCTCTCTACTACCCTGACTACTAGATTGAAATCTCAAACGGCACTCAGTTCGAGTTCTCAATCACTTATGATGATCTTTCGAGAGGCAAAGCAGGTGAAGTTTCAGGTAATGATGCAGGTAAAGCAACAGGTAATGCTACAGGTAAAGTCAAAAGACTTATAAAAGCCATTGGAAACGATACTTTATCTGTTAAAGAAATAATGGAAAGACTCAATCTCAAAGGTGATGATAACTTTAGAAAAGTATATCTTAACCCAGCAATTGACGGAGGCTACGTCTTAAGAACAGAGGAAAACAAATTAAGAAGTCCTAATCAGAAATACTATCTGTCAGACAAAGGAAAGGCCCTCCTGTAGCCCTACCTCCAATCATAGAAAAAGCCCGCAGCGGAATTAACCGTTGCGGGCTTCGTCAATAAGATTCGGCAATCAGAGCGACTTGAGGATTACCCCAGCTTCACAGAAGCCAGCATTTTGCCTGACTTCTTACCGGTCTTGGTATTCACGAAGAAATACTTGAGGAACACCTTCGGTGCAGGATCGGTTACTGGACAGCAAACCAATTTGCATATAATAATATTTATTCTGAACTTTGTTAAAACAAATAGTTCCTATGAAAAAATTATATCCGGCTTTTGCAGCCTTTTTAATAGTTCTTTCAGCTGTCTCCTGCCAGTCAGACGGCAAGGGGAATGATTCCTGGCGCAGCCTTATTGAAGAAAGTGACCGCCTTGCTGCCGGGCAGGACTGGGAACAGGCCACTGAAAATGTCCTGAAGGCTTTATCGGCCCCGGACATCACGGATGGCGGGAAGTCACTCTGCTTCAGCCGTCTTGCCGCCCTTGATATCATCACCTGGCGTGACGCACAGGGGTGGGAGCATGCCGTAGAGGCTGAGCGTCTGGCGCGTGCAAGCGGAACGGATACCCTCATTGCGGCCGCCCTCCTCCAGAAAGGTCGCCTTCAGCTCTGCGGCGCCATTACGGAGGGCGAGGCTCAGGATGAAGAGGCCCTTGAGACCCTTCAGGACGCGCTTTCCTTCGCCTCCGGCAGTCCTTCCCTCAAGGCCGATATCCTCCTTCAGACAAGCCAGGCCTATATCGGCATCAACCGTTTCAAGGATCCCATTGACAAGGAGATTTATGCTAAGGCAGGAGAGGCTATTGATGAGGCCGTGGCCTCTTCCAAGGACCCGGCGTTCCCTTCAAAGGCGCTGCCTTACTGGATGCGCTGGTACCGTCAGGGCGGCAACTGGAAGGACGGCATTGAGTGCTGCCTGAAGGTCCTGGAGAGCCTCAGTGATGAGGATTACCTCATGCAGAGCCAGTGTTGGAACAACCTTGTGATGCTCTATGCTTTGGCCGGGGATGTGGAAAACGCGGCATCGGCCCATCAGCAGTATGTCTACGCCATAGAGCATTATATGCAGAAAAAGGCCGATTCCCGCCTCCAGGAGATGGAAACCCGCTATGAGACATCTCTCAAGGATGTGAGGCTTGCCCGGATGAACATAGTGCTGGTGGCGCTCATCGTCCTTGCCGTCGCCCTTATAATAATGATGGTCCTTTCCCAGGCCTATATCCGCCGCATCGTGGCATCGGACCGAGGAAAGGAGCAGCTCCTGAGGCTCATCTCAAAGGATCTCGCAAGTCCCAGGGCCGGGGAGAGGGCAGTCCCGGACAAGGAGACCATCCGTGCACGCTGCAGCGAACTCCTTGGAGAGAAGGACGGCATCATAGCCGATGATATCGTTTCCTACATTAATAACCTTGCAGAGGAACGCTCCCGCCTCGTAAAGGAGCTGGGCCTCACCGCCCGTGAGATTGAAGTGATACGCCTAAGCGCGGAAGGCCTTTCCGCCGCGGGCATAGCAGACCGCCTTCACGTGAGCGTATACACCATAAAGAACCACAAACAGAACATCTATGCCAAGATGGATGTGCGCAGTAACGCTGAGATGCTCCGTATTGCAAATGAACTGGGGATAGTGTAAAATAGTGCTTTCGTACTATAAAATTTAGGTCCTTTTTGCCGAGATTTGCCCATCGAAGGATTTAACACTATAACCAACAATATGAATTATGATTAAGAAATTCTTTACAGCCCTTGCGGCAATTGCGATGCTGGCCTTATCGGCCTGTACGCAGGAGGAAATTAACCAGTTCCTGAACCCCATCAATTCCATCAAACTGGATCAGACCCAGGTGGAAATGAACGTTGGAGAAACCCTTCTCCTTTTTGCTACCGTAGATCCTTTTAAAGGAGACACTAAAGTCGTTAGCTGGACCAGTTCTTCTCCCGATGTTGCAAGTGTGAAGGGAACAGAAGTCCCTGATGTTGCCGGAATCAATATGCCGGCCGGTGAGGTAACCGCCCTCAAGGAGGGTGAGACCACAATCACCGCCAAGGCTGGCGACAAATCGGCCACTTGCAAGGTTATCGTGAAGAAGAAGGCCGATGACGGCGGCGGAAACACTGGCGCTGTGACAGAACTCAAGTTGGACAAGGCAGAAGTCCATATGTCTCCGGGTCAGGTATGGCAACTCAACGCTACCGTCAACCCCGAAGGGGCCAGCATAAACTGGAACAGCAACAAGACTGATGTGGCCACCGTAGACCGGGAAGGAAAGGTAACGGCTGTTGCTCTTGGTGAGGCTGTCATTACGGCTTCCGCCGGTGAAAAATCGGCCCAATGCCTTGTCAAGGTGGAGAAAGAAGTGGCCATCGAGGGCATTTCCCTTAATAAATCATCCCTGACACTAAAAGAGGGAGAAACATTCCAACTTGTGGCTACCCTTATTCCGGAAAACGCCACGCCCAAGACAATAGAATGGATATCATCCATTCCCTCCGTGGCAACTGTTGATGAGAACGGTCTTGTAACAGCCGTAAGGAATGGTGGTCCCACAGAGATCTGGGCAGTTATCGGGAGAGGCTCCGGTCATGATATAAACGCAAAGTGTGAAGTGACGGTTACAGGTGACGCTCCCTCTGTGGAAAGCATAACCGTTACTCCGGCTACTGTTAACATCAAAGCAACGGAGGAAACCATCCTGACGGCAACCGTTACCCCTGCCAGCACCGGCGCGGAAATTAAGTGGGTCAGCGACAAGACCTCCATTGCAATGGTTGAAAAGATATCCGACACTCAGGCCAAGGTAACGGGCGTCGGGGAAGGCACCGTGAAGGTCATTGCAAGCGTAGGAAGCGTATTCGGCTACAGTGAAGTGACGGTGGAAAATAAGGGCTCTGGCGGTGGAGAAGGAGGAGGCGGAGTAGAGATGATATCTCTGAATATGACGGAACTTCAGCTTGGTTTCTATGAGACCTTCCAGCTGGTTGCTACGCTAAGACCGGAAGATGCTTCGGCTCAGATTTCCTGGACCAGTTCAAATGAAGATGTGGTTCTTGTCTCCAATGGCAGCACGCCTGCCGGAGACGGCAGCATCAAGCCTGCCGGTACCGTGATAGCCAAGAATAAGGAAGGCCAGTCAATCGTCACCGCTACTGTTGGAAGTCTTTCTGCATCTTGCACCGTTACAGTCACCTCTGGAAGTATTGTCCCCGTACAGTCCATTTCACTTAACAAGACAGAACTGACTCTCCAGGTGGGACAGCAGTTTGAGCTTATTGCTACTATCCTGCCGGAAAACGCAACAAACAAACAGGTATCATGGGCAAGTTCGGCCCGTTCCTATCAACTGTCTTTGGCCGATAACGGCTTAAGTTGCGTGATTGGTGCTGTGGCCGAGTGCGAGGCTACAATCACTGTCAGAAGCGCGGATAATCCTGCTCAATTGTATGCCACCTGCAAGGTCACTGTCACCGGAGGATCTTCTGATCCGGGTGAAGAAGTTGTTGACCTTGGACTTCCCAGCGGTCTGAAATGGCGCGGCTGGAATGTGGGAGCATCAAAACCTGAGGAATATGGTAATTATTATGCCTGGGCAGAAACTTCACCCAAATCAAGTTATTCCTCGTCTAACTATAAGTATAAGGCAACAGACTATGGCGACGGAATGATAGTTTACGCAAAGTATGATCCCACCCCTATTCATGGCGATGGCAAGACTGTGCTGGAGGCCGAAGATGATGCCGCAAGTGTGAACCTTGGCAATGGTTGGCGCACCCCTACCTTCAACGAGTTTAAGGAGTTACGTGAGAATTGCACTTGGGCATGGACAACCAGGAATGGGGTCAATGGAATGCTGGTGACAGGTCCTAACGGCAAGAGCATATTCCTTCCTGGAGGAGGTTGGTATACTAATACCACTCTGACCGGTAAGACTACTTACGGAAGCTACTGGACTGCTACCGGAAGCGGAGACATTGCACACGCCGTAGACTTCGCTAACGGCTATGTGGACAAGGCTGTCCTTGCTCGCTCCGATGGCAGGTCCGTCCGCCCTGTCAAGGACTAACCCCCGCCATTTGAAATTACAGCCCGCAGTTCACTCCGCGGGCTGTTGTTTGTATGGTGTTGGGTACAAGATTTGAGTTGTTGGGGCGCCGTGGTCTAAGCTCCATCTGACATCTCTGTTCGGATTCTACGACCAGGAAAGTTCTTGATTGCCGACTCACACAGACATTCAGCCAATCTATCCGCCTCAGTCTGCCCTGAGCATGTAAACACACTCCATCCGGTCGCATTCAGCCATTTCGTGCCGTTTCCTGCTGCGTTCACATGAATACTGACCAAAGATTACACTTTTCTTGCCCAAAGCCAAACAATGGGCATTTACACGCCTAACTCGTTCACTCAAAGGAATCTCATCATTCCCCGGGACCAGCAATTCCGCATCGAGATTTCGATCTAGCAAATCAGCGACAACTTTCCT
>JAZSKR010000018.1:0-24401 GCA_045534955.1 Bacteroidaceae bacterium
ATAGCAGCGATACCGGGCAGAACTTTACCCTCGATAGCCTCAAGAACCGCACCGCCACCGTTTGATTCGTATGATACCTTATCGGCAAAACCGAACTGCTTTACAGCGCTTACAGAGTCACCGCCACCAACGAGTGAGAATGCACCGTTCTTTGAAGTTGCGTTGGCAACTGCGGTAGCGATAGCCTTTGTACCGGCCTGGAAGTTGCTGAACTCGAATACACCGGCAGGACCGTTCCAGAGGATGGTCTTGGATGACTCGATTACACCGGCCATAGCCTTAGCTGAAGCAGGACCTATATCCATACCTTCCCAACCGTCGGGTACGTTGTTGTTGTCAACAACCTGAGTGTTGGCGTTGTTGTCGAACTTATCGGCTGCGAGGCAGTCAACGGGGAGAACGATATTTACGCCCAGTTCCTTAGCCTTGGCCAGAACTGCCAGAGCAACATCAACCTGATCGGGCTCGCAGAGTGAGTTACCAACCTTACCGCCCTTGGCCAGAACGAAGGTGTAAGCCATACCGCCGATGATAACCAGGTTATCAACCTTCTGCAGCAGGTTCTCAATGATTGTGATCTTTGAAGATACCTTTGAACCACCGATGATGGCAGTTACAGGCTTAACTGAGTTGTTCAGAACCTTCTCAACAGCAACAACCTCCTTCTCCATCAGATAACCGAACATCTTGTGGTCAGCGTCAAAGAAATCGGCCATAACGGCTGTGGTGGCGTGCTTGCGGTGAGCGGTACCAAATGCGTCGTTTACATAAACATCGGCGTATGAAGCCAGAGTCTTGGCGAACTCCTTCTGAGCGGCCTTGAGTTCCTTCTTGGCTGCATCGTATGCGGGATCCTCTTTCTCAATGCCACGGGGTTTGCCTTCCTCCTCAGCGTAGAAACGTACGTTTTCAAGCAGCAGAGCCTCACCGTCCTTAAGAGCGGCAACCTGCTCCTGTGCCTTTGCGCAGTCCTCAGCGAACTTTACGTCAACACCAAGGCACTCTGATACATGCTTCAGAATGTACTTGAGTGAGTACTTGGGATCCGGGTTCTTCTTGGGACGACCCATGTGTGAAGCGATGATAAGACGACCGCCATCGGCGATGATCTTCTTCAGGGTGGGCATAGCAGCGACGATACGGGTATCATCGGTGATGTTGAAGTTCTCATCAACGGGAACGTTGAAGTCTACGCGTACGAAAGTCTTCTTTCCGGCGAAATTGAATTGATCAATTGTCATAATTCTGTTTGTTTATGGTTAAATTATTTCTCTCTGTTCTGAAAAAACTTGGAGTAGGGCGGCAGGTCCTGGGTAAGCCATACGTTACCTCCGATTATGGTGTCATGTCCGATGGTTATGCGGCCAAGCACCGATGTATTGGAGTAGATTACCACGTTGTCCTCGATGATAGGATGGCGCGGTACGTTTATGGGATTGCCGTTCTCATCAAACTTGAAACTCTTGGCACCAAGCGTAACTCCCTGATAGAGTTGTACATGATTACCGATGATTGCAGTTTCTCCGATAACCACGCCTGTGCCGTGGTCTATGCTGAAATACTCGCCGATGCGCGCACCCGGATGGATGTCAATACCTGTAAGCGAGTGAGCAAGTTCAGTGATTATGCGGGGCAGGATGGGTACTCCCAACTCAAGCAGGCGGTGTGCCATACGGTAGTGGTACATGGCTACCAGTGACGGGTAGCACAGGATTACCTCCTCATGGCTTACGGCTGCGGGGTCACCGTCAAAGATAGCCTTGACATCGGTTCCCAACAGGCGGCGGAGTTCAGGAATGCTCTCTATGAACTGCTGTGATACCTCCTCGGCCGGGCAGGGCATGGACTCATGGAATATCCGGCTGATATAGTCAATCTGATGTGACAGAATGGTATACAGGCGGCTTAAAGACGTGGAGAGGTCAACCGCTCCAAAGAAATTGCCGAACACCACATGACGGAACAGCTTGACCGCCTCCTTGATCTCGGCACGGTCAATGGAGCGCTCCTCAACCTTGGGGATGTACTTATCGGCTTTCTGCAGGGACTTTTTTACATCCCGGATGCTTTCAAAAATGTCTTTCTTTTCCATTGCCTACTGGTAACAGACCGCAAAATTAATCAAAATCACGCAAACATATGTCATTAAGGCAGCAATTTGCACATTTTGGTGAACGAGCGGTACATACGTACCGGCCGTGAAGGATGAGCCAGTGGTGAGCACGTGAGAGAAGATCTTTGGGGAAATACTTAACAAGTTCTTTTTCAACGCTTAAAGGGGTGGTGCAACGCCTGGGTACAAGGCCGATGCGGTGGCTTACGCGGAAGACGTGGGTGTCTACCGGCATTGCCTGGCCTCCGAATGCCACTGCGGTCATAACGTTGGCTGTCTTGCGGCCTACGCCGGGCAACTGTGTCATGCCGTCCAGGTCCTTCGGAATCTCACCTCCGAACTTATCGCATACCATACGTGCCATCTGTGCCAGATGCTGCGATTTGGCATTGGGGTAAGATACGCTCTTTATGTATGGATATATCTGCTCAGGGGTGGCTGCCGCCATATCCTGAACGGTGGGGAATGCCTTAAATAGTGCAGGAGTGACCATGTTGACGCGCTTATCGGTGCACTGGGCCGACAGCATTACCGCACAGAGCAGTTGGTAGGGAGACAGAAAATGCAGCTCGGTAGCGGCTTGGGGGAATTCCTCCGCCAGCCTCCGGCTGCATATTTCATATAGTTCCCTCTTTTTCATAAGAGGCTGATTGTCAGTTTGCTGACTCGAACTCCTTAAGGAATCGGACGTCGTTCTCGGAGAACATACGCAGGTCCTTGACCTGATATTTGAGGTTGGTTATGCGCTCAATACCCATACCGAGTGCGAAACCTGAGTATTCCTTGCTGTTGATGCCGTTGAGTTCCAGCACGTTGGGGTCTACCATACCGCAACCCAGGATCTCAACCCAACCGGTACCCTTGCAGAATGCGCAGCCCTTGCCGCCGCATATGTTGCAGCTTATGTCCATCTCGGCCGATGGCTCGGTGAAGGGGAAGTAACTGGGACGCAGACGGATCTTGGTATCGGGTCCGAACATCTGCTGTGCAAAATAGAGCAGAACCTGCTTGAGGTCGGAGAAACTTACTTTCTTGTCAACGTACAGAGCCTCAACCTGATGGAAGAAGCAGTGTGCGCGGTAACTGATGGCCTCGTTACGGTAAACACGACCCGGGCAGATGATGCGGATAGGGGGCTCAGAGACCTCCATTACGCGGCTCTGGACCGATGATGTATGTGTGCGCAGTATGATATCGGGATGTGCCTCTACAAAGAAGGTGTCCTGCATATCGCGTGCGGGGTGATCTTCGGCAAAGTTCATGGATGAGAATACGTGCCAGTCATCCTCGACCTCGGGACCGTCGGCCAGAACAAAGCCCAGACGTGAAAAAATATCAATTATCTCATTCTTGACTATGTTGAGCGGGTGGCGTGTACCAAGTCCGGTGGGGTATTCGGTGCGGGTCAGGTCGGGTTTCTCAGACTCGGCCTTTTGTGCATCAAAAATCTCCTTGAGGGCGTTTATCTTGTCCTGTGCCAGGTTCTTGAGTTCATTGAGTTTCTGCCCCACCTCACGCTTCTGCTCGGCGGGAACAGTGCGGAAATCGGCCATGAGGTCATTGATGGCACCTTTCTTGCTTAGGTACTTAAGACGCAGTGATTCAAGCTCTTCGGCAGTTGAAGCCTTGAGGCCGTTGATTTCGGCTATAAGCTGTTCTATTTTCTCAATCATCACGATACTTTTTTACAAGGCGCAAAATTAGCAAAAAAAGAAGCTATTTCAACAATTAGAATGAGTAATTTTGCAGCATGACGATAAGAGACAATTGTTCACTTGCGGACAGGAATACCTTCGGTATGGATGTCAGGGCAAACTGCCTGATTGACTGGGCCACTACCGATGAACTCAAAAACGCCCTGCTGGATATTGAAAAGCCCGTCCTGATGATAGGAGGAGGCAGTAATCTGCTGTTTATGGGCGATTTCAGGGGTACCGTCCTGCATTCAACGATTTCAACGATAGAGATAATTGGAAGCACCGATGACCACGTATACGTAAAAGCGGGTGCAGGAGTGGTCTGGGATGATTTTGTGGCCTGGTGCGCCATAAACGGTTTCTGGGGCGTAGAGAACCTGTCGGCCATTCCCGGTGAGGTGGGTGCCAGCGCAGTCCAGAATATTGGTGCTTACGGTGCTGAGGCAAAGGACGTTATAGATACGGTACAGACCATATGCCTGGCCGATGGAACCGAGCGTGATTTCAGCAAAGCCGAATGCCGCTACGGATACCGTCAGAGCATATTCAAGAATGAACTTAAGGGACAGTATGCGGTTGCATACGTGATATATACGCTTTCCAAGGTGCCTCAGCCCAAGTTGGGTTACGGAGCGCTTGAGCAGGAGGTGGAACGTCTGGGTGGTCCCACGCTGTCAAACATACGTCAGGCCGTGATCTCAATCCGTAACAGCAAACTGCCTGATCCTAAGGTACTTGGCAATGCCGGTAGTTTTTTCATGAACCCCGTGGTATCTGAACAGGAGTTCAATATAATAAGGAGTAACTATCCCGATGTGCCTTCTTATCCGGCTCCCGGCGGAATAAAGGTTCCGGCAGGCTGGCTGATTGAAAAGACGGGTTGGAAAGGCCGCTCACTGGGTTCTGCAGCCGTATATGACAAGCAGGCACTGGTACTGGTAAACAAGGGTGGAGCCACCGGGGCCGATGTCAAGCGCCTGGCTGACACCATCATAGCAGATGTCAAACAGAAATTCGGAATAACCCTCTCAACTGAGGTGAATTATATATGAAACTGACATTTCTTGGAACCGGAACTTCAATAGGCGTGCCTGAGATGCGCTGCCACTGCCAGACATGTATGTCAACAGACCAACATGACAAGCGTCTGCGCACATCGGCCCTGATTGAAACAGACACCACGAAAATCATTATTGACTGTGGTCCGGATTTCCGTCAGCAGGCTTTGACAGCCGATATTGAACAACTTGATGCTGTGATTGTTACGCATGAGCATTACGATCATATAGGAGGCCTTGACGACCTTCGTCCTTACTGCACCACCAACACCATTCCCATCTATGCCGAGAAGAACGTGATAGGTCATATCGTGCAGAGTATGCCGTACTGTTTCAACCAGAATATTAATCCCCGCGTGCCTCATATGGAACTGTGTGAGATTGAGCCGGGCAAAAGGTTCAGGGTTGGTGACCTGGAAATTCTGCCCATACGCGTAATGCACGGCAACCTGCCCATTCTGGGTTTCAGAATCGGTAACCTGACATACATCACCGATATGAAGAGCATGGATGATGAGTCTTTCAAGTTGCTTAAAGGCACTGAGACCCTTGTGGTCAACGCTTTGCATACCAAGGAGCATCCCACGCACCAGAACGTGCGCCAGGCTGTGCTGTTTGCAGAGAAGGTAGGGGCCAGGGAGACTTATTTTGTCCACATGAGCCACCGAGCAGGCATGCATGCCATAATGAACGCCAAGTTCCCGCCACACATGCAGTTTGCCTATGACGGCCTTGTAATAGAGGCTATTTGATTGATACAATAAAAAAAGGTCCTCGGGTTGAGGACCTTTCTTTTTATTCAGGTTTGACATGTTTGGCCGATGAGCGTGGTCGTATATTGGAACGGCCTGCCTCAAGGATTGCGTTCTTACGACGCATGATAGCCTCTTCAGCCTTGCCCTTTTCAGGACTGTACAACTTGTCATACTTGGCGCGTCCTACCTTGACGTGACGTACCGGGAACTCTGCAATATCGTTGAGCGGACCGCTGATGGTCACACCCAGACGGATGGGAAGCGGACACTTTACAAGCGATATATTATAGTTGCAACTGAGTCCTGCGTCGATATTGTGACGTCCGCTCAGGATAGCCTCGTAACGGTCCATCTTGATGCGGGTGGGATAGACGTCAACCTTACCGTCAAGTACCTGAATCTCGACATCCAAACTGTCTATGATGGGCTTGGCATCCTTGCTCATCAACAGTTTACGCTTGATCTCGTCAAACATCTCGCAGTCAAGAACCTGCAGGTTTGCTCCCTCGATTACGGCATTGCTCATAAGAGTGAACATCTGCGGATACAAAGGTCCGTAAGTTACGTAATCAGGCTCCAGATATGTCTGGGCGGCAAAATGGAACTGAGCCTTACCGGATAACGCTTTCAACATAGGCATGATTGAGTCAACAGAAGGTACTATGTCAATCAGTTCATCAATCTCAATGTCAAGCAGATGGAAGTCAAGTTCCATGAAACGGTCCTGGACATTAGGCGTACGGTAGATGGCTGTAAGCTGCATCTCGGCAGCCTTTGATGAGAAGCCGAGCTCCTGCATTATCATGACACCGTCCTTGATTGAGATATCGCCACCTACATTGTTGAATGTGTGGTCGTTAAAGTCAACTTCACTGAGGTTGGTGTAGAGCGTAAGGTCTATGCCCTTAGGAATCATGATAGGACCGGTGCTGATGGTATCCTGGCCCTCCTCAATTTCCTGAACGGCCTCCTGGGCGGCTTCCTGATCCTCTTCATCGCCGGTTAGTGCCATGAGTCTGTTCAGGTTCATGTGGTCCGATTCCAGAGACAACTCACCGGTCAGAAGGCCGGTGCCGTCCATGAATTCACCTATGTTATAGATATCACCCCACAACTGGATATCCGAGTCATCAATCTCTGCACGGCATTCGTTGATATTGAACCGGCCAAGCGAGAAGTCAAAGTCAAGTGTCTTGAGGCAGATGGGCGAGGCCAGCATATCAACCTGACCATCCTTGAGCAGCACCTTGAGTTGAGGACTCCATTGGTTCAGGATATCGGTCTTGGTGGAGTCATACTGTGCCATAGCCTGCAGTTTGGTGGCGCCAAGGGTTGCGGAGAGTGCGCTTCCCATTGTGGCGGCCAACTGGTCGAATCCTATATCGGCCTTCATGGCGATAGTTCCGTCTGCAGGTGCCATATTGAGCGTGATGGCAGTATTGCCGAGTGAGGCGGCCAGAGTGTCCATATCGCCCGACAGTTTACCTACACTCAGGTCAACCAGGACATTCATCTTGTCGATGTCTTCATCCAGACCTGCTACCGATGCGCTCAGATTAAGGTCCTCGATAGCGGCGTTGATGTTGGTTGAATCTATCATCAATACATCAAGATCAGTAGCCTTGATAATTACATCGGCAGTCTGACGGTGTCTGTCTACAGCCACACGGCTGGGATAGACAGCCTCAAGCGACAGTTTGCCCGATGCGGCATTGAGCGAATCATTTACCGATGCATCCAGATTCCTGAGTGAGATGGTGGCCGTAGCATTATCCAGAACTGGACCTGCATCGGCCAAACCACCTTTGACGTTGATGTCAAGTCCTACAAGACCGTGGACGTCAATGCCTTCCAGCATATCCTTGAATGCATCCGGAATCATGGAGATGAGCCGGTCTATGTCAAGGTCACGCGGGGTACGGATACGGGCACGGCCGGCAACTGTCTGCTGTCCGCCCAGTGTACCGTTGGCGTTGAATGCAATCTGCTGTCCGTCTATACGTACATTTGCGCCCTCCTTTACGTTGAAACGGGTTATGTCCATGTTGGTTTCAAGCGGCAGGGTGAATCCGAATGACCAGCCCGGAACATACATGTCACTGTCCATCTCAATGCTTATGGACGGAGTGTTGAACTCTGTCAGAAGTGCAATATCGCCATCCTTGATGGTGGCATCGGCCTTGAGTGAGAGTTCATCGGTAATGACGTTGATAGGATCATCGCCGCCCTGATTGTACTCTGTGCCGTTTACGTCTATGGTAAGACCTGTGGCTACATCGCTCAAATCAAGTTTGAGGGCTCCTTCCAGACCTAACAGCACCTTGGCTATGCTGGCTTTGGTGATGGTTCCGATGGAATCCTCAAGTTGGAGCGATATGTCACGTGAATCAAACGTGAATCCGCTGACATTGGCGCTGTCACCTGCTAGTGTGGCTTTATCGGCCTTCATGAGGATGTTTCCGGTCTGGGTCATCATGCCTTCGGACGAGTAGGTCAGGTCCGATGCTGTGATGCTGAAAGCGGCCAGCAGGTCACCCATGCCTTCGGCGCCCAATGTGGTGCTTACATCGCTCAGAACCAGTTTCAGGTTGTTCAGGTTGGCCTGTATATCATCCATGGTGGCCTGCGTCTCCTTGAGGTCCAGGGTGACATCGGCAGCGACATCATCGTTGTATTTGGAGAGTTCGGCATTAAGGCTGATATCATTAAGGTATGCGCCTACATTCATCGAGTCATTCCTGATGGCTGCGTTGACCGATGCCAACCTGATTCCTGCCTTGGCATCCAGGCTGTCATAATTGAGCAGTCCCTTAAGGTTGATGTCCAGGCCGTTAATTCCTGCATCAATACCTGACGCAAGGTCCTTGTACGAGGCATTAATGTCACCTATGGAGATTTTCTGAAGGTCGGCATAGATATCCATGCTGCTTTCATCATCCTCCGGTTCTTCCTCTTCCTCTTGTGACATACCGAATACATCCAGGTTTGAACTTCCGTCGGCAGCCGTAAAGAGGTTGGCGTAGACTCCGTTAATGAACAGGTTGGTGAGAATTATCTTTCTCTCCTTGTAAAGAGTCTTGAAATCAACCGTTACAGTGAAAGCGTCTATTGCGGCCAGTGTGTCATACGGAGACGCCTCCATATCATCATACACCACCAGACCGTTCAGACGGAATCCCAGGAACGGATATGAACCCACAAGAGTCAGGTCCACGTCATCAATTTTGGCGCGGGCGGGAGAGTATTTGTCAATTGCCTTCTCCGCAACTTTGGTAAGGCCGGATGATGAGAACACGATCCAGCAAACCACCAGAACCAGTATGATCACTAATCCTATCAGTGATCCCAGTGAGATTCCGGTAATCTTGAGGGCTTTTTTCAGTTTAGGTTTCATTTCTTCTTAAATACGATTATCTCCTTCTTGGAATCGGCGCTGTCGTAAACCTCCATTCTGGTTTCATTGAGCTCCTCAATGATGTAAACTATGAATGTTACGATTTCTGTCTGTCCCTCTTCATATCCTTCAATCTTGAGTTCCAGTTCGTCGCCGTCCAGGCTCCATGTAAAGTTCTGGGTTCTGCCAGACTGGGTGCGTGCACCGGTATGGTCCTCATTGAATACATAGCTCCAGCCGCTTGTGGTCCATGAACCTACAATCATATCTTCATCATAATCGTCTTCCAAAAGACTACAACTTGCAAAGACAAAGAGAATTGTTGCAAGCACTAATGACCAGCGGGTAAGTTTCTTTTTCATAAAGCAATTGTATTGGTTTTACCTTTTATAAATATAGTTTAATTGAGGCGAAGTTAAGCAATTTTTGCAAATGCTGTAATACGAGTGGCACAAAGAACAAATCAAACGGGAATAATATACACTTATCAAACAAAAAAGGTAAATTTGCAGGTCTTTTTAGGAAACTGACTATGTTTAGAAGCAAAACTTGTGGAGAACTCCGCCTGGCCGATGCCGGCACAACCGTGACACTGGCAGGATGGGTGCAGAGAGTACGTAAAATGGGCGGTATGGTCTTTGTTGACCTGCGTGACCGCTACGGTATTACCCAGCTTGTGTTTGACGATGCCACCGATGCCGCCCTGTGCGAGCAGGCCAGCCGTCTGGGACGTGAATTCGTTATCCAGATTACCGGAAAGGTGAGCGAGCGCTCAAGCAAGAACTCCAAGATTCCCACAGGTGATATAGAGATTCTGGTTAACAGTCTGAACGTTATCAATGCAGCCGATACGCCTCCCTTTACAATCGAGGACGATACCGACGGCGGTGATGACCTGCGTATGAAATACCGCTATCTTGACCTGCGCCGCCAGTGTGTCCGCAAGAACCTGGAACTGCGCCACAAGATGGTTATGGAGATACGTAAGTTCCTGGATGACTTGAACTTCATGGAGGTTGAGACTCCTATTCTTATCAACTCCACCCCTGAGGGCGCACGTGACTTTGTGGTTCCCTCACGCATGAATCCCGGTCAGTTCTACGCTCTGCCTCAGAGCCCCCAGATCCTCAAGCAGCTGCTTATGGTATCGGGTTTTGACCGTTACTTCCAGATAGCCAAGTGCTTCCGTGACGAGGACCTGCGCGCCGACCGTCAGCCTGAGTTCACCCAGATTGACTGCGAGATGTCATTCGTGGAGCAGGAGGATATCCTGCAGATATTTGAGGCTATGGCCAAGCATCTGTTCAAGAGCATCCTGGGCATAGAGATGAAGGATCCCTTCCAGCGTATGACATGGCAGGACGCTATGAAATACTACGGCAGTGACAAACCGGACCTGCGCTTTGATATGCACTTTGTAGAGCTGATGGATGTTCTCAAGGGCCACGGATTCGGTGTGTTTGACAGCGCCGCTTACATAGGCGGTATCTGCGCCAAGGGTGCCGCCACATATACCCGCAAGCAGATTGACGCTCTTACCGAGTATGTAAAGCGTCCTCAGATTGGTGCCAAGGGTATGGTTTACGCCCGCGTTGAGGCTGACGGCTCAGTAAAGTCATCGGTCGATAAGTTCTACTCCCAGGAGGTTCTGCAGCAGCTTAAGGCTGCCATGAACGCTGAGGCCGGTGACCTTATCCTCATCCTTAGCGGTGATGACGCCATGAAGACCCGCAAGCAGCTCTCAGAACTGCGTCTTAAGGTGGCCGATGAGCTTGGCCTGCGTGACAAGAACCAGTTCAAGTGCCTCTGGGTGATTGACTTCCCCATGTACGAATGGTCAGATGAGGAGAACCGCCTCATGGCTATGCACCATCCGTTCACCAGCCCCAAGCCTGAGGATATTCCTCTGCTGGACACCGACCCTGCAAGCGTTCGTGCCAATGCATATGATATGGTTATAAACGGTATTGAGGTTGGCGGCGGTTCTATCCGTATCCACGACAGCAAGCTGCAGGCTACCATATTCAAGATTCTGGGCTTCACTCCTGAGCAGGCTCAGGCCAAGTTCGGATTCCTGATGAACGCATTCAAGTTCGGTGCACCTCCTCACGGTGGTCTGGCATTCGGACTGGATCGCTTTGTGAGCATCTTTGCCAAGCTGGACAGCATTCGCGACTGCATAGCGTTCCCCAAGAACAACTCCGGCCGCGACGTCATGCTGGATGCTCCCGGTCCTCTGGATCAGTCCCAGCTTGATGAACTTCAACTTAAAGTTGATTTAAAAGCATAAGAAAAAGCCGCTTCTCGTTATTGAGGAGCGGTTTTCTTTTACACTCCGCCGGACTATAGCCCTATGGGACGCAACGTTCCGTGGCTACTCCGCCTCCCTTCCGGACCCTAAACGCCGAACTCGTCCTTATAGTCCCCTTCGGGGCCTAACGTTCCTCGAACAAACGGCGTTCTTAACGGGATCCTCCAGAGGGCTGCGCTTACGCCACTGCACTGATGGTCCCATAGGGCTATAGTCCGGCTCCGTGCAAAAAAAAACCTTCTGCAGAAAGGATCCTATGTGCACGTGGCATTCCAGTTTCCGGAAACGGGCTATTACATTTATCATACACTTTATCTTTTTTAGCAGAAAATGCTTTGCAGAGTCGCGTAGAAAGCGGAAATTTGCAGGCGTAAAACTTCAGGGTGGGGCGCAATTCCCCGACCGGCGGTAGAGTCCGCGAGCCGAAAGGTTGAACCGTTGCGATTACGGTACCGACAGTATAGTCTGGATGGGAGAAGAATTTATGAGTATCAAAACAATCCTGTCAGGCGTTATCGCGCCTGCAAAACTTGTTTGTGCCAAGGGCATGAACAAGACATCCGAGTTCAGTTTCTCGGCTATGGCCGACAGTTTGTCATTCAGACTCATCAGGTTTGCATGCCTGTTCGTGTTGTTGTTTGCCAGTGTGGGGGCATCTGCACAGAACACTACAGCATCCATTAGCGGATCTGTGAAAGACTCCGACGGTGAGCCTCTCCAGGCTGCCGCAGTGGTGGTAACCAACAATGAGACAGGCGCTTTCTACGGCGCTGTAGCCAATAAGTACGGCGTATTCTCGTTATCCGGCCTCAAGCCCGGCAAGTATCTTGTAACGGTGTCGTTCCTGGGTTATCAGGATGTGGCATATGACAACGTAGTGCTCTCTATGGGTAAGGATTACAATTTCAATGTGATACTTAAGGAGGAGACGCTGAATATCCCCACCGTGACCATACGCGGTGAGAGTACGCATTTCAATGAGACACGCACCGGCCAGACTTACAACCTGAACCGTGAGAGCATGTCCATGCTGCCGTCAGTTAACCGCAGCATGCTGGATTACACCCGTCTGTCGCCCTACAGCGGCATTGAGAACACTATGGCGGGTAGGGACGGCCGCGGTACCACACTCACAATCGACGGCGCCGTTCTGAACAACAGCTTTGGTCTTTCGGCCGATCTGCCCGGCGGCGGAACACCTATTTCTATTGATGCGGTCCAGGAGATGCAGGTGGCAATTGCGCCTTATGATGTACGTCAGAGCAACTTTACGGGCGGTGGAATCAATGTGATCACCAAGTCCGGTACAAACACTTTCAAGGGCACTGCCTACACCTATTTCCATAATGAGAAGATGCGCGGTAACCGTATTGACGGCGTGGATCTGGGCGACAGGGTGAGCAACAGCCATACTACGGTGGGATTCACACTGGGTGGTCCGATACTTAAGGACAAGCTGTTCTATTTTGTTAATGCTGAGTATGTTACCACTCCGGGGCCGATTACCGAGTACAAGCTTTCACAGGACGGAGTGGGTGATGATGCCGCTAAGATAAGCCGCGTTACCGCTGCCGATATGGATCAGTTTGCCGCTGCACTCAAGGCTTACGGTTATGATGCAGGCGGTTATGACCTTACCAACGGTGACCAGACAAACACCAAGGTGCTGGCCCGTCTGGACTGGAACATCAACAACAACCACAACCTGATGCTGCGTTACAACTGGACCGGCAACAAGCAGTGGAACACTCCCAATGCCAAGAGCACGGTGGGTGCCAAGGCTACATCGGACCGTATATCAAAGAACTCGTACGCATTCCTTAATAACTGCTTCAGTATCAATGATAACGCCTGGTCAGCAGTAGCGGAACTCAATAGCCGTCTGAGCGGTAAGATGAGCAATAAGCTGTCGGCCAGCGTATCGGACGTAAGCAATCTGCGCGGTTCAGAATCGGCTTGGTTCCCTCATATCGATATACGCAAGGACGGTGACGCATTCATGAGCGCAGGTTACGAGGCATTCTCAAACGGTACAGGTAACTACGTGCGTACATACAATATAAGTGACCATATCCGCTGGACATTGGCTCACAGTACCATTACGGCAGGTTTCAGCTATCAGTACCAGAAAGGTGCCACCAACTACCGTATGTACGGAACCGGTTACTACCGATACAACTCACTGGAGGATTTCATCAATCAGGCTGCTCCGGCGGCATTCGGTATGACCTATACATATGATGGGATTGATGATCCCGCATCACGTACATCGTTTGGTCAGACTGCCGCATTCCTGCAGGCAGAGTCACGCATAACAGACAAGTTTACTGTTACTTATGGGCTCAGAGCTGACCATATGCAGTATTATGAGCCGCTTCAGACCAATGAGTCATTCAAGGCGCTTGACTGGACCAGTCACTTCTATTCTATAGAACAGATAACAGGCCCGAAGGCTCCGGTTATAGATAACGGTAAATGGCCCAAGGCAAACGTTCAGTTATCTCCGAGAATAGGATTCAACTGGGATGTGGACGATGCCCGCACGCTTACGGTTCACGGCGGTGCAGGTCTGTTTACAGGCCGTATACCTCTGGTTTTCTTTGCCACAATCCCCAACAGCAGCGGTATGCTGCAGAACACGGTTATGTTCCCCACGGCAGGCGATGCCTTCCTGACGGGTCTGCAGGGCAATTTCCTCTATACAGAGGCCGATTTGAGGAACTATCTTGTCCAGCAGGGTCTGCCCATGACTGCAAACCCCAATCCGGTGCTAAAAGGTGCATCAATAACCGGTATTCAGGATAATTTCAAGCTCCCGCAGGTGTTGAAGACATCCCTGGCTATAGATTATGAGCCCGATGACCTGGCATTCCCGCTGGCAGTATCAGTTGAGGGTATCTACAACAAGGACATAAACGCCGTATATATTGAGAACTACAACCAGGTTCACGACGATGCTGCAGGCCGTTTTGCCGGAGCCGATAACAGAGTGAATTACAATACGGTAACACCTGTTCATTCAACAGTGTCAAAGTCCGGTGGCGCCATGGTTATAAGCAATACCGACAAGGGTTACAGCTGGTCTCTGGGCGGTACCCTGAGGGCTGAACCCATCAACGGACTCAAGACAGAGCTGGCATATATTCATCAGGTTTCAATGTCCGTTCAGGATATGAAGGGATCGGCCCTTAACTCGGCCTGGAGCAATGATGTGAACGTGAACAGCCCCAATGAGTTGGTTCTGCGCCCATCAGCCTATGTAATTCCCGATAAACTGTCGGCTATGGCTACATACCGTATCGGTTATGCGAGCAAAAAGTTCATGAGCACGGAGGTTGGCCTGTTCTATACCGGATACACGGCTGGTACCTACAGCTATACCTACAGCAATGACATGAACGGTGACGGTATCACGAATGACCTTATTTACATACCGGCAGCCAAGGATGAGGTAAGGTTTGTGGACAACGGAACAATAACCGCAGCAGAGCAGCAGCAGGCTTTCTGGGACTTTGTAAACCAGGACAAGTACCTGAGCAGCCACAAGGGTGAGTATGCCGATGCAAACGCCGCCCGTATGCCGTGGCTGAACCGTCTGGACCTGCATCTGGCACAAAACTTCAATGTAGGCGCCCTGAGAGGCTCCAAACGCAGCAATGAGACCCTGCAGCTGTCACTGGATATTATGAACGTAGGCAACCTGATAAACAGTAAGTGGGGCGTAATGCAGACTCCTGCAGCCTGCAATAATGCCAAACTGCTTGATTACAAGGGTACTGATGCTGAGGGATATCCCCAGTTCACGATGGCAACAAACAAAGATGGTCTGGTTTCCAAAACCTTCGAAATGGATAAATCCAACTCCAACTGCTGGTATCTCCAGCTGGGAGTAAAACTGATATTTGATTGAAAATGGACTTGTTAAACTATTTGCCCGGAGGAAAAAACTCCAAATTCAGGTATTATTTGAATGCTTATGCCGCATTATGCGTTCCAAAATGCATTCTGAGGGCAGTGTGCCGTCATACTCTGGCAAAGGCTGGCGGCAGAAAGGACTGGGTTGAGATTCAAAACCGTTTGAACTATTACAACCGTATTGAATCGGATGCACCTTTCCGCACTGGTGCTTTCAAGGAAAAGAGCGTTGCCTTAGGAGAACAGAAGAAAATTCATCCTACGGTATATTATCTTGATTCATACCGATATGCGCGTGCTTTTGATCCGCGTTACAGGTGGATTCTGATTCCAGGCGATGTAGTCAAGGTACCTGATGCCCCGGCAATAGTGAAAAGCCGTCCGCTTAACTGCGACAACACCAATTCGGTCCTGCTTAACCTGAACAAGGTGCGTCACTTTATATTCCTGCATGACCATAAGTCCTTTTCGCAGAAAAAGGATATGGTGATTTTCCGCGGTGCCATATGTCAGTATGAGGGCACGTCTGTCAAGAAGGGCAGGTATGATTTTGTAAAAAAGTTCTACGGCCATCCTATGTGCGATGTAGGCGGAGTAGACCGTGACCTGACTGAATATCAGGCACCTAAAATGACTATACGCCAGCATCTTGACTACAAATTCATCATGTCTCTTGAGGGTAATGACGTAGCCAGCAACCTTAAATGGGTCATGTCGTCCAACTCAATAGCAGTAATGCCCAAACCCACATGTGAGACATGGTTTATGGAAGGGACGCTTATTCCCAACTATCATTACATTGAAATCAAGCCGGATTTCAGTGACCTGATTGAAAAGCTGGAATACTATATAGCACACCCCGATGAGGCTGAGGAGATTATCCGTCATGCGCATGAATACGTAGACAGGTTCCTCAACCGTCGCAGGGAGAGGATCATATCATGGTTGGTGATGGACCGCTATTTCAGATTCCAGAAAGACTAAATACAGAGCAGAGCTATTGAGACCGCAGCAAGTATGATACCGAGTATTTGGTGCGGTCTCAGTTTTTCATTGAATGCCAGCCAGCCTACTATTGCTCCTATGGCTACGATTCCTATATTGTGTACCGGGAACAGGAATGATGAGTCAATGGTCTTCATTGAGAGCATCAGGGTGTAGGTGCAGAAATAGTTCACAAAACCCAGCACCACGCCTCCCACGACATTCTTGAGGAGCAGTGGAGAGCGCTTGCCGTCCTCGCCCTTCTTAAAGAACGAGTATATGCACATAATCATTGCCACAAAGAATACCGATGCGGTTACAAGTGATATCTCGCTGTTGATTACCTGCTCTGAAAGGCCGGCAGCCGTATCGTTTACGGTCACGCGGTGCTGCAGTACCTTAAGGTATGCGTTGCTGGCACCGAACATAAGGAATACGGTAACAGGTGCCAGGATATCCAAAAGAGTGTATTTGTGACCGCCTTCGGGCTTATCGGTCCAGATGGTAAGGGTCATGGCAACCAGTACCAGGACGATGAGCAGCCATTTGGGCTTGGCGCTGCCCTCAATCAGCAGGTAAGAAACTATGATGGGGATTACCATCGATGCACGGCTGCATACGGTCGATATGGCCACACCTACACGGCGGGTGGAGGCGGATAGCATCACCATTCCGGCCATGAATATGAATCCCAGTATGATTACGTCAACCAGCCAATCGGCTTTCAACGGGTTTACAACTGCTTCACCATTCAGTGAGAACAGCACTCCCAGAATAAAAGCGGTCAGGTAATTGAAGAATATTGCCTGGTTGGCATCAATGTCCTTACGGTGAAAGATTTTGAATACGATAGAGAACATTGCGGTCAGTACGGTCGCAATGATCAGGAACAGAATACCTGTAAATGTCATATGTAGTCCTTTTTATTTGATTAATCCACGGTTACGCAGCATTGCCTCGGTCTTGGGATCACTGCCCCGGAACTGGCGGTACAGTTTCATAAGGTCATCGCTGCCGCCTTTTTCAAGTATGTTCTGACGATAGCGCTTGCCGGTCTCTTTGTTGAGAAGACCCTCCTCCTGGAAGCACTGAAAGGCGTCGCAGTCCAGAACTTCGGCCCAGAGGTAGCTGTAATAGCCTGCGCAGTAGTCGTTATTGAATATGTGGTTGAAGAATGTGCCGCGGTAACGGTATTCAATCTGCGGTATCATTCCCAGTTTGGCCGATATCTCATCCTCAAACTTCTGGTCATCAAAGTCCGTGTAGTCCTTGAGCATATGATATTCCATATCAAGCAGGGCGGCTCCTACAAGCTCAACGGTCTCAAATCCGGTATTGAAATGACCGGCGTTCTGCATCTTCTCAATCAGAATGTCAGGAATTGCCTGGCCGGTCTTGTAATGGAATGCGTACTGCTTTAATATTGAGGGATCTATGGCCCAGTGCTCCATGATCTGTGAGCACATCTCTACAAAGTCATTCGGTGTGGCAGTACCGCTTACGGTAGGATAGTGGCACTGTGTGAGCATTCCGTGCAGGGCGTGTCCGAACTCGTGGAATACGGTGCGTGCATCATCGATGGAGAGTAGGCAGGGCAGGGTGTCAGTAGGCACAGAGAAGTTGCAGACGTTCACGATTGTGGGACGCTGGCTCTGTCCTGCATAGTTGTACTCTTCGGTAAAATTGGTCATCCAGGCTCCCTGACGCTTGGTGGGGCGTACAAAGCAGTCGGTGTAGAAGTAGGCCAGGTGGCTGCCGTCGGCATCCAGGCACTCCCATGTTTCGACCGATGGATGATATACTGTAAGATTGTCAACCTTCCTGAACTTGATGCCAAACAGGGTCTCGGCTACCATGAATGAGCCTTTGCGTACGTTGTCAAGGCTGAAGTAGGGCATCAACTGAGACTCGTCCAGATCATATTTCTGCTTGCGCAGTTTCTCGGCGTAGTACCACCAGTCCCATGCCTCCAGTTTGAAATTGCCGCCCTCGGCATCGATTATCTTCTGCATCTCGTCACGCTCGCGCTTGGCCTGCGGCAGGGCGTATTTCCATATCTCCATAAGCAGGTCATAGGCAGCCTGCGGGGTCTTGGCCATGCGGTCCTCAAGCTGATAATCGGCAAATGTCTCATAACCAAGCAGATTGGCCAGTTCCAGACGTAAGGTGAGTATCTCCTTTACGATGGCCTTATTGTCAAATTCATTGTTGTTATTACCGCGGCTGTAGTAAGCCTTGTACATCTGCTCGCGCAGGCTGCGGTCCTTACATGTCTGCAGGAACGGTATCCAGCAGGGCTTCTGTACGTTGAATGCCCAACCATGCAGGCCTTTTTCCTTAGCGCGAGTGGCAGCAGCCTCCAACTGGTCCTGACTGAGTCCTTCAAGACGCTTTATGTCAGTTACATTGAGTACGTAGGCATTGCTCTCGTCGAGATTGTTCTTGGCAAACTTGATGCGGAGTTCACCCATACGGTTCTGAATCTCTACGAAACGGGCCTTAGCCTTGTCATCCAGCAGGGCACCTCCCTTTACAAAACGGCGGTAGTATTTCTCCAACACCTTTATCTGCTCTGTGGTGAGGCCACCATTATCTTTACTGTCATATAACTGCTTGATTCTTTTAAAGATAACCTCATTCATGTAAAGATAGGAGTCAGCCTCGGTCTGCATGGGAATAACCTTCTCCTCGGTCTCCTTCATCAGGTCATCGGCATCGGTCTCCATCAGGTTGAAGAATACGGCGCTTACCTTGTTGAGCAACCGGCCGCTTGACTCCAGGGCCTCTATGGTGTTCTGGAAGGTGGGGGCATCAGGACATGCTGCCACGCCGTCTATATCGGCCTTGAACTGGCGGAAGCCCTCTTCAAATGCGGGCAGATAATCACTTGACTGTATCTTGTCAAACTCTACTGCGCCATACGGCAACTGACTCTCCTCAAAGAACGGATTGTTCCTGTTTTCACTGCAAGACATAAATGTAACCGCTGCTACGGCAATTGTAATTATTGTTTTGTTCATATTAGTACCTTTTAATTGCAAAAGTAACATCTTTGCGCGATTTGCACTACCTTTGCAGTCTCAAATGATTGTTATTTGTTATTGAAATGAAAGTAATTAAGATTTTTGCTGCAGCAGTTGCAGTAATGGCAATGGTTGCCTGCACAGGTAACAAAAAAGAGACAGCTATGACAAACCGTGAACCCGCAAACATTATGGTAGTGGTTGACCTCCAGAAGGATTTCATTGACGGAAATCTTCCTGCAACCGACGGTACCCGCGTTGTTGAGCCCATCAAGTCCAAGCTCACCGCATTTGACAGAGTCTATTTCACACTTGACTGGCACCCATGGAACCACTGCTCATTCAAGGCCAACGGCGGTATATGGCCGCAGCACTGCGTACGCTATACCGTTGGTGCAGCACTTCCAGACGGCATTCTGGACAACCTGAACATTGATAACGTAAGGTTCCTTCCCAAGGGCCAGGCTCAGGATAAGGAGGAGTACGGCCAGTTTGAGAACACCAAGGCCGATGATCAGGACCTGTTTGTAAAGGGTGACAAGGTTGTAGTATGCGGTATAGCTGCCGAGTACTGCGTTCTGGAGACTCTCAAGAACCTGGTTCGTCTGAGCAAGGAGGTAGGTTTTGAACTCTCAGTCTACCTGGAGGGCGTAGCATCCATCGAGAGCAACGAGCCTCTGGTTACCTACATGAACGAGAATAAGATAAAGATTTATAAATAAGGATTTTATGGAGAGTACTATTGTAAAAAGCATGCTGGAGAATGACCTCTACAAATTCTCCATGTCATACTACTACCAACGGACCACCCCCGAGGGTATCGGCACATTCAGTTTCAATGACCGCAACGGCATGAAGTTCACGCCGGAGTTTGTGGACCTGTTGCGCAAGGAGTTCAAGAAACTGGAGACGCTGGCCCTGACCGATGAGGAGTTCAAATGGTGCCTCTCCAATATATATTTCATACCTCAGTGCTATTTTGAGTGGCTCAAAGGATTCAGGTTCAATGCCGATATAATCGACATATCACTTGATGAGGAGGGCCACCTGCACATTGAGGCAAAAGACCTTATCTACAAGGTCACTCTGTATGAAATCCCAATTCTGAGTACGGTATCGGAGGTATATTACAAGATATATGAAAAAACCGAGCCGGACTGGGCATACATAGACAGCCATCTGGAAAAGAAGGTTGCAATATCAAACGAGAACAAGCTCAAGTTTGCAAACTTTGGTATGCGCCGCCGCTACTCACGTGAGGTTGAGGATCATGTAACCGAGTATCTGACACGTAACGCCAAGTATTTCATCGGCTCATCGACCGTATATTTCGCAATGAAATACCAGTCAATCCGTCCGGACCTGAAGCCTATCGGCACCATGGCTCATGAGCTTATGATGGCTACTGCAGCATTCATGGGCCCAAAGGAGGCAAACTACTACGTTATGCGCAACTGGGCTCAGATATTCGGCGGAAACATGGGTACTATGCTTCCGGACTGTTTTACCACACGCGTGTTCCTGCGTAATTTCTCGCTCGATATGGCCAAACTATATGACGGCGTACGTCACGACAGCGGCGATCCGTTTGAGTTCGGCGACAAGATCATAGCCAAGTACGAATCATACCACATAGATCCCATGACCAAGTCAATAGTATTCAGCGACGCCCTTGACTTTGACCGTGCCCTGGCCATCCAGAAGTACTTTGAGGGTAGGATAAAGGTATCATTCGGCATCGGCACAAACCTCACTAACGATGTAGGGACAGTTGATCCGCTCAACATCGTTATGAAACTCAAGACCTTCCAGGTCAACCCCCGCCAGCACGTCTACCGCTGCGTAAAACTGTCCGATACCCCGGGCAAGGAGCTGGGCGATCCCGATGAGGTACACAGCTACAAAGTGATATTGGGCTTGATTTAAGACAGATATCACTTCGCCAAAGTGTCCAAAAAATAGTTATGATTGTTGGCTTACTTTTTAATTAATGACAGCAATGTCTGGGGAGTCAGATCACTTTCTCTTAGTGATATCCTGTACCAGCCGATGCCTGTTTTGGTGAGTTTGGGTGCCGATACGCTTTCATCGACGGTAAAATAACAACGATCTTTGTAACCAGTCAGGTCCGGACTCACCAATAAACTGTACACCACTTCCCTGAGTATGCATCCGTATTTGTTCAGATAAGGCTTGGTTTCCTTATAATCCGCCATAGCTGCATACTCACATTTCAGAGAAAGGCTAATATGAGGTCCTTCAGGAACACAGGCGGATATAGTTAATTCTGAGTAACTAAGGTCAGCCGGAATACCGATAGAGGGTGATATTATAATGGCTTCTTGGGGATAATAGGTCTTGAATACACGACAAAGTGAATCAGATACCGCTTTCTGTTTTTCAAGAAGTGGCTTATCCTGGGCCCTGACTGCTTCGGCCAATCTTATGAAAAGATCCAGTGTTTTGCGGCTTGTTCCATCGCCTGAAATATAGGCTACTCCCTTGTCTTTATAGAACAGGAAATCATCTTGAGCATCGGGCAACTCTATATAATTGGTGAACGAAGCGGTCATTACAGCATGTCTGCCCAATTGCACTAAAGAATCATACAGGCCTTTGCTGCATCCCATTTCATATTTCCTGTTATCACGGTTTACATAGATGGTTCCGTCCTTCAGTGTTACTATTGTGGGGTGCCCCTTGACTAATACAAAACAGGGAATAAGTACGTTGACATCGGCTTTTTTGTCATAATATTTACGGATGAACTTTCTGGAGTTATCATATGAGGATTTGCTTATTGGCGAAAAGAGATTCTGCGAAGCCAGAGTTCCCACATTAAGTGATGACAGTACTGAAGTGATCAGAGCATACAAAAGGACTATCTTTTTCATAAACTACGGTTTTATCGTAGCAAAAATAATGTATCTTTCCCAAAGTCCAATAGTACATGAATTATTTATAGACCCATTTGGGACAGTCCCTCAGTGCCGCTTTTGCCAAAGTGTCCCACAGCAACCCGCGTGAGAGCGTATTCTCGCTAGGGTCTGTGTGGGACACAGCCTTATCTAGGGGGTGTGTCCCACGCTCATCGGCCCCACAAAGCCCAGAAAGCGCATCGTTGTGGGACACTTTGGCGAATTCGCTGAATAATCATATATTTGCACAAAGACCAACAATACGCTCATGAGAAGAGTCCTTTCCATATCCGCAGTTCTTATACTGCTGTTGTTTGAATCGGCTGCAGCACAGAATAAGCCGACGACCGGCGATTGGGTCCGAGGCGCAGTCACTGATAGCCTTGGGAATATTATTGACAGGGTCAGTGTAATGGAACTGAATGTGGCTGGTGATACCGTGAAGAAAGTGCCTACCGATAGTTTGGGCGCGTTCAATTTTATTCTGATAAATCCAAAAGACAGTATAAGGTTTTCCAAAAGAGGGTACTGGGATACAGTCGTTTCAATCAACCGGTTATATTATCAGATATCATTGAAAGATAAGCCAGAGCCGGAGCCGGAGCCAGAGTCTGAACCTGAGCCAGACCTTACTGGTATGGTTCCGGCATTTGATGCGTCTGAAAATCAGGAGAGATTCATTGTATGCGATTATGAGGAGAGCCTGATTGAGGTGGTCCCTGACAGTTTTATCTGCGGATATACATTCAGCCCGTACGGTTATAAGCCCTACGGTATGTTCCTGCAGAAAGACAGCGCAGGTTATCGTGTAGTCCTTAATTACTATAAATATGACAGGGAGAGGATTGACGATGTAATGTCAACTGCCATTATGGAGAAGAGTGAATGGGAGGCCGGCAAACTGATTGAGGCGGCAAAGAGAGATATTGACCGTGCGATAAAGTATCAGAAAGGTCCCAAAGTGGATATTGCACGTGATTTCAATGTGGTTAAGGTCTTGATGGACGGTAAGGCCGCCGAACATTGGAATTTGATATTTCTGAATGATCCATGGTATGACGTGTTTTATGATTTTAAGTACTACGAACTTGGTCCTGAACCGATGCCTAATGCCAACCGATGGGAGGTCACGCCATATTTCAATCCTTCAGAAAAATCTGATGAATCATACCACTGGATAGGGAGCGGCCGTTTTATTGATATGAGTATGATATTACGTTACGATTATAACATATGCGGTAATGTTTTTGCTGATTACTGGGGCAGCGGCGGATGCATCGTAACGGAAACTGACAGCAAAGGAAGACTGGTGAATGCCACATGTACCGATGAGCGCGGTTTTTTCTACCTGCAAGTGAAGGATCCGGATGTCCTGATGCTCAAGGTCTCTCTTACGCGCTATGATGAGGAAAGAGGCAAGTTCATGAAATATAAACCCGTTGTCAAGAAAATTGCGAAAAAGGAGATTGATGAGGAAAATTCTTCTTTCTGGTATACAGTCTCTGAAACAAGGTATTTATTTAACCTGAACGATGCCAAGGTCACCAGACGGCCTCGGTCCTCAAAGCAGAAAGTAGTTGTGGTGACGGGAAGGAAACCCACAACCGATTCCGTTTTTACAGGAGTGGTGATGAATGCCATCGGACCACTTAAGGATGCTGTCATAACTGAGTGTGACTCAAATGGTGATATTGTAGCCCAGACCAGAACCGGCGCTAACGGTGAGTTCCGGTTTGAATCCGTCAATCCCCAAAACTTTCTGCATATAAGCTGCGAAGGTTATGCCGATATCAGTCACAAGATTGAAGGAGAGAGATTCATTGTCACAATGAAGAAAAAGTAGATAATTCTCTGTTTTTGCCACACTGTTGTGGGACACTTTGGCGGAATTCACACACTTTGTCTTGCCCTAAAAAAAGTTGACTCGCAAAATCGAGTTAACAATGAAGAGTAATCGTACAGTTTTGAAAGATCAGTATTACAAGAAGGTTATTGATCTTTACACAAAAGAACACCTGTCGATGTGGCAAATCTCAAAGATTATTCCCCTAGACAGGTCAACAATCTGGAGATGGATTTCTACCTTTGCGGCATATGATCAAGAATCATGTGTTATGGAGAAGAAAGAAATCGAAACTCCTGATTCCTTAGAGCAGCCGGACGACGCCGGACCCATGCCCGATGATGTTGAGTCATTGCAGGCAGAAGTCACGCGCCTGCGCCGTGAACTGAC
>JAZSKR010000015.1:0-149037 GCA_045534955.1 Bacteroidaceae bacterium
TTACTAATAATCAACAATATAAACAAATATTTAAGCCGATAATTTCATCGTTTTTGTAAAAAATATTTAGATGAAAATACCAGCAAAATAAGAGAAAAAGATAATTGTTAACTTAACACCCTAGGTCTGTCCCCTTTTGTATGGAGTAACAACCAAACGCCTTAATGAACAAGTAAAAAGAAATATATCGCGCTTTCCCGAAAGATTCAGATTTCAGTTGTCCAAACAAGAAATGCAGGAACTGGTCGCAAAATGCGACCGGTTCAATAATTTGAAACACTCATCATCACCCGCGTACGCATTTACTGAGCAAGGCATATCAATGCTATCGGCGGTATTAAAAAGTCCGACAGCCATAGAAAAGAGCGTTAAGATAATGGATGCTTTTGTAGGAATGCGTCGCTATTTGGCCGCAAATGCACAAATTTTCCAACGTCTGGATCGCGTTGAGAAACAACAGCTTCAGAATAAGCTATGGATGGAACAGACAGATGATAAGATTAATTCCATCCTTACTAAAATGGATAATAATGTGCCTAAGGATGCAAAACCCTCCCAATACCATTTTACAAATGTTGAAATGAATCAGACCCACCCCCCTTGTTTATAGATTATCTCTGAAAAACGTGTACATTTGCCTACGGACTGCAAGAAACGCACTGGCCGATACTTCTAAAGGTCATTTGGTATGAAGAAAAGAGTCATAATCAGTATTTTGTCATGTCTCGCCCTCCTGGGACTGGGATCATGTGAGAGGAATTTGCTGGGATTGCTGGAAAAGCGGGAGTATTTCTCATTTATCCGCAATGAGAGCGGCAAGGACGTAACGGTGGTTCTTGAAAGGGATCAAACATTGAGAAGTCGTACCAAGTCCCTGATGGTGAGGAACTTGAGATTCCTGATACGGACCGATGGACGATGTACGTCAAGACATTCCCAACCGATACGGTTTGGTTTGAGTTCGCCGACAGTACAAGTTACATTCACTCTTACAATACTATGACTGACCGATACGGGCAGGACAGTATTGTATATTCGCCCGCCGTCAACAATATCCTGGACTGCAATTCCGATGGGACCGGAGCCTGGAAGAAGTCCGAAATCCGAACCCAGAAGTACAAGTTGGTTTATACAATAAAATAAGAACGGTGCAAAATGATACAAAAGGGGTCTGTCCCCTTTTGCATCATTTTGCTTCATTTTATGAAGTTAGTCCTGATAACGGGCTCTTTTGCGGGGTGTCCGTCCTGAGCAACGTTGAGTTTCTTGATCATCCAAGCCATGTTGCGGCCCAGTGTGCGCATAGTCTGCATGCCCTCCTCGTCCAGTTTCACCTGCCCGGGAGTCTGGCCGTAAACCATATTCCAGTACTGCGAACTTACCACCGGCATATTGGTCATCGTGAAGTATTTGTTCAGCCTGTCAAATGCGGCCGATGCACCACCGCGACGGCACACCACCACGCTGGCTGCGGGCTTGTACTGCAACTGCTGGCTCAAGGTATAGAACACGCGGTCCAGCAGGGCACAAAGCGATCCGTTGGGGCCGCCGTAATAGACCGGAGATCCAACCACAAGGCCGTCGATGCCGTCCTGCACAGTCCTCCAGATCTTGTAGTAAAGATCATCATTGTACGTGCATCGGCCCGTCTTGCCGCAATACCCGCAGGCAATGCAACCGTGAATGGCTTCTTTACCGATGCTTATGATCTCGGTCTCAATACCCTCGGCGTTGAGTGTATCGGCCACCTCGCTGAGCGCCTGGAACGTGTTACCGTGCTCCTTGGGGCTTCCGTTTATCAATAATACCTTCATCCTTAGACAGTTGTTTGCAAATATAACGCCAATGCGGCATTCAATCAAAAATAAAACCAATGCCAGCAGAGCCCGCCCCCACCAGGCCGATATTCCACCGTAGGCGTAGGCAGTTTGATTGCGCTAAGCACCCTAAGCACATGTTTGAGGGTTTTGTTGCGGCAGGGAATGCGCGATATGTCAATATCGGGAGCAAGGAAAATCCTGCGCTGGCGGGCGTCATTGGGCAGATAAGCCAACTGCCCGGGCGCGTTTACCGGATCATACTCCCATCCGCGACCCCAGTTGCCGTCGGTCCCCACCTTACCGGCAGGCTGGAAGTTATTATACTCTCCCGTCATGCCCTCGGCGCCAAAGCCGACAGCCCACCCCAGCCACGAAGGGTATCGGCTGTCATCATTCATAAACAGCGATTTGACATCAAATGCAGCCCATATGGTTATACCGCCGTAATCCTCATAGAGGCGGTCCAGCCAATCCTTACCTATTATGTAATCCCTCTCCATTGTGACCGGGTTGCTGACATTGTATTTGGCAAGTCCCGAGTTATGATAGGAGTATTTGAGTGCTATACGCTGCTCATGCCACAGGGCCTGCTGTCCCATAAAGAGTCCCGTGCCCAGGATATTGGCAGTCATATCGCCCCAGGAGAAGCCCCAGTTGCCGGACAGACCGTCAAAAACCTCAACCATAGTCATGATTGTGATACCCAGCGGTGCGCCGTAAAGCAGGGAGCGCTTCTCATCCAGTCCCGTCATCACAAGCGCCTCATAGCCTATATTGGCAAAATTGTAGCAAGAGTTGGCATGCCCCAGTTTGTCCATCATGAGCCACTCGCGGTTATCGTTATAGAAATGGAATCCACCCGTCTCGGTGCCGGAGTACCAAGACGAGTAGAGTGATGCCATTATGCCTGTAATAAGTGCGGCCTCGGTCCCCACCACAATCGCCGCGCTCCTGTTGAGTCCGGGCGTCTGCACATCGGCCACAGGTGTATCGTCCGATGCAAAATAAGGGCCGATGTTCAATTCAAACGGGACCTGATAATCTGATTTAGTGTAAGTTGCCGCACTAACCTGACTTACCGTAACGGAAACTGTGAGCAGCAACGATGCGAACCTTCTGAGAGAGTAGATCATAACAGGCCGCAAAGTTACTAAAAAACACTATTTCATGCGCCACCAGTCAAAGGTAAAGAGGTCCTTGCCGCCGCCGTTGAATACCAGGTAGAGGTCATGCTTGCCGCGTATACGACGCTTAAACCTTGTGGTGAGCAGTGAGAAATTGGTCTTACCGCCGGTAGCCTTTACCGGAACTACTGCGGCTGCTGCTCCGTCCTTGCTGTCCAGATAAACCGAAATCGTACCGTATCCGTCCGATCCTACCGACGCCAGGAACTTCTTGGCTCCCTTCTTGCCAAAATCCACACCCTTGAGCAGTATGTACTCTCCGTCATCGATATCGTGCACATACATGTTTCTGGGCTGATATCCATCCTCCTCGGTATACTCAAAATCTGTATTCAGATAACTGGTCTTGAGTCCGTAGCCCCAGGCCATCGTCTCGGCCTCAACCCTGCGCATAGGATTAAAATCGGCCACCTGCTCCACTACATTGTCCAGGAAATACGGAACCTCCCTGATGGTGCCGTCCTCATTGTAGTACATGGGAGCCATTGAAACTGAGCGCTGCTCGGCATGAGCAAAGGTCTTAAGGTGCATTATGTCATAATTAAGGCCGAATACATAACTCTGACCCTTGAACTCTATGATTCCGGGATGGTTGCCGCGGGTACGTACCGTGTGGTCCATTATATGACCTTTGTACTCCCAGGGACCCTCAGGACTCTCACTCATTGCATAGCCGATGCCCTCGGGACAGCAGGTTGATGCAAATGCCAGATAGTAATGTCCGTCATGTTTCCATATCCACGGGCCCTCCTGATAATCCTCAATCTTGGGGTGCTTTACGATAGGTCCTGCAAGAGATATCATATCCTTGCCCAACTTGACCGAATAAACCTCGGGATTACCCCAGTACATGTAAGCCTGACCGTCATCATCAATAAGGACTGTGGGGTCGATATCGTTCCAATGCTCTTTCTGCCAAACCAGAGGCTCACCCAGCGGATCTCTGAACGGGCCGTAAGGTGTGTCCGATACCAGAACGCCTATTCCGTGACCGTGAATGGGACAATACATATAGTACTGGCCGTTGGCCTCTACCACCTGCTCGGCCCATGCGCCGTTGTTGCCGTCATAATACTTGAAATCATCAAGTGATGCAACCGGACCCATATCCTGCCAGTTGACCAGATCCTCTGACACATAAAGCAGCCAGTCAAACATCTGGAAGCCGCGTGCGCCGTCCTCATCATGTGTGGTGTAGAGATATACCTTGCCGTCAATTACAACGGGTGCGGGATCGGCCGTAAAGCGGGTCTGCACAACGGGCATGTTGGCGTGTGCGTTAAACTGCCACCAGTCAAGGGTGAACGGCTTTTCTGTCTCGCAACTGAACTTGAGATATACATCATGTACGCCCTGTACATCGGTATCAATCAGGTATGTGAAGGCTGCGGTGCGGAATCCGGCATTATCGGTATTTACGGGTACCTTGCAGAAGGGCTCACCCTCCATGTTGTCAGTGTAGAACTCAATGGTTCCCTTGCCTTTCTGCTCGCCTACTACTACCACTACGGCTTTCTGACCGCAGTCCTTGAAGTCTACCGAGCGTACGCGGATCCAGTCACCGTCATCGATATCGGTCACAAAATGGTCCTTTCCTGCGCGACGGTCCACCTTGAGTCCGCGGGACTCTGCCTGGGTCTCGGCCTCTACGCGGGTGTAGGGATCCAGATTCTTTACGGGATTCACAACGCCCTCCTTGGTGAACGGGATGAACGGGAATGTGCCGTCATCGTTCCACTTGAACTCCTCAACGCAGGCTGAACGGTTATAACCGCCGCCACCGGGCAGGCCGCCGTTATGATAGAACATAAAGTCACGACCCTTGAAGGTGATGTTTCCGCCGTGAATGGTAAAGCTGTTCTCAGCCTCATTCATAATGCGGCCACGATAGGTCCAGGGACCGTTTATTGTAGGTGCGGTTGAGTAAGCCATATGCTCGGGAACGCCGCCTGCGGGATATGAAATGTAGTAGGTACCATTGCGTTTCATCACCCAGGGGCCCTCCTCGTACTGAGTCATCATCTCGTTCTGGCCCTTGGCCCAGTTCATCTTGCTCTGCAGCTCGCCAAAACACTCGGGATCGTGATAACCGGGCACCTCCTGCCAGCCGTTCTTGAACGACACCATATCATCGTTAAGTTCTCCGTACCAGAGGCCTTTGTTGCCCCAGAACAGATAAGCCTTACCATCATCATCAATAAATACGGTTGGGTCGATGAATCCGAATCCCTCGGCCAGCGGGCCGCCTATTGCATCGGTCCAGGGTCCCTGCGGGTCATCGGCCACGGCAACTGCCAGAGCATCACCGCCGGTGGCCTTGTTGCAGCATACGTACCAGTACCATTTACCGTTGCGCTCTACGCCCTGACAAGCCCACGCGCGCTGTCCCTGACGGGCCCACTTGAATGTTGCGGTGGTAACCTGGGTTCCCAGATATGTCCAGTTCACCATATCCTCGGTACTGAACAGCATCCAGTCCTTCATATTGAAGTCACGGTTGCGGCCGTCCTCATCATGATCGGTAAAAAGGTAGACTTTGTCACCATATACGAATGGGGCAGGGTCTGGTGTAAAGACAGTGCTGACAATAGGGTTCTGGGCAAACATTTGTCCCGAAAGGACAGCACTTAAGGCTAGTAGAAGTGATTTGGTTTTCATATTGACTTATTGGATTGATTATTAAATACAAAATTAACAAGTTCGCGGTAGAGTTTCTGAACCGGTAGACCCACCACGTTGAAGTAGCTGCCCTCTATAGCCTCTACTCCTATGTAACCTATCCATTCCTGGATACCGTAGGCGCCGGCTTTATCCATAGGCAGGCCGCTCTCCACGTAGCGGTTTATCTCATCGTCCGTAAGGTTGCAGAACCTTACCTTGGTGGTTACGGCAAAACTGCGTTCCTTGGCGGCAGTCATCAGCGTAACGCCGGTTATCACCTCATGCCAGCGGCCCGATATGAGCTTGAGCATACGTACAGCATCTGCCTTGTCATGCGGTTTGCCCAGTACCTCACCGTCCACATAGACAATGGTATCGGCCGTAATTACAAGTTCATCGGGGCCGATGAGTTGTTTGTAGGGTGCGGCTTTCTCACGTGATATGTAGAGCGGGATGTTCTCACCTTTAAGGTTGTGCGGCCAGGATTCGTCGATGCCGCTGATCACCTTTACGGTAAAGTCCAGTCCCAGACCGGCCAGGAGTTCACGGCGACGGGGTGAGTTTGATGCCAGTATTATCTTGTAGGGGAGTTCCATTGTTTACCAGCCGAATGCATGTTCATCCTTCATCCATTTGCCCTGTACCTTGAGCACCTGTTCCAGCACATCGCGCACGCAGCCCTCGCCTCCGTTGTAGGGCGATACGTACTTGCACAGCGCCTGGATCTCGGGGCAGGCATCGGCCGGACAGCAGGGCAGTCCGCACTGGCTCATTACCTGCCAGTCGGGGATATCGTCACCCATGTAGAGTATCTCATCGGGCTTAAGGTTGTACTTGGCCTTGAACTCGTTGAAGTCATTTATCTTGACGCTTGAGCAGATATAGACATCCTTTATGCCCAGACCCACGTAGCGTTTGCGCACCTCCTCCACGCGGGCGCCGGTTATGATGCACAGATGCAGGCCCATCTTTACGGCCAGTTGCATTGCGTAGCCGTCCTTTACGTTTACGGTACGTACCGGATCGCCGCTGGGCGACAGGTTCATAATGGGTTTGCTCAGCACGCCGTCCACATCAAATATCAGGGCGCGGATAGAGTTAAGGTCGTAGTTTATCATTTCAGGTCCTTGTTTATGTCAACAGAAATCAGTTTATATAGTTGGGCGTACTCAGGATAGTCCCTGAGCAGTTCCAGATGCTCGTTTATCACCTTGCAGTCCCCACGTACGGCGGGTCCGGTCTGGGCCTGAGCGGGGCTCATGGTCTCCACCTTGCGGGCGGTCTCACGCACCAGCGGCAGCATCACGCTGAAAGGTACTCCCTCACTTGCCAGCAGGTCCTCACTTATGGCATACATGCGGTTGGCAAAATTGCAGGCAAACACAGCAGCAATATGCAGTTTCTTGCGGCCGGTTGAGCTCAAGGGCGTAATTTTTTTTGAAAGGCCCGATGCCAGATGTATTATTGTCTCCAGTTCTGCAGCATTACATCCCTCCACAAATACCGGAACCTGGGGCCAGTCAATCTGTGCACCCTTGGAGAATGTCTGCATTGCGTAAAGCACTCCGTATCGGCCGGCGCCCGCATCCTTCCAGATATCCATAGGTATGCTGCCGGCGGTATGCAGGAACAGGGCGTTCTCCCTACCCTTCACTATGGCCGGAGCCAATTCCACAAGAGCGTCATCGGTAAGCATTGTAAGATAGACATCGGCCACGGGAAGGCTCTGCAGGCTGTCCGTTGCGGGAGCGCCCAGAGCATCGGCCAGTTCATGTGCATTGGCCATAGTGCGGCTGTAGACGCAGGCAATGGTATGCCCCGCAGCCTTGAGTTGCGGTCCCATGCAAGTGGCCACACGGCCCGATCCTATCAATGCTATCCTCATCAGAACTTCTCCTTGTGAACCTTGGTCCACTCTATCTTGTCGTCCTCGTAAGGTTTGCGGTCCATATTCTTGTAGCCCACGCCCACGATGCACTCGGGCTCATACTGCTCAGGGATGCCCAGCAGCTCCATCAGGGTCTGCTTAGTGCTCTTGCCGTCTGCATCGGCCCTACCGCGCATATGGCACCAGCAACTGCCCAGACCCAGATCCTCGGCCTGCAACTGCATATCTATGGCTGCAATGGAGCAGTCCTCAATCCAGCAGTCACTCTTGGAGGGGTCACCCAGCACCACAACTGCAAACACAGCCTCGGCCAGGAAACCTGAACCCATTGCGCGGCACTTGGAGAGGCGCTCCAGCATAGCCGGGTCCTCAACGGTCACAAACTCCCATCCGCGGTTGTTCTTGGCGGTGGGTGAAATCAGGGCCGCACGCAGAATGGTCTGCTTCTGCTCATCAGAGAGTTTCTCAGTGGTGAACTTGCGCATGCTCCTGCGCGTGGCTATAAGATTACTGAACTTATCCATATGGTGCAATTGTTTAATTGTGCGAATATAGCAAGAAAAGCGCGTTCAAATTATACTTTACGCCGTTATTTTGCGTTAAGACAAATGAATGAGACAAAAGCTGCTTCTCTTATTGGCTGTCTGCATGGTTCTGCCTCTGCAGGCACGCCGTGTGTATATCCACGGCCGGGTTTATGATGAATCCGGACAGCCCGTGGAGTTGGCTACCGTGAATGAGGAACTCACGCTTCACTCGGCCATGACCAACCTTAAGGGAGAGTATTCATTCACCATTAATTCACGTTCCGATACCCTGAACCTGATATTCCGGATGGTTGGCCACGAGACCCGCCGCCGCACTCTCATAAATCCGGCCGATACCGTTCAACTGGACATAATGCTGCCCACCTCAAACTACACGCTCCAGAACGTTGACGTGACGGCTACCCGCAGGCGCAATGACGGAATGCAGGACATAAGCGCCGAGGGACTGCGTTTTACGGCCGATGCCAACGGCGGCTCCGTGGAGTCCATCATTGCCACGCAGGCTGGAGTGAGCACCCATAACGAACTTAGCAGCCAGTACAACGTACGCGGCGGAAACTTTGACGAGAACAGCGTCTACGTGAACGGAACCGAAATACTGCGTCCGCTGCTGGTGCGTGCCGGGCAGCAGGAGGGACTCAGTTTCATCAACCCCGACATGGTGGAGTCCATCAGCTTCTCAACGGGCGGATTCAGCGTGGCTTATGGTGATAAGATGTCATCGGTTCTGGATATAACATACCGCAAGCCGCAGGGATTTGAATCCACCCTGATGGCCAGCCTGCTGGGGGCAAGCGCCTATGTGGGAGCCGGAAATGACAAGTTCAGTTTCTCGGGCAGCGTCCGATACAAGACCACCCGTTATCTGCTGGGCACGCTGGACACCAAGGGTGAGTATGACCCGTCGTTCCTGGATTACCAGACCTATATGTGTTGGACGCCCAACATCAAATGGGAGATAGGAGTGATAGGCAATGCTGCCGTAAACAGGTATAACTTCACGCCTACTGACCGGACCACCACATTCGGTACGGCCAAGGACCCCAAGACATTCAAGGTATATTATGAGGGTTGGGAAAGTGACCGTTTCAACACCCTGTTCGGCGCACTTGACATAAAACGCAAGGAGCAGAACTCTGTTTACCGTCTTAACGTGGCTGCATTCTCAAGCCATGAGAGCGAGTCTTTTGATATCCTGAGCCAGTACTGGCTGGACGAGGCCACCGGCGGTGACAATCTGGCGGTAGGATCATTCATGCAGCATGCACGTAACCGCCTCAAGTCAACCGTATATACGGCATCACTCAAGGGTACCCATAAGACCGATATGGCCGGAACCATAGGCTGGGGCCTGGAATACCGCAATGAGGAGGTGCAGGACCATATGCGTGAATGGGAGATGCGTGACTCTGCCGGTTACACCCTGCCCTACACCCAGACGGGTCCCATGGAGATGATCTACTCGCTCAAGTCTGATCACGGCATATCCAACAACAAGGCCGCCGCATTCATCCAGGATACATACAGACTCAACACAGGTGTGGGACTCTTTACCCTGAATGCCGGGCTGCGCGCATCATGGTGGAGCTGGAACAGAGAGGTCACGGTAAGTCCGCGTCTGACGGTGGGATTCACCCCCGCGTTCAATGAGGATTTCCTGTTCCGTCTCTCAACGGGAGTCTATTACCAGACACCTTTCTACAAGGAGATAAAGGATACGGTCAACACAGGAGGCATCTATCAGGTCAACCTGAACAAAGAAATAAAGGCTCAGCGCTCGGTACAGGTGGTGCTGGGTGCGGACTATGATTTCAGGGTGTATGACCGTCCGTTCAAGTTCACCACCGAGATTTATTACAAGAATTTGGACCGCCTGATTCCGTACAACCTGGACAATGTAAGGATTGTTTACTATGGCGAGAACTGTGCTCACGGTTATGCAACCGGCATTGACATGAAGTTGTACGGCGAGTTTGTACCGGGCACCGCATCGTGGATAACATTCTCACTCATGAACACCCGTGAGAACATAGGCGGCAAGTGGCTGCCCCGCCCAACGGACCAACTTTACAACTTCTCACTTTACTTTACAGACTATTTCCCGCGCAAGGAGAGTTGGAAAATGTCACTGCGTTGCTCACTGGCCGACGGACTGCCTTTCGGCCCAACTCACAGCGGTCGTGAGAAGCAGGTGTTCCGGGCTCCCGCATACAAGCGTGTGGACATCGGCCTTTCATATAAGATTTTTGACTACGACAAGCATCCGCACATATACGGTAAGTCAGGATTTTTCAAGGATATTTGGATGGGTGTGGACGCCCTTAACCTGCTTGGCATAAACAACGTCAACTCCTACTACTGGATTACCGATATACAGAACACACAGTTCGCGGTACCCAACTACCTGACCGGCCGGCAGCTCAATCTGCGCATAATAGCCAATATCGGCAAGTAAAAAAATGCACTTCAGGGGCTGTCCCCAATGTGTTTTTTTCCTATCTTTGTTACGCTTAGAGAATTTCTGATAAAAAAGGACTTTTTACTGTCTGATTTAATGGAACAGGCCATAAAGATAGACCTCAATGACTGGGTACTCTCGGGAGGAGGCGCCAACGGAGAGAGTTATGAGCACAGGACTGACCCTACGGTTATGCTCAAACTGTATCATCCGGGTGCAATTCAGCAGCCTCTGGATGAGATGCATCTGGCACGTAAGGTATACGATATGGGCATTCCCACACCCCAGCCCGGTGATTACGTTGTGACCGCCGACGGCCGATACGGTATACGTTTCAAACGCATCATAGGCAAGAAATCATACTCCCGTGCCACAGGCGACGAGCCTGAGAAGGTCGGGCAGTTTGCCGCAGAGTTTGCAGGGATGTGTCGTCAGTTGCACGCCACCCACGTGGATACAACCCAGTTTGAGAACGTAAAGGACCGCTATTACAGACTGCTCAAGCAGAATCCCTTCTTTACAACAGCCGATAAGGACAAACTGACCCGTTTCATTAGCGATGTGCCCGATGAGGATACGGCCATTCACGGAGACCTTCAGTACAGCAACGCCATTTTTGCGGGCAATGACCGCTATTTCATTGACCTGGGCGATTTCTGCTGGGGCAACCACCTGTTTGATGTGGGCATGGTCTACCTGTGCTGCTGTCTAAGCAAAGAGGAGTTCATTGAGGAGACTTTCCATATGCCAAAGAGCCTGGCCATAAAGTTCTGGCAGTTCTTTGCACTGGAGTATTTCGGCCCGGGCATTCCTCTGGGTGAGATTGAGGAGATGATACGTCCGTTTGCCGGACTCAAGACACTGATAGTTGAACGGGACACACGCCGTCCCATGCCCGAATTGCGCGAAGCGCTTAGCACTATAATATGAAGAAACAAAACTATAAAGCCCTGTTGCTGGTCCTGATAGCTGCCCTTACGCTTGAGGCCACTTCACTTACGCAATACTTTTTCTCACAGGATGTGATAAAGGATGAGGCATCTCTGCGTGCCGAAGGCCAATTGGAAGTTGCCCACAACAGGATACTGGACGTAACCAACCAGACAGAGGCTGCCGTTCGTAACAGCATGTGGATTGCACAGTGGTGTCTGAGCGTACCGGACAGTCTGGTTCGGGTGTGTGAGCGTATAGTACAGGACAACCCTGTGGTGGTGGGATCCACCATAGCGCTGGTTCCCGGGTATCTCAAGGACAAGCCGCTGATGGCACCCTATGTGTGCCGAAATGAAGACGGCAGTCTTAAGAGACTTTCGCTTGCCACCGAGCAATATGACTACCCCAACCAGGAGTGGTTTACCAAACCTATAGAACTTGACGGAGGCTACTGGTCCGAGCCTTATGTAGATGAGGGCGGAGGTGAGATACTGATGATAACCTACTCAGTACCCATCAGGGACCAGAAAGGAAATATCGCTGCGGTGCTTACATCGGACATATCCCTGGACTGGCTCACGGAGATGACCAGCAGTTTCAAGGTTTACCCGCAGGCCGCCGGTATCATACTGAGCAGGAGCGGACGTATCATGGTAAGCCCTTCGCCCGAGGTGGTGATGAAGAACATCCATGATTTCCATACCGTACTCAAGGACAACGAGGGTTTTGACGATTTGAACAAAGCCATGATGGCCGGAGAGTCCGGTAATATGTCGGTTAAGTTCCAGGGTGTGACCTGCTACGTCTATTACTCACCGATAGAGCATACCGGCTGGGCCATGGCTATTGTTATACCGGAGTCCGATATTTACGGAGCGTTGCGCCAGGTGGGCATTACAGTAAAGCTGCTGCAGCTTCTAGGACTTGCCATGCTGGGATTCATGCTGGCATCGTTCATACGCAACCAGTTGAAATACCACGAACTTGAGCAGACACGTAACAGGATAGAGAACGAGTTGCAGATAGCCAGAGCCATCCAGATGTCCATGGTTCCCAAGGTTTTCCCGCCCTATCCCAACCGCGATGACGTTGACGTGTTCGGCCAGCTTACTCCCGCCAAGGAGGTGGGCGGCGATTTGTTTGACTTCTATATCCGCGACGAGAAACTGTTCTTCTGCATAGGAGACGTATCGGGCAAGGGTATTCCAGCATCGCTCTATATGGTGGTGACCAAGGCCCTGTTCCGCACCGTATCGGCCCATGAGGCGCAACCCAACAGGATTCTTACCAGACTGAACGACGTGATGTCACAGGAGAACGAGTCCAATATGTTCGTGACCATGTTTGTGGGCGTACTGGACCTGATTTCCGGACGAATGCAGTACTGCAACGCCGGCCATGACGCACCTCTGCTTATAGGTAACACCGGCGCCGGAATGCTGCCGGTTGACCCTAACCTGCCGATAGGTGTAATGCCTAACTGGAAATTCACCAGGCAGGAGACTCAGATTGACCCGGATACCGTCATTTTCCTCTACACCGACGGACTGAACGAGGCCGAGAACATAAACCACGAGCAGTTTGAGATGCAGCGTGTCATAGACATGGCCCGCAAACTGCAGCAGGAGCGCAAGTTCAAGCCTACCGTCATCGTGGAGCAGATGACCAAGGCCGTCCGCAGTTTTGTGGCCGATGCCGAGCAGAGCGATGACCTCACGATGCTGGCCATACAATACACCAAGCATCAGGAGGACCTGACATATCAGCGCAGTCTTACCCTGACCAATGACCTTAAGCGCATACCCCGTCTGAACACATTCGTGGAGGAGGCCTGTGAGGCCAACGGATTTGATATGGCCGTAACCACTCAGATAAATCTGGCCATGGAGGAGGCGGTGGTCAATGTAATGAACTACGCATACCCCAAGGACACCACCGGCAACATAACCATTGAGGCCAAGGCCGACAAGTCAACCCTGTCGTTTGTGATAAGTGATACCGGCACACCGTTTGACCCCACCGCCAAACCCGAGGTAGACATTACCTTAAGTGCCGAGGACCGCTCGATAGGAGGTCTGGGCATTCATCTGATACGTCAGATAATGGACCATATCAACTATGAGCGTGTGGACGGACACAATGTACTGACCCTTATAAAGAAACTTGCCTGATGATACCTCTTTCCATATTCAGCATAGACCTGTCATCGGGCAACCTTATACTTCTGGTATCGCTGCTCATGTTCGTAGCCATCCTGATGGCCAAGGTTGGCACCAAGTTCGGTGTACCCACAATGCTGCTGTTCCTTATCCTGGGAATGCTGGCAGGACAGGACGGACTGGGTATAAAGATTGACAAACTTGGGGCAGCCGAGTTCCTGGGACATCTGGCAATGACCATCATCCTGCTTACCGGCGGACTGGAGACATCCATCTCCGAGACAAAGCCGATATTCAGGAAAGGTGTGGCCATATCAACCCTGGGCGTATTCCTCACTATAATAGTCACCGGATTTTTCATCTTCTATGTATTCGGCAGCAGGATTGGCGGTGCAGGCGCCAGCATTCTGGGTTGTCTGCTGCTGGCCGCCGTTATGTCATCGACCGATTCGGCATCGGTATTCTCAATCCTGAGGAACAGCAAACTGTCTCTGCGCGAGAACCTGGGACCGCTGCTGGAATTGGAGTCCGGAAGCAATGACCCTATGGCATATGTGCTTACCATTCTTCTGGTCAATCTAATGGAGATGAGCGGCCACTCTCAGGGATCGGGCGGCACATGGAGCCTGATACTTCTGGGCGGATGGGTGCTGATAAAGCAGATTGTGATAGGTCTTGTAGTGGGACAGGCTCTGGGATATGCGGGACGTCTCATCATTACCAGAATCCATCTTCAGTCAAGCCCGCTCTACTCGATACTCATACTGAGCATAGTAATGTTTGCCAACGGCGCCGCATCGTTCATTGGCGGTAACGGACTGCTGGCCCTTTACATCTGCGCCATTATTCTTGGAAACACCAAGGATATGCCGGCCAGAAAGGAGGTTCTGCTGTTCTTTGACGGAATTACGTGGCTTTCACAACTCATGATGTTCCTGCTGCTGGGTCTGCTGGCCCAACCGTCACAGATGCATCACATATTGCTGCCGGCTGTCCTGATAGGCCTGTTCCTTATGTTTGTGGCTCGTCCGGCAGGTATAATGCTCAGCCTTATACCGTTCAGGGGGCTCTCGTTCAGAGCCAGACTCTTTACGTCATGGGTGGGACTCAAAGGCGCCGGCCCCATTCTTTTTGCACTTTACACGGTGCTTGAGGGTGTGGAAGGATCAAACGAGATATTCAACATAGTATTTACCATAACCCTGATGTCACTTCTGGTTCAGGGAATGACCATATCGCCTGTAGCCCGTCTGCTCAACCTGAGCATCGACGATGACCCCGAGGTGGAGACTTTCGGCCTTGAACTGCCGGAGGAGATGGGTATTCTACGCGACCACACGGTGACCGATGAGGACCTGGAACGCGGTGAAACTCTGCGTGACCTGCATCTGCCCCACGGAATTCGTGTCATAATGGTACGCAGGGACGAGAAATTCATTGTTCCGCACGGCAGTCTCAAACTCATGCCCGGAGACAGGCTTGTGATACTGCTTGGCGATACAGAGGACTGATTATCAACAAACAATTATAAACCTTATGGAAATTAAAATCAACACTAAAGACTCTCTTACGACCGCTCAGCTGATTGGTCGTCTGGACACTCCCGCATCACAGGAGGTGAGCGGTGATTTTGACAATCTGGCACAGTATGCCGCAGGAACCATCGTTCTGGACTGCACAGAACTTGAGTACATTTCAAGTTCCGGACTGCGTCTGTTCCTGTCACTGCGCAAGGCTGCCGCTTCAAAGGGAGGCAAGGTAATTGTAAAAGCCATAAACAAGGATATACGTTCAGTGTTTATGATGACCGGATTCCTGAACTTGTTTGAGATTCAGGACTAAAACAATCAGATTATGAAGAAGGTGAGGCAACTGGATCCTCATTGTGAGGCAATCCTTCAGGAATACCAGGACAACCTGCCACGCTTCAGAGAGGTTGAGCAGGAGGTCAAGGATAAGCTCAGGCAGACTCTGGCCGATGCCGGACTGCTTGTGGCTGCCATAGAATCGCGCGTCAAGGCATATGACTCACTGGCCGGCAAACTGGAACTCAAAGGTCACAAATACAAAAGTCTGGCCGATCTGACCGATATTCTGGGTCTCAGGGTCATCACGTTCTACATAGACGATGTGGACAAGGTGGCATCGGCCGTAGAGAGACTTTTTGAGATTGACTGGGAGAATTCCGTCGATAAGCGCAAGATTCACGAGATTGACAGTTTCGGCTATCTGTCACTGCATTACATCTGTTCGGTGCCGGGTTTCCCGTACCGTTTTGAGATTCAGATGCGCACCCTGCTGCAGCACGCATGGGCCAACATGGACCATGATACCGGCTACAAATCTGGCGTGGAGATTCCCAGGCGCTATATGCGAAACATGAGCCGTCTGGCCGGAATGCTTGAACTGGTGGATGACGAGTTCAGCAAGATCCGCATTGAACTGACTGATTACCGCCGCCGTGTTCAGGCTCTGGTACGCTCCGGCAACCTGGATGAGGTGCCTATTGACGGAGACACTTTCCGCAGTTACCTGGAACTGGAGCCTTTCAGCCAACTCAACAGGCGCATCGCCGCCATGAACCAGGCCGAGATTCAGGAGGTTCCGCTCATGCCCTACCTGTCCATATTCAAAGCCCTTGGTTTCAAGACTTTGGGAGACATATCCAACCTCATCAAGGAGTATTCCGAGGGCGCTTATCAGATTGCGTGCTATCAGATAGGACTCACTGATCTGGATATCATTTCATCGTCCATCGGCCCGCAGGACCTGTGCATCGCATACATCCTCAAGATAGGTGGAGGCAAAGCCGGCATCAAGTATATGTTTGACCAGCTGAACGGTGAATCGGAGAGCAATGACTTAATGGCAGAGATGCTTCTGGAGCAATCCAAGGACCTGCCTTTCATGAACAAATAATATGGCCAACAAACCGCTCAATACAGAACTTCTGGACCGCGCCATAGTGTTCGCGGTCAAGGCGCATGCAGGTACAGAGCGCCGCGGGAAAGGTTTTCCGTACATCGTTCACCCCTTGGAGGCTGTGGAAATCGTGGCTACCATCACCCCCGACCAGGAGTTGCTGGCTGCCGCCGCACTGCATGATACGGTCGAGGATACCGATGTCACCATCCAGGATATCCGCCGTGAGTTCGGTGACCGCATTGCATCGCTCGTACAGACAGAGAGCGTAGGTGATGACGAAGGCACCTGGCATGAACGCAAGCAGAAAGCCATTGACCTGATTGCCCGCGCCCCGCTGGACGCCAAGACAGTGGCTTTGGGTGACAAACTCTCCAACATGCGCGCCATAGCCCGTGATTATGCCGTTCAGGGCGACGGGTTGTGGAAACTGTTCCACGCCACTGACCCCAAGGACCACGAGTGGCATTACAGGGGTCTGGCCGATGCGCTGCGTGACCTGGAGGATACGTTCGCGTTCAGGGAGTTTGAAGGACTCATCGATAAGGTATTCGGCCATAAACAGCAATAAAGTTGTTATTTGAAAAGATTTTTTAAAACAAATAATTAACTTTGAGGCCCAAAACGAAAAGTCAACAATCATTAATAATATTTTTTGGTCAATTAAATGAAAAAGCTTTCAATTATCGCCCTCATTGCATCAGTAGTGGTAATGAGCGCATGTGGCCCCGAGGATCCGGGTCTGAAGGACGCCTACAAGAACTATTTCAAGATCGGTGTTGCCGTTACCCCGCGTAACGTAACTGATTCACTCCAGAAGGCAGTTATCCTTAAGGAGTTCAACAGCATCACAGCAGAGAACTGCATGAAGCCGGGTGAGATTCATCCCCAGCCGGGTGTTTGGAACTTTGCTCAGGCCGATGCCATTGCAAACTTCTGCCGCGAGAACGGTATCAAGATGCGTGGTCACTGCCTCGTATGGCACAGCCAGTTCGCTAACTGGATGTTCAACAAGTATGATGAGAATGGCAACCAGGTTGTAGAGCGCGATGAGAACGGCGATACAATTTGGGTTGAGCAGCCCGCACGTGGCGGCTTCGGCGGCTTCGGCGGTTTCGGCGGCTTCGGTGGTCCCCGTCCTCAGGGTGCTCCCCAGGCAGGTCAGCGTCAGGGCCAGCGTCCCGGTCAGGGTCAGCGCGCTCAGGCTCCCGCTCCTCAGATGACAAAGGTTCCCAAGTATGCCAAGGCAACCAAGGAGGAGTTCTACGATTCACTCCGTGCTCACATCCACACTGTAATCAACCGTTACAAGGACGTTGTTTACTGCTGGGACGTTGTTAACGAGGCTATGAGTGACGCCAACAATCCCGATGCTCCCTACGAGCAGTCATTCCGTCAGTCAACCGCTTATCAGCTCTGCGGTGACGAGTTCATCAAGAAGGCTTTCGAGTTCGCTCACGAGGCTGATCCTACCGCTACCCTGTTCTACAACGACTACAGCGCATGGACTCCCGCCAAGAGAACTTATATCTACAACATGGTTAAGAAGCTCCAGTCAGAGGGTGCTCCTATCACCGGTATCGGTATGCAGGGTCACTACAACATCTATGATAACCCCACCATCGAGGACTTCGAGAAGGCTATCCAGATGTATCTTGAGCTGGTTGACGATATCCAGATCACTGAGTTCGACGTTCGTATCAACCACGAGGCCGGCGGTCAGCTCCAGTTCAGCCGTGGCGAGGGTCAGGTTCTTACCGATTCTATCGCTCAGCTCCAGATGGCCAAGTATGACGAGCTCTTCAAGGTTATCCGCAAGTACAAGAAGAACTTCTCATGCGTAACATTCTGGAACCTTGGTGACCGTGATTCATGGCTGGGTGCAAACAACTTCCCGCTGCTGTTCGACGGACAGTATCAGCGCAAGCCTGTTTACTACACCGTTCGTGACTTCAAGAAGAACAAGTAATACTCTTCAATTTCAAATAAAAGGCCGGGCAGCATCAGCTGTCCGGTCTTTTGTTTTACCTTTGCGATATGAAGAAAGGACTATTCAAACTATTGGTTTTCGTAGTGGTCTGCCTGATTCTGTGGTGGTGCAGGACACCGTCGCATACAGGCACCCAGAGTATTGACAAACTGGAGATTCCGGCATATACCGAGGCCTCTTACAAGCAGCATCTGGTTTATGAGGGATATGAGGTGGTGCTCAATGAGAACTACCGTATCCCCGAGTGGGTTGCCTATGAACTCACGGCCGATGAGGTATCGGGCACTAATCCCCGTTCAAACCATTTCCGGACCGACCCCAATTTCTCCGGAAAGCAGGCCGATGACAACGACTACCGCAACTCCGGCTGGGACCGCGGCCACATGGCACCCGCGGCCGATATGAAACTGACCGAGCAGATGATGCGCGAGAGTTTCTACTTCACCAACATCTGCCCCCAGAACCACAACCTGAACAGCGGTGACTGGAAAGCCCTGGAGGATATGGTACGCGATTACGCAAACAAATACGGAAACATCTACGTAACGTGCGGTCCGATTATAACGGACAACAAGTACGGGAGCATCGGCCAAAACAAGGTTACAGTGCCCGATGCATTCTACAAAGTGATGCTCATATTGACACCCGCAGGATACGAGTCCATCGGCTTCATAATGGAGAACAAAGCAGGCCACAAGCCGCTCTCAACATATGCCGTCACAGTCGATGAGGTGGAATCAAAAACAGGATTGGATTTCTTCCCTGCCCTGTCCGACGATGTGGAATCCCGGGTGGAATCAACTTACAACAAGCTCATCTGGTTAACCCAATAATGCGCGTTGATGTTAGGGACAAAATGGCCCGCACCTGCGTTACGGCTCCCTAAGGTTAGGGGGTAGCCCGCGAGAAAGCGCATTCTCCTCTCACCTTAGGGAGGAAAATGGCCCCACATGCGTTACAGCTCCCTAAGGTCAGGGGGCAACGCAGGTGCTGGCGTATTTCCGGCTCACCTTAGGGAGGAAAATGACCCCACCTGCGTTACGGCTCCCTAAGGTCAGGGGGCAACGCAGGTGCTGGCGTATTTCCGGCTCACCTTAGGGAGAAAAATGACCATACCTGCGTTACGGTTCCCTAAGGTCAGGGGGTGACGCAGGTACAAGCATATTTTCCGCTCACCTTAGGGAGAGAAATGGTTCCACATGCGTTACAGCTCCCTAAGGTCAGGGGGCAACGCAGGTGCTGGCGTATTTCCGGCTCACCTTAGGGAGAAAAATGGCCCCACATGCGTTACGGCTCCCTAAGGTCAGGGAGAGGCTTCACTGGTGTGGCGTTTTTTAAGATTGTTTTCCTTTTTTCTATAAGGTAAATTGTCTACCTTTGCATACCTATGAAGATTAGGATATCAAACAAGTACTAACAATATTACAAAGCAATTAATTATGAGACCTACACACATTGAGCATCTTGGTATAGCAGTGACCTCACTTGAGGCAACTATGCCGTTCTTTGAGTTATTGACCGGTAGCAAGTGCTACAACATTGAGGAAGTTGCAGACCAGAAGGTTAAGACCGCTTTCTTCAAGGTTGGCCAGACAAAGATTGAACTTCTGGAGCCCACTTGCCCCGAGTCTACAATAGCCAAGTTCATTGAGAAGAACGGAGGCAGAGGCGGTATCCACCACGTTGCTTTCAATGTAGAGAATGTTGCAGAGGCTCTTAAGGAGGCCCAGGAGGCAGGTTTGCAGCTTATTGACCTGCAGCCGCGTAAGGGTGCCGAGAACCTGATGATAGCATTCCTGCACCCCAAATCAACATGCGGAGTGCTGACAGAACTTTGTGAACAACCCAAATAACACATATTATACAGAAAATGGAAAACAGCAAACTTCAGAAGCTGGTTGACAAGCGCGCTCAGGCAATGGCCGGCGGCGGCGAGGCAGCTATTGAGAAGCATCATGCCAAAGGCAGTTACACAGCCCGCGAGCGCATAAACATGCTTCTTGACGAGGGATCATTTGAGGAGGTCGATATGTTTCTGACCCACCGTTGCAACGACTTCGGTATGGAGAAGAAGGTATTCCTGGGTGACGGCGTTGCCGTTGGTTCAGGTACAATCGATGGCCGACTCGTATTCGTATTTGCACAGGATGCCACAGTCATCGGCGGTTCTCTGTCCGAGACAATGGCACAGAAGATATGCAAGGTTATGGATATGGCCATGAAGATGGGTGCTCCCGTCATCGGTCTTAACGATTCAGGCGGTGCACGTATCCAGGAGGGTGCCTGCGCACTTGCCGGTTACGCCGAGATTTTTGAGCGCAACATCCTTGCATCGGGCGTAATACCCCAGATTTCAGTCATTTTCGGCCCCTGCGCCGGCGGTGCAGTTTACAGCCCGGCCCTGACTGACTTCATCATGATGACCGAGCAGAACTCATACATGTTCATCACCGGACCTAAGGTTGTAAAGAGCGTTACCGGTGAGGACGTTACCGTTGAGCAATTGGGCGGTGCCCGCGTTCACGCAACCAAGAGCGGTGTGACACACTTTGTTGCCGCTACCGAGGAGGAGGCTATGCAGGAGGTTCGCCGTCTTATCAGTTTCATCCCGCAGAACAACATGGAGGAGGCTCCCGTAAAGGAGACCAAGGATGATCCCGCACGTCTTGAGGATGCCCTGAACTCTATGGTTCCCGATGATCCCAACAAACCTTATGATATGAAGAACATCATCTACTCTATCGTTGATGACGGTGACTTCATGGAGGTTCACAAGGATTTCGCCAAGAACGTAATTTGCGGTTTCGCCCGTTTCAACGGCCGCTCAACCGGTATCATCGCCAATCAGCCCAACTGGCTGGCAGGTGTGCTGGACTGCGACGCTTCACGTAAGGCAGCCCGTTTTGTACGTTTCTGCGACGCATTCAATATCCAGATCCTCACCCTGGTCGATGTTCCCGGATTCCTCTGCGGAACAGGTCAGGAGTATGCAGGTATCATCGATCACGGTGCAAAACTGATGTTCGCTTACGGTGAGGCTACCGTTCCCAAGGTAACCGTAACGGTACGTAAGTCTTACGGTGGTTCACACATCGTTATGAGCTGCAAGCAGTTGCGCGGTGACCTTTGCTACGCTTGGCCCAATGCAGAGATTGCAGTTATGGGTGCCAGCGGTGCCGTAGGTGTTCTTGAGGCCAAGGCTCTCAAGGCTATCGAGGATCCTGAGGAGAAGAAGAAATTCATTGCCGAGAAGGAGGCAGCCTACAAGGACAAGTTCGCTTCGCCCTATCAGGCAGCCAACCGCGGTTATATTGACGATGTAATTGAGCCGCGCTACACACGTGCACGTGTTATCCGCGCATTTGAGATGCTGCAGACCAAGCGTCTCACCAACCCGCTCAAGAAACACAGCAACATTCCACTCTAAAAAAGAGAGTCTATGATGACACCATTAGCAATTAACTGGTCACACGTCTGGATGGTAACCGGACTGGGATTCTGCATGGTCATAGTGCTCCTGGTTGTCCTTATCTTCATTCTTAAACTGCTGGGTGCAGTTGTAAGCAGTGCGGTTAAGGCTCCCAAGGCAGAACAGCCCAAGGCAGCAGCTCAGGCTCCCGCAGCCCAGGCCGCTCCCGCAGCAGCCCAGGCATCGGCCGATGATGATTTGGCCGCCATCGCCATGGCTCTGCATCTGTACTTTAACGGAGTACATGACGTGGAACCCACTGAGATTCACATTAAGAGAGTAGAGCGCTCCGGCTGGAACTCCAAGCTCTACGGAATGAACAACCTGCATCGTTAAAAGAAAAATGAAAGAATTTAAGTTTACTATAGACGGCAAGCAGTACAACGCTGCCGTGAATGAACTTGAGGACAATTTTGCCGAAGTTACACTCAACGGCAAGACCTACAAGGTAGAGTTAGAGAAGGAGGAGGCCCCTGCAGCCGCTGCTGTACGCCGTCCCGCCGCTGCCGCCGCATCTGCTGCAGCAGTTCCCGCCGGACTGATGACCGTAAAGAGTCCGCTGCCCGGATCAATCGTAAAGGTACTCGTCAAGGCCGGTCAGGCTGTAAAGAAGGGCGATGTACTGCTCACTATGGAGTCCATGAAGATGGAGAACAACGTTACTGCCGAGGCCGACGGTACCGTTAAGGCCATCTACGTAGAGCCCGGCAAGAACGTCATGCAGGATGACAAACTGCTTGACCTGGAAACCGCAGCCGCTGCTGCCGCTCCCGCACCTGCTCCCGCCCCCAAGGCAGAGGCTCCCAAGGCTGCTCCCGCCCCCAAGGCAGAGGCCCCCAAGGCTGCCGATGTTCCCGCAGGCGGTTACAAGGTAACCAGCCCCCTGCCCGGTTCAATCATCAAGGTTATGGTATCAGAGGGTCAGGATGTTAAGAAGGGTGACACCCTGCTTACTCTTGAGAGCATGAAGATGGAGAACGCCGTAATGGCCGACCGCGACGGTAAGGTAACCAAGATTGCCGTAACCGCAGGTCAGAACGTAATGCAGGAGGACCTGCTCATGATTCTTGGATAATCTCATTCTAAACTGAAAAGAAAATGGGTGATATTCTGGAATTCTTTGAGCAGATGGGCTTCATGAACATGACCATCCAGCAGGGAATTATGCTCCTTTTGAGCTTCTTCCTGCTCTATCTGGCCATCAAGAAGCAATACGAGCCGCTGCTGCTGCTCCCCATCGCATTTGGTATGCTGCTTACAAACCTGCCCGGTGCAGGTATGTACCATTCGGAACTTTGGACAGCATTCCTTGACGCTAACAGCCCCGCCTACCACAGCTATGGCACTATCATGCGTGAGGGCGGTCTGCTGGACATTCTCTACATAGGTGTAAAAGCCGGTGTATATCCCTGCCTCATATTTATGGGCGTAGGTGCCATGACTGATTTCGGTCCGCTGATTGCCAACCCCAAGAGCCTGCTCCTGGGTGCTGCCGCTCAGCTGGGTATCTTCCTTACATTCCTTGCAGCCAACTCAATGGGCTTCACCGAGGCTCAGGCCGGTTCTATAGGTATCATAGGTGGTGCCGATGGTCCTACATCCATCTTCCTTACATCAAAACTGGCCCCCGAACTGCTCGGCCCCATTGCCATTGCAGCCTACTCTTACATGGCTCTTGTTCCGGTTATCCAGCCGCCTATCATGCGTGCCCTGACAACCAAGAAGGAGCGTGCCATCAAGATGAGCCAGCTGCGTCCCGTAAGCAAGACTGAGAAGATAATATTCCCGATTGCCATCACCACCATCGTGGCTCTCATTCTGCCCGATGCCGCTCCGCTTATAGGCTGCCTCATGCTGGGTAACCTGGCCAAGGAGTGCGGTGTTGTGGATCGTCTGAGCAAGACCATGCAGAACGAGCTGATGAACATCGTGGTAATATTCCTGGGTCTTACCGTAGGTGCAACCGCTACTGCCAGCTCATTCCTTGACTGGAGCACCATCAAGATCATGGTTATGGGTGTTGTAGCATTCGGTTGCGGTACCGCAGGCGGTATCCTGCTTGCCAAACTGATGAACGTATTCTCCAAGGAGAAGATCAACCCGCTTATCGGTTCCGCCGGTGTATCGGCCGTTCCTATGGCTGCCCGCGTAAGTCAGCAGGTCGGTCAGGAGGAGAACCCCAGCAACTTCCTGCTCATGCACGCCATGGGCCCCAACGTTGCAGGTGTAATCGGTTCAGCAGTTGCAGCAGGTATCCTGCTTACCATGCTTGGATAAGCAAATCCTATAAACAAAAAAGGCGACCCGATCGGGCCGCCTTTTTTGTTTAGGGTATCACCACTGTTGGTTTGAACGTTTTGGCTTCCTCAGGAGTTACTTGGGCGTAGGCGATGATTATGACGGTATCACCTATTGAGACCAGGCGGGCGGCAGCGCCGTTAAGGCAGATGCACTTGGAGCCGCGCTCTCCGCGGATTACGTAAGTTACCAGACGGGCGCCGTTGGTTACATCCACTACGTGGACCTGCTCGCCGTCAATGATGCCGGCTGCATCCATCCAGTTGCCGTCAATGGTTATGCTACCTATGTAGTTTATGTTGGCATCGGTCACCTTGACACGGTGCAACTTTGATTTAAGAACTGTAAGCAGCATTATTCCTTGTATTTGATGTTGTCAATAAGGCGAACCTTACCGCAGTGCACGGTAACGCAGCCTACTATATAATCGGTGGCATCCCAGTTGTCAACGGGCTGCAGAGTGCGACCGTCCACGATCTCATAATACTCAACCTCAAGTCCCTGATAGGAGTTGATGGTGTCGATGACATACTTGCGGGTTGATGCAAGTGTGTGGTGACGTGCGTAGTAGCGGCTCTCAAAGAGAGTGCGTGATATGTTGGCGGCCAGTTTGCGCTCGGCCTTGCTCAGAAGCATGTTGCGTGAACTCAGGGCCATTCCGTCCTCCTCACGAACTATGGGGCAGCCCACAATCTCTATCTTGAGGTTCAACTGGCGTACCATCTCACGGATAATGGCCAGCTGCTGGAAATCCTTCTCGCCAAAATATGCGCGGTCGGGCTCCACTGCATAGAACAGTTTGCTTACGATCTGTGCCACACCGTTAAAGTGACCCGGGCGGTTGGGGCCCTCCATCACCTTATCCAGAGGCGTAAAGTCAAACTGACGGGTATCCGGCTCGGGATACATCTCCTCTACTGTGGGGGCAAATACAAACTGTGCGCCAACCTTTTCAAGTAACTGGCAATCGGCCTCCATAGTACGGGGATAGTTGTTAAGGTCATTCTTGTCGTTGAACTGTGTGGGATTTACAAAATCGCTCACAACGGTTATGTCATTCTCTGCTACAGAGCGGCGTACAAGCGATGCATGGCCCTCGTGCAGAGCACCCATGGTAGGTACGAGGCCCACTGTCTTACCCTCCTCGCGGCAGGTTTTGAGAGCCTCCTTAAGATCCTTTACTGTTGTAATTACCTTAATCATAATACAATTCAAAAAGTCCGCAAAATAAGTGAATAAATATGGTATTTCAAAAGTTTCGGACATTCTGCTTGCCTAAATCATGCTTTTTTTTTATATCTTTGCATATGGTATTTGAAAATTCACCCTTATGAGCGAAAAGAAAATTCTCATCATTGCTGATCAGATCACACCATTCGTAGCATCATCTCCCATGGCTGATTATTGCAGACAGTTACCGCAGAGCATCCAGGAACTGGGTAATGACATCCGTACCTTTATGCCCAAATGGGGTAACATCAACGAGCGCCGCAACCAGTTGCATGAGGTGATCCGCCTGTCGGGCATGAACCTGATCATCGACGATACCGACCATCCGCTCATAATAAAGGTGGCTTCACTCCAGTCTGCCCGCATTCAGGTGTATTTCATTGATAATGAGGATTTCTTCCAGAACCGTCTTCAGGTAACCGATAAGGACGGCGTGGAGTATGAGGACAATGACGAGCGTACCATTTTCTTTGCCCGCGGCGTGCTTGAGACCGTAAAGAAACTCCGTTGGAATCCCGATATCATCCACTGCCACGGATGGCTTTCGGCCCTTATTCCGCTGTACATAAAGACTGCCTATCGCGAGGAGCCCGCTTTCCGCGATTCAAAGGTTGTTTACTCTCTGTATGACAAGGCTTTTGACCGCAATTTCAGCGACAGATACCCGGAGATAATACCAAACAAGGATATGCAACCCGGCGATGTAGGCACGTTTGACTCTCCCATAGATTTCAATGCCGTAATGAAAAAGGCAATTGATTTCTCTGACGGAATCATATGCAACTCGCCTTCAGTAGACGCCGTACTGCCCGCATACGCCAAGCAGAAAGGCATTCCTGTACTTGAGGGCGATGCCACCACGATGGCCGCCGATGTCATCAACGATTTCTACAACAAAATCTGATTTTATACCGATATGAATCTCAAGACGACAGTATGCGGTTTTATCGCAGTCCTGTTTCTGATTTCATGTGATGCCGATACATCCGGACTGGGCGGTTCACTCACTCCCCAGGGTGATGTAATGACAGTCATAAATGATTCCTGTTTTGCAACATCCCGCACTATCAAGGCTGCCGATTCACTTATCATAATGACATCCCAGTGCAATCTGGGACGTTTTACGGAGGAGGTCAGCGGCTCAACCATAGAATCCGCCTATCTGACCCAACTTAACTGCATGGAGAATCTCCAGTTGGCAGATTCAGTTTATGGCATAGGCAGTTATGTATTCCCTCAGTGGTTTATTGACAAGGTAGGTGACCAGAAGCCATACTACGCACAACTCAAACTTTATTACACGAGTTTCTTTGGAGACCCCGCCAATCCCATAAAGATAGAGGTGTTCCCGCTCAACACCATGATTGACCCGGAGACCCGCTACTATCCCGATGTGGATCCGTCTCTTTTCTGTGACCTTCAGGCCGGACCTATAGCAAGCGTTACCGTATCGGGCCTTAACATGCAGGACTCCGACTCGCTGCGTAGCCTTCCCGGTTACTATCCCAGCATAACAGTCCCCCTGCCCGACTCATTGGCCAGGACCATACTGGAGTCATACTACAATCCTGCCACAAGACACTATTTCGCCGATTCCAGATCATTTATGGAGAATCTCTGCAAGGGGTTCTATATACGCTGCACACAGGGTGACGGCACAATGTTCTACATAAGCCGTACCATTCTGGGTGTGAACTTCAAGTACATAGGATTGGACGATGACGACGAGCCCATAATGGAGTCCAGGATGGTAGAATTCCAGGGTAACAGCGAGGTTCTGCAACTCAACACCATCAAATGGACCGGTCTGGACGGCCAGTTGGCAGACAACAGCTGCACATGGATACGCAGTCCGTTCGGTCTGTTTACAGAGATAACGCTGCCGGTAGATCAGATGAGAGACAACGAGTATGTACTCAATGCCGCCCAACTGAGAATTTCCACCGCAGTGACACCTTCCAGCAAGTACAAGCCCACCATCCCGTCATTGCTTCTGCTTATCCGCAAGGACAAACTCAACGAGTTCTTTGCCAAGAACAACATGTCAGACAAGGTGGAATCATTCGTAGCCTCCTACTCTTCAAAATACGGCACATATACTTATGATAATATCGCCGCGATGATTGAGAAGATGTACAGCGACCGCGCCGAATGGATCAGCCAGAACGGAGGAGACAATGCCGCCTATGAGCAGGCACGCCCGGATTGGAACAAAGTCCTTCTGGTTCCCGTCAGCGCCAGCGTGGATTCGCGCAATACTGCCATCAGTTACAACCTGGACATTATGCTGCGTCAGGTAAAACTCATCGGCGGAGACACCCCCATCAAGATCAAGACAATCCGCTCCAAGTTCTGACAGGAACAAAGAAGATTCTTCTGCCAGCCCCATCGTCCCGGACATGGGGCTGTGTTTTTATTCTGCATGGCAGCCGCTAAACTTGTTTTTTAATCCAAACATCCAAGTCCGATTGGAATATAATACTATTTGAAAGACCTTTGCAGCCAAATTAAACAACTAATCATGAACAAGCAGACAATAGCAATCGACAACCCGACGGTCCGTCCCGATGCCTACGGATCACTGGCAGTACCTATTTATACCAATGTATCATTTGAATTTGATGACGCTGCCCGTATGGCCGATGCCTTTACCGGCCGCATAAAGGCTCCCGATTACGCCCGCGTGGAAAACCCCACGGTAACCAACTTTGAAAACAGGGTGCGCCAACTTACAGGAGCCGCTCATGTCACCGGTTACAACTCGGGCATGGCTGCCATCAGCAACGCATTGTTGGCAGTAGTTGCCCAAGGAAAGAATATAGTATCGTCAAGACACCTTTTTGGAAACACATTAGCCTTACTAACAACAACATTCATGCCCTTAGGCATCAAGCCCAAACTACGTGACCTTACCGACTTGGAGGCGGTAAAGAAAGCCGTTGATGAAAACACCTGTTGTATATACCTTGAAATAGTAACCAACCCACAGTTGGAGGTGGCCGACCTCCAGGCTCTTGCAGCCATTGCACACAGCAGGAATATACCGTTGATAGCCGATTCAACGGTAATTCCTTTTACAGAGACCTCCCTTAAAGACCTGGGTGTGGACATTGAGGTGCTTTCCAGCACCAAGTACCTGTCAGGCGGCGGAACATCGCTGGGAGGACTTATCATTGATTACGGCACATTCCCCGACATAAACAAACGTCTTAAGGGTGACCTACTGTTCAACCTGGGCGCTTACATGAACCCCTACTCCGCCTACCAGCAGACACTGGGTCTGGAGACTCTCGATGTCCGATACAAACGTCAGGCCGCCAATGCACTGCGTGTGGCCGAAGGACTGAGAGAGATTGAGGGAATTGAGCGGGTCACCTACATCGGACTCAAGGACAATCCTTTCTATGAACTGGCACGCAAGCAGTTCGGTCCCACATCAGGTGCAATGATAGCCATTGACCTTAAATCAAAAGAGGCTTGTTACAGTTTCATAAACAACCTGAAACTGGTACACCGCGCCACCAACCTGTTTGATAACCGCACCCTGGCCATTCACCCGGCATCAACAATATTCGGTCTTTTCCCGGAACGGCAGTTGGAGCTTATGGATGTGCGTCAGACTACCATCCGGCTATCTATCGGGCTTGAGGATCCGGAAGATATCCTTTGTGACATACGCCAGGCTGCAAAAGGATTATGATTCCAACATTGAACTACTAATACATATTTAATATGGCAGAGACTAAAAAACTTAGCATCATCGCTTTCAGCGGTGATTTTGACAAGCTGACAGCAGTATTCACACTGGGTACAGGAGCTGCAGCAGTAGGTTATGAAGTGAACATTTTCTTCACTTTCTGGGGACTGGACGCCATCAAGAACAAGAAAGGACGTTCTTTTACCGGCGGTAACTGGCTTACCAAGATATTCGGATTCATGATGGGAGGTCTTAAGGTAACTCCCACATCACGTTTCAACTTTCTGGGTGCAGGACCAAGGATTTTCCGTGGACTGATGCGCAAGAACAATGTGGCAACACTTGAAGAACTTGTTGAGGCAGCCAAGGCGCTTGGCATAAATTTCTATGCCTGCGAGATGGCTATGCATGTACTTGGACTCAAGAAAGAGGATTTTATTCCTGAAGTTAAGGATGTACTGGGAGTAGCTTCATTCCTTAAGCTCAGTGACGGAGGTGAAACACTTTTTATTTGAATACTATGGCTACAAAGGTATTGGATATTACAAAGGAGCATTGCCCCATGACATTTGTCAAGACCAAGATTGAACTGTCAAAGCTCCAGGAGGGTGATATACTTGAGGTTCTTCTTTCAGAGGGTGAGCCTCTGGACAACGTACCCCGTAACGCTAAGGATCAGGGCTACAACGTACTCTCTGTTGAACATGTGGAGGGTACCACACATAAGGTTACTATCAGGAAATAATTAAAAACACAATACAATGGCAGATTCCAACAAACAGCGCAGTGTGACAACTGCAACCGCCAGAAGGCTGGCAACCACAACCAAGACAGCCCCTCAGATGGGCAGTATCACTCCAAGGCTTCTTCTCAAGCTTTTGCCTTGGGTACAGGTAAGCGGCGGCACGTTCCGCGTTAACCGCACCAAGGTAGAACTCCGCAAGAACGACCGCCTGCCCATCCAGTACGTGAACGGCGTTCCCACATTCACAGCCAGGAACCTCAAGGCCATCCCTCTCTTCTCGGAGTTTGATGATGAGATAGTAAACCGTCTGGTAAGTGCATTCGAAGCTCAAGAGGTTGCTGTTGACCAGCTCTTTGTAGAGGAAGGCAAGGATAAACAACGTTTCTTTATAGTAGCCAGTGGCCAGGCAGAGGTTATCAGCAAGGGTCCTCACGGTGAGGAACTGCGGATAGCCCTGCTGGGTGACGGCGAGTATTTCGGTGAGGCTGACCTGCTGGACGAGCAGGAGTCAACCGTAAGTGTACGTGCCGTGACACCCGCCGTGTTCCTGGGTCTCAAGCTCAAGGAACTGGTCAAGTTCATAAAGGAGGTCCCCGATTTCCGCGAGCAGTTCAACAAGGCTGTCGATAAGCAACTGCGTCTTAAGGCATCGGTCAATGACAACGGCGAGAAGCATATTGACCTGGTTAGCGGACATGAGGAGGATAACGTCATTCCCGAGACATATATTGATTATGAGGAGAATCCCACAGAGTATTCACTCAATACCCTGCAGACCGTAGTACGTGTCCATACCCGCGTATCGGACCTGTACAACAACCCCTACAACCAGCTTGAGGAGCAGTTGCGTCTATCCATTGAGAGCATCAAGGAGCGTCAGGAGTGGGAACTCATCAACAACCGTCAGTTCGGTTTGCTGGCAGCCGCCAACCCCGCATACCGCATATCGGCCCGTTACGGAGCACCTACTCCCGATGACCTGGACGAGTTGCTGAGCCTGGTTTGGAAAGAGCCTGCATTCTTTGTGGCTCACCCGCGTGCCATTGCCGCCTTTGAGCGCGAGTGCACATGGCGCGGCGTTCCTCCTGTAACTACCGATCTGTTCGGAACCAAGGTGATCCTGTGGCGCGGCGTGCCCATCATCCCCAGCGACAAGGTGGAGGTTGAGGGTCAGTATCTGACAGGCCGCGGAGTAGGTACCACCAAGATCATACTGGTACGTACCGGCGAGCACAACCAGGGCGTGATTGGACTGCATCAGAGCGGTATTCCCGGCGAGATTGCACCCTCACTCAGCGCACGTCTGATGGGTCTGGACAAGTTCGGTGTTGCATCATACCTGCTTACCAAATATTTCTCTCTGGCCGCTCTCACCGACGACGCCATTGCCGTCCTTGAGAACGTAGAGGTGGGTTATTATCACGATTACCAGCACAGGAATAAAGTAGAGAAGTGATGTTCAACCTTACAGACATAAACAGTTTTCAGGCTCAGGATGAAAGCGCGCTGGCTCTGTTGCGTGACCTGGCTGCCAAATACTGTCCGGAGGAGGCAAGGGAGATCCGTCAGAGCATACTGCCTGACGAGTCCCTTAATCTGGAGGAGTTGGAGGCCGGTTTCAGGCAGCTGCTTGCCGGCGGAAGCGGATTCCCGGATGTGACCTACCAGGGCGGTAACGATGACGCTCCGGGGTCGGCCCGATATGTCCCGCAGGACAACGGATTCGGTATTGGGATACCCGAGACGCAGAAACTGCATGATCTCAACTACGATGAGGTTGATACCCTCAATCCTGACCTGATCAAGAAGGATTTCCCGGTCCTTAACCAGAAGGTGAACGGACATGACCTGGTATGGCTGGATAACGGCGCCACCACGCAGAAACCGGTTCAGGTGATAGACAAGATAAGTGACTATTACAGGAACTACAACAGCAACATACACCGTGGAGCCCACACCCTGGCAGCACGTGCCACCGATGCATATGAGGAGGCCCGCCAGAAAGTGCAGCGTTTTATAAACGCCTCCAGCAGCGAAGAGATCATTTTTGTACGCGGCACCACCGAGGGAATCAACCTGGTAGCCCAGACCTATGGACGTCAGTACCTGACACCCGGCGATGAGGTGATAGTATCGGAGCTGGACCATCATGCCAATATAGTACCCTGGCAGCAGGTGTGCCATGAGAAAGGCTGCACGCTCAAGGCTATCCCCACCGACCGTAACGGAGACCTGGTACTCTCAGAGTTTGAGCGTATCATCACACCCCGCACAAGGTTTGTCAGCGTAGGTCATGTAAACAACACGTTCGGCACCATCAATGACGTGAAGCGTATCATTGAAATCGCTCACTCGCATAACATACCCGTGCTCATAGACGGAGCGCAGAGCATTGCCCATACCAAGGTCGATGTACAGCAACTGGGTGCCGATTTCTTTGTGTTCTCCGGCCATAAGATCTACGGACCCAACGGTATAGGCGTGGTCTATGGTCGCAAGGAGTTGCTGGATAAGATGCAGCCCTGGCAGGGAGGTGGTAACATGATCAAGGACGTGACCATTGAGCGTACCGAGTACAACGTGCCGCCCGCCCGTTTTGAGGCAGGTACTCCCAATGTGGCCGATGCCATAGGACTTGGAGCCGCACTGGACTACGTAAGCCACATAGGTATCCGCAGCATTGAGCAACACGAGCATCAGCTCACAGAGTATGCCCGTGAGCAGCTCTCGCAGATAAAAGGACTCACGCTGATTGGTGATCCCAAAAACCGTGTATCGGTAGTGAGTTTCGTGCTTGACGGCATACCGGTACCCGAGACCGGATCGCTGCTGGACAAGGAGGGCATTGCCGTACGTGCAGGACACCACTGCGCACAGCCCGCCCTGCGTGCACTTGGATATGAGATGAGTGTAAGACCGACATTTGCACTCTACAACACCCGTAAGGATGTGGATAAACTGGTTATCGCCGTGCGTAAGATCATTGGCGAGACCAAAAAACGTTCAATCAACAACTAATACATAAAATGGCAAAGATTCAAGTTAATGGAGAGGCTCAGGAGGTACAGCTCCCTATCAGCCTTGCAGAACTGATAAGACAGAATGACGTACAGCAGCCCGAGATGGTCAGCGTACAGGTCAATGAGGATTTTGTGGACCGCTCAGAGTGGGACGGAACTCAAATCAAGGAGGGAGATAGTGTAGATTTTCTTTTCTTTATGGGAGGCGGTGCCTTATGATCGATTTTACAGAAGAACAGATACAACGCTATTCACGGCATATACTGCTGCAGGATGTAGGGGTTGAGGGTCAGGAAAAGATCCTTAACGCCCGTGTCCTGGTGGTGGGTGCCGGCGGACTTGGCGCTCCCGTGAGCCTCTATCTGGCAGCTGCCGGAATAGGTCGTATAGGTATTGTCGATGCCGATACCGTTGATTTGAGTAACCTGCAGCGTCAGGTAATACACTTTACCAAGGATGTGGGCGTGGCCAAGGTGCTTAGCGCCAAGGAGAAGATTCAGGCCATCAATCCCGATGTCCAGGTGGACACCTACCGTGAATTCCTGGATTCCACAAACGCCCTTGACATAATCAAGGATTATGATTTCATTGTTGACGGAACCGATAACTTCCCCGTCAAGTTCCTTATAAACGATGCATGCGTGATGGCCGGCAAGCCTTTCTCGCACGGCGGCATACTGCGCTTTAACGGCCAGACCTTTACTCATCTGCCCGGCACGGCATGCTACCGCTGCATGTTCAAGGAGCCGCCTCCAACAGGAGCCGTACCCACCTGCTCACAGGCCGGAGTGCTTGGAGCCATTGCAGGTATGCTGGGCACTATCCAGGCTGCAGAGACTCTTAAATATTTTACCGGAGTGGGCGAACTGCTTACAAACAGGCTTCTTACATTTGATGCCAAGACCATGCAGTTCCGCACCGTACCGGTACGCAAGCGTGACAACTGCGCCATCTGTGGTTCCAATCCTACGATTGACCACCTGATTGATTATGAACTGCCCGCTTGCGACATCAAGAAACACTGATTATGATTATTCCTCAAAATGTAATAGAAGAGCTTATTGAACAGGCCCGCAAGGATGCTCCCAACGAGACTTGCGGGTACCTGTTGGGTAAGGACGGTGATGTGACCGAGAACTACTGGATGGAGAACATTGACCATTCACCTGAACATTTCTCATTCGCACCCAAGGATCAGTTTGCGGCACTGCGCTACGCCCGTGAGCACGGGCTTAAGATCCTGGCCAACTGGCACAGCCATCCTGCATCGCCGTCGCGTCCATCGGCCGAAGACCTGAGGCTGGCAAATGACCCTACAATCCGTTACGCCATTCTCTCTCTGCTGGACGGGGAACCCAGACTCAACTCTTTCAGGATTCTGAACGGTCAGGTTGCAGATAAGGAAATCCATCTTTAATTTTGCATCAAAAACGAAAATGAAATACGATTTTGACAAGATAATAGACCGTTCGGGCACCAATGCACTCAAGTACAGTGTGCTCAAGGAGCGTTACGGACGTGATGACCTGATACCCCTTTGGGTGGCCGACCTGGATTTTGAGACCCCTGTTTTCATTACCGATGCCCTGCGCAAGCGTCTGGAGCATTCGCTGTTCGGCTATACCTCTACGCCCGATGAGCTCTGGGAGACCATTGCCAGGTGGATTGAGGACCATCACGGCTGGAAGGTCCGTAAGGAGTGGCTCACATACATACCCGGTGTAATGAAGGGGGTAGGGTCTGTCGTGAACGTATTCGTAAAGCCCGATGAGAAGGTTATAATCCAGCCGCCCGTATATTACCCGTTCCGCCTTACCCCGCAGGGCAATGAGCGTGAGGTGGTTTTCAATCCCCTGAAAAGGGTAGAGGGGGGCAGTTACGAGATTGACTTTGAGAATCTGGCTGCTGTGGCCGATGACAAGTGCCGTCTGCTTATACTGAGCAATCCCCACAATCCCGCCGGAATATGCTGGAGCAGGGAGACACTGGTACGTTTGGCAGATTTCTGCTACGAGCGTAACATCATTGTGATCAGTGATGAAATCCATTGTGACCTGACTCTATTTGGAAACAGGCATATCCCGTTTGCAACCGTAAGCGACAAGGCTGCAGAGATAAGCATAACCTTTGGCGCTCCCTCCAAGACATTCAATACCGCCGGTATTGTGAACTCATACGCAATTGTGCCCAACGACACCCTGCGCCGCCGTTTCTTCAAGTGGCTTGACGCAAATGAGTTCAGTGAGCCGCCCATATTCTCAACCATTGCAATGATTGCCGCTTTCCAGAAGGGTGAGGAGTGGCGCCGCCAGCTTATAAGTTATATAGAGGATAACGTGTGTTTTGTACAGGATTACTTCAAGGAGAATATCCCGGCCATAAAACCGTTGCGCCCGCAAGCCACATTTCTGGTATGGCTGGACTGCAGGGACCTGAATCTTGACCACAAAGGCCTGATAGACCTGTTTGTCAACAAGGCCCGCCTGGCCCTTAATGACGGAGAGACGTTCGGTCCCGGCGGAGAGGGATTCATGCGCCTTAACGTAGGTGCTCCTCGGGCCGTTCTCAGCAAGGCGCTGGACCAACTTTCGGCCGCCGTCAAGGCCTGACAGTAGAATTATTCTACAAAAACGGCAAAAACGCACTGTTTTTGCCGTTTCTATTCTACCCAATCAGCATACAATATATTTAGTATTCCAATGTTTCAAGTTTTGTTGGAACAAAATGCTATTTGACCGACCTTTGCATCGGAAATCAGAAACAGAACAACAATATGAAAAAGATACTTTATATAATAGCAGTGGTTTTAGGTCTTGGTTTTAATGCCAATGCACAGGATGTTGAGACTATCTCACTGCGCGTCCCCGAGTTTGCACGCCCTCTCATCGAGAACTGGGCACATGAATACCAGCAGACACACCCCACCCTCAACTTTGAATTCATAAAGGGAAAGGCCGATGCCGCAAGAGTTATAGAACTCACCACCGATGACGATGCAATAAGTTTTGCCCGTTACGCCATTCTGCCGGTTACCACAAAAGACTCTGAGGCTGCACGTCTCACATCCCACCGTCTGAATACCCGCAAACTCCGCTCACTTTTCTTTGTAAATGATGAGGAGGATGATGAGGAACTGACCGATGCACAGCAGAAGATCCACATCTATACCGGAAACAGCCAGCTCTCAGCATCACGTCTCTACGCATCTTACCTGCATCAGGACGTGACAGACTACAAGGGCAAGAAGATATCGGGCGATGACGCTTTCCTTACCACCGCCATCAGCCGTGATCCGCTGGGTGTAACCGTAAACTATCTGTCCAACATATTTGACCTTGAAAGCCGTCAGCCGGGCTCAACACTCGCTCTCCTGCCGCTGGATCTTGACAAGCACGGACGTCAGGTTATCGAGAACGCCAATCTGGACGATATCATACAGCTTCTTGAAGAGCACAATTATGACGAGATACCTGTAGGAAACATAGGATTTGCCTATAACCATGCCGATATGGCCATGAATGACTTTGTAAACTGGGTACTTACAGCCGGCATTAAAGACCTGCACTGTTATGGAATGCTCGCATTGTCCCAGAATGAGCTGACTGCCCAACTGCAGCGCATAGCAAGCCGCGACCTGGCTCAGAACTAAGAGTTTAAGCACACATTTTTTAGGTTATCAATAGTCGGGAACGGGTAAAATACCCGCTCCCCAGGGAATACCATACATATGAAAAAGCTTCTTTTTACACTTACATTCTCTTTAATCACCTCTCTGTCAGCAATCGCACAGAGTGTACTTACCGGCACCATAACCGATGCAGCCACGGGTGAGCCGCTCATCAGCGCACAGGTATATGTCAAGTCCGGCAAAGGTGTGGGCACCACGACAGATCTGGAAGGCAACTTCCGCCTGGAGACCAAGGAGAGCCTGCCTCTTACGCTTGCCGTAGACTATATAGGTTACCGCACGCAGGAGATTGATGTCTATGACGAGTCCGAGCCCATTGACATCCAACTCTCTGAAGATGTCAACACTCTGAGCGAGGTTGTGATAATAGGTTACGGCACCCAGAAGCAGACCCAGCTTACCGGTAGCGTAGCATCAGTAAAGGCCGATGTATTCAGCCAGTCCAAGGCTCCCACTCTGGACGGAGCGCTGAGCGGTATGGTAGCAGGTCTGAACGTAACCGCATCAAGCGGTCAGCCGGGAGCCGACAGCCACATCCGCATACGCGGCGGCAACTCGGTAAATGCCAGCAACGAACCGCTTTACGTGATAGACGGATTCATATATTTCAAGGATGCCGCCAACAGCAGTACCGGACTGGGAGCAATTGAGAGTTCACTCAACCCGCTCTCTACCATCAATCCGGGCGATATCGAATCGGTCGAGGTACTGAAGGACGTATCGGCCACAGCCATATACGGCTCACGCGGCGCTAACGGAGTGATCCTGGTAACCACCAAGCAGGGTAAGGCCGGAGCCGGAAAGGCCGTCATCAACTACACATATGATTTTGGAGTAAGCAACATCACCAAAAAACTGGATCTGATGAACGCTTCTGAGTGGGCCCGTTTCCAGAAGGACTACTACGGCAACCGCGGCGGTTATACCGATGAGCAGATTGCCTCACTCGGTGAGGGCACAGACTGGCAGAGCGCCCTGTTGCGTACCGCCCTCCAGCAGAGTCATGAACTGAGTGTTACAGGTGCTACAGACAAGAGCCGATACTCATTCTCAGTGAGCGCCACTGACCAGGAGGGAATCCTGCTCAACAGCGGATTTGACCGTTACAATTTCCACACCAACTCCGAGTGGGATTTGCTTAAGAACCTCAAACTGGGTGTGAACACCACACTTGGCCGCTCACGTCAGAACGGACTCACATCCACCGAGGCTCAGGTATTCAACTCATCTCCCTACTCGGCCGGCATAACAAACAGTTTTGTCTATGCCTTGCTGGTACCCCCGGTTGTAGACATCTACAATGCTGACGGCAGTTACAATTTCAGCAACCCCTATGAGTATGCCTACTTTGCCATAGGTGACCACTCTGCCAACCCCGTATATGACTTAAAGGAGAGCGTGGCAGAGAACATAAACAACTACCTGCTCACCAACGTATGGGCCAGCCTTCGTGTAGGAAGCCTGCTCTTCAAGGCAACAGTTGGTCTTAACAGCGAGCACCTTACCCAGAACTATTTCTCAGGTGCATACACATCACTCGGCCTGGCTACCCAGGGTATAGGCGGAACAGGTAACCGTCAGACCGATGTATGGCAGCAGGAGTATACCGCCAGTTACACACGCGACATAAACTTCAACAACTACATTGATGTGCTTGTAGGCTACACCCGCCAGACATCATCATCCAGTTACAGTTCAATACGTACCAACCACTTTACAAACGAGTCTCTAAAGCAGTACAATCTGGGTGACGGTGCCAACATCTACACCCCGCAGACAGGTCTGACAGAGTCACAGCTCAACTCAGTACTGGCACGTGTAAACTACTCTCTCAAGGATAGATACAACGTTACCGCCACCTTCCGTGCCGATAACTCAAGCCGCTTTGCCAAGGGTCACCGTTGGGGCTACTTCCCTTCAATAGGTCTCTCATGGAACGTTGACAAGGAGAGTTTCCTGAGCGGAGTAAAGAGCATAGATTATCTCAAGGTACGTCTGTCGGGCGGACAGGTAGGAAACCAGGAGATTCCCGATTACGCATTCTCAACCACATTCTCTACCGGATCTTACGGAGGCAGCAGCAGTTACTCAAAATCCAACGCCAAGAATGCCCGTCTTAAGTGGGAGACCACCGCATCATACAATGCCGGATTTGACCTGGGTCTGTGGCGCAGCCGTCTGACACTGGTATTTGATGCGTATTACAAGAAAACCAGTGACCTTCTGCTCCAGGTCCCAACAGGTTTTGCCACAGGCGTGAACACCCAACTTCAGAATGTGGGCAACGTGGTGAACAAAGGTGTTGAACTCTCTGCAACCGCCGCTCTCATACAGCGTCGCAGCATCAAGTGGAACGTAAGTGCCAACGTATCGCTCAACCGTAATGAGATTACCGACATGGGCATAACAAACAATGTGATACAAGGCTCCGACAGCCAGCAGATACTGCGTAAAGGAGAATCTCTGGGATCATTCTACGGACTCAAGTTTGAAGGAATAGTACAGAGCGGAGATGATGTAAGCCAACTGCCTACTGTAAACGGACTCACCCCAAAACCGGGAGACATAAGATATGCAGATGTAAACAATGACCATCGCATAGACGGCAATGACCGTGTCATACTGGGAAGTATCCAGCCGGATCTGGTTTACGGACTCTCATCCCAGTTCACATACCGCAGGATTGACCTGTCTCTGGCCTTTAGCGGCAGTTACGGCAACGAGCTCTACAATGCCCTGGGACGCCGTCTCGAAATGACTGGTGACTCTTACAACGTGCTCTCTACCATACGTAACTCATGGACCCCCGAGAACGGCGGCAACACCCTGCCTCTGGCATCGGTCGCCCGCACCATATCCTATATTGACAGCCGATATGTACAGAGCGCATCGTATCTCAAACTCAAGAACCTGACATTGGCATACCGGTTCAGGTCCGTAGAGTTCCGTAACGAATTCAAGATAGAAGGCATACGCATATACGCAACCGGCAGCAACCTCTTTACTGTCACTCCCTACAAGGGTTATGACCCCGAGGTTAGCAGCGGAACAGACAGCGGTGCGTATCCATCGGCCCGTACAATCAGTTTCGGAATTAACGTGACACTATAATCATTACAACATTAACCATTTTAAAAATACACAATCATGAAAAAGAATTTACTTTTCGGCGCAGCCATTGCTGCAACACTTTTAGCAGGATTCTCGTCATGCGAAAATGAAGACGAGGTAGTAGAACAACAGATTATCGATGAGAACAACGTCGTGGATGACGATGCCAGCGCACTGGCACTTGTAAACGGCATTTACAGCCACTGGCAGCCGCTGAGCTCATCATTCTCATTCATCATTGAGCTCAACTCAAACAAGCTCATCTCATTTGAGGGAACCGAAGACAAGGAGGGACCTCTTAACAGCCGCTTTGAGCAGGCACCCGACACCTGGTATCAGATCAAGATATTCAATCATCTGCTGCTTGGCGTTGCACAGGCCAACGAAGCTATCGTGACCATCAACAACTCAAAGGCACTCGGCAAGGTATCTGAATCCGGTTATAACGCAGCCGTAGGTAAGGCAAAGTTCCTGCGTGCCCTGGCCAACCTCAAACTGGCTCAGCTGTGGGGTGAGATCCCGGTATTTACCGAGGATGGCGGAAGCACCACCGAGCGTCAGAGCCTGGATAAGGTATTTGACCAGATAATCAACGACCTCAACAGCGCCGAGAGCCTTCTGCTTGACTACACCGGTGATCCCCGCGTTCCTTCAAAACAGGCTGCACAGGCTCTTCTGGCTCGTACCTATCTGGTATTGGGTGACAACCCTCTTACTTATGATGAGGTTGCCGCAATCGCAAACACTCAGAATGATCCTGAGTTCAAGACAACCCCCGCATATCTGGAGAAAGCCGTAGAGTATGCCGATAAGGTTATCAACAGCGGTCGTCTGGCTCTTGCTCCTGATTTCTCCAAGCTCTTCGGACGCGATTATGAGAGCAACAAACTGGGTGACAATGAGCACCTGTTCACCATCGCCCATGACGGCGACAAGGTAGATGCTCAGGGAAACCACCAGACCCACTGCTCATGGACATTCCCCTTCCAGAACGGACAGAACGGCAAGAAGTACTCTCAGAACCATACCGAGGTGGCCGATGATGACCTCTATGATGACTGGAAGGCAGAGCAGCCCAATGACAAGCGTCTGGCCAAGACCTATCTCACTCAGATAGTGAATCCGGCCGACAGCCTTACCTACACTTACTACTCACCCGTATATACTCCCGTAAACGGTAAGGGTGTTGACCAGAGTTATGAGAACTCTGAGAACCTGGAGATAACCAAGAACTCAGTTGACCGCATAGAGATCCGTTACGCCGAGGTTCTGCTTATCAAGGCCGAGGCTCTTGTACAGCTGGGCCGTACAGCCGAGGCTGTGGCTCCCTTCAACCAGCTCCGTACCCGTGCCGGAATAGCAGGCGTGACAGCCAATACCCTCAACCTGGAGGTTATCAAGCGCGAGTGGGACTATGAGTTCACATACGAGCAGTTCTCACTCTATAACAACCTTCGCTGGAAAGACCTTATCACATCTGTAAAGAAAGTCAGCCACTACAAGCACTTTGCCGATGACTGGGAGAGCAAGCAGTATTTCACACCCCAGCAGCGCCAGTACTTTGAGAAGGTTCACAACCATCTTAAGGCAAAATACAACAACGTAAAGGGTCGCAATTACCGTCAGCCTATTCCACTGGGTCTGTCCCGTGAGGATTTGGGTATTGCTCAGAACCCCGGATTCTGATTGAAACATAATAATTGAAGAGGATACAGATATGAGGATAAAGAATTTTCTTACAGCAGGTTTGGCAGTGCTTTTGAGCACTGTCATTACCTCCTGCAACTCCAACGACGATCATGGTACGCAGGATATTGAGATTCCCGGAGTGACATTTGACGGCGATATTGACTGCTGCTCGGCCGAGGAGGCCCTCCAGGTGTTCCGTTTCCTTGAGACGGTAAAGATAATCCCGGAGTTGTCAACAGAAGTTGACGGCAAATACAAAGTCTTTGCATACTCACGCACCGGCAAGTTCAACGTAGGTTACAACGATCTCTACTTTGTAGTGACCAAGAAGAAAAACGGCAACTATGTAAAGAACTATGAAATCAAGGATTTCAGTCCCGTAATGCTCATGGTCAAGATGAACATGAAACACAGCACCCCGGTATCGGGCCCGGCCGAGAGTTTCAATGACTCGTATGCCGCTGTAAAGCGTGCATGGGTATCGTTCATCATGAGTTCAGGCGAGAGCGGTTCATGGACACTTGGATATGATGCAAGCATACTTGGTTCAAACGGCGGAGTGGAAGAAGCTGACATCACTGTCGATCCCCTCCCTGCCGGTCAGGATTGGGTAAAGTCTTTCAAGATTGGAAATGACACATACTACATCTCTGTTGCCAGTCCCATCGACCTTAAGACAGGAAGCAACACACTTACAGCCTACATCTCCAAGAAGAGCAACCCTGCAACCACTCCGTATGCCATCGCTTCAGAGTCATTCAAGGTTGATATTGACCCGCGTATGCCCGATATGGGTAACCATACGTCACCGGATAACACTCAGCTTATAAAGCAGGCTGACGGCAGTTATCAGGGTACCATAAACCTTACGATGACCGGACTGTGGCGCATACACCTTACCGTGCGTGACCTTCAGGGCAATATCGTAGCCGGCGGCGATGATCTCAAAGACGGATTCAGTTCTCTCTTCTGGGACGTGACTCTCTAACATTCAGTTACCATAAACAATTGACATTCCTATGCTGGGAACACTATTGATAACAACCATCATATTTACAGATGCAGACTCACTTCCGTTCAGGACCCAAAACCTGGACGAAGTGGAGATTGCATCCGGCAGCACCCCGGGACGCAACCGTTCCATCAAGGGGCAGGCTGCAGGTATTGACGAACATATCTCAGTACTCAGGAATGTCAATATGGTACGCCGCGGATCATACGCATGGGAGCCGGTTGTCAACAACATGCAGACCGAGAGGCTCTCCACCACCATTGACGGCATGAAGATATTCTATGCCTGCACGGACAAGATGGATCCCGTGACATCATACGTGGAGAGCGGCAATCTGCAGAGCATAAGCCTTAACAGCGGACTTAACGGCAACCCGCAGGCCACCGGAAACATAGGCGGCAGCCTGGACTTGCGTCTGCGCAAGGCCGGCTTTGATGCCGATCCTTTTCACCTCAACGTAATAGGCGGCCATGAATGGAACGGCCATCTGCAGGTCTACGGGGCCGATGCCGCCCTGAGCGGCAGCCGGGCCTATGTCAACCTGGGTGCGTTCCGCCGTGATGCCGACTGCTACAATGTGGGAGGAGGCAGCAGACTGCAGTTCTCACAGTTCCATAAGATAAACCTGTTCAGCAACCTGGGCTTCAAACTGAGTTCCAGGGATATCCTGGAGGGGACAGTCATATTTGACCGTGCCACCGATGTAGGCTACCCCGCCCTCAACATGGACGTTGCCACAGCACAGGGACTGATAACATCGGTCTCATACAAGCATCTCTTCAAGACGGCCAGTTGGGAGACCAAGGCGTATTACAACCACATAATCCATATCATGGACGATACCACACGTCCCGATGTGGCTATACATATGGATATGCCCGGTGACAGTTGGACGACAGGTCTCTACAGCCTGCTGCTTACATCCGTAGCCAGCCATGATGTAGCGCTGAACTATGACCTCTACTACAACCGGCTGTTTGCCGACATGACCATGTACCCGGGAGGTGCCGCACCCATGTATATGGTTACTTGGCCCGATGTGGGCACACTCAACACCGGTCTGGCGCTGAGTGATGACATCAGCATATCTTCAAGGCAGAACCTGCATCTGTCGGCCAAACTGGCCTGGCAGCAGCAAAAACTCAACAATGAGGAGGGTTATCATGCCCAGAAGGTATTCTTCCCGATGATGAAGGACTACTACCATCAGACCACAGGCCGCGTGGCCGCGATCTACAGTTTTGCCGCTACAGAGAACCTTGGTCTTTCGGCCGGTGCCGGTTGGGGCAGCCGTGCCCCCACTGTAACCGAGGCCTACGGATACTATCTGAACAACACCTATGACCAGTATGACTACATAGGCAACCCTACGCTCAGGAACGAATCGGCAGTAGAGTTGAACGCATCGGCCGATTTCCGCAAGGGACCGGTCACTGTCGGGGCCGATGCCAACGTATTCCTGTTCAGCAACTATATCATAGGTCATTTTGAACAGAGACTGAGCGCCATGACCGTGGGTGCTGAGGGCGTGAAGGTATACGGAAATCTGAGCCATGCCACCATTGCCAACCTCTCCCTCACTGCAGGTGTTGAAGGAAAGTTCCTGCAGTTGAGCGGAAAGGTTTCATTGAGCAGCGGACGCGACAATCAGGGAGATGCACTACCTTTGATAGCTCCGATTACATGGCAGACAGACCTTGACTTTGCCAAAGGGCCCTGGAGCGGTCAGATAGAGGTCAAGGGCAACGGACGCCAGAAGGTATGGGGACAGAAATACGGAGAGACCGCATCGGCCCAATGGACAATACTCAACCTGTCTGCTCAGTACCGTTACAGGTATCTCTCATTAAGGGCCGGAGTGGAGAACCTGCTGGACAAGTTCTACGCCACCTATGCCGATTGGAACGACATACCCCAGAAGGGACGTAACATTTATGTAAACCTGACAATAGAAATATAGTATGAAAAGAACACTGATCTGGATTGCGGCACTTGTCCTGGGTGCTGTTTTGGGAGTGCTGGGACTCGGATGGCTGGATGCCACAATGGAATTCATAGCCACAGTATATACCCGTCTGTTCCAGTTGCTGGCCGTACCCACCATCGTGCTGGCCGTGATTACCACATTCGCATCGTTCGGCACCAAGGGCTCGGGACGGATATTCGGCCAGACCCTCACCTACACCCTTCTGACAACACTGGCAGCAGCAGTGGTGGGTGCCATCCTCTACGTCCTTATTGCACCGGGCAATCTGCCTCTGGAAGCAGCAAACGGACAGGAGCAGTTAGCAACTGTAAATCAGGACCTTTCATACTCGGAACATATAATAAGCATAATCCCCAACAACCTTGTCCGCCCGTTCCTTGAAGGCAACGTGCTCTCACTGCTTATACTGGCCTTTGCTATCGGAATAGCACTGTCACGTCTGCCGGAATCAGAGAACAAGGCTGTGGTTGTAAAGGGTGTATTGGGATTGCAAGACCTTTTGTTCAAGCTCATCAGCGGTCTTATCTGGACGCTTCCTTTGGGCATTGTGGCCTTCTCGGCCCAATTGTCCGCCCAATTGTCGGCCGGTGTGGTTGCCAGCTCCATCGGTAAATATGTATTAGTTGTTTTGGGAGGCAATTTCATCCAGTTCTTTATAGTATTGCCGCTGCTGTTGCTTGCAAAAGGTCTTAACCCCATACACGTGCTCAGCCGCATGATGCCGGCTGTGCTCATGGCCCTGTTCACCAAGAGCAGTGCCGCTACCCTGCCAGTCACCCTTGACTCGGCCCAGAACCGCCTGGGTGTAAGCAGCAGGATAGCCAAATTCGTGCTGCCCATCTGCACCACCATCAACATGAACGGATGTGCGGCATTCATACTTGTAACCTCTCTGTTCGTAATGCAGAACGGAGGCATGGATATAACATTCGGCACCATTGCCTTGTGGGTACTGATTTCGGTCATATCGGCCGTAGGCAATGCAGGAGTACCCATGGGATGCTATTTCCTTACCCTCTCGCTCATGTCGGGTATAGGTGCACCGATTGCCATACTGGGCATAATCCTGCCTATCTACGCTATCATAGACATGGTTGAGACAGCCGAGAACGTCTGGTCCGACTCCTGCGTCTGCGCAATAGTCAACTCTTCTTCGGCTTGTCGGCAGCAGCCTTGAGTCTTGCCACCTGTTTCTCCAGTGACTGAATTTTCTTGTCCTGGTTGCTGATGGTGGTCTGGAACGCATTGAGCTCCTCGGTGTCTATATCCAGAGGCAACGCCCAGTTTACTCTCTGCAGGAAATCACCCAGGATGTTCATGTAGTTTGTAAACGCATCGTAAGGTGACTCATAAATTCCACGATCCATTGACACCGCGTTGTTCTTGGTTGTCATAAAGCGGAAGTTGTTGCTTGCCTGCAGGTAATCCCAGTCCTGACGCAGATGCTTGTCATTGGTAAGGATCACACGCTCACCTATTGAATAGAGTTTGTCAAATGCCTCACGCTGCATCACGTTGCCAAGCCAGCAACTGATGTCACGCTCCTCATCGTTCCATGACATGGGGTAAGGAACCTCAACCTCCGATACTGACTTATGGGTCTTGATAACCTCCGACGGAGTCTGGAAACCTATACCCAGTTTCTTGGCTGCCTTGGGCAGGTTGTAGATAAAGTCAAGTATGTTGGAACTCAGAGGCTGGTAGATACCCAGGGCGCACAGTTCCATAAAGATATTGAATACTCCGTCCTCCTCGGGGCTCTGGGCAATCCAGTCCATGTACTTGTCGGCCATAAGCGGATACGCCTCCCATGAGGGATTTGAGAACCTCAGGCTTATGTCATCGGACAGTTTGTAGTCACGGGTGAACACCTTGAGATTGGGGTTCTGTGCGCAATGGTACAGGTAGTGGGGGCTCTTCCAGCCCAGGATGTGCTTGGCACCCTCGGTAAGTATTCCCTTGAATCCCATATCGGCCACCAGACCTCCTATCTCATCGTCATAGATGAGGCTGGAGTTGCGGAACACCTTGGGTTTCTGGCCAAAGAGCTGGTTGATCTTGTCCACCTGACGCTTAACCTCGTCGCGGAATGACTGCTCGCCGTTGGGGGCAAGTGATGCCAGACCGTGTGAGTAAGGCTCGGCTATGAACTCCACGCAGCCGGTTTCATTCAGTTCCTGCAACAGGTCGATTACCTGCGGTGCATAACGCTCCAACTGCTCCAGACCTACGCCCGACAGTGAGAGAGCAACCTTGAATGCGCCCTCATTCTTGCGTGCCATGTCTATGAGCGTCTTCAGTGCCGGGATATAGGAGTTCTCGGCAATGTTTGTTATGCTGGTCTCATTGGCATAATCATCATAATAATAGTGATCAGTGCCGATATCAAAGAAACGGTAACGCTTGAGATGGATTATCTGATGAATCTCAAAATACAGACAGATTGTTTTCATATCTTGTTTCTCCTTTTTTTCAGTTATTTAATGCCCAGCAGTTTCTTGTAGCGTGCCAGAATACGCTCTCCCACCTTATCCCAGGTGATTGCATCGACCTCCTTCTTTCCCTCGGTCTTGAGATACTCGTACAGTGCCGGGTAGTTGCAGATGGAGTAGATGGCATCGGCCATTGCGTGAATGTCCCAATAATCCACCTTGATGCACTTGTCCAGGATCTCGGCACAGCCTGACTGCTTGGAGATGATGGTTGGAACCTCACACTGCATTGCCTCAAGAGGTGAAATGCCAAAGGGTTCCGATACCGAAGGCATTATATACACATCGCTTGCCTTGAGGCATTCGTACACCTGCTTGCCTTTCATGAATCCCGGGAAATGGAAACGGTCGGCAATGCCGCGCTCCGCAGCCAGGGTTATCATGGCGTTCATCATGTCACCGCTTCCGGCCATGCAGAAACGGATGTCGCGGGTACGCTTTAGAACCAGTGCGGCAGCCTCGACAAAATACTCGGGACCCTTCTGCATGGTTATTCGGCCCAGGAATGTGACCACCTTCTCATGCGGTTTCTTCTGGGGTACTATATCCTGGATCTCCTGCGGCAGGGGCTCCACTGCATTGTGCATGGTGGATACCTTGCGCGGATCCTGATGATACTTGTTGATGACGGTCTGGCGGGTCAGTTCACTTACACACATGATGTGGTCGGCATAGTCCATACCGTTCTTCTCGATGGCATAGACGGTGGGGTTCACATTACCACGGCTGCGGTCAAAATCAGTTGCGTGAACGTGTATGACCAGAGGTTTGCCGCTCACCTGCTTGGCGTGTATGCCTGCTGGATATGTGAGCCAGTCATGAGAGTGGATTATGTCAAACTCCTCCGTGCGGGCCACTACTCCGGCCACAATCGAGTAGTTGTTGATCTCCTCATGCAGGTTGTCCGGATATCGGCCGGAGAACTCTATACATCCCAGGTCATTGGTGTACAGATTGTTGAAATCGGCATAGATATGGTCACGGAAATGATAGTAGTCATCGGCATTCATCCACGGATACCTCTGCTGGAGCACACCTTTATCGGGGTCTCTCCACACCACGGGAACCGTGTTCATACCTACTATCTTCATGAAACTCTGATCCTCATCGCCCCATGGCTTAGGCAGGCAGAACGTAATGTCCACGTTCCCCTGATTGGCTAGTCCTCTTGTCAATCCGAAACTGGCCGTTCCCAATCCTCCCAGTATATGGGGCGGAAACTCCCAGCCGAACATCAGTACCTTCATATCTCGAGTTTATTTATTGAAATTCATTAATCATCTTGATAGTCCTCAGTATCTCGGCCACATTCATGGCGAACGATACGGCGCCGCGGCCCTTGAACGGCGGGTTGCCGTCAAATAGTTCGGGCAGTGAGCCGATGCAGTGCGATGTCATCTCATCCTCATAACCTATCATCTGACGCTCCACGAATGACAGTCCGCTCATCTTGAACACCTTGAGATAAGCCTCAAAGTAGAATCCTGCCAGCCAGGGCCATGCTGTTCCCTGATGGTAGGCGTAGTCACGCTCACGCTGCGGGCCCACATAGTTGGGGTTGTAACCCATGCTCTTGGGGCTGAGTGAACGCAGACCTTTGGGAGTAAGCAACTCTTTGGTCACTATATCCACAACAGCCTTCTGCTGTTTGAGGTCCAGCGGCGAATAATCCAATGCCACTGCGAATATCTGGTTGGGACGAACGCTCCAGTCAGGGGCATCCTTATCAACATAGTCATACAGATATCCGTACTGATTGAGGAACGTCTTTACGAACGCCTTGCCTGTATTTGCAGCCAGTGTCTCCAGACGCTTGGAGTAATCGGGCTTACCGAATTCCTTGCTAAGGGCCGCTACAAACATCAGAGCGTTGTACCAGAGGGCGTTGATTTCAACCACATAACCGGAACGCGGTATAACGGGAACACCGTTGGCAGTTGAGTTCATCCAGGTGGCGGCTTTCTCCTTTCCGTTAATGTGAACCAGGCCGTTGCTGTGCAGGAAGAAGTTGTAGTGACGGTTGTGACGCAGGAAATCCATTATCTCCGTAAGCAGTTTGCCGTACTTTTCCCATGCCTGCTTGGCCGATGTAGCCTTAGCATACTGCTGGATGGCCCAGACAGCCCACAACAGCACATCGGGATGCTCTATCTCATAAATCTGCAGTTTTGAAGGAACACCCTTGATAAAGTTGCGAATAGCCTCCGATGCAGTGAACATGACGCTCTCAAACTCGCTGATCTCCTTGATGGAGAGAGTCAGACCGGGCAGAGAGACAAACATGTCACGTGCGCGGCACTTGAACCAGGGATAACCGGCCAGTATATAATGGTGACCGTCCACCTTGTTGTGGAACTGGTGTGCGGCGTTCTTGAGGCAGTGATAGAAATTGTCTCGCGGGGTACGTTCATTGGCCTCGACTGTGAATGTGCGTTTGAGTCCCTTGGTGCTGACCTCCTTGATACCGGCCGAGAAGACTATGCTCTCACCTTTCTTAATGGGCATTTCAAAGTAACCGGGTACATAAAGGTCCTCATTGAACTCATAACCGCGCTCCAACTCCTTGGAGTACTCAAACTTGCGGTACCAGTCGGGACGGAACACAAACTCACCCTTCTTGCTGAACTGCATGAACAACTCGGGGTAGCCGGGATACATTGAGGTGGCTATGCCGTTCTCAACCTCACGGTACTCGCGGCTGGCGTTGCTGTTCTCATGAGTGAACTGGCGCACGCTGCGGAATGCCAGGAACGGCTGGAAACGCAGTGTGGTCTCGGAGTGACAGTCCATCAGGGTATATCGTATAAGTATGCGGTTTTCGTTATGCTCAAAGAGTTTCTCCTTCTTGAGCAGCACACCGCCCACGCGATAGATGGTGGTAGGCACCTTGTCACAGTTGAATTCACGTATGTATTTGTGACCTTTAGGACTGAAATTATAACCCCAATACTGATGCAGACCAAGGTTGAACTCGGCACCATGCTGAATCACAGTTTCATCCAATGAGGACAGCAGAACATGGTTTTCATCGTCAAGTTCGGGCAGAGGCACGACCAGAAGACCATGGTACTTGCGGGTGTTGCAGTCAACTATCGTGGTGCAGTGGTATGCACCTGAACGGTTGGTCCGCAGAATCTCCCTTGGAAGCGTCTCTTCCAAATTGGTCATCAAGGTCTTTTCAAAACGCAGATAGCTCATCGTTTTTGTATAAATACTTATTTTACATCCAATACTTCTGCAAATAAATGCAAAATATACGTCCTTTCTTAAAATTACATAACACAAATATAGATACAAAAAGCATTAATTGATAACTTTGCGCGACAAAAAAACCGATTGAAAAGAAAATCGACAAAATATGAACAGGATTGTATCCAAAGAACAGTTTTCAGAGAATGTATTCAAGTTTGAAGTTGAGGCACCGCTGATTGCAAAATCACGCAGGGCCGGTCATTTCGTAATAATCCGTATCGGAGAGAAAGGTGAGCGCATACCGCTTACAATCGCTGATTCCGATGTAAAACGCGGCACCATTACACTGGTTGTTCAGCGTATCGGCCTTTCAACCAACAGACTCTGCAAACTGGAGGCTGGTGATATGATTACCGACGTGGTAGGTCCTCTGGGCCAGGCAACCCATATTGAAAAATTCGGTACAGTCCTGTGCGCCGGCGGCGGTGTGGGAACTGCTCCCATGCTCCCCATCATCAAGGCTTTGAAAGAGGCCGGCAACAAGGTAATAGCAGTTCTTGCAGGCCGTACCAAGGAACTCATCATCCTTGAGGATGAGGTCAGAAAGTATGCCGATGAGACCATCATCATGACCGATGACGGATCATACGGCAACAAGGGTGTTGTAACCGTAGGTATGGAAGAGGTAATCAACCGCGAGAAGGTTGACAAGTGCTTTGCCATCGGCCCCGCTATCATGATGAAGTTCTGCTGCCTGCTCACTCAGAAATACAATATCTCCACCGATGTTTCACTCAACACCATCATGGTAGATGGTACCGGTATGTGCGGTGCCTGCCGTGTAAGCGTTGGCGGCAAGACCAAGTTCGTTTGCGTGGACGGTCCTGAATTTGACGGCCACGAGGTTGACTGGGACGGAATGATGAAGCGTATGGGTGCCTTCAAGGAGACCGAGCGCGAGGAGATGAAGAAACTTGAGAAGAGTGTTGAAGCCTCAGCACCCGCTGCCAAGGAGGAGTGCTGCTGCGGTGGTACCAAGGCCAAGGCTGAGGTTGAGCCCATCGAGGTTCTGACTGACCGCAACGCACAATGGAGAGTTGACCTGCGCGGCACCATGAAACCCAAGGACCGCACCGCCATTGAGCGCTGCGTAATGAACGAGTTGGCACCTGACTACCGCCGTCACAGCCGCAAGGAGGAGGTTAACCAGGGTCTTACCGAGGAGCAGGCTCTCTTGGAGGCCAAGCGCTGCCTTGACTGCGCCAACCCCTCTTGCATGGAGGGTTGCCCCGTAAACATTGAGATTCCGTCATTCATCAAGAATATTGAGCGCGGCAACTACCTGGCTGCCGCCAAGGTGCTCAAGCACACCAGCGCCCTGCCCGCTGTCTGCGGCCGCGTATGCCCGCAGGAGAAGCAGTGCGAGAGCAAGTGCATACACCTTAAGATGGGTAAGAAACCGGTTGCCATCGGTTATCTGGAGCGTTTCGCTGCCGATTACGAGCGTGACAGCGGCAACATCTCAGTTCCTGAGGTTGCAGCATCAAACGGCAAGAAGATAGCAGTCATCGGTTCAGGTCCTTCTGGCCTCTCATTCGCAGGCGATATGGCCAAGTTCGGTTATGACGTAACCGTATTTGAGGCTCTGCACGAGATTGGCGGTGTGCTCAAGTACGGTATTCCTGAGTTCCGTCTGCCCAACAAGATTGTTGATGTTGAGATTGAGAACCTGCAGAAGATGGGTGTAAAGTTCGTAAAGGACTGCATCGTTGGCAAGACCATCAAGGTAAGCGAGCTTGAGGCTGAAGGTTACAAGGGCATATTCGTAGGCTCAGGTGCCGGTCTGCCCAACTTCATGAACATTGAGGGTGAGAACCTTATCAATATAATGTCATCAAACGAGTATCTGACCCGCGTCAACCTGATGGATGCCGCAAGCAAGGAGTCCGATACCCCCGTAACATTCGGTAAGAAGATGATGATTGTAGGTGGCGGTAATACCGCTATGGACTCTGTCCGCACCGCCCTGCGTCTGGGTGCCGAGCGCGCCATGATAGTATATCGCCGCAGTGAGGAGGAGATGCCCGCACGTCTGGAGGAGGTCAAGCACGCCAAGGAGGAGGGTGTAGAATTTATGACCCTGCACAACCCCATCCGCTACATCGGCGACGAGAACGGTCGTGTAAAGCAGGCTGTCCTTGAGAAGATGGAGCTTGGTGAGCCCGATGCAAGCGGCCGCCGCAGCCCGGTTCCCACCGGCGAGACCATCACAATCGATGTTGATATGGTAATCGTAGCAGTAGGCGTATCCCCCAACCCCATCGTACCCAAGTCAATCGAGGGCTTGGAACTGGGCCGCAAGAACACCATCGCCGTAAACGACAACATGCAGTCATCAATACCCACAATCTTTGCAGGTGGTGACATTGTCCGCGGAGGTGCCACAGTCATCCTCGCCATGGGTGACGGTCGCAAGGCTGCCGCCAGCATGCATGCCTCACTCAGCAAGTAAAGCGGTACCATTGGGGACGGTTCCGTTTGGTACCGTTTTGTTAAATAAGAAACAGCGGCTTAGTTGTAAGTCGCTGTTATTTTTGTAGTTGGATATAAAACGGTACCAAACGGAACCGTCCCCAATGGTACCGCTTATCTCAGGAAAGCGAAAAAGACTGCGATTACCAGGAACACGAAGGATACCAGGTGGTTCCAGTGGAGGCTCTGGGTCTTGAAGCAGAGAGCCAGGATGAGCGAGAACACTATCAGCGAGACGCACTCCTGGATGACCTTGAGCTGAACCAGGTTGAACGGGCCGCCGTTGATATCGGACCCCAGTCGGTTGGCGGGAACCATGAAGCAGTACTCGAACAGTGCCAGACCCCAGGATGCCAGTATTATAAGGATAAGAGGCCAGTCAGTGCTGATCTTCATCTCCTGAAGCTTAAGGTTTCCGTACCATGCAAAAGTCATGAAAATGTTAGACACAACCAGAAGTAAAACGGTCCCAATTCCTCTCATCTTGTTCCGTATTTTGAATTACGGGCGCAAAAGTAGCAAATAATTACATATCTTTGACCCTATGAAACGCATCAAACTACTCATCATATCTGCATTGATCTGCGTTTTATCAAACGCTCAAACACTGCAGCAGGGCCGCAACTATTTCTTACAGGGGGACTATGTAAAGGCCAAGCCCATCATGCTCAAGTACCTGAAACAGAAACCCGATGACGCCAGCCGCAATTACTGGTACGGAGTATGCTGCATGGAGACGGGTGAGAAGGACAAAGCCATACCCTACCTTGAGAAGGCCGCAGCAAAGAAGATATTCAAAGCCTACCGCGCACTCGGTGAGTATTACCTGGAGCGTGAGGATTATCAGCCCGCCATAACCAACCTGGAAGCCTTTGTAAAGGGTATTTCGTCCGATAAGGAACTCCATGATCAGGCGCTTGAGGACAGCCTGACCCAGGCAACCGACAGTCTGAAGGTGCTCTTCCGCATGCTTAGAAACACCAGTCGCATCTGCTTCATCGACAGTTTCCGGGTCAGCAAGAACGAGCTCTTCAGCACCTACATCATAGGCGAGTCAACCGGATCGTTCTATCCCTCATCGGCCTTCTTTGAAGATGACAGCGAGGGTGAGGTTTTCCTGCCTGAAACCGGTCAGAACATACTCTACAGCCGTATGACCCCGCAGGGCGTGTTCCGATTCTACACCAAGTTCAAGAGTTTTGACCGTTGGACCGATGAGACCCCGGTAAGCGGACTTGAAACCGACGGTGATTTACGCTACCCCTTCCTGCAGAATGACGGCGTGACCATCTACTACGCAGCCTCAGGCAGCGAATCCATGGGCGGCCTTGACATATTCGTGTCACGTTACAACACCGCCACAGGCAAGTATCTCAAGCCTGAGAATATAGGAATGCCTTTCAACTCGGAGGCCAATGACTACCTCTACGTGATTGACGAGGACAACAACCTGGGCTGGTTTGCCACAGACCGTCGTCAGCCCAAGGATACCGTCTGCGTATATGTATTCATACCCAACGAGCGTAACCAGAAGTTCAACTACGAGGACGGAGACACCCTGGCCATACACCGCGCCGCCCGTCTTACATCAATTGCCGATACGCAGTCTGACCTTCTTGCAGTCCGCTCAGCCCGCCAGCGCCTCACTCTGCTGCGTTATGAACTGGCCGAAAAGAGCGAGCAGGGTTCATTCACATACATCATTGACGATTTCACCACCTATCATAACCTGGATGACTTCAAGTGTCCCGATGCCGCCAAACTCTACCAGCGCTGGACCGAACTCAAGCACCAGTATGAGACTGACCTGGCCAAACTCAACAAGCAGCGTGACGACTACGCCGACGCCTCACGTCAGGAGAAGGAGCGCATGACAAGCCAGTTGCTTGAATTTGAGGATAAGGTCTTAAAGACTGAGCAGCAAGTCATTAAGATGGAGAACGATATCCGAACAACCGAGATCAACTTCCTAAACCGATAAGCCTATGAGTACCTACTTTGCACCATCCGAACTTATCATAAACGATGACGGTTCCTGCTTCCACCTGCACCTTAAACCGGAGCAGCTGGCCGATAAGGTCATACTTGTAGGCGACCCCGGCCGCGTAGACACCATAGCCAAGCTGTTTGACAGCATTGAATGCGCCGTCAGCAACCGCGAGTTCCGCACCGCAACCGGTCTTTACAAAGGCAAACGCATCACCGTGCAGTCCACCGGCATAGGCTGTGACAACATAGACATAGTCATCAACGAGTTGGACACCCTGGCCAACATAGACTACGCCACCCGTACAGAAAAACCCGTGCACCGCACACTCGATATAGTACGCATAGGCACCTGCGGAGGCCTTCAGCCCTACACCCCGCTGGGCACATACCTGTGCTCGGTCAAGAGCATCGGTTTTGACGGACTGCTCAACTTCTATGCCGGCCGCGACAGCGTTTGCGACCTTGATTTTGAGCGTGCCTTCATAGCCCACATGGAGTGGCCCACCAAGAAAGGCGCTCCATACGTGGCAAACGCCAATTCCGACCTTTTAAAGCGTATTATGGCCGATGACGACAGGATGGTACCCGGCGTAACCATAGCCTGCAACGGATTCTACGGACCGCAGGGACGCGTGCTGCGCGCACCGCTGGCCGATCCCAACCAGAACGCCAAGGTTGAGAGTTTTGAGTACAATGGCATGCGTATAACCAACTTTGAGATGGAGAGCTCGGCCGTAGCCGGCCTGTCCGCACTGTTGGGACACCGCGCCATGACCGTCTGCATGGTCATAGCAAACCGCTATGCCAAAGAGATGAACACAGACTACAAGCCCCTGATGAAGGAGCTTATAATCCGTATCCTTGACCGCATCTAAGTGACAGTAAACGACGATACAATCTGCGCTGTAGCCACCCGCGCCGGAGGAGCGCTGGGAGTGGTCCGTGTATCGGGCCCCGATGCCATACGCCTTACCGACAGCATTTTCCGCTCCGTTTCAAAACATCCGCTTGCCAGCGCCGCGCCCTACTCACTCTGTTACGGACAGATAGTTGAGGCCGATGGCACCGCCATAGATGATGTGCTTGTGAGCGTGTTCCGTGCTCCCCACTCCTTTACCGGACAGGACAGCACCGAGATTTCGTGCCACGGATCCCAGTACATACTGCAGAAAGTCTGTCAGCTGCTCATAAACGCAGGCTGCCGTCAGGCAGAGCCCGGCGAATACACCCAGCGTGCATTCCTTAACGGCAAGATGGACCTGAGCCAGGCCGAGGCTGTGGCAGACCTTATTGCATCCACATCGGCCGCATCACACCGCCTGGCCATGAACCAGATGAAGGGCGGATTCAGCCGTGAACTGCGCTCCCTGCGTGACCAACTGCTGCAGTTTACATCACTAATAGAGCTGGAACTTGATTTCAGCGAGGAGGATGTGGAGTTTGCCGACCGCTCACAGCTGGAGCAACTGGCCGCTCAGATAGATGATATCATAACCCGTCTGGCCCAGTCGTTCAGCACAGGCGATGCCATACGAAACGGAGTACCCGTAGCAATCATCGGCCAGACCAACACCGGCAAGAGTACCCTTCTGAACCAGCTGCTGCACGATGACCGCGCACTGGTAAGCGATATCCAGGGCACCACCCGCGACAGCATCGAGGATACCACCACCATAGGCGGCGTACTGTTCCGCTTTATAGATACCGCCGGCATCCGCCAGACCACCGATACGGTTGAGTCCATGGGCATTGAGCGCTCATATCGCAAGGCCCGCGAGGCAAGCATAATACTTTGGATGACCGATGAGGCCCACCCCGCTGATGCTGACACAGAGAAAACCATACAGGAACTGGCCCAAGGCAAGCATCTTATCCGCGTCCACAACAAATGCGATGATGCATCGGCCCTGCCCCAGCCCACAGATACGGAGGTTTGGATATCGGCCAAATACGGTTACGGACTGCAACAGTTAAACGACCTTCTTGTAAAAGCCGCCGCAATACCGGAAATCAGTGAGCAGGATGTGATTGTGACCAACATGCGTCACTACGAATCCCTTGTAAAGGCACAAGAATGCATCAGGCGCGTACGCCAAGGCTTATCGGATCGCATATCGGGCGATTTCCTGAGCCAGGACATCCGCCAGTGCATCCACCACCTCTCTCAGATAACAGGCGATATCACCACCGATGATATCCTGGGCAACATCTTCCAGCACTTCTGCATAGGAAAATAGCTATTGCGCTACTTTATAGGCCATCAGGGCGGTGCCGCGACGAACGTACATGATGCCGTCAAATATGGTGGGGTGTGAGAAACTGGCTCCGGCGCCATCGGTTACGCGGAATTCACTCACTACATCAAGTTTCTCCGGATTGATGCGAGCCAGGCCCAGGGTACCGCGACGTTCATCGAACATATAGAACATTCCGTCGGCCATGATGAGTGCACCTCGGCCTTTGCCTCCGGCCCACTGCTCGTGATAGAGCACATTACCCGTCTCTATATCCACGGCTGCCCACTTGTGCTTATCGCCCGTGCTGCCGTAGATTACGCCGTCAATCTCAACCATTCCGCCCATATAAAAGTCTATCTCCTTGTTCTTCCAGAGCAGTTTTACGCCCGACAGGTCATCGGCCATCTCATACATGGTGCAGCCGTGACCGTCGCCCAGGCTTACCAGCAGCTTGCCCTTGTAGAACACCGGGGTGTTGATCATGGAGTAGAGCCATCTCTTGGTGGCGGGATCAGATGTCCACTGGCTGTCGTTCCAGATCATCTTGCCGGTCTCTGGATCCACGCCGAATATGTGCATCTCGGTTCCGCTTATTACCTGCCGATGCCCGTTCCACTCTATGATACGCGATGTAAAATAGGTGGCGTTATCGCCGAATCCCTTGGTCTCCCAGATAACATCACCTGTCTTTTTATTGAAAGCTGCCATGCATATCTCCTTGCCGCAGGTAGTCACAATAACCTTGTCACCGTCAATGAGAGGATGCTCGCAGATACCCTGGTCATTGGGAGTAAGGCCATACTTGTTCCAGTAATCCACGGTCCAGAGTATCTTGCCGTCGGCACGGTTCAGGCAGACCAGTTCTCCCATGTTGCTGACCATATAGAGACGGTCTCCGTCAATTACCGGAGTGGAACGTGTCTCCTGGTAAGATTTGGTCCAGGCGTGTCCGTAGGTTACCTGCCAGACCTGTGTACCGTCCAGCCTGTAACAGGTAAGGCGCTCCTGCTGTTCATCTTCGGTAAGGCCTGCGGTGTAGATGAATCCGTCGCTCACCAATGCGCTGGAGTTGCCCTTGCCGGCATCATTCACCACCCACAGTTTCTCGGGGCCTCCTTCGGGCCACTCCTTAAGCAGGTTCTTCTCATTAGGATATATTCCGCAATGGTTCACTCCACGGAAATCAACCGTCTGGGCCTTAAGCCCAATTGCGGTCATGACAATGCACAGGGTCAGAATTGCTCTTTTCATAAATATTCGGTTAGTTGGAATTGTCCTTTTTTAGCGTTCGGCCCGATAAAATTACACATTTCATATCATTTTCCCTAAAGAACGGTGTTTATATTATTTTCGTTACCTTTGGCCTGTTATTAACCAATTCATTTGATATGAGACATCTTTCACTTCTCTCTTTGGCAGGCGCTGTGCTTGGTATTCTCTGGGCATGCGATCCTGTTGACATCGATGATCCGGAAAACGGCAAAAACAACGGACAAGGCAACAAGACCGATTCAACCCAGGTTACTGTCGACTGGACTGACCCCGCTTGGTATACAGTCAATTACTGGGAGCGTACAGACCGTCAGAAAGCCGGTCTCAGGGGCCCCGTCAAGAAATGGCATATCGACACATATACCACGTACAATGAGTATGAATACGATGAGGCCGGACATCTTATCAAGGAATCGTATGTAAATACTCAGGATCAGGATCAAAACCATGAATGGCGTTATACCTACGATTCTCAGGGACACTGTATCAAGGCCGAGTATTTTGACATATTCTGTGAAGACGGGCCTTCTGAATACTGGACATATGAGTATGAGAATACCGGTAAGTTCGTAGCCCGTGAGTGGTTTATGATGGGCCCCGAGATATCCGATGCCCAAAACGGTATCTGTAAAGACCTTTCCAAGGCTTCATTTGTTGTAGAACAGCCCTTATCTAAAACATTCCGCGAGTATACCTATACTTTCAGGAACGACAGTCTTGTCATATCTGAATACTCGTACAACACCGATTTAGGTACTGAAGACAGACTGAATGAGGTCTCATTTGAATACGCCTTCGAGTATAAGGACGGATATCCCGTAAGTCTGTCAACTGACAAACTCAGTTTCCAGATTGAAAACATAACCTACTATCCCAACGGAATGTACAAGGACTTTGTTTATCTGCAAGAGGAAGCCTATAACTTCGATACCGGTTGGGACCGACATACCTACAGGATGTTGGACAATCCACGTTATCTTGAGGTCGACACATTCAGTCTGGGAGGAACGTTCTCTTACATGTCTCTCACCCCCCAATCAATGAAGAAGACCTACGATTCACACTTTGACATTGTCAGGAATGAGGAGTGGTACACAACAAACAGCGACACAGTGCCTACCTTTACTGACACCTGGACCGATTACACCTATGACAAGTACGGCAACTGGATTACACGTAAGGAGACCGTAATTGCCCGCTGGACCGGTCAGACCTCAACCAGTGCCATCAACCGGGTAATGGAGTACTTCGAGTGATACCATTGGGGACGGTTCCGTTTGGTACTGTTTTGCTAAATAAGAAACAGCGGCTTAATTGTAAGTCGCTGTTCTTTTTGCAGTTAGTTATAAAACAGTACCAAACGGAACCGTCCCCAATGGTATCATTCCCACTCGATTGTGGCAGGCGGTTTTGAGCTGATGTCGTAGCAGACGCGGTTAACGCCCTTGACCTTGTTGATGATCTCGTTGCTCACCCAGTGCATGAACTCATAGGGGAGTTCTGCCCAGTCGGCTGTCATGGCGTCAACGCTGGTTACAGCACGAAGGGCAACAGCGTTGTCAAATGTGCGCTCATCGCCCATAACACCTACAGTGCGGTCGGCCAGAAGGATTGCGCCAGCCTGCCAGATCTTGTCGTAGAGTTTCCACTCGCGCAAACCGTTTATGAATATGGCATCGGCCTCCTGCAGGACTGCAACCTTGGCAGGGGTGATGTCGCCTATGATACGAACAGCCAGACCGGGACCCGGGAAAGGATGACGGCCAATAAGGTGCTCCGGAATTCCCAGACGGCGACCGATGGCACGAACCTCATCCTTGAACAGCCACTTGAGCGGCTCGCAGAGCTTGAGGCCCATCTTCTCTGGCAGACCGCCCACGTTATGATGGCTCTTTATGGTCTTACCTGTAATATTCAGACTCTCAATGCGGTCCGGATAGATAGTACCCTGCGCCAGCCATTTGGCATCGGTTATCTTGGAGGCCTCGGCATCAAATACCTCGATGAAGTCGCGGCCAATTATCTTGCGTTTGCGCTCAGGCTCGGTAACACCCTCCAGATCCTTGAAGAACTTGGCCGATGCATCCACGCCCTTAACGTTCAGACCCAGGCAGACATAGTCGTTCAGAACATCGGTAAACTCGTTCTTACGCAACAGTCCGTGATTTACGAATATGCAGGTAAGGTTCTGACCGATGGCCTTGTTGAGCAATACTGCAGCAACCGATGAATCAACACCGCCGCTCAGTCCCAGCACCACCTTGTCATTGCCAAGTTCAGCCTTGAGCTGTGCAACCGTAGTATCTATAAATGAGTCCGATGTCCACTCCCTGCGGCTGCCGCATATGTCAATGACAAAATTCTCAAGCAGCTGCTTACCCTGCAGCGAATGAACCACCTCGGGATGGAACTGCACGCCCCATACGCGTTTTTCGGAGCACTCGAAGGCTGCGTACTTGACGCTGTCGGTGGATGCTGTCACATGGTATCCGGCCGGAATTGCGGTAATTGAGTCTCCGTGACTCATCCATACCTGTGAGTTCTTGGTGAATCCCTTGAACAGAGGGCACTGGTCATCAATGAAACCCAGTGATGCGTGACCGTACTCGCGGGTACCGGCCTGCTCCACCCTGCCGCCGTAGGTATAACTGAGCAACTGTGCTCCGTAACATATACCCAGCACGGGATACTTTCCTATAATACCCGAAAGGTCGGGACGGAAAGCATCATCGGCATAAACGCTCAGGGGTGAACCGCTCAGAATAACGCCTATCACGTCGGGGTCATTCTGTGGGAATTTGTTGTAAGGCAGGATCTCGCAGAAGGTGTCCATCTCTCTGACTCTGCGTCCGATAAGTTGGGTGGTCTGTGAACCGAAGTCAAGTATTATTATCTTTTGCATACAGGTATAGTGTGTTCTCTCCTTTTACGGCCGCAAAATTACTAAAAAAGATCGATACTCAATCCCCCAATTATCCACAATCCGGGCTGCGGAACACTACCGTAATCAAAGTATTTTCTGTTGGTCAGATTATTGCCCTCCAGGTATACTCTGTAGCGCCCCTTGTTCCAATCAAGCCTTGCATCAATCACGCTATATGGCTCATAATCACGCACCTGGCCGTCCACATCGGTAAACGTTCCGGCGCGATCCTGGTATCGGCCGGTCACGGCGAGTTCAAGATTCAGGGGCAGGTTGAAACGGATACCGGCCACTGCCTTGTGCCTAAGGTATTCAAGGGTGGTACGGCTCTGGATATTGGGCACATCAACCTTCTCCTGATTGATGTAGTTGTATGCAAAATCAACTGACTTGAGCAGGCTCTGAGCGGGCAGCAGGGTCTCCAGACTGACGTTTGCAGTCAGTTCGGCACCCAGTGAGTTTACCTCTGTAAAGTTGACCGATTCCCAATGACGCAGGTTCTCGGGCTGGGTCAAATCCATTATCCAGTCAATCATATTGCTGCAGCGGTTGTAATAGACAGAGGCCGATGCCTGCACGCCACGGTAATCGGCATACTTAAGACCCAGGTCAACAGCCTTGAGTTCCTCGGGTTTGAGGTGCTTGTCGGCCTGATATCCGCCCACGCTGTAGTAGAGTTCGGTAACCGACGGCAGACGCAGCGATGTGTTGTAGGTGGTAAAGAGCTTGAGTCTGTCACCCAGTTTCACGCTCATGTCCACGCCGGGATAGAAACGCATGTCCATACCGTTCCATGAGTTACGCACGCCCACCACTCCGGCGCTCATCGAGAACCAGCGCACATTGATATTGTGCTCAAGGATAAAACTTATGTTGGTGCGGTTCAAGCCCAAAGTGTAATCGCGCTCTGTACCTTTTATATGCTTGGGCTCGGTCAGAGGCTCACCCAGGTTGCCGCTTACCAGATTCTCGTTCTTGAGTTCGGCACCTATCGCAGTGCGGCCCAGCTTCCAGTCAAACCAGCTGTTGAAGCCCACACCGGCCACATCAGACCGATGGTAGTTGAACTTTACCGCATCCTCACTGCCGCGTATAAGTTCAAAACGGTCCTCGTTGTGGTTCCACCATGCGCTGGGGTGAATATGCACGCGCCCTATCCTGTTCTCGGCCTGCAGCGCGGTATAGGTCTTTACGGTATGCTCAAACTGGTCATCGAATTTGGCCGAGTAGAAAGTGTTGCTGCCCCAGTCCTTGATGCTGGCGCCCGCATGCCAATTCACCTTGATATTGTCATCGGTATAGCCGCCCTTGTAAAACGCCTTCTTGTACTCCATGTCGGCATTCAGTCGGCCCGCCTTGCTGCGGCTGTATCCGTCGCTGCGTCCGTAATTGACTGACAGCATGTTGTTCCAGCCGCTGCTGACCGCATCGGCCCTTGCACCCGCAGCAGCGTATCCCCAACTTCCGGCCTCCGCATGAGCCTGGGCCGATGTCCGCGCGGCCGTCTTGGTCACGATATTGATGGCACCCATCAGCGATGATGATCCGTATGCCCTTCCGGCGGGACCCTCCAGCACCTCGATATGGTCAATGTCGCTCATATCGACCGGGAAATCAAATGAGTTGTGTCCCGTCTGCGGGTCACATATGTTTATTCCGTCCAGCAGGATGGCAACCTGCTCAAAGTTGCCGCCACGCACGCCCACATCGGTCTGCGCACCTATCGGCCCACGCTGACGAACATCTACGCCAACTGCGTATTTAAGTATGTCGTTTATGGATTGAACTGCGTATGAGTTTATCTGCTCCTGTGTCATTATTCCTATAATTCGGGATGCCTTGGGCAGCGGGGTCTTGATTCGGGAAGCCGTAACCTCAATCTCATCGGTCTTATAGTCAATGGTATCGGCCTCCTCAGCGTAGCCTTTGGGCATGCACATAAGGAGGAAAAAAGAAAAGGTAAAGATATGTCTGTTCATAGCAAAGCGTTTATTGAAGGCCGCAAAGATATAATTATTAACTTTGCAGAGCAATGGAAAAAATGTTAATTGAACACGGAATAAAACCTACAGCAAACAGGCTGCTGGTACTTAAGGCGCTGGCCGACAGCCACCGTCCCGTCACCATGTCCGAACTTGAGGACACCATTGACACGATTGACAAGTCGGGCATATTCCGCACCCTGACCCTGTTCAAGGAACACCACCTCCTGCACCAGATTGATGACGGTTGCGAGGGGGTCCGATACGAACTCTGCCACGCCCACGGCGATGTGGACGATGACCGCCACGTGCATTTCCATTGTGAGGTCTGCCACCGCACGTTCTGCCTTGAGGAACTGCCCATCCCGCAGGTAAAATATCCTGACGGTTTCCAGGTTGAAACCGTAAACTACATGGCCAAGGGCATCTGCCCCGAGTGCGCCAAAAAGAGCCGCCTGTAATGGAAAAGGTTCTGCTACATACCTGTTGTGCGCCATGCAGCGGAGCCATCATTGAGTGGATGCTGGCTAACGGCTACAAGCCCACCGTCTACTACTGCAATCCCAACATATATCCCTATGAGGAGTACCTGGTGCGTAAGCAGGAGTGCTCCAGATATGCTACCGCGCAGGGGCTGGAAATAGTGGATGCCGATTATGACCATGCCGCCTGGAAATGCAGTGTCAGAGGACTTGAGGGTGAGCCCGAGCGAGGTGCCCGTTGCCTGGAGTGCTTTAAGATGCGCCTTCTGAGTGCCGCCAGGTATGCATCGGAACACGGATTCACGCTCTTTACATCAACCCTTGATTCAAGCCGATGGAAACGCCACGACCAGATTGTGGAGGCCGGCAATTGGGCTGCCGCCCAGTTCCCGGGACTTACGTTTTGGGATAAGAACTGGCGCCAGGGAGGCCTTCAGGAGCGACGCTCTCAGATTATAAAGGAGCAGGATTTCTATAACCAGCGCTACTGCGGATGCGAGTACAGCATGCAGGCCATGCATGATGACAAGAAACAGACACGCCAGCACATCAAAAAGCTGGTATCGGTGATGACTCCTGAGAGCAAAGCCGCTCAGTCTGCCGCTATCTGGGAGCGTCTGGAGCAAAATCAGGCGTTTAAGGATGCAACCGATATACTGGCCTATTGGTCAATGGATGATGAGGTGCTGACCCCCGCATTCATAGAGAAATGGACCGCTTTAGGCAAACGTTTCTACCTGCCTTCAATACAGGGCGATGACCTTATAGTAAAACGTTACGAAGGCACATTAAAACCCGGTGATCAATTCGGAATACCTGAGCCTGACGGTGAGCAGGTAACTGACCTCACCCCCATCACGCTGGTGTTGGTTCCGGGCCGGGCGTTCGATGCCGCCGGTAACCGTATGGGACGCGGCCGCGGTTTCTACGACCGCCTGCTGCCCCAGCTACCGCACGCCGTTAAGGCCGGCGTCTGCTTTGACTGCCAGAAACTACCCGCTGTGCCGACAGATGACAATGACATTAAAATGGATTTTGTAATATGATACTTTGGTACTCCGGATGCGGCAACAGCCGTTTTGTGGCCGAAACCCTTTCAAAGGAACTCGGTGATGACAACATGATATTCATCCCCGAGGCCACCCGACAGGCAGCGGCATTGGAATTCGGCCCCGATGAGGCACTGGGAATAGTCTTTCCCGTGTATTCATGGTCAGTACCCAAACTGGTATCAGAGTTCCTGCGCACGGTCAGCATCAAAGGCAAACCATCCTATATATTCGCAGCCTGCACCTGTGGAGATCAGACCGGTCTTACGTATGAACATCTCTGCAAGGACCTCTGCAAACAGGGATTGCAGTTGGACGCATTCTTCTCATTCCAGATGCCAGAGACATACATCAACCTTCCCGGTTTCAATCTGGACACCCCGGAGAACGCCAAGCGCAAGATTGACGGCACAAAAGAGAGCCTCAGTGAGGTCATCGGCCTTATAAAGCAGCGTACACAGGGTAATTATGACAAGTTGCGCGGAAGCAAGACATTCCTCAAATCAAATATCCTAAAACCCCTGTTCTACGGCCTGCTCATAACCGACCGCAAGTTTAACGTGTCTGATGATTGTATAGGCTGCGGCATCTGCGCCAAGAACTGCCCCCTGCAGAACATCACAATAGAGAATGACCGCCCCAAGTGGAACGGTCATTGCACCAATTGCATGAGTTGCTACCACCGCTGCCCCAAGAACGCCATCAACTTTGGCAGCGCCACTCAGGGCAAAGGTCAGTATCACTTTTAGAGTTTGAAGACCACCGGAACAGTGTATTGAACACGTACTGCCTCACCATTCTGCTTTCCGGGAGTCCAGACAGGCATAGCACTTATTACCCTTAATGCCTCAACATCAAGTTCAACGCCTTCGGGACCTGCGCTCTTTACAACCGCCGGTTCAACTATACTACCATCCTTATTGACCACAAAAGATATTAACACACGGCCCTGAACCTTGTTTTCCTTACATCTCTCAGGATATTCCAAATTACTTCTCAGGTACTCCATCAGAGCAGCCTCACCACCCGGGAACTCCGGTCTTTGGTCCACTACCCAAAACACCTCATCTGTCGAATCGGCCTCCACAATATCATATTCTTCAATATCCACCCAATAATCATCGGAAGCGGGTGCATCCTGCGTAACCACATTCATCTCACTCTTTGTATCCTGTTTGCAGGCCGATGCAACTATAACTGACAATGCCACTACGGGCAACATGAGCAACACTCTTAGGCGTGCCCAAGGATTTGTTGAATGTCTGTTCATCATAACAATTCTTTTTTTGGTTGAACAATTTGAGAAATTATTTGTGGTTGTCGCAAAACTGCCCTGCAGTGCAGCACGGACAAGACAAATCTGATAACGTCGGCCGTCAAAGCCATCCTCCAGGACCGATGCATCGGCCTCAAACTCATGAACCTCCATCAGGCTGCGGCGTAGCATCCAGGCGGCCGGATTGAACCACTGCACGGCGCAGAACAGCTGGGCCAGGATAAGGTCAAACGAGTGGTGATGGTGCACGTGCGCCTGCTCATGGGCAATTATCATGGCACCGTTTGACTCATAATCCTTACGGGAAATCACTATGCAGTTACGCCAGCTGAAGGGGGCATAGTTGCGCTCGGTTATAACTAGGCGGGACCCGTCGGCCAGCATTCTGGAACGGCGGTGACATATGATCTCTGAGCTCAGTATGCCGAATGCAATTCTGAGCAGACAGAATATCAACCCGGCCAGATAGACAACCGTAATTACCGATAACATACTTATGCTGCTGCCGGACTCCGCCTCCTGCACGTGATTTACGCCCATTGTACCATCGGCATAAACCATAATCTCGCCCAGCATATAATTAATAGGTGCCGATGCCCTGCTGCTGATGCTCTTGAAATGCATCACCGGGATGACGGCAGCAAGCGCCAGAGTTGCCAGCAGCACAAAACGGTTGAAACCGTGGAATGTGGTTCGGCTCAGCGTGAGGCGGTAAACAGTCACCATCAGGGCCAGCGATATGGCGGATACAATAAGGTAAATCATGACTTTGCGGTTTCAAGCATGTTCAACATATCAATAAGTTCACGTACATCGGAATCACTCAGACCCGATTCCATAATAAAGGTGTTGACCATAGAGCGGGCGGAGCCGTTAAAGAGCTTGTCCTTCATCTCGGTCAGCGTCCATCGGGTGTACTCACCTTTTTCAACCAACGGATAGTAGATGTGCTTGCGTCCCTCTTCCTGATATGATATGAATTCCTTCTTCTCAAGAATACGCAGGAACGTAAGTATTGTATTATAGGCCGGCTTGGGATCTGGAAGGAAACCAACCACATCATCGACACTGCAATGGCGGTGCTCCCAGAGCACGTTCATTACCATCTGTTCTTTCTCAGTCAAGGCTTTCATCGGTTCTAACTAATCTTTTAGTTGACACAGCAAAGAAAAGTCTCCGGAACCCGGAAAGCAAGAGAATCCCGCACTATTTCTGCAATTGTGCGGGACTTTAACCTAAAGTTTTAGTTGTTAACACTTTGGCGGGAGACGGCGGACTCGATGAGCGGGATGGAGACGGCGTCCTTGATTAGGACGGTCTTGCCGGAGTCCAGCAGGTAGAGTGATGGGATGGCGGTAAGGTTATAGGTACCCTCAGAGCGCATCACGCACTCGCGGTCGTATCCGTTGATCCACTCCCGGGGCATCTCGCTGCGGTAACGGAGCCACTCGTCCAGGTCCTGGTCAGGATAGATGGCAAGCACCTTGAGACGGCCCAATGCAATATACCGGGAAAGCAGGTCCGATGCACATATCTCCTCCCTCACCGTACGGCACATCTCGCACCCCGGGTTATTGATGAACACAAGCGTAAACTCCGCCTTAATCCCGTAAAGCGTACCCTCAAAACCGTCAAACAGCGTATATCGGATATTGTTAGCCTTATGCCCTATCCTGTTCTGAGAGAGAATATCCAGGCGGTAACGCAGACGCTCGCGCGTGGCCTCATCGGTAAACGGGCTGGCAATACGAACGCGAAGCACCGGCATGTAAAGTTCATCGTCACGCAGAGGCGAGTTGGGATCGGCCAACACCTCACGTGCCGCCATCACAAACATATCAAAACATTTCTTTGAGGCCGATGCCCGAGACATCACGCCTTCAACGCACCCGGGCCCCACGTCCGGCACACGCTCCAGCACCTGCACCCAGCCTGAAAACAACCGGATGAAAGCAGCACTGTCGGCCAATGTTATCTGAAGGGTATCAGCAAAATCAAAATCCCGCCACCAGTTGCGCGCATAGAAATCATCAATCCGCTCCTGCCCCGAAAGCATGGAAGGAGCCACAGGCACCTTATAATACTCTGCAACCTCCTTATCGGCCACAACAGCCGTGCGTCCTCTGCCGTTCCTGCATCCGCATACGAAAAGCAAGACCACCCACAATCCTGTCAGAATCCTATATCTCACCGAACCACCTGACATATTTCAACATCAGAATGATTTCTTATAAATCAAAAGAAGCCACTGCTTGAATAACGGGTCCTGTATTTCAACACTCTTGCCAATAGTCTCAATCAGGTCTCGTTTCTTTAGTGTTTCTTTTATGATACGTATGTTAGCACTTGTGCCAAGTTTGTAATGATTTAGAGTTTCAACCGATGAAAGATTCCTTACTCCTTCGGCAACCGCCTGCAGAAAACTCCTCTGTTTCTCCGTCAATGAGTCCATCATATTGACAAACTGCAGACTCACGGAATCAAGCATAGCCTGAAAAGATTCATCAACCGTCTGAACGGTACAAATTGATTCAGTACGCAGCCATGAGTATTGGGCAAGCTGCTGAACATAATAAGAATGATTCTCAACTTTATCGGCCAGATATGATGCTGTATCATCAGATATATGCTTCCCGGTATCATTGAAACGGGATACTATATATTTAACCCAATCCCCATTTGATATCTTAGGCAGGAACATAAGATCGCCGAATTTGTAGAACGGACTGTTATATTCGCCAAAGATATTAAGCATCATATGTTTCTTACTGCCATATAGTATGTAAGCAACATCCTTCTGCTCCTGCCAATGATTCCTTAGAATCTTCTGGAACTTGTCTGTATCCCGGAACTCGCCTATCTGCTGGAATTCATCTATACATACAATGATTTTCTTCTTCCGCCTTATGGCTATCTGCTGCGGCAGATCCAGAATATCCTCTCCTATCGGTGTACTGCGCATGTCGATACCAAAAGAGAGTTCGTATTGTCCGGCCGGATCAATAATTGACAGTTTAGGAATAAGATGTGATATGAAATCCTTGGCATTTGACAATAGTGTATCGGCCGATGTCGATACATCTTCTATTATACGTTTGGCAAAGAGCTCGTAAAAATCCTGCATCGTTTCACATTTGAATGCGTTCATTTTGACGAACAACAGCCCGTTATCTGTTTTTGATACGGTCTCTACCGCTTTGTTAACCAACGATGATTTACCCCATCTGCGCGGTGATATTATTGCGGTATTTGTCAGAGACTGCATGTTTCCGACAAGTTTCCTGGTCTCTTCAATGCGGTCGGTGAAATCATTCTCGGCCACAATCTTACCATATGTGAACGGTATCTGCATAATAGTGTTGTCTTGTTTCATGGCAAATGTAATAAAATTATTTCAAATAAATTTATTTCAAATAGATTTATTAGTTTTACGGTTCGGTGTACGAGACGCAGCGGACAGACAGGCAGAATGATTTGGTAAACGAACCGCCGCTACTGGACAAGTAACCATTAGAAATGTTATTGCTGGTTCTGTTTGACCAAAGCCCCGAGAATTTTCTTATATCTGTATAGAACTGAACGCTGTTGGACCAGATACCCTGGTATGAGCCATGACAAGGGTAATATATCTCTGCTCCGTTGGGTAATCTTCTCTTTTCAACCAGATTTTCGGTCGTTGCCACCGTACCGGACGGTGTAGCCATACAGTTGTCGGGAGGCAGTCTCCAACCCGGAGGACAGGGGTCAAATATGCTCTTTGTCGTAAGGTAATCCGAACCCAGTTTGGTATCATACCAGTTTGTTGCTTCGTTATAGACACGTCCTTCAGAATCAGCATCACTTTTGCTCCAACTGCCGGTTATATTGATGTTGGTTTCCGGATGATATATTGAATAGCGTATATAATCATCGGTCACTCCGGCTGTAGTAAGTTGGGCATTGGTCCTGTACGGTATCCAGTTCTCGTCATTATACCGGTTGTATATAATTACGCCGTTGTTTATTGCATTCCAGTTTTTTGAAGAGTACGGGAACGGATCCTTTCTTCCAAACTGATAATAGAGTGAACCGTTGCCATGATGCTCAGTTACAGACTTTGCGCCCAGATTGCGGTCCATAATGAATTCGTCCTTAAGCGCTCCGTCGGGACTTTTCCAGATATTTCCCCTGAACCTGTGTACCTGTCCTCCAACTACGTCATAAGCGTAACGGGCCTCGTAACCGCTTCCATCACTCTCAGGGGTGAGCAGACGCAAAGTCGCATCCGGATTATAATCTGTCACCCAGAAATGCCAACTCCACAGGAACACATCATCCAGCAGAGTCTGTCCCGCATCTGTGAAACGGTGAACGCCCAGCACAATGTTACCCTCCAATCCGGCTGGAATGGCAAACTCAAAATAATCCGTATAATCGGTTCCGGTACGTTTTATCCATTTGAAGTTGACATCCTCAACCAACTCGACGGTACTGCGGATAATCTCCATCTTCCATCCGTAACTTCCCGGTTCAAGAGCGTTGTTACTCACCTTCTCGTAACCGTCGGTAGTGTTCCAGAAATCATGTACGCGCCTTACCGGCACACGAACCGATTTCCATACACCCTGGATTGACGGCGGCTGTACCATATAAGAGTTGGCAAGCGGTGCTGTGGTAAAATCCTGCATGTAAAGATTCTCCACACGGGCATCAGTATCACTGTTACCGGCATCGGTCAGGTTTATAGTATAAGAGTATCTGTATCCGGGAAGCAGGTTAAAGTCCCGAACCAGATCTGCTCCCAGGTAGAAGCGGTATGCCACACGCCTGGATTCCGAGTCAGTACCCACAATAAGCAGGTATGTGGAGTTGGGCAGTGCCAGTCGCGGTTTGTCGGCAGGCACCCCGTTGGTTATCTGCCCCCGTTTGTTTGCCGGTACATAGAACGTAAACTTACGGCTGTTGGCAGTACCTGTACCCGATGCCCAATCCGTTGCAGAATATACGAACGGCTTGACATCCTGTTCTGTAGGATAGGTATCCGGAAGCGTATAATCCGTGTAATAATAGAGTTTCTCAACCCCTGTGCATACCGTTACATAGTCAACGGTAACAGGATTGGCGGAAGAACCGGTAGAATTATTGACAGTAACGTCTATCCTGACCGCATTGCGCACAAGCGTGACATTTATAGGCGCCATACCGTCCGTTACGGTAGCTGTGGTCTTTCCGTTCATTATGATATTCCATCCCGATGCCCATCCGCCGTTGGCACCCGTATCGTCTATTACGGTTTTGCCTACTCTCACTGCATCGGCCAGAGTGCGGCATCGGCCCAACTCGGCAGTCTCATCACCGGTATTGGCCACAATCAGGATAGTATTGGCTGATGTAGACGTAAGCAGTCTGATATCTGTAGATGGTGTATAATCGGGATAGTAACAAGCCTTTAGTAATTTCGCGTTGCCACTGGTCCCGTCAAACTGAAGCACCCAAAGGTCCCTTACCTGGACATTCTCCTGTGTTGACGGGTCGATATAGGCGGATCTGGTAGCCAATTCCGTTGACTGCATCGGCTTTAATGTAAGGTCCATACGTACGCTCGTCTCAACTCCTGCAACAGCCATATCAGTCTCAAGCCTGTCGCTGCAACCAGCCAGGACTAACAGAAGGATCATTATGTATTTGGCGTATCTCATTCCACTATATTATCTGTTACACAACGTACCGGATATGCTATTGAATTGGTTCCGCTACATCCTCTGGCCCGTAAACCGGCATATCCATCCATATCTGAATAATAAAGGGCACAATATTGCTGGCCTGCCCAACCCACATACTCCTCGACACTGTTATAACCGCCCACAAGGCCAGCCCCGGGAATGATGGCTGTAACCTTATCGGACAAGACGATATTGGTGGTCACGGATTTATTGGCGGTAGCATTCACCACATCCGATGACGGCACTATCCATCCTGGCGGACATGGATCAAATATGCTCTTGATACTGGCTTTAGTGGCCTTGACATCACCCCAGTAGCACCCAAAACTGTATATGTTGTTTATCTGCCACAATACTGAAGAACCGATACTCCAACCCAACTTGACAGTAGGATGATTTACCGAGTAAGGAACATTGTCCGTAAGCCCTGTGCTTTTAATATCATTGATTCTGGATGGTGCAAAACCGTCAAGCACATTAAAAACAGGATGAGCTTTCGCACCGGTTCCAATCAACGGAGTCAGAGGATCCTTGCGTCCGTGCTGATAATAAAGGTGACCTTTCTTGGCAGTCATGACATATGGAGCCGCTGCTATATTGCCCAGGTTTCGGTCCATGATGAAACCGTTACGGAATCTTCCTGTTTTCCAGGCCGCGTAATTGTACCGGTGTACCTCACCGTTTATTACAGGGTATGAGAACTGCAGTTCTTTGCCTTCATTATCAACGTTTGGAGTAAAGTTGATCGCGTCATTCGGATTGTAATCAGTTACCCACATCTGCCAACTCCAGATACACTCGTCACTTACCTGAGTCTGGCCGGCATCAAGATAACGGCGCAGACAGATAACAAAATTGCCCTCACCTGCCCCCTCTTTGATTGCAAACTCAAAAAAGTCCTGATAGTCAGTGCCGGTCTGTTTTATCCACTTGAAGTTTACATCTTCCTCAAGCAGGAACTCGCTCCAGAGTATGTCAGCCTTCCAGCCGTTGCAGCCGGGAAGCAGAGCATTGTCTGCATTGGGGAAATAGCCTACGCCAGGATTCCAGAAATCAAACACACGCGATACCGGAATGCGGAAGTTCTTCCAGGCGCCGGTGGCCTTGGGCGGGTTTATGATGTAGGTGTTGGCGCGCTCCGTGCGGCAGAAATCAACCAGAATATCCTCGGCCACGCGACCATCGGCATCGGTGTCACTGGGGTCGTTGATGGTGAGCGTGTAGGTGTACTTGCCGCCGGGCAGCAGGTTACAGTCATCGGCACTGGTTCCAAGCGGGATACGGTACTCTACGCCACGCTGTATGGATGATGCATCGGTGTAGGTGCCCAGTACACGCAGGTATGATGCTCCGGCCGGAGTGTGATGTGCGCGCATGGTGGGGTTGGAAACAGAAGGCACGCTGCCGCACTTGTTCACCGGCAGGTAGAATGTAAAACGGCGGGTCCTGGAATCCACCTCGGTACCGTCGGTCCACTCCATGTCGATGTAGTCTATGCGGTCCTGGCTGGCTGCGGCGGGGAACCTTTCAGGCAGGTCATAACTGGTGTAAAAGAACAGCTTGTTGGGAACCGAGCAGATGGTTACCGATGTGATGGTTATATCGGGGGCGCTGTTCTCAATGGTGTTGTTGATGATGGTTATGTTGGCCTTGCATATGCAGCGCTTAAGGGAGAATGATACCGATGCGCCCGATTCAGTAAGCGCTATATCCCGGTATGCGCTCATTATGGGACAGCGCTTGCCTGCAACCAGGCGGGTGGCATCGGCCTCATCGGCTATGGGTTTGAATGCGTCCATGAACTCACCCAAATTGTCACAGTCGGCAAACGCCAGGTTGGAGTCAAAAGTATTGGCTATCAGTATGATTCTGTTTGCCACCGATGTGGCAATGAGTTTTATGGCCTCGGCAGGGTCAAAATCCTCAATGTAGCGAGCCTCACGCAACAGCGCGTCGGCAGTAGTACCTCCAAACTGCAGCACCCACAGGTTATGGATGGAGACATCCTCCTGGGTAGCCTCATCGGCCACGTATGCCCCCTTGGTTACCGGCATAAAGCTTACCTCCGGCTCAACAGACATATTAAGCCGAACCTCCACCTCACCCTGCACAAGAGGCAGGTCAATACGCTCCGTGCATGATGCAAGAAGCAACATGACTGAAACCGATATCGTATTGAGAATCCTCATTTTCATAACTGTCAGATTGTACCTGTATCACCGCCTCCGTCAATCCAGTCCGCAGCAGGAGTAATTGCAAATGTGCCTGTTACCGGCTCCTCAATAACAGCATCCTGTGCGTCATACCCGTGCCACGGCTCAACGCTGGTATCAAGTTTCACAAAAGCCGAGTTGATGGTGAGCGTATAGGTATATGAGTACTGCGGCAGCAGCCTGTGATAGAACGGCACCGACACCTGGCTGTCATCGGCCATGGTTATGAGCAGACGCGGTATGGAATAGACGTAATGGTACTCCTCATCGCGTGCCACATAGTTGAGCGCAAACAAATAGTAGTCCGATACCACCGTCGTGGGGGCCTCACCGTGCAGAAGGTCTATCTGCGGATCGGTATCGGGATAGAGCACATCGCCCACGGGATCGGCGGTCATCTGCTCTATGCTGTCGGTGGCCAGGTTGAACTTGGCATCCTGATATACATCCTTCATCTCCACCTTCTTTACATGAACCTGCGTAAGGTCATCACCGCATTGGAAACGGACCGTTATCCTGGCTCGGCGGTCTATGAGCAGGTTATCCTGCGGGAACTCATATACATACTTGCGGTTAAGATGATTGCCGTTTACAGTAATCTCTACCGGGTGGCTAATAAAGAATTCATCTCCTCCGCGCGTAAGACTGTACCCCCTCTTCCGGGGCTCCGGAGCCGATGCCGGCACATCCCAGTCGGGTGACTTGGCGGGCGATACCACTGTCAGACAGAAACGGTTGGTGCTGGCTGCATTCGCTCTCAGTCCGTAATTGCTGTCATCGGCCATCCATACTCCGGCGGCACTCACCTGACACGGAGTCATCCAATCCTTGGCATCCTTCTGGCGGTAACTGCCGTTATATCCTGTGTAAAGACGCGATGTAACATCAAGCAAAAGCATACGGTATGTCACGTCCGATGGTGCACCGGCCTTGGTGGCAAGTCCCGTAAAGGCAAACTCCACCATGCCGTCATCAGGCTGCTGCCTATCCTGCACGCGGCTGCATCCGGCCGCCAGCGAGGCTGTGATCAATATATATATAAGTCTTCTGTTCATCGTTACGGTTCGGCGTATGATACGCAGCGCACGGGATACAACACGCCGGCGTTATTGGTATTACCTACCATTATATATGGTTGAGAGCCTCCGTTCGGAACTCTGTTGGTCCAATAGTTCAAAGTGTTGGCATATGTGTATGTACTTGCAGGACCACCAAAAGCCGATTGGCCCACATTAGGCCGATAAATCACGGCACCGTTAGGTAAGGTGCTGATACTTATATTATTGACTGTTTCGGTTACAGTTCCGGAAGGGAATGTCATGCTACCCTGTTGAGGGACTCTCCAACCCGCAGGACAAGGGTCAAAAATACTCTTGGCCAATAGGTTGGCATTGCTGCTTGGACCCAGTTTGGTATCACGCCAGTTTCCTGCTCTTATATATGCTAACTGAGCATAGTCATCAACATCAGAATTTGACCACTCCGGAATAAGTATGTATGTATCAGGATGATATATGGAATATCGTACCAGGTCCGTCAAACCGTTTTCGGACTCCAACTGCGTCTTTGTCTTGAAAGGAAATACCAACGCGTCATTGTAACGGTTATAGATATCAACCCCTTTTGTGGGTGCCTGGTTCATACCTGATGCATACATAAACGGATCTTTGCGTCCCCACTGATAATACAAAGTACCATGCCCGTGACGTTCGGTCTGAGAGAGAGCACCCAGATTGCGGTCCATCATGAACTCACCGGCAAGTGCGCCGGTACCTTTCCATATATTACCGCTGAACCTGTTTACCTGGCCGCCCACCACATTATAGACCCACTGAGTATCATCGCCGTTACCGTCAATCTGGGGAGTAAGTATAGGCAGCGTTGCACCGGGATTATAATCCGTCACCCACATATGCCAGCTCCACAGGAACACGTCATCCAGTAGAGTACGGCCGGCATCGGTAAAACGGTGCACTCCTATCACAAAGTTACCCTCCATACCCTCGGTAATGGCATATTCAAAGTAATCCTGATAGTCCGTACCGGTACGTTTTATCCACTTGAAGTTGACATCCTCAACCAGTTCCACCGTACTCCTTATTATCTCAGCCTGCCATCCAAAGGATCCTGCGCCAAGGGCGTTGCCGCTCACCTTCTCATAGCCGTCGGTCACGTTCCAGAAATCATAGATACGGCGTACCGGAATGCGCACGTGTTTCCAAACGCCCCCCAATGTAGGCGGCTGTATCATATAACTGTTGGCGAGCGGGGCAGATGTAAAATCCTGCATGTTCACATTCTCCACACGGCTGTCGGCAGTATAATCGCCTGCACCGGTAATCTCAAACTCATACCCGTAATCGGTATTGGGCAACAGGTCAATGTTCTCTGTCTGGTCTCCGCCAAGGCAGAAACGGTATGACACCGGCTGTCCCTGAGAGTCAGTACCTGCCACCTGCAGCCATGTAAAGCCGTCAGGTGCCAGCAGCAGCTTGTTCTTGGGATCGGAGTTGGTTATCGAGCCTCTCTTGTTGGCAGGGCAATAGAAAGTGAACCTGCGCGCGCCATTATCCTCCTGTCCGTCGGCCCACATTGTGGCCGGATATGTAACATATCGGGCCAGTTCTTTTGACGGATAGGCATCCGGCAGCGTATAGTCGGTGAAATAGAATATATCCTTGACGGCCTTGCAAATACGTACCGAATCTATGGTAACGGGATTTTCCGTACCGCCGGTGCTATTTGTAATCTTTACATCCAGACGAACTGCATTACGTTTCATGGGCACGTCCAGGGACAGGGCGGATCCGTTTATAACGGCATCGGCATGACCGTTCATCAAAACATAATAGTCCCCGGAGTAATACTCTCCCAAGGCTCCCATATCATCGGTCACGAACTTGCTCACCCGTTTCACGTCATCCAGGGTGCGGCATTTGCTGAACTCTATTGACGGGTTGTTTGTGTTAGCCACAAAAAGCAGGCGGTTCGGGGCATCCGATACAATCAGCTTCACCTTGACATCATCAGTATAATTGGCATAATAACGGGCCGATAAAAGACTGGGGTTACCGTCCGTACCGTCAAATTGCAGCACCCAGAGGTTCCTGACACCGCACTCCTCAAGCGTTGTTACATCCATTGAGGCCTTGGTGGCACTGCCTGACGGAACAGCCGTCAGATTCAGGTACACCTCAACCTCACGGGGCAGTCCGGGCATGACGGTATTTTCCGTGCAACCACACAGGAGTGATATAAGCATCAGTATGTATAAACCTTTCTTAGCCATAACTGAATCATTCAAAAGGTTTGTATAATACACACCGTACCGGCTTACCGATCAGTGTTGACGGCAATTCATACGAACCGTTGTAATAACTGGCGCCATCAGAACAATAAAAATAGACAAAGTCAGGATAGACCAGATCAGCATTGTTGCGCGTCGTGCCGGTAGGGGCATATACATACACGTTATCGGCTAGCATAGCCCTTTTGCCCCATCTTTCCTCTTTGGTCCATGTAAGACCTTTGAATGCATCCCTGACGGGCAGTCGCCACCCCGGAGGGCAAGGGTCAAACACGCTCTTTCTCTCATCATTATAGCTATAAGGATCAGCCCACGTCTGTCCTGTCATTTGATACTTAACATTGTTACGCCATTCTCCCGACCATTCGCCACCGACAACAAATGATGTAGGGTGTTCCACTCCATACCGTATATCATCATCATGTCGTGTTCCCGAGTTCGTAGGTCTGAGTCCCGACGGTCCCGGATATACTGTTTGGGTAATGACATTCGGATCCTTACGGCCATACCAATACATAAGAAAGCCCTTGGCTTTATTTGTATAATATGCTGTAGAGATGGCACCCAGGTTGCGGTCCATAATGAAACAGCCTTCATACTTGCCGCCCTGATTCCAGGAAGCTACGGGATAGCGGTGTACATCACCTCCCGGGACCGAATATGCAAACCTCAGTTCATTGCCCTCGGAATCCACCTGCGGAGTATAATTGAGTGCCGGATAGGGATCATAATCCGTAACCCACATCTGCCAGCTCCAGATGAAATCAGACAGCATGGAATGGTCCGAATCCAGATACCTGCGCAAACCTATCACCATGTTTCCGTGCTCGAATCCGCAAGGCAGCGCAAACTCAAACCAGTCACGGTAACCGTTTCCGTCGTCCTTTATCCACTTGAAATTTACATCATAATCAATGGGCATCTCGCTCCAAATGACCTCCACCTTCCAATCGGCCTGGCGCGGAATGAGCGCATTACGTTCATCCTTGTAATAGCCGTCCACCGGATTCCAGAAATCATAGCACTTGGCCACCGGTATGCGGTAACTCTTCCATGCCCCTGTCACCGTAGTCGGGTTAATTATGTAGGTGTTGGCATGCTCCCAGGAGCAGAAATCCACCACCGCCTGCTCAGTCTCACGGCTGTCGGTCAGGGCATCGGCCACATCGTTGATAGTAACGTCAACATCATACTTGCAGTTGGGCAGCAGGTTGTAATCGGTCTCACTGGCACCCAGCATGATCCTGTACTCCACGGGGCGGTCCAGCGACGGATCTTCAGGGTCCTGATATGTTCCGGTTATGCTCACATAGGTGGCTCCGTCGGGTGCATAGGCGCTTCGAAGATATGGGTTATGAGGCACCGCTGCCGTACCGCTTTTGTTTACCGGCAGATAGAACGTGAAACTGCGTATGTCATCATCACCGCTGCCCATAGGAGTACCGTCGTTCCAGTTCATGGCGGGATAGTCTATACGGTCACCGTCATACTTGGCCGGGAACTTATCAGGCAGAGTGTAACTGTTAAAGAAGAATGACTTGGAGGCAACAGAGCGTACGGTCACGCTCTTCATCTCTATCTCCGTGGCACCCGGCATCTTGGTGTTGTTGGTTATCCTTACGTTCACCTTGCAGATGGTACGCAGCAGGTCTATGTTGAACGTCACTCCGGCCTCGTTAAGCGTCAGGTCCCTGTATCCGCTCATAAGCGATGTCTGCCTGCCCGCAACCGCTGTAGTCAGGTCCGATTCGCGAGTTACCGCCCTGTATGACTCCATGAACTCATCCAGGTCAGCGCAGTGGCTGAACGCGATCTCGTCATCAAACGTATTGGCAACCAACACCACTCTGTTGGGAACGCTTGATGCTATGAGTTTGAACATCTGGTCAGGGTCATAACTGTCGTAGTAACGGGCCTCACGCAGCAGAGCCGATCCTTCAGTACCGGCAAACTGCAGCACCCAAAGGTCATGTATTGTGGCATCCTCCTGAGTGGCCTCATCCACAAAAGCACTGCGCGTAAGGAGCATATCGCCCATGGGAGCCGCCTGGAGTGCCAGATGTACGCTCACGGGAGTGCCGTCGGCCAAAGGAGCCTGCAACGTCTTGTCATTGCAACCCGTCAGGCCCACTGCCAAAGCAGCCGTAAGCAATATTTTCTCTAAACCGTGTTTCATACAATTAAATCGTTCCCTTACCTGCATCGACGGTGTCCCAATCACCCGGGTTGAACGTAAACATATCAGTCACCGGCTCGTCTATAACCACATCCTGACTGCCCGATGTGTCATTCCAGGGCTGCGCCGTCATGGCCAGCTTTACGAATGCCGAATTTATGGACAGTGTATATGTATAAGAGTACTGCGGCTTTAAGTTATAATGAAGCGGCACTGAAACCACACCCGATCCCATAGTAACCTCCAACTGCGGCACATCATATACAAAATGGTACTCGGCATCAATCCTGTCATAATTGAGAGCAAACAGGTAGAAATCAGAGCACACCTGGGTTGCGGCCTCTCCTTTAAGGAGTTCTATCTCGGGATCGCCCGTATCATGAATGACCACACCTGTTGCATCGAGCGTGGGATTGAGCAGGCTGTCCGACCCGAAATCATATGACATAGCCGAGTATATATTCTTGATAGCCAGTTTGTTTACATGGACCGATGACAGGTCCTGGCCGCACTCCAGTTTTACGGTCAGGCGGGCCCGGCGGTCTTTCATCTGCTGCTGATCGGCCTGATAGATGTATTGACGGTTCAGATGATTACCGCCCACATTGACCGATACGGGACTGCTTATAAGAAGTCCGTCGCCCGTACGGGTCAGGTGATATCCGTATCTGGTTGTAGTTGAATGGACATTAAGTACCCTCCAGTCAGTCTGTCTGGCAGGTGTTACTATACTCATCCGGTAGGTAGAGTTCCACTCGGCACGCAGGCCATATTCGGGATTATCGGCCACCCATGCCCCTGTGGAAGGATTAACCTGGCAAGGGGTCATCCATGCCTTGGCATCCTTGTTGCGGTACGAGCCGTTATATAATGCCGATGCATACTCGGTGTTTATGGCATTGTATTGGAACAGCACCACACGGTACGTATCATCAGCGGGTGATCCGGCCTTGGTACCCATAGAGATTTTGAATTCAACCGGCTCATCCGTAGCCATAGCATCACCACCCCCGCGGCTGCATCCTACAGCGGCAAGGACAGGAATCACGGTTAGTATGAGCAACTTTCTAATCATATCTCATCGGCATACTCACCCGGAGTCCAATCTGTTTTTACCGTCACTCCGTCCAGATGCACATAGTTGTCTATGGTAATATTGAAATTGTAGTTGTATCCGGCTCTGAAACCGTACTGGGTACCGCCCGTGTGCTCCACGTTGCCGCGCGTTATGGACAGAATCTTGCGGAATCCGTCAATTACCAGGATGGCCTCCAGGTCTCCGTCGGCAGCCAGTTCCTGGGGATAGAGCATCACGTTGAAACTGGTGGGTGTGGTTGATTTGAACGATCCGCCGTTTCCGCCGCTTGCGCTATACTTGATACTCCTTGCCACGATGCTGTCACCGTAAGTGAGAGGAGTAAGTTGACCTGTCATGGCGTTGAACGTTCCGGTCACGCAAAGCGGAGTGGTCTTGCCGCCGGCCTTGCGGATTATGATTGAGTCAACCGTATGCGTGCTTGGCGATGTCATGGTATTCTTGATCTTGCAGTTGAAACTGAGTTTGGCCAGCACATGTTCAAAATGCAGATGCAGGTTGCTCTCCACGCTGCTGGGCAGCATATCCTTGTTCTCGGTCTGGCTGGCGTTCTCCGTCACATACATAAGGTCCTGGTTAAGGTTTATGTTGAACGGAATCTCAGTGGGACTGACGGCATCCTCAATATACGGGGCATACGCATAGACATCGGCGTTTGTCTTCTCTGTGTTTGTCGATATGTAGAGTTGCGGCAGTTCTTCCCTGATGACAGAGTTGTAGAAAGACCAGGAGGTGCTGGTTTTGGTTACCTTGATATTGTTGTAGCCCAGGTTATGCTCCTCAAACTGCAGTCCTGTGGGATTCTGGCTCTGGTCCTCATGACAGCATATAAAGAGTCCGAATGTCTGACGCTCCTGGAATGCAGCTCCGTCAATGGTGAACTTGGTACCCTTGGCGCCGCTCGGAATAAACGGCTCCGGTTCCGGCTCCAACGGTCTGCTGCCTGTGCAGGCAGTCATCAGAACCAGCATGAATAATGCTATATGCTTAAAGTACCTCATATCAGTCAAATTCTACGTTTGTATGTACGCTGCCCGATTCGGTCCAGTCATCAATGGAATAACCGGTAAGGGTAACGGGCGATGAAGCACCCACATCGACCGTAATCTTGTAGCGGATGGTGCGGTTGGCCGGCCATTCGCTGGGCGACGGTATTGAAACCACCTTGGTGATTTCGGCCTTACGTACATCAGGATCAGGTGCGGTATCATAGAAGCCGTATGTTATCTCTATATGGGCCGACGGATCCAGAGTCTGCGGCAACAGGTACAGACGGCCCAGGGAGTTCTGTACGGGCACCTCAAGAGCAGGTGACTTAGGTATATAATCATCACGCAGGTGACCGGTTGACGTATTCAGTTCATATGTGGCATCGGCTGTACCTCCGCTCCATTCAAAATAGGGAGCGACAGTTGTAAAGGTTGCCGTACGTGTAGCAATTATATTTATGAGCCTTACTCTCTCAATCTTTACGCTGTAGCCAGACGGAGGTGTTCCCTTATAGTTCATGTCAAACAGTATCTGGGTCAGGGCATGATGGAACACAGCCGGAACCGGACCTATCTCCTTTGTGGCGTTAAGCACCGGACGGGCTATGCACAGGTCCGGCTGGTTTGCTATATCGGTTGGGCTGGAAGTATAGGTGATTCCCGGCATACCCGACACCGGATATACCGGAACTATATTGGCCGATGCCCTGGGAGTGTACATAAAGAAACTCAGGTTACCCGTTACCGTCCAATATGACGGAGGCGTGGTGGTCCAGACCGTAGAGGGTTTGGTTACCTCCTGCGCCTGCAAATACCACTTGTTGGCAGCCGATCCGTTATAGTTCCAGATAGCCATCACGTCAAAACTTGTCAGGTTGGGAGTTGTAAGCGGGTCAACGGCACGGGTGGACGGACCCATCTCCACGCTCATGGCTATGGGTGACAGAGAATCGGGCACCGGACATTCACCATAATCCACAGTGAGGATATGGTGCTCTGTATTATCACATGACACTGCTGCCAGCAGCACTGTCAGAGCCAGGGTAAATTTGATCGGTCCTATCCTCATATTATCAATAAATCCACTCCTCAATACTGGGAGTAAAGGTTATCCCAGTAAGTGTGAAGTCAATGTTATACACATACTGCTTGCCCATATGCCACAGGCGGAACACATCATCAAACGTGTAGGTCTCGTCAAGCACCAGGTCCGATGCCCAGTCAATGCCCGTATTGGCACGCTGCTTAAAATGCACGTCGATAATCCGGTTCTGCTGCTCGGGCAGGATTATACCTTCAGCGAACGGCTCATATACCGCTCCCGGTTCAAGGTAGTAGTCAACCGCAGGTTTGGGAACCGTACGGTCATGAGCTGTACTGGAACCAAAATCCCACTCAGCCTTGAGCGGACCACTGCCGTAAACCGTAAGCGTGCCGTCAGTATAGACGTTACGGATGGTTATGTCAGTGATGCGTATCAGGTCCAGGACATCGGCCCTGGCCTTGAATACCAGACGTGCCTGGCTATGACGGTATGCCATAGGTACGCTTGCATGAACGCCTGCCAGCGGATATGATGCCGCATACAGCACCTCGGTCTGAGTTGTATAAGTTTCGGGCACATCAACATCCACCTGACTGGTGTTCTTTGTTGCGTTCCAGGTGCAGGTCAGAGTAAGTTCAGTGGGGTCGGTTGCTATACCCAGGAAATCAAGCGTTCCTGAGAGCGGCCAGTAACGGGGTGTGGCCGATTTCCACTCGGTCACATCCTTGGTGTACTCCACCCCGGTAAAGTAATTGCCGTTGTTTGAGGGATTTGCCTCATCCTGCAAATAGGTGGAGAGCCAGATATGGAAGCCGTCGGGCATGGCGGTACCTGTAATGGCGGCACGGGTGGTCTGCTCCGTGGAGGGTGAGAGAGTAATCTCCTCACTCTCCACAGGGCACAACTCATCCTTGCCGCTGCAGGACACAGCCCACAGGCAGCAACCTATTAAAATCAGCTTTATGTAAGCAGTTGCTTTCAATTCCTTTTAGAGGTTGATAGGCATATCTGTTACAGCATCGTAAACGGTAACTGTAGGAGCCAGTGTAATCTCGTTGAATGTGATAGCAATCTTGTAGGTATATTTCTTACCGTTCTCCCATGTACCACGGGGCTGGTTAACGGTATAAACCAGGTCACCCTCGCCCAAGTCATAAGTGATCTTGAAGTTAGGTATGGGCTGTGCGGGAAGCAGGATACCCTTGTCACCGAAAGCATGATCCGTTGCAGTCTCATGACCGGCACTACCGTCAATTTCAAATGAAGCGTATACGTTATCAGTTGATTCATCAGTATAGGTCAATATGCCCTTGTCTGATGCAACTGCAGTAGAGAAATCCCATGATGTCACAGGAGTATTCTGTGTCTGGTCAATTGTAAATTTTCCCTCAGTGTAAACATTTACCAGTTCTATCTTCTTGATATTCACATTAATATTTGACTTAACCATAAAGTTCACCCATGCCAAAGCGTGCTTAAACTCAATAGGCAGAGCTGTGTTACGTGAGGCAGAAGAGGTAGTGGCATAAAGAAGATCATCCTGTGTAGCTTTTACTCCAACGGCAGGAACGGCATAGTTTGCAGGATATGTAATGGTTACGTTACCGGCTACATCATCATCTGTTGAAGAGTCACCGTCACCCCATACTGCTGTTGCGGCAAGTGTGGTGCTGTATGCCAGGAAGTCAAAACTGCCGGCACCGCCCAGAGGCCAGTAGATAGGAGTCTGTACTGCACCTACATAGTTCTTCCATACTGCACCGTCCTTCTTGAATGTCTTGGCCTCAAAGAACTTGGTCTTGTTGTTTGATGCCGATACATAGATGATGTTGTCATCCGGGAATGCGGCAGTTTCAATAGGAGCCTTGGTTGCAGGCATGTTTACCGGATTGAATGCAATCTCCTGCTGCTGTCCTTTTTCATCTTTCAAAGTCTCGGATTTGTCACATGCTGACAGTGCTACTGCAGCAATCATGACGGTAAGATAAATCTTTTTCATTTTTTGGTTATTTAGGTAATTAATTGTTATATAATCATTTAATTGGTACATCAATAATTTCGCCGTCCCAATCGGTAACCGTCGGGTTGTAACCCTCATATGGAGTGTCGCCCATGGGCGGTATGATGAGACTGTCTATCCTGATGACATTGTCCAGAGTATCCACGCAGTCGGTCACATCGACCGGGAACACCTGCTCGTCGCCCGTAAGCGTTGTGACAAGGAAATTCAGATACACCTTGCCGCCTATATTCCCGAACGTATTGTACACGCCGTAAAAACACTTGCGAGTCTGGTCGGCTACTGCCGATGTCAGCAGATTGAACATGGTTGTAGGATTGTGTCCGTCCCACTGGAACTTTGATCCGGCCTGACCGGTAATAAGTGCCTGTACCGAACGTACCTGCTCAATTCCCTTCACGTTACGTACCAGGAAACTGTAGGTTTCGACCGATGACTGACCGTCGGCATGAATCACCACCGTCTCGTCTATATCGGCATGATCGGGAATGAACACATCGGCCAGACGGGCCACTATCAGATGATCGGGCTCGGAGATTACGGGATCCGTATTAAGCCCCACACCTGTACCTTTGCTTGCCTTGCTGAGGAACTTGGTAGATACGCTCTGGGTTATATCCTGAGTCTCAGCCTTGAACAGGTCACGACGCTCCACATTGTCAACCCGGGTAACCAGCGTTCCCAGTTCATAAACCATTATATCATAAGTACCAGACGGGACCGATGTGATATAACCGCCCATGGGACCCACAAACTCCCTTGCCACCAACTGGTGTGTGCCCGCATCATAGAAGCAGGCCGCCAGACGCTCGGGAGCCCTGAGGTGCACCTTGTCATAATACTGCGGATAACTGCTCAGGTCAATTGTATCGGACACTGTCAGGTCAAGGTTAAGGTTGAGTTTCAGTTCCAGATAGATATGTGACGAAGCGTCATACAGAGGCACGCGCTTGCATGAAGCAACCGCCAGCAGGCCTACCAAAGCCATAATGATATGTTTAACGGATTGCTTCTTCATTCTGATAAGTGATTTTACGGTTAATGGGAATAACCAGTGATATTGTTGCCTTGGTGGGGCCTATCCAGTTTACATTCTTAATGTATCCCGTACGGAAAGCGTTTCCGCCGGCAGTATAGACATTATACTCACGCGCCTTGCTGTGAATATAGCCGATGCCCAATGAAAGTTCCATCCTCAGACCGTGACGCCTGCCCAGACGGGCCGAATACATATAATCAAGGCCGATGTTGCTGAACTCGCCCTGATAACCCTTGTAGTCATACTCAAAGTCATAGTAGCCGCCATATACATATGCGCCCACCGCATGACCCCACAAACGGTTCTGACGGTTCATGACCTCAGGCGTATGACGTTTGCCAAACCAGTAGCGCACATCCAGACCGCCACCCAGCAACTGCAGGCAGTTGGTCATGTTCAGTTCCTTGAACCACTTGCGCCATGCCCAGGTATAATACCAGTCGGCACCCACTGACCAACGGTTGCCAATGGGAACCTCCACGCCAATGTTCATAAGAGGCAGAATCAGGTTGGTACGCACTGCAAATATGGGCTCCAGCACTTCAACCGGACCGGCAGGCTCACCCAGATAGACCGTATCCTTGGTGTTTACCGTAACTGTAACCGTATCCCTGTAAACCTGCGGATCAGGAATCCTTACCACGTAGCATTTGACATCGGCCCCGCCCTGACGCAGTTCAGGATAGATGCTGTCAAGCATCCAGCGCCAGGGCTTACCGCCTTCCAGGTCCATCAGACGTTTCTTTCGGCCGTCAACCACCTTACCGCCCCGGGTAATCCATAAGGGGGTATTCCTTATTATATATGCTATGGTATCGCTGTACTCCCAGTCGGTTTGGTCCAGTATGGCGGCCAGACCGTCCCAATCCACTCCGATGCCGGCGGTGCGAATCTGCCCTATATCCAGCGTGGTGTGTTTCAACAGCCACTCCCTGATGCTCTGGGTACGGCGCTCCGAGAGTTCCTGATTGTAGTCCGATGCACCCTCGGGCGATGCGGCACCCTCCACATAAACGTACTTGACATTGGCCAGCGGATCCTGGTCCAAAGCGGTGATGGTATCGACAAAAGACAAAAGGTTATGGCCGTTCCCGCGATAGTTCATATCTATCTCCGAACGTCCCTGTCTGAAGAAAACACTGAATCCGATTGTATCCGTCCTTAACGACTGGCTGTAGCACCTGACATGAGCCGGGAGCAACAGACATGCACATAAAGCAAACGACCTCAATAACTTAAGGACTACTTTCATTTAAGGACTATTGGTTATAATTAGGTGATCGGGAGTTTTTCCTGACCGCCGATATGCGAATATAAGACAAAAAAACGGCCCTTGTATATTCAAGAGCCGTTTTTTTACCTCAAAAATGATTATTTATCAGAGCACCTCGAAGTCAATTGACTGCAGATCCTTATCGTCCGATGAAGAACCGTACAGCAGCTTATACTTGCCGCTGAAGGTAGAAACCTCGTCAATCTTCTCGTCGTAGTACTGGAATGACTTGCCGGTCAGAGTGATAACGGCGTTGCCGGTCTCACCTGCCTTAAGTGTTACGCGCTGGAATCCCTGCAGGCCCTTGATAGGAGCGGCGGGGTTGTCCAGACTCTTAACGTAAACCTGAACGATCTCGGTACCCTCACGGTCACCGGTGTTGGTAACAGGAATAGTCAGGGTAACGCTGCCGTTCTTCTTCATTGAGTTCTTGGAGATGGTAGCCTGACCGTACTTGTAAGTGGTGTAGCTCAGACCGTAACCGAACGGATAGAGAGGCTCACCCTTGAAGTAACGGTATGTGCGGCCCTCCATTGAGTAGTCGGTGAACTCGGGCAGCTGATCGGTGCTCTTGTAGAATGTAACGGGCAGCTTGGCGCTGGGGTTGCAGTCACCGTTCAGGATCTCAGCAAGTGCCTGGGCACCGCCCTGACCGGGATACCAAGCCTGGATAAGGGCATCGAACTGATCCTCAAGTGAGCCGAATCCCATGCATGAGCCTGCGCAGTCAACAAAGACAACGGGCTTGCCGGTAGCGTGCATGGCACGGATAAGACGCTGCTGAACAGCGGGGATCTCGATATCGGGCTTATCGCCGCCCTCACCCTCCATTGAAGGAGTGATACCGCCGATGATAATGATAGCGTCAACGTTCTGGGCAACCAGCTTGTCGGCCAGGTCTGTGAACTCAGCGATCTTCTGTACACAGAGCTGAGCGTTGAGACGTGCAAACTGACCTGTAACGTGGGTGTACTCAATCTTGATGTCATAGGTCTGACCCTTGGTAACCTTGAATGACTTGAGCTGCTGCATGCCGCCACGACCGCCAAAGCCACCGAATCCGCCAAAGCCGCCGAATCCGCCGCGACCGCCCTGACCGCCCTTAGCCTCCTCGACCAGACGACCGTTAACATACAGTTTGTAACCGTTGTCAGAGCTGATGTTGTAACTCATCTCACCGCTGAACGGAGCAACCAGCTTACCGGTAAGGCGTGCAGAGATATTGTCACTCTGATCCAGACCCTCTACAAAGTTGTAAGCACCGAAGTTGCTGAAGTTAACCTCAGTGTAGTTACCGGTTACGGCAGGAGTGCCGCTAAAGTTGGTGTTCTTGAAGAACTCGCCCTTGAATCCCTTGCCACCGTTTACATCCTGAGTGTAATATGTGGTATAGTACTCGTTGCGGATCTCGCATGCACGGTCATAAACAATCTCGGTGTTGGGGAAGAACTTCTTTATACCGTCCAGGAGTGAACGTGTATGCTCCTGTGTGGGGCTGCCGCCGTACTCACCGTTCATCATGCTGCGGTCATCGGCATTAGGACCTACTACAGCCAGTTTCTTGATGTTCTTGTTAAGAGGCAGAACGCCGTTGTTCTTGAGCAGAACCATTGACTGACGGGCAGCCTCGACTGCCAGCTGGTCATTAGCCTCGCTGCTTATTACATCCTCACCCAAGTTGGCCCAAGGCAGCATCTCGGCGGGATCGAACATACCCAGTTCAAAGCGGCCCTTAAGCACGCGGCGAAGAGCTATGTCTATATCGGCCTCGTTTATCTTACCGTCCTCAAGACCCTTGGTCAGTGACATGAATGCCTTACCGCACTCAAGGTCAGTACCTGACAGTACAGCGTCGACCGATGCACTCTCTGCATCCGGGTGTGTGCCGTGCTGGTTGCGGTTGTAGAAGTTGTTGATGGCGTCGCAGTCAGTCAGCACGATTGCCTTGTAACCCCACTTTTCACGCAGGATGTTGGTGAGCAGACGGTCGCTTGCGCAGCAGGGCTCGCCCTCATAACGGTTGTATGCGCACATAACCTCCTGTACGTTACCCTCCTGAACCAGAGCCTTGAAGGCGGGCAGGTAGGTCTCCCACAGGTCACGCATTGAAACCACTGCATCATAGCGATGACGCTGGCTCTCGGGGCCGCTGTGCACTGCATAGTGCTTGGCGCAGGCATGAGTCTTGTAGTATTTCTTGTCATTGCCCTGCATACCCTTTACGTTGGCAACACCCAGAACGCTCATATGGTAAGGATCCTCACCGTAAGCCTCCTGACCACGCCCCCAGCGGGGATCACGGAAGATATTTACATTGGGGCACCAGAATGTCAGCTCGGGATTGCCGGGTACGTAGTTGGCACCCATCTGAACATTGAAGATGTCATGGTTGGAGCGGTTCCAGTTGGCGCGGGCCTCGTCTGAAACTGCGCTGAATACATCATAAACAAGCTGCTCGTTGAATGATGCACCCATGCCGATAGGCTGCGGGAATACGGTATAACCGCCCTGACGCACACCGTGGCAGGCCTCTGACCACCAGTTGTATGACGGAATGCCCAGACGGTCCACTGATATGGACTTGTTCATGATAAGTCCCACCTTCTCCTCGGGGGTAAGCAGAGACATAAGGTTATCAACACGCTTGTCAACCTTAAGTTTGGGATTCTGGAAAGGATACTCGTACTTTCCACCGCCGCAGGACAGCATTAATGCTGCTGCAGCTAAAGCAATGATACCACTAATTCTTTTCATAAGAAATTAATTGTTGTCGGTTATAATATTTTTTCCAATAATTGTCATTCCAATGTAACGGTACGGAATATGGAGCCGGATGTCTCATCCAGGTACTTCACATCGGCCCTGATTACATTCTTACCTTTGACCAGTTGAACCTGGTTGGCTTGAAGTGCCTCTCCGTTCACCGTCCACTTAACCTCCGTCACATGAGTGAATCCGAGTGTGAGCGAAAGGTCTATGGTCTTACCGGCGGCACAGTCATCAGGAACTATTATCACGGGATCCTGTATGACACCGCAAATTACTCCGTCAACCTGCGGCAAAAGATCATTGTTGCCTACCATAGGCACCCAGTCTTCTCCATTCTTCACATACAGTCTGAAATGATCTGTAAGGTCAGGTGCAACAGTCAGAGTGGTCATTTCGGTCTGATTGGCATAGATAAAACCTTTACCTGAAGGTATTTCCATATGGAGAGGCCAGCCTTCCTGGCGTACATTTCCATCTTTATCCTCAAGACATACCTTAAAATCAAGAACGAGGTCACGGGCAGACAAACTTGATATCCAACCCACATAGAAACTCAGTTCTCCTCCAAGATTGATATCAGCGGGGACAAGCGGTTCCATTCCGTAGAATCCATTATTATAACAGAGATAGAAACCCAGATTCTTTACAGCCTCAACTGATGTCGTATCGGGAGCCAGACCTATGACAGCACTCTGTTCATTACTGAAATTGAAACCTGCAGACTCAACCGACAGGTCAAGGGTGTAGTAGCCGTTGGCAGAACCTCCCCAACCCCAGTTTATACGGAGTTTGGAACCTTCAGTATCATATCCGTCACAGACAAAAGCATGTCCTCCGGCATCGCCCTGTCCGGAATAATAGACCAGGCGGCCGTTATCTATCTCATTCTTGATCAATGCATACCATTCATCAAGAGAATATGACGACCTGCTTATAAGTGATGAATTGGCCGAATATGACATATGTTCCTGCATGGCATAAATCATTCTGCTGTCCGATGTGCCCGATCCTTCACTGGAATACTCCATCTGAACAGCCACACCGCAGTCATGAATCAACTGGGCAACGCTCTCTTTCTGCTCAAAGTTCCAGGTTCTGGTCTGTCCTTTTACGACAGCCTCGTCCGACATCAGTTCCCAATCATAGTAATGACTGCTTATGTCATATGCCGGAATATATGCGGAACTCCTGGTGCTATATCCTCCAATCACGCCATTGCCGTGTACCGGCCATGAGTTGTACTGCATTATGATAGCCATTGCTGTAGCAACGCAACCGGAAACCGCACGCTCGTTTTCGCCGGTGATGACCGGACAAAGATTGTTAAACGGCTCTCCCTGGTTCCACAATGCGGTCTCGGTATACTTGGTAGTACCCTCTGTTATCATCTCCTTACCGGCGGCCAATGCATTCCATGCATTACGGACCGATTCAGATACAGGCAGGTCCTTTACACGGACATCGTTCACAACCTGCGCTACACCGTCCATCCACCATTTAAGGTTGTCGGGCATAGACGTTGTAGAGAACGAACCTTGGTTGGAATATGCTATAACAGGGTTTACGCGGTCATCGGCTGCAATGATAACCCAGCCGCCCTGAGGATTGTTGAATATGTAATACTCGGGATCGGCACTTTTGGCGTCACGGGACTGAGCCCTCAATGAAGGCATTGTCTCCAGAACGGGAGACTGCTTCATTCTCAGGACCTTCTGAGCATATTTTGCGGCCAGATCGGGTTTAACAAGTTCCGCCATGACGTTCTGAGACAGAATCAGAACCGTTGCTATTATAAAGAATATCTTTTTCATAGTGCCAAAATCAAACCTGTTTTGCCGGACTGGTCAATCAGCCAGGCTGTATTATCACTTACTTTCACGCACTCCATTGTCATAGTAGAGCCTTTCCTGTCGCTCTTACCCATGGGGCTGAATGCAACCACATACTCATGTCCCACTATAAAGTCTGACGTCTCATAGACCAGGAACAGATGAACGTCACCGTTGCGGGTATCGGCCACCTGCAAGGAACGTCCGTAATCAAAGGTCCTTACGGAATACTGCAACTGGGCATCGGGAGCACTCATAGAGAACACAGCCTCGTCTGGACCTGTAAAATCATACAGACCGCAGATGCTGTCCTGAGTAAACGGAGTCTGCAGTTCATCCTTGGTGAAAGAACTGAACTGACTCTGATCATACACCATAAACACTATATCCTGGCCGTAATTGACCGGGAAACCTATAAGGTCGCCCCTGGCACCGGCCGAAAGTGCCACCTCTATATCCTGACATACCACGCTGATCTCATCATCACCCTGCGTGAATACAGCCCTGTCGCCGGAGAACGGTTCCTTAAGGGTAATACCTTTGAGTCTGGTGCGACGGTATTCCATTGTCACCTTGTTCTTGAACAGGTCACTTATGCTGATCTCGGTGCACGGCAGTTCTTTGGTCTCCGAAACGGTTGCGTAATCCGTATGGAAGTATGATATATGGAATTCATTGTCCAGCCTCTTTTCCATAAGTCCCATAATAGGACCGGCAATGGTGTTGCCTACCTCAAGTTTGCTGTCGATGTTTGCCCATACATGGAGGGCGCTTGTAGAATCCTCAAGTATCACACCCAGGATTTCGGGATTATTTTTGTCAATCGCGGTAACCGTCGCCTTATTGATATAGGCAGCAAAGAAGCCGTCCCTCTCGGGCTCCACATAACGGAGTCCCGCAAGGTTGATGAATGAAGGTGCACTGTCAAATTCCGGAACACCGTTTGAACTCCACTGACTCATGTTGACACCTTTCATCTCCAGTATATTACCCTCAAGAGTAGACTCGTCAATCTGGATTTTCATCCTGAGTATCTTATCGGGGTACTCATGACAGTAATTATCCTTATATGTGAATGACATTGTCTTTCCCGATTCAAGGGTAACCGTAAACAGTGGTGTTACATCCTGCGGGATATATATGAAACAGAATGAATTGTCATCACCCGGTGCCCGCAACGGCTTTATCACCTTCTTGCCGCCGGTGGCGGTAAGAGCTCCGGTAACCATATTCAGTTGGCCCTCGGTCATGAATCCGGTTACCGACATAGACTTTATCTTCTGGCCAGAGCGGTTGTCAAATGCGACCGTCATGGCAGTCATGGCATGTTTAAGTTTGAAAACCACAGATTTATCAGACGGAGAGCCCGATGCCGAAGCGGTGAGCAGATTGCCCTTAAGCATCTTCTCGGGTGTAGTCTGGTCTGTAGGAGCGTTGAAAGTCACAATCTCCTGTCCGGAGAAAGATTCATCATACGGTGCATATGCAAAGAATCTCGCTGAATGAGACTGGTCAAAAGCCCATTTGACTTCATTGTCCAATGTCAAAGCGCCGTTACCGGAAATTGTGGCGGGCTCATTGATAGCACCTACCGGATCACTTACATAGACACCCAGTTTCAAACCCTGTCCCAAATCCGGATTTCCGTTAACCCCCACCACTCTCAGTGTAGCAATGGGAGCCCCGAACTGGGGCTTGTCATCCTTACATCCCCAAAGCAGGGCAAATGACGCCATGACAAGCAGAACTGACTTGATTTTCATAAATAAACGTGAATTATACCATTGGTTTGCAAAGTTAACTTAAAAAAACGGGAAAACAGATATTTGTCAGTAACAATCCCTGAACGAAATCGTCATTGGAGTGTATTTGAGAAAGGCTTGAATACTAAATATTGTTAATACAGTCCTTAATCCATTGTAGTTCCGAAACAACCGCATACCTTTGCGGTGTACTAATAAACTAAGACACTAAACGAAGCAAACAATAGTCACTGAAATGATCATAGACCTTAAAGACATTAACAAGACTTACTCGGGCGCCCAGCCGCTGCATGTACTAAAAGGCATAAACCTTGGGATAGAGCGTGGAGAGTTCGTATCAATCATGGGAGCATCAGGCTCCGGTAAGTCCACCTTACTTAATATACTTGGTATACTTGACAACTATGATACCGGTGAATATCACCTTAACGGCAAACTGATAAAGGATCTTTCCGAGCGTCAGGCTGCCGAATACCGCAACCGAATGATAGGATTCATATTCCAGTCATTCAATCTCATCTCCTTCAAAACTGCCGTTGAGAATGTGGAGTTGCCCCTTTTCTATCAGGGCATTGGACGCAGGCAGCGTCATCAGATGGCAATGGAATACCTGGACCGTCTGGGCCTGAAAGACTGGGCAACCCACTACCCCAACGAAATGTCCGGTGGTCAGAAGCAGCGCGTGGCAATAGCCCGCGCTCTCATCACCAAACCCCAGATAATCCTGGCTGATGAGCCCACCGGAGCCCTTGACTCCAAGACATCGGTCGAAGTCATGGAACTTCTGAGCCGCCTTAACCGCGAGGAAGGTATCACCATCGTAGTGGTAACCCACGAGAGCGGAGTTGCCAACTGCACCAACCGCATCATCCACATCAAGGACGGCGTGATAGGCCGGATTGAGGACAACATGCAGCACAACGCATCGGCATTCGGCACAACCACAATAATGAAGTAAAACCATGCAGGACCTTTTAACCGAAATATGGGAGAGCGTACGGCGCAACAAACTGCGTACCACCCTGACCGGGTTCTCCGTTGCATGGGGCATATTCATGATCATTGTGCTGCTGGGAGCCGGAAACGGACTGATGAACTCCTTCAATCAGGACAGCGAAGGGTTTGCCACCAACACCATGGAGATATATCCCAGCGTCACCTCGGAGCCTTACATGGGATACAAGACCGGCCGATACATGACTCTCACCGAACAGGATATGACCCTTTTGGCCCGACAGTTCCCCGATATTATTGACCAGGTAACCACATCGGTCTCAAAGAGCGGATTCGCTGTAACTTACAAAAAGAAGCACTTCAGCGATATGTACCTGAACGGCACATTCCCCGCTCAGGCCGATATGAACCACATAGATGTACTCTCAGGCAGGTTCATCAACAACCTGGATATTGCCGAGAAACGTAAGGTCATTGTAATAACCCATATGCTGGCCAAGAACCTGCTGGAAGGCGGCACCGACTACCAGACCCTGATTGGAAAAAAGATCAAGGTAGGCAATCTGGTATTCACCATAATAGGCGTGCGCCATGCCTATGAGAACCGCAACGACCGCGAACTCTATATCCCCTACACCACTGCAAGGACCATATTCGGTATGGCCAATGACCTGGACCTGATAGCCTTCACTTTCAACGGACTTGAGACCGAGGCCGAGAACGATGCATTTGAGTTACGCCTCAAGCAGATACTCAACGCCCGCCACAAAGCAGCCCCCGATGACGAGAGCGCCTACTACATCTGGAACCAGTTCACCCAGAACATGCAGATGAACAAGGGCCGCAAGATACTCAATACAGGGCTCTGGATAGTAGGTCTGTTTACGCTGCTGGGCGGTGTGGTAGGCGTGAGCAACATCATGCTCATAACCGTAAAGGAACGCACCCATGAGTTCGGCATCCGCAAGGCCATAGGCGCCGGTCCCTGGAACATCACCAAACTGATAATAGCCGAGAGTGTAGCAATAACCGCATTCTTCGGATATATAGGAATGGTATTGGGCATGATAGCATGCTTCATCATGGACCAGACCATCGGGCAGGAATCAATGAATGTGTTCGGAGACAGCATCCGCCTGCTGATCAACCCCACGGTGGGATTGAGCGAGGCAATAAAATCAACCGTACTTCTGGTCATAGCAGGCACTATAGCAGGATTGTTCCCCGCAGTCAAGGCTGCCCGTGTAAGACCCATTGAAGCACTTAGAGCAGACTGATTATGAGATTCGATATAGATTCTTTCCGTGAGACGGCCGATTCACTGACACGTAACCGCCGCCGTACCATACTTACCGGATTCGGAGTATTCTGGGGACTCTTCATGCTGCTCTTCATGATAGGCGGCGGTCAGGGTATCAAAGGATTGCTGGAGGAGAACTTCGGCGGATTTGCCAGCAACACCATAGTCCTTATATCGTCCAACACATCCAAGCCCTACAAAGGACTGCCCGAGGGCCGATACTGGAACTTTACCCGCACTGACATAGACCGCCTCAAACAGATGATTCCCGAGCTTGACGTAGTATCGCCCATGATCAGCGGATGGGGCAATACGGTAGAATACGGAGAGCACTCCACATCGGCCGCCATAAAGGGTGTAAGTGCAGACTACTGCAAGATAGAACAGCCCAAGTTGCGTTACGGACGCTATATAAACCAGACCGATATCAATATGGAACGTAAGGTTTGCGTCATCGGCCGACGTATTTATCAGCAGCTCTTCCCCGACGGCGGTGATCCCTGCGGCAAATACATAAAGTGCGGTGACATATACTACCGGATTATAGGAGTGGATATGTCTTCAAGCAACATTAGCATCAACAGCAACTCCAGTTATACGATTATAATCCCGGAGACACTGGCCGCAACCATATACAACCGAGGCAACATTGTTGACATAATATGCCTCACCGCCAAGGGAGGCATCCATACCAGCATGCTGGAACAGCGCATACGCTCCATCATGGCCCGTCAGCACTCGTTTGACCCGGACGACAACGAAGCCATGCAGATTCTCAACACCGAGGAGATATTCATGATAGTCGATAACCTGTTCCGCGGACTCAACTTCCTTATCTGGCTGGTTGGTCTGGGCACCCTGCTGGCAGGCTGCATAGGAGTAAGCAACATCATGATGGTAACCGTCAAGGAGCGCACCACCGAGATAGGCATACGTCGCGCCATAGGTGCAATGCCCGGTGAGATACTGACCCAGATCATAACCGAGAGCGTGGCCCTTACGCTGGCCGCCGGAAGCGCCGGAATTGTATTTGCGGTATTCCTGCTCAATATATTCGAGAAGGTTTCGACCGATGCCTCATTCCAGATATCATTCAACACCGCCGTATTGGCAGCAGCGCTGCTGGCCCTGTTGGGAGCTCTTGCCGGACTGGCACCCGCACTGCGTGCAATGGCAGTGAAACCGGTCGATGCAATGCGTGACGAATAAACAGTATAGGAAATAAAAAACAATAACAGATATGAAAAAAGTAATCAAGTACATCGTATTAGTACTCATCGTAGCAGTGTTTGCAGGAACATTCGTATTCCTCTACAAGAAATCCCAGCCTGAGGAGATCCGTTACCAGGAACTCACCACCAAGAAACAGGATGTGGCACGCAGCACCGTCCTTACCGGTAAGATAGTCCCCCGCAACGAGGTCAACATCAAGCCCCAGATCAACGGCATCATAGCCGAGATATACAAGGAGGCCGGCCAGATGGTACAGCAGGGCGAGGTCATCGCACGACTCACCGTTATTCCCGATATGAACTCCCTCTCTGCAGCACAGAGCCGCGTACGCCTGTCGGAAATCAACCTCAAGCAGGCTCAGACCAACTTTGACCGCGAGAAGGCCCTCTATGAGAAAAACCTTATAAGCGCCGAGGAGTATGAAAAGACCGAGCAGGCCCTGAGCCAGGCCAAAGAGGAGTATGCAGCATCACAGGAGTCACTTGAGGTAATCCGTGACGGCGTATCATCCAAGAACGCAACATCAAGTTCAACCCTGATACGCTCAACCATAACCGGTCTGATACTTGACATTCCCGTAAAGGTTGGTAACTCAGTCATACAGGCCAACACCCTTAACGACGGCACCACCGTTGCCACCGTAGCCAACATGAGCGACCTTATATTTGAGGGACAGGTCGATGAGACCGAGGTTGGTACTCTCTATGAGGGAATGCCCCTGACCATCACCATCGGCGCCCTTAAGGATTACACCTTCGATGCCGACCTGGAGTACATATCACCCAAGGCAGTCGAGAACAACGGAGCCAACCAGTTCAAGGTAAAGGCCGCCGTAAAGGTTGACTCCGAGCATGTAATCCGTTCCGGCTACAGCGCCAACGCCCAGATTGACCTGGAGAAAGTGACCGACGTACTGACCGTACCCGAGAGCGCACTTGAGTTTGTAAAGAACGAGCCCTACGTCTATAAGAAGGCCGATGACGGCACCTATACCAAGACCAAGGTGGAGACCGGCCTGAGCGACGGCATCAACATAGAGATCAAGGAGGGTCTGAGTGAAGGCGATACCGTACGCGGACCGCGCATCATAGAGGATGAGCAGTCCGAGACAGCAGAGAGCCAGGAATCAACTGAAACAGAAGAATGAATATGAAAACCAAAGCAATATCAATAGCGTTGGCAGCCATGCTGACTGCCGGCACAGCAAATGCCGCCGATGGCTGGACTCTGCAGCAGTGCATTGACTACGCCATAGATAACAACATACAGATACGTCAGAGCGATATTGCCGCCCAGACCCGTGATGTGGACCTTAACTCAGCCCGCAGCAACCGCCTGCCGGGAGTATCGGCCAACGCCTCACAGAGCTGGTCATTCGGCCGAAGCCTGACCATCGACAACACCTACGCCAACACCAACACCGCCAGCACATCATTCAGCATCGGAGCCGATATGACTCTCTTTGCCGGCGGACGTGTATCGGGCAACATACAGAATGCACAACTGGGCCTTGAGGCCGCAAAGGCTGACCTGGAGCGTATAAGGGACGATGTCCGCGTGCAGGTGGCTCAGGCATTCATACAGATTGTCTACAACCGCAGCATACTGGATGTGGCCCGCAACCAGGTAACCATTGACTCCATGCAGGTGGAGCGCCTGAGCGCTTTGGCCGCTATCGGAAAGGCAAGCAACGCCGAGGTAGCATCGCAACGCGCTACACTGGCCCAGAGCCAACTCTCCGTAACCCAGGCGCAGAACAACCTGAGCATGAGCATACTGACCCTGACCCAGTTGCTGGACCTGCCGTCACCCGAAGGCTTTGACGTGATCCAGCCCGATGCCGAAGCCCTTGAGTTCCGCATCCCCGACAGCCCCGAGGATATCTACGCCCAAGCTCTTGACATCAAGCCCGCTGTCAAGAGCGAGGAGATCCGTCTGCAGCAGGCCGCAAACAGCATAGACATCGCCAAGGGCGGATACTACCCCACCCTGAGCCTGAGCGCAGGCGCCGGAACCGGCTACTACACCAGTTCAAACCGTACGTCCGATAACTTCGGCAGCCAGATGAAGAACAACTTCGGTCCGCACGTAGGACTTAACCTGAGCATCCCCATATTCTCACGTAACAGCAACCGCAACAGCGTACGCTCGGCCCAACTGAGCATGATGAATCAGGAGATGCAACTGGACAACACAAAAAAGCAGTTGTACAAGGAGATACAACAGGCCTACTACAACGCCGTAGCCTCCAAGAGCCGCTATGAGAGCAGCTGTGAGGTTGAGGCCAGTGCACAGGAGTCATTTGACCTGGTACAGGCCAAATATGAAGGTGGAAAGGCAGGAATAACCGAGTTCAACGAATCCAAGAACCGTCTGGTGACAGCCCGGGCCGATGTGCTCAAGTACCGCTACGAGTACCTGTTCAACACCGCCCTGCTGGAATTTTACCGCAACAGCTCGTTTGAGCTTTAAAGAGATCCCAAATTAATTTGAGATAATTAGACAATAGTTTAGTAATTCATGGGATGGCGCAGCCTGCTGATAGGTAGCGCCATCCGCAATTTTAATAGTACCTGTAGAACAGGGCGATACTCTCCATACCGCCAAAGAACTGCTTGAGCAGATAACTCTCGTTGGGGCTGTGGATGGTGTCGCGCTCCAGACCGAATCCCATGAGCAGCGGATCCAGACCCAGCACCTTCTGAAACTCTGCCAGAATGGGAATGCTGCCGCCGCCCCGACTGGGAACAGGCTCAATGCCGTAAACCTCACCGATTGCCCGTGATGCAGCCTTGTAGGCATCGGACGATATGGGGATGAGGAATCCGTCTCCGCTCTCAAACGGGGTTACCTCTACCTTTACGTAGGGGGGAGCTATTTTAAGGAAATGGTCCATAAAGAGCTTTGAAATCTCGGCGCTGGTCTGATTGGGCACCAGACGCATGGATATCTTGGCGTGTGCCTCGCTGGGCAGGACGGTCTTGGCGCCCTGACCTGTGTAACCGCCCCAAATGCCGCAAACATCCAGCGACGGACGTATTCCGGTACGCTCAAGAGTGGTGTAACCCTTCTCGCCCTTTACCTCGTTAATATCCAGGAACGCCTTGTACTCATCGATATCGAACGGTGCACGGGCAAGCATCTTACGCTCATCGGGCGTAAGTTCAACCACCTTGTCATAAAATCCGGGCACCGTTATGCGACCGTCAGCATCGATCAGTGACGATATCATATCACACAGCACGTTGATGGGGTTGGCCACCGCACCACCGTAATGGCCCGAATGCAGGTCCTTGTTAGGACCCGTAACCTTGACCTCCAGATAAGCCAGACCGCGCATTCCGCAGTTGATTGAGGGCACCTTTTCAGATATCATCGTGGTGTCCGATACCAGACAGATATCGGCTGCAAGCAAATCCTTGTTTGCTTTTATGAATTCGGGCAATGAGGGACTGCCGGTCTCCTCCTCACCCTCAAAAATAAACTTTACATTATGTTTCAACTGGCCCGTGCGTAACAGGAACTCAAACGCCTTGATGTGCATAAACAACTGACCCTTGTCATCGTTGGCTCCGCGACACCAGATAGCGTCATCGTGGATTACGGGCTCAAAGGGGTCAGTGTGCCATTTCTCCAGCGGTTCGGGCGGCTGCACATCATAGTGGCCGTACACCAGAATGGTCTTGTATGAGGGATCTATGATCTTGCGGCCGAAAACAACCGGATTGCCGCTTGTGGGCATCACCTCTGCCATATCGGCCCCAGCCTCAAGAAGAAGTTCCTTAAGACGTTCGGCACAGCGCACCATATCGGGTTTGTTCTCCTGTTTGGCACTTATTGAAGGGATTCTCAAAATGGAGAAAAGTTCCTGGAAGAACCTCTCCCTGTTCTGCTCGATATATTGTTTCATTTTATCTGAACTAAAGTCTCTGATGTATTCAGTTTGCCATCTATATAAGTATCGTGGCGTACCATTCCCACTCCCTTGCTGTACCAGGTGTGGTTCAGAACCTCGCGGTTGTTGCCCGGTGCGGTCTCCTTACGGCGCTCCTCCAGGACAACGCATCTGAACGTTCCCGCCGGCAGGGAAAGGGTCTCCTCGCGGAGTACCTTACGGCCCCAGATATGGAAACTGAATGACAGCAGGCTCACCTTACCCTTGCCTGTCACCTGAGGCAGAGTATCGCCCGGAGCCATATCGGCCGGGATTATGGACGGTGAGGCCTCGGCGGTTGCGTTCAAGCCCGCGCGACCCTTCACGTAATTGATCGTAACCGCCTCCATATCCACCCAGACATCGTTGTTTGGCCTGAGAACCACCTCCTCTACGATATCGCCCTTGTAATAGGATTTGCCGTTGGGCTTGAGGAATGTGGAGACCGATGTAATCCCGGTGCCATCGGACACTTTTTTAACATCGGTGATGTTCATGATGTGACGCCACTCGGTGCTTCCGTCCTTTATATTTTTCCTTACATACTCCAGTCTTGCGCCCTGACGGTCACAGTAATAGCCCTGGGCATTGGCGTTCAACTGTGACATAACAAACAACAGCAATATGTAAAACGTCCTACAATTCATTCTGGATTTGTTTTTTGCAAAAATAAACCTTTTGCCTAATTATTGCTAAAAAATATAACTACTTTTGTCACTACTAACTATTGTTTTACAAGCTATGAAGAAATCATTCCTTCTGTTATTTGTAGCAGCATTGTTTACAGTTCCTTCCAATGCACAGTTACTTAACCGTCTGGCCGATAAGGCTGTCAAGGCAGCCGAGAAGGGCGTGACCAAAGCCGTTGAGAAATCGGTCGAAAAGACTACCGAGAAAGCAACCGAGAAAGCCCTTGAGTCGGCCGAGAAGGCAGTCGAGGCTCAGGTTGACCGCGGAGTAAACGAACTTAACGCAGCCACCAACGAACTTAACCGTTACAACGACTCACTGGCCGCAGCCAATGCCGAGTTTGCCGCACAGAACGGCGGATCAGCAGGCGCAGGCGTTCAAGGTCTGATGGGTTCATACATGACTCTGATGGGTATCGCAGCCCCCACATATGAGGACAAGGGCGACGAGGTCCTGCTCTCATGGGACTACGTATCGTTCAAACTGGAGTGGCTGGCCAAGTTCAAGAAAGACGAGTGCAACGAATCCAAGATGATGTACACTTTCCAGACTCCGGAGTTGGCAACCCAGTATTACCGCGAGCAGACTGCCGACCTTGAGAAGGACGATGCCAAGCTCTGGTCCGTTGACGGCAAGACCGTAACCCAGGACAACACCGCCGAGTACAAGGGCCAGGACAAGGTAGCCGTAAAGGCCTCCATGCAGCAGATTGTTCTTTCTATGGGTGGCAAACTTGAATAATTCACTAATCTTATAAAAAGGAAAAATGAAAAAGAATCTGATTTTCAGCCTTATACTGGCTGCAGGTGTGTGTGCTTTAAACTCATGTGAGGCAATCGAGGACGCCATTGACGAGGCTCAGGCAACTGTCGATGACATCCAGAATGATCAGGATCCCGAGTTCAAAGACAACGGTCTGACCGTAACTCTTTCATACAAGCAGTCAGGTCTGGGCTACTACTACGAGGCCGGCTTCAAGGCACAGCCCGATTCAGCCCTCTTTGATACCGTCTGCACATCATTCATTCTCAAGGAGACATTCGCATTCAAGGCTGTTGCCAAGATTGCTTACGATGAGATGGTTGAGAACAACCGCACTGCTGACTCCACAGACATTGTGATCCTTAACTATGATAATGACAAGATTATCACGGTTGATATGACTAAGCAGCATAAGGATCTGCCTAAGGCTGTAGTAGTTCAGGAGCTTAAGCTTAACGAGGCTGCTTACTGGAAAGCTAAGAACGCTCTTCAGGGCGACAGCATTCAGTAACGCGATAGTGACGCAAAGGGGTCGTTTCTCTTTGCGTCACTTTTTTATTTGCGGATCAGGATGCAGGCTCCTCCGCCGGGTGCCAGATCAATTTTCAGGACCGATTTGCGATTGACCGATACAGGGTCAAATGTCTGCAGGGTCTCGCGGTTGGTGCGGTAGTGGGTGTCTTCTGCATCAGAGGTAATTGTGGCAGTAAACTTGCCCTTACCAAGGAAATCCATAGGGATGCTCAGCGAACGGGCATCCTCATTTGTTGCGGCGCCGATGAGCCAGTCGCCGTCCTTGTTCTGGCGAGCCATCACGATATATTCACCAATCTCGCCAGCCAGCGTGATGCTCTCCTGCCAGGGCTGCTTCTCGGCGCTGAGGAACTCCAGCAGCGTGGGGTATTTCTGATAATACTCGGGGATATCGGGAATAACCGTCGCACCAGACCAGGTAATCAGCGTGCGTGCAATCTCACCCGTAACCGTTGTGGGAACCTCCTGGTTGTTGTCCTTACGGGTGGTGCGGCCCTGATGTAACTCCAGGAAACCGTTGTTCTGGTCAATCGGACCAGCCACCATATTGACAAAGGCCGATGTCACAAACGTCTTGGGCTGGAAAATCTGTCGGCCGTCCAGCTGAGCCTTGCAGTATTCGCGCGTAACGGCGTTGGGCCAGGTGCGCATCTGACCGAACGGATGCACGGGATAGTCGTGATAATCGACCATGAGGTGATGCTTGGCGCAAAGGGCCGTAATCTCCTGGGTCTTGCGGTTCTTCTCCTGCGGATTGCCGTTCATAAAGCCGTACTTTACGCCACTTGCACCCCACTCCTCATACTGCGCCAGAGTCTCCTCGATGGGATAGTTGGTGCCGGCCACATCGTTCAGATAGAGCCACACGCCCACACCCTTTTCCTTACCGTATTTGATGATGCGCTGCACATCGCGCGCCTTATCACCCTTGGTGGGATCGGAGTCCTTCTCAAACTCGGGGCCGTACCAGTTGGCATCCAGAACCAGGCCCTGGAATCCCTGCTCCGCGGCAAAATCAATCATACGGGTCCATGAGTCATAGTTCATACCGTAGTGATAGCCCTCCCAGACTGCGCCGTCTATGCGCCAGTCCCAGAGATATACTCCGGGCTTGACCCAGCTGAAATCACCCTCCGGCTCGGGATTAAGGAGTTCAAGAAGGTGGGAATCCACCAGATCGCCGGGGGTCTGGCCGACCATCAGTACACGCCAGGCGCCCATATGCTCCTCTTGGGGATTGACAATCTTATCAGGAATAACAGACATCTTTGTGGAACCTGTCTCGGAACGCAGCCTCATAGGCCATCCGCTGTCATCCAGATCGGCCTCATGCAGACCCAGATAGAGGTCATCGGCCGCTCTAATTATCATTATGGGCAACCTTTCGCCATTGGCATCGGACAACTTCTCGGGACCGATGTTATGGCGCTCTCCATTATAGTACCAGGCTGTATAGTCATCGGCAAAACAAAAATCAGTATGTTCATAATAATCGGGGCTTTCATTCTTGGATGTTCCTCTCTGAGGTATCATCCTGAATGCCACGCCGTCATTGTAGACACGCACTTCCAGGTTAAAGACAGCCATATTCACTGATGCTCCAGCTATCTGATATGTCTGTGTATTGTACACGTCCTTAACCTCCTTGCGTTTGCCCCATAACGGTTTCCATAACACCTTGACGGGTGATGTCTCTTGGGACAATGCCATAATTGATGCCACATCGCAAATATCATCAGCACTGTGTGTATAGCCCACATTTGACCAGTTCACAATGTTCTTTCCATCAACTGTAATCCTATATACAAGGGCAAAATCTGGAGCCAACCCTTGCATAAGGCTGAAACTGATCCTGTTGTCGGGTGATTTTATCTCATAAATCTTGGACTGTGCACTGGTTTGGCAAAGGAATGTTGAAACGGCAAACGCTGCCAGCAGAAGGATTCTTTTCATTGTTGCATATTGGTTAATCGGCTTCAAAGATAACAAAAAACGACGCATTATTAAACACCCCCTTTGCGTCATAAAAAATGTTAAGTGCGGTACACGCGCACGAGATTTAGGTGTCTAATCAGTAAATTTGCGTCTTTAAGATTAACCTTATATTTATGAGCAAAACTACCAAATGGGTGCTGATAGCCGCTATTGTAATAGGACTGGCCATTTTAGGAATATACCGTTTTAAACCAAAATCCAACTCAGACATTCCCACAGGGCCGATGCCCACAGCCGGTGCGCCGATAGGACGCGGCGGCCAGACATTGCCGGTAAGTCACGTAATCATGCAGCCCACCGAGCTTGTGGACGGCATCAACATAAGTGGAAGCCTCATCCCCAACGAGGAGGTGAACCTGTCGTTCGAGACATCGGGCAAGATTACCGACATCTTCTTTGAAGAGGGTACCAAAGTCAAGAAAGGTCAGGTGCTGGCCAAGATCAACGACGCCCCCCTGCAGGCCCAGCTCAAAAAGCTGGAGGCCCAGTATCAGTCAACCGAGGACCGTCTGGCCCGCCAGAAAGCCCTCTACGAGAAGGAGGCTGTAAGTAAGGAGGCCTACCAGGAGGCCGAGGCCAATTTCAACAAACTCCAGGCCGATATAGAAGAGTGCAAGGCAAAACTGGACCAGACCGAACTCAAGGCCCCGTTTGACGGAATCATCGGCCTGCGTCAGGTAAGCGTAGGCGCCTACGCATCGCCTAACACCAACGTGGCAACACTGACCAACACCGAGAAACTCAAGGTGGAGTTCGCCATCCCCGAGCGTTACGCCGGAGTGCTGCAGAACGGAGCCAAACTGACCTTCACTGTGGAGGGCAGCGACGATATCCACAACGCCCAGGTTTACGCCACCAACTCAAAGGTGGATCAGGGCACCCGCACCTACCTGGTACGCGCCATCTATGACAACAAGGACGGCAAACTTGTTCCCGGCCGATACGTAAGCGTCAGCCTCAATACCCGCACATTCAAGAACACCCTTGCAGTACCCAGCGAGGCAATCATCTCCGAGATGGGCATAGACAAGGTGTTCCTCTACAAGAACGGTCAGGCAATCCCGCACGAGATAACCAAGGGCCTGCGCACAGACGCCGAGGTTCAGGTGCTGAGCGGCCTCAAAGTAGGCGACACAGTAATCACCAGCGGCATCATGCAGCTGCGTACCGGAATGAGGGTTGAACTCAAATAACCTGCCGCACCCATGAACATATCAGAACTTAGCATACGCCGCCCGGTGCTGGCCACAGTGCTGGTGCTCATAATCATCCTCTTCGGCGTGGTAGGTTACACCAGCCTTGGTGTGCGCGAATACCCGTCGGTCGATAACCCCATCATATCGGTATCGGCCTCCTATCCCGGAGCCAACGCCGAAGTCATTGAGAATCAGATAACAGAGCCGCTGGAGCAGCAAATCAACGGTATCCCCGGCATCCGCTCGCTCTCATCGGTCAGCCAGTACGGCAACAGCCGCATCACCGTAGAATTTGAGCTCTCGGTCGACCTTGAGACCGCCGCCAACGACGTGCGAGACAAGGTATCGCGCGCCCAGCGGATGCTCCCCCGCGACTGCGATCCCCCCACAGTATCCAAGGCCGATGCCGACGCAATGCCAATCCTTATGGTTGCCCTGCATTCCGATAAGCGCTCGCTGCTGGAACTGAGCGAACTGGCCGACCTTGTGGTAAAAGAGCAACTGCAGACCATCCAGGACGTAAGTTCCGTAATGATCTGGGGTGAGAAGCGTTACTGCATGCGCCTGTGGCTGGATCCCGTAAAGATGTCAGGTTACGGTATCACCCCGATGGACGTAAAGAACGCCCTGGACCGCGAGAACGTGGAACTGCCTTCGGGCACAATCGAGGGTAACACCACCGAACTTGAGATCCGTACCCTGGGCCAGATGCACACCACCCAGGAGTTCAACGACCTGGTAATCAAGCATGACGGCACCAAGGTGATACGTTTCAGCGACGTAGGTCAGGCCGAACTCAGCCCGCGCGACATAAAGAGTTACATGAAGATGAACGGCATCCCGATGGTGGGCGTAGCAGTTACCCCCCAGCCCGGCGCCAACCACATCAACATTGCCAACGCCGTCTACGAGCGCATGAAACTGATGGAGAAGGACCTCCCTGAGGACGTTGGTTACGAGTACGGCTTTGACAACACCCGCTTTATCCGCGCATCAATCAACGAGGTAAAGACCACCCTCTACGAGGCATTCATACTGGTTATATTCATCATATTCCTGTTCCTGCGTGACTGGCGCGTAACCCTTATCCCCGTATTGGTTATCCCGGTATCAATCATCGGCTCATTCTTTGTCATGTACATGCTGGGATTCAGTATCAACGTGCTCTCAATGCTTGCGGTGGTGCTGTCGGTAGGACTTGTGGTCGATGACGCCATCGTAATGACCGAGAACATCTACAACCGAATAGAAAAGGGCATGACTCCGCTGCAGGCCGGCATTGACGGCTCGCGCGAGATCCTGTTCGCCATCATATCGACCTCAATCACACTGCTCTGCGTGTTTGTGCCGATAGTGTTCATGCAGGGCCAGACGGGCCGTCTGTTCCGCGAGTTCGCGTTCGTGATTGCCGGCGCAGTGGTGATATCCACCTTTGCCGCCCTTACCTTCACCCCCATGCTCTCCACCAAGATTCTGGTGCGCAGGGAAAAGAAAAACGCCCTCTACGCATGGTCCGAGCCCTTCTTTGAGGGTCTGAACCGCTACTACAGCAAGAGTCTTGAGTTTATACTGCGCAACCGCTGGATAACCCTTGCCACAATGGTGCTGGCACTGGGCGCAGCAGTCTGGATGTGGACCAAGACCCCGTCCGAGATGGCGCCTATGGAGGACCGCTCACAGGTAACCGTCCGCACTCAGGGTCCCGAAGGCGTAACCTACGAGTACATGCGTGACTACACCGAGCGCATAAACGACGTGGTCGATTCACTTATGCCCGATGCCAAATTCGTGACAGCCCGAGTATCAAGTGGAGGCGGTAACATACAGATAACCCTCAAGGACATAAACGAGCGCAGCTACTCGCAGATGGAGGTGTTTGAGAAACTGAGCGCCGCCGTTAGGCGTGAGACCGATGCCCGCGCGTTCGTACAGCAGCAGTCGTCATTTGCAGGCGGCCGAGGCGGTATGCCTGTCCGTTACGTTCTGCAGGCCACCAACATCGAGAAACTGCAGGATGTGTTGCCCAAGTTCCTGGCCAAAGTCAATGACAACCCCGCTTTCCAGATGGCCGATGCCGACCTCAAGTTCTCCAAGCCCGAGGTCCGCATATCAATCAACCGCGAGAAAGCCAACCTGCTGGGAGTGAGCACCCGCGATATTGCGCAGACCCTGCAGTGGGGACTGAGCGGACAGCGAATGGGTTATCTCTACATGAACGGAAAACAATATGACATTATAGGTGAGATTAACCGCCAGCAGCGTAACACTACCCAGGCGCTCAAATCAATCTACATGCGCAGCGGAAGCGGCGACATGATCCAGATGGAGAATCTGGTGGACCTTAAGGAGGATATCGCTCCCCCGCGTCTGTACCGTTACAACCGCTTTGTATCGGCCACCGTATCGGCCGGTTTGGGTAAAGGCTATACTCTGGGACAGGCACTTGACGAGATGGACAAGATTGCCAAGGAGACTCTTGACGACACTTTCCGCACCGCCCTTACCGGTGAGTCCAAGGATTTCCGCGAGAGTTCCAACAGCCTGCTCTTTGCGTTCGGACTGGCACTGCTGCTTATCTACCTGATCCTGGCTGCCCAGTTTGAGAGTTTCAAGGATCCTCTCATCGTGATGATTACCGTGCCTCTGGCTGTGTTCGGTGCTCTGGTATTCCTGCGTGGCGGCGGTCAAACCATGAACATTTTCAGTGAGATTGGTATTATCATGCTTATAGGACTTGTGGCCAAGAACGGTATCCTGATTGTGGAGTTCGCAAACCAGAAGCAGGAGGCCGGAATTGACAAGTTCATAGCCATTCGCGATGCATCAATCCAGCGCTTAAGGCCTATCCTTATGACCAGCACATCAACAATGCTGGGTCTGCTGCCGCTTATGTTCGCACACGGTGAGGGCAGCGCCGGACGTATTGCAATGGGTACTGCGGTAGTTGGCGGTATGCTTATATCGACCTTCTTTACCATGTATATTGTACCCTCTATCTACAGTTACATATCAACTGACCGTAAGACACGCAAGAAAAAGGAATGAAAGCATACAGAATAACATCGGCCTTACTGGCCCTGACTGTCAGTTTGGGTTCATCGGCCCAGATAATGACGCTCAAGGACTGCCTGGAGACGGGTATCCGCGAGAGTTATCAGATTAGACTGGTCAATATCTCCGAGGAGAAGGCTGCCAACAACGACTCCTGGCTTTATGCGGGAGGCGGCCCCACCCTGAGCGCTACGGGCAGTTACTCGGGTAACCTTTCAAGCAGTGACGCCACTTTGGCTTCCGATGGTTCGACCGTTTCCACCCGCAGTGTGCTGGACCACACCCTGAACGCCCAGTTGCGTGCCGAGTGGACAGTTTTTGACGGATTCAGCATCCAGGCTACTCGTGACCGCATGGAGGAACTGCACAACCAAGGCACTATCCAGACCCGCGTGGCCATTGAGGATTATATTGCAAGCCTCACCACCGAGTACTACAATCTGGTCAAGCAGACCCTGCACCTAAAGAACCTGGAGTACGCCACCGCACTGAGCAAGGAGCGTCTGCGTATTACCAGCGAGCGTTATGATATGGGCGGCAACTCCCGTCTGGATATGCAGCAGGCTCAGGTCTATTTCAACTCTGACAGCGCCAAGAGCCTTAAGCAGCACGAGGCGTTGGGATCGGCCAACATCCGCATCAACCGTCTTATGTCCAACCAGGACCTGCGTTCCGTCCATGTGGCAGCCGATACCGCAATCAACCTGCTCACGGGACTTGACTACGAGTCTCTCTATGAGGATATGATGAAGACCAACTCATCACTTCTGCGTGCCGAGAGCAACCGCACGGTGGCTCAGTTGGACCGCCGCGCAGTCCAGTCACGCAACTACCCGTACCTGAGGCTCAACGCCGCATACGGTCTTACACACAATATCTACGGAAACAGCACTTACACCGACCGCACCAACTGGGGCCCGTCATTCGGCGCCACCATCGGCATAAACCTTATTAGCGGAAAGCAGCGAGTACAGGAGCGTAACGCCCGTCTGGACGAACTTACGGCCGATATCACCATCGACCAACTGGAACTTCAGCTGCGTGCCAACCTGGACGATTTCTGGCAGGCTTACCAGAACAACCTGATGCTGCTGGAACTGCAGGAGCAGAACCTTAAGACCGCACAGGAGACTATGGATATAGCACAGGAGCGTTACCTGCTGGGTAACCTCTCCGGAATTGAGATGCGCGAGGCTCAGAAATCCCTCCTGGACGCCGAGGAAAGCCTCCTCCAAGTCCAGTACGACACCAAAGTCTGCGAGATCTCCCTCCTCCAGATCTCCGGCAGAATCATGCAGTACTTAGAATAACCCGGCCGGAGGCCGGCCGTTTACGGAGTAAACTAAAAAAAGGACAGTGGACTTAGAATAAAAATAGGGCGCAAGTTTTTGCGCCCTATTTTTATTTTAAGTCTACTTTTTACTTTGCAGCAGCAAGAGAAGCCTTTCTAAACTCCTTCATCAACTTCTCGAGCTCGAGAGAAGCCTTGCGGGCACGAGTGCCGGCAGCCTTGTTACCTTTTTCAACCTGTGCGCATGCGTCCTTTGCAAATGCTGCGTAAAGCTCAGCAGCCTGTTTCAAAATTTTCTCCATAGTTGTTTGTTATTGAAATGATTAATTGGTTAATCCATACTGACGCAAAAATAATACTAATTCCATTAGTCGCAAAAATTAGCCCATCTTTTTTTAAAAAAAATGTCAAAAATTTCTATACAATGGGTAAAAACAGCAAAAATCGGCCCTGTAATGCCCCTAAGCGATACTTACGTGTTAATTAAGCGGCCTACTTCCAATAATACGGAAAAGCCGGATTCCATTATCGGCATTTTTGACTACATTTGTGCTGTAAATAAAATAAGGTACTTATATATGAAGAAATTATTACTTACAATAGCCGGCCTGCTCCTTACAGTGTTTGCCGTTGCAAAAGATTTGAGTGCACAGGATCCCAAATACGGAAAAGGCGCTGTTCCCGAGGACGAGAACGGCAATGTATATTTTCAGCAGGTTGTAAAAATTCCCGACGGAATGACAGAAGACCAATGCTACAACATTCTGATGACCTGGGCCAAAGGCCGTTTTGCAATGCCGTTCGCACAGGCCGGACGTATCCTGAACGAGGATGCATCGGCACGCCGTTTCATTTTCCATGTGGATCAGACTATAGTATTCAAGAACACTGCCCTTGTGGCCGATGAGTCCAAGATATCATACAATTTCTCCGTCTCTGTAAAAAACGGAGAATTCACTATGAAGATGGCCGATATCAAGTATCGTTACGAAGAGGGTCGTGAAGGCGGCGGCAGGATATTCCCTGCTGAGGATTGGATTACCGATAAGGAAGCCTATAACCGCAAGGGTACCAAATTCCTCAAGAGCACAGGCAAGTTCCGCATCAAGACAATAGACCTTAAGGACCTGCTCTTCCAGAAGGCCACTGATGCAGTATCCGGCAATATCTGAACCTGATGTCCCAGAACAAGGAATTATATACGGTATTGGGGGTTGACGAGTCTGCATCGGATGCCGAGATAAAAGCAGCATACGAAAACCTTATTGCCCTGAATCCTCAGGGATCACCCCTCTACCCACGGATAGTGGAAGCCTATACCATTCTGTCCGATATGGACAGCCGCGCGGCATATGACCTTACCGGCAAGATCCGTAAAGGCGGAATACGCAAGCATCGCGACGGCAGATCCGACCGCACGGAGAAGGCCCGCTATGCGCTCAACACCCTGTTTCTGGCCGGAGCGGCTGTAACCACCGTACTATTCATACTTCAGTTAGGCGGTGCCATCGGCTCACTCCCCTTCTACATTGCCTGCGGCGCATCGCTTCTTATAAAGATTGCCGAATACATATTAAGACTCATCCCTTAAGATGACCATAAGCAGACAGTTAAGCAAAACACTTGCCTCCGTTGCAGCAGCATTGTTGTTTCTGCCCTTGAGTTCACGCGCACAGAGCACTCTGTCACAGAACCAGGACGGTTTCAACGGCGAGACCATGGACGGATTCATGAACATGGACCCGGACAAGGACTCAACGGTTATTGAGCGTACTGTTTCACAGGATTATTACCAGTTCATAATAAATACCCAAACCGGTTTACCGGACATCATTGAGCCCGATACGCTCCACCATTCATTCCATAACGTACATCTTACAGAAGGAATGTTCGGAACATACAGCCATCTGGGCAACATGGGCTCACCGCGCCTTTCACGTCTCTGGTTTGAGCGTGAGGAACCCAAAGATTTCACCTTTGATGCGCCGTATGATTTCTGGATAAAGGACGCACCTGATTTCCGTTTTACCGATGCCAAGACACCGCACGTAAGCATAGACTATTACAAGGGCGGCAACAAGCGTACCGGCGAGGAGCATCTCAAAGGTTATTTTGCAGCCAATTTCAGCCGCAAATCGGGTATCGGCTTTGACCTTGATTACCAGCTGGGGCGCGGACGCTATCCCAACCAGGCCGCATCCATGTTCGATGCCAGACTTTACACATACTATCGCGGTGACATATACCAACTCTATATTTCAGCCAACAGGGATAACATAAAGGTGGCCGAGAACGGAGGCATTCAGGATACACGTTACATTATGAACCCTGAAGCCATGGCCGAGGGACGCAAGCAGTACTCTCCCGAGGACATACCGTTCCGTTTGTATTACAACTGGAACAATATACGCCGCACCCAGGGTCTGCTCAACCAGGAACTCTCCATAACGAGGACAACCCACCGCACGGACAGCATAGGCGATACCGTCTACACTTTCACCCGCGTAGTGGATCTGGGAAAGGCCGCACACACAATGGAGATAGGACAGTTGCAGCGCAAATACATCTATTATCAGATACCTGACGGTTTCTATTCCAGGAGATTCCTCAACGATGACTCGCTGGACGTGATGAAAAACTTCTATGTCGCCAACACTCTGTCCATGTCACTGCTTGAGGGCTCTACAAAATGGGCTATCGCCGGCCTTTCGGCTTATGCCCGATATGAGTTCCGTTCATTCGCCCAGCCCGATACGATTGCAGGCCAAGGTGAATATCTGCGCCGTTACAACGAGGGAGATTTATCTGTGGGAGGCCTGTTGGAAAAGGCACAGGGTGACAATTTGACTTTCAGGGCCGGAATTGAAACCTGCCTGGTGGGAGCCAACCTGGGTGATTTCAGCCTGGAAGGAGAGATGGAACTCAAGTACCCCATCTGGGGGCGTGAAGCCAGAATCGGTGCTTTTGCAGATATGTCTGCCAAGAGTTCTCCTTTCTTCTATGCCAGCATGCACTCTACCTACGCATGGTGGGACTGCGATTTCAGGAAAGAATTCCGCACACACTTTGGAGGTTATATAGATCTGGAAATGACTCGGACCCGTCTGCAACTGGACGTGGAGAACGTGGCCGGTTATGTCTATCTCAAGAATGACGGCGGAGCATACGTCAACCTGGACGGTGTGACTCAGCCTTCATATTCCATAACAGCCGCCCAACACGACGGTTCCATACAGATATTGAGCGCTACACTCCAGCAAAACTTCAAACTCGGACCCCTGCATTGGGACAACCATATAACCTATCAGTTATCGGGCAACAGAAAGATCATTCCGCTGCCGGACCTCAATGTATTCTCGGACCTCTATTTCAAGTTTGTCTATTACAAGAGACTCAACATGGAGATAGGTGCAAATGCTCTCTACTTTACCAGGTATGCCGCACCCGGTTACTGTCCTGCAGTCGGAGCATTTCATCTCCAGAATGACGGTTACATACAGAATGTGGGAGGATATCCGCTGCTGTCGGGTTATGTCAACTGCTCTCTGCGTGGAGTGCGTTTCTACGTGATGTACTACCATTTCAATGACGGACTCATGACCAACCGGGATTCTTTCATAGTCCCCGGTTATCCCGCCAATCCGGGCATGCTCAAGTTCGGTCTGAGTTGGACTTTTTTCGATTGATTCAATAGTTTCTGCCAAATATGATAAAATGGGGTTTTATAGGATGCGGACAGGTTACCGAGCATAAGAGCGGTCCTGCATTCGCCAAAGCAGAAGGCTCTGCCATTGAGGCAGTAATGAGCCGTGACAAAACCAAGGCCCGTTCATATGCCGAAAGGCACAATATCCGCAAGTGGTATACCGATGCCATGGATGTTATTGACGATCCCGATGTCGATGCCATATACATAGCCACCCCGCCCTCATCACACGCCACATATGCCGTCATGTCCATGAAGGCCGGCAAGCCCGTCTACATAGAAAAGCCCATGGCCCAGAGTTATGACGAGTGCATGAGGATAAACCGCGTATCCCGCGAGACCGGCGTTCCCTGTTTTGTGGCTTACTACCGCCGTTATCTGCCCTACTTCCTCAAGGTTAAGGAACTTATTCCCCAGATAGGCAAACTGATAAACGTACAGATACGTTTTGCCCAGCCTCCCAAGGAGTTGGATTACAACAGCACCGACCTTCCGTGGCGCGTAATCCCCGATATCTCCGGCGGCGGCTACTTCTATGACCTTGCCCCGCATCAGATTGATATGGTACAGGAACTGTGCGGCTGCATCATTGACGCATACGGACTGTGCAGCAACCGCGCCGGTCTTTATCAGGCCGAAGACACCGTCAGCGCCTGCTTCAAGTTTGAGAACGGTCTTGTAGGCTCCGGCTCCTGGTGTTTTGTGGCCGATGAGTCCGCCAAGGAGGACCGGATTGAACTCATAGGTGACAAGGGCATGATATGCTTCTCCATTTTCACCTTCCAGCCCATAGCCCTTCATGACAGCACCGGCCGTCATGAGTTTGACATTCCCAATCCCGAGCATGTACAGTTCCCGCTGGTACAGGCTGTTGTGGATCATCTTAACGGCAAGGGCACTTGCACCTGTGACGGTATCAGCGCAACTCCCACCAACTGGGTGATGGACCGCATACTGGGCAAGTTCTGAAAAAAATTCCGGCCGGTCACCAAGACCCGCCGGAATCAATCCTAAATTATCTCAAAGTCAAACCAAATATCTCAGAAGTTCCAGCCGAATGTAAGCAGGACCTTGTCTGATTTATAATTGTAATTCACATCAACATCCTCAATGTACTCGTTTATGTTGACGATGCTGTTTCTCAATCCGTGTACATAAGCCAGGTCAATGTAGAACTGGGTACCATCACTGTCAGGTGCAGAGCAGTATCCTATACCGCCTGTAAAGTATTGGGTAGTACCCAAACGGTCTATCTGGAAATCTGTACGTCCTACTACGAGGTCACCGTTATCATCATATCCCCAACCGTTGAAATCGGAATCCCATAGATACGGATAAAGCCTCTCATCGGTTGCAAGGTTGAATCTTGTATATTCAGGGTTGAACATTGACTCTCTGTAGTTGTAACCTGCTCTCAGGGAGATGTTGCTGATATTCAACTCCGCACCGAATTTCATTACCGAATAATCCTTATAGTCTATCGCACCCTGATTATCCAGTCTGGTATTGCCTATGGAGAGCGATGTACGCTGTGTGAAGTGCTTCTCATACTCTGCACCAAGTGCACAGTTCACATTCTTTCCGCCGAATGTAACGCCGGCACTCAGGTCAAGTGACCAGGGTGATGTAAACTTGTAATCTACGGAGTTGCTGAACTTGTCTCCGTTCTTGGGGGTTCCCATTACGGAATACAGGTAATCGGCATACTCAAGCGTCTGCTTGAAATAGGTAGGGCTCTTGATGGCTGCACCCAGGCGGATTGCAGGGATAGGACGGATTATGGTTCCCAATGCCATATTCCAACCGGAACCTTCGGACTGGTTCATCTTGTCTGCAGTGGTGTAATCCAATCCATCGGGATGATCAGGATGTTGACCCTTTCCATAATAATCGTAGAAATAGCCCTCTGACCACATATCGGTTGTAAGAACACCTATGGTCCATCCGAAATAAACCAGGTCTGACAGGTTGCATGACAGGTTGAAATCCCACGAGCCTATCTTGTTTCTCTGATTGTCCTTATACTCACGCCATACCATAAAACCATCGGCATCAGGGAATTCATCCACATAATCCAGGTTACGGTCCATATTCTGGAGTTTACGGTATACTACTCCGAAATTCACGTAGTTGTTTCCAGACTCACTGCCAGAGAAGATTGCGCTGAAACCGTCCAAAGCCATATTGATATCCGACTTGCTGTTGTGGGAATAATATGTCCTTCCGTTTTGTGAAAGCTGATGTGTCTTGGTTGCCAGAGGATCTGTATTGACAGATGTTCCGAATCCCGACACAGAGAGATTTATATCGCTCTTGCGGTATGTACCTATACCTGCAGGGTTATGGCCGATGACCGATGCATCGCTTCCGAGCGCTCCCATGGCGCCACCCATTGCTACGTAGCGGGCTGTTCCGTTAAGCTCCTCCTCATACAGTTTGGCTGCATCGAATGATGTCTGGGCACTGACTGTCAGAGACATTGCCATTGAAAGAACTGATATTGCTAACTTATTGGTTTTCATATCTTTATATTTTTATAATTTTACTATTAGGGTATAATGGCCTCTTTGTGTCCGGCTTATACGGGCTCGGACTGTCATCTTCTGGAAGAACTGCCTGATGCGCCGTGGGAACTGCTGCCGCCACCGGAACTGATAGAGCCGCCACCGGAACTGAATGAACCGCTGTAACTCGAACCGGAACTTGAAGAACTGCCAACGCTGCGTGATGAACTTGAACTGCTTACGCTACGCGATGAACTGCTAGCAGAACTCGAGCGGGTAGTAGAACTGCTCCTTGTATTGGCAGTAGAGGTACTGCGGGTAGAGCTGGAACTGCCACTGCTTACGCTACGGCTTGACGAACTGCTGCTACCGCTTACGCTGCGTGATACGCTCTGGCTGCTGTTGCTGCGTGAGGCGTTTGTATTTGTGCTACTCGGACGGCTATAAGTAGATCCTGACTGAGTTGAGCGGGTTGATTCGTTGTTCACTGAGCGTGAAGCGCTTGACCGGCTTGATGTGGCGGGTGCCACGCTCCTTACGGCCGAAGAGGTGTTTTTCTGCTGCGATACGCTGCGGCTCGATGAAGAGCTGCTTCCTGATACGCTGCGAGTAGATGAACTGCTGCTACCGGCCACGCTGCGGCTTGATGAAGTGCTGCTGCCTGCCACGCTACGACTCGATGAGCTGCTTGATACGCTGCGACTGTTAGATGAAGAACTTGTGACAGACCTTGATGCTACACCCGATGCTGTAGAAACCGTACGGCTGGCGCTTGAAGCGGATACGCTGCGGTTTGATGTGCTGCGACTCAGGTTCCTGTCCCATCCGCCGTTATTGATCCTGCGATTGGGGGTAAAGGTCTCAACCCTGCTGTGTACCACGTAAGTGGGACCGTAATAATAGGTGTAACGGTAGGCAGGACGATACCAGGGATCATAGTAGTATCTTGTACCATAGTACCATGAATCATAATACCAGGGATCGTAGAACCAGGGATCATAATAGTAAGTGTGTGTATAGTACCAGTAATCGGTATCCCAGTAGTAATCCCAGTAAAGGATATCCCAGAACAGGTCATCATACAGTGAATAGTAAGGACGTGTTACACGACGGAACCTGTACAGACGACGTGTCAGGTTATAATCATCGATAGCGTCATTGTAACCTTCCATATATATATCGTCATCATCACGAACACTGCTCGGCTCGCGGGTGCTTACATATATGGTGTCATGTATATATACGGTGGGGACATCGTCCATAACCGATCCGTCCTCATACTGTATCTGACTGGTTCCGTAAGTATAACGGCGGTTATACTCGTCGGGATCACGGTCTACTATTATCTGAGGCGTTGTCTTTACAACGGGAGCTGCTACAGGCTCAACAGGAGTAACCGGAGCGGCCGGCTCAACGTATGACGGTGTGCGGGTAACTGTTGATGTCTGTGTTGCTGACGAACTTGAAGACTTTCCGCTGTTTCTGCCGGATGAGTACAAGTCGTTTCTCTGGGCAGCGGCTGTCATTGTGACTGCCATCAATGCCATAAACAATACTGACTTTTTCATAACCGTATATTTTTTGGTTTCTTTCCAATGCAAAAATAATACGGTAATAACACCCGGATTACGGAAATTCCCTAATTGTCAAGGGGAAAATCCCTATTAATGAATGCGAAGTGAGTTGAAATCGGCGTCGGTGCCTCGGAAGACATTGAAATCGGTGTATTCCTTAATGCCATCCACGCTTGCATGGTCCGTAAACTGCCATATGCGCCACTGCTTGTCAGTAACGGGACGGACAACGTAATAATGTGCCACCCAGAAGGGGTACGCATCAAACTCGGCCGTATTAAGGTGGCGGCGGCGGAATTTGGCCGATGCGTATATTATAGGTTTTACCCCGTAGTGTCTTTCAAGCGTCTTAAGGTAAACCAGCAGGTCCCTACGCAGGTCCGATGCACGTCCCGAGCGCTCCACATCAACCACCGGGACAAAATCGCCCTTCATCAGGTTTACCGTATTTATAAAATGCTGGGCCTGCTTGTCGGGCGATGTACCGGGATCATAGAAATGGTACACTCCGCATACGAATCCGGCCTTACGGGCATCGGCTATATTATCCCGATAATCCGGATCGGTAAACGTATCGCTCTCAGTGGCCTTCATGATAACGAACTTTATGGGATATCCGTTAGCCTGAGATGATGAAGCCACCCTATCCCAGTCTATCTTACCCTGATGGTGCGATACATCAATTCCGTAATGCAGGAATCCGGTAGGCAGACAAACGCCGTACTCCCTGGCGCCCATACACGGACGCAACCTATAGAAATACGGACGCAGGAACAGGTAGTAGGCAACTGCCGATACAATACATATCAGCGATATAGTAACAAGCCAATGCAGCCAGTCGGGCAACATATAAAGGGGCTTCCGTCCTTTCTTTTTACGGACGGAACCCCCTTTCTTCTTTTTAGTATGTTTGCCTTTGACGGCAGGCATAGCTATTGTTTATTTCTGATGCTCCAGCTTCAGAGTCTTGGTAGGCTGGTCGCAAACCTCGGTGGGACCGAAGTACTGGATAGGACCGGGATATACGAAGCTTGTCTCACGAGCCCACTCAGCGCGGTGCTTAACGAACTCCTTGAAGGGAGCACCGTTCAGCTCAACCAGAGCCTTGCGGATAACGGGCTTCATCTCACCGTTACGCTTCTCCATGTTCATCATCATGGTGATAGGAATACCGCCGGCAACCCACTGGTCAGCAGGAGCAACAGTGTTCTTGATTGATGACATGTAACCGGTCTTGCCGGCAGCGATCAGCATTGATGCGTTGTAACCAAGGCTGTAGCAGTAGTCAGCGTCAAAGTTTGACGGAGCTGCGCAACGGCCCTCGTAACCGCAGAAGTGATGCTGTGTAGCATACTTGCCAAGGTACTTGCCCTCCTTCTTCCACTCAGCCAGCTTAACGCCAACCATATCGGCCAGCAACTGCTCGGTCTCGATCAGAGATACCTGAACGTTTCCGTGCGGGTCACGCTCAAGAGCAAGCTGACGGCTTACGCTCTCGGGCAGGCTCTGGAAGATAGCAGCGTTCTCCTTAGAGAGCTTGCTTACGATGTACTGGATCTTCTTATCAGCCTGGATCATGTCGAACTCAGCCTGGTTGGCAGCGAGAACGTCATTGAGCTCAGCGATAAGCTTCTTGATAGCGGGGATGAACTCGATCAGGCCCTCGGGAACCAGAACGGTACCGAAGTTGAGACCGCGTGAAGCACGGTCGGCAACAACCTGAGCGATATATGTTACGATATCATCCAGAGTCTGGTTCTTAGCCTCAACCTCCTCACCGATAAGGGTTACGTTAGGCTGGGTCTGCAGAGCGCACTCCAGAGTAACATGACTGGCTGAACGGCCCATCAGCTTGATGAAGTGCCAGTACTTACGTGCTGAGTTGCAGTCACGCTCGATGTTACCGATAATCTCTGAGTAAACCTTGGTAGCGGTATCAAAACCGAATGAGGTCTCAATCTCTGAGTTCTTAAGGTCACCGTCAATGGTCTTGGGGCAACCGATAACCTGTACACCTGCGCCGATAGCCTTGTAGTACTCAGCCAGAACGCAAGCGTTGGTGTTTGAATCATCACCGCCGATGATAACCAGAGCCTTGATATCGAGAGCCTTGAGGATCTCCAGACCCTTGTCGAACTGCTCCTTCTTCTCAAGTTTGGTACGGCCTGAGCCGATGATATCGAAACCGCCTGTGTTACGGTACTCGTCGATGATATCGGCTGTGAGTTCCATATAGTTGTGGTCAACCAGACCGCCGGGACCCAGGATGAAACCGTACAGCTTGTTGGCAGGGTTGAGCTTCTTGAGACCGTCAAACAGACCGGCAATGACGTTGTGTCCGCCGGGAGCCTGACCACCAGACAGGATAACACCTGCGTTCAGTGATTTCTTGGCAACAGCACCTTCGGCCGGCTCGAACTTGAGGTACGGCATGCCGTAAGTGTTGGGGAAGAGCTTCTTAACCTCTTCCTGATCAGCTACTGACTGTGTGGGAGCACCCTCGACAGCCTTCAAAGCACCGCGAAGAGCCTGGGGAAGTTTAGGCTGGTAAGCGGCGCGTGCAATCTGTAATGCGCTTTTTGTACTCATGTGTATAGTATGTTGTTTTAAATACCTCTTCTAAATAGTAAGGGTGCGCAAATTTCGTCAAAATTGCGCACCCTTGCAAATATTTGGTTGTTTATTAAAAGCGGTATATGATGGACGCGTTAAAGTCCAAAGGCAGACCTGCACCCCAGAACCACTCCCACTGATTGTCATCCTTTGAGAACTTCCAGTCATTCTTTACGAAAGCATTCAGGTCAAAGCCCCAATGTGCGTTTTTCTTGAACCAGCCCTGGAAGCCCAGGCCACCGCCTACTCCGGCCGCAAGGAAAGTCTCGCCTTGTTCCAATCCGGCCTTCTGCCATCTGTCCTCGATGGTTTTTGACACCTTATTGGGGTCCTCTCCATTGGCTGTAGCCTCATCCTTACGAGCCTGAATAATAGCATCCTCCTCGGCATATGACAGTCTGGACCTTGATACGATGAACTGCTCCCGGAAAAGACCCATATCAGCCCTTAGTACGACATAAAAACCTCTTGCTGGTTTGCGTCCCATGTACAGGCGTCCCTCGGGGCATACCATAACGCCCACATACTTACGGTCCCACTTGACCTCATGCTTTCCGTCCTCCATATTGACATCGGCATACCAATTGGCTGGATGGCTGGACCAGTCCAGATCATAAGTCTTTCCGTCCAGTTTTACGGTGGTTGGAATAGGATCACCGTCATTAAGATCCCTGACAAACGTACTGTGGTTTATAAAGTGGGTCTGCATGGACACGCCGTAAGAGAAACGGGTGTTGGTGTAATGCTCCCACACAATCTGGGGAGACAGGTATCCTACGGAAACCAGGTCTAGTTTGAAACTGTTATTGTATTTGTCGTAACCTTCTGTCAATAACTTCTTTGCTGTCATAGTTTGGCTCATAAAGAGCGCAGCAACTAAGAAAAAAATTGTCTTTTTCATACTGTATTTGTTAGTAGTTGCTACGAAGATATGTAAAAAAATGTTATATCTAACCTTCGGTTGAATAAAACTGCGCCTCGGAATAAAAAAAGTTTTCCTTTTTTTTTCTCTCGGCTTGTGTTATATTTGCACGTTTTTTGTAATTAACTGAGTTTATCAGGACCATGCATTATTGTTTCATTGTTAACAACGAACCCGGGAAAGCAGGTAACGCCCAAAAAATCCGTACCGACATAGAGAAACTTCCGGAACCCAATGATTTTGAAATTTATCTTACAACCGCACAGAAAACCGCCATTAACCATGTACGCGACTACTGCAAGGCAAACCCTGATCAGGAGACCTGTTTTGTAGCCTGCGGCGGCGACGGAACCATAAACGAGGTTGCAACCGGTATGGTTGGAGCAAAGAACAAGCATCTGGCAGTTCTGGCCTACGGAAGCGGCAATGACTTCATAAAATACTATCAGGGAAAGGATTTTCTCAGCGTAGCCGACCTTGTAAAAGGCACCGCACACAAGATAGACATCCTCAAGGTTGGTCAGGACCACTATTCAATAAACGTCTGCAACTTTGGTTTTGACTCGGTTGTGGCATCGACCGCAAACAAACTTAGCCGCAGGGGTAACAAGAATCCCTACCGCTGGGGTATTGTAAAGGCCATTTTCTGCGGCAGATTCAACAGTATTCAGGTTAAGGCCGACGGTGAACTGCTCAATGACGGCAAGCGCATGCTGCTGTGCACACTCGGCAACAACAACCACGTGGGCGGCGAGTTCTTCTGCTCACCCCGCGCCAAGAACGATGACGGTCTGATTGAGGTGGGTTACTGCAAGACCACCACCCTGGCCGGATTCCTGGGTATACTGCCCATCTATACGGCAGGAAAGCATCTGGATACTCCCAAGGCAGCCAAACATTTCATATACCGTCAGTCAAAGACGGTTGATGTTCACTCAGATAAGGAAATAGAGCTCTGTCTTGACGGAGAGATGCTTGCAGGCAAAGATTTCCACATAGAAGTTATACCCCAGGCCATAAGTTTCATTATTCCGAATTAATGCTTATCTTTGGCATAAACATTAAAACTTATTGCTATGGCAAGTCGTAGAGATCTTAAGAGAGACATCAGTTACGTTATTGGTGACATCTTCACCGAGTGTCTTATATATAAGGAGCTTGTTCCCGGCACCTACAAGGCTGCCGCCGAGAAGTTGATTGTAGACTTGCTCCGCATCGACAACGAATTCATAACCCGTATCAGCCACACCGAGCCTGGTAAAGCAAAGGAGTACTATCGTGCTCTTATCAAGGATTTCCAGAAAGAGATATCCGAAGTCCTTGACAAATTGACCAAACTCAAAAAGTAAGGAACAATCGTTTCTTGGCTGATATGTTCCGGCGCATAATACTGTTTACGGCGCTGGCCGTTACATTGTCCGTCCAGAGCCTCAATGCCCAGACGGGCAATGCTACTATACGCGCCAAAGTAAAGGAGCACTTTGAACAGTATCAGGGGGAATTTGACCTCAAGACCTTAAAGGTGGAACGTACGGATATAAGCCGGAACGGCAGACGTCTGGACATATACCTGAACCAGAACTTCAGTTATCAGTTGTTCCGCCAGGAACTTATAGACTCCATCTATGCCGGTCTTAGACGTGACCTGCCCCAGGACATTCGCCGCTACAGCATACAGATACATACCGGAGGAAAGACCATAGAACGGCTCATTCCCAACTGGGCCCGCAAAACCATCAGCCAGAAAAGCCTCTGGAATGAGACCTGGTATGACGGAAAGCCATGGGTAAGCAATGAAAGCCGGTTATATACCCCAAAGAAAGGCCTTACCAATATCCACATGGCAGTCACTCCCAGTCACGGGCTCTATTATGACAATGAGGACAGCCTGTGGGAGTGGCAGCGCCCGCCGCTCTACTGCACGCGTGAGGATCTGCTCACTCAGTCATTCGCCTACCCCTACATCATCCCCATGCTTGAGAATGCAGGCGCAGTGGTCTATTCCGCACGCGAGCGTGACTGGCAGACCGACGGGGTGATTGTAAAATGCGGCACAGACGGATACAGGGAGGACGGAACATGGTCAGAATATGTGGCCGGCGGCTTTGATGCCGACTCTATTCGCATACTCCCCGACTCTCTCCGGATCACCACCCGCAAGGCAATGACCGGCAACGGTCCCGGCATACCCATGTCCACCGCTTTCTGGATTCCGGACATACCCAGGGATGGTGACTACGGAGTCTATGTAACCTACCAGTCAGACTCGTCAAGCGTAGATGACGCCCGATATATAGTATTCCATACCGGAGGTTCCACCACTTTCAGGGTCAACCAACAGATGGGCGGCGGCACATGGGTCTATCTGGGCACTTTCAACTTTAAGAAAGGTCAGAGTCCGCGGGGAATGGTAAGCCTTGACAACAGCAGCGGGATGTACGGAACCGTAAGTGCCGATGCCGTAAGGTTCGGAGGCGGAACAATGACATTTGAAAGTCATGGTCTTGAACTTACCGCACCCCTGTACAATATGGGCTCACGCTACTACACCAGATTTGCCGGTGCTCCAGACAGCATATTCGACAAATATCAGGGCACGGATGAGTACCGTGAGGATATCTGGGCACGTCCGTATATGGCCAACTGGCTCTCGGGAGGATCGGTATTCAACAAAGCCAATCCCGGACTCTCAGTCCCCCTGGAACTCTATTTCGCCCTGCATACCGATGCCGGCTATACATACGGCGATACACTTTACGGCTCTTTAGGTATCTGTACCACCGATTTCAATGACGGGCTTCTGGGTAACGGACACACACGTGACATAAGCCGTGACCTTACCGACATGGTGCTTACCGGATTGCGGCGCGATCTGGAACCGGCCATAGGACGCGAATGGATCTATCGCGGCATATGGGACAAAAGTTACTGTGAAAGCCGCGAGCCTCAGATACTCTCCATGCTTCTGGAGCTCCTCTCACACCAGAATTTCCGTGACGTATGCCTGGCTCTGAACCCTAATTTCAGGTTTACGGCATCCCGCTCCATATACAAATCCATACTCAGATATGTGAGTTTCATGCATGACCGCCAGTATGTGGTGCAGCCCCTGCCTGTAGACCATTTCGGCATCAGGGCCAACGGAAGCATCCTTCAACTGTCATGGCAGGCGGTTCTGGATACGCTGGAGCCCACCGCAAAACCGGGCGGCTATATCCTGTATACAGCAGTTGATGACAACGGTTTTGACGGAGGTACATTCATACGTGAAAACAGTTGTCAGTTCACGCCGGAACCTGACCGTATCTACCGTTTCAAGGTAACAGCCGTAAATGAAGGCGGCGAGAGCATGCCTTCCGAGACACTTGCCGCATGCATTGCATCACAGAGCAAGGGTACCGTGCTTGTAGTGAACGGATTCCAGCGTCTGAGCGGTCCCGAGACCATCGATACCGACAGCACCCGCGGATTTGACATACTATCCGACCCCGGCGTGCAATATATGCTGTCACCAATATACAGCGGAGCACAGCAGATTTTCCGGATTGACTCCATAGACTCTGAGGAGGAGGTGTCACTCGGCATCGGCGACGACATTTTCAACGGAGCCCTTCTGGCCGGCAACACATTTGATTATCCGTACATTCACGGCCAGTCGATAGTATCTGCCGGATGGTCATTCATATCATGCAGCCGCGAGTCTGTGCTGGACGGGATGGTCAGACTCAATGACTACAGGGTTGTAGATCTGATTCTGGGCCTTCAGAAACGCTCCGCCCAGGATACGATCTGCCATAAGGACTACTCCACTTTCCCGCCGGAATTACAGAAACAGATACGCGGTTACCTGCTTAAGGGCGGCAAATTGATCTGCAGCGGATCATATGTGGGGGCCGATATGATATCGGACCTGAAGGATGAGGCTTTTACATCCGAAGCGCTCCACTACCGCTGGCGTGGACCACTTCCTTCGCACACCGACAGACAGATAAAGGGAATGCGCAGCAAAACAGAAATAAAACGTGTGGCCGACAGCAACGGTTACGGAGTAACCAAACCGGATGTGATAAGTCCGGTAGGCTTGGCATCCACCCTCTTCACCTACACCGAAAGCCGTTTGCCGGCAGGCGTGGGTTACAGGGACCGCACCTGTGCCACTCTCACCCTGGGATTCCCGTTTGAGAGTGTTGAATCGGCCAAGGAGCGTGACCGCATTATGAAATCAGCACTAACCTATCTTACTGACAAATAATACTATATGACTATGTATAACATTCAGGCTAACGAATCCGGCACACGCAGCATCAACGTGTCCGATGAGAATCTTGCAACTATCCGCCGTTTCTCACTTTTCCAGTGGCTCATTGACAGCAACGGTATCGTGACCGAGCAGGCACTTGACAAACTCAGACTCAATATCCGCTCGCTGCTTACCACACCCCAGGGGTCCGACAAGCAGTTGCTGGACCTGTGCATTGACGTTATCTACCACCGCGACATGAAGGCTCTGGGACTTAAAAACCTGATGGCCCTCTACGAGCAGTGGAATGCTGCCAACCCAGAGCCTGAAACAACCGAATAAAATGCCGCAGTGGCTGCCTACAACCAAGAAAGAGTGTGAACGTCTGGGCTGGGAACAACTGGACGTAATCCTCTTTACAGGTGATGCATATGTGGATCACCCCTCATTCGGTACAGCCGTTATAGGGCGTGTCCTTGAGGCTCACGGATACAAGGTAGCCATAGTCCCCCAGCCCAACTGGCAGGATGACCTGCGTGATTTCAGAAAACTGGGTGCACCCAGGCTTTTCTTTGGAGTATCGGCCGGTGCAATGGATTCAATGGTGAACCGTTACACAGCCGGCAAGCGTCTGCGTTCCGAGGATGCCTACACCCCCGACGGCCGCCACACCGGACGTCCCGAATACCCCACCATAGTCTACACCAAGGCGCTCAAGAAACTATTTCCCGATGTGCCTGTGGTTATAGGCGGAATCGAGGCTTCACTGCGCCGATTCACCCACTATGACTATTGGCAGGACAAACTCTTGCCAAACATCCTGGAACTTAGCGGGGCCGATTACCTCACCTACGGCATGGGCGAGAAGGTAACCGTAGACCTGGCCGATGCCCTTGCCCAAGGCCGCCCGCAGGATATCCTGACCATGAAACAAGTTGCGTTCCTTGCCAAGGTTGTGCCCGGAGGCATAACCGATAATGACAAGGTGCTGGCATCGCACGAGCAGTGTCTGGCCGATAAGCGCAGCCAGGCGGTTAACTTCCGAATCATTGAGGAGGAGTCAAACATGATTGAGGCTCACCGCATCATACAGCCCACGGGCAAGCAGTATGTTGTGGTAAACCCGCCCTATCCTCCGCTCACGACTCCTGAACTGGACGCCGTCTACGACCTTCCCTATACCCGCCTGCCGCATCCGCGTTACAACGGCAAGCGCATTCCCGCATATGAGATGATACGCCACTCGGTGACTATCCACAGGGGCTGTTACGGCGGTTGCTCGTTCTGCACGATATCGGCCCATCAGGGCAAGCAGATTGTAAGCCGCAGCCGTGAGAGCATACTCAGGGAGTTGCGTCAGATTACCCAAATGGAGGATTTCAAGGGGTATGTATCGGACCTGGGAGGTCCCTCGGCCAATATGTACGGTACCGGCGGACGTGACAAGAACAAATGTCTGCACTGCAAGCGCCCCACATGCCTTACTCCCAAGGTATGCCCCAACCTGGGCACTGACCTTACCGCCCTGACTCAACTTTATAAGGATGCAGATAAGGTTCCCGGGATAAAGAAGACCTGCATAGGAAGCGGTATCCGCTATGACATCATGCAGTACCGTGACCCCGACCCCAAGGCTGACAAGTCACATATGGATTATGCCCGCGAGCTTATAGGCCGCCATGTGAGCGGCCGCCTCAAGGTGGCGCCCGAGCACACATCGGACTCCGTTCTGGCACTTATGCGCAAGCCGTCATTCATGCAGTTTGAGCAGTTCAAGAAAACTTTTGACAAAATAAACAAGGAGTGCGGCCTGCGCCAGCAACTCATCCCCTACTTTATAAGCAGTCATCCCGGCTGCAGCGAGGAGGATATGGCCGAACTCGCCATAATAACCAAGCGACTCAATTTCAAGTTGGAGCAGATTCAGGATTTCACGCCCACCCCCATGACTCTGAGCACGGAAATCTTCTATACCGGAATAAATCCATACACCATGCAACCGGTTTATACTGCCCGCACCGACCGTGACAAACAGGCCCAGCGCCAGTTCTTCTTCTGGTACGATCCGGCCCAGCGCCACCGTCTGATATCCGAGTTGCGCCGTATCGGCCGTCCGGACCTTATTACTAAACTTTTCTGACGTCTCTGTTCCTGTTTTAACTTTTCGGGGAGTGTTGTATATTCTTTACGACAACCTGAATTATTTACAATTTTAAAATAAGGACAATGAAAAAGATTATGATGGCTGCCCTGATGATGGCAGTATGCCTCTCGGCAGGCGCAAAGAAAAAAGAGGTAAAGGAGGTTCTGTTCGGAGTTAAATCCGGAGTTATCACAGTTACATCCGATATGGGCGACATGCCTGATTTCTCACAGATGGCTGCAATGGGTGGCGGCAACGGTGTAGCTGCTTTCAATGACAGCGCTTTCCTGGCCAGAATAAACAGCTTCAACTCAAGCGACATGAGGGAGCAGATCTACTTTGATGATTACGGAAAGAAGACTGCAAGAATTACTGTGTACGGTGAGAACATCACCCGTACAATAGCAGTAGGCGACACAACATACACCATCAACGAGAAAGAGAACACCGCTACAGCAATGCCTATATTCGGCGGCGCACGTAACGGTCGTGGCGGCATGGGCGGTTTCGGCGGCGGTTTCGGTATGGGCGGTGCCCAGATAGGCCAGTTAGGTGAGATAGACTGGATGAATCTGGACAAGAAGACCATACGTCGTAATAAGATCAAGGAACTGGGTGAGGAGGTAGTTGCAGGTGTAACTTGCAAGAAGTACTCAATGAGCCCCAGCAACCAGATGGGTTTCACTCAGAACATTACAGTATGCGTTTACGAGGGAATTCCTCTGTCAACCGTAACTGAGAACGACTGGTCAACCACAAGCCAGACTGCACAGAACTTCATTGCCGAGGATGTTGATCCCGCATTCTTTACCCTTCCCAAGGGCTGCGAGGTAAGTGAGATGAACTTTGGCGGCGGAATGATGATGATGGGCGGTGACTTCGGCGGTGACTTCGGCGGCTTCGGTGGCGGCGGCTTCGGAGGCGGCGGCTTCGGAGGCGGTTTCGGAGGCTTCTGATTTATATCCGATAATAAAAAAGGGTGGCTCTTTCGAGTCACCCTTTTTTGTCGGTTGTGTTTCGGGTTACTTGATCAGCACCTTGTCAACTACAACCTTTCCGTTACGTACTGTCCTGCGGATGATGATCTCACCTGACTTAGGATTATTGATCTGTACACCGCCCAGGTTGAAGTACTGTACGCCTTCGATTTCCTGAGCAGGAGCATCTACTACAGTAATAACCTGTGCCAATTTAGCCTCCTGAGCGGTTATGGCTGCATCATAATCACACAGGTCATATCTGCCATGCAGGCGGAGGACTGCATTCTTGAGGTCAAATACACCGCTTGAACTTGACTGCTGGTCAAGAGTATAAACCAGATCGCCTACAACAAGTACTGAATCCATGGCAACCTCAGCATAATAAGTCCACTTATTTCCGCCATTCAGTTCTTTAAGCCTGTCATTGTAATGAACAGAATCTGTCTTAAAGTCATAGAACAGGTCAGAAGTATTGTTGTAACCGTTTACACCTACTATGTAGTAACCTTCGGGAAGTCCCTCGACCACATTAACCAGAGTTGCCTTTGATTGAGTGTCACATCTGAGGCTGCCATAGAATACATGACCGTCAACACTCCAATTGAGAGGATCGCCTTCACCTACCTTTGTCTTGATAGGATACCAGCTGCCGGAAGTAGGAGTAATTGTCCAACCCGGAATAGCGGTTGTATTAGCGATATCTTTCTTGATTCTCCATACGCCGCTGCTGCTCTTTTCCATATCATTTATGGAATCTGCTTCATTGTAAAGGAAGTAGTTATTCATAAGAGCGCTTACATCCAGGCTGTCCAATTTAGCCATATCAGCAGGCTTGTTCTCTTTGTACTTCTTAAGGATCTGCAGGATCGAAGCCTCACGAAGTGCTTTGGTCAACTGTGCATCATCATCCTGAAGTGTATTAACCAATGTTGCAACACCATCCTTTCCGCCTTCAAATGCGGCAAAATCATATCCAAGTTTATCGGCAAGTGCAAACAGTTCCTTCATCTGTCTTGTCTTAGCCACATAGTAATCAATCTTGAATAAATAGCCTCTCTGAGCATCGGCAAGAGCATCAATAGCATCCAAAATTGCCTTATCGGAAGAAGTTACATCATCAAACGCCTGAGCAGTTTCAAGGCCGCTTACCATTATTGCGTATTCGGGATAATCCTGACGGCGGTTTGCTGCGTTAGCCAAAGCATTTACCTCATTGATCTTGGCAATAAGTTTCTCATTCAATGCCATACGGTCATCAACGGCCTTGATCTCGTCTTTGTAAGCATTGATCTGAGCGGTAATTTCGGCAGTGGTCTTAGTCTGGCATACAAAATCTGCATTTGCAGTAATGTGTGCACTAAGAGCCTGGCTTACACTCAGGTTAAGATACTTGGCCATATCATCCTTGAATTGAGCCAACTTGGCTACGGCATTCTCATGAGTTGTGTAGAACAGGTCTACCGTATCCATGCGCAGTTTCTGGTCATTTACACAGTTTCCGATGTAGGCCACAATGGAATCATACTTGCTGGGGAAGTTACCCTTATATGACTGATTCTGGGTAATGGCATTGCCGAGAGCCTCATAGCATGAACCCTTATACTTATCCTCCACTACAGAGTTAAGTTTGTCCTGTGCTGCTGCAATAGCGTTGTTAAGTTTCTTTACATACGGAGTTGACAGGTCTGATGAGCCCAGAGTTCCGATTGTATAGTTACCTATCAGCAATCCGCTTGAACCACCGTTAAATATACACCACTCAAATACATAATCACCGGGAGTAGCGATATTGAATGTGTACTCTAACGTCTGGACATCATCCGGCCATTTTCCGGTACTTACATCCTTAACTTTGGAACTGGACAGATATGTTGCGGCATCTATCGTACCCAAATCTGTCTTGGTAGCAGCTACTGTACTATTGGTAAATGAATCGAAAGTAAAATTATCTGCATCACCGCTGGGTTTAGGATAGAGATAGAAATGTGTCTCTACGCCACTTGACTCGGTCGTCTTATCCCATCCGGTAGCCTTGAACTTGATGCTGTATGCGCCAGCCTGGGTAAAGTTGATTATTGTAAAGATATTGCCGCTATACTTGGTCTTACCATTACCCTTGCTGTTGCGGCTTGCCAGATAATAACCGCAGTTGTCAAGATCTGTGTAGTCCATTATATACAGACGTACCTTACCTGAAGCCTGTTCTCCGTCTCCCTTTGCAAACTGCTCTTCTGAAGTGCTACCGCTGACATAATAGCAATGTGTCCATGTACCGAGAGGCAGGCATCCCTTATTGTTGGAAGGATCAGTCAGAGTGCTTCTCCAATCAGAATGGGTATATTCTACAGCCTCGGAAGGAGTCGTGGTGAAATCACCGAAATGGTAGTTGAGCACCACATCGTCGCCCTGACCGCCGCTCTTGTCAAGAATCTGTACCAATTCTATCTTGTAATCACCCTTAAGAGGAGTAGTCTTTCCTTCGGGACGTGTAATTACCAGTTGTGAGTTCTCAGAATCCCAAGTCGGTTTCCAAACCTCAGTACCTACGTAAGCAATAGCTTTGAGAGAGCCTTCGAGAGCATCATCCACCTGTACCTCTCTTGAGAACTTGAATCTCAGTTCCCTGGTATCGGCATCAAGTCCGAATGAACCGTCCTCATAAGGAGCCTTCATCATGACAGGAGGCAGAGCATCCTTTGAAACAACACCACCGAATACATTGGGGTTAGGAGTTGCTATCTCGTTATAGAAGTCAGGAACTATCTTACCCTGTGCAACCCATGCGGAATCAAGGGGTTTCGGATAATAACTGCCAGTATATTTAAGAGTCATCTCCGGCTTGTCTGTAGGATTGTGGAATGTAACCAGCACCTGATCATAGTCCTCAAATTCCAAGGGCAGCATCTCATTGCCTACAGGTACATAATCGGTGAACATATACATGTAACCGTCATCATGATACTCGGCAGAACGGATAGGCATATCCTCCCAATCATCGGGATCATCAGGATTTCCACCCTTCTTAAGGCACCATACCTCAAAATACTTACCGTCCAGATCAGGAACCTCAACGATAGGAATATTTGTGGCTTCCTTTTCGGCCTTTACAAGATCTGACAGGTTGGTCTGATAACCGAAGTCTACCCTCATCTTATCCTTATCGTACTCGCAACCGCCTATCCATGACTTGGTAAGAGACAGGTTGTCCAATGAGTATTCAATACTGTCAGTTGCAAATGACAGACGGATAAAGAACTTGTCCGGCTGTTTTACATAGTTCAGAGAGTCACCCTCCTTCAGAGTTTTGCCCAAAGCCTGGAGTTCTGCATCACTGGGACGCCAGCGCCAGTCATCGGACCAACTGTAATCACCCGAATACATAACATAAGCGTCCGATTCATGATCATTTATATAATAGGTCATGAGTGTGAATTTCTGCCATTTACCGTCCTGGCCGTCAAAATCGTCGGCTGTCAGTGAAAGTGAATACTCCTTACCGCTCTTGTAACCCATGGAGAAAGCAGAACGCTGGTGATGATAGCCACGCATTACATCTGCGTAGAACAATGGATTCCAACTGTTGAGTTTCTTGGTCTTGAGATAGAATGTGAGACGATAAGATGTCTCATCCTCAATATTCAGACCTCTCACATACAGGTCACGACGATACTTCTTGACACTGCGGGTATCATTGCTGTAATGTGATGACGAAATCTTTCCTGCAGCACGGGCAGCATAAATGTCACCCGAACTGTATTTGAAATAGTACTTTCCGCCATCCTCTCCATACTGCTCGAAAGCCGAAGTGCGCTCCGCATCATTGCCCTGATCACCAAAGATGAACCATTTGTCATTTGCATAAACATTATTAGCGATTTCGGACTCACTGGATGTGGTCTCAACACCATTGAACATTACAATACCGTCACCGGGATTTACCGGTGTATGGGCAGAACTGGTAGAGTCCCTGCGGACGGCAAAAATCTCCCAATCGGGAGAACCGGCATAAATATCGGTCCTGGAACTGACACTACTGGTTCCGATCTTGGCATAATACTCAAGTTCACGGATAGTGTCAATAGGTGTTTTGCTCCACCTGTCATAGGCCTGCTGTTCATTCAAGCCCTCTTCAACTTCAAAATCCTGATGGAAGATGACCTCTGCATCTAACCCGGGATGACGTTCAAACGTTTGAGACGATGCCGGTAACAATCCCAGCAAGGCTCCTGAGACAAATAAGTAGATTTTTCTCATAATGATAGGTTTAATTAGGTTAACTGTTAGCGTCCTTCTAAAAATATCACTCGATAACTATTTAACAAAAATAAGATAATGTACGTGTGTTAACAATTGAAAATATATAAAAATTTCCATGTGTTAACATTGATTAACACATGGAAATCGCAAATTGTCAAGTCAGTTATGCAATGCTGACTGTATTACCTCACTGAGTGTGGGATGAGCGTGTATAAAAGACTGCATCCGATCCAGGGTGCCGCCCATATTCATTACCGCAGCTATCTCATGTATAAGGTCTGATGAATGGGCTCCCATTATATGGGCTCCAAGTATCATGCCGTCCGTATCGGCCAGCAACTTGCAGTATCCGTCAGTCTCATCCATTGATACCGCCTTTCCGTTGGCACGGTAGAATGACTTTAAGCAGCGCACCTCCAGGTTCTGTTCCTTGCACTGCTCCTCGGTCCGGCCCACCGTAGCAACCTCCGGCATGGTGAATACCGCAGCCGGTATAAGGTCAAAGCGTATGCTGTCTTCCTGCCCGCAGATACAGTTCAGGGCACGGAGTCCCTGGTAAGTGGCGGCATGGGCAAGCATTATTCCTCCTGTAACATCACCCACTGCATAGATTCCGGGGACCGATGTCTCAAAGCGGTCATTTACGGTGATACCCCTGCGGGTATAGTCAACACCTGCAGCCTCAAGGTTCAAACCCTCAACATTAGGACGACGCCCCACCGCCATGAGAATCTTATCGGCCTTGACTGTAAACTCCTTATCCTTCTTTATATAGGTTACGGTATTGCCGTCAATCCCGGTTACCTGCGCCTGTACCTCAATGTTGATGCCGCGCTTGGAGAGTGACTGTTTGAGACGTTTGGCCAGGTCAACATCAAAGCGCGGAAGTATGTTGGGGCAATACTCCAGCACAGTTACCTCGCTGCCGAAACTGCGGAATATGGAAGCGAATTCCAGTCCTATCACACCTCCTCCAATCACGCAAAGGCTTGCCGGAACCTCCTTGAGGTCCAGTATTTCCTTTGATGTCAGGCAATTCTCTGCACCGGGAATAGGCAGTGAGGCCGATACGGATCCGGTTGCGATGATGATCTTATCGGCCGTATATTCCTGACCGTTGCACAGCACGGTCTTTGAGTCCTTGAACTCTGCCCTGCCGCGCACCACCTGAACGTTCTTGAGCAGGATGTCAATGCCGGAGCGCAACTGCTCCACTACAGCCTGCTTACGCTCGGCGACAGCCGCAAATGACGGTTTGCATTCCAGACCGGCCTTGAGGTTCTGCTCTATCAGTTCGGCATAGTGGCAGAATGTCTTGGTGGGAATGCAGCCCTCATTCAGACAGGTTCCGCCCAGCGGTCCTTCTGATATAAGGGTTACCTCCAATCCCCGTTTTGCAGCCTCAACGGCGGTCTCGTATCCGCCCGGGCCTCCACCTATAATCAGCAAGCGCATGCGTCCCAATATTTAAGGATAGGATTACGGGCTGCGGTGGTCTCATCGGGCCTTGAGATGGGCGTATTGTGCGGGGCTCCGTGCAGGATATCGGGATCCTGTGCAGCCTCGGCGGCAATCTTGCGCATCACCTCTATAAAGTCATCCAGAGTCTCCTTTGACTCGGTCTCGGTTGGCTCAATCATTATGGCCTGATGGAACAGCAGCGGGAAGTAGATGGTAGGTGCGTGGAACCCGAAGTCAAGCAGACGCTTGGCAACATCCAGAGTTGCAGCACCCTCCTTGCCCTCGCATGCACCGTCGTTGATAAGGCCGTCAAATACAAACTCATGCTTGCAGACGGTGGGTATGGGCAGTTTGTAGCAGTCCTTGAGGCTCTCCTTTATGTAGTTGGCACCCAGGGTGGCCAGTTTGCCGCACAACTTTACGTTCTGGCGGCCCAGCATCAGGATATATGCATAGGCTCTCAGTATAACGCCAAAGTTGCCGTTAAAGCCCGATACGTTCACGCCTAAGAACGGAACCAGCTTGTCACATACGCCAACAGGGCCGCTTCCGGGGCCGCCGCCTCCGTGAGGAGTTGAGAATGACTTGTGCAGGTTAAGATGCATCACGTCAAATCCCATATCGCCCGGACGTACTGTGCCGATGAGCGGGTTCATATTGGCTCCGTCATAGTAGAGCAGACCGCCTGCGGCATGTACCAGATCGGCAATCTGGCGGATATCCTTCTCAAAGAGTCCCAGGGTGTTGGGGTTGGTCATCATTATGCCGGCTATGGTATCGTCCAGCAGAGGCTTCAGATCCTCTACATCCACAAGACCGTTGGCGTTTGACTTAACGACTACCACATCCAGTCCGCATACCGCTGCACTGGCGGGGTTGGTTCCGTGTGCGCTGTCGGGCACTATGATACGGGTACGCTTAAGGTCTCCGCGTGACATATGGTACTCGCGGATTATCATCAGTCCCGTAAGTTCACCGTGTGCTCCGGCACAGGGCTTGAATGTAAAGTGCTTCATGCCGGTTATGGCGGCAAGCGCACTGTCTATTCCTTTATATACAGCGTCCACTCCGGGAACATCCTTCTGTAACGGATGTATGCCTGCGAATGCGGGCATTGCTGCAATCTCCTCGTTGATCTTGGGGTTGTACTTCATGGTGCAACTGCCCAGCGGATAGAATCCGGTATCAACGCCAAAGTTCATCTGGCTAAGATTGGTATAATGGCGTACCACATCCACCTCACTTACCTGAGGGAGTTCAGGAGCTTTGCTACGGAGCAGTCCGGCGGGTATTGCCTCTGTGCCCTTGCACTTGCTGCAGGTCTGGGGTAATGAGTAACCTGTACGGCCCCGCTTGCTTAACTCGAATATCAGTTTATCGTAGTACTTCATAGTCAGAGCGCATTTACAAGTTGATCCATTTCTTCATAACTGCGTTTTTCGGTAACGCAGAAACTCACGTAGCCATCCTCGGTCTCAAGGGCTGCCAGGAATCCGGCATCGGCCAGTTTTTTCTGAACATCTGCTGCGGGGGCCTTTGATTTGAGTACAAACTCCTTAAGGAATACGGCATCCTTGAACACGGGCTCAAACTTACCGGTCTCAATGAGTTTGGTGTACAGGTAGTGGGAGCGCTGGTAGCACAGGTCGTTTACCTGTTTCATGCCCTCAGGTCCCATGAGTGAAAGATATACCGTTACCCAGAGTGCCATCAGGCTCTCGTTGGAGCAGATGTTACTGGTGGCTTTTTCGCGGCGAATGTGCTGCTCGCGGGCCTGCAGGGTGAGCACGAATGCGCGGCGGCCCTCCTTATCGGTGGTCTGGCCTACTATACGGCCGGGCAGTTTGCGCATGTGGTCTTTGGTGCAGGCCATGAAGCCCACGTACGGACCTCCGTAGCACAACGGAATCCCCAGCGGCTGGCCATCGCCTACGGCTACATCGGCACCCCACTCGGCGGGTGTCTTTACCACTGCCAGGGCCGATGGGTCGCAGTATACCGTAAGCATTGCCTTGTCGGCGTGCAGGGCATCGGCCATACCCTCCAGATTCTCAATGATTCCAAAGCGGTTTACTGAAGGTACTATTGCTCCGGCCACATCACCCTGGGCAATGAGTGCCTCAAGTGATGCCTTGCTGGTCTGGCCGTTCTCCTGTGCTATCTCCTTTACGGTTATTCCTGCGTACTTGGCGTAGGTGGCTATCACTCCCCTTACGTGGGGCAGCAGGGTGTTGGACACCAGCACGGTGTTCTTTTTCTTGGCCTGGGCCACCATCATGCGCATGGCTTCGGCGGCGGCTGTGGGGCCGTCATACATGGAGGCGTTGCTTACGTCCATTCCGGTCAGGGTGCAGATCATGCTCTGGTACTCGAATATGTACCTTAGCGTGCCCTGCGATATCTCGCACTGGTACGGGGTGTAGGCTGTTATGAACTCGCTGCGCTGAGTGATGTAGGGAATCACGGCGGGCGTGTAGTGGTCATAGGCTCCGGCGCCGGCAAACACCTTCAGTTTGGGATTCTTGGCGGCCAGGCTTTCAAAGAAGTCTCTTACCTGCTGCTCGGTCATGGCGTCGGGCAGGTCATACTCTCCTTTGTAGAGGCAGTCCTGCGGGACATCGGCATAGAGATCGTCAAGGCTGTTTACGCCTATCCTCTCCAGCATGGCTCTTATGTCCTCATCGGTGTGAGGAAAATACTGGAATCCGGCCATTACTCCTTGATAAATGCTTTGTATGCGGCAGCGTCCATCAGGTCATCCAGTTCTGATGCATCGCTCATCTGTACCTTGATGATCCAGTTCTCAAAGGCGTCGTCGTTTACCAGTTTGGGGTCGTCTACTACTTCCTCGTTTACCTCGGTTACGGTTCCGCTTACGGGGCTGAAGAGGTCACTGGCGGCTTTTACGCTTTCCAGGGCTCCGAACTCTGAGCCTTTCTCAACCTCATCATCTACATCGGGGCAGTCAACATAGGTTATCTCACCCATCTCTTTCTGGGCGAAATCTGTTACTCCGATAATTGCTACATTACCTTCTACTTTTACCCATTCGTGGGTTTCACTGTACTTTAAGCCTTCTACAATCTTGCTCATAGTTTTATATTTTTGATTTGTTCGTTTTTTTACTGTTCGTTGGTCTCGGAAGGATTAGGGTAGTAAAACTACGCGCCTTTGGCGCTATCCCTCCCACGGCCTTTGGCCGCGGGCCCCTCCCGTTCACAAGCCCACGGGCGGCCATGGTTTTCCTTACCCTAATTCCTTCCTCTCTCAACTGCGGATTTTGGAGGGGAATCTGGACAGGAAGATTTCTATTTTTTATAATTGGTTTGGTAGAAACGCTTCTTTATTACTTTGCCGGGGAAGACCTTTTTGCGGATTCGTATCCACAGAGGAGTATCCAAGGCGGCGTATTGGGGCTTTACCAGGGCGAAGCAGATGCTTTTGTCTAGGGTTATGCTGTGGTAGCCGGTGGTTACCTCTCCTATGACAGTTCCGTCCTGCAGCTCTACGGGATAGCCGTGGCGGGGGATGGCTCGGTCGAAGATTTCTATTCCTACTAGCTTCTTTTCAACGCCAAGTTCTTTTTGGGCTACAAGGGCTTCGCGACCTATGAATTCGGCTTTGTCCAGTTTGCAGAAGATACCCAGGCCGGCTTCTATGGGGCTGATTTCGGGGCTTAGCTCGTCTCCGTAGAGGGGGAGGCCGGCTTCAAAGCGAAGGGTGTCGCGGCAGCCCAGACCGCAGGGCTGGATTCCGGCTTTGATCAGGCGGTCCCAGATCTCTACTGTGTCAGCCGTGGTGGCGTAGAGTTCAAAGCCGTCCTCACCGGTGTAGCCGGTGCGGCTAACTATCAGGCGATGGCCGTTGTACTCTGCGTTACAGTACTCGTAGAAGCCAAGGGATTTGGCGCAGTCAAGACCAAACAGGTCTATGACAGTCTTTTCGGCCTCGGGTCCCTGGATGGCTATCTGGCCCCAGATATCGGACTGGTTGTCTATCTTTACGTCGTAGCCTTTCTGCTGCTCCAGCATCCAGGCATAGTCCTTATCTATATTGGCGGCGTTCACTACCAGCAGGAAATGGTCGGGCTCGAACTCGCGGTACACCAGCAGGTCATCGACCGTACCGCCGTTTGGATAGAGCATCATTCCGTATAGGATCTTGCCCGGATTGAAGCCGCTTATGTTGTTTGTAAAGATGTGGTTGATGTAACGCTCGGCATCGGGTCCGCTTATAAATATCTCGCCCATGTGGGATACGTCGAATATGCCCACTTTGTTACGGACTGCCAGATGCTCCTGGGTTATGCCTGCATACTGGATGGGCATGTCAAATCCTCCAAACGGGCTCATCTGGGCGCCCAGAGCCACGTGACTGTCGTGAAGACAGGTTTTCTTAATTTCTTCGGCCATACTTAATGAAATTTTCGTCTAGATATGTCTGTTCTATCTTAAGCACCTCATCCATGTCCGGGTTGCTTAAAAACTGCATATCTTTACAAAAATAATCAATAAGTTTGGACTTCAAAACTTCAAAGTCAAAAAGTAATCCACAATCTTTCAGATTAGTTACGCGCTGACGGACGGACTTGATTCCCTTGCTGTCAAGTTTCTCTTTAGAGGGGGTTATGGCACGCTCCATCTCCTTGAAATCGACATCATACAGGAGCGTTCCGTGTACTATGCAGCCGGTCTTTGTGGCGTAACAGGCGTTGCCCGATACCTTACGGCCTCCCACCAGCACGTCGTTATGCTCGGTGCGCACAGCATCCAGTCCCATGGAGCGCAGTGCATCGGCCAGACGGGACAGGTATTCGTCAAACGCCTTGTTTACATCGGACTGGCTGGTTATGTATGATATCATCAGGTTGCCCTCATCGGCATAGACGCAACCGCCGCCGCTCTTGCGCCGGTACATCTCGATACCGTGCTCCTGGCAATACGGTACGTTGACTTCGGCCTCCATGTCCTGATTGCGGCCGAATATGACCGTAGGCCGCACGTTCCACAGAAAGAAGGTGTCGGGAGCATGCTCCACAGCCCACTCCTCCATTGCCAGCCAAAAAACCAATCTGCGGTAATTCATGCCCCAAAAATAAAAAATAAATGGCAGCCAACCTTACAAGACTGCCATTTATCCGGGGTCCATGCATCCGTGAGTATTGAAAAGGAAAGAACTCAGGGACACACTTACGGACACCTTTTCATTCCAACATTGCCTTTTTACAGTCCGGAATGTCATCACGACAGCCCAGGATTGCGAGACAAATGTCGGTCAATTATTGATAGCCTGTTTTATAAAGATTGAAGCAGAGTTGTCAATATTGAAACAAACAGACATTTTTTATCATATCTTTGTTGTCAAATCTGAAATCGAACTATTAAAGGCATGAAAAGGTACAGCATAAACAACATCGTCAGACTGCCTCATTATGACCAGGTGGCCATTTTTAACGAACAGGCAGCGGTAGTAAGTACAAACCTGTTTGGAATCGATACGTCACAGTACCTGTTTTCCATAGACGCCTTTGTCATAGGTTATATTCTGGATGGGCATAGTGTCATGGAGATCAACAATGTAAGTTACGACCTTGATCCGGGCTGCATATTCATTCTGACTCCCACCCACACCTGCAGGCTTCAGAAACACAATCCCGATTTCAAGGTGCGGCTGCTGCTGCTTAACTCCAATGAGTATAATCTGTCTGTTCATCTCAGTTATATTGTCAAATCCGAACATTGGATGAAGACATATTTCAATCCGGTCATCAAGCTGACAGACCAGGAGGCCGATACTATCAACCGATGCACAGACCGTATTGTGGAACAGATAAACCGGAAGGAGTGCCCCAACCGCATGGAATTCATGAAACTGGCCGTCACATGGCATCATATGGAACTTGACAACATCCTGCAGGAACGGGTCAATGAAAAAAATGACAATAACAAACCACTGACACGCCAGCAGCATCTGGCCCGCAAACTATACAGCCTTGTAGTCAACAACTACCGCAAGGAACATCAGGTCAGGTTCTATTCAGAGCAGATGTGCCTTACACCCCAATACCTGAATCAGATAACCACCCATACATTCGGCAAGACCCTAAGCGCCATCATAACAGACCAGTTATTCACCACGGCAAGAAGTATGATCCTGTCATCGGACATGAGCCTTCAGGAGATTGCCAACGAGCTGAACTTCCCGGACCAGGCATCGTTCAGCAAATTCATAAAGAAAGCAGCAGGGGTTAGTCCCAATGTCCTGAGAAAGCACAACCCGCACAAGGACTCTATCTGAAATCGTTGAATCGGTAACTGAAGGTTATCACAAACATGGAGGTGTCGCCAAAGGTGCGGCTCTCGTTCCAGCTGGTACCTGATACCGATGCCGAGAACCCGTTGTACTGTTTGAGTATGTCACGCCATGTAACGCTCAGCGTGGCCTGACGGCTCTTAAGGAAGCTCCACATGGCCGATACGCTCCACAGGCACTCCGGACGGTTGGCCTCTTTCATCTCATACCCGAACGGGCGGTTATAACTGCATTGGGTCGAGGCCCCCAGACCTATCGGTGACTGGTATGACAGTTGCAGACCGGCACTGAGCCTCTTTCCACCGCTGGCCTTGTCCAGATAATCGCTCTTGCTGTGGTCCATAGTGTAACCCATATTTCCCTGGATCATCCAGAACTGGTCAGAGTATGCGCCCTCCATATTAAGGCTCACCTGATGATAGTCAGTAGCACTCTTGTTGGCTGCGGCATCAGTGAATGACTGTACGAATGCCACATTATGACGCAGTGAATGGTTGGCGGTAAAGTTGACCGACAGGTCCTGGAACGGATAGGTAAGGAACAGATACTCGCTTACATTCCAACTGCCGTTTATATTCTCGGGCGATGTGATACGGGCACCTGTCTTGCGGTCAAGGCGTGTCAGAGTGGTTATCTCATTGAATGTGGTCCCGTAGCTTACCCTGGTGCGCATCCACGACTGCAGCTGGAACTCCAGATTAACATTGTGTGAGAATGAGTTCTTAAGGTTGCTGTTACCCTCATGTATGTTCATGGGGTCGCTGTAATCGGTCACCATTGAGAGCTGCTGAACGCCCGGCAATCCGTTCGATCCGTTGTAGCCTATGCCTATCTGACTCTTCTTGAATATCTTAACTCTGAAATTGGCATTGGCCGAATATCGGATGCCCTTATAGCGGATATGCTCATCGTCCTTGCCGGGAACCTTGTTCAGGTTATCAATCGTCATTACTACGGGCGATGCATTCAGTGACATGTTTATCCTGTAGACGGAGTCCGAGTAAAAATAATCCAGGTCAAAAGAGTTACTAAGATTGCTGTTGCGCCTGTCATAGTAGAGAGAGTCAACCTCTTTCAGAGATCCGTCACTACCCATATCCTCATATTGCTGAATGCTCTTGCCTTTATCGTAAGAAAGGTTGTAGCCCACTCCCAGATAACCTGCATCACCCATCTGCCGGTTAAGACTCATGTTCAGACTGTAATTGTCTGATGTTGATGGCGTATAAATGCGGTGATGCACCTTCCTGACACTGTCTCCCAGCTGAGCAAAACGGCTTTCGGAGGTATTAATGCTGCTGCCGTCGTTGTCGGACCGCCCCGCTCTAAGACTCAGATTGAGGTTATACTTGCCATCCTCACCGAACGACTTGCCCATTCCGGCATAAACGCTGTATGTAGAACTCACGTTATCACCCTTGTTGGACTGCACCGTTGAGCTGATAAGCCCTTCGCCCTCATTGGATATTGAATCCACTGAGTTGCTGCTGTTGTCGCTCCAGTTCCTGGAGAGGTCCAGATTCAGGTTATACCAGGTATTGTCATCAATGCGTCCGTTCAGTCCGGCCGATCCGCCCCAGTTGTGCCCGCCGTTGGAACTGGTGTTCTCGCTGTAAGAGTTCTGGGTAAACTCGGGCATGAACATCTTGTTGTAGTTCTGTGACTTGTTCTCATTGTAACTGTCACCGTAACTCACCTGCGCGTTGACCGATACCTTACCGAACTCCTTGTCATAATAAAGGTTTCCGTTTGAATTCTCTGTCTTGAGCTGGTTTGCATACTCATAGGGAATGGTGTTCCTGCTGTAAGACGCATACAACTCCGATCCGCCCTGCTTCCACATGGAACCGTCAACCGATACCCTGTACTTGTCAAAGTTCTCGGTCGTGGCCACCTCCACGCTGGCAAAAATGGTGCGATCCATGGGCTCCTTGGTCTGCATGTCCATGACCAGATGGTTGTCACTCATACGGTCAAGCGTATCATCGGGCACCTCATAGACCTTAAGACTCTTCAGTTTGTCGGTTGGCATATTGTTGAGCGCTATGCTCATGTCGCGCTTAAAGAACTGGTCACCGTTAAGGCGTATCTCATTGATATCACGCCCCAGATAGGTCATCTTGCCGTCCTGGTACTTGAGTCCGGGCAGGCGGCGCACCAGGTCCAGCAGCACGCTGCCGGTTGGCATCTCGTATGCATCGGCATTGAATATTATGGTATCGCCACGCTGGTACATTCGCTGCAGCTCGGCCACAATTTCAACCTCCTCGGTGGTAAGCGGGTTGCTGCGCAGCACCACGGAGTCCAGACGGACGGTGTAGGTGTGGATTCCGCTCTCGCGTTTCATGGGCGGATCTATGATGGTATCCAGCGTCTGCATTCCCAGATAGGATATCCTTATGCTCAGGCGGGTGTCCTTAAGACGGTCACGGCGTGACATATAGGTCCAGAAACTGCCGTCCTTATCGGCCGCCCCGCCATCGGTCTCAGTTGTGTCGCCCAGACATTTTACCAGGATATTGGCGCCCTGCAGAGGATACGGATTGGGCTCATACTCATCCACGCCGAACACCCTGCCCTCCACCTGGAAAATCTGCTTGACATAAGTACGCAGCATTGACTCAGTCTCCGGACTGCTCCAATCCTGCGCACTCACACTAATCGTAAACAGCATCAACGCTGCCAAAAGGACTCTCCTAAGATTCATACTGCAAAGTTATTTCACCTTCTTATACGATGCAACTCCGCAGAAGTCAAAAATAGTACAATTGGGGACAGACCCCCCTTCTGCGCTCTGGCTGAAAGATCTTTACTTTTCAACCATAGGGCACGTACGCCCCTACTAAAGAGTTTCTATGCCCCTGCATGGACATTTTTACGCTCTAACTGGAAAAAGAGTTTTCTCTAACTGAAGAAAATTCACTCTCTAACTGCAGCGCAGGTCCTTATCTGTATGAAAGGTAAAAAATGCAGACATAGCTAATCAAGTTTTGCAGTTGGTTTGTATGCAGTTGTTTCTAAATTACAACAACTGCATAATACTTTCTTGTTAATCCAAGTAAAGAACCGTCTTGTCGGAGTATTCTCTTGACAAATTCCTTTGGATCAATCTATAATTTGAAGATGAATATGGGATTGTAAAACCCTTTATTCTTCCCTCAGACAAGTCTTTCAGATATGAATCCAAATTATCGGCCGACATTTCTGTTATACCGGTGTTCTTGTAATGACTGATGCACACATACTGATATCTTTCAACAGTTGAGTTCAATACATTTCCGTATTCGTCAGAAAGATCCAGATTCATCTCATCCGCTCTTTTACGAAACTCAGCAACGTCTTCCTGATATTTCTGCTGAATCTTTTCATAATCCTCAATCTTCATGTCGGGATTCTGCTCCAAGAGACTCAATTCATCCTGATATTTTTTCGCTAAAGCGCGGCTCTCACTCAGTGCAGCTCTGTAGGCATCAACAAAAGCCTTCATTTCGGTGGAATTCAGGTCATCGGTATCCCCTTTGTATGATGTCAGGAATGCTATCAATGCTTTATTAAGAACTTCCATATTATCCAGATTGTTCTCCAGATTCCTTATATCAATGAGATAAATGAATTGGCGGTGGTCTTCACCGGTAGTTTTTGAGCCTACATACCTGATATTAAGTAGTCGTTTCTTTCTAAGTGAATTCTTAATATCCGTAACAAGACCATTCTTGGCATCGGGTTTGATGTTCAGGGCAACATCTCTGATATGCCTGCCTGTTTTATCGGCATTGTCTATGTATTTTTCAAGCTGGTCAACATTGGTAAATTCCTGCGGAACAGTCCAACTTAATATTACATTCTCACCATCCCGCCTTTCATCTATCTTTGCAACCATGTTTTTTTCATTGATATCCAGACAGAGTTCATAGTAGTTGTCCGAAGAAGTATTGCCCGGTCTGATTACCCGGGAAATTACGCTGAACTCCGGGGATTCCTCATTTTCCCAGGCACTCTCCGGCAACTCAGTTATGTACGTTTTAAGATTCATTGATTGTCCGGACTGATCTGTGTACATTACATCAGGTTCTTTGTAGCTTTCCATAACAAGGTTCAGAAGCATCCTGTTGCGGATTGTTTCTTTCAGGTCAATGATTGGTCCCATGGGAACATCAGGTTGCATTGAAAGGCGGACTTTGCGGATCTTCATTCCGTCTGATATTGCCTGATCTATGTAATCATCAAGCTCCTCTACACGGATTTGTTTCGGGGTGGTCTCACTCCTGAAACGATCCTGGCCGTTCTCATTATCAAACAATACCGTTGATACGTATAACCAGGCGGGGGCGCCCTTAACCCTGATACGCAAATCCTTATTGACTTTGTTGCTCTTTGCCTGTTCGGGATTGGCGGCAGCAGACCTGACTTGAGTTTGAATAAGGTTACCTTCAGCATCGTATGATCTGGGGTAAGCCTCACTTATTTTATTCGCATACATGCCACGGGCAAACTTCTGCTGACCGTCAGTGCATTGGTCATATTTCTTTCCGAATCTGCTCAAACACAGTTCATCGCGCAGTTCATTATATGCTTTCTGCAACTCATACCTTACATCATTCAAAACGGCAGATGATGCACCACGGTCATAATCTAATGAAAATACATGCTTCACAGTGGTCTGAACAGTTCCATACCCCTCAATTTCATAATCTTCTATAACAGGGAGTCTGGAGTCATTATCCGGATTCTGAATGAACTGCCTGGCAAGATCCTTTAGTTCATCAATTGTAACTGTTCTTGCCATTATTCCGCTCTTTACATATATCTCATTATTACTGTTGATCTGTATAGTCATGAGGTTCCTTCGGCGTATGATCATTTCCCCATCTTTCCTATCCTCATCACTTATCACTTCATCATCTCCGATGACCCGTAATATATGGGGAAACGGCATGGCGACGAATTTACTTGCAGGTTCAGGTAACCTGTATGACATTTCAACATCACTTTGCGTGAAACGCAGTTTATCATCCAGATTTACGGCCTTCTCTGTACGCGCAAACAGGACAGATGTCATTCCCAGCATGGGAATCAGGAGAAGCAGCCACATGAGGCGACTTTTCCGGGTTTTGTTCTTGTTCATCATAATGATTCGCTTTTTAATGTTAAGGTTAAAGGAGCTGGCAAGCGCATAGGCCTCTGCGCCGACAACTTTTATCAGTAAAAGTCTCTGATAGTCCTGCTCCTGAATGCCGTAACGGTTGATCACTTCGTCATCGGCCTCATATTCGTGGACTATCTTTATCTCCTGGAGTACCAGCCAGCACACGGGGTTTACTATGGTGCAGGCCAGCAAAACAACAAGGTCTATCGAGTGTAAGAGTTTTACGTGAGAGTATTCGTGACGCAGGCTGGCGCGACGGGCGAACCCGTTCTCGGAGTCCGATATCACTATGTAGTTCATCCAGCTGAACGGGCCGTACTGCTCGCTGTGGGTGACCAGCCAGACGGTGCGGCTCAGACGGCGGCGGGGCTTGCCGTGCAGGAACCTGCGGGCACGGATTATTCCGCGGCTCCAGCCTATTATTAGGGTAAGTACATAGATTGAATATGTGCCGATGAGGAATACCGCCCAGAGACTGGTCTTGCGTTCGGGTCCAGGCGATTGGGCCGCCAGGTCGGGGGCATTGGCCCACATAGTCTGGGGCTCAGCGGCAAACGTGAATGTCCCTGACAGCTCCCGGGCAAAATAGGTCTCCTCTATCGAGAGGCCGGCTGCCACGGGGGTACTGTCAGAAATAGTCACGTGCACAAGGGGAAGAAGAGCCGAGAGCAACGTGGCTCCCAGCAGGTAAAACCGGTTGAATCGGTGCAGAGTGGTTCCGCTGAACGCCGCCTTGTAAATGGCTATCAGCACCAGCAGGGCAAACGCCCACTCTATTATATAAAGGACTATGCTACCCATATTACTTCTTCTTTTCTACCATTTTGATAAGCTCCTTGAGCTCTTCAACGCTGACCTCCTGCTGCTCTACCAGACAGGAGATGAACTCCATGTAGGATCCGCCGAAAAACTTATTGACGCTCTCCTTGTTTACCATCTCGGCGTATTTCTCGCGGCTCACTGCCGGCTCATACAGAAAGAATCTGGCACCCAGTTCCCTGTGGGTTATCATGCCGCTGCTCTCCAGACGGCGCACGAATGTGGCCACTGTGTTGAAGTGCGGCTGGGGCTCGGGCAGGCGCTCCAGAATATCCCTCATTGACATGGGCTCCCCGTCCCAGAGCACGTTCATGATTGCAATTTCCTTATCGGTAAGTTTTTTCATATAGTTGGTTTTGTCAAGTTTTAAACTAATCTCTGCTGCAAATAAACTACATTTTGTAATAACCTCCAAACATTTTGCAGTTTTTTTTTCAAAACGATACCATGGGGACGGTTCCGTTTGGTACTGTTTTTTCATAACCAGCTGGTGACTAAACATTTTTTATAGAAAACAGTACCAAACGGAACCGTCCCCAATGGTATCGTTTTGCTATCTTTGCTGCAAATTTGAGAGATATGGGTAAGATCAAGAGTATAGGTATATTGACATCGGGTGGCGATTCTCCCGGAATGAACGCCGCCATACGTGCGGTGACACGCGCCGCCATTTATGAAGGCTGGAAGGTCTGGGGTATCTACCGCGGATACGAGGGCCTCATCAACGATGACGTAAAGGAGTTCACCACCGAGAGTGTATCGGGCATAATCTTTGAGGGCGGAACGATACTGCGCACATCACGCAGCAAGGATTTCATGACTGCCGAGGGCCGAGCCAAAGCATACGCTACAATCAAGAAACACAAAATCGACGCCCTTATAGTAATAGGTGGCAACGGCTCGCTGTCCGGAGCGCAGGAACTCACAAGCGAGTACGACATACCGGTTATCGGCCTTCCCGGCACCATTGACAATGACCTGTACGGGACCGATAACACCATCGGATACGACACCGCCCTGAATACGATCGTGGAGTGCGTGGATAAGATTCACGATACCGCAAACTCACACAACCGCATATTCTTTATAGAGGTGATGGGCCGCGATGCCGGTTTCCTGGCCATGAACAGCGCAATCGCCGCCGGAGCCGAGGCCGCAATCATCCCCGAGAAGTTTACCGATATCGACCAGCTGGCCGCATACATCGAGCGTGGTATCCGCAAGTCCAAACGCAGTTCGATCGTAATCGTATCGGAGGCCGACGGAGGCGCAATGCACTACGCCGAGCGTATGCACAACGAGTATCCGCAGTTTGACGTGCGAGTATCGATACTGGGTTACGTGCAGCGCGGTGGACGTCCCAGCGCCCTGGACCGCATCCTGGCCAGCCGCATGGGTGTGGCCGCAATCCAGGCCCTGAAAGAGGGTCAGCGCAATGTGATGATCGGCATCGATAACGATGAGATGGTCAACATCCCCATCGCCCAGGCAGTCAAGAAGGACAAGCCCATCGGCGAGGAACTCATCAACGTGCTTGCAGTACTCTCAACCTAATTATATATGAAGAGAATCCTTTGTTTTGCCATTGCCTTTATATCTGCCACCATAACCTTTGCACAGACCGGAGCCGAAATCGTAAACAGAATGAACCAGCGGTTATCAGACCGTAAGGCCGATGGAATTGCCATGTCTGTTGATGTAAAGATACCAATAGTAGGCACTGTAACTACCAAGACCTATTCATTAGGTAAAAAGACCCGTCTGGAAATTGAGTCGTCAAAGATAAACACCATTACTTTTATAGATGACACGCTCCAATGGACGTATGTTCCCGGCAGCAGTGAGATATTGTTGACCAATATCCACCCGGGAAGTACCAATGCATCGGGCAATCCGGGAATGGACGCGGGCATGTTTGATGATATACCTGGAGGTTATGATATTACAATCAAAAGCCAGAATGCCGTAAAATGGGAACTGCTCTGCAAAAGAAAGAAATCCAACAAGGACGATGATTCTCCCAAGACCATCACTCTTGAGGTCAGAAAGGACACCTACGAGCCCATCAGCATGAACGCCAAGATCATGGGCATAAACATGTCAATGCATCACTTCATCTTTGGCGTGTCCGATGACTACGTCACATTCAATCCCGACAATTACCCCGGCGTAAAAATCACCGATCAGCTAAAATGATACCATTGGGGACGGTTCCGTTTGGTACCGTTTTGCGCAAAACGGTACCAAACGGAACCGTCCCCAAT
>JAZSKR010000020.1:0-991955 GCA_045534955.1 Bacteroidaceae bacterium
TGCGCTGTTCCTTTCGGAAAGCGGATGCAAAGGTAGTGCTTCTGCGTATTCCCACCAAACAAAAACACAACTTTTTTCCTGAATTTTTTGTTAATAAATATAACTTACTGAATATGACCACAGACAATAAAATAAAAGAGGTGCAGCCTTACGGTTGCACCTCTTTTATTTACGCGTACGTATATATTACTCTGCAGCGGGAGCTTCAGCAGCAGGAGCCTCCTCTACGGGAGCCTCAGCAGCAGGAGCAGCAGCCTTCTCAGCAGCCGGCTTACGTGAACGACGGGTCTTAGCGGCCTTCTTCACGGTCTTAGCCATGTTCTCATCGTAATCTACGAACTCGATGAAAGCCATCTCTGTAGCATCGCTCTTGCGGATACCCAACTTGATGATACGCAGATAGCCACCGGGACGATCTGCAATCTTCTGTGAAATCTCCTTGAAGAGTTCGGTTACAGCCTCCTTGTTCTGAAGATAGCTGAATACAACACGACGTGAGTTGGTATCGTCCTTCTTAGCGCGGTTGATGATAGGTTCAGCATATACACGCAGTGCCTTAGCCTTTGCCAAAGTAGTCTCGATTCTCTTATGCATGATAAGAGAGATGGTCATGTTGGCCAGCATCGAATTCCTGTGAGCGGCTTTACGGCTCAGGTGATTGAATTTCTTATTATGTCTCATTTTTAATCTTTGTCTAATTTATACCTTGAAATATCGGTTCCAAATGAAAGATTCAAGCTTTCCAACAGATCATCGAGTTCAGTGAGAGACTTCTTACCGAAGTTGCGGAACTTAAGCAGGTCAGTCTTATTGTACTGAACGAGATCACCCAATGTCTCAACATCGGCAGCCTTAAGGCAGTTGAGAGCACGTACTGACAGGTTCATATCAGCGAGCTTGGTCTTAAGCAGCTGACGCATGTGCAGTACCTCCTCATCAAACTCCTCATTGCCGTCAAGATCTACATTCTCAATGGTAATCTTATCATCTGAGAAGAGCATGAAGTGGTAGATAAGAATCTTAGCTGCCTCCTTCAAAGCATCCTTGGGATGAATGGATCCATCGGTAGTAATCTCAAGAACAAGCTTGTCATAGTCAGTCTTCTGCTCAACGCGGTAAGGCTCTACAACATACTTGACGTTGCGGATCGGGGTATAGATAGAATCGATTGGAATAGTATTAACCTCTGTGCAGAACTCCTTGTTCTCATCGGCAGGAACGTATCCGCGTCCCTTGTTGATAGAAATTTCAATCTGCATTGAGGCCTTTGAATCAAGATGGCAAATGACCAGTTCAGGATTCAACACCTCGAAACCAGTGAGACATTTACCTATATCACCGGCTTTGAACTCCTTGGTATTCTCAACCTTGATGGTGACTGTTTCGCTCTCATACTCTTCTACGATCTGCTTGAAACGAACCTGCTTGAGGTTAAGGATAATATTGGTTACATCCTCCTTAACGCCAGGAATGGTAGCGAATTCATGCTCGACACCCTCTATCTTGATGGTATTGATGGCAAAACCCTCAAGAGTAGAGAGAAGGATACGACGAAGAGCGTTTCCAATGGTGATTCCGAAACCGGGCTCAAGAGGACGGAATTCGAACTTGCCGAACTTGGAATCGGCCTCCACCATTATAACCTTATCAGGTTTTTGAAATGCTAATATTGCCATTTACCTCTTATTTTTTATTTAGAATACAATTCAACGATCAGCTGTTCCTTGATGTTCTCAGGAATATCTTCTCTTTCGGGCTTGTGCAGGAACTTGCCGGCCTTAGCCTGCTCATCCCACTCAATCCATGCATACTTGGCGTGGTTGAAACCTGCCAATGAATCAGAGATTACCTCAAGTGACTTGGAGCGCTCACGTACACCTACAATCTGACCGGGCTTAACCTGGTATGAAGGGATATTGAGCACCTTACCGTCAACTGTGATGTGTCTGTGGCTTACCAACTGACGTGCAGCAGCACGTGTAGGAGCAATGCCAAGACGGAACACTACGTTGTCAAGACGAGACTCAAGAGCCTGCAGCAGGTTTACACCAGTGATGCCGCTCTCGCGTGATGCCTTGTCAAACATATTACGGAACTGCTTCTCAAGAACGCCATAGGTATATTTAGCTTTCTGCTTCTCAGCAAGCATGACGCCATACTCAGAAGTCTTGCGGCGACGGCTGTTACCGTGCTGACCGGGAGCATACTTTCTCTTCTCGAAAGCCTTGTCTGCTCCATAAATTGCTTCGCCGAACTTACGGGCGATACGGGTTTTAGGTCCAGTATATCTAGCCATAATTTACTTCGTTTTAAAATTAAACTCTTCTTCTCTTCGGCGGACGGCAACCGTTATGCGGCAGCGGAGTCACGTCAATGATCTCTATAACTTCAATACCGGCACCATGCACGGCACGGATGGCTGATTCACGACCATTTCCCGGGCCTTTAACGTATGCCTTAACCTTTCTCAGGCCAAGGTCGTAAGCTACCTTAGAGCAATCCTCGGCTGCCATCTGGGCTGCGTACGGAGTGTTCTTCTTGGAACCACGGAAACCCATCTTGCCAGCTGATGACCAGGAGATAACCTGACCCTCACTGTTAGCAAGAGTAACAATGATGTTGTTGAAGGATGAATGTACGTGCAACTGTCCCATTGCATCTACCTTCACATTTCTCTTCTTAGCTGCAACTGTTTTCTTTGCCATAGTTCAATTATTTAGTAGCCTTTTTCTTGTTAGCAACAGTCTTCTTGCGACCCTTACGTGTACGGGCGTTGTTCTTTGTACTCTGACCGCGTACAGGAAGTCCGATACGATGACGGATACCACGATAACAACCGATATCCATCAAACGCTTGATGTTCAGCTGAACCTCACTACGGAGGTCGCCCTCTACCTTATACTCTGCACCAATAACCTCACGGATGCGGGCTGCCATATCATCAGTCCAATCCTGAGCCTTGATGTCTTTATCCACACCAGCTTTGGCCAAAATCTTGGCTGCGCTGCTGCGACCAATACCAAAAATGTAGGTTAACGCGATTTCACCCCTTTTGTTCTGCGGGATGTCAACGCCTGCGATTCTTATTGCCATATATTAATTTGTTTGTTTACTCGAAATTATCCCTGACGCAGTTTCATCTTGGGATTCTTCTTGTTGATTAAATACAAACGTCCCTTGCGACGAACGATCTTGCAGTCGGCTGAACGCTTCTTCAATGAAACTCTAACTTTCATATTCTTATGTTTTATTTGTACCTGAATACTATCCTACCCTTGGTCAGGTCATACGGAGACATCTCCACCTTAACCTTGTCACCAGGAAGGATCTTGATGAAATGCATTCTCATCTTACCGGAAATATGACCGGTAATCTCGTGTCCGTTCTCCAGCTGAATGCGGAACATTGCGTTGGACAATGCTTCAACGATTGTTCCGTCCTGTTCTATTGCGGATTGCTTTGCCATATTAAAATTCTTTATCTCCTAAAACTTCTGCAATATAGTCAAATGAGGAGAGGATCTCGGCCTTACCGTTGCAAATGGCAATGGTGTGCTCAAAATGAGCTGCCGGTTTATGGTCGCGAGTGCGTACACTCCAACCGTCGTTCTCCATATAAATCCTTCTGTCACCAAGAGTAATCATGGGCTCGATGGCTATACACATACCTTTTTTGAGTTGTGTGCCGTAACCACGACGACCATAATTGGGAACACAAGGATCTTCGTGCATTTCGCGGCCTATGCCGTGTCCGACGAATTCGCGGACAACGCCATATCCGTGACCTTCACAGTGAGACTGAACGGCATAACCTATATCACCAAGGCGTTTGCCGGCTACAGCCTGCTCAATTCCGAGATAGAGTGACTCCTTAGTAACTTTAAGTAGTTCACGAACCTCGGGAGCTATCTCACCTACAGCAAAAGTGTAGGCTGAATCACCGTTGAAGCCGTTAAGCAGTGTTCCACAGTCCACCGAAACGATGTCACCCTCTTTAAGGGGTTCATCGTTCGGGATTCCGTGTACTACCATTTCATTGACTGATGTGCAGAGAGCTGCCGGGAAAGGAACATCATCCTGGTTGGGATAACCCTTGAAAGTAGGTTCAGCCCCGTTATCGCGGATGAATTCCTCTGCGACACGCGTCAGCTCGTTGGTGGTCACGCCAGGCTTGATGAGCTTGGCAACTTCACCAAGAGTTTTGCCGACCAGCTGATTAGCTGCCCGCATCAACGCAATCTCCTCTTCAGTCTTAAGAAATATCATTTCAATACAATCAATAAGCGTTCAAACCTGAGCGGCCCTTGATACGACCGGTCTTGAGAAGACCGTCGTAGTGGCGCATCAGAAGATGACTCTCAATCTGTTGCAAAGTGTCGAGCACGACACCGACAAGAATGATAAGCGATGTACCTCCAAAGAACTGTGCGAAAGCCTGATTGACGCCGAAAAGACGAGCGAATGCAGGCATGACAGCTACGATTGTGAGGAACAGAGCTCCAGGCCAAGTAATGCGTGACATCACAGTGTCAATGTAATCAGCGGTCGGTTTGCCGGGCTTAACGCCGGGAATGAAACCGTTGTTACGCTTCAGATCCTCTGCCATCTGCTGCGGATTAACCGTTACAGCGGTATAGAAGATTGTGAAGGCAATGATCAGCACTGCATAAATGACGTTATATACCCAACCGTCTGTATCCATCAACCTCAACCAGAAACCAGAAGGCTCAGTACCTACTATAGCAATAGGAATGAACATGATGGCCTGAGCAAAGATGATAGGCATAACGTTGGCAGCATTAACCTTAAGAGGTATATACTGGCGTGCACCTCCGATCTGACGACCGCCCTCGATACGCTTTGCATACTGTACAGGCACCTTACGGATACCCTGAACAAGCATGATTGTACCGGCAGTAGCCAGAAGAAGAACTACAATCTCAAAGAGGAACATAACCAGACCACCGCCGGTAGCACCGAGAGCAGACATACGGGAAGCGAGTTCCTGCATAAATGCTGACGGGAAACGTGCGATGATACCAACCATGATAATGAACGATACACCGTTTCCGATACCCTTGTCAGTGATACGTTCACCCAGCCAGAGGATGAATGAACTACCTGCTGCGAGGATAAGGGTTGATGTTATCATGAACCAACTCCACTCTACAGGGATTACATTCGCACCAACCTGATACTTGAGGTTAAGCAAATATGAAGGACCCTGAACAACGAGGATTATCAGTGTCAGATAACGTGTATACTGGTTAATCTTCATACGGCCGCTCTCACCTTCCTTCTGAAGCTTCTGGAAACTGGGAACTGCAATTGTGAGCAACTGCAGTACAATAGAAGCAGAGATATAAGGCATGATACCCAATGCGAATATTGAAGCATTGGAGAAAGCACCGCCGGAGAACATATCCAACAGAGACAGAAGACCGGAACTGGTCTGTCTCTGCAGATTGGTCAGCATACTGGCATCGACACCGGGAAGCAGAATATGCGATCCCAGACGATAAACTGCGATGAACAGCACCGTTGTGAGAAGACGCTTCCTGAGATCCTCAATCTTTGAGATGTTCTTCAGTGTCTCCCAGTTCTTAATAAGTACATAGGCGACAAGAACAACAACCGCAAAGATTATGATGTATTTCAGAAGATTCTCGTTCATCTCAATTAAAGTTTAATAGCGGTTCCACCTACAGCCTCGATGGCAGCTGTTGCACTCTTTGAGAATGCATTAGCCTCAACATCGACCTTCTTTGTGAGCTGACCGTTACCCAGAATCTTGACAAGCTGCTTTGAAGAAACGAAACCTGCTGCTACGAGATCAGCAACTGTAACCTTCTCAAGGTTGTTCTTCTCGGCCAAAGCCTGAATGATATCCAGATTGATAGCCTTGTACTCAACATGGTTGATGTTCTTGAATCCGAACTTCGGAACAAGACGCTGAAGAGGCATCTGACCACCTTCAAAACCAATTTTTCTAGCATAACCGGAACGTGACTTGGCACCCTTGCTACCACGGGTTGAAGTACCGCCCAGACCTGAACCAGGTCCACGGCCGATTCTCTTACGTGAATGGGTTGAGCCCTCTGCCGGTTTCAATGTATTTAACTTCATAGTTCTCAATTTTAAAAAATTAATCGATTACGGTTACCAGGTGATGAACCTTGTTGATCATACCTCTGATTGAAGCATTGTCCTCAACCTCAACGGTCTTGTTGAGTTTGCGAAGACCCAGTGCATCAAGAGTTCTACGCTGATCTACGGGAGCACCAATACGACTCTTGGTCTGTTTGATCTTAATTGTTGCCATATCTGTAATCTCCTTATCCGTTAAATACCTTACTCAAACTGATTCCACGGTTCTGAGCAACTGTCTTGGCATCACGCATCTCTGAGAGAGCCTTAAGAGTAGCCTTAACCAGATTGTGGGGGTTGGATGAGCCCTTGGACTTAGCCAACACATCAGTAATACCTACACTCTCCAGTACAGCACGCATAGCACCGCCGGCAACCACTCCGGTACCGGGAGCAGCGGGCTTCATGAATACCTCAGCACCACCGTAACGGGCTGTCTGCTCGTGAGGAATTGTACCCTTAAGTACGGGAACCTTGATGAGTTCCTTCTTGGCAGCCTCAACGCCCTTGGCGATAGCGGCTGTAACCTCACTGGCCTTACCCAGACCGAGGCCGATGATACCATTGCCGTCACCTACAACTACGATAGCGGCGAAACTGAATGTACGACCACCCTTTGTAACCTTAGTTACACGGTTGATAGCAACGAGCCTGTCTTTAAGCTCGACATCGTTTGTAACCTTAACTTTATTTGTCATAGCAATCGTAGTTTAAAATGTGAGACCGCTCTTACGTGCGGCATCGGCCAATTCCTTAACTCTACCATGATACAGGAAACCGTTGCGGTCAAAAACCACTGTGGTGATACCTGCCTCCTTGGCATTCTGTGCAATAAGCTCACCTACCTTGGCAGCCTGCTCCTTACCTGACATCTTAGCCATGCCAAGTGATGATGCTGCAGCCAGAGTCTTGCCGGCCAGATCATCGATGATCTGAACGTAGATCTGCTTGTTGCTTCTGAAAACGCTCATACGCGGACGCTCAGGAGTGCCTGAAATCTTGTTGCGAACGCGGAACTTGATCTTATTTCGTCTTTCTGTTTTTGCTGACATAATGTTACATCTTTAAATGTTAATTACTTGGCAGCGGCTGACTTACCCGACTTACGACGGAGTACTTCATCCACAAACTTAATACCCTTACCCTTGTAAGGCTCAGGCTTACGGAAAGAACGAATCTTGGCACATACCTGACCCAGAAGCTGCTTGTCGCAGGATTCCAGAGTGATGAGCGGGTTCTTGTTTCTCTCTGACTTGGTCTCAACCTTTATCTCTGCGGGCAGAACCAATACTATTGAGTGAGAGTGCAGAAGCTCGAAGGTGATAACATTACCCTGATTTGAAACACGGTAACCTACACCAACAACCTCCATCTCTTTCTTATAACCTTCAGATACACCAACAACCATGTTGTTTACCAAAGCGCGATACAAGCCGTGGAAGGCATGACGCTGCTTGGGGTTGTCCTGAAGAACATCGGGGTTCTCCTCAAGTGTGATAACTCCGTTCTCGATTGACACTTTGATAGAAGGATCAATGCTCTGTGACAGTGAACCCTTGGGGCCCTTCACTGCAACCACGCCATCCTGAAAGGTTACTGTAACACCTGCAGGAATATGAATAGGTAATTTTCCGATTCTTGACATAGTATCTCTCCGTCAATTAATAGACGTAGCAAAGAACCTCACCTCCAATCTTGAGCTGTGCGGCTTCCTTGTCTGTCATAACACCTTTTGATGTGGATATAATTGCTATACCCAAACCATTGATTACTCTCGGCATATCACGATAACCGGTGTACTGACGCAGACCGGGAGAAGAAATTCTCACCAGTTTCTTGATTGCGTTGCACTTGTTTTCCGGGTCGTATTTCAGAGCGACCTTGATGGTCCCCTGAGGTCCATCCTCAACGAACTTGTAGTTCAGGATGTAACCCTTCTCAAAAAGAATCTTTGTGATGTCTTTTTTGAGATTTGAGGCGGGTATCTCTACCACCTTGTGCTTTGCCTGAATGGCATTGCGAAGCCTCGTCAGATAATCTGCAATAGGATCTGTCATAAAATTGTTTTTAAATTGATCAGGACTCCCTGACAATATTTAATTAACACTCACTAGCTTATTTGAATTACCAGCTTGCCTTGCGTACGCCCGGGATCAGACCCTGAGAAGCCATCTCGCGGAACTGAATACGGGAAAGACCGAACATGCGGATGTAACCTTTGGGACGTCCGGTCAGTTTGCAACGGTTGTGCTGACGGATAGGATTTGCGTTGTAGGGCAGGTCCTGGAGCTTCTGAGCAGCCTCATAAGCAGCCTCAGGATCACCTTTGCGAACGATCTCCTTAAGAGCAGCACGCTTGTTTGCGTACTTGGCAGCCATCTTGGCGCGCTTTACCTCGCGGGCCTTCATTGATTCTTTTGCCATATCTCTACTATTTATTTTTCATTCTTGAACGGCAGACCGAACTCCTTAAGCAGAGCGTAACCCTCCTCATCAGTCTTGGCTGATGTAACGAAGGTGATGTTCATACCCAGGATGTGTGATATGCTGTCGATGTTGATTTCGGGGAAGATAATCTGCTCCTGGATACCCAGTGAGTAGTTACCCATGCCGTCGAACTTACTCTCGATACCCTTGAAGTCACGGATACGGGGCAGAGCCACGCGGATGAGACGCTCAAGGAACTCGTACATACGCTCACGACGCAGTGTTACCATTACGCCGATAGGCATTTTCTTACGAAGCTTGAAGTTGGCGATATCCTTCTTTGATACGGTAGCAACAGCCTTCTGACCAGTGATGGTTGTCAGTTCTGCGATTGCGGTATCAATGATCTTCTTATCGGCAATGGCAAGCTTACCCATGCCCTGGTTGATCACGATCTTCTTCAGGACAGGAATCTGCATTGAAGAAGTATAGTGGAATTTCTCCTTAAGTGCCGGAGCGATACGCTCGGCATACTCTTTCTTAAGATTTGCAGTAGTGCTCATTACTTGATCTCCTCTCCTGATTTCTTTGAATAACGTACTGTCTTACCCTCAGCGTCTTTCTTACGGCCGATACGAGCAGGTGCTCCGGTCTTGGGATCAACGGGGTTGAGGTTTGAAATGTGGATAGGCGCCTCCTGCTTGATGATACCACCCTGAGGATTCTTGGCGCTGGGCTTGGTGTGCTTGGAGACGAAGTTAACGCCTTCAACGATGGCCCTCTGTTCCTTAACGAGCACCTTCAGCACCTTACCGGTCTTGCCTTTGTCCTCACCGGCGTTGACGAATACGGTGTCGTTCTTTTTAATATGTAACTTACTCATTACTCTTTACTTTTTTGGATTAAAGTACTTCAGGAGCCAATGAAACCACCTTCATGTTCACGGCGCGCAACTCACGTGCTACCGGACCGAAGATACGGCTTCCCTTGATTTCACCTGTATTAGCAAGAAGCACGCAGGCGTTGTCGTCGAAACGGATGTAAGAACCGTCAGCGCGACGGATCTCCTTCTTGGTACGAACTACCAGTGCCTTTGAAACGGTACCCTTCTTCATATCGCTTGAAGGGATAACGCTCTTAACGGTAACAACGATGGTGTCACCTACAGTAGCGTAACGCTTCTTGGTTCCGCCAAGTACACGGATGCAGAGGCACTCCTTGGCGCCGCTGTTGTCACAAACTGTGAGTCTGGATTCTGTCTGTATCATGATTACTTAGCCTTTTCAACGATTTCTGTTAATCTCCATCTCTTAGTCTTGCTCAGAGGACGGGTCTCCATAATGCGGACGGTATCACCGATGCCGCACTCGTTGTTCTCGTCATGAACATGGTACTTCTTTGTCTTGCGGACAAATTTACCATAGATAGGGTGCTTCTCCTTGAAGACAGACAGAACCACGATGGTCTTGTCCATCTTGTCGCTGATTACGACACCCTGGCGCTCTTTGCGCAAATTTCTATCATTCATAGAACCTGATTTTTACTTGTTAAGTTCACGCTTTCTCAGCTCAGTCTTCATTCTGGCGATTGTCTTGCGGAGCTTGGCAATCTGAGAAGGATTCTCCAGCGGAGAAATGGCATGATTCAAACCCATCACCTTGTAGTTGGCTGACTCGGTCTCAATGCGCTCGATCAGCTCCTGAGTTGACAACTCTCTGATTTCTGAATTCTTCATAATGAACGGGCTTGATTAGTTTTCATTCTTAAAATCATAGTCACGTCTTACAACCAGCTTGGTTGTAACGGGAAGCTTCTGAGCGGCCAGACGGAGAGCCTCTTTGGCAACGGCAAAGGGTACACCATCGGCCTCAATGATGATACGTCCGGGAGTGATGGGGAATACGTAACCTTCTACGTCACCCTTACCTTTACCCATACGTACATCCAAAGGCTTCTTTGTAATAGGTTTGTCGGGGAAGATTCTGATCCAGATCTGACCCTGACGCTGCATGTAACGTGTTACTGCGACACGAGCAGCCTCAATCTGCCTACCGGTAATCCAGCAGGTATCAAGAGACTTGATGCCGAATGAACCGAAAGCAAGCTGATTGCCACGCATGGCATTGCCCTTGCAACGGCCTTTCTGCATTCTTCTGTATTTTGTCCTCTTAGGCTGTAACATAATTCAATCTTAATGTTTCAGTTTGACAATTGCAATCAGCGATTGCTTCTGTTTCTCTTCTTGAAAGGTTTTCCACCACGCTCGCCGCCACGGCTCATCTCCTTAGTCTGAGTGAAGTTGGGGGCAAGATCCTTCTTTCCATAAACCTCTCCACGGCAGATCCATACCTTGATTCCGTGAACACCTACCTTGGTGATAGCACCTACCTGGCAGTAGTCGATGTCAGCGCGGAAAGTGTGCAGCGGGGTACGACCCTCCTTGTACATCTCCGAGCGGGCAATCTCAGCACCGTTCAGACGGCCTGAAATCTGGACCTTGATACCTTCGGCACCCATACGCATGGTGTTCTGGATAGCCATCTTGATGGCACGGCGGTATGCAATCTTACCTTCTACCTGACGAGCGATGTTGTTTGCAACGATTACAGCGTCAAGTTCAGGCTTCTTAACCTCAAAAATGTTGATCTGAATCTCCTTATCGGTGATCTTCTTCAACTCCTCCTTAAGCTTGTCAACCTCAGAGCCGTTCTTACCGATGATCAGACCCGGACGGGCTGTGCAAACGGTGATGGTAACGAGCTTGAGTGTACGCTCAATGACAATACGGGATATGCTGGCCTTTGCCAGACGGGCATTCAGATACTTGCGGATCTCATTGTCCTCAACCAGACGCTCGTCATATTTGCCGAACCAACTGGAATCCCAACCTCTGATTATTCCCAAACGGTTGCTAACCGGATTAACTTTCTGTCCCATTTCTTACTCCTGATTGTCGTTAGTACTTGTTGCAGCTGCCTTAGTATCCACGAAAAGCGAAATATGGTTAGAACGCTTGCGGATACGGTAACCTCTACCCTGCGGGGCGGGTCTCAATCTCTTAAGGGTCACGCCCTCGTCAACGTAAGCCTTGGTTACGAAAAGCTCGCCAGCCTCGGCCTTGCGCTCATTCTTCTGCTCCCAATTGGCAATAGCTGAACGAAGCACCTTCTCTACATCCTTAGAAGCAGCCTTATTTGAGTAACGCAGTGTACCAAGTGCACGGTTTACCTCCATACCGCGGATCATGTCTATAACCAGACGCATCTTGCGGGGTGATGAAGGAACATCGTTCAGTTTGGCGAAGTACTGGGTCTTCTTAGCCTCTTTGATCTTTTCGGCTGCCAAATGTTTTCTATTTCCCATTATCTTTATTTATTTATTTCAAATAAACATGAAGTTTACTTCCTGTTGCCTGAGTGGCCGCGGAAAGTACGGGTGGGAGCAAACTCGCCGAGCTTGTGTCCAACCATGTTCTCCGTGATGTAAACAGGGATAAACTTATTACCATTATGAACTGCGATGGTATGGCCCACGAAATCGGGGGATATCATCGATGCCCTAGCCCAAGTCTTTACAACGACCTTCTTACCACTTTCGTTCATGGCAAGCACCTTGTCCTCGAGCTTTTTGTAAATATACGGACCTTTCTTAAGTGAACGTGTCATTTTGTACTCAGGTTAAAAGTTATTTCTTATTGGCTCTCTCGATGATATACTTCGTTGAGCTCTTCTTGGGATGTCTGGTCTTGAGACCCTTTGCGTACAGACCCTTACGTGAACGCGGGTGTCCACCTGACTGACGGCCTTCACCACCACCCATCGGGTGATCGTGCGGGTTCATAACAACACCACGGTTGTGAGGACGACGTCCTAACCAACGTGAACGGCCAGCCTTACCTGACTGCTCGAGAGCATGATCAGAGTTACCTACGCTGCCGATTGTAGCCTTGCAGGCTCCCAGTATTCTGCGAACCTCACCTGAAGGAAGCTTGATGACACAATAGTCACCTTCCTTAGAAGTCAGCTGGGCAAAATTTCCGGCTGAACGGACGAGAGCTGCACCCTGACCGGGACGCAATTCGATGTTGTGAATCACGGTACCTACGGGGATGTCCTTAAGTGCGAGAGCATTACCGATTTCAGGAGCTGCTTTCTCACCTGACATCAGTGTAGCGCCTACCTCAAGACCGTTAGGTGCAATGATATACCTCTTCTCTCCGTCTGCATAGAACAACAGAGCGATACGGGCCGAACGGTTCGGATCGTACTCGATTGTCTTGACAGTTGCCGGAACCCCATCCTTATTTCTCTTGAAATCTATGACACGGAATTTGCGCTTGTGACCACCACCGATGTAGCGTGCAGTCATCTTACCGTCGTTGTTACGACCGCCGGTAGCGAGCTTTCCGAATACAAGAGACTTTTCTGGTACCGATGCAGTAATCTCCGCAAAAGTACCAATAATCTTGTGTCTTTGACCCGGGGTTGTGGGTTTAAATTTACGTACTGCCATCTTTATTAAATGTTGCTATAAAAATCAATTGTATCACCCTCCTTAAGTGTCACAATGGCCTTCTTGTAGGCGTTAGCCTGGCCCTTTGACAGACCTCTGCGGGTGTAACGGGACTTTGTCTTGCCCATGTAGTATGATGTATTGACATCAACGACAGTGACATTGTACAGGTCCTCTACCTCTTTCTTTATCTCCAGTTTGTTGGCTTCAGGGCGAACGATGAAACCGAACCTGTTGGGGAACTTCTCAGTAATGGAGTTCATTTTCTCCGTTACAAGGGGTTTAACTATATATCCCATGATCAAGCCTCCTTATCTAATATACCGTTGATGACATTAATCGCATTCTCAGTCACGACAAGAGCGTCAGCGTTCAGGATACTGTAAGTATTTACTGATGAAGCGTTGACGACCTTGGTGCCCTCCAAATTTCGGGCCGACAAAGTTACGACATTATTGCTCTCGGGCAGGACGAACAGAGATTTCTTATCACAAACTTTAAGATTGTTTAAGATTTCTACAAAGTTCTTGGTCTTGGGTGCCTCAAAGCTGAAGTCCTCGACTACGATAAGAGCGTTCTCCTGAACCTTATATGAAAGGGCAGACTTGCGGGCAAGCTGTTTCTCTTTCTTATTTACCTTGAAGCTGTAATCACGGGGCTTGGGACCGAACACGCGAGCTCCACCTACCAATACAGGTGAGTTGATATCACCGCGACGTGCACCGCCACCACCTTTCTGACGGCCCAGTTTCTTTGTTGAACCGCTGATTTCACTTCTCTCCTTTGACTTGTGCGTACCCTGACGCTGGTTAGCCATGAACTGCTTCACATCCAGGTAGATGGCGTGATCATTGGGCTCAATGCCGAAAATAGCATCGTTAAGGACTACCTTTCTGCCGGTATCCTCACCTTTTATATTTAATACACTTACTTCCATTACCTCAAGATTGAAACGATTGAACCTTTATAACCCGGAATAGAACCCTTGATAAGAAGGAGGTTGTGCTCCGGAATAACCTTAAGAACCTGAAGGTTCTGAGTTGTCACACGCTCATTACCCATGTGACCGGCCATACGCATGCCCTTGAACACCTTAGCAGGGTAAGAGCAGGCACCGATTGAACCGGGCTTACGACCGCGGTTGTGCTGACCGTGGGTCTGCTGACCTACGCCACCGAAACCGTGTCTCTTAACAACACCCTGGTAACCATGACCTTTTGATACTGCAACAACGTCAACAAAACTTGCGTCGTTGAACAACTCGACGGTAATAACATCACCCAGATTGAGTGAACCGTCAAAATCCTTGAACTCGGCCAAGTGTCTCTTGGGAGTTACACCAGCTTTCTTGAAGTGTCCCATGAGGGCATTTGTGGTGTTCTTTTCCTTGGCATCCTCGAAGCCAAGCTGAACAGCCTCATAGCCATCCTTCTCAACACTCTTGATCTGAGTAACCACGCAAGGACCTGCTTCGATAACGGTGCATGGAACGTTCTTTCCATCAGCACCGAAGACCGATGTCATACCGATCTTTTTTCCTAATAATCCTGGCATTTCAAATATAAATTAAGTTACTGTAAATAATTTGTTTTACTCACTTGGTTATCAAACCTTGATCTCAACCTCAACACCGCTGGGAAGCTCAAGCTTCATCAGTGCGTCAACAGTCTTGGCAGTTGAGCTGTAGATGTCAATCAGTCTCTTGAATGAAGAGAGCTGGAACTGCTCACGTGACTTCTTGTTAACGAAAGTTGAACGGTTAACGGTAAAGATACGCTTGTGTGTAGGAAGTGGAATAGGACCGCTTACGATAGCACCGGTAGCCTTTACGGTTTTAACGATCTTCTCTGCTGACTTGTCTACGAGATTGTGGTCGTAAGACTTCAGTTTGATTCTGATTTTCTGACTCATTGTTTAAGTTTTAATTGTTATTATTGATTTGTTTGCGGCTCCCGATAAGAGTCATTTGCTATCTGAAAGCCGCTGTTCTCTCTTATACCTATTATATATTATAACAGTGAAACGTTACCGCCCTGCTCCTCAACAACCTGACGGGCGAGAGCCTTGGAAACCTCGGCATGACGCTCATATGACATTGAAGAAGTAGCACGACCTGAAGTGATTGTACGAAGAGCTGTTACATAGCCGAACATCTCTGCCAGGGGCACGTGAGCCTTAACGACCTTAGCACCTGAGTGGTTTGTCTCCATACCCTCAACCTGACCGCGACGCTTGTTAAGGTCACCGATAACGCTACCCATGCTCTCCTCGGGAGTTACAACCTCAAGTGCCATGATAGGCTCGGTCAGACCGGGAGCGGCCTTGACGCAAGCATTACGGAACGCGTTGGTTGCGCAAACCTCGAATGAGAGGGCATCAGAGTCAACCGGATGATACTTACCATCAAGAACGGTAACCTTAAGAGACTCCATAGGAGCACCCATGAGAACGCCGTTCTTCATAGCGTTGATAAAGCCCTTCTCGATAGCAGGCAGGTAGGTCTTAGGCAGAGCCTCACCCTTAGTGGCATCGATGAACTGGAGGCCACCCTTCCAATCAGGATCGGCAGGACCGATTTCAACGACGATGCAAGCGTAGTGGCCCTTACCACCGGTCTGCTTCTTATACTCTTCACGCAGCTGGACTGTCTGTGAGATGGACTCCTTGTAGCTAACCTGGGGACGACCCTGGTTGCACTCTACGCCGAATTCACGCTTAAGACGGTCTATAATAATATCAAGGTGAAGCTCACCCATACCTGAGATCAGGGTCTGACCTGAATCCTCATCAACCTTAACGGTGAATGTGGGATCCTCCTCGGCCAGGCGTGCCAGACCGTCAGAGAGTTTGCTCATATCCTTCTCGGTCTTGGGCTCGACAGCGATGCTGATAACAGGATCCGGGAAGTCCATGCTCTCCAATACCAACGGTGCATCCTCATCGCAGAGGGTATCACCGGTACGGATATCCTTAAGAGCAACAACTGCACCTATATCACCTGCAGCAACCTCATCAACCTGAATCTGCTTCTTTGAGTACATCTGGAAGAGACGGCTTACGCGCTCCTTCTTACCACTGCGGGTATTGAAGATATAGCTTCCGGCTGTCACCTTACCTGAATATACGCGGAAGAAGATGAGACGACCTACATAGGGATCGACTGCAATCTTGAATGCAAGTGCGGCTGTCTTCTCGTCAGAGCGGGGATCACGGTGAGTGGTCTCCTCCTCTGAACCGGGCAGGAATCCGTCAACACCACCGCAATCGATAGGTGAAGGCAGGAATGCGCAAACGTAGTCAAGCAGAGGCTGAACACCCTTGTTGCGGAAAGATGTACCGCAAACAACGGGAACAAGTTTCTGACTGATGCAACCCTTGCGTACTGCACGGAGAATCTCATCCTGAGTGATGGTTGAAGGATCCTCAAGGTACTTCTCCATCATCTCGTCATCAAAATCGGCAGCCTTCTCAAGAAGGTTGTCACGCCACTGCTGAGCCTCGTCAATCTGATCGGCAGGTATATCCTCAACGGTATACTCGGCACCGAGTGACTCATCGCGCCAGTAGATGGCCTTCATTTTAATAAGGTCTATAACACCCTTGAAAGACTCTTCCTGACCGATAGGAATTTCAATCGGGCAGGCATTAGCCTTAAGGATCTCCTTCATCTGTGTGATGACTCCGAAGAAGTCAGCACCGGAGCGGTCCATCTTATTGACATAACCCAGACGGGGTACGCCGTACTTGCTGGCCTGATGCCAAACGGTTTCAGACTGAGGCTGTACGCCACCTACTGCACAGAATACTGCTACAGCGCCGTCAAGAATTCGGAGTGAACGCTCAACCTCGGCTGTGAAGTCAACGTGTCCCGGAGTGTCAATAAGGTTGATCTTATATGTGTTTTCCTGCCACTTCCAATGAGTGGTAACGGCAGCTGAGGTAATGGTTATACCGCGCTCCTGCTCCTGAACCATCCAGTCCATGGTAGCGGAACCGTCATGTACCTCACCTATTTTATGTGTTAAACCTGTATAGTAAAGAATACGCTCTGAAGTCGTAGTCTTTCCGGCATCAATGTGAGCCATGATGCCGATGTTTCTCGTGAGATGTAAATCCTGATCTGCCATGCAGTGTTATAAATTAGAATCTAAAGTGTGCAAAAGCTCTGTTGGCCTCGGCCATACGATGCATATCCTCCTTACGCTTGAAAGCACCACCGGTGCTGTTGAAAGCGTCAACTATCTCAGCTGACAGCTTGTCTGACATAGACTTGCCACCGCGCTTGCGGGCGAATGAGATAAGGTTCTTCATTGAGATTGACTCCTTGCGGTCAGCACGGATCTCGGTAGGAACCTGGAATGTAGCACCACCAATACGGCGGGACTTAACCTCTACCTGAGGAGTTACGTTATCAAGAGCCTTCTTCCAAATCTCAAGTGCAGACATCTCCTCATTGGGAAGTTTTGCCTTTACCTTGTCCAGGCTCTCGTAGAAAATCTCGAAAGATGTGTTCTTCTTACCATCGTACATGAGATGGTTCACGAACTTGGTCACTGCAACGTCGCCGAATACGGGATCCGGAAGGATGACGTGCTTTCTCGGTTTTGCTTTTCTCATTTTAAATCGTTTGTTTTGTTCGGGCTGTCGTTTTTGATTCTTCAACGTCCACGCTTGGACATTTACTCAACCTCAATCTACTGACCAAAACTGTTAATGATTACTTCTTTGCTGCTTTAGGACGTTTAGCACCATACTTGGAACGTCTCTGGAGACGACCGTTAACGCCGGCGGTATCAAGTGTACCGCGGATGATGTGATAACGTACACCGGGGAGATCCTTTACACGACCGCCGCGTACGAGCACGATTGAGTGCTCCTGCAGGTTGTGACCCTCACCGGGGATGTAGGAGTTAACCTCCTTCTGGTTGGTAAGACGGACACGTGCAACCTTTCTCATGGCTGAGTTAGGTTTCTTAGGTGTCGTTGTGTAAACTCTTACGCAAACGCCTCTTCTCTGAGGGCAGGAATCCAGGGCCGGAGACTTACTCTTGTCCTCCAGGACCTGACGTCCTTTGCGTACTAACTGCTGAATTGTTGGCATGTTTGTTTGTTTTAAATTATTATATATTAAATAGTAAATCCAGAATTTTGGCGTGCAAAGATACGCCTATTTTTCTATAACACAAGCGAAAACCGGTAGTTTTTGAACTTTTAACGGCAAAAAACAGACAAAAAAGGCGGATACCCGAGAATATCCGCCTCATTTTTGGTTCCGAAACAGTGTTGTTATGCCTCTCCGTGGAAGTCTGAAATGGGAGGCATGTAAGTTCCCTTCTGAGCCTTCATCTCAATGGGTCCGAAAGCGCTCTCGTACTTGGCGACGTTGTCCTGAAGAGCCATCAGAAGGCGCTTGGCATGCTCGGGCGACATGATCACACGAGACTTGACCTGAGCCTTGGCCATTCCGGGAAGAATACTTATAAAATCCATCACAAACTCAGATGAGGAATGGGTTATCATAGCCAGGTTTGAATAAACGCCCTGAGCCACATCCTCCTTGAGTTCAATCTGCAACTGCTTCTGTCCGTTTCCGTTCTGTTCCATTGTAGTTTATATTGTTTGTGTTGTCATCAATTCCATGCGAATATAACTTATCTTGGGGAGAACTGCAAATCAATATACCCAAAAGAGTCTGTGCCGATACGCGACCACCCATGGGCAATGAACGAATTTTTCTTACACGCAACTATCTCCGCCCAAATGCTCAGCTAATATTTTTTTGTATTATTTATTCGCCATTGATTATCTATTTGTATATTTGCTGAACTGTCCCTCCGGACACTTCCGGACCGACCCACCAACTAGTCTAATCTAACAAAAACTAACAAATATGAGTAATTACAAAGAGACAGGTAGCAAAGCCTATCTGTATGGAATCTGCGCAGTAGCCGTCATCGGCGGTCTTCTGTTCGGATATGACACCGCAGTCATTTCCGGTGCCGAGCAGGCATTGCAGAAATTCTTCGCAAGCGGACTTGGAGAGTTCTATTCAACCGGCATGCACGGTTTTGTAACATCTTCAGCCTTGATCGGATGTATCATCGGAGGACTTATCTCAGGTATCATGGCCACCAGATTAGGCCGTAGAAACGCATTGATTTTTGCATCTGTGCTGTTCTTCCTGTCAGCCCTCGGCAGTTACATGCCGGAGTTCCTTTTCCGTCCCAACTTTGAGTTTTTCCAGCCCGGCGAGGCCACCAAGGGTCTTATGTGGGCGTTCATTCTCTATAGAGTGCTGGGAGGTATCGGTGTAGGTATGGCATCAGCCATCTGCCCCATGTACATTGCAGAGGTTGCGCCCGCACAGATACGCGGAACACTGGTTTCTTGCAACCAGTTTGCAATCATCTTCGGCCAGTTGGTAGTATACGCCATCAACACCCTTATCCGTAGCGGATTGGCCGATACGCCCGAACTCATTCAGGCCGCAATGGTCAACATCGGATGGCGCAGGATGTTCGTAAGCGAAGCCTTCCCGGCCGGCGCATTCGGACTGCTTCTGCTGCTTGTGCCCAAGACTCCGCGCTATCTGGTTATGCGTGGCAACACACAGAAGGCCATGGCAGTTCTTACCCGTATCAACGGTGAGGGCCGCGCACAGCAGATCCTTCAGGAGATCAAGGACACTCTGGTAGAGAAGAAGGAGAGCCTCTTCTCATACGGTATCCTGGTTATCATAGTAGGCGTTCTGCTCTCATTCTTCCAGCAGGCCGTAGGTATCAACGTGGTTCTTTACTACGCTCCGCGTATCTTCCAGAACATGGGTTCAAGCGGTGACGCCGCAATGATCCAGACTGTGGTGATGGGCGTTGTAAATATCCTGTTCACCGTAGTAGCCATCCTGACCGTCGACAAGTGGGGTCGCAGACCTCTGCTTATAGTAGGTTCGATAGGCATGGCCATCGGTATGATAGCACTGAGCATCCTGTCATTCTGCGATGTCATCGGAGTTGCCGCACTGGTATTCATCATCTACACCGCATCATTCATGATGTCATGGGGCCCCATCTGCTGGGTTCTTATCTCAGAGATATTCCCCAACACCATCCGCGGTAATGCTGTAGCAGTTGCAGTAGCAGCACAGTGGATTTCAAACTACGTAATTTCATCAACCTTCCCGTCACTCTGCGAGTGGAGCATCGGCGGTACATATCTTATCTACGCCGGCTTCTCAGTCCTCTCAGCACTCTTTGTACTGAAGATGGTTCCCGAGACCAAGGGCAAGACCCTGGAAGAGATGAGCGCTCTGTGGAAGAGCAAAATGAAAAAGCAATGACAAAAAAAGAGGCCCGCGCTTGCGGGCCTTTTTTTTACTTGACTACTCCCTGTTTTATCAGGTATTCCGCTATCTGAACCGCGTTCAGTGCGGCGCCCTTGCGGATCTGGTCACCCACAATCCAGAAGCACATCACATTGGGATTGGCAATGTCCTTGCGGATACGTCCTACGTAAACGGGATCGGTACCGGCCAGGAACAGAGGCATGGGATACTCCTTCTTGCTGGGATCATCCATCAGGACAAGACCCTCACCGTTCTTTACAGCCTCACGGAAAGCCTCAACTGAAACAGGTTCCTCAGTCTCTGCCCAGATGGCCTCAGAGTGACAGCGGAGCGCAGGAACGCGTACGCATGTAGCGCTGCACTTGATATCGTTGTGGAACATCTTACGGGTCTCATAGAACATCTTCTCCTCCTCCTTGGTATAACCGCTCTCCTTGAATACATCGATATGGGGAATCAGGTTGAATGCCAACTGATAGGCGAACTTGTTAACGGTTACCTCCTCACCGGCCAGAGCCTGACGGTACTGCTCCTCAAGTTCCTTCATGGCAGCTGCACCGGCACCGCTGGCAGCCTGGTAGGTAGATACCTGAACATTCTTGACGGGTGAAAGGTCATTCAAAGCCTTAAGAGCCACAATCATCATGATTGTTGAGCAGTTAGGATTCGCGATTATGCCTTTGGGACGAACCAGAGCATCCTCGGGGTTAACCTCAGGTACTACCAGAGGAACCTGCGGATCCATACGGAAAGCGCTGGAGTTGTCTATCATGATTGCACCGTACTTGGTGATAGTCTCGGCAAACTCCTCGGAGGTGCTGCCGCCGGCCGATACGAATGCAATGTCTATTCCCTTGAAATCATCGTTATGCTGAAGAAGCTTGACCTGGATCTTCTTACCGCCATAGGTGTAATAGGATCCGGCACTACGGGATGACCCAAACAAAACCAACTCATCGAGCGGGAAATTACGCTCTTCCAGCACACGCAGGAACTCCTGTCCTACAGCACCGCTGGCTCCAACAATTGCTACTCGCATAGGATAATCTGTTATAGTTTGAATAATTTGGCCGCAAAATTAGTGTTTTACGCGTAAAATTGACATCATAAAAAGCATAAAAACTCAAAATATTAGAGCAAAATCGGCCAAAAGCGTATATTTTTGCATCACTAATAATTCAACGGATGATTGAACTTGACAATATAACCCGAAGCTTCGGTTCACTTCAGGTACTCAAAGGCATAAGCCTGAACATAGACCGCGGAGAAGTAGTGAGCATCACAGGTCCCAGCGGAGCCGGCAAGACCACCCTGCTCCAGATAATGGGCTCACTTGACAAACCCGACGGCGGCAGGGTTCTTTATGACGGACAGGACATAACCCGCATGAGCGAGAAGGAGATATCGGCCTTCCGTAACAGACATATCGGGTTCGTATTCCAGTTCCATCAGTTGCTTCCGGAATTCACCGCACAGGAAAACATAACCATACCCATGCTGATTGGAGGACAGGGTATGCGCCAGGCCAACGCAAGAGCCAAGGAACTGCTGGGACTGCTGGGACTGGCCGACAGGGCCGATCACAAGCCGTCAGAGTTGTCCGGAGGCGAGAAGCAAAGAATAGCAGTTGCCCGCGCGCTGGCCAATCAGCCCGATGTCATACTGGCCGATGAGCCATCGGGCAGTCTTGATACCAGGAACAAGGAGGAACTGCACAAACTCTTTTTCAGCCTGCGCGACCAGTTGGGTCAGACATTCGTAATAGTGACCCACGACGAGTCACTCGCAGCAATGACAGACCGTACAATACGTCTGCTTGACGGTTCTATTCTAAAGTGATTTTTACCACTTGCGGAAACGCAAGACGGTCTTCTTTCCCGAAAGGACCATACGCCGGCGGTCGGGATATTCAATCCTGAACACAGATACCACGCTGTCCAAGCCGCAATCCTGAAGTCGGTCTTTAAGGGCGGGATTGTTGTATATTGAATAATCCAGTTTAATGGAGTCACCGTTCTCGGTGGTGATGCCATGCTGCTGAGAAAGTCCGGGTGCCTCAATCATCACAATGTGACGCGCAAATCCGAACATAATACCATCAACATCCTTATACTCACACGGAGCACCCTGGAAATTGACTCCGTCCCTGTACTCTATCCTGTCAAGACGCCAGTAGAAATCAAGGTCATCATTTGGGAAAGCCTTCTCCATGCATCCCGATAAAACGGTCGTTGCCAGCAGTGACAGCACCAACAAAACGGTTATGTATACCCTCCTTTTCATAGCACTTTCCAGAGTTTAGAGATTGTGAGCATTACGCCCTTGTTGTTACCTATAAGAGTGCCGCTGTCAATATCCATGGAACCTGAAAGTGAGAACTTCCATCCATAGGTTCCTCCCATTTTGTATGAACACTCCAGCATGAGCGATGTGACGCGCTCCACCTCTTTGAGCGGTGCACCGTAACAGCCCCAGTGACGGGTTGTAGTTGCCAGCACACGATAATCAATAACATCGGTTATACCACCGTCCACTCCCAGGTGGAACATCTGCACGCGGTTGCTGCGGAAACGGTTGCCCGCGCCATTGTAAACAGGCGATATCAGAACCGGGTTACCGATGGCATATCCGTGATGTGTATAGGAATCATATATGCCGTGATTGTACATTCCGTCACGACCATCGACCTCCTCAATCACATACATACCGTCAGTATTGCAGGCCGCGCTGTGACAAATGGGACCGCAGAGGCCGCGGGTATTCATGAACTCAAGGACTGCATTACGGAAGAAACGTATGTTGTCCGGAGCATTCACCTCAACGCTGAACAGACCGTCAAACCAGTTACGTCTGAACCCAAAGAATATGAAGTCCTTGTTACCCTCCATATCATTCTTGTATTCTATGCCCAGCCATGAAGAGTGATCCTCATAGAAGTGCTCGTAACGGGCGCCTATATGCCAGTCGTTAAGATCATAGTCAAAGTTCAGATGCCAGCTGCCCAGGTTGTCACCATCCTCATTTCCCTGCTGCTCAACCTCGTGGAACGGGAACAAAGCAGTCCAGAATGCGGCTGCATTTGAAGGATACGGAGTCTCGGTGCCGGCAGCCACATTGTACCTTGTACCGCCGAACAGGTTGTTCATTTCAAGTCCGATGGTCACCTGCAACGGGAATCGGGAACTGTCACCGAATCTTAGGAACGCCGACTTGCTGTGAAACAGCACACCGTTCATATAAAGGTTTCCTCCACGCTCACGGCGCCAACGGTCATCGGTCATACGTCCGTAGCCGATATGACCTTTGAGAGCGACCCAGTTACCCGTAAACGGAATGCTTACAAACTCAGGAATGCCCGCACGAACCTCAGGGACAGGCTTGCTGTTTCCTGACCATGTAAGGGCGCCTGTACTCAGCAAGGAATTCTTGTCGTTCCAACGCTCCTTCATACCCACCGACATACCCAGCCACCTGAAGTTGACATCGGCATACAGCTGATGGACAAACAGGTTGCTTTCCAGTCCGGCACCGCCTCCCAGATCCACACCGTAGTCTACTCCGAATCCAGAGGGCCGATGCACACCGCCAAACGCGGCGAAACGGGCATATGCGTTATTGCGATTTGTTGACGAAAGCCCCTGACGGTTGGACGTATGCCAGAAGGGGGCATGATCACCGCCACCGGCCGCGCCTGCAGTTTCAAACTTGAATGTCAGGTCTGTCTGCGCCTGCAAGGCTACAGGAAATAAAGACAAACCCAATATGGGCAGAATATGTCTGAATGCTCTCATCACGAAGCAAAGGTAATAAAAAAGAACGGCAACCATAAGGCTGCCGCTCTGTAAGTTGATATCCGGAATCAGGCGTTTGCTCTCTTCTCGCGGATACGTGCCTTCTTACCTGTGAGATTACGCAGGTAGTACAGCTTGGCACGACGTACCTTACCAACCTTGTTCACCTCAATGCTGTCAATAGCCGGTGAGCTGATGGGGAATATACGCTCTACGCCTACGGTACCTGACATCTTACGAACGGTGAAACGACGGTTGTCACCATGTCCGCTGATCTTGATAACCACACCACGATAGAGCTGGATACGCTCCTTGTTACCCTCAATGATCTTGTATGCTACAGTTACGGTGTCACCTGACTTGAATGCAGGGAACTTACCTTCATTACCGGTAGCAAATGCCTGTTCTGCAATTTTGATTAAATCCATTGTTCTGGAAATTTTCAAAGTTTATCATACGCTAGAGCGACATACCAAGTTACTCTTCCTTGACAGCGATCGCATAAAGCGGCGCAAAGATACTATCTTTTTCTTTCCAAGCAAAATAAAATCACTCAAAATAAAGAGTGAGTACAATCATACCGTTCTGAGCCTTATCGAGCGCATCACTATATTTGAGTAGTGAAGCATCTTTAAGATCCATGCGGTTTCTATCCAGAATATTGTTAAGACCGAAACAGAACTTGAGTTCAGGTATCATCTTGAAGAACGGATAATAGAGGTCCAGGCCCATTCCCACCTCGAACATGACATCGGTCCTACGGACTAGCAGCTCCTTTCCTTTCTTTACCGTCAGGTCAAGTGTAGGCGCCAGACCGGTGACGACATAGGGCCGATAATTATTGAAACGGGCTGCACTTATCTTAAGGTCAAACGGAACTGATAGATATGTAGACTTGACATACTGCTCTACAAACTTTCCGCTTCGCTGCTCCTTGAACACAACCTTCTTGTCACCAAAGTGCATGGTAGGAATTATCCTGACCGATAACCAGTCATTAGCCTTGAGTTCACCCAGCACACCCACGCTGAATCCGGGAGTGTATTCGGGGACATCGGCATACCAATACTCAACATCATGGTTCTGGTTCACATAAGCGTTGCCGTTGTTGGCCAACCTAAGATCCTGTATGTTGAAGCCCACAAGAAAACCGTAATGCCACACCCTGTCATCCAGGAACGGACGGTTCTGGATCTTGCGTTCCTGCGCAAAGAGAGAGCCCGCACCCTGCAAGGGGGCAAGCAGAAGCAGGACGACAGCAAGTATCGCCCAGGTATTACTACGGTTCATATTCATCGCTATAAAAACGAATAAAAGTCCAAGTTATTGTAATTTTGGCCAAGCCATTTGGTGGAGTACCTAAAAGTATGTATTTTTGTCTCCACAAAAAACCTAAAAACATAAGACAACTATGGCATACGTAATTGGTGACGACTGCATCGCTTGCGGAACTTGCATCGATGAGTGCCCGTCAGAGGCTATCTCAGAGGGCGATAAGTATTCAATCAACCCTGATCTGTGCGTAGACTGCGGCACTTGCGCCGGTGTCTGCCCTTCAGAGGCTATCCACCCGGGAGAATAATTCCGCTGGTAAAGACAATAAAGAGAGGGTCCCCAAACGGAACCCTCTTTTTTATTTTTCCAACTCCCTAGTTAGAGAAATTTATTTCCCTAACTGGAGAGTAATTTTTACTTAAGGTTTGCAAGTGCCTCCTTAACGCGACGGAAAGCCTCAACAATCTTTTCCTCGCTGGTGGCATAACTGAAACGGATGCACTCAGGTGAGCCGAATGCGGTACCGCCTACTGTAGCCACGTGACCGACCTCGAGCAGGTACATAGCCAGATCCTCGGCGCTGTTAATCACCTTGTCACCGTAACGCTTGCCAAAGTATGAATCACACTTGGGGAAGAGGTAGAATGCGCCCTGAGGATTGTTTACCTCAAAGCCCGGAATCTCCTTGGCAAGAGAAACTATCAGGTCACGACGCTTCTGGAATACCTGACGCATCTTCTCAACGTCATCCTGTGGGCCGTCAAAAGCCACCTGAGCAGCCTTCTGGGCAACTGAGCATGTGCCGCTGGTATACTGGCCCTGCAGTTTGTTGCAAGCCTTTACAAGCCACTCGGGACCGGCCATGAAGCCGATACGCCATCCGGTCATAGCATAAGCCTTTGAAACGCCGTTGATGACTGCGATGCGGTCCTTGTCAACGAACTGTGCAAGGCTGTTGTGTCCACCTATAAAGTTGATGTGCTCATAAATCTCATCGGATACGATAAATACATCGGGGTATTTGTTGAGAACCTTGGCGATTGACTCAAGCTCCTCTTTGGTATAAACCGAACCTGTGGGGTTAGAGGGTGAGCAGATCATGATAGCCTTGGTCTTGGGAGTAATGGCAGCCTCTACCTGAGCAGCTGTAACCTTGAAGTCCTGATCAATACCGGCCTTGATTACAACGGGAACACCGCCGGCCAGTTTTACCATCTCAGGGTAACTTACCCAGCAGGGTGAAGGCAGAAGCACCTCATCACCCGGGTTGATGATGGCCATGATGACATTGCAGAGAGACTGCTTGGCACCGGTTGAAACAAGAATCTCGGCGGGAGCGTAGTCAAGGCCGTTCTCACGCTTGAGTTTATCGGCGCAAGCCTTGCGCAGCCACATGTAACCCGGAACGGGAGAATACTTGGAGTAGTTCTGCTCTACGGCCTCAACAGCAGCCTTCTTTACGTAATCAGGTGTATTGAAGTCGGGCTCACCCACACTCATGTTTACAACATCGACACCCTGTGCCGACAGTTCATTACTCTTTTGCAGCATGGCGAAAGTGGCCGATGCTGCGAGTCTGTTGACTCGATCTGAAATCTGTGCCATTTATTTTGTTTGTTTGTTGTTTGTCATATAATCTATCAGGCTGTCAGCCGTCTGTGATATCTTCTGCATCTGACGTTTCAGCTTACGGGTAAAAAGCCAGGCCCTGAGTTCAAACAGCAGTCCGAGCGGAAATACTATCCCCACGAACTTATCGGCCCAGGCCTTCTCAAACGGAGGCTGCACCCCGTGACTCTGGAGCAGCGGGAAACCGTTAAGATAATCCAGTTCCACGCGGTCACGGCTGTTACCCAGTTCACTCACCAGGTTTTCCAGTTCATCACTCAATGCTGTCATCCGGGATGACTCGACACTACCGAAGAACAGGTTGCGGTAACTTGGAACGGTATTGAGCAGAGGGGAACTTTCAAGTTCCACACTCATGCGTTTTATATCAGACAATGTCTCAAGACACTTTGTCCTGTCCGGATCATCGATAACCACTTCCTTGCGTACGATGTTGCGTTTTACCTTGGTGCCGAACCAGTAACGGAAGAATTCCAGAACCACATCCCACTGGAACAGGGTGGAATCACCGTTTGCCTTGACCGTAAAGAAGACACTCAAAGGCGTGAGCACCATCACGCTGAACCAGGTTCCTATAATACTCCATTCGCCCTCGCGGTACATCTTGTCACCCGATACGGATGTGATATAGAACAGGATGAATGTAAGCACTGACACTATCACCGGAATACCCAGACCACCTTTCCTTATGATAGCACCCAGCGGAGCACCGATAAAGAAGAATATGAGGATTGAAAGAGAATTGGTTATCTTTTTCATCCATTCTATCCAGTGACGGCGTATGGTCTTGTCGCCATAGTACATGTTGGAACTTTTGATAGACAGGTCACTGGCCAGGGTCTGAATCTTGGAGCGCATATCGTTCTTGATATCGACCTGCTGGTTGCGGCTTGAAACCGCAAAAACGCTATCGGCGCTGATGATCTTGGACGGCAACTTTTCAAATGCCAATGAATCCGATTTCTGCATCCGATAGGTAGCCAACGCCGTGACTTTGAACTCGGCCATATTGCCACGACCCACACTGTCCTGATTACTGGACAGGGAGTCAATGGTATGTTTGATCTCGTTCATGTTCTTGCTCATAGCCTGTGAACTCACCAGCGCATCGGGTGCCTCCTTCATATCGGAATTGAACTCAAGCAGGATATGTTTTTCGCGGAAACCCTCGCGACGGTAAGGTTTTCCCTCACTATTCATATCCTTTTCCTGGCAGAACTGCTCACCGCTGAAAAGATGCAGATAAATATGCTGCTTATCGGCAGTAGTCTCCATATAAGCGGAGTCCGATACTATCACGCTAAGATTCTCATAACCGTCACGATGGTCATATATCGTGACATCATAAAGAGTTCCTGTCTCGAAATTCTTATGCTTGACATACATATTGAATCCGTTGATCTGGGTATAGAACACCCCTTCGGGGATTTCCAGCTCCGGATTCTTCTCATTTATGGAATATATGAGGGCATAGAGATTCTTGGCGGCACGGGGTACGGTGACATTCTGGAAATAGAACGACACGCCCGCCAGCAATACGGAAAAGATCATGACAGGACGCATAATCCTGAGCAGCGGAATGCCCGAAGTCTTCATGGCAAGCAATTCCAGGCGTTCACCAAAGTTTCCGAATGTGATAAGTGAAGCCATCAGAACAGCCAGCGGAAGCGCCTGAGGTACAAGAGTAAGTGCAAACTCCCAGAAGAAACTGGCCAGGAGGCCAAAGTTGAGACCCTTACCCACCAGGTCCTCGGCATAACGCCAGACCACATTCATCAGCAGGACAAAAAGACATATAGCAAACGCCGCCACAAACAGCAGCAGAAAGCTTTTTAAGATAAAGATATCAAGTCTTTTCGGCCTCATATGAGATGCAAAAATTTCCAACTTGCAAAGGTAGGAAAAAATCGCATGTAATATGACCAGTTAGGAATATTTCAGGTTTCTACAGACCGCAACGGCGTAGTGCATCCATAGACGTGTCCCAGAGACTGCGGACATCCTCCTCTGCATCTGAATCTGCAAAGTCTATTATCTCAAGTGAATAATTGGATGTTAGATCATTCTTCAGTATGCGCATTTCAAAGTACGTTCCCGGCTCTTCATCAAGCCAATGGAAACGGACATAGGTGTTCTGGCGGCAGTTGATGAGTTCCGCATCGCGGGATTCGTGTTTACCCCAAACAAAGCTGAAATTCTTTCCATCGGAACGCACATCATCGGCAAACCATGATGTCAGACCGGGAGCAGTTGAGATGGCCTCCCATATCATTGGTACTGACTGAGAACTAAGTCCATATTCAATAACAACTTTCTTCTTATCCGGTATAGTCTTATCTGTTGCCATAGCATTCTTCACTTATGTTATATTGCAAAGAAATATTAAAATCCTTTAATTTCCAAGAGAATGCAGCATAAATTTCTAACAAAAATATGCATTTAAAATGTTGCAGGTGTCAAAAATCGGCATTACCTTTGCACCCGCTTATATGGCGATGGCGGGATAGCTCAGCTGGTTAGAGCGCATGATTCATAATCATGAGGTCCCCGGTTCAATCCCGGGTCCCGCTACAAAGAAAGGAGGTCCAACGACCTCCTAAACTTTTTGTAGCGGGACCCAAACCTTTTTTAGTTTGCTTCGCAAACACGCTCCATTTCATTCCGCTTGGCGGCCTCCGGCCGCTCTCGCTCGCATACTCGCTTCGCCCCAATACGTTTGAACCTGCGTAGTCAATCATTTATTATTAATTAAGGTATTGGTATGGGGAAAAAGTGTAATTTTGTGGTGCTTTTGCTAAGTGGAGTTTACAATTTAAGCAATTATATATGGAATTAATGGAGCAGATCATTGCGCGGGCTAAGCAGAACAGGCAGCGCATTGTGTTGCCCGAGGGTACTGAGGAACGTACTCTTAAGGCAGCCGACAGGGTCCTGGCCGACGGTGTGGCAGACCTTATCATCATAGGTAACAGGCAGGAGATTGAGGGACTTGCTTCACAGTGGGGTCTCAAGAACATCTCAAAGGCAACAATCGTTGACCCGGAGAACAATCCCAAGAAGGACTTTTATGCAAACCTGCTGTTTGAACTGCGCAAGAACAAGGGTATGACCATAGAGGAGGCTCAGCAGAAGGTGCTTGATCCGCTTTACCTGGGTTGCCTTATCATCAAGAACGGCGATGCTGACGGTCAGTTGGCAGGCGCCCGCAACACCACAGGAAATGTGCTGCGTCCTGCCCTGCAGATAATCAAGACCGCTCCCGGCATATCGGTTGTATCGGGCGCATTCATCATGATTACCAAGACCCCGCAGTACGGCGAGAACGGCATTATGGTATTTGCCGATTGCGCCGTAACTCCCGTTCCCGATGCAGACCAGCTGGCACAGATTGCGGTTGCATCGGCCGGAACTGCTACAGCCGTAGCAGGATTCGCCGAGCCTCGTGTGGCTATGCTGAGTTTCTCAACCAAGGGTTCGGCCAAGCATGAGGTTGTTGACAAGGTTACAACCGCACTTGCCAAGGCCAAGGAACTGGCCCCCACCCTCAAGATTGACGGTGAGCTCCAAGCCGATGCCGCCATCGTTCCGTCAGTAGGTGCCAGCAAGGCTCCCGGATCAGAGATTGCAGGTAAGGCAAACGTGCTTGTATTCCCCAACCTGGAAGTTGGCAACATTGCATACAAGCTGGTTCAGCGTATTGGCAATGCCCAGGCCATCGGCCCTATCCTTCAGGGTATAGCACGCCCCGTGAACGACCTATCACGCGGATGCTCAGTTGATGATGTATATAAGATGATTGCAGTTACCGCCAACCAGGCTATGGCTGCCAAAAAAGCATAACCGATAACATGAAGATTCTGGTACTTAACTGCGGCAGTTCGTCAATCAAGTACAAGCTGTTTGACATGGACCGCAACGATGTCATTGCACAGGGTGGCATCGAGAAGATAGGCATGAAGGGCTCTTTCCTTAAGCTGACCGATAAGGACGGCAACAAGGTTGTTATTGAGAAGGAGATTCCCGAGCATACCGTAGGTGTAAAATTCATATTCGAGATACTTACCGGCAGCCAGTACGGCGTAATAAAGTCACTTGATGAGATCAACGCCGTCGGTCACCGCATGGTGCACGGAGGCGAGAAGTTCAACAAGAGCGTCATCCTTACTCCCGATGTACTGGAGGCATTCGCAGCATGCAACGACCTGGCTCCGCTGCACAATCCCGCCAACCTTAAGGGTGTGAACGCAGTAAGCGAGTTGCTGCCCAACGTTCCGCAGGTAGGCGTGTTTGATACAGCATTCCATCAGACCATGCCAGATTACGCATATCTGTATGCTATTCCATACGAGCTGTATCAGAAGTACGGCGTTCGCCGTTACGGATTCCACGGAACATCACACCGCTTTGTATCGGGCGAAATCTGCAAGTACCTGGGCATCAAGGCCGAGGGTTCAAAGATTATCACCTGCCACATAGGTAACGGCGGTTCAATCACTGCCGTTAAGGACGGCAAGAGCGTGGACACCACTATGGGTCTTACTCCTCTGGAGGGCATCATGATGGGTACCCGCAGCGGTGATATTGACGCAGGCGCAGTAACATTCCTTATGGAAAAAGAGGGACTGGACAGCACAGGCATGTCAAACCTGCTGAACAAGAAATCAGGTCTGCTGGGTATATCGGGTGCTTCAAGCGATATGCGTGAGGTTACAGCATCTATGGAGGCCGGTAACGAGCGCGCTGCTCTGGCCAAGAAGATGTACGCTTACCGCATCAAGAAATACATCGGTGCATTCGCTGCCGCAATGGGTGGCGTCGACGTAGTTGTATTTACCGGAGGTGTTGGCGAGAACCGTCATGAGGTCCGCGAGGCCGTATGTGAGAACATGGAGTTCCTGGGCATCAAGCTGGATAAGGAGCAGAACGCCAAGATAATGTTCGGAAAGGACGGTATCATCAGCACTCCCGACTCAAAGGTCAAGGTAGTAGTTCTCCCGACCGATGAGGAACTGATGATTGCTCAAGACACCATGGCATTAGTGAAATAAGAACAATCGCCCTATCTATAAAGAAAGCTGCCTTTCAGGGCAGCTTTTTTATTTATTATCACCTCCTTCAAGATAATTGTTCATCGTGAGGGTTTTGCCGTCAAATACGGCGTAGGTGTAGTGAGATATCCAATCGCCCAGAATCATCAGGCGGCAGGAGTGGGTCAGCATCAGGTCCAGTTCTATGTGACGGTGGCCGAACATAAAATAATTGATATCAGGATGAGTTTTGAGATACTCCTTGGCATAGATTACCTGAAACTCCTTATCCTCGCCCAGATATTTGTCAACTCCGTTCAAGCGGTGCTTCTCCATACTTTTCTTGGCCCAGGTAAGGCCGAACCACATACTCCAGCGTGTAGGCAGCAGGGAATAGAGGAACTGGCATACACGGCTGCGGAATATGCCTCTTAAGAAACGGAACGTACGGCTGGGATCGCCCATCCCGTCGCCATGTGCCAGGAAGAACTCCTTACCCATGATCTCGACCGTAACGGGCTCTCTGTGGAGTATTACGCCGCACTCACGCTCAAGGTATCCGAAAGACCAGATGTCGTGGTTGCCTATAAAATAGTGCACCTCTATGCCCATATCGGTCAACTCGGAGATCTTGCCCAGGAAACGGGTGTAGCCTTTGGGTACAACATATTTGAACTCATACCAGTAGTCAAACATGTCGCCCAGCATGTAGATGGCCTGGGCCTTATCCTTGATGTCGTCAAGGAAACGCACCAGACGGCGCTCCTGCATCCGCTTATGGTCGATAGCCCATGAGCCCAGATGTGCATCGGAGATAAAATAAACCTGTTTCATATAAGTCCAAGTTCAAGTTTGGCCTCATCGGTCATCATATCCTTGTCCCATTCGGGTTCAAAGACAAGATTGACAGTAGCCGATTTGACGCATTCCAGACCTTCAACCCTGAGACGGACATCCTCTACTATGAAATCCGCCAGAGAGCAGCCGGGCGCAGTCAGCGTCATATCGATGACCACATTTGCGTCATCATCGACATCGATCTTATAGATAAGGCCCAAATTGTATATATCGACAGGTATCTCAGGATCATAAACGGTCTTGAGTACCTCAACGACTTTCTCCTCTATATCAAACTTTTTACTCATCTCTTATCATATCCGACCATGGTCGGCGTAACTGTAATAGCCACTGTCTGTGAATATCACATGGTCCAGCAGCGATATATCCATCGTGTAGCATGCCTGACGGACAGCCGTTGTCAGGCCGTCGTCCTGACGGCTGGGTATCAGATTGCCCGACGGATGATTATGACACAAGACTACTGCTGTCGCCCTGCGTACAATCGCTTCACGTACAATCAGGCGGACATCAACCGATGCGCTCGCCAGACCTCCCCGGCTCACAAGCATACTGTCTATTACCCTGCCGGCCTGATTGAGCAGCAACACATGACACTCCTCAATCTGCTTATCGGCCATAACCGGATAAAACCAGTCATAGATGTCGCGCGACGTCCTGATTACAGGTTTACGCAAAGGAGTTTCCTCCTTGCGGCGTCTGCCCAACTCACATGCGGCCAGTATCGTAATAGCCTTGGCCTCACCTATTCCTTTAAAAGAGCAAAGCTCCCCGACGCTAAGTTTTCCAAGTTCGGAAAGACTGTTGCGGCAGGAAGCCATCACTTTTTGTGTTAAAGCCACCACCGAATCTTCAGTGTTTCCAGTGTGTATCAGAATCGCCAATAACTCAGCGTTTGTAAGCGCACCTGCGCCTTTTTGCTTCATCTTTTCACGGGGGCGATCCTCAGCGGCCCACTGCTTAAGATTCAGCTTATCTGGCTTAGTCATTCATTTTATCATGCCTTTACGCGGCCCTGGTATGATCCGTCGCGGGTATCGACCTCAATGAGTTCACCCTCGTTGATGAACAGAGGTACGCGAACCTCGCAGCCGGTCTCAACCTTGGCGGGCTTTGTGGCATTGGTAGCCGTATCACCCTTAAGGCCGGGCTCAGTATATGTAACCTTAAGAACCACCTTTACAGGCAGGTCTGCAAAAAGTATCTCACCGGTATTGGCGTTTGTAACAACGTCAACAACCTCACCTTCCTTGAGGTAATCAACACCGTTGATCAGGTCCTTGATGATGGTAACCTGCTCAAAATCCTCCTGGTTCATGAATATGTAACCCATTTCGTCCTGGTACAGGTACTGGTACGGACGGCGCTCAACACGGACATCCTCAAGCTTGAAACCGATCTGGAAAGTGCGCTCCAGCACGCGGCCGTTAACCACATTCTTGAGTTTGGTGCGTACGAATGTATTGCCCTTACCGGGTTTTACATGAAGGAAATCAATGCAGAAATAGAGCTGGCCCTCCAGATTGATGCAGGTGCCGATTTTGATGTCTTGACAAAGAATCATAAAAGTCTGTTAGTTCTATTATTAATAATGAATCGTTTCTGGAATGCAAAAGTAGTGCAATGACACAAATAGACAAAACTTTAGACAAAAAAAGAGATGCGATTTGCATATTATGAAAAAACAAACTACCTTTGCCCTCCGATTCCCGAAACAGATAGGAAAACAATAAAAATATATAACGATGAAAAGAACATTTCAGCCTTCCAACAGGAAGAGAAAGAACAAACACGGTTTCCGTGAGAGAATGGCATCAGCTAACGGCCGCAGAGTACTTGCTTCACGCAGAGCAAAAGGCCGCAAGAAACTGACAGTATCTGACGAATACTGCGGAACCAAGAAGTAATCCTTCATACAATAAGGTATATAAAAGGCTGGATATTAATATCCGGCCTTTTATGTTTCCACCTATAGTACAAAAACAAATTAGGGCCGGATGAATGTCCGGCCCTAATTTTGAATAGTATTTCTACAGTTTAAAGCACTGTTGAGAAATCAAAGATATAATCATCACTACCGAATGACAATGTTCCTAGCTCAATTATCCAAGCAGCATTCATAGTAACATAAAGCTTGCTGGTTTGGGTATCAAGCTCAGCATTGGCATTGGAGAATTTAAACTCACCAGGGTAGGGATATTGACCATAGTAGTAGAAATTTTCATCAGTAGTTCCAACCACCTGGTCCGGAATAATAACCGAATAGTCTTTCTTGTTGATGTAAACCTTCATCTGCTCGTCATATCCCCAGCCATACCAGTCAAATGTAATGATAAGACCAATGATATCATCGGCAGTAAAATCGTTTCCATATATTTCGGCAGGTATATCGACAGTTGCCATTCTGGTAATATCAGCGCCATATGATGCCTCATAAGCAGAGCCTACACTTTCTGTGCATTGAATTGTATTACCACCATCGAAGAGAGTCTCATTCAAAGGAGCTGCAGCAGTAAATGTAGCGCAATAGCTGAAGCTTGAGCCATCAGGCATTACCATGAAAGTAGGATTACGATAGTTGAATCCCATTGTCGATGTCCAACCGGGAACGACTGTACCGTCATTGTGTATAATATTTGCAGTAAACTGCATCTTGTCACCTATAGACGGAGAAGCGATACCGAGTTTATCGCACAAAGATACCATGTCAATCTTTGCCTCACTTGGAAGAGTCTTGATGCCTTCGGCAGCGATAGCTGAAGAAACGTCACCGTTAACGGCAGTGTAAACACAAAGAAGCTGAACCTCCTTAAGATAGGAAGTATAATCACCCATATACTTGGGCACATCCAGTTTGACGTAGAAATCGCCATCAGTAGAACCTGCATTCAACAAAAGGTCATGCTGTGTTGATTTACTAACTGAAACGGCAAATGAGTGTACAGTACCTTGGAGATCATAAGGAAGCTCAGGCTCCTTACTGCAACTTGCAAGTACTGCAGGAATGGCTAATGCCAATAATATTTTTGATGTTTTCATAATGTTGAATCAGTTTAAGTTAATCACTGAACATCCCAGAATACGTTAGTATATGCGCTAACTGTACGATTCTTGTTGTTGATATTCGCATTATTGAGCTGAGTCTCCGAATCCGGGTACCACATGATTCTGGGATAATCCAGAATTACAGCGCAGTCATATGCAAGCGGCTGAGGCAGCGGAGAGGCTGCAGCAGTCTGATCATAAGGAGTATATATCTCCCTTTTATCATTTCCCTTGAAGAGTACGGGATAACCGGTACGACGGATATCGTTGTAAGCCTCAACAGAATTGAAGAAATTGGCAATCCACTTCTCAGTCATTACAATCTCAAGTTTCTTATCATTTGATGCTGCTGCATCATAAGCACCGTTTACGCCAAGCAGGAAACCTGTTATTTGAGTCTCAGTGATAGCAGGAACAGTCGCATCTGAAGCCTTAGCAACAGAATTTACGTGTGCGATAGAGGCTCTAATTCCCTGCTCAAGAAGTTGTTTTGCATCACCTGCAACACCCTCGGTAAGCACAAGTTCAGCCTTCATGAAAGGTACCGAATAAGCCTGAAGCATTCTGTCGGGAGCAATACCGTTACCCTTACCTGCAACACTACCGCCCAGACCGTCATCAAACTTACCGCCTACGGGATAGATACCGATACATGTCATTGAGGATTCCTGAGACATAGATGTCTTACCGGAATTACTGCCTGTAAAGATTGATATGAAGGCTCCATCACGATAATCGGTCTCATTGTTGGCATTACCGGTTGCTGTAGCCTGATTTACATAATAGTAAGGAATACGGGGATCAACTACACCTGCAAGGGGATTCTGCTTGAAGTTGTAGGTCTTACCGTTAAGAACCTCATAGAACCAAGGATTGATCCAAACGCTCTTCTGACCGCCCTCGTATTCATCAACATAACCGAATTTACGCTCGTCTGAAGGAGTCTTGGTAGCTGAGTGCGGGAACTGGAGATCCTCACCGTCACCAATGAAATTGTCCTCTGTCAGGAGAGCGTTCAACTCTGTCTGCCATCCGGTAATATCGGCCTTGGCCTTACGGGACTGAACCAGCAATTTGAGTTTGAGGGTATTTGCAGCCTTAAGCCATTTTGCAGCGTCTCCACCGTAGAAAAGGTCATTGGCGCCAATAGCCAGAGGATTATCTGCACTTGTATCCTTGAAATTGGCAATAGCCTGATTGATTACAACAAGAAGGTCATTGTAGATATCCTTGCTGGCATCAGCCTTAGGAGTCTCAATACCGGCTACGTTTGCCTCTGAATAAGGAATATCACCCCAAAGGTCTACCAGATTCATATAAGTGTAAACCCTGAGGACGCGACCTATACCGGCATAAACAGCGTCGTTAACGGCATCACCCTGTTTGATAAGCTCATCACAGTTCTTGATGGCATACCTGTATGCCTGATCCCATGTATTGCCAAGTGTGGAATAACCGGCAACCAAAGAATAGTTATCTACCTCACGGCTTGTGGTGTGCTGAACATATGATTCCAGATGAGTATTGATATAATAACCCTCGGAGAAAGTAGCACCTACCTCATATTCCGTGCAGGTAAGCAGCTGAGAAACATCAAGGTCTGTCACTGCGTACGGATCCTGGTTAATATCCAGGTCACAGCCGGTCAGTGAGAAAGCCATGACTCCAGCTCCAAGTAAATAGAATAATTTATTTTTCATAATCATCAGTCAATTAGAAAGTGAAACTCAGGTTGAAAGCAACTCTCCTGGTTGAAGGAGCACCAGTGTAATCAATACCCTGAACGTTTGTGTTACCGAATGTATTCACAACAGGATCATAGTTGGAATGCCTGGGAACATTGGGGGCAAAGTACCAGAGGTTACGTCCTACAACTGAAACCTCAGCATTTGAGAGTTTAAGCTTGCTTATGAAATTCTTGGGAAGACTATAAGCAAGAGTAACCTCTCTCAAGCGCCATACAGTTGCATCATATGTAGCAACCTCATCGCAAGAGTTGATAGCGAAGGTTGAATATGTACCATCTGAGAACCAGAGATCGGCCTCACCGATTGCGGTGGTATTCCAGATATAATTGCCTTTAGCGTCAACGATAGGCTGGAGAGTGTTGGCATCACCGTAAACACCCTTAATGATGCGGGTTCCAAGACGATCCTCGGTATCCTTGGTAACACCACGGCCCAGAAGGTCAGTCAGATAGGAACTGAATACGCAGCCACCCTTCTGATAGTCAACCATGAAGCTGAGAGATACGTCCTTATACTTGAATGTATTGGTAAGGGCGGTCTTGAAATCGGGGTTAGGATCACCTATGATTCCATTCTCAGTATCATTGATGTACATACCAGTTGAAGGATCAACGAGTGGAATACCATCGGCTGTGCGGGCAAGTTTCTCACCCTTAAGGATACCGTAAGGCTGTCCCTTGATCAGGACTGCCTGAGGAGCGGCAAAGTCACCACCGATTACGATCTCGTCAACACCATCGGCAAGTTCAACAATCTCTGACTTGTTCTTGGTGTATGTAAGATACATGCTCCAGGTGAAGTCCTTGGTAACTACAGGATAAAGGTCAACACCAAGTTCGAAACCCTTGTTGCTGATAGAACCGAAGTTGGTAACGAATGAGTTGTAACCGGTAGAAGGAGCAGATGACTTGGCGCCGATCTGATTCTCTGAGAGACGGTTATAAACTGTAGCGTCAATACCTATACGACTGTCAAAGAACTTAAGTTCAAGTCCGGCCTCAACCTCAGTGGTAAACTCAGGCTCAAGTTCAGGATCGTACAGAACGGTGGGAAGTTCCATCATACCCTGGCCCATATAAGGTGAACCAACTACATAAGTACCGTTGTTATAGTAAGCACCGGCATCATTACCGACCTTGGCCCAACCAGCACGGATCTTACCGAAATTCATGAAGCTGTCGCTCATGCCAAGGGCATCTGTGAATACGATAGATCCTGATACAGCGGGATAGAAGAAGCTGTTATGCTCTATAGGAAGTGTTGAAGAGACATCATTACGACCTGAAATATTCAGGAATGCCCACTGATTGTAATCCAGAAGGATATCGGCGAACAGACCGTACTTGCGGGTTCTTGAGTAAGACTCACTGGCGGTCTGACCCTTTGTATTGGCAAGATCGAATATTTTGGGGTTGATAATATCTGTACCTGATGCACCCATTGCCTCGTAGGTATCCTGGTTGTAGTTGTGACCGAAGGTAGCCCTTACACCCAGATCAGAGAATCTCTTGTTGAATGTGAGCAGCAATGTTGACTCGATCTCCTGATCACTTGACTCTGACTTGCTCAGATAACCCTTTCCTGCATAACCGCGTGAACCAAGGTTGACGATAGTCTTACGCTGGAACATATACTCGTTTACACCCAGAGTGTAATCCAAAGTGAGCCACTTGGTAAACTCGAATGAGAAGTTTGCATTGGCAACGATACGTCTCTGAATAGTCTGGAACTTATCATTCTCCCATGCCCAATAGGGGTTGTTGGCCTGTGAAGAGAGCTGGAACAGCAGGTTGCTGCCATCCTTCTTCTGATAGGGGTAGTTCTGGATATCCCAGCTACGAGGCATGATGAATGCACGGGCAAGAGAGTTCATACCTCCGTTAGAAGCCGATGACTGGTTATTACCATACATAGGTGAGAACTGGTCTGTATAAGAATAGGCCAGGTTACCTCCTGCGCGGAATCTCTTTCCGAACTTCTGGTTACCACCCACTGAGAATGAGTAACGGTCAAACTCTGATCCGGGAATGTAACTGTCCTGATCAGTACGTGACAATGTCATGTTGAAGTTACCCTCTTCTGTTACCTTCTGAACATTTGCAGACAGATCAAATACGTGACCTTTCTTGAAAAGGTCCTTTACGTTGTTGGGATATGCCTTGTAAGGCACGTTGCCTGCAAGGTCGGGATAGAGCTCAAGTGCCAGTTCAGGATATTCAGCGGCAATCGCAGCATACATAGGAATGGTCATACCATCCTCGAATGGAGCGCCCCATGAACCGTTTGATCCGGCAATATTGAAGTCAGAACCCTGTCCGTAACTGTTCTGATAGTCGGGCAGTGAAGCTATTGTCTCGATAGCATATGATGAATTCACGTTTACAGAGAAACCGCTCTTGGCACCAGCCTTCTTGGAGCCGGACTTGGTTGTGATGAGGATCACACCGTTAGCGGCACGTGAACCGTAAAGTACAGCTGCAGCAGCACCCTTAAGAACGCTCATAGACTCAATGTCATTGGGGTCAAGAGTTGAAATACCGGAGCCGAATGCACCACTGTTACCTGATCCGCGACCACTTGCACTTGTACCGTCATTACTGTAGGGTATACCATCCACTACATACAGAGGCTGGTTATTACCGCTGAATGATGAGTTACCGCGGATAGTGATACGTGTAGCACTACCGGCATCACCGCTAGGAGCACTGATCTGCACACCGGCAATCTTACCCTCCAATGCACGAAGCATATCGGGTTCAGCTTTCATGACGGCCTCTTCAGCATCAACTTTTGTTACTGTATAACCCAGAGAACGTTCTGAACGCTGGATACCTACGGCGGTAATCAGCACCTCGTCAACCTCAATTGAACCGGGATTCAGGGTTACGTTGATAACTCGTCTTCCGTTCACAGGAACAGTCTTGGACTCATAACCCATGAAAGAGAAAACCAAAGAACCGTTTGAAGGAGCGGTAATCGTGTAAGCACCATCCAGATCTGTGGTTGTTCCGGTTGTCGTTCCCTCTACAGATACTGTAACAGCCGGCATGGGACTTCCGTCGTCCGCTGCGGTTGCAATACCTGTAACTTGCACATTCTGAGCATAGGCAAGTCCTGCACACAGAACAGCAGTCATCATTAAGAGAATTTTTCTCATAGACAATTTATTTAGTTTGACAATAGTTTTCAATGCAGCATGTACTTGAGAGTCGGGTTAAAAACTCTGCGTCTTTATTGTTGCATAAATATCAAAAAACTTACCTACAATGGGGCAAAAGTAAACAAATTGATGATATGTTAGTCATTTTTTTTTAAAAAATACAAAAAACCTATCATTTTAGGATACCTTCCGACAGAGAAAGCGCAATTCTTACACCAGAATCACACCTGTCAGATAAAGGAAAACGGAGTTGTAATGCAGCGATGTAATAACACCTTATATAAATACACCATGGAAAAAGAGAAAAATACACTATCTTTGTACACAAATAATATCAACTGTATTGTATGGGTAAGGACACAGGCAACAGGAAGCGGACAATAGGCTGGATTCTGCTTAATCTTTTCTTGATGATAGGGCTGTCATGCCTTTTAATTGTCATCACTTTCAGTTGGATAAAATCCTATACCCGTCACGGGCAATACATCTCAGTGCCCGATGTAAGCGGAATGTTTGAGGAAGAAGCCGGTCAGGCCCTTGCCGCAGTGGGACTAAAGTATGAAGTCCTGGACTACAAATACGACAGGATGACGGTCGAGGGCGGCGTTATCGAGCAGAAGCCCAAATCCGGATCATATGTCAAAGACGGGCGAACCATTTACCTTACGCTCAACTCGGGAAGGGAGCCTCTGAGGGCTGTTCCCGATGTGGCCGACAACAGTTCACTGCGTGCCGCCGAATCCAGGCTGAATGCCGCGGGATTCAAATTGGGCAGAACGGTATATGTTGACGGAGACCTGGACTGGGTATATGAAATAAGATACCAGGGTGAAAAGATAGAAGCCGGGACCCAGATACCCGAAGGTTCCACCCTCACCATAGTTGCAGGTAACGGCAACCCTGTCGAACACATTGAAGAGGTTGATTCAACCACCATAATAGACTCCGATTTCTTTGAAGAATAACCTCATGGTTGAACTGGAAGACGAGATTGAAGAGTCACTTGACGACCTGGAGCCCAACCCTGATGCGGCGGAGCTTTATGAACATTTCCGTGTGGTGGCCGACAAGGGTCAGAGTCTGCTCAGGGTTGACAAATTCCTGTTTGACCACCTGGAGCACTCCTCCCGCAACCGTATACAGAAGGCCGCCGATGCCGGAATGGTGATGGCAAACGGCCGCCCTGTCAAGAGCAACTACAAAGTAAAGCCGCTGGACGTCATAACGGTCATGATGGACCGTCCACGTTACAGCAATGACATAGAACCCGAAGATATTCCTCTGGACATAGTTTACGAGGACGACTGCCTGATGGTGGTAAACAAACCGGCAGGTCTGGTGGTTCACCCCGGATGCGGCAACTTTCACGGCACGCTGGTGAATGCAGTTGCCTGGCATCTGCGTGACAACAAGGATTATGACCCCAACAGCCCCCAGGTGGGACTTGTGCACCGCATAGACAAGGACACCAGCGGTCTGCTGGTTGTGGCCAAAACCCCCGATGCCAAGACCAGTCTGGGCAAGCAGTTCTTTGACAAGACCACCAAGCGTGCCTATCAGGCTCTGGTCTGGGGCGTTCCCCAGCCTGCCGAAGGTACCGTTGAGAGCCAGATAACACGCAACCCCAAGGACCGTCTGCAGATGGCAGTGTCATTTGACCCCGAAGTGGGCAAGCACGCAGTGACACACTACACGGTCCTGGAGCGTTTTGGATATACGTCACTGGTGGAATGCCGCCTGGAGACGGGACGCACGCATCAGATAAGGGTACACATGAAACATCTGGGTCATCCGCTGTTCAGCGATGAGCGTTACGGCGGTAATCAGATACTGAAAGGCACCACTTACAGTCGCTACCGACAGTTTGTGCAGAACTGTTTTGAGATATGTCCGCGTCAGGCCCTGCACGCCAAGACCCTGGGATTCGTACATCCCATCACAAGGCAGGAGATGTTTTTCAACTCCGATTTGCCGGCCGATATGCAGACGCTCATACAGAGGTGGAGGGATTATGTGAGTTCAAGGGATTTTGAGAAATAAAAACAACATAGAATGAAACGCAAGATTGCAATCGTAGCCGGCGGTGACTCAAGCGAGAATCCGGTTTCTCTGCGTAGCGCCGCAACCATCCTTGAGTACATGGACAAGGATAAGTACGAGCCCTATATCCTGGAGATTGAGGGCAAAAACTGGCAGGTACATGTAAGTGAAGGCGTTAACGCCCCGGTTGACCGTAACGACTTCAGTTTTACATACAACGGAGTAAAGACAGTTTTTGACTACGCATACATAATCATTCACGGTACTCCCGGCGAGAACGGTGTATTTGAAGGCTATCTGCGCCTTATGCGCATACCTTTCTCCACATGTGACGTGCTGCCGTCGGCCCTGACCTTCAATAAGTTCGTACTCAACAAGACCATGAAGAGCTGCAAGGTGAACGTGGCCAACTCACGTCGTCTGCGCAAGGGAGACAAGGTGGACCCTGACAAGATAATAAGCAAGGTTGGCCTGCCCTGCTTTATCAAGCCCACTGACGGCGGTTCAAGTTTCGGTACTACAAAGGTAAAGACCCGCGAACAGATAATCCCGGCCGTTGAGGAGGCTTTCAAGGAGAACAGCGAGATCATGATAGAATCATTCATGCAGGGTATTGAGGTTACCAACGGTTACTACAAGACCCGCAAGCGTGAGGTTAAGTTGCCTGTTACCGAGGTGGTTCCCAAGACCGATTTCTTTGACTACGACGCCAAGTACAACGGCAAGGTTGAGGAGATTACCCCCGCCCGCATACCGGATGAGTTGCGTGACCGCATCCAAGACCTGACGGCTAAGATATATGACCTGCTGGGCTGTCACGGAATAATCCGCAACGACTATATAATTACTGACGGAGACAAAATCAACCTGCTTGAGGTAAACACCACTCCCGGCATGACCGCCACAAGTTTCATTCCGCAGCAGATAAGAGCCGCAGGACTGAATCTGACCGATGTACTCACCGAGATCATAGAGGACAGTTTCTGATATGAAAACGACAGATATTCCCGCCGAATTTGAGAAAATGCGGTCCCTTGAGGACGATGAGGTACGCGGTGCGGTGCTCTCATTGCTTGATGACCCTGCCTTTGTGAAGGTTGTAAAGGGTATAATCAAGGGTGTACCTATCTGGGTGCACAAACTCTATACCAAACGGTTCAAGACCGTAAACAGTTTCCAGATGGGAATGATTTGTCCGTTCCTGACAAGAATACTTAAAAAGGCGACAACCGGTTTTACGAATGATTTCTCGGCATTGCCCGATGGACGTGAGGATTTCATCTATCTGTCCAATCACAGGGACATAGTACTTGATTCGGCATATCTGGATTACATACTCCTTGTGTTGAACGGCAAGAAATCGGTCGAAATAGGAATAGGCAATAATCTGCTTATCCACCCATGGATTGAGACACTGGTAAGGCTTAACCGCAGTTTCGTGGTTAACCGTTCAGCCACCGCGGCAGAACTGCTGGAATCATCAAGACAGTTGTCCAGATACATCCGTTTTGTCATAGAACAGAAAAAGAGCCCCGTATGGCTGGCTCAGCGTGAGGGCCGCGCCAAGGATTCCGATGACCGCACCCAGAAGAGCGTACTTAAGATGCTGGCCATGTCCGGGCCCGATGACATGTCAATCTCCGAACGGCTGCAGTCACTCCACATATGTCCGCTCACAATCAGTTATGAGTATGACCCGTGTGACTGGCTCAAGGCAGCGGAATTCCAACTTAAGCGCGACAACCCTGATTATGTCAAGAGCGAGCAGGCCGACCTGGACAACATGAAGACCGGCATATTCGGATTCAAGGGACATCTGCACTACACGGTAGCCGCCCCGATTGATGACGAGATTGCCGCAATAGACACATCCATGCCACGCAATCAGTTCCTTGACCAGGTGGCACAGATCATAGACAGACACATTTTCAAGGGATACCGCATATACCCATGCAACCGTATAGCGCTGGATCTGCTGCGCGGCGACAACTCTCAGGCAGACGGATACACCGCCAATCAGAAGCAGGAATTCCTGGATTATCTGGACAGGCAACTTGCCAAGATTGACATTCCGGATCCGGACTGGGATTTTCTCAGAGAGCGTATACTGACCATGTATGCGAACCCGCTGATTAATCAATTAAGCGTATCGGAACAATGAAAGCAACCACCACCCTGTTACTGACCCTGGCCGCACTGTCGGCAAACGCCTTTATCTCATGCGACGATGACAAAGAGAAGGTAGAAACCATGTTTTCCGGTTTTATGACCGGATATACTGACAGAGAAGGATATGTAACCATCCTCAATGACGATTACGGAACGCAGTATATGGTCAGCGAAAAATCCGACAAGCTGAATCCGGACACCCTGTACAGGCTGGTCGCATCGGTAGCACTTGATGAAAACAAGACCGCACGCATTCTGCAGATGGTCCCCACCATATCATACAAGGCCCCCGAAGACTCTATTATACCTGATTCACTCCATGTGCAGGATCCTGTAGAGATTCACAGTCTGTACATTGGAGGCGGGTATCTCAATATCGACATGGGTATCAAGGTGTCTAAGGAGAGTGCATCCCACCGGCTTTTCTATTCACATCTGGACAGCCCCGGCAAACTCAAGTTCACCATATACCACAATGCGTACGGTGACGAGCCTGTTTACACCAAGTATGCCTATATATCCATTCCGCTTTCGGGTTACGGACTGGCCAAAAAAGACACAGTCTTCCTCAGCTGCAAGGGCTATAAGGAAGACTATGACTATAAACTGATATTCAAGTAGGCTTATTTAAGCCCCTCAAGAATCTTCTTAAGGACTACTGTGGCCGATATCTCACGATTGGCGGCCTCAGGTATTACAAGCGAGCGGGGGCTCTCTATCACATCATCGGTAACGATCATGTTGCGGCGTACCGGCAGGCAGTGCATGAAGAAAGCATTGTCGGTGACTGCCATCTGACGGTCGCTGATGGTCCAACTGCGATCCTTGTTCAGTACCTCACCGTAATGCTCAGGGCTGGCGCATGACCAGTTCTTTCCGTATATGAAGTGTGCGCCCTCAAAGGCCTTCATCTGATCATACTCGATAGTTGCGCCGGCAGTGAACTTGGGGTCAAGTTCATATCCGTGCGGATGTGTAATGACTACCTCATAACCTGCGGCAACCATCCACTGTGCAAATGAGTTGGGAACAGCCTGGGGCAGAGCCTTGGGATGCGGAGCCCAGCTCATGACCACCTTGGGACGCTCTACGGTCTTATGCTCCTCAATGGTTATCCAGTCGGCAAAACTCTGGAGCGGATGTCCGGTAGCAGCCTCCATTGAGAATACGGGACGGCCGGAATATTGGATAAACTGGTTGAGGATCTTCTCCTCATAGTCATCCTGACGGCTCTCGAAACGGGCAAAGGAGCGGACGCCTATTACATCGCAATAGCAGCCCATAACAGGGATGGCCTCAAGCAGATGCTCGGACTTGTCACCGTCCATGATTACACCGCGCTCGGTCTCCAGTTTCCAGGCTCCCTGGTTGACATCCAGGACAATCACGTTCATGCCAAGGTTGAGGGCGGCCTTCTGTGTACTCAGACGGGTACGCAGGCTGGAGTTGAAGAACACCATGAGCAGGGTCTTGTTACGCCCCAACTCCACATATTTGAAACGGTCTCTCTTTATCTCAAGGGCCTCCTGCAATGCCTGATGCAGGTCTCCCAGATCCTTTACACAGGTAAAATGTCTCATAGTCAATAGGGGTTATTGTCTTGTCTGGCCATCACCGTTGATGAGCCATTTGTATGTTGTAATCTCTTCGAGTCCCATGGGACCGCGGGCATGCATCTTCTGGGTGCTGATGCCTATCTCTGCTCCCAGTCCGAACTGTGCACCGTCCGTAAAGGCGGTCGATACGTTCACATAGACGCAGGCGGCATCGATATACTGCTGGAACTTGCGTCCGTGCTCCGCATTCTCTGTCACGATGCACTCACTGTGATGTGAGGTGTAACGACGGATATGCATCAGAGCATCCTCAAAAGAGGGCACTGTCTTGATTGACATACGGTATGCCAGGAACTCCTTTCCGAAACTGTCATCGGTTGCATGCTCAAGGAGTTCTGCGGGATACTTGCCGTCAAGTGCGGCGTATGCCTGCTCATCGGCCTCGATGACAACGTTCTTTGCAGCCATGCGGATGCAGAGTTCGGGCAGGTCAGCCAGACGATCGGCATGTATTACCAGTGAGTCAAGCGCATTGCATACGCTCACACGGCGGGTCTTGGAGTTGAATATGATATCGGTGCCTTTCTTGAGGTCACCCTCCTTGTCAAAGTAAGTGTGGCATACTCCGGCTCCGGTCTCGATGCACGGAATCTGAGCCTGCTCGCGTACCGACTTGATAAGACGTGCGCTGCCGCGGGGTATAAGCAGATCGACCATTCCTACCGCCTTCATAAGTTCGGCGGCAGCCTCATGGCCGGCGGGAAGCAGTTCCACAACATGGGGATCGATACCCTTCTGCTCAAGGACGCGGTGTATAAGGTCAACTATGGCGCAGTTGGAGTCATATGCATCGCTGCCGCCTTTGAGGGCGCAGGCGTTGCGTGACTTGAAACAGAGCGAGAACACGTCAAAACTTACGTTGGGACGGGCCTCATATATGACGCCTATCACGCCGAACGGAACACGTACGCGGGTAAGTTTCATGCCGTTGGGACGTACACGCTCATCGATGACCTTACCAACCGGGCTTTCAAGTTCTGCCACGTGACGCATATCGGACGCAATACCCTTAAGACGGTCCTCAGTAAGGAGAAGACGGTCATAAACCGGGTTGCTGCGGTCCATGCGTGCCAAATCCTTGGCATTGGCCTCAAGCAATGCGGCCGAGTTGCTCTCAATGGCATCGGCCAACGTGAGCAGCAGGTCATTTATCTGATTCTCCTCCAGCATGGGAAGAGAGTAGGATGCATCTTTAAGAAGTTCTAAGGTCTTTTCTATCATGGTTATTTCTTTGAAGCATGGAAACGTGTGCAGCGGGCGTTCTCAGGATCTGTAAGGACCTCCAGCAATACATCCTGGCGGCGTCCGTTGGCAATACGTACCTCAATACCGTCGGCAGCCACTCCGAGAGCGGTTTTCATCTTGGTCATCATTCCGCCGCGTCCGTACTTGGACTTGCTGGTGCTTACGCAGCCGGAGTAATCGTCATCGGGATATACATCGTGTATGAGTTCCGATCCCGGCTCATCGGGGTTACCGGTGAACACGCCGTCCACATTACTCAGGATAACCAGTATCTCGGCCTTCATCATACGTGCCACCAGACCTGAGAGTTCATCGTTATCGGTAAACATAAGTTCCTCTACCGATACGGTATCATTCTCATTGATTACCGGAACGACTCCGTTATCCAGCATTGCGGTCATGCAACGCATCTGATTGGCATGGAGAGTCTCATTGGTAAAGTTCTCCTTTGTGGTAAGTATCTGACCTACCGTTATTCCGTATTCCTGGAAAAGGTCATAGTAGTGCTCTATCAGTTTGGCCTGACCTACTGCGGCAAAAAGCTGACGGCCGGTCACGCTCTCATCCTTGAGGTTGGGAAGCGCTCCCCTGCCCGATGCCACTGCACCCGATGAAATGAGCAGCACCTCGATGCCGCGATGTCTGAGTTCGGCAATCTGGTCCACCAGAGCCGCCATACGTGATATGTCAAGACGGCCGTCGGGACGGGTCAGCACATTGCTGCCCACCTTGACAGCTATACGTTCGGGATAATTCATTGTTCCTGTAAAAGTTGTTCGGCACGCTCCCTATCCTGGGGATTGACAAGAACCGAGAATGTACCGGCCATTGCGGTATATGTTGAAAAAATAGCACTCATAGTATTGTTCATCACCATAGCCGGTATGCCGTCTGACTCCAAACGGGCGCGTACCACCTCGGCTTCAAAGGCCTGACCCTTGAAAACGCATACCAAATCCTGTTTTTCATTCATAGTTTCAGTGTTTAACTATTGTGAACTCGCAAAGTTAATGAATTTTCCATACCTTTACACCGATATGTCACTCAAACGCTTTGTTATACTCTCAATATTGTCTGTAAGCACCCTTGTAGCACAAGCTTCAGCAACAAATGACACCATTGCCAGGGCCGATACCATTTGGTTTGATGACGGAGCATGGTATTTGGGACAGATAGCCGATTCCCTGTTCAACGGATACGGCAAGATGGTATATGCCGACAGCACTGTTTACCAGGGAGAATGGAAAAACGGCATGTGGGACGGCAAGGGCAATCTGTATTACCCGGACGGAGACTCCTACAGCGGAGAGTTCAGCAAACATCAGTTCAGCGGTTACGGCGAATACACCTACTCTGACGGAAGCAGATATGAAGGCTACTGGCAGAACAACCGGTTCAACGGTTCAGGCACTATGAATTATGCCGACGGCAGTATCTATGCCGGCGAGTGGAGAGATGACAGGAAACATGGCTTAGGCGTTTATTACGATGCCGGTACCGGAGCGCTGCAGAAAGGTGAATTCCAGGATGATCTCTTCATCCTGCCGCCCAGCATCCAAACCAGCGCCTTTGACAACAACAATGATTTTGGTTGGAATCAGCCGGTCAAATCCGAAAAAAAGACCGAATCATCCTGGCATAACACAGATGATGCAACCATATTCATGTCTTACGGAATCAACCATACCCTTTCATTGCATGCCGATTTTCACACATCAAAACGATTTTTTGCCGGTTTCTCACTTGGATTCAACACCGTGAGCAAAAAGATAGGCAAGGAATCTGTTACTTACAACGATGAAACGGGCGAGAAGATCACTCTGATAGATTGGGATGAATTCCCGGATGAGATACTGACTGAGAATACCTGCAATTTCTTTAAACTGACCGGCCAATGCGGAGTAAGTTGGGGATGGTTTTCAATAGGAGGAGACATAGGAATTGGCTTAAAGAACACTATACGCAACTGCCGCAGCCTGGATCACAACGACAGTTATTATGAGCCGGGGACTCTCTACTACAGGGAGAAAATAACAGGAGTCAGGTTTGCTTATGACATATTCACTGACTTTGTGATAAACCGCTCAATACCGTATCTGTATTCCTGTTCCATCAGGACCGGATACGGCAACATAGACGGCTTCTTTATAGGAGCAGGTGTGACCTTCTGATTTTTTCAATATGATATCGGGTAGAATCATAATCATATCGGCATCCATTCTCACCAGCCTTACGGGGTATGCATGGAATTCCAACGACAGTATCCCTGTCGACACATTGCTGCTGGATGACGGCTCGCTGTATATGGGGCAGATTCAGGACTCGCTGTTAAACGGCAACGGAATATGCATATATCCTGACGGTACCGTATATGAAGGAGGTTGGAAAGACGGTCTCTGGAACGGCCAGGGAACCGTGGTCTATCCGGACGGGGATATTTACAAAGGTGATTTCCGCAATCATGTCAAAGAGGGTACTGGAATTTACATCTACGCCAGTGGAGCCCGATATGAAGGACGATGGAAAAACGACAGATTCAACGGGTACGGCAAACTCCGGTTTGAAGACGGAGGAGTCTATGACGGAGAATGGAAAGACGACATGAAACACGGATACGGCAAACTTGTCGATGCCCAAAGGCAAACCTTTGCCGGTTATTTCTATTATGATGAATACCTGGGTATGCCGTCAGACACAAAGATTGATGCGGACAGCACCTTAACAGATGAACTGAAAGCGTGGGGATTTGAGAAAGAAGAGCCTTTTACTCCTCCCTCAATATCTTTCGGTATTTCATACAGCACTACCGGAATAATGACCGCCAGTTTTTTCTATGAAATCAACGGAACATTCTTCTGGGGTTTATCCATGGGTGCCGACGTGCAGCCGCCCACCAAAGGCATTGTCACATCGATGGGATGGCATCAATACCCCGAAGACATTCATCTTACAGGCAGTTACATATCATCGGTATATATGGTTGAGGCCGGTCTTGTCCGGAAGAATTTTGCTATAGGAGGCTCCATAGGCAAAGGGTTCAGGAAACTGTATTCCAACTGCAAGGCAAATGTCAGTATCGGCACATATTTTGACACAGATCAGGTATCATACGGAGAGGCGTATTACAGGACGGCGATTGATGGCATGCCATTGGTATACAGAGGATATCTGAGGTACTCATTTCACATAAAAAAAGAACCCAAGGCATATATATACCTTGGGTATGGCAAGCCCGAAGAACTGTTTCTGGGCCTGGCTTTTGATCTGTGATATCAGACCAGATGTCTTACAAGATCCTCCCTGTCTCCATACAGATAATCTATCACCGGCATCTCTATCATTGTATAGCAACCAGGTTTCTGGAGCATTGATGCACGGGCGGCACATACCAGTATCTGACCTGTGAGGGCAGGATTGTTTATCTTCATGTCAAATTCAAACAGTTGGTTCTGTGTCTTGCCCGATACGCCCTTGCGTGTCAGGTTCACACCGTGTCCCATATCCTTGAGGGCATCTACAGACTCAACCTGCATTACGTGTGTCTCATCGTTTACAAAGTAGGGATCAGCCTTGATTGCGGCTGCTACATCCTCAAAGCGATAACCGTCAAGAATCTCAACATATACCATACGGCGATGTATGCCTGTGCCTACCGGAATAGTCATAGAGAGTGCATCTTTTACACCCGGAACGGCCTTTACCGCAACCGAATGACCCATTGACATTCCAGGTCCGAAATTGGTGTAACTGACACCCTTGGGAGCCATGGCCTGCATCAGGGAACGTACTATAGAGTCTGTACCGGGATCCCATCCTGCTGATATCACAGCCACCTTTCCTGCTTCCTGAGCAACCTGCATAAGACGCTTGCGGGTCTCCGGAATGAGTGTATGTATATCAAAACTGTCAACTGTATTTATGCCGAGCGGAAGAATATCACGGGCATACTCTTCAGTCTTGCGTGAAGGCACGCACAAGATAGCCACATCGGGCTTGGAGAGTTCTGAAATATTCTTTACAATCTTATATCCTGAAAGTTCCTTGGGAGCATCGGCGCCGCCATTACGGCGTACTATGCCTGCCACCTCAAAATCAGGTGCTGTCTCAAGAGCTTCAAGTACATACTTTCCGATGTTTCCATAGCCTACAATTGCTGCTTTGATCTTTTCCATAGGTCTTAATTATTAAGGTTTTCGAGGGGCGAAGTTATAAAAAAGTGCTTTATATAGTACGCGTGCGTGCAATAATAACGCAGGGAGTACGTTATTTCTAAGCAACACTCACATAACAAACGCATAATTATCATGATAGAATTCATTCAGGGAAACATTGAGGAACTCACCCCCACCCAGGCTGTCCTGCTCACTCAGGGCGGCGTTGCATATGATCTGAACATTTCACTGTATACATATTCGGCCATTCAGGGCAAGGACAATGCTCGTCTGTATGTTTATGAAGCCATTCGCGAGGACGCATACGTCCTGTACGGATTCAGCGGCAGGCAGGAGCGCGAACTGTTCCTTATGCTCATATCTGTTTCGGGCATAGGCGGTGCATCGGCCAGGATGATACTGTCATCTTTCACCCCCTCCGAACTGACCGGAATCATAAGTTCCGGCAATGACTCACTGCTCAAGAAAGTGAAAGGCATAGGTGCCAAGACCGCACAGCGCATCATAGTTGATCTGCATGACAAGATTGCCAAGAGCCAGTCCGATGAGATGCCGCTTGGCATACAGGACGGCATACAGACCGGGCAGATAGCAACAGAGGCCATAACAGCCATGGTTACATTAGGCTTCCCGCAGGCCGCCTCACAGAAAGTAGTACAGGCAATCCTTAAGGAACAGGAGGGGCTGACGGTTGAAGCCGTCATCCGCGAAGCACTCAAACGTATCTGATGATTAAGGTAAGACACCTTGCTGCAGTATTGCTGCTCTTGGGCTCCTGCTTCTGCGGGGGCCCCCACTGCCTTTATGCGCAGGGTGTCAGCAGAACTCTCCCCAACCCCGAAAACATAACAGAAGAGATTACCTACGATGAAAATGACGAGACGTTCAGCATAGGTTATAAATTGGGTGATTATTACATTGATGTCCCAACGGTCATGACGCCCAATGAGTATAACCGCATGATGATGCAGCGTTCGTTGCAGTCATTCTACCGTGACAAGTATACTGAGGAGTTTAACGCTCAGGGAGACAACAAGTTTGACTTTACCGATATGAAGTTTGACCTGGGACCGGCCGAGAAGATATTCGGCCCGGGCGGAGTGCAGGTCAAGACAAGCGGATCGGCCGCAATCAAATTCGGTTACAACCGCAACAAGGTAAACAATCCTTCGCTTTCTGTCCAGAACCGTACCACAGGAGGATTTGACTTTGACGAGCAGATAAACCTCAACATCAATGCACGCGTAGGTGACAAAATCAACATGAACCTCAACTACAACACCGAGGCTACGTTTGACATTGACGCCAAAACGATTAAGATGCGCTATGAGGGTAAGGAGGATGAGATTATCAGGCTACTTGAGGCAGGAAACATAAGTTTTCCCACCAACTCATCGCTCATCCAGGGTGCTTCGTCCCTGTTCGGCATAAGGTCCGACCTTCAGTTCGGAAAACTCAAGTTGCAGATGGTCCTGTCACAGAAAGAGTCCACATCGGCCTCCGTCAGTTCACAGGGAGGACAGCAGATAAATGACTTTGAGATAGATGCCAGCAGTTATGATGAGAACCGTCACTTCTTTCTGGCACATTTCTTCCGTGACAACTATGACGCAAACATGGCCATGCTGCCCAGCATAGTCTCCGGTGTTCAGATAACACGAATTGAGGTATGGGTTACCAACAAGCGGAGCAACTACGACAACCCGCGCAACATAGTGGCATTCACGGACCTTGGTGAGACCGGCCATATAAGCAACACCATCTGGAACGCCCAGGGCGGTCCCGCCCCCGCCAATGCGGCCAATGATCTGTACAGCCGTATTACCAATGACTATCCGGAGGCACGCGACATAGATCAGGTGGCAACCTCCATCGGTTCATTCCTGGAAGGAAGCACCGACTATGAGAAAATCTCAAACGCTCGTAAACTGAGCTCATCGGACTATACCCTAAACAGCGAACTGGGTTACATATCACTTAAGAGCGCTCTGGCATCGGACGAGGTGCTGGCAGTGGCTTTTGAATATACTTACGGAGGCAACAGTTATCAGGTGGGCGAATTCTCATCGGACAAGACCGATGCCAAGGAGACACTGTTTGTCAAATTGCTTAAATCCAACTCCAATTCGCCCGGAAGCGGCACCTGGGACCTCATGATGAAGAACATATACTCCATCACTCAGGGAAACATACAGAATGCACAGTTCAAACTGGGTATTTACTATAACAGCGACAGTACCGGCAGTCGTCTGACTTATATACCCGAAGCCGGGCTCAAGAACATGCCGCTGCTGCGTCTGATGAATCTGGACCGTCTGGATGACAACAACAATCCGCACCCCAACGGCAAGTTTGATTTTATAGAAAAATACACAGTACAGGCGGCAAACGGCAAGATTATATTCCCGGTAGTGGAACCGTTCGGAAGCCATCTGAGGAAAGCGATAGACAATGACGCGGTAGCAGACAAATACGTGTTCCAGGAACTATATGACTCCACGAGAGTGGTTGCCAAGCGTATCGCCAACAAGGACAAGTTCATGCTCATAGGCCAGTATTCGGGCACAAACAGCAATGTCATACAATTGGGTTCATACAACATACCGCGCGGATCGGTTGTGGTAACCGCCGGCGGCACAACCCTGCTTGAGAACAGTGACTATACCGTAGATTACAGCATGGGAACGGTCACGATAATCAACCAGAGCATTATTGACGCAGGCACCAGCGTAAATGTCCAGTTGGAAAGCAACACCGAATACAGTATGCAGCGCAAGACCATGGCCGGAGTCAACTGGATGTATGATTTCACTCCCAATTTTCAGATGGGCGGAACTTTCATGCACCTGAATGAGAAACCCTTGACCAGCAAGGTCACCATGGGCGACGAGCCTCTGGTCAACACCATGTACGGACTCAACATGAACTGGAGGCACGAAAGCCAGGCTATCACAAACATCATAAACCGGATTCCGTTTGTGAACGCCACTCAACCGTCAAGCATAAACTTCAGGGCCGAAATGGCCGCCCTGCAGTCATCTGTATCAGATAAGGTGCAGGGAAGCGCATCATACATCGATGATTTTGAGAGTGCCGAGAGCGGGATAAGTATCCTGCAGCCATCGGCCTGGAGTCTGTCGGCCGTACCTAAGGGTATGAAGGGATACGGCAAATCAGGTCAGGTTGAGGCCGGATTCAACCGTGCCCTGTTGAACTGGTTTACTATAGACCCGCTGTTCACCCGCCGCAACTCACCGCTCACCCCGGCCCACATCAAGACAGACCTGGAGCAACTCTCCAACCATTATGTACGTGAAGTCTATGAGCGTGAACTCTACCCCAACAAGGAGTCCACATCAAGTGAGTCTACAACACTGCAGATACTCAACCTGGCATATTACCCCAACGAGCGCGGACCGTACAACCTGAATCCGGACCTGGATGCCGATGGTCATCTACCCAATCCCCAAGACAACTGGGGCGGTATCATGCGACGTCTCACCACAACTGACTTTGAGGCTGCTAACATTGAATACATAGAGTTCTGGATGCTGGACCCGTTCATATATAACCAGAGTGCGGCAGGTGGTGACCTGTACATGAATCTGGGTGAGGTCTCTGAAGATGTCCTGCTGGACGGAAAGAAATTCTATGAGAACGGTATTCCCGTGGACGGCGATTCGGCCAAATGGACACAAACCGTATGGGGTAAGGTTCCCACAGGCAAGAGTTTGGTCTATGCATTTGACAACAACGCAGCCGACAGCCGTGACCGTCAGGATGTAGGTCTGAACGGACTGAACTCCGACGAAGAGCGCAGTTGGCCCGCATACGCTACATACCTGAGCCAGATCCGCGGCAAGGTAAAACCTGAAGTATACCAGAACATCTACGATGACCCTGCTGCCGATACCTACCACTACTATCGCGGAGCCGATTACGACGATGCAAACATGTCTGTCATGGACCGTTACCGTAAGTATAACGGAACGGAAGGCAACTCACCCAACAATGCCGAAAGCGGCAGCAGATATGACCAGTCCGCCCGTACCACCCCCGATGTGGAGGATGCCAACGGTGACTATACAATGGATGAGTATGAGAAATTCTTCCAGTACCGTATATCCCTGCGTCCGGGTGACCTGGAGATAGGCCGTAACTATATATCCGATAAAAGGGAGGTAAAGGTAAAACTGCGTAACGGCAATACCGAGACAGTCAACTGGTATTGTTTCCGCATACCTGTCAATGAATATGAGAAAGCCGAGGGCGGTATCCGTGATTTCAGTTCAATCCGTTTCATGCGCATGTATCTGACCGGATTCCAGGAGGAGGTTCACGTGCGTTTCGGATCACTTGAACTTATGACCAGCCAATGGCGCAACTACGAGCAGCCCATTTACAGTGCCACCAACCGCACCCCCACCATATCGGGCAAATTCTCTGCCACATCGGTCAATATTGAGGAGAACGGAGACCGCGCTCCCGTGAACTATGTGGTTCCTCCAGGCGTGACTCGCATACTGGACCCCAACCAGGTGCAGTTAGTACAGGACAACGAGCAGGCAATGAGTCTTAAGGTTACAGGACTCGGAGCCGGCGAGGCGCGCGGTATTTACAAGAAGAGTTCACTGGATCTGCGCAAATACCAGCGCATCCAGATGTTCAGCCACGCTGAAGCTGTACTGCCCGATGACGGGGGCCTGAACAACGGAGACATCTCGGTGTTCATACGCTTGGGTTCGGACTACTCCGGTAACTACTACGAGTATGAAATCCCGCTTGACCTCACTCCCGCAGGACATTACAGCGGCACAAATGAGAATGACCGCAGGATGGTTTGGCCCGAGAAAAACATGCTGGACATAGAATTCGACATACTCACTCAGGTAAAGAACAACCGCAACATACAGAAAAACCTGGGTGCCATCAGCGCTTCGACTGTCTATAGTGAATATGACCCCAACCACCCGGAAAACCGTATTACCATAGTGGGTAACCCGTCCATCGGCAATGTAAGAGCCATAATGATAGGTGTCAGGAACAACTCCATGAGCGCCAAGAACGCTGAGGTTTGGGTCAATGAACTGCGTCTGGTGGGTTACGAGAGCAAAGGAGGAATGGCGGCACTCAGCACACTGGGACTCAGACTGTCAGATGTGGCATCAGTAGACCTGGCGGGACAGATGACTACTGCCGGTTACGGCGGACTGGAGCAGAGTGTAAAGGACCGCAAGACAGATGACTACTATAAATACTCCGTAACGACAAGCACCAACGTAGGACGTTTCCTTCCTGAAAAGTCCCGTATATCGATACCTGTCTACTACTCTTTCACCAGAGAGAAGACATCACCCAAGTACAGTCCATATGACACAGACCTGCTGTTGGACGATGTCATAGAGTCATTCCCCGAAGGCTCGCAGCGTGACTCTATACAAAGCATTTCACAGGATCTCAGGGAGAGTAAGAATTTCAGCATATCGGGTGCCAAGGTCAATATAAGCAGCGAAACGCCCATGCCTTATGACCCCGCCAACTTCTCGTTCAGTTACTCCGAGAACAAGAGTGACCGCAGCAACAGCACCATAGACTACGAGCACGATGACAACTGGAGGGCGGCAGTCGATTACAATTATGCACCGGCCAGTCAGGGATGGGCTCCGTTTGCAGCCTTACCGTATGATGCCAAGTGGTTCTCTATCGTGAAGGACACCAAGATAGGCTGGCTTCCGCAGAGCATATCATTCAATGCAGGACTGCAACGCAGTTATCACGAGTTGCAGGAACGTGACCTGGAAGGTTCTGAAGGAATCCCTGTAATATTCTCTCAACAGTTCTACATGAACCGTGACTTGTCTGTAAACTGGAATCCGCTGCAGTTACTCAGACTTTCATTCAGTGCCAGGACAAGAGCCGAGATAGAAGAGCCATACACCGTGGTCAACAAAGACCTGTACCCTGACAGTTATCAGTTATGGAAAGACTCCGTAAAGATGAGTCTTATGAACATGGGGCGTCCGCTTGACTACAACCAGTCATTCAACGCCGCATACACCATACCTATTAATAAAATACCCGTGCTGGATTGGATTACGGCCGATGCTGGCTTCAACTCCGGTTATTCATGGAACCGCGGTACCACATATGCCGACGGCACCAACTACGGAAATATCATCAGCAACAGACGTTCCATATCATTGAACGGAAGATTCAACCTGCTTAATCTGTATAACAAGGTTAATTATCTGCACCTCCTGAACAACCGGTATTCATCCAACGGCAGGTCATCAAGCACATATACATCAAACCGCATAAGACGTTACCAGCAGGAATTGACACTTCTGCCCGGGCAGCGTAATGTAGTAGTTCATTCCCTGGGTACCTTAACGCCTAAGCTGACCGCTACCACGGAAGATGGCAAGACAGTTAAGATCAAGTTCCGCAAACTCAGCCCAGACAGTGTTTCAATCAAAGTCAAGGATACCCTGAATGTGGTGCTCAGGGTTATTCAGGATCCGGATGCACCAGAACGCAAGCAGAGGTTCAACATGAGGGAGGGAATGGAAATGGGACTTCGTGCCCTTATGATGGTACGTAACGTATCCGTATCATACCGCAATGACTATAACATGACCCTTCCGGGATTCATGCCTGACTCAAGGACATTCGGACAGAGTAAGATGTCGGGCATGCTTACCCCGGGACTTGACTTTGCGTTCGGTCTTACCGATGACAGTTACCTGCATAAAGCCATGGGTAACGGATGGTTGCTGAGCGGTGACAGCATCGCCCACACCGCAACATCCACCGCAAGTGAGGACCTGCAGATAAAGATGACCCTTGAGCCGTTCCGCGACATAAAGATAGATGCCAATGCCAGTTGGAGCAGATCGGCCAACAGCCGTATTCAGTATATGTATGCTGGTATGCCGACCAACAGAGGCGGCAATTTCAGCATGACCACTGTCAGCATCTCAAGTGCATTTGAAAGACATTCATCAAAGAGGAACTACAGTTCACGCAGTTTTGAGCGTCTGACCGCTTCACTGCCTGTAATACGCGACCGGATAGAGTCCCAATATGAAGGAGCCCGTTACCCGTCTCTCAGTTCTTTGGCCGGTCAGGCTTATAATCCCGCCAACGGCGGTGTTGACATGTACTCATCGGATGTGCTGATACCGGCATTCCTGTCGGCATACACCGGCCGCGACGCTCATAAAGCCACGTTAGACCTGTTCCCAAATATTCTGAGCATGTTGCCCAACTGGACACTCACATACAGCGGACTGAGCAAACTGCCTTTCTTCAGGAAACATTTCAAGAGTTTCAACCTGACTCACGCTTACAAGAGCGTTTACTCCGTAGGCAGTTTCAACACTTTCAACAGTTACATGGAGTATATGAACGGCCGAGGATTCATTGAAGATGTAACCACCGGCAATCCCATACCGAGCACCATGTACAATATAAGTTCAGTATCAATCAACGAGTCATTCGCACCGCTGTGCGGCGTGAGCATGACTTTCCTCAATGATATATCGGCACATCTGGAATTCCGCAAGACACGAGTGCTTACACTCAGCACTACAGCCGTACAGGTTGTTGAGACATCGTCCGATGACATTACCGCGGGTGCCGGTTACAAAATAACAGGAGTGAAGCTGTTCGGGGCTCAATCCGGAACTGGACGTAATCAGGTAAGCAATGACCTGAACATGAATCTGGACCTCTCATACCGTAACCAGAATGCCCTATGCCGTAACCTGCGTGAGGAAATTACCCAAGCCACCAGCGGCAACCGTGCATTCAAGTTATCGTTCAGTGCCGACTACACCTACAGCCGCATGCTCACCCTGAATTTCTACTACGATTTCCAGAGCAACTTCCCGCTGGTATCGACATCGGCCTACCCCACTTCTACTCATGATGCTGGCTTTACATTGAAGTTTACACTAACCCGATAATTTGTGGCCATACCTCATACGAATATAAAATGACACAGAAGGAAACGTCCCTATTGTGCTATTTGCTATCTTTGTGTCTAATATGAAGATATACAGTGACGAGGAACTGGCCAGGCTGCTTGACCGCAAGGAGTTCAGGCTGCTGTCTCAGACTGCTGACAGTCTGGGGCTGGAGTGTTATGTGGTGGGTGGATATGTACGAGACCTGTTCTTGGAACGTCCCAGTAAGGATATTGATGTGGTTGTGGTAGGCAGTGGTCTGGAAATGGCCAAGGCTTACGGCAAGGCGTTGGGTCGCGGCGCGCATGTGAGTCTGTTCAAGAACTTTGGTACGGCACAGGTAAAGCGCGGTGATCTGGAGGTGGAGTTCGTGGGAGCACGGAAGGAGTCATATCATCGCGAATCAAGAAATCCGATTGTTGAGGACGGCACTCTTGAGGATGACCAGAACCGTCGTGACTTTACCATAAACGCAATGGCCATCTGCCTGAACGCAGACAGGTTCGGTGAACTGGTTGACCCGTTTGGCGGAATTGATGACCTGCAGGAGCGTATTATCCGTACTCCCCTGGATCCCGAGATAACATTCAGTGACGACCCTTTGCGCATGATGCGCTGCATAAGGTTTGCCACTCAACTCAACTTCTATATTGATGATGAGACATTTGCCTCACTTGAGAAGAACCGCGAGCGCATAAACATAATATCCAAGGAGCGTATATCGGAAGAACTCAACAAGATTCTTTTGGCTCCTGTTCCGTCCAAGGGATTCATTGACCTGGACCGATGCGGCCTGCTCCAACTGATATTCCCGGAACTTGCAGCACTCCAGGGTGTGGAAACGGTCAACGGACGCGGCCACAAGGATGTTTTCTACCATACCCTTGAGGTTCTGGATAACGTGGCCCGGAAGAGCGATGACCTGTGGCTTCGTTGGTCTGCCCTGCTGCACGATATAGGCAAGCCGCGCACCAAGAAATGGGAACCCACCCACGGCTGGACATTCTACAACCACAACTATGTGGGCATGAAGATGATTCCCGGCATTTTTGAGCGCATGAAACTTCCCAAGAACGAGAAGATGAAGTATGTGCAGAAGATGGTTGAGTTGCATATGCGTCCCATAGCAATCGTCGATGATGAGGTTACAGACTCTGCCGTACGCCGTCTGCTCTTTGATGCCGGTGATGACATAGATGACCTGATGACTCTGTGTGAGGCCGATATCACCTCCAAGAACGAACAGAAGAAAAAACGTCATCTGGAGAACTTCAAACTGGTACGCCAAAAGATGGTTGACCTTGAGGAGAAGGACCGTATCCGCAATTTCCAGCCCCCTATTGACGGATTGGAGATTATGCACATCTTTGGACTTGAGCCTACAGCAATAGTAGGTGAACTCAAAGCATCAATCAAGGATGCCATCCTGGACGGAGTCATACCCAATGAGCACGATGCTGCATACAACTTTCTGATTGAGGAGGCGCGCAAACGTGGCCTTGAACCAAAATACTAACCTTTTATGACAAGAAAATCTTATATTTCTATTGCTTGTGCCGTATTAATGGTATTTGCAACCGTATCATGTAACCGTGAGGTTAAGTTAGGTAAGTCACCTGTAAAGAAAGTGGTGGCAGCTATGACTCTAGAAGAGAAGGTCAACCTGCTTGTAGGCGTAGGTGCCTGGAACGGTCCTGAAATTGCCCAGGAAATCCAGGATGCAAAGAACCTTATTCCCGGTTGTGCCGGACAGACCTATCCAATACCCCGTCTGGGAATACCTTCCGTAATGTTGCCCGATGGCCCCGGCGGACTCAGAATCAACCCCACACGTCAGGGTGAGGATAAGACATATTACTGTACATCATTCCCCGTAGCAACCATGCTTGCCCAGACCTGGAACCAGCAGCTTGTAGAGGAGGTGGGTGTAGCCATAGGTGATGAGGTTAAGCGCTACGGTGCAGACTGCCTGCTTGCACCAGCACTTAACATTCACCGTAATCCTCTTCTTGGCCGTAACTTTGAGTACTACTCTGAGGATCCCGTAATATCAGGCAAGACCGCCGCCGCAATGGTACGTGGCGTGCAGACAAACGGAGTAGGAGCCACAATCAAGCACTTTGCCCTGAACAACCAGGAGACCAACCGTATGGCCAATGACGCACAGGTTGACCAGCAGACATCACGTGAAATCTATCTCAAAGGTTTTGAGATTGCAGTACGTGAGTCACAGCCTTGGGCTGTTATGACATCATACAATAAGATAAACGGTACTTACGCACCAGAGAACGAAACTCTGATTGAAGGCATACTTCGTGAGGAGTGGGGATTTGAGGGTATGGTTATGACCGACTGGGGCGGCGGACGCGATGCAGTTGCCACCGTCAATGCCGGAAACGACCTGATCATGCCTGGTAGCGCAAATCAGATAAACAGCATCATAGAGGCTGTCCGTAACGGTATTCTTGATGAGAAGATAATAGACCGTAACGTAACCAGAATTCTGGAGTTCATTGCCCGCTCACCCAAGATGCAGGGTTATGAGTTCCAGAATGATCCCGACCTTAAGGCTCATGCCCAGGTATCACGTTCAAGCGCTACCGAGGGTATAGTCCTGCTCAAGAATAACGGTGCCCTGCCTTTTGCCAAGAACTGCCGGATGATAGCCCTGTACGGAACCAGCTCATATGATATGTACGTAGTGGGTACCGGTAGCGGCAGCGTGAACTACGAGCATGCAGTAGGCCTGAACGAGGGCCTTACCGCAGCCGGATACAAACTGGAGCCGTCGGTTTCATCGGCCTATACCAAATACGTTCAGGAGAACAACCGACGAGTAAGTGCACAGAACTTTATGCGTACAGGTCTGACCAACCATGTCATTCCGCAGTCTCTGGTTCGCAAGCCCTACCAGTACCGTGCCGATGCTATATCAAGTGACATTGCAGTCATCACCATAGGCCGCAGTTGCGGTGAGTCTGCCGACCGTGGTATTGAAGGTGATTATACCCTGACCGACATTGAGCAGGGTCTTATCAAGGACGTTTGCGATGCATTCCATTCAAAAGGCAAGAAGGTTGTGGTTATCCTGAATATCGGCGCTCCCATTGAAACTGCCAGCTGGAAATCACAGCCCGATGCAATCCTTCTGGCCGGACTGCCCGGACAGGAGGCCGGTCATGCCATCACTGACGTTCTGAAGGGTGCTGTCAATCCTTCAGGCAAACTGGTTGACACATATGTTGTTGACTTAAACAAGATGCCTTCGACCGCAAACTTCCCGGTCAATGCACGTGACCTGCAGTCAAAGGCCCGCGCCAACCGCGGCAATCCCGACGCCAAGCCCGTCTCACTGTATGACTACACAGAGTACAAGGAGCGTCTGGACATAGGCTACCGCTACTATGACCGTCATCCCGAGCAGGTTTCATATCCGTTCGGATTCGGTCTAAGCTACACCACATTCCAGTACAGTGAGCCCCAGGCAACTGTTGAAGAAGGCGTAATCAGCCTTTCAATCAAGGTTACCAACACCGGCGCCGTTGCAGGCAAGGAGGCTGTTCAGATATACATTGAGGCTCCCAACGGAGGTCTGAACAAACTGACCAAGGAACTCAAGACCTACGGCAAGACCGCTCTGCTCCAGCCGGGTGAAAGCGAGACGCTGGAGTTCAGACTCTCTGAGTATGACCTGGCTTCATTTAATCTCAGTGAATCCTGCTGGCAGACAGTCAATGGTGATTACAAGGCCGACTTTGCAGCATCCTCACAGGATATCCGCTGCCAGGCTCAGTTCACCATCGCTGAGGATCAGAACTTCCCGGCTATCGGCAACTTATGACAAAGAGGACGGCCGTCTTCATCGAACCAGATTGTGATTATGGATTGTATAAAAGGTAAGTCAACCCTTAATACAATTCTTCCCAACGGAGTTTGTTGCAGTGAAGTATAAATGCTATCTTTAACGGTGAATTCAGGGTAGAATCCGGATCCACATTGTTAGTCAGATAAGAGTACACCAATTCTATAGTTACAGTTATGAGAAAGATTATCACATTGTTTGCCCTTGTACTATCGGCACTTAACTCAACCGCTCAATATGGGTGGAATGCCGTTAAGGTTTTTGATTTTGATGCTGAGGACAAGGTGTATAATATGTACATTGATTCTGTAGGAGGTGCTGATGGAGATGCTGTATTCTGTTTTCAGTCTGATTCAACCAACAGACTGATCAAGACAGATTTATATGGAGAAATAATACAAATCTCTGACAATCCTTATAGGGCTTTCACGGTTTTCAATGGTGACACCTTGGTGTCTGCTGCAGATGCAGTAATCAATATTAAAAGCGGCGATTCAGTTTTCATTGCTCCTCATGATTATATTATTGGTGATATTACATCAAACTCATTTGCAGCTTATGTTGTTGTCATGACGCCTTATAGAATAGAAAAACGTTTTTTGATTGTGGATTGTATAAAAGGTAAATCGATTATCAATACTATTATTCCTCTAGGAATCTGTTGCAGTGAGGAGGGCGTATATTATATGACTAACGGTTTTGTGAACTATGTTGATGTCAATGGTGATAACAGGGCTCAGACAACTGATTCTGTTAAAGACCCGGCTGGAATAACTTACTACAAAGGTTCACTATACGTCTATTCAAATGCAGACAAAGTTGTTTACAAGTTACAGCCCTCTGATGAAAATTCAGTCTATTCTGTTATTGACTCTAAGATTAATAGCGAGCCTGTACATTATGGACTAGACGGAAGAATTATAGATTCATCCGCCCCTGGTATTCATGTTGTAAGATACCCTGACGGTTCAGTTAAAAATACTGTTATCTGGTCAGAGTAAACTTAACATAGGCGGTTTTGACTCTTAATCAGCCTTATATTTGCCAAGTAAATGATTGTTGAACCTTTTAAAAACTGGAGTTATGAAAAGGATTACTACAATTCTGTTTTCGCTTGTAATAATGTGTATGGGCAGTCTTGCAAATGCACAGACTGATACAACCCATGTGGTTGATGGATTTACACTTGAGGAGCAAAGCATTACCCTTAAGGTGGGTGAAAGCTATCAGTTGCATGTAAGTCCGGCTGATGCCAAGATCAGATGGATGGAGAGCATGCATCCACTTGACAATTATGTTACCGTTGACATGAATGGTTTGGTAACAGCATTGAAGCCAACCTCTGCAAACACCATTATGGGCGGCATTACGACCGTTGGCGCGGAATCATTGGATGGCAGTGTCAGTAAACTGTGCAAAGTCACGGTTCTGGATGAAGGCAGCATTCTGAAAGACAAGAAATCATTTGCCCCTGTGGATGAATGCGAATGGACCGAAGCCAAGTTCACACTTGACAACAACGGCCATTTCAAGGCAGAAGGTGCATACTATGGAAGCGGGGCCCAGACCAACCACCTTAATTACATTGTAACGGACCAGTGCATTTACCTGTGGTTTGAAATCAACTATGAGGACTCCACAAAGATGTTCTATCCTCAGCCTTTCAGCCTGGAGATAGAGAACTGTAATGCCCAGGAGTACAACATCTATTTCAGGAACAAGACTCACGTTCTTGATTCTCAGGATAAGTTTGTGCAGTATACCATAAGGAGAGGCTTCTCAACAGGTGGCACAACAAATGCAGAAAGCATAGCTGCCACCATTACGGATACAACAGTTGAATATTACAATCTGTCGGGCCAGAAGATAGATTCTCCATCCGGACTGACAATAGTGGTGACGCGCTACAGTGACGGCACTATCCGTACAGAAAAGAAGCTCTTGAGATAAATCCGGCCATACTTGAAGAAAAACAAGTACTTTTGCATCGGATAAAACAACTGAGATGAAAAAGATACTTGCATTAGTGGCATTGTGCATATTTGTTATCTCATGCCAGGAGAGCATAGAGCAGAAAGCCGGACACCATCTGGATAATGCAAAGGAGGCTTTCAGCATTGGTAATTACAATGTGGCCAAGCAGGAGATTGACAGCATAAAGATTCTCTACCCCAAGGCCTTTGAGACCCGCAGGCAGGGCATTAAGTTGATGCAGCAGATTGAGGAGGCCGAGCAGATGCGTATCATTGAATATGAGGACAGCATGATTGCCGTGGCTCAGGCTGCTTTTGACAAGATCAAGGCTGGTTATGCTTTTGAGAAAGATGAGCGCTATCAGGATATAGGCCTCTACACCATAAAGAGCCAGACACCTCAGCGTAATACAGACCGCACTTATATCCGTGCGCAGGTGGATGAGTTGGGCAGGATGACACTTATTTCATCATATCGCGGAAGTTCTTACATACATCATGACTGGCTCAAACTGAGCGTAGGCGATGTTTATGTGGATACTCCGGAGTCAAAAGACCGTCATGAATTCACTGACCTGGGCGTATATTACGAGTGGCTGAGTTTTATAAACGGTAATGACGGAGGTGCAGCCGCATTCATAAGCGCCAACAAGGATGCCGATATCCGATACACCCTTTACCGCAAAGCCGGTCAGGAGGAAAGCCGTCCCGTTTACCGTAACCTGAAACTTAACAAGGATGACCGGTATGCGATAGCAAGCCTGTATGAACTGTCACAGGTGCTGCTATCGCTCAACGAGCACAAAAACCTGCGTGAAGAGGCACAGCGCCACCTTATGTTCATCCGTTCCAAGATGAAGGATGAATCAACTGAAGAAGGTGTTCAGGAAGATAAGTAGTATGCCTATAGGCGCTACCAGTTTTACCAGATAATATAACGTGAGGCTTATCCAGCGGGGAATCCTGAGTTTACCGCTGTTGGTAAGTTCATCCAGGAAGTTGGCACGCCTCAGGCGCCAGCCGGCAAAGACGGCCAGCAGCAGACCGCCTATTGGCAACATTATGTTTGATGTGATGTAATCAAAGAAATCAAACACGCTCAGACCGAACAGTTTGAAATCCGCAAGCGGACCGAATGACAGCGAGCAGAAAGCTCCCACTACACCGCACATGATAAAGCACAGGAGCACAGCCTTCTTGCGCGAACGGTGCATCTCCTCTATAATGAATGCCACTACAACCTCCATAAGTGATATGGCCGATGTTACCGCAGCCAGCAGCAATGCCAGGAAGAACAATATTGCAGCCACATTACCCAAGGGCATCTGACTGAACACACCGGGCAGTGTGATGAACACCAGACCGGGGCCTGCGCTTACATCGGGCTCAACGCCGTTCATGTAGGCAATGGCATAAACAGCCGGAATGATGGCCAGACCGGCAATTATGGCAAACGTGGTATCAAAGAATGATATCCAGGCCGATGATGCCAGTATATTCTCCTCCTTCTTTACATAAGAAGCATACGTTAGTATGGTGCCGCAGCCTATGCTGAGTGAGAAGAATGCCTGTCCCATGGCCGCGATACAGGTATCGGCCGTAACCTTACTGAAATCAGGTACTAACATATACTTGACACCCTCCATGGCACCAGGAAGGGTTAGCGAACGTATAACCACCATCACTATGATGACAAACAGCATGGTGATCATGACCTTTGACATACGCTCAATACCTTTGCGTACACCGAATACTATGATTGCTCCGGTCAGGCCCAGGAAAATCAGTGTGTAGAGCAATGGTTTCCACGGGTTGCTGATGAACGAGGAGAAATTGAGCGCATAGTCACCCTGGGCATCGGAGAACGCCAGTATGCAACTGTCGGCCAGGTACTTGACTGACCAGCCTCCCACCACACAGTAGAAAGATAATATGCAAGCCGATGCCAGAACAGCCAGAAATCCTATCCAGCGCCATTTGGAGCCGGGAGCCAGACGGTCAAAACTGCTGAACGGATTGGAACCGCCGCGACGGCCTATCAGATACTCGGAGACCATGACCGGCAAGCAGAGAAAAACCAGCATTATCACATACATCAATATGAATGCAGCACCTCCGTTCTTACCCATCATATAAGGGAAACGCCATATGTTACCCAAGCCGATGGCAGAACCTGCCATAGCCAGAAGCATACCCATACGGCTTCCGAATGTCTCGCGGGGCTTACGTGTCATCAGAACAGTCTTATTATGTCGTTAAGGTTGGCAAAGATAAGCAACCCGAACAGTATTATCATACCTATCGTATTGGCCACTTCCAGGAACTTGTCTCCCGGTTTCTTACCGGTTATAACCTCGACCAGCAGGAACAATACATATCCGCCGTCAAGTGCGGGAATGGGCAGTATGTTCATGAAAGCCAGGATGATTGACAGGAACGCGGTCATGAGCCAGAAGGCGTGCCAGTTCCACTTCTCGGGGAATATGCTGCCTATGGTTCCGAAACCGCCCAGGCTCTTGGCTCCTTCCTTGGTAAACACGTAACGGAAATCGCCCACATATCCTTTCAGGGTATTCCAGCCGTAACTGATGCCGGCAGGTATGGAACTGAAGAAACCGTAATCCAGTTCTACCGGATCATACTCATCGGCCAGATGGATTATTCCTATGCGGAAATTGTCATCGGCAGTTACAGACAACGTATCACGTCCTGCGCCGGGACGGCCTATCACCACCTGAAGGTTCCTGTCCACATACGAATCCTGCGCACGTGTACGCATATCGGCCAGAATGGTTTGGAACGATGTCCAGGTGCAGGCGCTCTGCCCGTTCACATAAAGGATAGTATCACCCGCCATCAGTCCGGCGGCGGCAGCACCAGTTACAGCCCCACCGGTTATGACACTGTCTATAGTCATGGGGCTCAGAATAGACACGAACGGAACTGTACGGGTAAAATCAAAGAGGGACAACTCCTGGGGCATTTCAAGTATCACCTCCCTGCCGTCACGCAGTACCGTAACATCCTTGGCTTTTGCTATGGCCCGATACAGGTCTCCGTCAAATTCACGCGTTGCCTTTCCGTCAGTTTCTATTATGACATCTCCGTCACGGAATCCCAATGACTCGGCATATTCGTTGAACTCCATTCCGTACTTGAGGCCCTGTGCAGGGATATAACTGTCACCCCAGTGGCACAGCACCATAGAATAGATGAAGAAGGCCAGGATGAGGTTGAAAAGTACACCTCCCACCATGATGAGCAGACGCTGCCATGCATTCTTGGTACGGAACTCCCATGGTTTGGGTTCCTGCTGCATTGAGGCTACATCCATGGACTCATCTATCATACCGGCAATCTTGCAGTAACCGCCGAAAGGTACCCAGCCCACACCGAACTCAGTGTTCTCGGGTGAACGGCGCCAGTCGTCCTCGGGCAAGGATTCCAAATCCACCGGCTTGTATGTAACCTCTTCCTTACCCTCGAAATTGTAATGTTTTACTTCCTCATAACTCTCAGGTACGTTTGGGGCAAAGAACCTGACACGGATCTTGCCGTTGACACGTTTGATCCTGAACAGGGAGAAACGGGGGTTGAAAAAAGCATAGAATTTCTCCACCCTCACTCCAAAAAGACGTGAGAACAGGAAATGACCGAATTCATGGAATACAACAAGAATGGTAAGTGAAAGGACAAGTTGGATAAAACGGATCCAGAAAGTAGACATATTGATTGGGTTTAAATGTTCATTTAATCAGTGATGCTGCCAGACGGCGTGCCTGGGCATCGGTTTCTATATACTCATCAAGTGTGGATTTCTCTCTGAATTCCGCACGTTCCATAGTCTCGGCAATGACATCACTCATCTCAAGGAAACCTATGCGGTCCTGTAGGAATGCGGCCACACAAACCTCATTTGCAGCGTTCAGGATACAAGGCATGTTTCCGCCACGCTCTATGGCCTTATATGCCAATGCCAGATTGCGGAAACGGTCGGTATCGGGTTCCTCGAACGTGAGTGTACTCAAGGTAGTGAAATCCACTCTGGGGAAATCTGCCTGGAGACGACGCGGATATGAGAATGCATACTGTATGGGCAGACGCATATCGGGAGCGCCCAGTTGAGCCTTTATCGCACCGTCGGCAAACTGCACCATGGAATGGATGACAGACTGCGGATGTACCACCACCTGTATCTTACTGTACGGAACACCGAACAGCCACTTGGCCTCAATAACCTCGAAGCCCTTGTTCATCATGGTGGCTGAATCTATCGTAATCTTGGCACCCATATCCCAGTTGGGATGTTTCAGGGCCTGAGCCTTTGTGACAGTCTTGAGTTGGTCCTTACCCAAAATGCGGAACGGGCCACCCGATGCCGTAAGCAGAATCTTCTCGACAGGGTTCATGGTCTCACCGCTAAGGCACTGGAATATGGCGGAGTGCTCTGAATCAACCGGCAGTATGGGAGTCTTGTACCGGAGCGCAAGCGATGTTATAAGTTCACCTGCCACAACCATTGTCTCCTTGTTGGCCAATGCTATGGTCTTACCTGCCTTAATGGCCTCTATCGTGGGGCACAGACCTGCAAATCCCACCATCGATGCCAGCACTATGTCTATAGGAGACGCCGTCACTATCTGGTTGATGGCATCGGCCCCGGCATAAACCTTGATGGGCTGTCCGGAGAGTGCTTCCTTTAGTTTTGAATAATGCTGCTGATTCGCTATCACCACCGCCTCGGGTTTAAACTTGAGTGCCTGTTCAATCAGCAGATCAACGCTGTTATTGGCAGTCAAGGCATAAACCTCATATTCATCGGGATGGGAGGCAATGACGTCAAGCGCCTGCTTCCCTATTGAGCCTGTTGAACCTAATATGGCTATCTGTTTCACTGGAACAATATATACTTTTCGGGATCAAGGGGCTGACCCTGATACCACAGTTCAAAATGAAGATGTGAGCCCTGGAGCGCACGGTCGGTTCCGCGGCCCACTAGTGCAACCACGTCACCCTGCTTTACTCGGTCACCGGTTTTCTTGAGCAGTGACTCACAGTGTTTGTATACCGATATGAGTTCGCCCGGGTGCACAATGCAAATGGTATAACCCATATCCGATGTATATGTTGACATGAGCACCGTTCCGTCAAGCACAGATACCACGCTCTGGTTGGGACTTGCGGCAATATCCACTCCCAGATGCTGCTCAAGGGCATCATAACTCTTGGTTACCAGACCCGCAGTAGGACGGAACATACCGATACTCCTTACATCAGTTACCGGTTGTGACTGTGACGTAATATTATATCGCTCGGACTCCTCATACTGGCGCATGAAAGTCTCCTCACGCTCGGTGCGCTCCATAAGCAGTTCAGTACGTACGCGGGCCAGTGAATCTACCGAATATACGGTATCAAGCGATATCGATCCGGATATGATATCCTGCAGCACCGATACATATCTGTTCTGCATCTCGAACACCTGTTCAAGAGAGTCTATCCTCAACGCCTCATTTACTATAGCCTGGCGTATGCGGTAATCCTCAAGGGTAGTGCCTTTCTGCTTGGGCAGACTGCGGAACACTGCTATGCCTCCCCAAGCACCGAGTGCGGCAATGACAATAACCGTAAGAGTCAGGATAAAATGGGATATTCTCATCCTGAATACGCGGCGCTGTTCATCCTCATTGACCACAGTGAGTCTGTACAGATATACAAATCTGCGGAACAGGCTCTTACGGCCTACCTCCTTGCGTTTCTGACGGATGCTCTTCATATATCTCTTTATAGTTCTGCAAGCCCCTCGGGGAGGTTATACATAATGGTTCTTTTTTTACGGTCCACCTTGGTTATCCACTCCGCATTGGCCGGTATGATACGTTCACGATCGCCATCCCGCACCTGGAACAGGATATTGGGGGTGCTGTCATCCACTGCATTTATTATACCCAGTGCTCCGGCTTTTGAGTCAATCACCTTCCAATCAAGGAATGAACTCCAGGAAGGTTCGTCCTCATCGGACTCTGCCACAAACCTCAACGGCATATAAACGGGTATGCCCATAAAACGTGAGGTTGACTCGACCGTGTCATATCCCTCAAACTTTACCAGTATCGTGGTGCTGCTCTTGGGGCGTATCGATTCCAGATAGAACGGTACCAGTATGCCGTCGAGCGAGCATACCAGGCAGTCAATGTCATCGGTCCAATCAAGTGTTGCGGGTACGGTGACAGCCATCTCTCCGCCTACTCCGTGCGGTTTGACTATCTGTCCTATCCTCTGTACCTCGCTCAGCTCTATCATATCAATCCTCTCTCTTTATGTTTGCACCCAGCGTGTTAAGGCGGCCGTCAATATTCTGATATCCGCGGTCAATCTGGCCTATATTGTCTATGCGGCTGGTACCCTTGGCACTCATGGCTGCAATGAGCAGTGCAATACCGGCACGGATATCGGGCGACGACATACGGCGGGCCGTGAGCGGAAACTGACGGTCATGGCCGATGACAACGACGCGGTGCGGATCACAGAGTATCACCTGGGCACCCATGTCAATGAGTTTGTCCACAAAGAACAGGCGACTCTCAAACATCTTCTGATGTATGAGCACACTGCCCTTGGCCTGAGTGGCGGTTACCAGCAGCACGCTCAGAAGGTCCGGGGTAAGTCCCGGCCAGGGTGCATCGGCCAATGTCATTATGGAGCCGTCTATGAACGATTCTATCTGGTAGTGCTCCTGTGCGGGTATGAATATATCATCACCGCGCTGCTCCATCTGTATTCCCAGACGGGAAAAACTCATAGGGATGATTCCAAGGTTCTGGTACGATACATCCTTGATGGTGATCTCACTCTGGGTCATGGCGGCCATGCCTATGAAACTGCCCACCTCAATCATATCGGGCAATACCTTATGCTGAGTCCCGTGCAGTTCCTTGACGCCGGTTATGGTAAGCAGGTTGCTGCCTATGCCGTCTATCCTGGCACCCATGCGTACCAGCATTCTGCATAACTGCTGCACGTACGGCTCGCAGGCTGCGTTGTAAATGGTGGTTACGCCCTCGGCCAGAACTGCGGCCATTATGATGTTGGCGGTACCGGTTACCGATGCCTCATCCAGAAGCATGTAGGTGCCTTTAAGCTTATCGGCCTTTAGTTCAAAGTAACCGCGCTCCTCGTTGAGAAGGAATGTGGCGCCCAGTGCCTGGAAACCCTTGATGTGGGTATCCACGCGGCGACGTCCTATCTTGTCTCCGCCGGGTTTGCTTACGGTAGCATGTCCCAGACGGGCCAACAGCGGACCCAGCAGCATTACCGATCCGCGCAGTCCGGCGCTCTTGGCTACAAAGTCCATGCTCTCGGCGTAATTGCGGTCAATGGTATCGGCCTTGAATGTCCAGCATCCGGGAGCGGTGTTATTGACCTTGACACCCAGATTGGCCAGCATGTCTATCAGGTTCCTTACATCCAGGATGTCCGGAACGTTCTGTACCGTCACCTCATCAGGAGTGAGCAGTACGGCACAAAGAATCTGCAGGACCTCGTTCTTGGCGCCCTGCGGACAGATGGTCCCCTTAAGTCTGTGACCTCCCTCTACAAGAAATGACGGCATAGCGTAATATCAATATCTGCGTTTGTTCTTTTTCTTTCCGTGCTGTCCCTGACGCTGCTGCGGCGGAGCCTGCGCAAATTGTACGTCCAGATCACCATCCTGGAGCATAAGACGGCCGCGTGAGAAATAGGCAAAGTCATCGGCTATGCGCTCATCGCTTACCATCTCCTTGTTCCATGTCATAAGGTCCTTTTTCATCTGTACTGCGAGCAGGCGAACCAGTTGGCTGCGCTCAGGTCCCTCGGGCATATTCACGGCCTCCTTGATCAGTGAGGGCAGTATATGTCCGTAATGGCGGTAACGGATATCGCCGGCCGGGTAATCAATATGCTCCGGTTTCTGCTGCGTCTTTTCCAGACGGGTTATCTCAAACGGATAGTCTATATCCAGTTTATAGTCCGACATGAATGCCAGATGATCCCACAGTTTGCCCTGGAAATCAGGCACGTCACGCAGTGTGGGGAACATACTGCCCATGATGTTGATGATGGTGTTGGCGCAACGCTGACGCTCGGCGCGGTCAGGGATTGTAACGGCATACTCCACCATCTCCTGTACGGCACGTCCGTACTCGGGCATCGGCATTTTCTCTCGTTGGGTATTGTAGTTCATCAAACCAGTTTTTTAGGTTTAACAGCAATAAAATCCTTAAGATAATAGGGTTCAAAATAGGCTACATCACGGAACTCCTCACGGTTGAATGACTGCTCGGCCAGCGGGAACATCCAGCGGGCCTCGGGGTTGATGTCATCCAGGAAGTGGGCGTTGGGATGGTTGATGGTATCCTTGCACTTTGCGGCGCCGTTGCCCATGAACCATACGGGATGCTTGTCAAGGAACTCCCTGTAGGTATCGGCATCGACTATATCGGCTCTTATCTCACGGACCTCATTCAAGGCACGGTCATAGATGGCGCTATAGACCTCCATGCGGCGGGCATCGATCATGGGACAGAGCAGAGCGTCATCGGGCAGTTCCAGGCTTAGGAGCGGTTGCACGCATAGCAGTTTTAGAGTTGAGACCGATATCAGCTTGATGCCCCGGCCGTAGCATACGCCCTTGGCCATAGATACGCCTATTCTCAGGCCGGTATATGAACCGGGGCCCTCACTTACGGCGACGGCATCCAGCTTAAGCCCACGGCTGTCCACCAGAGACAAAGCCTCATCCACCAGGACTCCAAGCGATACGGCATTGTTATGACCCTCACGGTCGGCCTTGTCAAACACCAGGTGTCCCTCATCACTCACTGCAACCGAACAGCCGTCGGTGGCAGACTCTATGTGCATTATCACACTCATCCCTTCTTAATCTACGTATTAATTTGCGAAGTTAAGGATATTTTTCCAAAGGAAAAGGCCGTATCGGGGTCTAATTTCCGCCCCGATACGGCCTTTAGCCGGTTTGATAACTCTTTTTAGGATTTACTTGCCGAAATAGCGCTTGTAAAGGGCCTCGAATCCCTTGCCGTGACGGGCCTCATCCTTGGCCATCTCATGAACGGTGTCGTGGATTGCATCCCAGTTCTGTGCCTTTGCGGTCTTGGCAATGCCCAGCTTGCCGGCGCATGCTCCGTGCTCTGCCCTCATGCGCTTCTCAAGGTTGGTCTTGGTGTCCCATACAACCTCGCCCAGAAGCTCTGCAAACTTAGCTGCATGCTCAGCCTCCTCAAAAGCGTAACGCTTGAAAGCCTCGGCAATCTCTGGATAGCCCTCGCGGTCAGCCTGACGGCTCATGGCCAGATACATGCCCACCTCGGAGCATTCGCCATTGAACTCCATACGCAGATGGTTTACCATCTCCTCATTACCAACCTGGCCGTCGCCAAGAATATGCTCGCAGGCAAACTGCAAGGACTCTCCGTTCTCTACAACCTCCTTGAATTTATCTCTGGGTGCTTTACACTGTGGGCAGCGCTCGGGTGCCTCGTCTCCTTCATGTACGTATCCGCATACTGTGCAGATGAATTTCTTTTTCATAATCCTTTTGTATTAATTGGCTCGATAGTCTGCAAATATAACTAATTTTGCATCACAAAATAAAAACGCTAAAAATGATTCAGTCAATGACAGGTTACGGCAAGGCTACGGCCGAAGTCGGAAACCGCAAGGTGATAGTTGAAATCAAGTCGCTCAACAGTAAGGCTATGGATATATCGACCAAGATTATCCCCGCCTATCGTGACAAGGAGCTTGACATTCGCTCACGCATAACCGCTGCGCTGGAGCGCGGCAAGGTGGATTTTGCACTTTACATAGATGTTGCTGCCGCAACAGGTGCACAGACCATTAATGCGGCCGTATTCAACAGTTACCTGCAGCAGATTGAATCCCTTGCCCTTAAGACTGAGTACAGAGTTCCGGATGATATAATATCCACCGTACTGCGTATGCCCGAGGTACTGAGCAGCAACCAGCAGGAAGAGGTCAGTGACGAGGAGTGGCAGGCCGTTTCAAAGGCCGTTGACCAGGCCATCAACGCTCTGGTTGAATACCGCAAGGTTGAGGGTGCGGCTCTGGAAAGGAAGTTCCGCGAGAAGATAAGCAATATCAGTGCCCTGCTGGCATCAGTAGAGCCTTATGAGAAGGAGCGTGTAAACAAAATCAAGGAGCGCATGCGTGCATCCATGATTGATGCCGTGGGCAAGAACTATGATGAGAACCGCTTTGAGCAGGAGATGATATTCTACATCGAGAAACTGGACATAAGCGAGGAGAAACAGCGTCTGAGCAACCATCTGGACTACTTCATCAAGACTCTTGAGGAGGGTCACGGACAGGGCAAGAAACTGGGATTCATTGCTCAGGAGATGGGACGCGAGATCAACACCCTGGGCAGCAAGAGCAACCAGGCCGAGATGCAGAACATTGTGGTCCGCATGAAGGATGAACTGGAGCAGATCAAGGAGCAGGTACTCAACGTGATGTGATTATGCGAGGAAAATGTCTTATATTCTCTGCCCCGTCGGGCTCCGGCAAGTCAACCATAGTCCAGTGGCTGCTACAGCATCCTGAACTCAAGATGGTATTCTCCATTTCGGCTACCAGCCGTGCCCCGCGCGGAACAGAAAAGAATGGCGTAGAGTATTTTTTCCTTACAGCCGATGAGTTCCGCACCCGCATTGCCAAGGGTGATTTCCTGGAGTATGAGGAGGTCTATCCGGGCTGCTTTTACGGCACCCTTAAGGAGCAGGTCGAGAAGCGTTTGAACGAGGGCATGAACGTGGTGTTTGACGTTGACGTGGTAGGCGGCTGCAACATAAAACAGCACTACGGAGATGAAGCATTGTCCATGTTCATCCAGCCGCCATCGGTAGAGGAGTTGGAGCGCCGCCTTAAGGTGCGTGGTACCGACAGCGACGAGATGATTGCCAAACGCGTGGCCAAGGCCAGTTACGAACTCACATTTGCACCCAAGTTTGACGTGGTTATAGTCAACGACAAGCTTGAGGAGGCTCAGATGAAAGCACTCTCCACAATCAAGTCATTCCTTAATGTCTGACCGCATCAGGACAGCACTGTTCGGGGGCACGTTCAATCCCCTTCACAATGGTCACCTGACTATTGTCAAAAGCGTACTGGAACAAGGTCTGGCAGATGAAGTCTGGATACTCATCACCCCATGCAATCCCTGGAAAAAGGACCAGGCTCTGCTTGATGACCGCCTGCGCTATGATATGGTCGCCCAAGCCGTAAAGGACATGGATGGCGTCCGTGCATCGGACTATGAATTCAAACTGGACAAACCCTCATACACCGCCAACACACTGAGGCGCATATCGGCCGATTACCCCGACCGCGAGTTCATAATCACCATCGGTGCCGACAACTGGGTCAAGTTCCATAATTGGAAAGACGCAGATTACATTCAGGATAACTACCCCATAATAGTCTATCCCCGCCAAGGATATTCCACAGAAACACTCTCCGGCAATGTAACTCTCTTGGACTGTCCCCTGATGGATATCTCATCCACCCGGATCCGTCAAATGGTCCAGGACGGAACCCCCATAAACGAATTCGTCCCGGCAACGGTTGCCGGGACAATAAAGGAAAAAGGCCTCTACCTGTAAAAATGATACAAAAGGGGTCTGTCCCCTTTTGTACTATTTTTCGATGAGAGCGACGGCGTGAGCGGAGATTCCCTCCTCGCGGCCGGTGAAACCGAGTTTCTCGGTAGTGGTGGCTTTGATTGAGAGGCGGTCGGGATCGATGCCCATGACCTGCGCCATTACAAGTTGCATCTCAGGGATATGCGGGTTGAGTTTGGGACGCTCGGCGCAGACGGTGGCGTCTATATTAACTACACTCCATCCCTTGGACGCCAGCAGGTCAACAGTACGCTTAAGCAGTATCTTGCTGTCAATATCCTTATACTGCATATCGGAATCCGGGAAGTTGTAGCCTATGTCACGCAGGGCGGCTGCACCCAGCAGGGCATCACAAACCGCATGAATAAGTACATCGGCATCAGAATGACCCAGCAGTCCGAGGCTGTGCTCAATCTTTATGCCACCTATCCAAAGTTCACGTCCCTCCACCAGACGGTGAACGTCAAATCCGTATCCTACGCGTATGTTTGTCATTTGCCTAATATCTGTTTGATGCCGTCCATGTCAAACGACAGGGTAAAACGTAAAGTCTGATCCAGAGGATTGCTCTGTGCTACCGATATAAGATACGCCGCATCAAGAGAGAAAACGTTCATATGAAAACCGGCGCCCACGGTAAAATACTTGCGGTTACCCTTGAACTCATTCTCATAGTGATAACCTCCACGCAGGAAAAACTGGTCATTGTAATTATACTCGGCACCTACGCCCCAGTAAATCTCACGCAACTCCTCCTCAAAACCTCCGGGAGCATCGCTGAATGACTTGAATATACCGGCAATGGGTGAAAGCTCATTGTAACCGGTCTCTGTAAGCCATCCATTATACTCGGAAATATACTCCATATAATCGCGGGCATCGGAACTGATTTCAGCGTGATGTTCATTCATATACTGTCCGTAGGTAGGTTTGGTGGGGACCATCAGTTTGTTGGCATCGGCACTGATTGAGAATGAGTTGTATTCATCAATAGGTACCGTAAGCGATGCACCCAGACGCAGATTGGTAGGTATGAACTCATTAGTCTGACCGCCGTCATAAGAAATCTTGCTACCTATGTTGGAAGCATTCAGTCCCAGTCCGAGGAGACAATCCCTGCGGCCCACACCTATGTAGTTCTGATAGAACATAGATATATCGGCCGAAAAAGCCTTGCCGGGAAATACGTCATCATCATAATTGTACTGAAGGTCCGAGTAGATGAATCTCATACCTACGGCAGCCGAGAAGTTCTCGGACAGTTTACGTGAGTAGTCAAAGTCAACTGCCATCTCATACGGATGAATGGAAAAGTTGCTGATTGTCTGTCCGCCGTCAGTAGAGATAAAGACCTCGCCCAAAGAGAAGTATGTAAGTGAAGCACTCAGGGCAGAGTAATCATCAAGCTTGTAAAAACCGGTCAGGTTAGCAAGGTCTATATCACTTACAAGTTTTCTGAGCCATGGAGTATAGCAGAGAGATATTCCGGCCTGACTGTTGGTGAACGGATACTTGGACGGGTTCCAGTACTGGCTGTTGTTGTCCATGTACGGATCTGTTGCACAACCTACATCACCCATGGCACCGGCACGGGAGTCGGGCGCAATTGAAAGGGATGTAACACCTGTATAAACCGGGTTGAACACCTCTTTCTGGGCATGCAGGGTCTGAACTGACAGTATCAGTCCGACTGCTGCTATGATAACTCTTGTCGTTATATTTCTTTTCATCATATTATTAACTCCAAAAAGGGCCTTTTATTGTATCACCGCCCCACTATGACAAGTTTGCATGTGGCCGATGAACTGCCTCCGCCATCGGTTCCCACTGTTGCCCTCACTATGTACAGGCCGGGTTGCATCCTATGACCTGAATTGCCGTGCAGGTTCCAGTCAACGACCGTCACGCCTTGTCCGGACTCATCCCTGCATGTCGTGGTCCACTGAAGCATTCCGTCAGTGCCGGAAACCTGGATGGTAACACTTGCATTCTGGCCGGGACGGTCATGTGTTATAACGAATGAGGTGCTCTCACGTGCGGGACTGTCGGTAACGTCAATGGAGAACTTGGGCTTAAGGTCATTTACAACCTTGAATCCAAGATATACAGTAGTGGAGTTGTTCATCACATCCCATGCACGCAGCATAAGTTCATGCTTACCCTCAGGCAACTGTGGAATGGCAAACATCACCCTGCCGCTGGTATAATCACCTGCTGTCTGCTCAAAGTTGCTGTTAAGCACCCATGTCCAGTTGGGATTGTTGTCTACTATCAGGATTATGTCATGTCCCAGTCCGTTGCCGGATGTGTTAAGTCCCGACATATCTGAGAGTTGGGCCACAAGCATGGGTGTGGCGTTTACGCTGGCACCGTACTGGAATGTGGGGGTATTCAGATACAACTTTATATCCGGTCCTACCGAATCCGCCGATATTCCATCGGCCGAACCTCCCACGGTGAAATTATCATATACACCATTGGCATTACGTCCGTCATTGCCGGCGGCAAACAGCAACAGCCGTCCGTTCTGATTGGAATAGTTGATATCCAACGGTACCGGGAAACTGAATTCGAACAAACCGTTCCTCACAGAATCAGCACCGGAATAGAGAATACGGTCACTATAGTTGAATGTGAACGGATTTTCGGCCAGCCTTTGGTTGTTTCGGCATGTAATAAGACGGTTGTTGTCAAACACCGTAGCGGAAAGCGTGCCGCGGTAATCAGATACACGTTCACCGTTGCATTCTATATGTCCGCTCACCGTAACCACCGAACCGGCCTTGGCCTGCCCTGTAACCGTGGTGTCAGATTCAGCGAAACGGTCAACGACAGCCTTAAGTTCGGCAACCGCCAGGTGCAGAGCCGGATCACCCAATAGCACAAAATGTATCTTGTTTTCAGTCCGGTCATTCTCTCCCACGCCCTGTGTCACCAGTTCGTTTTTGGCCAGACGCATTGCATCGCCAAGTGTATTCAACCTTCCGTCAGCCGAGCGGGAAAGCAGATAACGGCTGAAACTGCGGTTCATGCAGCCGTTCAGGCTTGCATATACAGTTCTTGTAGTTCCCAATATTCCTATGGCACCTCCATCTTCATTGTTGACCAGATTCACTCCCAAACTCTCCAGGGGGGAATCAAAAGGTGATATATCACATGATGCAGTAATCCAGAAAGGCAGCCTCCTGGATTTGAGATTGGCCATATCGGCCTTGGTAAGGACGCGTTCATGGGATATCTCACTGGTGCTGCCGTGACCGGAGTAATTAACTATGAGCGATCCTTCATCAAACTGCTCCAACAACAGTTTGCGGACAGACGGATAGCCGTTGGATGACGATGTCACCTCCAACGGAAAAGCATCCCAGTATATCTTGCGGACATCAACAGCAGGATTCAGATTCTGATAAATACCGGCCACCTTGTCGGCGTCCTCCATATGTGTGTTGTTGTCACCGTCATCACCCAATACAAGTATCCTGTTGCACCATGCACCCGAGTATGCACCTTGCATATACTCAATGATCTTTTCAACCTTAGCCCTTGCCTGAGAGGCCGATTCAAAGGGCAGACGGCCCACGCCAAGATCAACCTTCTCGGTCAATAGCGACCTGCCTTCAGTATCGTCAAGAAGTCCGAAGTAGTCTTCCATGACGTATGATTCAGTGTGGCTCAGCGACTCATATGATTCATAGCAAAGCAGGTAATCATCGGGATTACGGCCGGTCCAGTCAGATCCGTGCATACGGTTATCCCAGGCTCCCTGGCCCATGAGTAAAAGATAACGCGGAGCCGATGATGCTTCCCTGCGGTCATACAACATCTTCATGAAACGGCGTATTGCAGTTGCATCGGGAGTACCCGAAGAGAATTCGTTATATATAACATCGGCACGTACAACCTCCACATTAAGGCTGTCAATGCGGCGATGGGCATCCGCCAGACTCTCGGCAGCGGCTGTCAGTTTATCCGATGCCGGAACAACAATAACCATCTCTACACCGTTGAGTGAATGCAGATTCTGGTTTTCTATCAGACCAACAGTCTGCGGTTCGGGGAAAGTCCCTTTGACGTTTACTGCTATAAGTTTGTCATTGGGAGTATAAGAGGTCCTCATCGTTACCGTCTTACCGTCAGCAAACACAGACGGCACGATGCCGCAGTTCCCGTCCTGAGACAGTTTCCATATCTGGACATCGGCATTTGATCCGGATACGCAGAAACTCACCTTATCTGCGGCCTTATCTGTACGGAACTCCGTAGCCGAACCGTACATAGCCAGTTTACGCCTGTAATTGAGACGTATGTAATCAAGATGACCGGATTCGCCCGACGGCCTGTCATGCACCAGTTTGACGATGTTATGCTCCCCAAACTGACCAGTGCTGACAAAGGATTTCTCCGCCACCCTTGCCAAGTCATTTGAGCCCGGTTTGCCGATGGTCATAACACCCGTTTCAGCACCGTTCACGCTTAAGGTTACGGACGTTGAGCGGGATGCAGATGCAGAGAAAGCCACCTTAACCCCGACACTTTCACCTTCAAGTCCTTCCAGATCGAACTTATATGTCCTGGCATTGCCGATGGCGTAATCATATTTCTCAAACATACGGCTGCCGGAGCGGAACCAACTGTACTCATCCGGATCATAAACCTGATAGTCCGGGTATGTATCAATGGTATCGCCGGTTATGGTATCGGCATCAATCATACCGAATGACACGCTCAGGGAATCCACACGGTCGGTCAGGAAATAATAGCCCCAATCAGAATATGTATTAACCCGGTGCTCATATCCATCGGACGTCCTGTTCCAACTTACAGGTCCCTGACCGTAAAACAGCATGTAACCGTCACCTTTCCATAACGGCTGCTCCGGAATGTCATCCGTAAGGTCCTGCAAATCGGTCTCAGGCAGGACTGCACCTCCGTATCCGAACAGGCGCACACGCGACGGATCGCTGAACCCCATTGAACGGAGTGAACTGAACGTAAGTTTGTATATTCCGGATTCGGGAATCCTTATCTTAACCCATCGGCCTTGGGAGAGTACTGAATTCCGGGCATACCGGTCCTGCGGATTTACCAACTGCACAGGAGCCTTTTGTGCCTTGGGTGCTGAACTTATCGTTGTCTTGTATGAGACAATGGCGTAATAGTTTCCGTCACGTTCTATGACGGGCAAGAATCCAGCGTCCAACGATGCGCTGCCGTATGATTCCCCTACCCATGTCTCAACGGCGGGCCACTGCGGAATCTCATCGGCATCAAGGTTCCAGCGATTCAGATCCTCGGCCTTGATTTCCGTCAGTTCCGGATAACCGATTGTTGCCGAATAGACCGAATCCTTCCAGTTACCGGCCAGTTCCATTCCAAAACCGCTCCATGGACGCACGGAGTCCGATCTCATGGACTTCCAGTCAACATCCACGAAACGTGACCTTTGCGCGCGCGTACCTGCGGCCGCACAAATAAGCAGAACCAGTATTAAGGCCGATTTCCTGTTCAAGTCTATCTGATATGAAAATCCAAAACGTTACTGTCTTCGAGGAATCCCTGCAGATGCTGTCCTATACTTACCGGGCCCACTCCTACCGGAGTTCCGGTGAATATCAGGTCACCTGTCTTGAGGGTGCAGAAACCGCTCACATACTCAATTATCCTTGCTACAGGAAAAATCATATCGGCAGTATTACCCTCCTGCACCGTATTACCGTCAATATCCAAACGGAAATGCAGGTTCTGCAGGTCTCCTATCTTTTCCTTGGGAATCCAGTCACCCACCACCGCCGACTGGTCAAAGCCCTTGCAAAGTTCCCACGGCAACCCTTTACTGCGGAAATCATTCTGCATGTCGCGTGCCGTAAAATCAATGCCCAGGGTAACTGCATCAATATACCGGTGTGCAAACCTGGCACTGATGCTTTTACCAAGACGGTTTATCCTCACCACAAGTTCCGTCTCGTAATCCACCCTACCCAGATGGTCTGGCAGGAAAAACGGACGGCGGTTCCTCAGGATCGCAGAGTCCGGCTTCATGAAAATGACCGGATTCTCCGGAGTTAATAACGTTTCCCCCAGTTCTTTATTGTGCCTGGAGTAGTTCATTCCAACGCAGATGATTTTCATATCGGGCCTCTTAAATGTGTTACAAAGTTACTAAATTTAAAGCTTCGCTTTGAATATAGGCTTCGCCTCGGGATAAAAACGAGTAAACTCTTTTTTCTCCTCTCGGCTTGCACTATATTTGTCATCACTATGGGAAAGAAAGACAATGATTGGAAGGACAGGCTGGGAGTCATGTACTCCACCAATCCAGATTTCAACTACGAGACCGATGATGAGCCGGAGCAGGAACTTCTGCCTCCCCAGCAGCAGAAACTGCGCCTTAGAATGGAAAAGAACGGCCGAGGAGGCAAGACCGTGACTATTATAAGCGGATTCATAGGACCTCAGGCCGATATGGATGCCCTTGCCCGCACACTCAAGACATTCTGCGGTTGCGGCGGATCGGCCAAGGACGGTGAGATTATCATTCAGGGCGATTTCCGCGAAAAGCTCAAAGCCAAACTCCTCTCCCTGGGTTACACCCAGACCAAAGGATAAAAAAAAGAGGTTCCCGCTATGGAAACCTCTTTTTTAGTATGGAGAAATCTTGAATTATTCAGACTTCAAAGTGAATCTGCGGAAGGCAGTTACGGTGAGGTCCTTATCCAGAGCCTTGAGGTACTCGGCAACGGTCTTCTTCTCGTCAACGATGTACTTCTGGTTCAGGAGGCAACTCTCATCGTAGAACTTCTTCATACGACCCTCAGCGATGCGCTCGATCATGTTCTCGGGCTTGCCCTCCTCGCGAGCCTTATCGGCAGCGATTTCCTTCTCACGAGCCACGATGTCGGCGGGAACCTCCTCGGGCTTTACAGCGATAGGATTCTGTGCGGCAACCTGCAGAGCGATCTCATGAACATACTCCTTGTCTGATACCTCCTTGTTGAAGGCAACCAGGCAGCAGAGGAAGTTCTTACCCTGGTGGTTGTAAGAAGCGATCTCGGGAGCCTCAATGAAGTTGTAACCATCGAGCTCGAGCTTCTCACCTACGATACCGGTGCGCTCCAGAACGATATCAGCTACGGTCTTGCCCTCAAAAGGCAGAGCCTTAACCTCATCGAGTGACTTGGCCTTTGCAGCAACAGCGGCATCCAGGATGCTCTGTGTGAGAGCAATGAAATCCTTGTTGTTGGCAACAAAGTCGGTCTCGCACTTGAGAGCGATGATAGCACCAAAGTTTCCGTCAACCTTAACAAGTACGCAACCCTCGGAAGCCTCACGGTCAGAACGCTTTGCAGCAACTGCCAGACCCTTCTTGCGGATTATCTCAATAGCCTTCTCAAAATCGCCTTCAGCCTCGGTCAGGGCCTTCTTGCAATCTGACATACCGGCACCGGTCTTGGTGCGCAGGGCTTTAATATCATCAAGTGTTACAGCCATTTTTCTTTAATCTTTAAAGGTTAATAAAATCAAGCCTCAGCCTCACCTTCTGCCTTGGGAGCAGCAGCCTTGCGGGTACGCTTGGGCTTGGCAGGAGCCTCCTCAGCGGGAGCCTCGGTAGCAGGAGCCTCTGCAGCGGGAGCTTCCTCTACTGCAGCCTCTGCAGCGGGAGCCTCTTCAAGAGTCTCTTCCTTCTTGGCAACCTTGCGGATGCGCTCGCGGCGGGGCTTCTCTGCCTTCTCAGTCTGAGCCTCGTCATCGGCAGCAGCCTCATCACCCTTCTCAGCCTTACGCTCGGCAAGACCCTCGGCGATAGCATCGCAGCAAGCGGTCAGGATAGCGTCAACTGACTTGGTAGCGTCATCGTTAGCGGGGATAACGTAGTCGATATTTGAAGGATCGCTGTTGGTATCAACGATAGCGAATACGGGGATACCCAGACGGTTAGCCTCACGTACGGCGATGTTCTCCTTGAGAACGTCAATTACGAACAGAGCGGCCGGCAGACGTGACAGATCGGCGATAGAACCAAGGTTCTTCTCCAACTTGGCGCGCTGACGTGTGATCTGGAGGATCTCACGCTTTGAAAGGTTTGAATATGTTCCGTCCTGAGTCAGCTTGTCGATAGTGGCCATCTTCTTCACAGCCTTGCGGATTGTGGGGAAGTTTGTGAGCATACCACCGGGCCAGCGCTCAATAACGTAAGGCATACCTACTGCAGACACCTTCTGTGCAACAAGCTCCTTGAGCTGTTTCTTGGTACCTACAAAGAGTATCTTCTTGCCGTCACGGGCCATACGCTTGAGAACCTCAGCAGCCTGATCGATAGCGGCTACAGTCTGGTTAAGGTCGATGATATGAATGCCATTGCGCTCCATAAATATATAAGGAGCCATAGCGGGATTCCATTTGCGGCGCAGGTGGCCGAAGTGGCAACCAGCTTCGAGAAGCTGTTCAAAATTTGTTCTTGACATAAATAGTTTGTTAGTTTGTTTACATTCTTTTTTAACAACCGTCGGGTAGCTGTCCTTTTATGCGGCAGATCCCGACAGTTTAGATACTAAACACAGATTCGGCGTATTAACGCTTACTGAACTGGAATCTGCGACGTGCCTTGGGCTGACCGGGCTTCTTACGCTCAACAGAGCGGGCATCACGGGTCAGGAAGCCTTCTGAACGAAGGGCCTTCTTGTCATCAGGATTGATCTTAACAAGAGCGCGTGCAATTGCAAGACGCAGGGCATTGGCCTGGCCATTGTAACCGCCACCGTCCAGGTTCACCTTGATATCGTACTTCTCAGCAACATCAAGCTTCTTGAGGGGCTGGAGAACTACATACTGCAGCAGTGATGACGGGAAGTATACTGCGAGATCTCTCTTGTTGATGGTAATCTTACCTGTACCTTCTGAAACGAAGACACGTGCCACGGCGCTTTTACGACGGCCTATTGCATTGATTACTTCCATTCTCTTTCAAATTAACTAAGTGAATTGATATCGATTGCCTTGGGCTGCTGAGCCTCATGCTTGTGCTCTGTACCTGCATAAACATAGAGGTTGTCAATGAGCTTGTCACCAAGCTTTGTCTTGGGAAGCATACCCTTAACAACTTTCTTCATAAGTCTCTCAGCACCGTTGGGCTTAGCCATCAACTGTGCGGGTGTGGTCTCGCGCTGACCGCCGGGATAACCGGTGTAACGCAGATAAACCCTGTCAGTCCATTTCTTGCCGGTCAGGACAACCTTATCAGCATTGAGAACGATGACATTGTCGCCGCAGTCAACGTGCGGAGTGAAATTAGTCTTATACTTACCGCGGAGCAACTTGGCAACCTTCACGGCGAAGCGGCCCAGGACTTGGTCCTTGGCATCAACCACGACCCATTCCTTATTTACGGTAGCCTTGTTGGCCGAAACAGTCTTGTAACTTAAAGTATCCATTCTAAACTTTAAATCAATAATTAAACATTTTCATTACTCTACGCAACCTCTCCGTCATCCCGACGTCATGGAAACTCCCTAAACGCTTGAATCCAGCAGTTACGCTATACCGCAGAACCCGTACTCGGGGGTTTAACACGCTAATAACTAACCCTTTATGCAAGGGTTGATAATAATCGGCTCGCAAAATTACACTTTTTCAATGAAATAGCGCACTTTTTCTGGTACTTTTTTTATTATTCAAGATGATAACACGGTTCCACCAGCAAGAGACAAAGGATAGGTACAATCTGTACCCACCCAAAAAATTAATGAGTAACTTTTTTGTTACTTTATTTGGAGACAATAACAAAATCGTTACCTTTGCGGAAACAATAGTTCTGATCCATGAAATATTCTGAATTAAAACGATTACTGCGAAAGAATGGTTGCATATTAGACCATGAGGGTGGTAATCATGAAATCTGGTACTCGCCGATAACCGGAAACATGTTCCCTGTTGGACGACATGATTCCGAAGAAGTCAGGCCAAGTACACTTGCGTCTATTAAAAGACAAGCCGGTATTAATCAATAATCTATGAGAAACGCTTATGTTGTACAGTATTAAAAAGATGAGTATGAAAGTTAGTGCTTTGATAGAGAGGACTGAGAATGGATATTATTCCATTGCTTGTGATGGAAAGATTGGCAATTTCTGTCTTGGCGGATTTGGCGATAGCGTCAAAGACGCAAAGGCGGATTTTGATTCTATTGTCAAGGATGCTCAGGACAATTATATTAAGGAGCATGGAGAACTGCCACATGAACTTAAGGAGGTTGTAGTTGAATACAGATATGACCTTCAGTCTTTCTTCAATTATTTCAATTGGATCAATATCAGCAAGTTCGCTCAAGCTGCAGGAATAAACGAAAGCAAAATGCGTCAGTATAAGACCGGCAAGGCTTTTGCAAGCGAGCGCACAAAAAACGCGATTGAATCAACTATCCATAAAATGAGTGAAGAACTTGCTTCAGTGGAACTGTAAATAGACTCTTATGAAAAAGGTACTTCTTGTATTATTCTTGATACCCTTATTAATGACTGCGCGTGAGAGCCGCAGCATTGATGCGGGTTGGGAGTTTGTGCTGAGTGAGGCTACTATTGATAAACTTGCTGGTGTTGAGGGATGGCGCACTGTGGATGTGCCTCATGACTGGAGCATTGAGGGGGAGTTTGACCGCAGCAATCCTACCGGGCAGGGCGGTGCTTATCTGCCTGCCGGTATAGGTTGGTACCGCAAGACTATCAAGGCCTATTTCGGGGCCGATGAGCGGTTGTTCCTGGAGTTTGACGGGGTGATGGCTTGCAGCAGTGTTTATGTGGATGGGAAGCTGGCAGGCTATCGTCCTAACGGATATGTGGGTTTTACTTACGATATTACGGATCTTGTTACTCCCGGCAAGGATGCTGTTGTTGCCGTCAAGGTGGACAACTCCGTACAGCCGGCATCACGCTGGTACACCGGCAGCGGCATAAACCGCCACGTTCGACTGGTGAGCAAGAGCACATGTCATTTCCCGTCCGATGGAGTATTCGTATCATACCAGGACGGCAAGGTCAACATAAAGGCAACCGTTTCTAATACATCAGATAAAGCCCGCACCATAAAACTCCAGTACAACCTGAAGGATGCCAAAGGTAAGGTTGTGGCAAAAGGCAACGGCCAGGTCACACAAATCGGAGCCGGAGAGCAAGCTGAATTGTCAGGAAGCATTGAGGTTAAGGATCCCCGACTCTGGTCACCGGACAATCCTTATTTATATACTGTAGATGTTGAGCTGATTGACGGACGCAAACAGTTGGACGCAGAGACCGTAACCACCGGCTTGCGCACCATCCGCTTTGACAATGAAAAGGGATTCTTCCTGAACGGCCAGAACCTGAAGATGTACGGCGTATGCCTGCATTCCGATGCGGGTGCACTTGGCACGGCAGTTCCGACCGCAGTTTGGGAGTATCGTCTGCAACAATTACGCAAACTGGGTGTAAACGCCATAAGGATGGCCCACAACCCTGCCGACCCCACTCTGATGGAGCTGTGCGACCGTATGGGATTCCTGTTCATGGCCGAATCCTTTGACACCTGGGACTCACCCAAGAACCACGCTGAGAAGGGTTACAACCTATTCTTTGATGAATGGTGGGAGGCCGATACCCGCGCAATGGTTGAGCAGGCCCGTAACCACCCTTGCGTAGTGATTTACAGCGTTGGCAATGAAATACGTGACAACCTGAACAACGAGCAGGGCTTTGACAAATACCGCAAACAGCAGGATCTGGTTCATGCCATTGACCCTACCCGCCCAGTAACAATGGCGCTGTTCCGCCCCAACTCATCAGGCGTATACCACAACGGATTTGCCGAGATGATGGATGTGGTCGGCCAGAACTACCGCGTGGATGAACTCAAGGCATATCATGATGCACATCCCGAGAAGGCAATCATCGGCACGGAGAACACCCATGACGTACAGTCGTGGCTGATGCTACGTGACGATCCCTCACTAAGCGGGCAATTCCTGTGGGCCGGCATTGACTATCTGGGCGAAGCCTCATGGCCTCAGGTTATGTGGAGCACTGCTCTGCTGGATGTAACAGGCGGCATAAAGCCCACCGGAATGCAACGTGCCAGTTGGTGGACCAAGGAACCCATGGTTGCATTTGCCCGTCATGCCGACAACAACGGCGCAGGTGCGTTGGTATCGGACTGGACTCCGGCCGATATGGACACCTATGACCAGGCTGTCATTGAGGTCTATTCAAACTGTCAGGAGGTGGATCTTTGGATAAACGGAGAGCCTCAGGGTCGCAGGCCGATGCCAGACAACGCACGTCCTGCAGTGTATAACGTCAATTTCAACCCCGGGATAATAAATGTCATAGGATATAACGACGGTATAGAGGTGGCCAGGCACACTTGTGTTACCGTTGGTGAGCCCAGGAATATTGTGATAGAGAAGATAGGAGGCCGTGCGGGAACGGGCTTTGATGATGTGGAGATACTGTCAGTATCCGTTGCCGACGCCGAAGGCAATGTCTGCCCGAACAACGAGTGCCGCATTGAACTCAATGTGGAAGGAGCAGAACTGATTGCGGTTGACAACGCCGATGTGCTGGCACATGAAACCAGCCATAAGAGTTCAGTTTTCAATACTTATCAGGGACGCATGACCGCCTATATCCGCCGTACATCGGCCACAGGTAAGGTAACAGTAACGGCGACCGACTGTTCATCGGCCGCCGCTCTTAAGGGTTCTGCAACGTTCTGATATTTACTTGATTGCAGCCTTTACTTCGGTAATCATGTTCTTGTGGGCCTCATCCTCCTCAGTCAGGGTTGAGGTGAGTTTTATTTCCCCGGCCTTGTCCTTGGTTGAGAATGTACCGCTGTAGAGCAGGATGCTGTTAAAGTAGAGGGTAGCCTCAAAGCAGATCTTATAATCACCGGCAGGTACCTCCTTGCCGTCGGCATCCTTGAAATCCCATGTATAGGTCTGGATTCCGCTCTGGGACGGAGTAGCACCGGTTACGGCATCGATCTGTTCATCGGTCATCTCTTCTGCCTTGGCATTCTTGACCCAAGTGGGAACGCATGTGGGGCGGAATGTGTAACCGCGACGGCCACCGCGGCCCTTTGATGTAAATGAAGTAACGGTAAGGGTACGAACTACCTTGCCCTCTGAGTTCTCAATCCATACAGCCCACTGATTGGAGCCTGCTCCGGCTTGTTTCTGATAGTTGAATGAGAGTTCCACAGCATTGGCTTTCTTGGAACGCTGGGCCGATGCCGGCATGGCAATGACGGCAGAAAGAACTGCCAAAAGAATGATTCTGATTTTCATATAAAAACAAATTTGGTTATCTTGCTGAGTGCGAAGATAACCAAAAATGTTTTTAAAACAACTACTCTCCAATCTGAGCTGATAAAGGGGCCAGCGAACTTAAGTTCAAACTCGGGAATCCCCCCGTCCATTTTGTTGTTTCTGTTGTGTTTTCTTTAACTTCCGTAATCTTGTCCTTGGAAGCCTTAGTATTGCTCCAGTCCTTCATATATAAATATTGTTTCAAGTTTTCAGTCCTTTTCATTCAGCACTAAAGGCTATGCTTCAAAGACAAAGATATGAAAACAAATTGAAACTAGTGTTAATATCTGAAAAAATTTTCATTCCAATCCGGAGAATGGAGCAGGCATCTTTTTGGTGTATCCCTGGGCATGGAAGGTGGCGATGATAGTACCGTTCTGATCCTTGACCTGGACCTGGGCTGCCGGAATCTTGGGATGGCGGCTGGTAAAATGGCCTTCGGCAGTCAGCACGTCACCCAGTTTGGCCGATACATGATAATATATGGTGGAGTTGATGGCAAACGCCATGTTATCGCCCTGATTGACCAGAGCCGCAAAAACCAGATCGGCCAGTGTAAAGAGAGCTCCGCCCTGACATATGTTTCCGGCATTCATATGGTTCTCTGTTACTGTCATGGTAGCCTTGGCTGTTCCGGGGGCCACTTCTGTAAGTTCTATACCTATATACCTGGCGAACTTGTCGCCGTTGTTGAGAAAATCCTTGAGTGTCATCTTATGTGTTTTTTTATCGGGTTGTAAAGGTATTCAAAAAGATGATGGCATCTATCAGTTCCTGCGGTGGAAAATCCATGGGGATGATGCCTACATCGACAGTATTCTCTTGCAAATACTCCAAAAGCCACTTGTTTATGCGTTCCGACATACGGCCTATGTTGGTGCGTGCGCCCGTTCCGGTGTAGCCCGAAGCATGATTTATGCTCCATACAGCACCGTCAGATTGTGAATAGTTGCGAATCTGGCTTTCCAGAATATCCCATTTCCTTTTTATAAAGAGTGGCCCGTCATTGGCGCCCGATGTATAACAATCCTGTACCCAGAACAGAGCGCTGTTGCCCGATGCCGATTCAAGCCTTGAGTGACGGCTAAGCGAATTACCGGGCCAACCTTGGATAACGGCACCGGGAGTCTGTAGTCCCGGGGATGGGATATTACGATGCAGGAACAGAATCCGGCCGCGGGTATCGGCCACTCTCATATCGGCCTTGAAATCGGCCAGCATTTGGGGCGGGAATACATCTTGTATTATCTGCATCGTCATATCGACCGATGCCTGACCGCCTCCCGCGTTGTTGGTCATCACTATGCAGAACTCAGTGGGGTTCTGCTCCAGTTTCTGCTTAAGTATGCTTAAGGCTTCATTCAGCGTGATATGGCAGTTGGCCGGGCCGTGATATATCTTGAGTTTATTTCCTACAAGTTTGGGACGCAGGTCAAAGAAACGGATTCCGGCATCCCACTGCTCGGCTATGGAGAGTTTCTGGGTACGTGCATAATGACGCGTCAGGATACCCACACCCGCCGTTCCGGAATCATGCGTTCCGGGGATGGACACCCTGCACACCTTTACGGTATCCGGCAAGCGCGACATCCAGTCTTCATTTGAGGCTTTTGCTCCCCAAACGACCGGTAATGACGCTAAAAGGAATATCGCTCTTTTAATCAACTGCATATGTAATAGGTGATAACAGGCTCCAAAATTACAATAATTTGTATTTTTGCCGATTAGTAAAACAATATCATATGGATCGTTCCAAGCAAATAATACGAACCAGCGTCATAGGCATAATCGCCAATGTGCTGCTGGCTGCATTCAAGGCCTTTGTGGGTATTCTGGCAAGTTCAGTTGCAATTGTTCTGGATGCCGTGAACAACCTTAGTGACGCACTGTCCAGCGTGATAACCATCGTGGGCACCAAACTGTCGCTCAAACCTGCCGACAACACCCATCCTTTCGGGTACGGACGCGTGGAGTATTTCAGCGCCATAATCATTTCCGCAATCGTACTTACCACCGGTATCACATCGATGGTGGAGTCCATACGAAAGATCATCAATCCCGTTGAACCCGATTATACTACGGTTACACTGATTGTCATCATAGTGGCAATCATCTCCAAACTGGTCCTGGGACTTTATGTACGCGGCAAAGGCAGACAACTGCAGAGTGATGCTCTGACCGCATCCGGGTCCGATGCGCTATTTGACGCAGTCATCACACTGGCCACATTGGTATCGGCCGGAATTATGCTTATCTGGAACGTATCTCTGGACGGATACTTAGGTACGTTGATATCGGTCGTAATCATAAAGGCCGGTATTGAGATGCTTGCGTCGCCCATAAACCAGCTGCTGGGAGCCAATGCTCCGGCAGACCTTATTCATCAGATCAAGAAGGACATTTCAGGTATGGATCAGGTTCAGGGAGTTTATGACATAATTCTGCACAGTTACGGTCCAAACCTGTCCATAGGCTCACTCCATGTAGGCCTGCCCGATACCATGACGGCCGATGGCATTCACCGGCTGACCCGCAATATTGCAGAGTTGATGATGCAGAAATACGGTATTGTGATGACTGTTGGTGTCTACTCAGTTGCCACAGGGAGCAGCAAGCAGGCCGAACTGCAGAAAACCGTCATTCAGACTCTGGCCCGTCAGGAACATGTAATGCAGGTTCACGGATTTTTCTATGACCCCGCAACAGGCAAGGTATCGGTCGATGTGGTGGCTGACCGCAGCATCACCGATGACCAGGCTTTTGCATCTCAGCTCAAGACCGCCCTGCCCGACATACCCGTGAGCATAGTCATAGATCACAACTACAGCGAGTGAGGTGACGCAAAGGGGGCGTTTAAGAATGCGTCACTTTGGGATGTTGAGCACTGCTTGGAGTGCCGGCTTCGGTGTGCGGTCGCGGTTGTAGAGCAGCGGATAGTTGGTGCGGTTGGGTATGGGATAGCCGTTCTTCCATGACATGCCGTCATGCAGGCCCCAGATAGTAACGCGGTCTATCTTGTCGCGGCGGCTGTAGAATATGTTGAACAGCTCCGCATATCGGGCCGTAAGCTGTGCCTGGACATCATCGGGCAGACCGTTCTTGTACGGATCCAGATAGGTCTCGAACTCCTCCAACTGATACAATGGGTCTTGCAGGGACTTGCCTATAACCTGACCCTCTTTGGTCAGTGGCAGCACATCGACATCAAGTTCGGTTATCATGACCTTTACGCCAAGGGCAGCGAATGTGTCAATCGCGGCGGTTATATACTCGTTCTTGGGGAAGTTGAGTCCCCAATGCGCCTGTATACCTATTCCGTCTATCTGTATTCCCTCTTTCTGGAGCATTCTTACCATTCGGGCTATGCCGTCACGCTTTGACGGGCGCCATACGTTGAAATCGTTGTAGTAGAGTTCGGCCTTGGGATCATACTCATGGGCGAACTTGAATGCCAGGCGTACCACCTCATCACCGTCACCGTTAAAGGCGTTGGTCCATAGGGTCTTGCGGTATGAGCCGTCATTGTCTATTATCTCGTTCACCACATCCCAGGCATCTATCTTGCCGCTAAAGTGGCCGGCCACGGTCTCTATGTAACTGCGCATGGTCTCAACCATCTCGTCATGGCTCTTGGGGGTGCCATCGACATGGTTGAAAAAGAAATCGGGGGTCTGGTTATGCCAGACAAGGGTATGTCCCAATGCCCACAGTCCGTTATCCTTGGCAAACTGAACGTACCGGTCGGCCGCCTGGAAGTTCCAGCGATCGGGTGACGGATGCAGCACCTCGGCCTTCATATCGTTCTCGGGGCTTACCGCATTGAACTGCTGCAGGATTATCTGTGCCGACCTGCTGTCACGGCCGTTCACAATACTGGAATTTACTGCGCATCCCATCTTGAACGCATCGGCATAAGTGCCCTTAAGCGTCTTCTGGGCAGATGCTGTCATTGCATACAACATGAACAGGGCTAAAACTACAGATGTTCTTTTCATTATTCTTATCATTCGGTTAGTATGCAAATATAAAAACACTATCTTTGACAACACTACTAATTGCGCATAAATATGAAAAGAGTCCTTTCTTTGTTTGTCATCTCCTGCTTGATGTTTTGTTCATGCAAAAGCAACAGCGGTCAGCAACCGGCATCATCGGACCAGGTTTCATCGGACCAGACAGAAACGCCGACCGGCATGGCGGCAACAATCCTGTCATTCTACAAAGCGTATTGTACTGAATTCGATGGAGAACCAAAGACAGACTCCATTCTCTCCGTATATTGCACCGATGAGCTACGGGAGTATGTAATGGATTGTGTCGATGAGTATGACTTTGTTCTGGACGGAGGCATTTATTCCGAAATACACACTGAATCCTTCCGTGTAATCAAGCAGAATGAGAAATACATAGTCTATTTTGAGTACACCCCATGGCCTGTAAGAGATGAGCCGGCAAAGGACTCGGTATATGTTATGGTCAATAAGGAGAATAAGATCGCATATATCATAAGGCCCGGAGACAACTACCGCATTCCCACCTCATACGCCAGCGAGAGTCTATACAATTTTGAAGATTATGAGTTTGTTGACCTGGGCCTGAGCGTTAACTGGGCCACCTTCAACGTCGGAGGACGTAAGTATGATCCTAATTGGCACGGAGACTTTTTTGCATGGGGCGAAACCGAAGCAAGAAAAGAATTTGTACAGAACTATTATCTGGAGCCCAAACAGGGTCATTACTATGATGGCAAACTGAACGTTATAGAATCATGTGATGACGCAGCCACCGTGCTTTGGGGAAAAGACTGGCGCATGCCCACAAAAGAGGAATTCCAGGAACTGATAGACAAATGCGAATGGGAATGGATGGAGCAGAGTTATCATTGGGGATATAAAGTTACCGGACAAAACGGCAACTCGATATTTCTCCCGGCCGGAGGAATGAAAATGGAGAAAAGATGGATCAATGAATCCAGCGGGCTTTACTATTGGACAAGTACATGCAAGTTTGATGATCCTGAAAGAGAGCCTAAGGCATGGCAGTTCGTTTCTGTTTCCGACGGACCGGATAAGAGTCAAAACAGAAATATGATATTAACGCTAGTTCCATTGAGCATTCAGAGCGGACGCTCAATAAGACCTGTCACCACAAAACAGTATGTCCCCATAAGCGATATCATCCTTAACAGGACTGAATTGAAAATGGAAGTAGGCGACGACTATATCCTGAGTGCCGCTTTCATCCCTGAGGATGCAACCAAGAGGAACATTTACTGGCGTAGCGGCAATTCAGCAGTAGCATATGTTGACAGAAACGGAAAGGTAACCGGCGTCTCAGGCGGAAAGTGCACAATAACCGCCGTTTGCGGAGAGTTCAAACAGGAGTGCCAGGTCACGGTCATCCAGCCCAGAGACTATGTTCCCGTAAAGCCTGAAAAGGTTATCACTATATATGAATTCGGAAAAGAGGTGAATGACTCCCTGATTGATGGGTTCTGGAAATATGATGATTCCGCCGAAGAACTTGAAGAGGTATTCAACGCGCAGATAGGCAACAAAGCCGATGATATAACCGTCACACTGTACGGCTACACCAGCGAAGGCTGGAAGAATGATCCCGGTGACTATAGTGTAATCAGCATCGAGTCTGCCGGCAAAAAATACCAATTCAAGAATCCGGACTGGGAGAAGCGGGGTGTGTTCGACAACAACTATTTCTACTGTCACCCCATGGGCAAGTCACGCTACCTGCTGTTCTTTAAAGGATGGGGCGACTGCTGCTCTCCTGGTATACTGACAATACTGGCTATTGACGAGACCGGCGCCAGGACTGTATTCAATAAGGAATTTGACATAAGTGAAATAAACAGGGATCCTTTCTCCATGACAATTGAGGACGACTATGAATATGATGAAATAAAATATAAACCCCAATTCCCTAACGCCTACAACCTGTATATAGAGGATGGTGCCCTTAAAATGAAAAAGGTCAACCTGCTGCGCGAATAAAAATGACGCAAAGGGAAACGACCCCTTTGCGTCGTTTTTGAGTATCTTTGCGGCCGATTATGGAAAAACTCAAGAGAATTGTTCGCCAGGCGGTGCCCAGGGCGATGAAAACCATTTGGTGGATATTCAAGATAACCGCCATCGTTTCTTTTATAATGTTCCTGCTCAAATATACCGGAATACTGGCTTGGATTGCGGCTGCAGTGAGTCCCGTGTTCCGAATCTTCGGACTGCCCGGTGACGCGTCGCTGGCCTATGTGAGCGGATATTTCATCAACGTATACTCGTGCATCGCGGTGGTATCGACCATTGACCTTACCGCACGTCAGATTACGATTCTGGGTACAATGACTCTGGCAGCTCATGCAATGGTGGTTGAGACAGCTGTTCAGAAGAAAACCGGAGCTCCGGCCTTATATACAGTTCTTATACGAACTCTGGGATCACTCTCTTTGGGTATCATTATGAATCTGGTTCTGCCGGGACGTCCAGTCTACGATGCAACCTCAGTCAATCTTTCTGAAATACCCTTCTTCCAGATTCAGGGTGAGTTCTGGCCAATGTTCATGGTATGGTTCAAGGGCTTGATGAAACTGGCCGTTTGGATGACGGTGCTCATCACACTGCTCAACATCATACAGCGCGCATTCTACGAATACGGCATCATGAACTGGATATCACGTCTGTTCAGTCCGCTGCTCACGCTGTTCGGTCTACCCAAGGAGACATCGTTCCTTTGGATAGTAGCCAATGTGGTGGGTCTTTCGTACGGATCGGCCGCAATCATGGATGAGATGGAGCGCGGTCAGATATCGGACAGGAGCATACGCCTGCTCAACACGCACATAGGAATATCGCACAGCAACCTGGAGGACCTGATGCTCTTTGCGGCCGTGGGCGGAATGTGGTACTGGATGCTGCTGTTCCGCTGGGCCATGGTCACCATCCTGGCCTGGTCGCTCCGCCTCTATTTCCGCCTCACCTCCCGCTGACAACAATACCAATGGGGACGGTTCTGTTTGGTACCGTTTTCCAGTAAGCCACTGATATGCAAACAAGAAGCAGCGACGTATCAATTAACGCCGCTGCTTCTGTTATTCAAGAACGGTACCAAACAGAACCGTCCCCATTGGTATTGTTTTTAGAACTCTGCGTTCTTGGGAGTGCGGGGGAACGGGATAACGTCCCTTATGTTCTGCATTCCGGTGACGAAGAGGATGAGGCGTTCAAAGCCAAGGCCGAATCCTGCGTGAGGGCATGAACCCCAGCGACGGGTATCGAGATACCACCACAGGTGGGTCATATCCATCTGGCGACGGTTGATCTCACCCATCAGTTTATCGTAATCGGCCTCACGGACAGAGCCGCCTATGATCTCACCTATCTGCGGGAACAGAACGTCAGTACCCTGCATGGTGGGAGCGGGAGCCTCAACGCCCTTATAGCCGATGGAGCCGCCGTTTGCAGTAGCCTCATTCTGCTTCATGTAGAATGACTTGATGGCTGTAGGATAATCGGTCATGATAACCGGCTTCTTGAAGTGCTCCTCAACCAGGTAGCGCTCATGCTCACTGGCCAGGTCATCGCCCCAGTTGCAGGGGAACTCAAACTTCTTGCCTTTCTTGATGGCATCCTGCAGAATGTTGATACCCTCGGTATAGGGAAGACGTACGAATGTCTCTTTAAGTACCCCCTCAAGTCTCTCGATGAGAGTCTTGTCAATCATGTTGTTCAGGAACTCCAGGTCATCCTTGCAGTTGTCAAGTGCCCAACGTACGCAGTACTTGATAAAATCCTCCTCAAGGTCCATAAGTTCCTCCTGATCCAGGAAAGCGACCTCGGGCTCAATCATCCAGAACTCGGCCAGGTGGCGCGGAGTGTTGGAGTTCTCGGCACGGAATGTGGGACCAAAGGTATAGATAGCGCCAAGAGCGGTTGCACCAAGTTCACCCTCCAACTGACCGCTTACGGTAAGTGAGGTCTGCTGGCCAAAGAAATCATCATCATAGATAATCTTGCCCTGGTCATCCTTCTTAAGATCATAGAGGTTCTTGGTGGTTACCTGGAACATATTACCTGCACCCTCGCAGTCACTTGCAGTGATAAGCGGAGTGTGGAAATAGAAGAATCCATGCTCGTGGAAGTAAGTATGGATGGCCATTGCCATATTGTGACGGATACGCATCACGGCACCGAATGTATTGGTACGCAGACGCATATGGGCATGCTGACGCATATACTCGAATGACTGGCCCTTTTTCTGCATGGGATAGTCATCACCGCACAGACCCAGCACCTCAATCTCCTTAGCCTGAACCTCGACAGCCTGACCGGAGCCGATGCTCTCTACCATGGTACCCTTTACGCTGAGGCAGGCACCGGTGGTGATCTGTCTCATAAGGTCCTCGCTGAACTTCTCCAGATCAGCAACTATCTGAACATTCTTGATTGTCGATCCGTCATTAAGGGCGATGAAGTTTACGGTCTTGCTGCCGCGTTTGGTTCTTACCCATCCTTTGACGACAACCTCCTGACCGTAATCGGTACGCTTAAGAAGGTCAACAATCCTTGTTCTCTTGATATCCATTGTTTTAGATTTAATCAGTGATTAATTATTCGTAAGCACCCATGCGGAGCATGTTAACCTCCTTCTCAGTGAGGAAACGCCAGTCGCCGCGACGCAGACGCTTCTTGGTGAGTCCTGCAAACTGAACGCGGTCCAGCTTGGTAACGCGATAACCCAGAGCGTCGAACATACGACGTACCACACGGTTGCGACCTGAGTGAATCTCAATGCCCACCTGGGTCTTGTCATCATTTACGTAGCTGACCTCATCGGCACGTACGATATCGCCCTCTTCCTCGCCGATGTTGACACCGTCAAGCAGTTTCTGCAGATCCTCGGCGCTTACTGCGCGGTCCAGACGTGCATGATAGATCTTCTTCTTGAGGAACTTGGGGTGTGTAAGGCGGCTTGCCATCTCACCGTCATTGGTAAGAAGCAGGACACCTGTTGTATTACGGTCAAGACGGCCTACGGGATAAACTCTCTCCTTGCAGGCACCCTTGATATAATCCATAACTGTCTTGCGCTCCTGGGGATCATCCACTGTGGTAACGCAATCCTTGGGCTTGTTGAGCAGGATGTAAATCTTACGCTCTATGCTTACCAGCTGATCGTGGAACAGCACGTTGTCACCGCGGTGTACCTTGGTACCCAGCTCGGTTACGGTCTGACCGTTAACCTTTACAACGCCAGCCTGGATGAATTCATCGGCCTCACGACGTGAGCATACACCGGCATTGGCCAGGTACTTGTTCAAACGTATCTCCTCCTCGGGATCGTGGATTACATCCTGATACTCAATACGCTTGCGGTTGTCCTGACGCTTCTGCATGGGCTTGCGGAAACCGCCCTGCTGGCCGTAACCGCCCTGACGCTGGTATCCGCCCTGACGCTGACCATAGCCACCCTGGCGCTGACCGTAACCGCCCTGACGCTGGCCGTAGCCACCCTGGCGCTGGTAGCCACCCTGACGCTGGTAGCCGCCTTCCTGCTGCTCTGCGCCCTGACCCTGTACACGCTCTCTGTAGAAACGGGGCTGACCCTCCTCTACATTATACTGGCGGGGCTGGCCGTAACGCTGCTGTCCGTACTGCTGACGATTATTGTTGTAACCACGGTTCTGATAACCGCCCTGGCGGTTCTGACCGTAGCCCTGATTTTCTCCATAATTCTGACCATACTGTCTGCGGGGACGATCCTGGTAATTACCCTGCTCGCCTTCCTGACGCTGAGGGCGCTCTACCCTTGAATACTGGGGACGATTGTTGTTGTAGTCAACCCTTACAAAACGGGGTCTGCCTTCGCGACGGTTAGTACTCTGGCTGTTCTCATCGGAATTTCCGTTAAACCTGTTGAAGCTGTTCTCCTGCTCTTCCTGATTCCCGCTCTCGTCGTAGAATCTGTTTCCATTCTCTGTTTCCATCATAATTGTACCTTTTTAAGTTGGAAGCCGTCACGGCTTCAGTTTGATTTAGATTTTTGTGACTATTAATATCATACGCCGAAATAGTTGCCAGGCGCAATGGCTTTAAGTTCTTTTTTAATATTATCGTTAACGTTTAGTGAATCAATGAATTCGCTTATTGACTGCTGAGTCACCTGACTGTTGGTGCGGGTGAGTGCCTTGAGTGCCTCATAAGGATGGGGATAACCCTCACGGCGCAGTATGGTCTGGATAGCCTCGGCCACAACGCTCCAGCATCCGTCCAGATCGGCGGCAATCTTCTGCTCGTTGATAAGCAGTTTGCCCAGACCCTTGAGTGAACTTGCTACCGCAATCATCTGATGTCCGAAAGGAACGCCCACGTTACGGATAACCGTTGAGTCTGTCAGGTCGCGCTGCAGGCGTGATACCGGCAGTTTGCGTGACAGGTGCTCCAGAATGGCGTTGGCCATACCCAGATTACCCTCGGCATTCTCAAAGTCTATGGGATTGACCTTGTGAGGCATTGCGCTTGAGCCCACCTCACCGGCCTTTATCTGCTGCTTGAAATACTCCATCGATATGTACTGCCAGAAATCGCGGTTCATATCAATCTGGATGGTGTTAAGACGCTTCATAGCATCAAACAGGGCAGCAAGATTATCATAGTTGGATATCTGGGTGGTATATTCCTCACGTACCAGGCCCAGTTTATCGGCCAGGAACTTGGCACCGAATGCCTTCCAGTCGATATCGGGATAAGCCACGTGATGTGCGTTGAAGTTACCGGTGGCACCGCCGAACTTGGCAGACATGGGCACAGCCTTGAGCTGCTTAAGCTGCTCACGCATACGGTATGCAAAGACCTCAATCTCCTTACCCAGACGTGTAGGTGATGCAGGCTGTCCATGGGTACGTGCCAGCATGGGAACATCCTTCCAGCGCTGGGCATACTCCTCAAGTTTATCAATAAGTGACTGGATTGCAGGATAATATACATTCTCAAGAGCCTCCTTGATCATAAGGGGTACCGAGGTATTGTTTATATCCTGTGATGTAAGTCCAAAGTGTATGAACTCCTTATATGAAACCAACTCGGGTACAAGGTCAAATTTCTCCTTGATGAAATATTCTACAGCCTTTACGTCGTGGTTGGTAACTTTCTCTATATCCTTGATGTGTGCGGCGTCCTCCTCATTGAAATTCTGCCATATAAGGCGCAGACCGTCCAATGAAGCGCGTGAAACACCTGCCAACTGCGGGAGTTGGAATTCACACAGTGCAGTAAAGTACTCGATTTCTACTCTTACTCTGTACTTTATCAGTGCAAACTCTGAAAAATAGGACGCAAGTTCCTGTGTTTTGCCGTGGTAACGTCCATCTATGGGGGACACGGCGGTTAGTACGTCTAAATTCACTTTAAAAACAATCTTGTAAGTTATCCTCTTTCAATAAATTTTGGGTATCACTCAATCTGCTTCTCAGCAGCGCTGCAAAATTAGTAAGAAATTCATAATTTTGCACCTCGGAATAATCATAATTATAATAAAAATATGTCACAGACCGTAACCAAAAAGATCAGTGAGAGCAAGGGTGCACGTTGGGCCGCCCTTATTATCGTATCGTTTACCATGATGTGGGGTTATTTCCTGACCGATGCCCTTTCACCCCTTATGACCATGCTCGAGGAGCAGATGGGCTGGACCAGCCTTGAGTTCGGCCAGTTCAACTGGGCATACTGCTGGTTCAACGTATTCCTTTTCATGCTCATATTCGGTGGCATCATACTGGATAAGATGGGTGTAAGGTTTACCGGAATAGTAACATGCATTCTTATGTTTGCCGGTGCACTGATAAAATACTATGCGGTCACCAGAATATCTTCAGGTCCCGAAGCCGGAACCGTATTCGGCATGCGCACCCAGGTGTTCGTAGCATGTCTTGGTTACGCCATATTCGCAGTTGGAACCGAGAACTGCGGTATCACCGTTTCAAAGGTCATAACCAAGTGGTTTGCAGGTAAGGAACTTGCTCTGGCCATGGGTGTCCAGGTTGCCGTTGCACGTCTGGGAACAGCAGCCGCCCTTGTGTTCTGTCCCATGATAGCAAAGCGCTTCTCGGTCTCAGCCCCACTTCTGTTGTCTGCAATCCTGCTCTGTATAGGATTCCTGGCCTATCTGGTATTCTGCCACATGGACAAGAAGTTTGACGCCGAGGTGGCACAGGCACAGACTGAGCCCGATGACGTATTCAAGGTAAAGGACCTCAAGCTGATAATTACCAACCGCGGATTCTGGCTTATCGCCCTGCTCTGTCTCATGTTCTATTCGGCCGTATTCCCGTTCATGAAATACGCAGCATCGCTTATGGAGAACAAATACGGCGTAAGCACCACTTTGGCAGGTCTCATACCGAGTCTGATTCCGTTCGGAAACCTTATCATGACTCCGCTCTTTGGAGGCATCTACGATAAGAAAGGCAAGGGCGCAACTATCATGATAATAGGTTCACTGCTTCTGATACTGGTACACGTGCTGTTTGCCCTGCCGCTGCTCAACTACTGGTGGTTCGCAGCATTCATCATGGTTATACTGGGCATAGCATTCTCACTTGTGCCGTCAGCCATGTGGCCCAGTGTTCCCAAGATTATCCCGCAAAAGCTGGTAGGCTCAGCATACGCCCTGATTTTCTGGGTTCAGAACATCGGCCTTGGATTCGTTCCACTGCTCATAGGCGGCATACTTGACAAGTATTGCAAAGTCGGCACTCGTCTGGTTGAGGGTGCAGAGGTGACACAGTACAACTACACCCTGCCGATGGTGATATTCGCCCTGTTCGGTGTTGTTGCCCTGCTGCTGGCAATGCGCCTTAAGGCAGTTGACAAGAAGGAAGGCTACGGTCTGGAGGAACCCAATATCAAGGAGTGATACGGATTATCGTAATTACCGATAAATGGAGAAAAAGAGGGAGCGTTTTGACAGCCGCGTGGGTATGATTCTGGCTATGGCCGGATCGGCCGTAGGACTGGGTAACCTGTGGAGGTTCCCGTTCCTGGCAGCACAGAACGGCGGCGGAGCGTTCATATTCGTCTATCTGGTACTGCTACTTACCATCTGTATCCCTGTACTGATGACCGAGATTACGCTGGGGCGCAAATGCCGCACCAACGTTACCCGCGTATATGATGAGCTGGGTGCCCCGCGCTGGCGCTGGGCAGGTTTCCTTACCTTGCTCACACCAATAGTCATCATGGCATTCTACACCGTAGTGGGCGGCTGGTCGGTCAAGTACCTGATTGAGGCATGCGCTTTCAACTTTACCGCCCCCGATGCCGACTATGCAGGAGCATTCGGCGGATTCATAAGCTCCACCTGGGAGCCACTGGTCTATACGCTCATATTTCTGGTCATAACCGCAGCTGCCAATTTCGGTGGCGTAAAGAACGGGATAGAGAAGTTCTCCAAGCCCATGATGACCGTGCTGTCAGTCACTATCATACTGGTTGCAATCCGTTCTCTCACCCTGCCCGGAGCAGCTGAGGGTACAAAGTATCTGCTCATACCTGATTTCAGCAAGATAGACGGAAAAGTTCTCATAACTGCTCTGGGACAGGCATTCATGTCACTGAGCATAGGCATTGGCATACTGCTTACTTACGGCTCATACGTAAAGACAAAGGAGGATATAGCTATGACCGCCATTACCACCGGTCTGATTGACACGCTGTTTGCAATCATTGCCGGTCTGGCCATCATCCCTGCCGTCTACGCAATAGCTTTCATGAACGGCACCGCTCCGGCCGTGAACGCAGGCCCGGGACTGGTGTTCATCACCCTGCCGGGAGTGTTCGCCTCAATGCCGGGCGGCAGCATCATAGCCATACTGTTTTTCCTGTCGCTGCTGTTGGCCGCTGTGACATCGGCCATATCCATGCTTGAGGTTATAGTACGCTATTTCATCGAGGAGTGGAAACTGAGCCGCAACGCTGCCGTAATAGTAAGCATGGTACTCATAATACTGCTGGGCTGCGTATGCTCGCTGTCACAAGGCACGCTGTCAGGCATCACCATCCTGGGCAACAATATCTTTGATTTCTTTGATGTAATATCAAGCGATGTGCTCATAACCGTTGGCAGCCTGATAATGGTGCTCTTTGCCGGCTGGCGCGTAAAGAGGACAGATTTCCTTGACGAGCTTACTGGTCACGGCAAATCCGGCACCCCGCGCTGGATATTCAGTTTCGTTTACTTCATGGTCCGCTGGATTTCGCCGATAGTCATCATCGTGATCATGCTCAGCAACTTACTGCTCTGAATTACAGTGGCACAGCATAGGCCGTGAACCCGCTGGCACCAGTAGTTGTAGTAGTTGGGCTCAGGCTGGATAAGTGAGTAGAACGTATCTGTAATCTCACCGTCACGCACTATGACCACACCTACCGAACACACCGACGAGCGCTCGTTGTTGGCTGTCTCAAAATCTATGGCCGCAAAGTCCTTCATCAGATTGATTTGATCTTATAGAAGAACAAACAGGGATTTGAGTCAATGGTGGTCTTGTCGGCTACATCCTTAAACTTTCTCAGGAATGGGTCTGATGTCTTTTCGGGAAGGTCCTCACGCAACTGCATCAGACTCATTACTTTACCTATGCCGATGAACCAATCCTGGTATGCCGTCCTGATGTTCTTTACGGGAAGTGTCTTGACATCATCCTCCAATGAATACTGGTAGCGTTTCTGCTTGCCGGTACTCTTGTCTATTATGTAGTAGTTGAATTCATGCAGCTCATTCATAAGTATGAATGAACCAGTCTCATACAGGCCGGTAAATCCTACAAACTCATCTTCATTGTACATGTTGAATGCCGTGAAGAAATTAAAGTCCGTGATGTTCTTCAGTTCACTCTTGCCTGGAACATTATCCGCTCCGGGTATCTGCCTCCACGATGTCTCCTTGTCACCATCCAGCACATAAATAGCCGGTTCAAAGGGTGCAATGTAATAGAGCTTACCGTCAAACACATTACACATGTGCTCACCGCAGAACTCAGCGGTGTTATCGGTTGAGAACGGTACGGATTTTAGTTCCTTGACACTGCCGTCCTTAAGGTCAACTATGGAATAAAGCAACCCGCTGTCATTGTAAATATAGTTGTGAACAAACAGCCTGCCGTCAGAGAGCAGACGCACATCGTAAATTAATGACTTCAAAGCATCGCATTCTGCCTTTCTGATAAAGGAACCGTCATACCCAAAGTACAGCAGTTTACCCTGCGTGCCGTCAATCAGACAGACCTGTCTGGAGCTGGCGTCAATATAATAGGCTGACAGATACAGATACTCGTTCGATGCGCGGCCTTTCATTCCATAACGGGCGTGCAGGGAGCCGTCCATATTGAATGAATACAGGTTATCATCGGAAGAGATGAAAATTAGGGAGTCTTCTACAAAGATTTTCTGAATATCACCCAACGGAACATCTTTGGAGAGTTCCACAACTCTGAAATCATCAAATATAATCTTGTCGGCATTAGGATACAGTTTCTCATACCCGTATTCCGTTGTGGAATTATTCTTGCAACCTGATGCAAAGGAAATCAGAAAGCAGCTCACAGCTGCCAGTTTAAAAACATTACTTAATTTCATCTTTTTGGACGGTTAATTGGGACAAAAGTAATGCTTTTAGACGACAAGAAAACTAAGGTTGCAGAAAACGTTCCAAGTGAGCGGAACTGAAAGGGATATAGTCTTGGAAACCGTCGCCCCTTCGGGGCCCCGACCTTCTTTTATTTTGCTACGCAAAAGCGCTCCTTGCAGTCGCTTGCGGCGCGTTAGAGGTAGGGGCCCGCAATAAAGAACCATTCCGAAACTTTTCGGAATGGTTTCTTATTGTGGGAGGGATAGGCCTGAAAGGCCGTAGTTTTGGATACTATACTCTCTTCAGTTCCCCCTAAAAATCCATAATATAAATTAAATCAGTCTTTAGTAGCAGCTTCCAGTTTGCGGCGCAATATGAACATGATAAGTCCTGCTATTACGCACAAGGCAATCAGGATAGCCCAGTTAGCCATAAGCGGAATCTTCTTCCACAGGGCCGACGGGATACGGCTCAGGTAGTTGCCTATGGCTGTAGCGGCAAACCATCCGCCCATCATCAGACCCTTGTACTTGGGAGGAGCCACCTTACTCACAAAGCTTATACCCATGGGGCTCAGCAGCAGCTCGGCAACCGTCAGAGTAAAATAGGTACCTATGAGCCAGTTGGGGCTGAGTACGCTCTGTGCCTGGTCACCCAGGTCCTTAGGTGAGATAAGGTCTGTGGATGCGGCGGTAATAACGGCAAATCCCACACCTGCCAGCAACATACCAAGACCAATCTTTACCGGAGCTGAAGGCTCCTTGCCTTTCTTGCCCAGCGCACCGAACACTGCTACCGATACAGGAGTCAGAGCCACTACAAAGAACGGGTTGAACTGCTGGAAATCAGATGTGGCGGCATTGAACGGATCAGGCATATTCATATAGAATGCTATGGCACCTGCCCAAAGAGCAAGTGTAGCAATACCGGCAATGATACGGGCCTTTTTGGTATCGCTCTGGAAAATGGCGAACAGGGTGTAGATTGATACAGCGATGAGAGCCAGTGACCAGATGTTGAACCACATGCGGTTGATTCCGGTAATGCCGTTCAACTTGGTGTACTTATCGGCAAAGAATGTAAGGGCGGAACCGTTCTGGTGGAATGCCATCCAGAAGAAAATGACCACTGCAAACACAAGCAGCAGGGCTACGATGCGGTCCTTGGTCTGCTTGGGAGTGAGCTCCTGAATCTGTACGTTCTGGGCCTTGGCCTGCTTGGTGTTTACATCGGCATGCTTGAACCATGAGCGGCAGAAGAAATATATAAGCAGAGAAAGTACCAATGATGCACAGGCCACAAAGAAGCAAAGACGGTATCCTTCGGCCAGTGACTGCAGGTATGCACCGGACTGTGCGCCGAACTCAACGGTAGCGTTGTCAATAGGTACAAAATGATAACCTGCACTCTCAATATGCGGGTTGTAGAGGGCTTTGGCCATAGCGGGAGCGAACATAGCGCCTATGTTGATGGCCATATAGAACAGGCTGAACGCAGCGTCACGCTTGTCGGAATACTTGGGGTCATCATACAGATTACCCACCAGCACCTGCAGGTTACCCTTGAACAGGCCGGTACCTACGGCAATAAGAGCCAGTCCGGCAAACAGTGTCCATTTGTCTATCTCCTGGGTTGCCATAGGAACGGCCAGTGCCAGATAACCGAAAATCATCACGAATGCGCCAATGGTGACGCACTTGCCATAACCTATCTTATCGGCAATGATACCACCCAGCAGGGGCATGAAATAGACTCCTGCAAGAAAAATTGCATACACTTGTCCGGCTGCATTCTCATCCCAGCCGAACTTGGCTCTCATATAGAGAGTAAAGATGGCAAGCATGGTGTAATAGCCGAACCTTTCGCCTGTGTTGGCTAAAGCCAAGGCAAACAGGCCTTTTGGTTGTCCCTTAAACATACTTTATTTATAGATTAGTAATAATTATCCAACGGGGTGCTAATTTATACAATAATTCGCAAACGTGCAATTGGGGTCAGGCCCCTTTTGCTCACGCAGGTAAAAAACGTATTGGAGCGAACGAGGCGACGAGTGAGACCGCGGTCCCGGAGGGCCGCCAAGCCCCCATAGGGGGAGCTTTCGCGTTAGCGAAATAAAAAAAGGAAAGCGAATCCGCAACGCCCACGAAAAAAGAGGCTCGCAAATGCGAACCTCTTTTTTCGTGGGCGTTGACGGATTCGAACCGCCGACCCTCTGCTTGTAAGGCAGATGCTCTGAACCAGCTGAGCTAAACGCCCGTGCTTTCCGTAAAAGCGGTGCAAAGATAAGCACTTTTGCGGATACTCAAAAACTTTAGGACCTTTTTTTTGAATATTTTTCCCCGTATGGCTCTTTTATGGTATTTTTGCGGTACAAAATCATATAAAATAAAAAATGGAAACAGTTCTCAGCGGCATTCGCCCCACAGGTAACCTTCACCTTGGCAACTACTACGGTGCAGTGACAAGTTTTATAAAGCTTCAGGATTTGTACAGATGCTTTTTCTTTATTGCCGACTGGCACTCCCTGACCACACACCCCACCCCTGAGAACATACAGAACAGCGTCCGCACCATCCTGGCCGAGTACCTGGCCTGCGGTCTGGACCCTGAGAAAGCAACCATATACGTACAGAGTGATGTACCTGAGGTTGTAGAACTCTACCTCTACCTCAATATGAATGCATATCTGGGTGAGTTGGAGCGCGTAACATCATTCAAGGAGAAGGCACGCAAGCAGCCCGACAACGTAAACGCAGGTCTGCTTACCTATCCCACCCTGATGGCATCGGACATCATTATCCACAAGGCCAACAAAGTTCCCGTTGGCAAGGACCAAGAGCAGAACATGGAGATGGCCCGCAAGTTTGCCCGCCGATTCAACCAGATGTATAACGTTGACTTCTTTCCCGAACCCGCATCATTCTCTCTGGCCAAGGAGGGCGGTATCAAGATTCCGGGACTGGACGGATCGGGCAAGATGGGTAAGTCTGAAGGCAACTGCATCTACCTGTGCGACGAGCCCTCAGTAATCCGCAAGAAGGTGATGAAGGCCGTGACCGATGCCGGTCCGCAGGCCATGAACAGTGAGAAGCCTGAGGTTATACAGAATCTCTTTACACTTCTTGATGTTGTATCTTCAAAGGATACCTACAACTATTTCAATGACAAATGGAATGACTGCACCCTGCGTTACGGTGACCTCAAGAAACAGTTGGCCGAGGATATCGTAGCCGCCACCGATCCCATACGCGAGCGTATCAAGGAGTATGCAAGCAACACCGCACTTCTGGACAAGATTGCCCTTGCCGGTGCCGAGAAGGCTCGTGAGAGCGCTTCCAAAACTCTGCGTGAGGTTCGCCAGATCATTGGATTCAGGGTGTATTAAACACCTCAAATAAAAGGACTATATGAGCAAGATCAAGGATGCTGTCGGTACAGCATGGACTGCAGTCCGGACAGGAAAGTTCTGGAAGGAACTGATAATAATGACGGTGGGCATGGCTATTGCCGCCCTTGCGGTAAACTACTTCCTGGTTCCAAGTAAACTGATTGTAGGAAGCATCTCGGGTCTTTCAATCGTGATAAGCGGCATATTCGATATCTTTGGCATGACCGTCAAGGTCTCGACCGTTATCGTAATCATTAACGCCATCCTGCTCATACTGGCTTACCTGCTCATAGACAGGGAATTCGGAATAAAAACAGTCTATACCGCTCTGATACTGGGTCCGCTCATGGACTTGTGGGAGAAAGTGTTGCCGGCATCAGAACTTATTACAGACGGCACATCGGTCATGGGAGACATATGGCTGGATTTGTGCTGTTTTGTACTTCTGCTCAGCGCATCACAGGCCATACTGTTCCATATCAATGCATCCACCGGCGGTCTGGATATCCTGGCCAAGATAGTAAACAAGTACCTGCATTTTGACATCGGTGCATCCATATCCGTAGCCGGAGCGATCATCTGCTGCACGGCATTTGCCATCAATCCCTTCCGTATGGTTGTGGTAGGCCTTATAGGAACATGGATTAACGGAATAGTGGTGGATTATTTTACCGCCAGCATAAACAAGCGCAAGAGGGTTTGTATCATTTCGTCCAGTCACGAGATTCTGCGTAAGTACATTATAGAGGAGTTGGACCGCGGCTGCAGCCTTTACCATGTAACTGGCGGATACAGCGGCAGCGAAAACATAGAAATCCAGTCCCTGCTAACCCAGGATGAGTTCTCAAGGCTCATGGATTTTATGAAGAAAAATGATATTCACGGATTCATTACCGCGGGTAATGTAAGTGAAATCTACGGACTCTGGAACAAACACAAACGCGGCCCGATAGGCTGAATCAGAACCACTTTGCTATTTCCTGCTCGGATTTGATCACGTAAACCGTCTTGGCATCGGGCGTACGTGAAGGTATGCTGCACGCCTTGAGTGAACGTACCAGTTCCAGCATCTCATTATCCGACAGACGGCGCCCTGCCGGTATGGCCGCCTTACGGGCCATGGCCAGAGCCAGACTCTCAAGTTGACGGTCCTCCTCCTGTGTGGGATTGATCCTTAGGTCGGCAATCATATCGGTAATAAGACGCTCGTAATCCTGTCCTTCCATACCCGACGGAACGCCCTGTACCGCTATCGCTCCGCGACCCATATCAGAAAGGTCAAATCCAAGTGCCGCAAAACGGGGCTTGAGTTCTTCAAATATAACCGCATCATTGGCCGACAACTGGAACATCTCCGGGAACAGAAGTCCCTGTGATGCCGCTGCATGACTCTTGGCATCTGCCATAAAACGGTCATAAAGCACCCTTATATGTGCACGGTGCTGATCTATTACCATAAGTCCCTCATCTGAAGGAACAAGTATGTAACGGTCTGCAAACTGATAGGGTTTGAGCGGTTCCTCTTGGGGAGAGGCGATAAAAGTCTCGCTCATGGGTGTGAATGGTATCTCGCCCTCGTTTACCTTACGCTCCAGCACGTCTCCGTACAGTTTGCTCCAGTTCTCCCTGTTGGCTCGAGACTGTCCTGTCTCACTGCGGGTCTGGGAGAACGGATTGAAATCAGGATTGTAACTCACCTTGGGCTGTGCCACCGGACGTGTGGAGTCATAGATAGGGATATCGGGCATATCAGCCGTATCGAATTCTATGGTGGGCATCTCCTCAAAACGGCCCACAGTTTCCTTTACTGCAGCCATGAGGATCTTCCAGATAACCTGTTCGTCCTGAAACTTTATCTCTGTCTTGGTAGGGTGTATGTTTACATCGATGGTTTGAGGAGGTACATTCAGGAACAGGAAATAAGAAGGTTGGTCACCTTCCGGGACAAGTCCCTCGTATGCGCTCAGCACAGCCTTATGGAAATATGGATGGCGCATATATCGGCCGTTCACAAAAAAGAACTGTTTAGCTCCTTTGCCTTTCACGTTATCCAGATTGGAGCAGAACCCGCTCACCTTTACCACCGATGTCTCCACCTCTACCGGAAGGAGAGCCTCGTTCATCTTACGGCCAAACAGGTTGACAATACGCTGCTTTATGGCCGATACGGGGAGAGACAGAACCTGCTCTCCCTGATGGGTGAGTTCAACAGCGACCTCCGGGTGTGCAAGTGCCACACGCTCAATCTCGGTAAGTATATGTCCGTATTCAGTCTGATTGCTTTTAAGGAACTTGCGACGTGCCGGAACATTGTAAAAAAGGTTGCGAACGGTAAAGGAACTGCCCACAGGGCAAACGCATGGTTCCTGGCTTTCTGTCTCCGATGCCTTAACGGTTATTTCGGTACCGGTCTCGCTATCGGCAGTACGGGTACGCAACTGAACCTCGGCGACAGCAGCTATAGACGGCAGAGCCTCGCCGCGGAATCCGAATGTGGTAAGTGAAAACAGATCATCGGATTGGCTTATCTTGGAGGTGGCATGACGCTCAAAAGCCGTACGGGCATCCTCGCTGTTCATTCCGCATCCGTTGTCAATTACCTGTATGGAGGTGCGACCGGCATCGGTCAGAATCACCTTTATACTGTCCGCGCCTGCATCCACAGCATTCTCCACCAACTCCTTGACCACCGATGCAGGACGGTTTACCACCTCACCTGCAGCAATCTGACTGGCAACCTGCTGAGAAAGAACTTTTACCTTACACTCCATCGCTGTCAGAATAGGAACGAACTGCCGTTAAGGAGATAGAACAGAAGTCCTGTCAGCAAGGTGATGAGCACCAGAGCCACGGGGAAAGTGATTCTGGGTCCGCCGTTCTCCTTGCGACGTTTAAGATGGGTGGTCGCTTCCACGAATTTTCCGCGGATATCCTCAGGATTGAACTCCTTCTCAGGCAACATGCCGAGTCTTCGCTTGGCCCTCTCCTCTATCTTGGCCAGCTTCTCCTTACGCTCGTCGACATAAATATACTTATGCTCAAAACGGCGCGGTTCCCTAACTGTGAACATTCCCATAACTATCTCTTTTTCTTTTTACCTCTCTGTAAAGTGGGCAGAGGAACTTCTTTATTGGAACTGTTCTTCTTAAGTTGTTCTTCGACCCTCTTGCCCCGCCAGTAGAACACGTCTTCCGGATCAACCGGTCTTATCCTCTCAAACCAATTGAAATTGGGAAGATACATTTTTTTCTCATCCAGTTTCTCCATCGGATACATCACTCCGTTGGAATGACCGTACATTACAATCTTATTAACGGCACGTTCCTTGAAATACGTCCTCAGACTGGATCCTTCGGTCGTGTTCATTCCTATCATGGCCGAATCGGAATCAAGAGGATAGAACACTGCCTGGACGTTTCCGTTCACATCGGCATAATCTATCTCACTGTTCTTGAAATAGGCTTTGATTTCACGTCCGGCTATCTGGTTGAAATGGATGTCATCATTCATCTGGACAAAAAGAGCCTGACCTATCACATGCGCCCAGTCAATCGTACTGTCATTCATGTAGAATATGATCTTCTCTCCCAGTATCTGGTTCTCCTCGTTCCACAAAATGGGATCGGAATACAGTGTGAGACTGGAATCCCTGGTGGTAAACACCATGGAATCGGCCACCATCTGCATATCAATACGGTATGCCCTCACCTTGTGGAAGCCGCGCATCTGGCGCTCCACCACACTGTCACGGGCCTCATTGTAGAATGTAACCAAACGGAATGTATCGGCATGGACAAACATGCTGTCACCCGCAGAGTACTCTATGAGCAATGCCTTGCCGGTAATCACAGCCGAGTCATTCTCACTGTTGTAATACACATACTCGCCCTGGGCGTCGACCTTATCCTTATAGTTGTTTATGATTACGTCGCCGAATCCCTCCATGTGGCCCGACTGGCTCTCATAGATAATACTGTCACCTGTTATTCTGTTATCGCCCTCATTCTGCTCAATCACGGAACGGTCCAGCAGTACTGCGCTTTTGTTGTCAGTATTGAAGCGCCCGTGGCTGGTATTGATGACATTGTCCTCATTCACTATGGTTGCGGGACTGTACAGGTATGCGATATGGTCATCGGTACTGTAATGGAGCGTATCAGTTGTAAGGGTATAATCCGGACTCTCCATAGACACACCATCCATGAAAACGGCCATATTGGTGTTGGTGTCAAACTGACCGTACTCCGATATCAGGGTACTCTCCTCATCCAGCAGCGTACCGCCGTCAAAGAACCATCCCAACCCGGTATTACGGTCGTAGTTGAGACTGTCGGTAAGCAGAATCATGGTCTTGTTCTCAAGGCGTACGTTATCTCTTACACGCAGCAGTCTGGTATTACCGTCATAGAAAAGGGAATCACCGTAAAGGAACAGCGTGTCACCCTGCTCCATCCTGACATTGTGGTATGCATCAAATGAATTCTTTTCCTGATAGAAAAGGGCACTGTCACAGTACAAATACATGCTGTCGTGCCTGAAAACCACATTGCCTATAAGTCGTTGCGCATCGGGATTGATCCACTCGTCATAACGCATAATATCGGCATTGAGCAGATAGACCCAACTGGTATCTGTCTTTTCAGGTTCCGTTTGGGGTACGGTTACGTCCTCCTGAGCAACGGCAGTTGTCAGAAAGCCCAGCATGAGCACCGATAATAAAAACCTGAGCCTGGCCATGACAGAGTCTATACCTTTTATTGCTTACCCCATCCGGGATATATGAAATCACAATCGTTCCATCCCTCGCTTATGCGGACATAGGTGGTACGCTGCTTTTCACGGACCCACTTCTCAAGCGCCTCCTGCTGACGGAGACTGCTTACCATCTCATAAAGGATCTCGTAATCTTCGGACATGTTTGCCTTGTGGCCGTTTATCCTGTTACGCAGTTTTACAATTGCACAAATGGTCTTGCCGTTGGTCATCTGTATTACGAACGGGTCCGATATCTCTCCTATGTGCATCTTGTCTACAGCCTTGGCTATCTCAGGCTGCAACTCTTCCATTCTGAACTTGGATGTACCAGGCACATTGGGAGCAGGTTGGTTGCTCATATTACCTTTGTTGTTACGGGTATCCTTGTCCTGTGAATATGCAGTTACACAAGACTCAAAGGTCTGGTTTCCGCTACGGATAATATTGGCTATTGAATCCAGACGTGTAAGACAGTTGTTTACGCTCTCCATAGGAATACGCGGCTTGCGCAGAATATGTCTTACCCTGACACGGTCACCCAGCCTCTCTACGAACTGAAGTATATGGAATCCGTATTCCGTCTCTACTATCTTGGATATCTTGTCGGGGTCAGTCATGTTGAAAGCCACAGTAGAAAACTCGGGGACCATCTCACCACGGCCGAAAAAGCCCAGGTCACCTCCGTTACGTGCCGAACCCGGATCCTCGGAATAGAGACGCGCCAAAGTTGAGAAAGAGACCTCTCCGGACTGCACCCTCTCAATATAACTGCGCATATCATCTTTGACAGCATCAATCTCCTCCTGTGGTATAATGGGCTCCAGGGTGATTATCTGAACTTCAACCTGAGTGGGAATATCGGGTATCTCATCTGCAGGCACGTCTTTTATATAACGTCTTACCTCGGCCGGAGTTACCTTAACCTTGGAGATTATATTTCTTCGGACCTCATTTATTATCTGGGCCTGACGTCTGTTCTCATAATAACGGCTCTTGACCTGATCCAAGGTCATACCGTAATACTCTTCCATCTTCTCCTCCGATCCGAACTCATTCAGATCGCTCTTGAAATCAAACTCAGCCTGTTGCGAGACATCATCATCGGTCACAAAAATACTGTCCAGTTCAGCCTGGTTGAGGAACAGTTTGTTCACGGCAAGCTGCTCGGGTATTACACAGTAGGGATCACCTTCCCACTGAATACCACGCTTCTGGCCTTCCTTTCGTGCCTCCTCTACCTCGGACTTATATATAGCCTCATCTCCTACGACCCAGACAATCTCGTCAATGACGTTGCTCTGGGCCGAGGTCTGCGCATACAATGCCGTAAGCAGGCAGACAGTTAAGAATATGTTTTTTTTCATTTGTGTCTCCTCTTAATGAAAAATGATTCTGTTTTTTTCAATGGCAGCATCATACAGGTCTTCCTTTATCTTTCTCATATATGACACCTCATTGCTGTTTATGAGCAATCCGCGTATTCTGGAACGGGCATGGTCCAAAGGCTCGATACCTCCTTTGAGAGCGTATTCACTCACATTCAGCAGATATATGTACTCTTCATCCTTGAATTCAAAACTATTGTTTTCCCTGAGCATTGACTCGAGCGGTTTATCCAATCCCGGAAGCAGCACCTCTATCTCCGCAACCGTACGCCAGTTATCATAGAAAAACTCACAGCGTGCGGCATTCCGGATGCTGTATTTCTCAATCTCCTCAAATGACTCGTCGTCCTGTCGGGTATACAGTTTCCTTATATCCCCCAGATCATGGGATTTGTTTGATATCTTAAGGAACAGGCCCTTAAGCAGAGACTCATCCAGCACAAACAGACGTTCGTTGTCATTATAGAACTGTTCTATATCCTCATCGGCTATCTCGGACGAGAATTTCTGTTCAATGAGCCTGCGCTGATATTCATGCTCTATAAGTGAACGACGGTAATTCTCAACCAGACGGTCAATATCCTTTGTATCCGGAATATTACGTATGGCGTTCTGGTAGAACAGGACATCCTGCGCCCAGTTCTTTATGAACTCACGGGCAAAAAGGGTGCTGTCCGCTTCGGACAGACCTAGCGGAACCACCTGTTTGATATCCTCCGCATAGAGGACATCGGTACCTATCTCTACTATAGGAGTCTTACCGTAGACATATTCCGTCACGCTATTGTTCCACTTGCAGGAAACAGGAAATGAAATGCACATGAGTGCAAGCAATCCTGCAGTAAACCGGTTACGTGACTGAAGTGTTTTCATCATTTATTCTGACCGACCGTTTTAAGGGCCTTCTTGTTTATCTTGTATTTATATTTACTTTTAAGACGTTTGAGCCACTCCTTCTCCAGATAATTCTGATAGTCCTCTGCCACATCTCCCGAAACATCCTGTAAAGTATCCGGTTGTTTGAGTACTCTTCCAACCACGTTTACATAAGGATAGCCTGCCATAGGTTTGAAATCGCCTATGCCGAACACTATCTTATCGACGTATTCATTCTGACCCTGTCTGAACACACCGCTCTCAACAGAACTTCTGAGTACACGCACCTTTATATCCCTGCCGTTGTAAGCCAGGATTGAGTCAACCCATTCGCTCATATCGGTCCTGTCAAGAATGCTCTTAATCTGATTGAAATCATCCTCACTCCTGCAGAACAGGACCATGCCCTTGAAACAGGGTTTGTCAAACTTGAACTTTTTACGGTGGGCATTGAAATAACTCTCCAACTCCTCGGGGTGGTTTGCTACTCTCTCCCATATCTCACGGTTGCTTATGTCAAACACCAACAATCCGTCATGATACTCTCTTGAAAGGTTGCCGAATTCCGGTTCAACCTCCTCAAGAACGCTGTCAAGATGTGCCACAGCCTCTTCATCGCGTATGGTCCATCCCAGACGTTCGGCATATTCGTTGGCTACCTTGCGCCTTGATTCTTCATAGACTCCGGTCTCTTTCATCCAGTTGTCTATATCAAAGCGATTCTGCTCATAAGTGCCTAACTGACGGCGCTCGTCAACCATGATTATAAAAGCCACTCCGTCCGATATGAAAGGTTTGCTGTATTCACCCTCATTAAGTGAAAACACTACCTCCGATACCTCCTGCGGCAACTGATTCCATGACACCCAGCCGGCCTCTCCACCATTCTGTGCCAGATCATCATCCGAATACTCGTAAGCCATACGCCGGAATGACTCTCCGGCATTCAGTTTCTCATACACGGTATTCAACCTCTCATAGCAATCGTCCAGAGTCTTGCCGGTTTTTTCATCCGGCATGGCCGATATCACTGATATGTGCGCAAGGCCGGTCTCGCCTATCTCCACAAGAGACTGCTCATACGATGAACGTGCAACTTTCTCCAGGAATTCCCTGTCAAGCAGGTACTCTTCGGCCTGCATGTCACGATACATCCTGTACTCACTGATGAATGACTCGGACTTGTCCAGGCCCTCATCAATTGCAGCCTGTACCTTGAGTTTGAAATTAAGATACAGGTCTGCATATTGTCTGACGGTTTTCTTTGAGAAATCGTTCTCTAAATTGTTCTTCTCAAAAAAATACTCAAACTCCGACTTGGAAACATCATATCCGTTGACCGTCATGACCACCACATCGTCCTGTGAGAATGACGGTATGCAAAGAAGAACGGAAACAATGCATGAAAGGATACGTCTCATAAACTATGGTTTTGGTTTATTCGTGGCGGCTGTAGTTGGGAGCCTCGCTTGTGATGGCCACGTCATGCGGATGGCTCTCGTTCATTCCGGCATTGGTAATGCGTACGAACTTGGCCTCATGCAACTTGTCGATATTGGGAGCACCGCAGTAACCCATACCCGAGCGAAGACCTCCTGCCAACTGATATACAACCTCATAAAGGGTGCCCTTATAAGGAACACGGGCTGCAATGCCTTCCGGAACAAGTTTGCGGGCATCCTTGGTATCGGCCTGGAAGTAGCGGTCCTTTGAACCGTTCTCCATAGCCTCCAGAGAACCCATGCCACGATATGACTTGAATTTACGTCCGTTGAATATGATTGTCTCACCGGGTGACTCCTCGGTACCGGCTACGAGTGAGCCGAACATTACGCTGTCACCACCGGCAGCCAAAGCCTTGACCACATCACCCGAGTAACGCAGACCGCCGTCGGCAATGATAGGTACGCCAGAGCCCTTGATGGCTGAATAAACGTCATAAACGGCAGATACCTGAGGAACACCGATACCTGCTATGATACGTGTGGTGCAGATAGAGCCGGGACCCATACCTACCTTTACTGCATCGGCACCTGCCTCGACAAGCATCTTGGCGGCAGCACCGGTTGCAATGTTACCTACAACGATATCAATGTTCTTGAAACTTGCCTTGGCCTCCTTGAGTTTGGCAATCACGCTCTTGGTATGACCGTGGGCGGTATCGATTACGATTGCATCGGCACCGGCCTCAACAAGTGCGTTCATACGGTCAAGGGTATCGGCTGTAACACCTACACCTGCGGCAACGCGCAGACGTCCCTTGCTGTCCTTGCAGGCCATGGGTTTATCCTTGGCCTTGGTGATATCCTTATAGGTGATAAGACCTACCAGCTTGCCGTTGTTGTCTACAACAGGCAGTTTCTCGATCTTGTTCTCCTGAAGTATCTGTGAGGCGGCCTCCATGTCAACCTGCTGGTGTGTGGTAACCAGGTTCTCCTTGGTCATGACATCCTCAATCTTTACGTCATAGTTACGCTGGAAACGGAGGTCACGGTTGGTGACGATACCGCACAGCTTGCCGTCCTCCTCAACTACGGGAATACCTCCGATATGATACTCTGCCATCAGAGCCAGGGCATCCTTGATAGTATTTTGACGGTGAATGGTAACAGGGTCGTATATCATTCCGTTCTCAGCACGCTTGACGATAGCCACCTGACGGGCCTGTTCTGCTATAGGCATATTCTTGTGGATAACGCCGATACCACCCTCGCGGGCGATGGCGATAGCCATACGTGACTCAGTTACGGTATCCATAGCTGCTGTCACAAACGGGATGTTGAGGGTGATGTTGCGTGAGAATCTTGAAGTAAGATTAATGTCACGCGGCAGAACCTCTGAATAAGCGGGAATAAGCAGGACATCGTCAAACGTTAGTCCTTCCATTGCAACTCTATCTTCTAAAAATGACATGTTGATATAGTTTTTATTGTTGTTTCAATCAGTTACCCATTTCAGATATGAACTTGATACGTACCAGACGTATCTCCTCTTCCGAGTAGTCATCACCCAGTTCGTCTATTGCGTCGTCTATGGAATCGCTCTCAGACTCCCTGAAGTATTCGTAGATATCCTCGGCACGGTCATCATCCATCACACTCTCTATGAAGTAGTCAATGTCAAGCTTAGTACCGGAATTGACGATAGCCTCAATCTCTGTAAGAAGCTCGTCAAAGTCAATACCCTTGCTTATGGCTATGTCGTCAAGAGCAACCTTCATGTCAATGCTCTGGATTATGCTTACCTTGAGCTTGGACTTGTTGGCTACAGTGCGTACACGCAGATCCTCGGGACGCTCAATCTCGTTCTCCTCTACATGACGCTTGATAAGGTCGATGAACTCCTGACCGTAACGCTTAGCCTTTCCTGCACCTACGCCCGGAATGTTCTGGAGCTCGTCAATGGTTACAGGATATGTGGTGGCCATTGCCTCCAGTGAAGGATCCTGGAAGATTACGTACGGCGGAAGCTGCAGATGCTTGGAGAGTTTCTTGCGCAGGTCCTTGAGCATTGAATAGAGCTCAGGGTCAACGGCGAACGAACCGCCTCCGCGCATCGGGCCCTCGGTCTCGTCATCCTCAAACTCCTTGTCCTCCACAATCATGAAAGACTTGGGGTTCTTCATGAAATCACGGCCGTCATCGGTAATCTTGAGCAGGCCGTAGTTCTCAACGTCCTTTCTGATATATCCGGCAATCAGAGCCTGACGGATAACGGCGTTCCATGTCTTCTCCTCCTCATCGGAGCCGGAGCCGAACACCTCCAGGTCATCATGCATATGATCCGTAATCTCCGATGTCTCCTTACCCAGGAGCATATCGATGATATAGTCTGCCTTGAAGTTCTCCTTTACGGCGGCTATGACCTCCAGAACCGTCTCCAGCAATTGCTGTGCCTCCACCTGCTTCTTGGGATTCAGGCAGTTGTCACAGTTACCGCAGTTGTCCTCCTCATAGTTCTCGCCGAAATAATGGAGCAACAGTTTGCGGCGGCAGACCGATGACTCGCAGTAGGCTGTGGTCTCGGCAAGCAACTGACGGCCTATGTCTTGCTCTGCCAGGGGCTTACCCTCAAGGAACTTCTCCAGTTTCTGTACATCCTTGCTGTTGTAGAATGCAATGCACTGGCCCTCACCTCCGTCACGGCCGGCGCGGCCGGTCTCCTGATAGTAGCCTTCAAGGCTTTTGGGAATATCATAGTGAATGACGTAGCGTACATCTGGCTTGTCAATACCCATTCCGAACGCTATGGTAGCCACAATAACGTCAATCTTCTCCATGATGAAGGCATCCTGCGTCTTGCTGCGTGCGGCTGCCTCCATACCTGCATGATAAGCCATAGCCGATATGTCATTGGCCTGGAGAATCTCTGCCAACTCCTCTACTTTCTTGCGGGACAGGCAGTATATGATACCGGACTTGCCGGGATTTGACTTTATGAACTTTATGATGTCCTTGTCTACGTTCTTGGTTTTGGGCCTTACCTCATAGTAGAGGTTGGGGCGGTTGAACGACGACTTGAAATCCTTTGCATCCTGAATACCCAGGTTCTTCTTGATGTCATCACGCACCTTGTTGGTGGCTGTTGCAGTCAGGGCAATTATCGGAGCCAATCCTATCTCCTTCACGATATCCCTGATCTTGCGGTACTCGGGACGGAAATCATGACCCCACTCCGAAATGCAGTGAGCCTCATCAATTGCGTAGAAAGATATCTTGACCTTCTTAAGGAAATCCACGTTTTCCTCCTTGGTCAGTGACTCCGGAGCCACATAAAGGAGTTTGGTCTTACCACTCAGGATGTCAGCCTTGACCAGATCTATTGATGTCTTGTTGAGTGAAGAGTTTATGAAATGGGCTATACCGTCCTCCTCGCTGAGGTTGCGCATGGCATCAACCTGGTTCTTCATAAGGGCTATGAGCGGCGAGATAACTATTGCAGTTCCGTCCATAACAAGGGCGGGGAGTTGATAGCAGAGAGACTTTCCTCCGCCTGTAGGCATAAGCACAAACGTATCTTTACCTTCCAGCAGATTGCGGATAATAGCCTCCTGGTCTCCCTTGAAAGTATCAAAGCCGAAATGGACTTTCAGTATTTCCTGCAGATTCACATCTTTTGCCATACAAACATTAAATATTCATCCAAATTTCTATAGCGATAGAAAACAAAGTTAAGTACAAGTATTTCATACTTGCAAACTTTTTGACGAAAAAAAACTCAAATAATTATAACAGAATGACCGCAGCGTGTCACGCCTTCTCGAACACCGTACCGTCAGCCTTGTCCAACTGACTCTTGGCATAATCCAGAGTAACGGTATAACTCTTTTTTGACGAAGACGGAATCTCGTACATGGCTTCGATCATAATGGTCTCCACGATTGACCTGAGGCCTCGTGCTCCGAGTTTGAATTCTATTGCCTTGTCCACGATGAAATCCAGAACCTCCGGCTGGAATGTAAGATCCACTCCATCCAGTTTGAATATCTTGGTATACTGACGGACTATTGAGTTCTTGGGTTCTGTAAGGATATTGCGCAACGCATCGCGATCCAGCGGCTGAAGGCTTGTAACCACCGGAAGACGGCCTATGATTTCAGGGATCAGACCAAAGGATTTGAGGTCCTGAGGTGAAACATACTTCATAAGGTTGTTCAGGTCTACCTTACTGCGCTGCTCCACGGAGTCGAATCCAACCACCTGGGTATTGAGACGGTTGGCGATCTTACGTTCTATACCGTCAAACGCGCCACCGCAGATGAACAGTATATTCTTGGTGTCCACCTGGATGAATTTCTGTTCCGGGTGCTTGCGTCCACCCTGAGGGGGTACATTGACCACGGTTCCCTCAAGCAGTTTGAGCAAGCCCTGCTGAACACCCTCTCCGCTCACATCACGTGTTATGGAGGGGTTGTCGCTTTTGCGTGCTATCTTGTCAATCTCATCAATGAATACAATTCCGCGTTCCGCCGCAGCCACATCGTAATCGGCCACCTGAAGCAGACGTGAAAGTATGCTCTCCACGTCCTCTCCTACATAGCCGGCCTCGGTCAGGACCGTAGCGTCAACTATCGTAAAAGGAACTTTGAGCAGGCGCGCTATGGTCTTGGCCAGAAGAGTCTTGCCGGTACCGGTGGCGCCCACCAGAATGATATTGCTCTTTTCTATGTCAATATCATCCGTCTCAGGCTGGGTGATACGCTTGTAATGGTTATAAACGGCAACTGAAAGGTAACGTTTTGCAGCATCCTGGCCAATCACATAATCATCAAGAAATTTCTTTATTTCCTTGGGCTTGGGTACTGACTCCATGGTGAATGACGGTTTCTCGCCACCCTGTTTGGCATCGCGGACTATCTCCGCCGCACGCTCTACGCACTCATTGCAGATACAACCCTCAATGCCGGTGATGAGAAAGCCCACCTCCTTGTCACTACGTCCGCAGAAACTGCAATACTGTCCCTTCTTGCCTGCCATTATCCGTTACTTGCGCTTTTCAAAAACCTGGTCAATCATACCGTACTCCTTGGCCTCCTGAGCAGACATCCAGTAGTCACGGTCACTGTCGGCCCACACCTTGTCAAACGGAGTGTGTGAGTGCTCGGATATGATTGTGTAAAGTTCTTTCTTCATTTTCTGTATCTCACGCGCAGTGATCTCTATATCACTTGCCTGTCCCTGGACGCCGCCCAGAGGCTGGTGAATCATGACACGGCTGTGAGGCAGAGCCGAGCGTTTTCCCTCCTGACCGGCCACCAGCAGTACGGCTGCCATGCTGGCTGCCATACCTGTGCATATAGTGGCCACAGGACTGGAAACAAACTGCATCGTATCATAAATGCCCAATCCTGCGGTTACGCTGCCTCCGGGCGAATTAAGATAGATGGATATCTCTTTTGTAGAGTCTATGGAATCCAGATAGAGAAGCTGAGCCTGTATGGTATTGGCTGCATAGTCATTGATTTCCGTACCAAGAAATATGATACGGTCCATCATCAGACGTGAGAATACATCCATCTGGGTGACGTTCAACTGGCGCTCCTCAAGGATATAAGGGTTCAGATACTGGGACTCTGCCTTGATGACATCATCCAATGTCTGGCTGTTCATACCGAGATGGCGGACAGCGTATTTACGAAAATCATCCATAGATCTGTTTTTTTGATTGATACTCTGCAGTTATATACTCTTATTTCTTGGCTTTCTTTCCTTTTGAAGCCTCGGCAGGCTCAAAAAGATTGTTAAACTCATCAACAGAAACCTTCTTGTTCTTGAGTTTGACATCACCCTTGAGAGCAGCGGTGAGTTTGGTCTCGATAGCGCGGTTAACAAGGCCGTCTACTGTCTCACGCTTCTTGAGCATCTCCTTTGAGTAGTTCTCCAGCAGCTCATCGGGAATATTCATCATACCGTACTGGGCGAACTGTGCGCGGGTTGCCTCAACGGCCATTGCCTTTACATCGGCATCCTCAACCTTGATGTTGTACTTCTCAACAAGTTGCTCCTGGATAAGATGCCATGTGAGTTCCTCAAGGCTGCGCTGGAATGTAGCCTCATCCTGGTCTGCATCGGGCTTGTTGGCCTTCATGATGCGCTTGAGCAGATCCTCGGCATACTCCAGTTTGCCGACCTTCTCCATCAGGTAAGCACGTACATCGAGCAGGAACTTGTAGTCGCTGTCAGGTACAAAACTCTTAGCCAGATTCTCCTCAACCTTGGCGCGGAAACCGGCCTCGTCCTTAACAGCATCCTTACCGAATACGCGGTCAAACACCTCCTGGTTCAGTTCGCTCTCTACAAAGCGGGTGATATCCTGGATAGTGAGTGAGAAATCGGCGGTGATACCCTCAACCTCCTCTTTCTTTTTGTTGAGAAGTGAAGATATCTCTATTGCGTTGCCCTCATAAGCCTTTGAGGGGTTGAACTTGATTACGTCACCCTTCTTGGCCTTGGCAAAAAGTTTCTTCTGAGCGGCAGCCTTGATATACTCGGGCATCAGGGTGGCACCCTCAACTACGATACCGCCTTCCTTGGCTGTGCCGTCGGCATTCAACTCAACAAGCTGACCCTTGATAACATCATTCTCCTGATAAGCGTCAACCTGCTCGTAATGGCCGTTCTGCTGAGTGTAAGCCTTAACCTGACCGTCAACCATCTCAGGGGTCACCTTTATCTCGTAGTAGGTGATAGCATCCTCCTTACCTATCTGAGCATCGAACTTGGGAGCAAGAGCAATGTCAAAATAGAAAGTCTGGTTATCGTCATCCAGACTCATTCCGGCCTCCTTCTCCTCATTGGGAAGCGGCTCGCCCAGCATATCGATCTTATTGTCTTTAATATAGCCGAACACCTTCTCCTGAAGGAGCTTATTGATTTCATCGGCCTTGATAGACTTTCCGTACATCTTCTGAACAAGGCTCATGGGAACCATACCCGGGCGGAATCCCGGCATCTGGACTTTCTTTCTGGCATCTTTGAGCGCCTTGTCTACATTCTCCTGATAATCAGCTTTCTCCATGCTGACGGTAAGCAGGCCCTGTACCTTGCTTACATTCTCAAACTTTACGTTCATTCTGTCTTTATAGTGTTGAATTATTTCGCCTTTTTTTATTAGGGTGCAAAATTACTTTAATTCCTGCAAATGGTGAAATTATTGAGGTTTTTTAGCAATCGGGGGCAGACCCCAATTGGATGGGGAGTTTGGTGATATTTGCGAATTTGATTAACTTTGCCTCGTTATGGAAGAGATTCAGGAAACGGCATCAGACCACAAGATGGTCCTCAGGACGGATAATCTTGTAAAGCGCTACGGTAAACGCACCGTGGTGAACCACGTTTCGTTTGATGTGAAACAGGGTGAAATAGTCGGTCTGCTGGGACCTAACGGAGCCGGCAAGACCACTTCATTCTACATGACAACAGGTCTTATAACACCCAATGAGGGACATATATACCTGGACGACCAGGATATAACCGATTACCCCGTGTACAAACGTGCCCGCGCAGGTGTGGGCTATCTTGCTCAGGAGGCCAGCGTGTTCCGCAAAATGAGTGTTGAGGATAATATAGCATCGGTCCTGGAACTTACCGGACGTCCACTTGACTATCAGCGCGAAAAACTGGAAAGCCTCATCAGCGAGTTCCGTCTCCAGAAAGTACGCAAGAATCTGGGTGACCGCCTATCCGGTGGTGAGCGACGCCGTACGGAGATTGCCCGATGCCTGGCCATAGAGCCCAAATTCATAATGCTGGACGAGCCGTTTGCCGGAGTAGACCCCATAGCCGTCGAGGATATCCAGCAGATAGTATGGAAACTCAAGGACCGCAACATCGGAATTCTCATAACAGACCACAACGTACACGAAACACTCAGCATAACAGACCGCGCATACCTTCTTTTTGAGGGCCGCATACTGTTCCAGGGCAATCCCGAGGAACTAGCCGAGAATCCCATAGTAAGGGAAAAATACCTCAGCCAGAGTTTTGAACTCAAAAAGAAGAACTTCCAGAAATGAAAAAGGCAAGATACATATCAGCACTGCTGGCATGTATTCTGATATCCGTCTCAACTCATGCCGTTAAGATAAGGCGAGAGCCCGGTCAAAGGCTTCCCGAATATATTCAACCCACAGACCTTGATGACCCTGCCCTTTGGCTGAGGCCCGCAGAATCCGTCTTTACCAGAGCCATCGCCGCCCCGGGAGATTATTCTCTCAATGACATCCCCCGAACCGGAACGATAGATTATCCTCTGGTCCTGGTCGATTTCAGTGACCTCAAATTTACGGTTCAGGACAAAGATTCGCTTGTAAGGCGATATGACAGGATATTCAATGGGCACGGCTATACCGATACTACATCATACTATTTCCACGGAGAGTGGATTCATGGGGCCACCGGCAGCGTATCGGACTATTTCAGAGACCAGTCATACGGACAGTTCATTCCAAGGTTCAATATCATCGGCCCTATACATCTGAGCAGAAGTTATGCCTACTACGGGAAAGGTGAGTATGACTCAGATGCCCACATAGAACAGATGATCCGCGAGATATGCGACTCTATTATAAAGAACCGGCATTCCAATCTGTCCGGATATGCCGATAACGGAATCATCTATCAGTTCTCCGTCATCTACGCCGGCAGAGGAGAGAACTATAACGGATCAGACCCCAACACCATATGGCCTCAGGCCAGTGAAATCTATTTTGCCCGAAAAGATTCACTGATATACGGAAGCGGAATAAGGAGCATGAGATATGCATGTTCCTGTGAACTGTTATGGGATTCGGACTCCATTCCGGACGGCATAGGAACGTTCTGCCACGAGTTCTCGCATACCTTAGGATTGCCCGATTTTTACAACACCAGTAATAACGCAGGAACCGATGACGAAGACAATGCCGCTATGGGATACTGGAGTCTGATGGATTACGGCAATTATGAGAATCAGGGATTTTCACCGGTAGGATACACCGCTTTTGAGAAATTCTCCCTTGGATGGATGGACCTGGAAGAGATAAATGCCCAGGGAGTTTACGCCCTTGACGACATAAGCCGGAAACCCGACCCCGGATCGGGAGTACACAGTGCTTACCGCCTTAGCACCGGTAACGACGATCAGTTCATAATTCTTGAGAACCACCGTAAAACCGGCTGGTACAAGTTCCATAAAGCCGAAGGAATGATGGTGACAGCTGTCGATTACGAACGGGAACGATGGATAAACAGCACCATCAACAACTTCAACCCCAAGCGTTACCGCATTCTGCCCGCCGACAACGATTATTCCAGGTACAGCAATGCCGGAGACCTGTTTCCCTACACATATACCGACAGCGAGGGCGAACATGTGATAAACAGCATAACCACCACAGGCACGCCTCAACTCAAAGCCGGCTCATCATACCCGACATTAAACATCTACAGCATAACCCGACAAGGTGACCTCATAACATTCACTGCCGGATATGACCTCCCCTCACGGACAGAAAGCCCGCAGCAGGAGGATATATCAATCAACATTGAAGACGGTTTGCTTAAGGTTACAGCCCCATTGGGGAGCACGGTCACCGTATTTGACATCTCGGGAAAGGCCGTATCCCGTACCCGGATCACCTCTACCGTCTGGCAGGCCACTCTTCCCGGACCCGGAATCTGGATAGTGGATTGTGCCGGAAAGACAAGAAAAGTGAGGTATTGAGCCTCACTTTTGTCTTATAAAGATATTTATCGGAGTTCCGCTGAAATCCCATTTCTCACGAATCTTATTCTCAAGGAAACGCTTGTAGGGATCCTTTACATACTGCGGCAGGTTTGCAAAGAATATGAACGTGGGAATCTGCGGTCCCTGCAACTGTGTGCAGTACTTGATCTTAATGTACTTGCCCTTGGTGGATGGAGGCGGATAGGCCTCAATCAGAGGAAGCATCTCGGCGTTCAGTTTACCGGTAGACACATGATTGGTCTTGTGCTTGTATACATCCTTGGCAAGTTCAAGGACCTTGAGTATGCGCTGTTTCTCTATGGCCGATGTAAACACGATCGGGAAATCCACAAACGGAGCCAGGCGCGAGCGTATGGCATCCTCGTAGTTCTGCATCACCTTGGCCGAGCGGTCCTCAATCAGGTCCCACTTGTTGACGACCACCACAAGACCCTTCTGGTTCTTGATTACGAGTGATACTATATTCATGTCCTGGCTCTCAATACCACGGGTGGCATCCAGCATCAGCACACAGACATCACTGTTCTCTATGGCGCGGATGGAACGCATCACGGAGTAGAACTCCAGATCCTCCTCCACCTTGCTTTTCTTGCGGATACCTGCGGTATCTACCAGGTAAAAGTCAAATCCGAATTTGGTATAACGGGTGTATACGGAGTCACGGGTAGTGCCGGCAATATCGGTAACAATATTACGGTCCTCACCTATGAAAGCATTCACGATTGAACTCTTGCCTACGTTAGGACGGCCCACCACCGCAAAACGGGGTATGTTCTCATCTGTCTCGGGATCGGCCTCGACCGGCAGTTTGCTCACCACAAGGTCAAGCAACTCACCTGTACCGCTTCCGTTAGCGGCCGATATGCTTACGGGATCACCCAGACCCAGGCTGTAGAACTCGGCTGCCGCATACTGGAGGTCAAACGTATCCATCTTGTTGGTGACCAGTATCACCGGAGTCTTGGAACGGCGCAGGATACCTGCCACCTCATCATCCAGATCAGTGACACCGTTCTTGATGTCAACCAGAAACAGTATCAGATCGGCCTCTTCTATGGCTATATTAACCTGCTTGCGGATCTCCTCCTCAAACACGTCGTCCGAATTCACCACCCATCCGCCTGTGTCTACTACCGAGAATACGCGGTTGCCCCACTCGCACTTGCCGTACTGGCGGTCACGGGTGGTTCCGGCCACGTCATCCACAATAGCCTGACGGGTCTGTGTAAGACGGTTGAAAAGAGTTGATTTACCCACATTAGGGCGGCCTACTATTGCTACCAGGTTGCTCATAGTTGTTGTGAGATTATATGATTAATCCTGTCCGTAACCGAAGTTGCGGAGTTCACGGTCGGAACTGCGCCAGTCTTTGTCAACTTTCACGAACAGTTCCATGAAGATCTTCTTTCCGAAGAATTTCTCCAGATCCTTGCGGGCCTCGATGGCCACACGCTTCAGAGCCTGACCCTCATGCCCTATCAGAATACCCTTCTGTGATTCACGCTCAACATAGATGACAGCGTTAATCACTATACGTGAATGGTTCTCGCGGAACTGCTCCACCACCACCTCGACCGAGTACGGTATCTCCTTGTCATAATGCAGGAGTATCTTCTCTCGGACTATCTCGGATACAAAGAAACGTGCGGGCTTATCGGTCAGCTGATCCTTCTCAAAATAGGGCGGACACTCGGGTATAAGTTCATTCACGCGCTTGAGCACCGTCTTTACGCCGAATGCCGTGGCGGCCGATATGGGTATGATCTCCGCATTGGGTAGTTTTTCATGCCATGACTCCACCAGTTTCACCAGATTCTCCTCATCGGTCAGGTCAATCTTGTTGATGATGACCAGCACAGGCACCTTCATCTTGGCCACCTTCTCAAGGAAATCGGCGTTCTTGTCGGCCTTCTCAACCACATCGGTCATGTAGAGCAGAACATCGGCATCGACCAGAGCGCTCTCTGAGAATGCCAGCATGGATTCCTGCAACTTGTAGTTGGGTTTGAGCACACCGGGAGTGTCCGAGAAGACTATCTGAGACTCCTCGGTATTGACAATACCCATTATCCTGTGGCGCGTGGTCTGCGCCTTGAAGGTGGCAATGGATATGTGCTCGCCCACCAGCAGGTTCATCAGGGTTGACTTGCCTACGTTGGGGTTACCCACTATGTTTACGAATCCGGCCTTGTGCATAAGAATCCTGGCTTTGGTATGAGTCAAAAAAAACGCATCTTTGAAGGGATGCGTTTTTCGATTTCTGGTTTACTCAGCGGCTGCTTCCTTGACTACTGCCAACTTGCCTCTGTAATAACCGCACTCACCGCATACTGTGTGATAGACGTGCCATGCTCCGCAGTTAGGGCAGATTGCAAGTGTAGGTGCTACTGCCTTATCGTGAGTCCTTCTTTTCGCAGTTCTTGTCTTGGACTGCCTTCTTTTAGGATGTGCCATTTTGTTTTGTTTTTATTATTGTTGTTTATTCGTTATCTGATTCCATCAAACTGTTCAGAGCATCCCAACGGGGATCTGTTGCGCCGGTATCGACATCATTCTCGTCACCGCCTTCCTCTGCGTTGTGCTCATCAAGTTTTTCCATCATTCCCTTGTTGCACTTACCGGGGGCGTGGGTGTGTTTGATAGGTATGGCCAAAGCTATGAATTCATAGATGTACCATGCCACATTCACGATACCCTTATCCTCGGGAACCACAACTATATCACCGTCATCGGCAAAATCAGGACCCAACTTAACCTTGAGTTCACCTGAATTCTCGATATCGAGTGACATATCGTCCAGACAACGGTCACATGTTACTATAACCGTTCCTGCCACTGAAAAACTGAGATGATAGACACCGGATGCCTTGGTAACCTTAAGGTCAACGTTTACCTTGCCGCGCTGAACCTCTTCGCCCTCCACTATACTGAAGAACTCCTGGTCAACGGTCCAACTGTAGGTTGAATTGCTTTCGGTAAGCCCCTTCAGGTCAACGTTATATTTATCCAGTCTTCCCATCAAACAATTTTTTCGGGGCACAAAGATACGATATTATTTTTTCAAAGGAAAAGGATTAAGATTTTTTTTATCTCGGAAGCTCTATACGGAAGGTGGTGCCTTTGCCAAGTTCAGAGTGAGCCACATAAATCTTTCCCTTATGATACTCGGTGACAATACGCTTGGCAAGCGACAGGCCCAGACCCCACCCGCGTTCCTTGGTGGTATAGCCTGGATCAAATACGCTGCGCCATGAATTCTTGGGTATGCCCTTACCGGTATCGGTGACATCAATCGTCACATAATTCTTGTCTTCCTTAAGTTTGATGGTAAGTTTTCCCTTGCCGCCCATGGCGTCGACAGCATTCTTGCAGATATTCTCAATGACCCATCCGAACAACGATGCGTTCACCTTGGCATTGACAGGAGGATTTGGGAATTTGCGTATAAACTTGACCGTTGCAGGAGAGCGGTGCTCCACATAGTCTATCACGCCATCCAGAACACCAACCATATCGGCCTGGACAGGTTCGGGCATGGAGCCTATCTTGGAGAAACGTTCGGCCACCATCTGAAGACGGTTTACGTCCTTCTCCATTTCACCTATCAGTTCATCGTCATACTTATCCTTAAGCAATTCGGTCCATGCCATGAGTGACGAAATAGGTGTTCCCAACTGATGTGCAGTCTCTTTTGAAAGGCCCACCCATACGCGGTTCTGCTCCGTCTTCTTGAAACTGAGAAGTGCAAAAATGGCAATCAGCACAAACAGCATCACCACGCCCATCTGTATGTAAGGGTATACGGTGAGGCGGTTCAGCAGAATTGACTCGTCAAAGCATACCTCATTATAATGCTCCGTATCGGATTCGTCATAATATATCTTTATGGCATTACCCAGACTTCGCATATGCTCCACACAACTGTTCAGATATGCCAGAGTATCTGCTTTTCTAATCTCAATGTTCAGGAAACTCTTTACATCGCCTGTCTCATCAACCACAATCACGGGAATGGTCTTGTTGCCCGACATCACCGCAAGCACTAGACTAAGATCCGTATTCTCATCGGCATCGCTCAATGACCGGTATGCCTGAGCAAAGACCTCCATCTTGGAATGTTCCTCACGTGACAGGTCCTTTACCAGTGACTGCGACACAAACAGCGACAACAGCGCTATGATGATGGCAACCACTATAAGCACCGTCCTGATTCTTTTGAATTCCCTGAATTTCCTCATTGAAAAAATGCCGCATCTTTATTGAGGCGACATAGAATAAACGGATTAAACGCGCGGTTATTGTACCGGGCATGTCAAAGACCGAACAGACGGCAGGCATTGTCCGATGTTACCTGTGTCAGTTCATCTACACTGATTCCGTATGTCTGAGCCGTCACGGCTGCGGTATTTACAATATATGAAGGCTCGTTTCTCTTACCGCGGAAAGGCACCGGCGAAAGATACGGGCAGTCTGTCTCCAGCACCACCCTGTCCAAAGGAATGCCGGGCAGGACCGATGGCAGGGTTGATTTCTTATAGGTAAGCACACCGCCTATCCCGAACATGAATCCCTCAAACTCCAACAGGGCCCGGGCTTCATCCGCACTGCCCGAGAAACAGTGGAATATACCTCTCAGTCCGCGGTTCCTGTAGTCCGACAACACACTGTAAAGTTGGCTGAAAGAATCCCGGGAGTGAATAATCAAGGGAAGGTCATAACTGAGCGCCCACTCTATCTGAATTCTGAATGATTCTATCTGGTCATCCAGCCGGCTCTTGTCCCAATACAGGTCCAGTCCGGTCTCACCTATTCCAATAAAACGGTGCGGTCCCTGGGGGCTGCGGTCATCATCAAGAATAGCCTTGAGCCCATCCAGTTGAGCATGAAAATCATCCGCCAGATCCTCAGGATGCAGTCCTATCATAGGACGGCACAGTGCGGGCCATGTATCACACACCCGGAGCAGATCATCCAAAGTATCGGGGTTTATATTAGGCAGAAGCAGGTATTCCAGACCTGCCTGAACTGCCCTTTCAATAACCAGAGGCAAGTCCTCACGGAATGCCTCGTCATATACATGACAGTGAGTGTCAATCAGTTTTCTCACTTGTGCGGTAATAGTAAATCAGGCCGTATTCACGGCAGGTCTTGAGTTTCTTCTCACCGGTCAGGTCTGAGAAATAGTTCTCCACAGAGTTCCATACGTCAAGAATCACCTCATCCATCTGCGGACGCATGAGTGAAACCACCATCAGGGCCTCGTCAGTGAGTTGACGCAGTTCACACTGCTTGTCATAGAGTTCCTTGAACAACTCGTAATGGACGGCCACCTTGGCTATGGTAGGATTATAAATAGGTATGCCACCCTTGTCGGTCCTGTTCTTCTCGCCTCTTATAGTATTCTCGCAGCAACGGATTACCGCAATGTCGCTTGACATATCCGGCAGTTCGCCCGATGTCTCCGGAATTGAATAGTATTTCCTGTCAGCAGCCTTCATCTCTCCGCGTTTTACGCACATATTGAAAACCGTAAGGAAATGCGACACGTACATCTTGGCATTCTTGAGTTTATTCTGGTAAGCCTCTGACTTGGAATAACTCACCTGGTCATCGAGTGTCTTTATATATCTGTCGACAGCCTCCCTGAAACGCGCCAGTTTCTTCTCAGCCTTTGAAAGCAGTTCGGGCGAGAGTACGGGGGCATAATAATCACTGTTACGGATCTTTGCAATAGCGGTTTCCAGAGAACGGATCCTGGCTTTGTCGGTGTTGGGCAATCTTCTGTAAGGCATAGTAATTAAGGACTGATTATAGGACTCTGTTCAAAAGGCTGCCGGCATACTCCCTGAGCAGGAGTTTTTTCTGTACTGGCAGGTTGACTCTGTCAAGTTGTATCATCGCTTCGTCAAAAAGCGAATTTATAAGTTTCTCGGAGAGCGCCTTGACGCCTACCGCATCGTAAATGGCACGTACACCGGCTATCTTTGAATCGGGATCATTCCCGTCATAGACAGCCCAACGGTCCAATTCCTTCTTCTGCTCACCGTCTGCAAGACGATATGCATTAATATAAAGGTATGTTTTCTTGTTGCACAGTATGTCACCGCCAATCTTCTTGCCGAAAACAGCCGGATCACCATATACATCCAGCAGGTCATCCTGCAGTTGGAACGCCAGGCCTATCTTCTCACCGAATTCATAGAGCAGTTCCGAGTCATGCTCTGATGCTCCGCCAAGCATGGCACCCATCCGGACACATGCAGCCAGAAGGACCGATGTCTTAAGACGTATCATCTCTATGTACTCCTCTTCACGGACATCATCACGGGTCTCAAACTCCATGTCATACTGCTGTCCCTCCATTATACCGGTAAAGGTCTCGTTGGCCAGATCAAGCACCTTCTTCAAGTCAGGGGCCGATGCCTCTGCCAGATACCTGTAAGCCAGCACCAGCATGCCGTCGCCTGAAAGGATTGCGGTGTTGTCGTTCCACTTTTTATGAACAGTAGCCTTGCCGCGTCGCATATCGGCCCTGTCCATCAGATCATCATGCAGAAGGGTGAAATTGTGGAATATCTCCATACCCGCAGCCGTACTGAACACGCTCTCAATATCATCGGCATACATATTGTAGGCCATTATCAGGAATGTGGGACGTATACGCTTGCCTCCGAGTGAAAGGACATATCTTATGGGAGCATACAGTTCGTCAGGCCGGCGTGAGTAATCCAGCCCCTGAAGGTAACTCTCAAAACACTCTTGTATCTGCTTTGCTGATTTCATAGCACGCAAATATAATACAAGCCTGGCGAATAAAAAAGCGAAGAGGCCAAAAATTGGTCTCTTCGCAATATAACATTTTATCCGTTAATCAGTTAAGACGGAAGTTTACAGGTACTGTGTATTTTACACGTACGGGCTTACCACGCTGTGAACCCGGCTTCCAGTTAGGCATTGTAGAGATAACTCGGAGAGCCTCACGGTCCAACTGGGGGTGAACGCTCTTTACCACCTCAGGCTCAACGATTGCACCGTCCTTGTTTACGATAAAGGTTACGAGTACACGGCCCTGGATGTTGTTCTCACGGCAGATTGCCGGATACTTTATGTTCTTACGCAGATAATCAAGAAGGGCTGCGGTACCGCCGGGGAACTCGGGCTGGTCCTCAACAACCATGAAAATCTCTTCTTCCTCGGGCTCCGGCTCAACCTCAACTACATCATATTCATCAAGGTCAACCCACTCTACGTTATCCTCGGTAGAAGCCATGATATCCTCCTCGATATCAGCATCATCTTCTACAATCTCAATGATCTCTGCCTTGGTTACGGCTGCGGGTGGTGGCGGAACTGTCTTTTTCTCAGGGAGTGTGATAGGAATCATCTCCTCGTTGAGGGACATATCCTTTGCAGTATAGAGTTCGGAGTTATCCTCAACCTCTCTCTGTGTCCACTCAAGCGCCACGAACATTACGCCGAGAGCTATCACGAATCCTATCAGGAGTGAAGTACCCTTACCCCTTTCAAGGTCAGCGCGTTCAGACTTTTTAATTTCCATAATTTATTATAGTTTAGTTTTAGACACCTTTGTTATCATCGGGCAAAAATACTACTCTTTTTGTCAAACCGTATAACTCAAGGATATATTTTTGTATTTTTAATAATTATATCGTTCTCCAGACCGGACCTTCTGTCAATTAAGACGGAAGTTTACAGGTACATTGAATTTTACACGTACCGGTTTACCTCTCTGGGCGCCCGGTTTCCAGTTTGGCATGGAAGAGATAACCCTCAGAGCCTCACGGTCCAACTGCGGGTGAACACTCTTTACAATCTCAGGTTCCACAATTGATCCATCCTTATTCACGATGAATGTTACCAGAACACGACCCTGAATATTGTTCTCACGGCAGATTGCCGGATACCTTATGTTCTTACGCAGATAATCCATAAGTGCAGCCGTACCGCCGGGGAACTCGGGCTGGTCCTCAACCACCAGGAAGGGCTCTTCTTCCTCGGGTTCCGGCTCAACCTCAACTACATCATATTCACTGGGATCTATCCAATCGTCAAAGTTGTCATCCTGGGAAGCCATGATGTCATCATCAATTTCAGCATCATCATCTATGATCTCAATGATTTCGGCGTTCCTGACCGCTGCGGGGGGCGGCGGAACAGTTTTCTTTTCGGGCAATGTGATGGGAATCATTTCCTGGTCAAATATTGAAAGATCTGCCTTTAAACACATATCAGAGTCTTCTGTCTCTTTCTGAGTCCATTCCAGCGCCACGAACATGACACTGAGAGCAATCACGAATCCTATCAGCAGTGAAGTTACCTTTACTTTTGCAAGGTCTGCATGTTCAGTCTTTTTGATTTCCATAACCGTACTTTTAAAGGTTCATAATCCTCACAAGGCTCACTCTTTTTCCCTGCTTCTGTCCTCAAAACGAGGGCTTTCGGGGAATACGTCATATACGGCAAATAAAAAAAACTACAGAAGGTTAACAAATATTACAGACGGCGTACCACTTAGTCTTTGAAAAACGTTATTAACAATGATATGTCCAATGCGATTTAATTAATAAATTTGTTCCCGATGAAGAGAAATCTCCTGACTATAGTTTTGGCTTCAATCCTGATTGGAGCGGGTACTGTCCGGGCCCAGAGTCTGGAGAGTTCTTTTGAATTCCTGCGCCTGCCCGTATCCGCCCACAACTCTTCACTGGGCGGCAGGACCGTATCGGTATTTGATCCCGGTACTACTCTTTTCATCACCAATCCCGCACTGCTTTCGGCCAATGACACCCGCCTGCTTGGACTGAACGTCATGACCTGGTTCTCCGGAACCACTGTGGCCGGAACCCAGTTTACAGACAGTTTTGACGAACGCTCGCATTATGCCTTCAACGCCCGGTACGTAAGTTACGGCAGAATGAAAGAGACATCGGCCGACGGAACGGTTACAGGCACATTCACTGCAAAGGACATAGCCATAGGAGCCACATGGTCTTATATGCTCACCGACAATCTGAGCGGTGGCGCCACAGGCAATATCATTACCTCACGCTACGGTTCCATGACATCGGTCGCCATAGGAGTAGATCTGGGTCTGTTGTGGTTCAATGATGACAGGATCCTTTCCGTGGGAGTGGCCGCCACAAATCTGGGCGGTCAGATAAAGGCATTTGAGAACACGTTCCAGAAACTGCCTTTTGACATATGTGCGGGAGTAACCTGGAGTCCGGAGCACGCTCCGCTCAGGTTTACCGTATCAATGGATAACCTGACCCGTTGGAGCGCATCGGATTTCTGGTTTGCCCAAGGAGAGGACAGCGGATTCGGAGAAATCCTCAAAAGACACATTTCGATGGGCGCGGATATCAACCTCAGTGAACGTTTCTATGTGGCCTTGGGCTGCAACCTGCGCACCCGCGCCGAGATGGCCGGCAAGGGAAACAAGGGATTCACCGGAATGTCCGTCGGCACCGGCCTGAGACTGGGAAAGGTCATGTTTGATCTCTCTTACGGCAAGTACCAGGTATCGGAATCATCATTAATCTGCAATTTCGCATTCAACATATGAAAAAGATAATCATAGCAATGGACGGCCATTCGTCGTGCGGCAAGAGCACCATGGCCAAGGCGCTTGCAAAAGCAATAGGATATACATACATAGATACCGGCGCCATGTACCGTGCGGTAACCCTCTACGCCATGCGTCGCGGATTCATCGGTCCGGAAGGGATAGATGAGGAATCCCTGCGCAGGGAGATGCCGCTCATAAAGATATCTTTCGGTCACGAGAACGGTCAGCAATACACCATCCTGAACGGCGAGAATGTGGAGCGCCAGATACGCGGAATGGAGGTATCAGGCCATGTAAGTCCGATATCCGCCATCGGTTTTGTAAGGGAGGCTATGGTTGAGTTGCAGCGTGAAATGGGCCGTAAAGGTGCAATCATAATGGACGGCCGCGACATAGGCACTACAGTCTTTCCCGATGCGGAACTCAAAATCTTTGTCACCGCAAGCGATGAGATACGTGCCCGCCGCCGTTTTGACGAACTGGAGATGAAAGGTGAACATCCCGTTTACGAGGATGTGCTCAAGAACGTACGGGAGCGTGACTATATAGATTCACACCGTGCCGTTTCACCCCTGCGTAAAGCCGATGACGCCATAGTTCTGGATAACAGTAACATGACTATTCCTGAACAGGACAAATGGCTGATGGACCAATATCTTAAAGCCGCTGCCGATTAATCGTCATGAAGGTAGAGATTGACCTTGAGTCCGGATTCTGTTTCGGTGTGCTTTCGGCCATCGGCAAAGCCGAGGAGGAGTTGCACAGCGGCGATGAACTCTATTGTCTTGGCGATATAGTACACAACGGAATAGAGTGCGAAAGGCTTCAGGGCATGGGTCTCAAGACCATCAATCACGAACAGTTCAGTACGCTGCACGGAGCCAAGGTCCTGCTGCGTGCCCACGGAGAACCCCCCTCGACTTATGATACCGCCCGAAGGAACGGTATCACGCTGATAGACGCCACCTGCCCTGTTGTGCTCAAGTTGCAGCAACGCATTCACCGTCAATACGAGGAACTTGATCCGAATACCCAGCAGATCGTAATATTCGGGCAGAAGGGACATGCCGAGGTTTTGGGTCTGGTTGGACAGACCGAAGGCACCGCAACCGTCATTGAATCCGTCGATGAAATGGACCGGATTGATTTCAGCAAGGATATTTTCCTTTACTCACAGACAACCAAATCGGCAGCAGGCTACAACCAACTCATTGAGAAGATTGCCGAGCGTGTCCCGCAAGGACGCAAATTCATACACAACAATACTGTATGCGGGCAGGTGTCACACCGTCGTGAGAACATCCGTGAGTTTGCCAGCCGGCATGACGTAATACTGTTCGTATCGGGGCGCAAGAGTTCAAACGGGAAGGTCCTGTTCAACGAATGCCTTAATGTCAACCCCAGGTCTTACATGATAGAGGATAAGGAGGATATAGATTTCAGTATCCTGGAAGGGGCTGAGTCAGTGGGTATATGCGGGGCGACTTCTACTCCCAAGTGGCTTATGGAGAAGTGTCGGGACTATATTCTAAAGAATTGATAATTATATAACCTAACCAAATTTCTTATGAGTTTAAAGTATAATGAGATCGGAAAGACCGGAATGAAGGTGGCAAGACTAGCCTTCGGTGCATCATCACTGGGTGGCGTATTCCACACCATCAACGAGAAAGAGGCCATAAACGCCGTTTTCACCGCTGTCGACAACGGACTGAACTTTATTGACGTTTCCCCATATTACGGCCATTACAAAGCCGAGACAGTACTGGGCAAGGCCCTTAAGGATATCCCGCGTGACAAGTATTTCCTGTCAACCAAGGTGGGCCGATACGGCAAAGACGGTGTGAATACCTGGGATTACAGCGCCAAACGTGCCACCGAGAGCGTCTATGAGAGCATGGAACGCCTCAACATTGACCATATAGACCTTATCAATGTCCATGACATAGAGTTCCAGGCCGCATTACCGGGCGGACTCCAGAAGGTAGTGGACGAGACTCTGCCCGCGCTGGTTGAATTAAGGAACAAAGGCATAGTGAGCCATGTGGGTATCACAGACCTGCAACTTGAGAATCTTAAGTGGGTGGTTGACAATGCTCCCGCAGGTACCGTTGAGAGTATACTCAACTTCTGCCATTTCTGCCTTAATGATGACAAACTGAATGATTATCTGGGTTACTTTGAGCAGAAAGGCATAGGCGTAATCAACGCATCCCCTCTGGCTATGGGTCTGCTCTCCGAGCGCGGAGTTCCGGATTGGCATCCGGCACCCAAACCTCTGGTTGAGGCATGTGCCAAGGCCGCTCAGCACTGCAAATCCAAGGGCACATCCATAGAGAAACTGGCTGTCCAGTATTCATACAGCAACCCGCGCATAGCAACCACCCTGTTCAGTTCGGCCAATCCCAAGAACGTGCTGCGTAACATTGAGGCAGTACAGGAGCCGCTTGACTGGGATCTGGTATTTGAGGTTCGTGAGATAATCGGCAATCAGCAGAGAGTTACCTGGTGCAATTCATAAAACGTGATGAAGATAATTGACACACACTCGCACCTGTGGCTGCGACAGGATACAGTGGTAAACGGATATCCCATACGTACGCTCGACAACGGCCGGTCCCTCTTTATGGGCGAGGTCCGTCAGATGCTGCCACCTTTCATGATTGACGGCCGCAACACAGCCGAGGTATTCCTGTCAAACATGGATTATGCACAGGTGACGGCAGCCGTAGTAGTCCAGGAATTCATCGATGGAATCCAGAATAATTATCTGGCAGACGTGCAGAAACGTTACCCTGACCGGTTCATTGTCTGCGGTATGGCCGATTACCGTAAGCCCGGTTATCCGGAGGAGGTCAGAAACCTGATAGAACAGGGGTTCAGGGGAATAGCGATACCCGGACACCGTCTTCAGACTCCCCAAGGCCGCGTAAGCCTTACTTGCCCTGAGATGATGGAGATGTTCCGGCTTATGGAAAAGAAGAAAGTATTCCTTTCCATAACCCTTGAGGACGGAAACGTCCAGGTTCCGGAGATGGAGGAGGTCATACAGGAGTGCCCCGATCTCAAGATTGCAGTGGGTCACTTTGGAATGGTAACCGTTCCGGGTTGGATGGAGCAGATACGTCTGGCCCGCCACAAGAACGTGATGATTGAATCAGGTGGAATAACCTGGCTTTTCAACGATGAATTCTACCCGTTCAAGGGAGCCGTCAATGCTATCCGTCAGGCTGCCGATGAGGTGGGAATGGACAAACTCATGTGGGGATCGGACTATCCGCGCACCATCACCGCCATCACCTACCGTATGTCATATGATTTCATACTCAAAACAACCGATTTGACCGATGAATCCAAGGCTTTATTCCTGGGTCTCAACGCAGTGAAATTCTATGGCATTGACACAGAAATTGATTTACCTTACCTTAAAAATATGTCAGAATGAGTCAGAACACCAAATCAAAAACCTTTACCGTTGCTCTCTCAATGGTAATCTGCCTGTTCTTTTTATGGGCAATAAGCAATAACCTGCTTTCATCGGTCGTCAAGAAGATGATGACCCTGTTTGATATAGACCAGGCAAAGGCCGAATTCGTAGAGACCTCATACTGGTTTGCCTACTTCCTGTTCCCAATACCCATAGCCATGTTCATGAAGCGTTTCAGCTACAAGGCAGGCATAGTATTGGGACTTCTCATAGCAGCCGTAGGCGGACTGCTGTTCCTGCCTGTAACGCGCATACACAGTTTCCCTCTTTACCTGTGCGCTTTCTTTATCGTAGCAATCGGCATGTGTTTTCTGGAGACTGCCGCCAACCCTTATGTCACTGAGCTGGGCGATCCGGCCACAGCACCGCGCCGACTCAATCTGGCTCAGGCCTTCAACGGGCTGGGTGCATTCGTAGCCGCCATGTTCCTAAGCAAGATTATACTGGGAACCGGTACAAATACATCGGTGGAATCAGAGATTCACACATTCCGCATGACATATGCCATCTTTGCAATAGTACTCATTGTCATTGCGGTTGTATTCATCTTTACCCGTCTGCCCCGCATACAGGTCGAAGATGCCGATGAAAACAACAAGAAGCTCATCTCGTTCAGTGTACTCAGACGCAGTCATCTGCGCAACGGTGTCATAGCACAGTTCTTCTACAACGGAGGCCAGACTGCCGTGAACAGCCTGTTCCTGGTTTACTGCATCAATTATGTAGGTATGAGCAACAGTCAGGCAACCACATTCTTCGGTTTCTACATGCTGTTCTTCCTCCTGGGCCGATGGATAGGCACTACCCTGATGGTAAAGTTCCGTCCCGAGAACATGCTTGTAGTATACGGTGTGGCTAACGTCCTGCTTTGCATTATCGTCTGCATCGTAGGCGGCAAGGCTGCAGTGTATGCCATGATGGGAATATCGTTCTTCATGTCAATCATGTATCCTACCCAGTTCTCACTTGCACTGGTTGACCTCAAGGGTGACACCAAGAGCGGATCGGCATTCCTGGTAATGGCAATCGTGGGTAACTCCATACTGCCCATACTCACTGCCTATGTCCAGAAATCTATGGCCAACCCCAATATCGCATATATCATACCTCTAATCTGCTTTGCCGTTTGCGCATGGTACGGTTGGAGAGGACATAAAGTAATAGACTGATGAGACAGATTAGAATTCCCGCACAGGGAGAGATGATTGTGGAGCAGGCACCCAAACCCACCGCAGCAGAAGGTGAGGTGCTGCTCAAGATTAACTATGTAGGATTCTGCGGATCGGACCTGAACACATTCCTGGGACGCAACCTTATGGCCAAGGAGGCTGTTATTCCGGGTCATGAGATAGGCGCTGTGATAGAAAGTGTAGGCGCCGGAGTACCGGATTATCTGGTTCCCGGTCTTGCAGTTACAGTTAATCCCTATACCAACTGCGGCCACTGTGCCGCTTGCCGTTCCGGACACCCCAATGCATGCGAATTCAACGAGACATTGGGCGTGCAGCGTGACGGTGCCATGCGTGATTTCATGGTATTGCCATGGCAGAAAGTCATTTCCGCACAGGGTATATCCCCGCGCGACTGCGCCTTAATCGAGCCCATGAGCGTAGGTTTCCACGCCGTATCGCGTGCACAGGTAACAGACTCTGATACAGTCCTGGTGTTCGGTTGCGGAATGATTGGCGTAGGTGCGATAGTACGTGCTTCACTGCGCGGTGCCACCGTCATTGCAGTTGACCTGGACAACGAAAAACTTGCTTTGGCCCGCCGCCTTGGCGCCGACCATACAATCAACTCCAAGGAGGAGGACCTCCACGCAAAAATCATCCAATTGACCGGTGGATTGGGCCCGACAGTAGTGGTAGAGGCAGTGGGCAGTGTACCCACATATCAGGCCGCCATTGATGAGGTTGCATTCAGCGGCCGCGTAGTATGCATAGGTTACTCCAAGAATGACGTAACCTTCCATACCGGTCTCTTTGTAAAGAAGGAGATAAACATCCACGGATCCCGCAACGCCATGCCGTCTGACTTTGAGGCGGTAATCCGCTACCTGCAGCGCGGCACCTGTCCCAAGGACGAGCTCATATCTGCAGTCGTCAAACCCGACCAGGCGTTGAGCGCCATGCAGAAATGGGTTGAAGCCCCGGGAAAAGTCTTCCGCATCCTGGTTGATTTTAACTGACCCTGCTTCAAAATAGGCCATAGGGTCTCAGGGAGTCTCGCACCCACGCGTGACCAGTGGGAGGGCATTCTCCCTGAGACCCTATGGCCTATTTTGAAGTGGGGTCAGTTTTCACTGTCTTCGGCATCCAGAGACTTGATTTGGGCGAGCAGGTCATCGGCCTCTTTCTTGAGAGTCTCGATTTTGGCTTTGATGGCATCCACGAATCCGTTGCCGGTCTTGCTGGATGCATTCATGAATCCTATATTGTTCTCATAGGTCTGGATCTCAGCCTTCTTCTGCTCATACTGGCGCATAAGCCTCTCACGCGGTGTTCCTGCATCACGGGTTGCACCTCCACGCTGCTGGCGGCCGCGTCTTGAACCTGCAGTCTGGCCGAGTGACTCCAATATGCTCTTGAATTCGGCTGCAATCTTATCCTTAACCTTGAAGGGTACGAATCCTATGCCGTTCCACTCATCAATGAGCTGCTGGATAGCCTTGGTGTCGTCATCAGTCAGATTTGCGGCATCAAAAGCCTTAAGTTTGGAGAGAATCTCCTTCTTTGCGGCAAGATTTGTGTTCTCCTCATGTTTCTTGGATGAGGTGTTCTTGTCACGCTGCTCGTAGAAGTAGTCACATGCTCCGATAAAGCGTTTCCAGATAGAGTTGGTATACTTTTTCTGTACGGGACCGATCTCACGCCACTGTTTCTGGAGTTCGGCCAACTTATCACCGGTAGCCTTCCAGTCAGTGCTGTCCTTGAGAGATTCGGCCTGCTCGCAGAGAGCTGTCTTCTTTTCAAGGTTGGCGGTCATATCGGTCTTGGCCTGTTTGAAGAACTCACCCTTCTTGCTGAAGAACACATCACAGGCAGCGCGGAAACGCTCAAATATCTTCTGGTTCTGCTTGGCAGGGGCAAAACCTATGTCCTTCCATTTCTTCTGCAACGCAAGCACCTCCTGGGTCTTGTCATTCCAGTTCTGGAAAGATGTCAGTTTATCATACTCAATAGCCTCCAGGAGTTCACAGATCACGGTCTTCTGGTCCAGATTCTCTTTCTCCTTCTCCTTGAGTTGCTCAAAGTGCTGCTGATGACGCTTGTTGATTACGGTCGATGCGGTCTTGAACCTGTTCCATATCTCCTCTCTTGACTCCTTTGATACGGGACCTGTCTCACGATAGTCCTGATGAAGTTTCTGGAGTTTGCGGAAAGCGGCCACCACATCGGGCTCATCGGCCAGACGCTCGGCCTCCTCGCAAAGGGCTATCTTGGCCTCCATGTTCTTTTTGAAGTCATACTCGCGGAACTCGTTGTTGAGTTTCTGTATGTCATAGAACTGCTCGGCATACTGCTGGTAAGCTTTCCACAGTTCATTGGCCTTGTCGGCAGGAACCTCCTTTATCTCTTTCCACTCCTGGAGCAGAGCCTTGAATTCATTATATGAAGCGCCCTCGGTATTGGCCTTCTCTATAAGTGCCTTGAAACGGTCCAGAAGTTCCAGTTTCTTCTTGTAGTTCTCGTTCTGGACTATCTCGAGAGCCTCCTGAGCGGCGGCTTTCTTCTCCTTGATTATGTTCATAAGCTTGCGGTACTGCTCCTCAAGCGGATCTGCCTCGGGTTTGAACTCCTCGGCCGTGCCGCCACCTGCCACGAATGCGGCTACCTGCTCTTCCTGAGCGGCACGCTGCAACTTGTAGAATGACTGCTTGAGCGACTCCAGTTCCGGGCGCTTGGCTAAAGAAATATCACCCACCATCTCCTGAAGCCTTGCTATAATTTCTTCACGGGTAGTTGCAGTAACGGCAACCTCCTCCACCTGCTCCGGAGCTATCTCCTTGTTCATTTCTTCACTCATAATCTTGGGTTTTAATTCCAAAAGATGCAAATAAAAGCAAATCTCTGCAAAAAACCTATTTTTCGCAGAGATTTATTTCGTGAATGGGGTACTGACGGTCCCCGAATCAAAGAATCAGCGTGATTACAAGCATGTAGATGCCCATTCCCAACAGGTCATTTGTAATCTGGACAAAGGGTCCGGTCGCTATAGCGGGGTCTATATGAATCTTCTCAAAAAGCAACGGGAGCAGCGTTCCCCAAAGGGTACCTATGAGCACCAGCGCAAACATACTGGCTGGAACGGCATATGTAACGGGATCGGTCCATCCGAAAGCCCACACATTATAGCCGAATACCAGCAATGACAGTACGATGGCGTTGAGCAGAGCCACCGCACTCTCCTTGAAAACCTGCTTGATTATATTTGACGTATTGAGCGAACCGTTGGCCAGACCCTGTACCACAAGGGCCGATGACTGCGTACCCACGTTACCGCCAGTACCTCCAATCAAAGGTATAAAGAACAGCAACGAGGTGGCTGCCGCGAATGCCGTCTCAAAATGCTCCAACAGTTTGGAATTAAGGATACCTCCCAATATGCCGATAAGCAGCCAGGGAATACGTGACCACATCTGGCGGAACACGCTGTCGGCGGTCTCCACGTCACCGGTAAGACCCGATGCCATCTGGTAGTCATGCTCCTGTTGGTCACGCAACTCATCGATCACGTCATCGACCGTTATCTGACCCTGCAGACGGCCTATGCTGTCCACAACCGGAACAGACACCAGGTTATACTTTTCAATCAACTGGACCACATCATCAATAGGTGTGTCAACCTTGGTGCTTATCAGGTCCTCGTCCATCACGTACTTCACCTTTGATACGGACGGATTGGTAATCATCTTCTTGAGCGGGAACACACCCTTAAGGCGGCCGTCATCATCGACCACATAGACATTGTATATGTCATCCAGGTCCTCGGCCTGCTTACGCATCTCCTGCAGGCACTCCGGCATTGACATATTCTCGTTCACCACCACCATCTCGGTGCCCATCAGACCACCGGCGGTATCCTCGTCATACTGCATCAGGTCAACAATGTCGCTGGCCTGTTCTATGTCGCCGATATGGGCAAGCACCTCCTCCTGTTTGTCCTCGTCCAGATCCTGAATGATATCAACGGCATCGTCGGTATCCATGTTGTCGATGAACTTGGCGGCGATGACATCGGACGGCAGTTCGTCCAGCAACCTCTTACGGTTGTCCTCATCCATCTCGACCAGCACATCGGCTGCGGTCTCATTATCCAGTTGACGATACACCAGACGGGCATCCTCCACGTCCAGTTCATCGCACAGTTCGGCTATATCGGCGGGGTGCATCTCATCAAGGATGGCCTTAAGGCGGGCGGCATCCTGATTCTCTATCACTTCAAGAATGTTATCCAGAAATTCCTTCTCCATAGTTCTGAATATTGCGGCCCTTGAAGCGGGGCCAGATAAACGATCAGTTCCTTTAATCTCCGATGGTGTTCAGGCTTTACCCTCAACCATGAGTGTCAGTTTTATGAAGTCTTCAACTGACAACTGTTCCGGGCGTTTGTCCAGATACGGGCAATCCGCCGGTAGAGGCGAGTCTTTGTCATAAACCTGACGCAGAGAGTTGCGCAACATCTTGCGGCGCATTCCGAAAGTGGCTTTCACTATCTTACGGAACAGGGCCTCGCTGCATTCCAGGGAGCGTCGGCTGTTACGTTGCAGCCTTATGACACCGCTCTTGACCTTTGGAGGCGGATCAAAGACGTTTTCATTTACCGTAAAGAGATACTCGGTATCATACCACAACTGGATGAACACGCTCAGTATGCCGTAGTCCTTGTTTCCGGGACCGGAGCAGATGCGCTGCGCCACCTCACGCTGCAGCATTCCGGTGCAGCAGGGTATGAGCTCCTTGTAGTCCAGCATCTTAAAGAATATCTGGCTGGATATGTTGTACGGGTAGTTTCCGGTAAGTACAAACTCACGGCCGCCGAACAGTTCATTGAGGTCAAGATTAAGGAAATCACCCTCTATGACGTTCAACTCCGGATAGTGTTCATGCAGGTAAACGACAGACTCGGTGTCTATCTCTATCACCTTGAGTTCACGGTTTTTCTGACTTAGGAATTGGGTAAGGACTCCTGTGCCGGGTCCTATTTCAAGAATCGGAAGGTCGGCGCGTGCATCAACAGTGCCGGCTATACGCTGAGCGATATCCATATCCCTCAGGAAATGTTGTCCTAATGCCTTTTTGGGTCTTACTGTCCGCATCAACGTCCATATAGAATATGTTTGGTTATCAACTCGCGAAAATTTACTATCTTCGCACATCAGAATGCAGACCTCCCGCCGCATTCACGGCAGCAAAGGTAGGCAAAATCATCCAAAGGATGAACACTTTATAATGAAAAAGATAACCTCAACCACGCTCAAGATAGCCATACCGCTGCTCATATCGGCAGTGGTGCTGTATTTCACCTACAGGGACTATGACTTCTCGCAGTTCTGGTCCGATATGCGCAGCATTCATTGGGGCTGGCTCATAGGAGCGCTCTCGTTCAGTGCCATGGGTCCCCTGTTCCGCGGTCTGAGGTGGAACCTGCTTCTTGAGCCCATAGGGTACGATGTCCCCAGGAAAGACACGGTCCTGACCGTATTCACCGGATATGCCGCCAATATCATCATTCCCCGCGTAGGTGAGATATGCCGATGCGGTATGCTGGAGCAGAACGCCAAGGTTCCTTTCAGCAAGGGTCTTGGCACATTGGTTGCTGAGAGGGTGGTCGATGCAGTGCTGCTGGGACTTATCGTAGTGGCCGGCGTACTGGTTTCATGGAATGAATTCACCCTGCTGCTCACTCCCGATGCCGATATTGCCACACCGGCAGCACAGAGCATACCGCTTCTAAAGAACCCAAGGTTCTGGTACTGGACCATAGGAATTGTGATCCTTGTCGCCTTCTGCTGGTGGTTATGCGTAAAATTCCGGCTGTGGGACAAGATAAGAAACTTTATCCAGGGGTTCTGGGAAGGATTCCTGTCACTCAAACAGATAAAGCGCCTGCCTCTGTTCCTGCTCTACTCCATAGGAATATGGGTATGCTACTATTTTGAACTCTATCTGGCATTCTACTGCCTTCCTTCAACCGCAGCCCTGGGGCCAATAGCAGGACTGGCATGCTTTGCGGCCAGCAGCGTGGCTGTTTTGGTTCCCACCCCCAACGGAGCCGGCCCGTGGAACCTTGCAATCGTAAAGATGCTTGGCATCTACGGCGCCAAGACCAATGAGGCCCAGATAATGTCATTTGTACTGCATTTCTGCCAGACCATGATATATCTGCTATGCGGATTCATAGCATGGATGGCTCTCAAGATCATTCACCGCAATGGAACATCCCGAGAACAGTGAAGAGTATAAAGGACTGTCCGTCAACAGCGGAGTAGTCAGCCCGGGATCGGTCAACCCCTATCTCAAAGGGCGCCGCATCAGCCGTCCCACCCTGTCGGTTCAGGACTACGTCGATGGAATAGTAAAGGGCAATGTCACAGTACTGAGCCAGGCCGTCACGTTGGTGGAGAGTCTTAAACCGGAACATCAGGCCATTGCCCAGGAGGTCATCGAGAAGTGCCTTCCCTACTCCGGAAACTCCGTACGCATAGGCATCAGCGGTGTTCCCGGCGCCGGCAAGAGCACGTCAATCGATGCTTTCGGCCTGCATGTACTCAAAGACGGAGGGAAACTGGCCGTGCTTGCAATAGACCCCAGTTCGGAACGGACCAAAGGCAGCATACTCGGAGACAAGACCCGCATGGAGCGTCTGGCAGTGCATCCCAAGGCATTCATACGCCCCAGCCCGTCGGCAGGATCATTAGGCGGCGTGGCCCGCAAGACCCGTGAAACCATTGTACTCTGTGAGGCTGCCGGTTTTGACAAGATATTCGTTGAGACCGTAGGCGTAGGACAGAGCGAGACCGCGGTTCACTCAATGGTTGATTTCTTCCTGCTCATACAGTTGGCCGGAACCGGCGATGAACTGCAGGGAATCAAACGCGGCATAATGGAGATGGCAGACGGCATAGTCATAAACAAGGCCGACGGAGACAACGCCCCCAAGGCAGAACTTGCAGCCAACTCCTTCCGTAACGCCCTGCATCTGTTCCCTCCATCGGAAAGCGGCTGGACGCCCAAGGTTCTCACCTATTCCGGATTCTACGAATACCGTATAAAGGAGGTGTGGGACATGGTCTGGGAGTATATAGACTTTGTAAAGAAAAACGGTTTTTTCCAGTACCGCCGTAACGAGCAGGCCAAGTACTGGATGTACGAGAGTATTAACGAATCCCTAAAGAACGGCTTCTACAACAATCCTGAGATAGCCTCAAGACTGGCCGAAGCCGAACGGCAGGTACTGGGCGGAGAACAGACTTCTTTCTCAGCCGCCCAGAAACTAATTGACTTTTACTATTCAAAGCTCAAATGAAAAAGGTCCTTATTGATCTCACAGTACTGAAACATATAAACTGCGGTCTGGGACAGATTGCCTACAATTACGCCCGATATTGGGGCGAGAACGCCAAGAACCTGGAGTTTGAAATTACATTCCTTGTGCCCAGACAGTATGTAGGATCATTCGGTAATGACGTCCGATACCTTACTCCTTCGTGGATATATGACCTGTCTAGAGTATTCTTTCCCGCGTTTGACGTCTGGCATTCAATACACCAGATGAGCCGTTTCAGACCGGCTATGCTGCAGAACACAAAGAATCTCCTGACCATACATGACATAAACTTTGTCTACGAGAAGAAAGGTGACTCTCTGAAAAGGCACACCAAGAAATTCCTGAGACGATGCAAACGTGCCGACAGGATAGTATTCATATCCCATTTCACCAAGAATGACGTCTTGAGCCGCTTCCCCACGACCAAGCCTAACGAGATTGTATACAACGGCGTGGAATTCGGTGACCCCAAGTCAGAACGTCGTCCTCAACTGCCTTTTGCCGATGACCGCAAGTTCATATTCAGCATAGGCCAGATCCGACAGAAGAAAAACTTCCATGTGCTTCTGGACGCCATGAAACTGATGCCGGAGTACAATCTGGTGGTAGCCGGTGACAAAACGACCGGTTATGCCGACATGATTGACAAGAGGATTGCCGACGAAGGTATAAACAATGTCTTTTTCATAGGCCCCATCCACAACTCGGAAAAGATTTGGCTTTACAACCATTGCGAGGCATTCGTTTTCCCCTCGCTCTTTGAAGGATTCGGTCTGCCGGTTATTGAAGCCATGTCATACGGCAAACCCGTAATCTCATCGGACAAGACCTCCCTGAAAGAAATCTGTTCCGATCACGCCTTCATCCTGGAGAACTTTGAGCCCGACCATATAGCTCAAAAGATCAGAGAGGGAATAGAAGCATACGCTCAGGAACCAGCCCTGGCAGCCAAAAACATAGAATACGCCCATTCCTTCTCTTACGAACGCCACATGAAGGAATACCTGCGAATCTACCGCGAGATGTTGAAATAAAAAAGGAGGCGCGTTTGCGTCTCCTTTTTTGCTGGGCTACCCGGACTCGAACCAGGAAAGGCAGGACCAGAATCTGCAGTGTTACCATTACACCATAGCCCAGTACATTTGCTCAAAAGCGGTGCAAAGATACTGCTTTTTTGTTTAACGCAAACTTTTTGGCATAATTTTTGTCATTGAACAATAGAAAACGACCCAGTTTATTAAATTTGCAGATTAAGAATTAAACAAAGTCATCTGAATGGCTAAAAAGAAAAAAAGAGAAAGCATTGTTGAGAGCATCATTGAAGGAATTCAAGAGCGCAAGGGAGAAAGCATAACAGTAGTAGACCTGACAGGCATTGAAGATACGGTATGCAGGTATTTTGTAATCTGCCAGGGAGGCACCCCCAACCAGACCCTCGCCATTGAGGATTCCATCCGCGAGACCGTCAGGGTAAAAGAGGGTCGCAAGCCCGATTTTGTGGAAGGCACCAGATACGCTCATTGGATTGCCATGGACTACGGAGATGTAATGGTACATATCTTCATTCCCGAACTGCGCAAGTTCTATGATCTGGAGCACCTCTGGGCCGATGCCGTGACAGAGGAGATTCCCGACCTGGCATGACACGATGACATATTAATAACTGACATTACCGACAACCCATATGGCAGACAACAAAAACAACAAGCCCGGAAACGGATTCAGAATAACGTCCATAATATACATACTGCTGTTCATAGGATTCGGATACATCATGCTTAAGGATGACGGATCGGAACTATCAGGCGAGGCTTCATATACAGACTTCAAGGAGTATATGGAAAAAGGATACGTGAGTGACCTTGTCATTTACTCCAACATGAATTCCATGGAGATGTTCATAAAGCCCGATTCGGCCAGATATGTATTCGGAGACCGGGCTACGGTGCAGCCACTTGCCAAACCCATGCTCAGTGTAGGCGTTGGTTCACTGGACAATCTCCAGGAGTTCATTGACCAGGCCGAGCAGTCCGGAACATTTACCGGCAAGGTTGAATACCGCAAGCGTTCACATACATTCACCGACATACTCATCAGTGTATTCCCGTTCGTACTCATAATCGTATTCTGGATTGTCCTGTCCAGACGTATGGGAGGCGGTGCCGGTGGCAACGGCGGTGTATTCAATGTAGGCAAGTCCAAGGCCCGCGTCTATGAGAAGGGCCAGTCGGACCGCGTGACATTCAAGGATGTGGCCGGACAGGCCGAGGCCAAGACTGAGGTCGAGGAGATTGTGGAGTTCCTCAAGAACCCCAAGAAATACACTGACCTGGGCGGAAAGATACCCAAGGGAGCCCTGCTTGTAGGTCCTCCGGGAACCGGTAAGACTCTGTTGGCCAAGGCAGTGGCAGGTGAGGCCGATGTTCCGTTCTTCTCACTTTCAGGCTCTGATTTCGTGGAGATGTTTGTAGGTGTGGGAGCATCCAGGGTACGTGACCTATTCCGTCAGGCCAAGGAAAAATCACCCTGCATCATATTCATAGATGAGATAGACGCCGTAGGCCGTGCCCGCGGCAAGAATCCCGCCATGGGAGGCAACGACGAGCGTGAGAACACACTCAATCAGTTGCTTACCGAGATGGACGGATTCGGCACCAACAGCGGCGTGATAATACTGGCAGCCACCAACCGCGTGGATATCCTGGACAAGGCTCTGCTGCGTGCCGGACGCTTTGACCGCCAGATCCATCTGGACCTTCCCGACCTGAACGAGCGTAAGGAGGTGTTCGGAGTACATCTTAAGAACATCAAGTTGAGCAAGGATGTAGATATAGACCTTCTGGCCCGCCAGACCCCCGGATTCTCGGGAGCCGATATAGCCAACGTCTGCAACGAGGCCGCTCTTATTGCAGCCCGTCACAACAAGAAGAAGGTTGAGAAGGATGATTTCCTGTCTGCTGTAGACCGTATTGTGGGAGGTCTTGAAAAGAAGACCAAGGTGCTTACCGCCGATGAGAAGCGCACCATAGCCCTGCACGAGGCCGGACACGCAACACTTTCATGGTTCCTGGAGTATGCCAACCCGCTCATCAAGGTCACCATCGTACCGCGCGGACGTGCTCTGGGCGCTGCATGGTACCTTCCCGAGGAGCGTCAGATAACCACAAAGGAGCAGATGCTTGACGAGATGTGCGCCACACTTGGCGGACGTGCAGCCGAGGAACTCTTTACCGGTCACATATCAACCGGAGCAATGAATGACCTGGAGCGTGTAACCAAGCAGGCTTACGGCATGATTGCATATGCCGGCATGAGTGACAAACTTGCCAATCTGTGCTACTACAGCAGCACTGATGAATACGCCTTCCAGAAACCGTATTCGGACAAGACCGCCCAGCTTATAGATGAAGAGGTAAAGGCTCTCATCAGCCAGCAGTACGAGCGCGGCAAGAAAATCCTTCTGGAGCATGAGGAGGGACATCACCAACTTGCCCAGTTGCTCATTGAGCGTGAGGTAATCATGGCCGAAGATGTGGAGCGCATATTCGGTAAACGTCCGTGGGCATCACGCAGCGAGGAGATTCTGGGTGAAAACGCTCCTGCAACAGATGACAAAGACAAAGTTGAACAATAAAAACCATATAAAGTGAACTTTTTGATAAGGACAGTCACGGCAGTGGTTTACGCCACGGTAATGCTGTTTTGCATCCTCAAGGGAGGCCCATGGTTCGTAGGCCTCTTTGCAGTGTGCACCATTCTTACTACACTTGAGTACACCGGCCTAGCCAATAAATACAAAGGAACTGACGTGAGCCGTCTCTGGGCCACGGTGGCCGCATTCACATTCTATGCGGCAATAGTAGGACTCTCTGTAATGCCCAGCAGTGCAGTACTGTTCCTGCCGTTCATGTTCACACTGATAGTAATCATGGTCCGTGAACTCTATTTCAAGAAACCGAGTCCTGTGAATGACTGGGCGCACACCCTGTTTCCCGTCATCTATATTGCTCTGCCGTACGCCATGACATCAATGCTAGCCTTCAATATTCAGGGGCCCGACAGCGGTTACAGCCCTGTCATAACACTCACCCTGTTTGTATTCCTGTGGTGCAACGATGTAGGCGCATACTGTACCGGCTGTACTATCGGAAAGCATAAACTGTTTGAAAGGATATCGCCCAAGAAGACGTGGGAAGGCTCCATTGGAGGTGCCGTATTTACCATGCTGGCCGCATTCCTGCTCCATCATTTCCTGCCGGACTGGTACAGTTTCATGCCTGTATGGGTATGGATAGGAATGGCGCTTGTAGTGGTTCTCTTCGGCACATGGGGAGACCTGATTGAGTCACTGATGAAACGTGAGATGGGTATCAAGGACTCCGGAAAGATCCTGCCCGGACACGGCGGAATGCTTGACCGTTTTGACAGCGCACTGCTGGCCATCCCGGCCACTGTGGTTTACCTGAGTTTAGTCGGATTCTACTTTTAACAGACTTATCATCTGTCGGGCCGCACGGTCGGGTGCTCCGGCCGGGCCCAATATGGATTTCATCTGTGTGTAACCGTCCAGTTGCATACGGCGTTCAACGGTGTCCGACAGCAGCGGGATAAGATGTTCACGCACATTGTCGGCATTCATGTCACCGCTCAGCAGTTCCGGCACCACCTCTGAGAAAGAGACCAGATTCACAAGAGACACAAAACGCACCTTTATAAGCAGCCGCTTAAGAAGATTGGCCGCCCAACTTACAGGCACCTTGTAACAGACCACCTGAGGCACATCAAACAGGGCCGTCTCCAGCGTGGCTGTTCCCGATGTTACAAGAGCCGCATACGCCGCCTCCAGCACACCGAACGTATTACCGTAAACCTTTTCTATATCGGCCGTACCTATGAAACTGTCATAGAACTCCGGCTCTATACCGGGAGCACAAGCCAGCACCGGACGTATACAGTCAATATTTTTTATCGCCTCAACCATTATGGGGAGGTTGCGGCTTATCTCCTGGCGGCGGCTGCCTGCCAAAAGTGCCACGACACGGCGACCGTCATCTTCAAGGGCCGGTTTGCGGGTGGTGTCGGACTTGTACTCCTCTATCTCATCGACAGTGGGATTTCCGACATAGTTGATATTGTAGTTGTGATGACGGAAGTATTCAACCTCAAACGGAAGTATTGAGAAAAGTTCATCCACATCACGGCGGATATTCCTGATTCTCCAACTCTTCCATGCCCATATCTTGGGTGAGATATAGTAATAGACCGGAATGCCCAGTTTGTGTACTTTTTTCGCAATGGAAAGATTGAATCCGGGATAGTCTACCAGTATTACCACATCAGGGTTCCATTCACATATATCCCTGAAACACAGGCTTGCACCTCCGAGTATGGTGCCGATATGGGTGATAACCGGCCAGAAACCCATGTATGCAAGTTCGCGGTAATGCTTGACCAGGTCTCCTCCGGCGCTCTTCATCATGTCGCCGCCGAAACAACGGAACTGCGCAGAGTCATCCCTCTGCGCCAAAGCTTTCATCAGATTGGAAGCATGAAGGTCTCCCGACGCCTCCCCGGCCACAAGATAGTATTTCATTCCCTACAATTTGCAGATGTCAAAATTAGTATAATTTTCCCATATATCGGTTTTTTGCACTAACTTCACACCCTAAAACAAAAAACGCATGGGAAAAATCATAGCATTGGCCAATCAGAAGGGAGGTGTAGGCAAAACAACCACCACCATCAACCTGGCTGCATCACTTGCCACTCTTGAGAAAAAAGTTCTTGTGGTGGATGCCGATCCTCAGGCAAACGCATCCTCCGGTCTGGGTATAGATATCCAGTCACTCAAGTGCACCGTGTATGAGTGTCTTGTAAACGGCGACAATCCCAAGGATGCCATCCTTAAGGCATGCATTGACGGGCTGTACGTACTGCCGTCACACATAGACCTTGTGGGAGCCGAACTGGAACTCATGAACATGAACAGCCGCGAGACTGTCATGAAAAAGATGCTGGCCCCCATCAGGGATGATTATGACTACATCCTGATAGACTGCTCGCCCTCACTGGGTCTTATCACCGTCAACTCACTCACAGCGGCAGACTCCATCATCATTCCCGTGCAATGCGAGTATTTTGCCCTGGAAGGTATCAGCAAACTGCTCAATACCATCCGCATAATCAAGACCAAACTCAATCCCTCGCTTGACATAGAGGGATTCCTGCTCACCATGTACGATTCACGTCTGCGTCTGAGCAACCAGATATATGACGAGATTAAGAAACATTTCCAGGAACTGGTGTTTGATACCATCATAGCCCGAAACGTCAAACTGAGCGAGGCTCCCAGTTACGGTCTGCCCGCCATACTGTATGACGCCGATTCCAAGGGCGCCAAGAATTATCTTGCACTTGCCCAGGAGATACTCAAAAAGAATTGATTACACATGACACCTCCCAAGAAATCTGCGCTAGGCCGCGGCCTTGACGCCCTCATATCAACCGATCTGGTAAAAACCCAGGGATCATCATCAATCAATGAGATCCCCATCAGTCAGATACATGCCAATCCTGACCAGCCCCGCCGTGACTTTGACCCCGAGAGCCTTCAGGAACTGGCCGAATCACTTAGAGAGATAGGCATCATCCAGCCCATCACCCTGCGTAAGATAGCCGAGGGAGACTACCAGATCATAGCCGGCGAGCGCCGATTCCGCGCCGCAGGCTTAGCGGGTCTCAAAACCATACCCGCTTACATCCGTACGGCCGATGACGAGAACGTCATGGCTATGGCCCTGATTGAGAACATCCAGCGTGAGGACCTTAACTCCATGGAAGTAGCACTGGCATGTCAGAACCTGCTTGAGGTATACAACATGACCCAGGAGCAACTGAGCGCACGGATAGGCAAGAAACGCGCCACTATAGCAAATTACATCCGCCTGCTCAAACTGCCCGCTGAGATTCAGGTGGCACTCAAGAACAAGCAGATAGATATGGGACACGCCCGCGCCCTGCTGGCCATAGATGACCCCATGAAACAGCTCCAACTGTTCCATGAGTTGACCAAATACGGTTACTCGGTACGTATGGTAGAGGACAAGGCCCGCCAGATGAATGAGAAGAAAGCCAAAACCGCAAAGAGTGCAGCCAATGACTCTCTGGCACCTCTGGGACGCCAGCTTTCCAAATTCCTGGGTGCTCCGGTCAAGGTAAAAAGCAATGCCAAGGGTTCAGGCAGCATCAGCATATCATTCAAGGATGATGAGGACCTGGCCCGTCTGATGCAAATGTTTGACCGTCTGAAGAAATGACCGTCCTGTCAGGATTCATAAAGAGAATACTGCCCGCCATACTGGTGGTGATGACCGCCCTTCCGGTCCGGTCACAGGTAAGCCTCGGCAATGAATTCCATGAAGATTCCCTGCGCAGTGCACGCATGGACAGCATCTACCGTTCACTCAATGACACCGCATCATGGCGGCGTGAGATGGATTTTGTCCGTAATCTGAGTTTTGATGAAATGCAGGATTCGGATCTGGTAAGGATGCAGGATGAGGTCCAGGACGGAAAGCGCAAGCGCAACACCTGGAAGGATGTGGAACAGAAATATGCCGACCGCTACATGAGGAACTCCACAGGTTGGGAGCCCGAGCCGCGTGTGGCCGTCTGGATGTCGCTTCTGATACCCGGAGGCGGACAGATATACAACCGCAAACTGTGGAAACTGCCCATTGTCTACGGAGGCTATGTGGGTTGTATCTACGCCCTTACATGGAACCAGTCAACATACATGGACTATCAGAACGCATATGTTGACATCATGGACGATGACCCCAACACCAAAAGCTATGAGGACTTTCTGCCTCCGCACTATGAGATAGACACCAGTATGGAGGATTGGCTTAAGGATGTGTTCAAACAGCGCAAGAACAAATACCGCCGTTATCGCGACCTGAGTATATTCGCATTTGCCGGCATGTACATAGTGGCCGCCATAGATGCTTACGTGGATGCCGAGTTGTCTCATTTTGACATATCTCCCGACCTTAGCATGAAAGTCGAGCCCAATATTATGATTGACCACCGGGGAAGCCCCTCTGCGGGATTCTCTTTAGCACTTAGTTTCTGATGAGAGTGAGAGATTTGACATTGGCTGTTGGCTGTTTGCTGTTGGCGTTCAATACCATTAACGCTCAAGATGTCGTACCGGACACTACTGACGCAATATGCACAGACTCCCTTACAGTAGAATTCCCTGAGAGCATGGAGTTTGATGTGGACAGCCTCATGGGCCTTTGGATGGCCAAGCATTATCTCTCATATGACGAGGAGTGTATGGAGAGTTCGGTCAATCCCAAGTTCAGCGATACCGTGTACGCACAGCGTCTGAGCAGTCTGCCCACCATAGTGGAGATGCCTTACAACTACGTGACCCGCAGTTCGATAGACGCCTATATGGGACGTAACCGCAAGGTCATATCCTATGCCCTGGGCATGATGCCGATCTATGAGGACAAGTTCGTGGAGGCACTTATCAAGTATGATGTCCCGGTTGAACTCAAGTATCTGCCGATAGTGGAATCGGCCCTCAAGCCCAAAGCCTATTCGCGTATGGGAGCGGCAGGTATGTGGCAGTTCATCTACAGCACCGGCCACAAATACGGGCTTCAGGTAAACAGTCTGGTCGATGACCGCTATGACATTGCCAAGTCATCGGAGGCTGCGGCCCGCCATCTGCGTGACCTGTACGATATGTTCGGTGACTGGTCTCTGGCCATATCGGCCTACAACTGCGGACCGGGCAACATAACCAAGGCCATAACCCGTGCAGGCGGCAAACGTGATTTCTGGGACATCTATCCCTATCTGCCCCGTGAGACCCGCGGCTATCTTCCGGCATTCATCGCCGTAAATTACGCCATGAGTTTCTACAAGGAACACGGGATTTGCCCCATGACATCGGCACGTCCGGCGCAGACCGACACCCTGCACATAGAGAAGAACCTGCACATAGGACAACTCATACACTATAGCGGGATAAGCCAGGATGAGTTTAAGGCACTCAACCCGCAGTATCTGACCGAGGTCATACCGGGAGCCTACCGCACATGCGTGGTGACACTCCCCCAACAGTATATCAAACCCGTAGTAGAGGCCGGCGATTCGCTCTACGAGTATGACAAGGACAAGTATTTCAGCAAGGCAAAACTGGCGTACATAGATGACGACATGAAGAACCGCGTCACCTACATAACGCACAAGATCAAGGATGGTGAGACTCTTGGACACATAGCCATCAAGTATCACACATCGGTCAAGAACATCAAGAACTGGAACAACCTTAAGAGTGACAATATCAGGGCCGGCAAGACCCTGAGAATATATAACCGATAAAAAAGGACAGCAGGATGAGTGAAGATAATCTTTTTTCGCCCGATGAAGAGAGACTCATAGACGAGGCCTTCCAGCATCTTATTGACTCTTATCTCCAGACCAAGCACCGCAAGAAAGTGGAGATAATTACCAAGGCGTTCCAGTTTGCGCGTCAGGCCCACAAGGGTGTGCGCCGCCACTCCGGAGAGCCTTACATCATGCATCCTCTTGCCGTAGCACAGATAGTATGCTCAGAAATCGGGCTGGGCTCCACATCCATCTGCTCCGCACTGCTTCATGACGTGGTTGAGGATACAGACTATACCACCGATGACATCAAGAACGTATTCGGTCCCAAGATCGCCCAGATCGTTGACGGACTGACCAAGATAGCCGGAGGCATATTCGGCGACAAGGCATCGGCACAGGCCGAGAACTTCAAGAAACTGCTGCTGACCATGAATGACGATATCCGCGTCATCCTGATCAAGATAGCCGACCGCCTGCATAACATGCGCACCCTGGAGAGTATGCAGCCCCGCAAGCAGTACAAGATTGCAGGTGAGACTCTCTACATCTATGCCCCCCTGGCCTACCGCTTGGGACTCAACAAGATAAAGTCCGAACTCGAGGACCTGAGTTTCAAGTATGAACATCCCAATGAGTACCGTGATATACAGGAGAAACTCTCATTCTCACGTGAGGAACTCAACAACATCTATGAGGACTTTACATCGCCGATAGTGGATAAACTGGATGAGTTGGGCATAAAATACAATATGTTCGGCCGCATCAAGTCACCCTACTCCATCTGGAAGAAGATGAACAAGAACAACCTGACATTTGAGGAGGTTTATGACATCCTTGCAGTCAGGATTGTATTTGACCCCACATCACCGGAGCAGGAGCAGAACGAATGTTTCAACATTTATCTGGCGCTCACCAAGATATACAAGTCACACCCCGACCGCCTGCGTGACTGGGTTACCCACCCCAAGGCCAACGGCTATCAGGCGCTGCACGTAACGCTCATGAGCAAGACCGGACAGTGGGTTGAGGTACAGATACGCAGCCGCCGCATGAACGATATCGCCGAACAGGGTATCGCGGCCCACTGGAAGTATAAGGACGGATCCACTTATGAGGAGGATGAGACCGAACTCACCCACTGGCTGGAGACCATCAAGGAGATACTTGAGGATCCGCAGCCTGACTCGATGGACTTCCTGGATACCATCAAACTGAATCTCTACTCATCGGAAATATTCATATTCACACCCAAGGGAGAACTGCGCACCATGCCGCAGGGAAGTACGGTGCTGGACTTTGCGTTCACCATCCACACCTATATGGGCACCAACTGCATCGGAGCCAAGGTAAACCATAAACTTGAGGCCATCAACTATGAACTCAAGAGCGGTGACCAGGTTGAGATACTTACCTCCAAGAGCCAGAAGGTCAGCCCCGAGTGGCTGGATTTTGCCACCACGGCCAAGGCCCGCGGCAAGATAAAGCAGGTGCTGCGCAAGGAGGAGCGCGCCAACCAGAAGTTCGGTGAGGCCATCTTCCATGAGTTCCTTGAGAAAGAGGAGATGGAGGTGGATTCGGCCAAGATGGAGCGCATATGCCATCTGCACGGCATGAACAGCCGCGACGAACTTATGATAGCACTCGGCCAGAAGAAGATCATTCTGGGTGATGCCGAGCGCAATATCATAAAAGGTGAGAGCGACAGTTGGTACCGCAGATTCTGGTCTAGTTTCTCATCATCGTCTTCATCCAAGGATAAGAAGCCACAAGATGAGAACCCCGGTGGAGTAGACCTTAAGAGTACGCTCATCATCAATGATATGGATATGCACAAGTACACTTTTGCATCTTGCTGCAATCCTGTTCCGGGAGATTCCGTTCTGGGTTTTGTTGATGAGAACGGCCATATCACCATCCACAAGCGCAAGTGCGATGTAGCCAACAAACTAAAATCGGGCAAGGGCAACCGCATCCTTACAGTCGAGTGGCAGATTGAGAACAGCCTGTTCCCCGTAACCATCTACATGAAGGGTCTGGACAGCATCGGCACACTGGGCAAGATTACGGAAATCATCTCCAAGAAGATGAACGTAAACATGAACAAACTGGTGATTGAGTCAAAGGAGGGCCTGTTTGAAGGCACCATAAGCGTCATGGTCCACAGCCTTAAGGACGTAGACAAGATTCAGAAAGAACTCAAGAAAATCAAGAATATCACAACGGTTGTCCGCAAGGAGGAGTAGCATCCAGTTCCTCAAGGATAGCCACCAGTTCCTCACGCACTTTCTTCAGGCGCTCCACTACGTCATGTGTATCGGTGGTCTCCTGCGGTTTGTCTTTCATACGGGTTTTGGCACCCTTGATGGTAAGTGACTTCTCCTTGACCAGGAAGTTTACCTTTTTTATCTGCTCTATATCATCGATGGTATAATGCCTTACACCCTTGGCATTCTTCTTGGGTGATATCTCCTTGAACTCCTTCTCCCAATAGCGCAGGGTGCTCTCAGGGATTTCCAGCATCTCTGACACCTCCTTTATGGAGTAATATTTCTTTAAGACCTTGTTGGTGTTAAGCGCCATAGTCCTTATGTTTAGTCAAATACTTTTCCGTGATTCTCGGCAATGCCTATCATCTCCTCATACTGATCGGCATCCAGATCCATGAAGTAGTAGTTGATGGGGTTTACATCCTTGTTGCCCACCCACACCTCATAGTGAACATGCGGACCGGTACTCTTTCCGGTCGATCCCGCCAGAGCTATCTCCTCACTGCGCACCACCTTCTGTCCCTCCTTGACCAGGATCTTGCTCAAGTGTGCATAACGGGTCTTGTAACCGTATCCGTGATCAATCTCAATCAGATTGCCGTAGCCCGATTTCCACTTGGCATATACCACCTTTCCGTTACCCGTAGCATAGACCGGAGTTCCGGTATCGCAGGCAAAATCCATTCCGTGATGGAAACGGCGCACGTGATAAATGGGGTCATTACGGTAACCGTAGCCCGATGCCGTACGTTTAAGATCCTTGTTGGATACAGGCTGTATGGCGGGCAGACAGGCCAGTTTCTCCTCCTGCTCACGGGAGAGTTCAACCACCTCGTTGAACGAACGGGTCTGCATGTAAAGTTTCTTGGATAGCATGTCCACCTTCTGGGATGTATTCACAACCAGATCGGCATTAGACATATCCATGAGTTCGGCATATCGGTTGGTACCGTTAAAACCTGCCTGACGGGCCACGTCCGGCACCGGATCGGCCTCCAGAAGCACGCGGTAGAGATTATCGTCACGCTCCTCTATGTCATGAAGCACCAGCAGGGCGTCATCGACCTTACGTGACAGCACGCGGTACTGTGACTGCAGGCGGCTGTTCTCTACAAGAAGGTCCTCAACCTGAGGAGTGCTTATGATGAACCAGTAGATTATAAAAAAGACACCGCCCAGCAGTACTGACAAAAGGAACCTCCACACCCAGGACATGAATCTCTGGCCTAATGTGGGGAACACCCTTCGGTAAACCCTGCGGTTGGGATCATACTGATAGTAAATCTTCCTCATAATCTTATTACAACACGCAAAAATAGTAAAAAAAGAAGTAACTTTGCGCCTCAAATTGTAATACAATTATTTAAGATATGATGACAGCAAAGGAAATCCGCGAATCATTCAAGAGTTTCTTTGAGAGCAAGGAACATCTCATCGTCCCTTCAGCCCCAATGGTGGTCAAGGATGACCCCACCCTTATGTTCACCAACGCCGGAATGAACCAGTTCAAGGATATCATTCTGGGCAACCGCGCACCCAAGAGCCGCCGCGTGGCAGACTCTCAGAAGTGCCTGCGCGTAAGCGGTAAGCACAACGACCTGGAGGAGGTAGGTCACGACACCTATCACCACACCATGTTCGAGATGCTGGGCAACTGGTCTTTCGGTGACTACTTCAAGAAGGAAGCCATCAGTTGGGCATGGGAGTATCTGGTCGATGTTCTCAAGCTGGACCCCAAGAACCTGTACGCCACTGTCTTTGAGGGCAGCAAGGAGGAGGGTCTGGAGCGTGACAACGAAGCCGCTGCCATCTGGGAGCAGTTCCTCCCCAAGGATCATATCCTGAACGGAAACAAGCACGACAATTTCTGGGAGATGGGCGATACCGGTCCCTGCGGCCCCTGCAGTGAGATCCACATGGATTCACGCTCCGATGAGGAGAAGGCCAAGGTACCCGGCCGCGACCTGGTAAACAAGGATCATCCCCAGGTAATCGAGATATGGAACCTGGTGTTCATGCAGTTTAACCGCAAGGCTGACCACTCACTGGAGCCCCTGCCCGCCAAGGTTATAGACACCGGTATGGGATTTGAGCGTCTGGTACGCACCCTGCAGGGCAAGCAGTCCAACTATGACACCGACGTATTCCAGCCCATCATCAAGCAGATAGGTGCGCTTACCGGACTTGAGTACGGAAAGGATGAAAAGGTTGACATAGCCATGCGCGTTGTTGCCGACCACATCCGCACCATAGCATTCAGCATCACCGACGGCCAGCTGCCTTCAAACGCCAAGGCCGGTTACGTAATCCGCCGTATCCTGCGCCGTGCAGTACGTTACGCCTACACATTCCTGGGCCAGAAGGAGGCATTCCTCTACAAACTGCTGCCCGTGCTGATTGACAACATGGGTGACGCATATCCCGAGTTGAACGCTCAGAAGACACTCATAGAAAAGGTAATCATCGAGGAGGAGGAGTCATTCCTGCGCACCCTTGACACCGGTATCAAACTGCTTGACAAGGTTATGGCCGATACCAAGGCCGCCGGCAAGACAGAGATAAGCGGTGTTAATGCATTCACACTCTACGATACCTACGGATTCCCGCTTGACCTCACCGAACTCATACTGCGTGAGAACGGCATGAGCGCCAACATTGACGAGTTCAATGAGGAGATGGGCAAGCAGAAGGCCCGCGCCCGCAACGCCGCCGCCGTTGAGAACGGTGACTGGGTAGTACTCAAGGAGGGTGAGACCGAGTTTGTAGGCTATGACTTCACCGAATATGAGACATCTATCCTGCGCTACCGCGAGGTTAAGCAGAAGAGCGGCGTTATCTACCAGATAGTCCTGGACAAGACTCCGTTCTATGCCGAGATGGGCGGTCAGGTAGGTGACCAGGGTGTTATTGTAAGTGAGTTTGAGACAATCGATATAATCGACACCAAGAAGGAGAACGGCCTGCCCGTGCATATCACCAAGAAACTGCCACAGCATCCCGAGGCTCCCATGATGGCCTGCGTGGATACTGACAAGCGTCACGCCTGCGAGGCCAACCATACCGCAACCCATCTGGTAGATGAGGCTCTGCGCGAGGTTCTGGGAACACATGTTGAGCAGAAGGGCTCACTCGTTACCCCCGACGGCCTGCGCTTTGACTTCTCTCACTTCCAGAAAGTGACCGATGAGGAACTACGCCAGGTAGAGCGTCTGGTAAATGAGAAGATCCGCATGGACCTGCCCCTGCAGGAGCACCGCGACCTGCCTATAGAGGAGGCCAAAAAACTGGGTGCCATAGCACTTTTCGGTGAGAAGTACGGTGACAAGGTCCGCGTAGTACAGTTCGGCAACTCAATAGAGTTCTGCGGTGGCGTACACGCCTCATCAACCGGCCGCATCGGCATGTTCAAGATAGTATCCGAGAGTTCAATCGCTGCCGGCGTACGCCGTATTGAGGCCATCACCGGTCAGGCTGTCGAGGATATGGTCTATAGCATACAGGATACCATTCTGGCACTTAAGGCCATCCTGCCCGGTTCATCGGTTGAAACCGCCGTCAGGAAAGCCATTGATGAGAACGCCTCACTCAAGAAACAGGTAGAGGAGTTCCTCAAGGAGAAAGCCGCTCAGGTCAAGGAGAGACTCTTAAGCCAGGCCAAAGATATAAACGGCATCAAGGTTATAAGTGCCGTATTACCCGGTACTGCCGCAATGGTCAAGGATATGGTATTCAGCATACGCGCAGAACAGCCTGCTTCAACAATCGTAGTGATAGGTAGTGAAGAGGCCGGCAAGCCCATGCTTACCGTCAGTGTAAGCGATGACCTGACATCACGCTTCAACGCCGGTCAGATGGTTCGCGAGGCTGCCAAACTGATCCAGGGCGGTGGAGGCGGTCAGCCCCACTTCGCTACCGCAGGCGGCAAGAACCCCGACGGCCTGCACTCAGCCGTTGAATCCATCACCAAAGCCATCAATTAAGGATAGGATATAGGGTCTCTGGGAGTCTCGCACCCACGCGTGACCAGTGGGAGGGGCCCGCGACAAATTGTATCGATTCTGGAACGCTGAACTTGTTCAGTAGTTTCGGAATCGATATAATTTGTTGTGGGAGGGCATTCTCCCAGAGACCCTATATCCTATCCTTAATTCAGACTAATCCTCCGGCCAGTTGACGAGATATACGGTTTGGGTGGCACGGGTAAGGGCCGTGTAGAGCCAGCGGTAGTATTCCTGGTCGCGGCCGTCCTCGGGGATGTAGCCCTGGTCAATGAAGATGTTTTTCCATTGGCCGCCCTGAGCCTTGTGGCAGGTCACGGCGTAGGCATATTTTATCTGGAGGGCGTTGAAATGGGGGTTCTCACGAAGTTTCTCCATCCTGGTCTTCTTGGACGGAATCTCAGCATAATCCTCCATCACGCTGTTAAACAGGCGGTCACTCTCCTCACGGGTTAGTGAAGGCGACTCGCTGTGCAAGGTATCCAGCAGAAGCGTGACATCCATCTCCAGGTCATCATAATCAGGGAAAGAGAGCACCGCATCCTCAAAGCGGTAGCCGTACATCTCACGCATACGGCGCACTCGTCGTATCACGGCTATGTCACCGTTGGCAATGAACGAAGGCAGGTTGGCGTACGAATCGGCCCCCTCATCGGCCACAAGTTTCTCTGTCCAATAGTAATTGTTTTTGACAATCATCACACTGTCACCGCGGTTGAGTTCATCCTCCCAGTCCAGTATCTGACTGCGTATTCCGTTATTGTAAATGTTGGCACGCTTGTTTGAGCGGCATAACACCATAGTCTCATCCACACCGTCGCGGCTGTAACAACCGCTCAGAGTTTCTATCAGGTCACTGCCCGAAATCTTTACAACATCGCTGAATCCTTCCAGCCTGAAACGGAATCCGTCCTGCGAACCCAGCCCACGGGCAAAATCCCTGAGTGCCGTGGCGTTGTAAAGTATACCGGATTCATGCATCTGACGCATCACGTTCTCAAGGCAGAATTCCGATACTTCCAGGCCGTATGCTGACATCACCTCTGCCTGCAACCCCGGACTCTCATGCTCTCCCACAGGCGGCAACTGAGCCTGATCGCCCAGCATCAGAAGCCGGCAGTCCTTTCCGGAGTAAACGTACTGTACAAGGTCATCCAGAAGACGTCCTGTTCCGAAAGAACTCCCCGAAAGGCCCTCGTTTGATATCATTGAGGCCTCATCAACCAGGAATAGGGTATGCTCGTGAAGGTTGCGGTCCAGTTGGAAACTGCCCGCATCAAGTATGGATTTCTGACGGTATATCTTCTTGTGGATAGTACATGCGGGAAAGCCCGATGTATTTGAGAAAACCTTAGCCGCACGCCCTGTCGGAGCCATCAGCACCACCCTCATGCGACGACTTACCAAGGTCCTGACCAGCGAACTTATTATGGCTGTCTTGCCGGTACCTGCATAACCCTTGAGCAGGAACGCCTGACGGGGAGCGGGATTATTCACGAACATTGCCAGACGGTTCATGGCTACAGCCTGCTCGGAAGTGGGCTGAAACGGAAAATGTGCGGCAATATCCTGAAATAGAGGGTCAATCATTGCTCCCGAAAAGCAAAAAAATGTTGTTTTATTATTTAATACGGATAAATGTTCTATTTTTGCGATGCGAAAATAAAAAAAACATCCCAATATGAAAAAAGTCGTCAACATTCTTCTTTCAATCTGCATTTTAGCACTCGTATACGTTGTATATGGTAGTATCATGAATCCTATCAAATTCACTAACGAGAAGAAGATCCGTGACAAGGCAGTCATTCAGAGACTTATGGATATCAAGGCTGCTCAGACTGAATACAACTATCAGCATGACGGTTACTGCGACAACTTTGATTCTCTCGCAGCTTTCATCAGAACCGGCCAGTTGCCTATCACCAAGAAGATAGGTGAACTTACAGATGACCAGTTGGAGAACAACTGGACAGAGAACAAGGTTCTTACCCTTTACGCAAAGGCACAGACCGCTGAGAAGGAGGCAGCAACACTGACAGGCCGTAAAGCCAAGCAGAAACAGATTGAGGCTGACACCCTGTGGGAGAAAGCAGCAAAAGAAGGTTTCATTGAAATTCTTGAGGACGGAACCAAGAAGTTCCTCTTTAGCCGTGAGACAGAATTCGTAAGCCTTTACGATTCTCTCTACAAGGGCCGTATCAATCCGGACTCACTGCGCTATGTACCTTTCAGCAACGGAAAGGAGTTTGAACTTACAATCTCATCCGATACCTCCAAGGCCGGTGTGATAACACACGGATTTGAGGCCAAGACACTCTTTGTAGACTATCTGGGAGCAAACAGTGAGAACGGAGGACTTGACAAACAGGAGATAATCAACCTCCTTGAGGACTGCGATGACCGTGGCCGCTACCGTGGTATGAAGGTTGATAACAACTCCGGTAACTGGGAGTAATACCTTGCGCGTAATAAGCGGAATATACAAACACAGAAGGTGGGACGTGCCTAGAACATTCAGTGCACGTCCCACCACTGATTTTGCCAAAGAGAGTCTCTTCAACATCCTGGCAAACAGGATGGATCTGGAGGGGGCCATTGCACTTGACCTGTTCTCCGGCACCGGCAGCATAAGCATAGAATTGGTTTCAAGGGGATGCTCACAAGTGGTAAGCGTTGAGAAAGATCCTGCCCATCACGCCTTTATCCGCAAAGTGATGGATACTGTAAAGACTGACAAATGTCTGCCTATAAAAGGAGACGTATTCAAATACATTGCCGGCTGCAGCACTCAGTTTGATTTCATATTTGCAGATCCTCCATATCAGTTGGAGAACCTCGCAGAGATACCGGATCTGATTCTTGATGGAAACCTGCTTGCTCCCGACGGCATATTCGTATTAGAACACGGAAGCAAGAATGACTTTAAGGATCATCCTCGCTTCACCGATATGAAGGTGTACGGTTCAGTACACTTCTCTTTCTTCAAATAATCAAGGCCTTCCACCGCCGCGCATTCCGCCACCCATACCGCCGCCGAATCCGCCGCCGAATCCGCCGCCACCCATCATAGCTCTGGTCTCCTGACGCATTTCCCTACGTGCAGCACGGGTTCCGAATACATTGGCACGCAGTATGAAGTGTACCATGATGTAACTGTGGATATTATTGTTTTTGGTATCGGTACGGCCCGTTGTAGAAACTGAACGGGTTACATTTGATTCATCATTCAGGATATCGTAGTACTGAATCTGCAGTGTACCGGCGTTACCCTTAAGGAAACTGAACGATGCGTTGGCGTTCCAGATAAGGTCATTGCGGTTAAAAGACCCGCTGTAACCGCGTCGGCTCTGCATGGTGATGTCTGTTCCAAAGTTCAGATTACGCCAGGGCAGACGGGCATTGGCGCGGCCTCCGTAACTGAACGTGTATGTATCCATGTTCTGGTTCTGACGCTGGTTATTCTCGGAGTGGTTATAAGTAAAACGTCCGTTTGCAGTTACCTCCAGCCATTGGTTACGGTAAGTGACCGATCCGTTCTCACCGGCCGATATGGTATTGGTGGCACTCAGTACGGCACTGCCGCCGGTTCCTGCTCCGGGATTGAACTGGCCTATACTACCAGTTCTCATATAACTCTCCTGATGGCGGAACGAGCCGTTGGCACTGGCATTGTAACGCCATTTGGTATTGGGTATGGTCTGGTTGTAAGTCAGGTTGCCCGATGTGCTCCAGTTGGTCCAGAATCCGTCCATGTTCTGCGGCTGGGTTACGGATATACCTGTTGACGGGTCATAATCAGTCTTTTGTGAAATATTCCTGAGCGAGTTCTCAAGAGACAGTCTTATGTTGATTGTCTTCTGGGTCTCGGTGATATAGTTCTGATAACTGATTTCAAAGTTGTTACGCAGTGTCGGTAGCAATCCGGGATTACCCTTGCGGATATTCATGGGGTTACTGTCATCGGTAATATCCATCATATCCTCCATGCTGGGCTGACTGGTGTTGGTACGCAGTGTAACCTGAACACTCTTCTGGCGATCAAACCTGTAACGGTAGTTGAGCGAGGGGCTCCAGTTATAGACCACTCTCGATGTATCGCCAATTATCTTACCCATATACTGGAAGTTGTCCATTCCTGTATACTGAGGCATAAAATTGACACCTATATTGATATTTGATTTCTCAAAGTTGTAACGGAACTGCAATGTCAGCGTATGGTTACGGGACACATTGGTTGCAGAACGGCTCAACCTGTCATCACGGAACCGGTTAAGACTGTCGGGCAGGCTCCATGTCTGATACCAGTCATCAAAACCGTCTCCCCAAAGAACGTAGGTCTCCCTGTTCTGGTTACGGTTGTTTACCTGAACCTGGTAACTAAACTGCAGGTTACCGCGGCCCGAATCAATAGGCTCACTCCACATGATACGTCCTGACCAGCTGCTGTTATCGGTAGGACTTACGTTGTATCGGTTCATAGTGGTATCACGTCTGTGATCCTGATAGTAAACCTGATCCGAATATGAATAACTGTCGTTTGTACCCTTGGTGCTGTTGAATGTAAAGCGCACGGTAAAGTTACGACCCTGGTCGTTGAATCTCTTGTTGAACTGGAACTCACCGCCCAACTGATTGTTACCCGTCTTGCTGTGATTGTAACTGGTCTGTGAGTTAACGCCTATCGAATCCATCATATCGGTTCCCAGGCTACGGTACTCATCCAGTATGTCGGTCATATCGGTAGCCTCGTAAGGATCGGTATTGAACGTAACTGATCCGCTGTTGGAATTGCTGTGGTTACGGCTTATCTGGAAACTGGGTCGGAATATGATATTGAGTGACGAATCGGGCATCCACTCCATGCGGAACTCACCGTTTACGCTGTTGTTGCCGCTGTTGCTGTTAGAACGGTTGTTACGGAAAGACGCCGACTGATACTGAGTGGTAAAGGTCTCTGATTCCGACTCGCTCAGAGAGCGTGAAGTTGAACCGTTATACCTTATATTACCTCCTATCACCAACGGGAATTCGTTACGGCGACGCGGATAAGGCTCACCTATGTTCTTGGAGAAGTTCACACCCAACTGATGGTTGTAACTCACGCCGTTGCCGCGACCCGAGTTCTGGGTATTGGCATTGACCGAGAACTGTGTGTTGGCCTGGAAGCGGTTGAGCGTGTATCGGCCCGAATAGAGGTATTTGATCCATTCGCCGTAATCATTCTTTCCCACCGGCTTTCCTATACCGCCGTCTATGTTATGAAGCCAGCCGTTACGCATGTTGGGTTTTATCTCCAGGTCCATAACCGTCTCCTCCTCACCGTCATCTATACCGGTTATACGTGCCAGGTCACTCTGGCGCTGGTATGTCTTGATACGGCGGATTATGTTTACCGGCAGGTTCTTTGTGGCCATCTGCTGGTCATTGCCAAAGTACTCCTGTCCGTCCACCAGAATGCGTGATACCCTGCGTCCGTTAACGGTGATACCGCCGTTCTCATCAACCTCAACGCCCGGAAGACGCTTTATAAGTTCCTCCAGAACCGATCCCTCCGGTACACGAAAAGCGCTTACATTATACATCAGGGTATCGTCAACCACCTGTGTGGGTGGCAAGGCTTCCTCAATCACGGCCTCGGTCAGCATGATGCTCTGCTCATACATCTTAAACACGCCTAAGGCACGCTCCCTGTCCTCCTTGACAGTCTTGAAACTGAACTCCTGAGATGAATAACCCATAAAAGAATAGCGCAGCAGGAACTCTCCCACCGGCACCTTCTTTATATTGAACCAACCCTCGTTGTCGGTTACTGTTCCGAACAGGAAGGTCGTATCGGGCAACTGAAACAACTGTACCGTTACCTGAGGCATATTCTCCGTAGTGGAACCGTCAATTATATGGGCATTTACAGAGACTTTACCGTCCAGTTTGGACTTCTCCTTGGAGTCATTCTTCTGTGCGGCGCATACCGACGGAATGAGTATTGAGAATAAGGTCAGTAACAGAAAAGCTTTTTTCATAAGCGCTGAATGTATGCTTTTGACGTAGGAGTTGGAAAATGGTTTAATCCGGAAAGACACATACTCACCTCATTTATATTATTTTTGCAATCGATGGACAAAACAGAATTTGCACCGGTACTTGGACGTGCATTCAGTAAGGCTGCATCGGAACACGGCCTTTGCTACAGTGACGGAGCCGCTTTGGCATGGGGCACTGTTGGCGCATCATATCTGGGATTCGCCCTGTGCAGCCTGGATTCCTCAGTACTCAGAAGTGTCCAGTATTCGGTCCGCGAACAGTTCGGACCCGTGATACTTGACTGCAAATGGTATGATATGCTTAAGGCGGAATGCCTAGGAGGAGAGGAACAGACAAACGCATGGCTCCCAGGACCGGACGGAACTCTGTGCCCCCGTACCGTGACCGCACAACTGTTCCTGGAGATGCTGGATTTCTGCCGTGAAGGCTAAAAAAAACTCTTTCCTATTGACAATTGCAAATCTTTGCAATATCTTTGATATTGAACTATCCGTCTGTTATGCTTATGAGAAAGATATTATTTGTCCTGCTGACCGCAATGATAGCAGTCACGGCCGATGCCCAGTTCGTCAGTTTCCCACGTTTCGGGAAAAACCTTAAGATGTGCAGCGATCCCATATTGGGAATGGAAGGCCTCCATGTAGGCGATGAAGGCTATGTGACATTTGAGGTGGTCAATGAAGGTGACAGCGTATATACAGGCCCCGTCTATCTCAGGATTGTGGAGCGCGAACACAGCGTACAGGTCCTGGCAGCCAGGAAAGCCAAGTTCAAACCCGGCAAGAAATACTCCATAACAACCGTATTCCCCACAGACCGTCTTAATCCGTATGCCAGGTATTATGTCGGCTTTGAATACAATGAGAACGGCCATACGGTCCCCATGGGATTTACCGAGGCCAAGCCGTTGGAGAGTTTCATGCTGCTTCCCGCAATAATAAACAGCACCGCCCAAAAGGCTCCGGTAAAAGCCAAGGTTAAAGAGATTAAGAAATCTTCAAAATAATTTTGGGGATTTGTTGGATAATATCATAAAAAAGAAATACCTTTGCGCCGGTTTTGAAAGCCGTTAGGCCTGACAAACTCAGCGGGGTGTAGCTCAGCCCGGTTTAGAGTACGCGTCTGGGGGGCGTGTGGTCGCTGGTTCGAATCCAGTCACCCCGACTGGTTAAAAAAACGAGAACGAGGAATCGTCCTCGTTTTTTAATTTGATTTTTCGACTGGAAAGAAAAAACGAGAACGAGGAATCGTCCTCGTTTTTTAATTTGATTTTGTACTTTCGCAATTTAGCATCAAGTATTTCGTTATAACAGTATGATATACTATATCTGTGCAGTAGTTCTGGTGTTGCTTATAATTCTGTACCGGCTTGAAAGGTTTAACAGGACACGCAAGTTGAGTCAGGATCCTACGGAGCAGCCCGAACCCGTCATACCGGCCGGTGAGTGCTGCGGCAAACATGCCGTATGCGAGAAACAGAAACTGGTCGAGGCGCGGTTACGCAGTGCACAGTATTTTGACGACGAGGAACTGGACAGGTTCAGCGGACGCAAGCCGGACCAGTATACAGACCAGGAGGTGGAGGAGTTCCGATATGTACTCTACACCATGCGGCAGGACGAGGTCCGGGAGTGGATGGAGTGTCTGCAGGCACGTGACATAGAACTGCCCGATGAACTCAAGGAGGAGTGCTACTCCATGATGAACGAAGTATAATGAGATGACAAGGACCAGGACAGCCGTTTTCTTATTGCTGTTACCGCTGATTGCAGTGGTGACCGGCTGTTCCACATCCCGCAACACCGCCGCCTCACGATCCTATCAGGCGCTGGTTACAAAATACAACGTCTATTTCAACGGCTCCGAAGCATACCGCAGAGGCTATGAGGCCCAGGAAAGAGCAAAAAAAGACAATCTCCTGGAGATACTTGACCTCTATCCTGTCAGTGATGAAAAAATGTATTCTGTAGGTACATCGGATTTCAACACGGCAATAGACAAGGCCAAGAAAGGCATCAAACTCCACTCCATCACCGCCAAGCCCCAGAAAAAGAAAGGCACCCCTACCGAATCGGAAAAAGCGTTCCAGAGCAAGAATGAGTATAACCCGTTCCTGTGGCATGCCTGGTTCCTTATGGCCGATGCCCAACGCCAGAAAGGAGATTTCATAGAAGCCGCCAGCACCTACACATACATAGCCAAACTCTATTTTGATGAGCCTGAGATAGTGGCCGAGGCACAATACAAGACGGCCCAGTGTTACTCCGAGTTGGGCTGGTACTATGAAGCCGACGAACTGTTCCAACGCTCCGCAGAGACCAGGACCGGTGTGGCCCGTCATCTGGATTACCAGACCCGCCTGGCATCACATCTGCTTAATCAGGAAAGGTTTGAGGAGAGCATACCGCCCCTTGAGGAAGCCATCGGCCGCAAGGGAGTGAGCAAGATACAGCGCATACGTGAAAGATACCTCCTGGCACAACTCTACAAGGTGACAGACCGCAATGACGAAGCCTATCGTATGTTCGGAAAGGTGATCCGCATGAGCCCGCCCCATGACATTGAGTTCCATGCCCGCATACAGCAGACCGAGACATTGGCAAACTCCGGCAGCATGCGCAAGATCATGAAGAAACTCAGACGCATGGAGAGGGATCCCAACAACAAGGATAACCTGGACCAGATCTATTACGCAATGGGCAACATCTACCTAATGCGCTCGGATACGGTCAATGCTCTCAAACTCTATAACGAGGGTGCCGATAAGACCGATAAGGCATCGGCCGAGAAAGGAATACTGCTGCTCACAATGGCCAATCTCTACTGGGACATGAAAGACTATCCCAACGCATCACGCTGCTACTCGCAGGCAGTGGGTATGATTGGTTCCACACACAAGGAGTATGCCACCGTCAAACTGCGCTCCGAGGTGCTGGAGGACCTGGTGGAATGTTCCGGCACCATACAACTTCAGGATAGTCTGCAATGGCTCTCCACCCTGCCCGAGGAGAGACTCTATACCATCATAGACAAGGTGATAGATGACCTCAGGGAACAGGAGCGACTGGAGGAGGAACGCCGCAAACAGCAGGAGAAAGAAGCCTTACGCAAGGGAGCCGCATCGGAAATGTCAATAACTGATGATTCCGACCAGTCATCCGGCCAATGGTATTTCTATAATTCCAACGCTGTAGCCCGCGGAAAGAAAGAGTTCAGCCGCCAGTGGGGAGACCGTAAACTGGAGGATAACTGGCGCAGGTCCAACAAAAGCACGCTGGCTCCTGCCGGTCAGTTGGCCGATGCAGGCATATCGGGCCCCTTGGACGCAGAACCGGACACCCTGCCGGACATCATAGTTGACAGCCTCGGCACAGTGCCGCAGGAGACAGACCCCTACAAGCGTGAGTATTACATCCAGCAGATACCCTACTCCGATGAGGACAGGCAGAAATCCGACAGGCTCATATCAGAGGCTCTCCTGGAGCAGGGCATCATATACAAGGACCGCCTGACCGAATACCCCGACGCCGAGACGTCATTAACCCGCATAGTAACCGATTACCCCCAATCCGATGAGGCCGACGAGGCCATGTACAACCTCTATCTGATGTACTCGCTATGGGGCCGCAACGATATGGCCGACAGTTGCCGCAGCCGTATGCAGAGACTATACCCCGAGAGTGATTACACGGTCATGATATGTGACTCCGACTACATAGACAACGCCCGATACGGCAAGCACCGCGAGGATTCAATCTACGTAGCCACCTATGCCGCATTCCGTGAAGGTGACAAGTACACGGTAAGGAACAACAGCCTCATATCGGCTAACAAATATCCCAAAGGCCAGCACCGCGCCAAGTTCATGTTCCTGGACGCAGCCATAGACCTGCAGGAGGGCCAGACCGATACATTCCTGATCAAACTCAAGGAGATAGTGACCCGTTATCCGCAGAACGAGATAAGTGAACTGGCCGGTCTGATAGCACAGGGCATCCAGAACGGAAGGATTCTGCAATCCACATCATTCAGTTCCATCTGGGACCGCCGTAACGGCCCCGCGGCCGATGAGAACCCGGACAGCGTGCCGCAGTTCAGCGCCGAGCGTTACGAGCCGTTCATATTCGTGCTGGCCTATCCCGAAGGCCAGCTCAACCAGAACCAACTGCTCTTTGAGGTGGCAAGATTCAATTTCAGCAACTACATGATGCGCAACTTTGACATCAGTTTTGAAACTGATCAGGGTATAGGCATGATGATAGTCGGAGAATTTCTTAACTTTGACGAGGCTTACGTCTATAGCCGCAATCTGTATGACGATGCGGATATGGCCAGCAAGCTGAGTGGAATAAAGGCTGTCGTGATAACGCGCAAGAATCTGGAGACGCTTCTCAAGCACTTCAGTTTCAATGACTACCAGGAGTTCTACGAGGAGCATTTCCTCAACATCCCGGAGTTTGACATAGACGGAGCCACACTCTTTGAAGAATACGCCCAGGATGGAGAAGACGGAGAATAAGAACGGCACACTGCTTTGGGTAGACGATGAGATTGACCTGCTCAGAGCCCACATCATGTTCCTTGAGAACAAGGGATATGAAGTGGACACCGTAACCAACGGCCATGACGCCCTGGACATGTGCCGCGAGCGCCAGTATGACCTTGTGCTTCTGGATGAGCACATGGTCGGTATGAGCGGATTGGAGACCCTTCAGCATATCAAGGAGATTGATCCCAACATCCCCGTAGTCATGGTCACCAAGAGTGAGGAGGAGAACATCATGGACCAGGCCATCGGCTCCAAGATAGCCGATTACCTTATCAAGCCCGTCCACCCCAACCAGATATTACTGTCACTCAAGAAAAATATCCACAAGCGGGACATTGTGACCGCCGAGACAGACCGCAGTTACCAGCAGAATTTCGGTCGTCTGAGCATGCAGATAAATGACTCCTTTACCGCCGATGACTGGATAGAGGTGTACCGTCAACTGGTTTACTGGGAACTTGAACTGAAGGAGGCCGACAGTTCCATGCACGACATGCTCAAGATGCAGAAGACCGAGGCCAACGCCGCCTTCTGCAAGTTCATAAAGCGCAACTACATGGACTGGATGAAAGACCGTGACAAGAGCCCCGTCATGAGTCCGGACCTGTTCAAGAAATTCATATTCCCCGCACTGGACAACGGAGAGAAACTGTTTCTCATAGTAATGGACAACTTCCGCTATGACCAGTGGCGCATACTGAGCCAGGAGTTGGCCGAACTCTTTACTTTCGATGAGCAGCTCTACTACAGCATCCTGCCCACCGCCACCCAATACTCCCGCAACGCCATATTCTCCGGTCTCATGCCCGAGCAGATAAGCCGTATGTTCCCCGACCTTTGGGTGGATGAGGACTCCGAGGAAGGCAAGAACCTGAACGAGTCGCCGCTTATCAAGACACAGATAGAGCGCTACCGTCGCAAGGATACATTCTCATACAACAAGGTTAACGACTCCGCATCGGCCGATAAACTAATGAGCCAGTTCAACAACCTGCTGCAGAATGACCTGAACGTAGTGGTTGTAAATTTCATAGACATACTGTCACACTCCAAGACCGATTCCAGGATGATGCGTGAGTTGGCCAACGACGAGGCCGCCTACCGCAGCCTGATACTGTCGTGGTTCCGCCATTCCAGCGTACGCGAGTTGTTCCGCTCCATGGCCGCCACGGGGCGCAAGGTGATGATAACCACCGATCACGGCAGCATAATGGTAAACCACGCAGTCAAGATTGCCGGTGACCGCACCACCAATACCAACCTGCGCTACAAGTTGGGCAAGAACCTGGGATTCAACCCCAAGGACGTTTATGAGATAACCGAGCCCCTGAAGGCCCACCTGCCCTCACCCAATGTAAGCACATCATACATATTCTGTACCGAGGCCGATTACTTTGTCTATCAGAACAACTTCAACAACTTTGCATCATTCTACAAGGAGACCTTCCAGCACGGAGGCGTATCGCTTGAGGAGATGATAATACCCTTCATAACCCTTAATCCCAAAAAGAAATGACCATAACCATAAAGGATCTGGACCATATAGAGGATGCAGCACGTGAGTTCATAAAAAACATGGGCGATGATACCGTATTCGCATTCTACGGCAAGATGGGTGCCGGCAAGACCACTTTCATAAAGGCCCTGTGCAAACTGCTGGGCGTGGAGGATGAGGTCAACTCACCCACATTCGCCATCATAAACGAGTACCGATCAGAGACTACTGCCGAACTCATATACCACTTTGACTTTTACCGCATCAAGAAACTTGAGGAGGTCTATGACCTGGGGTACGAGGACTATTTCTACAGCGGTGCCCTGTGCTTTATCGAGTGGCCAGAACTTGTAGAGGAACTCCTTCCGCTTGACGCAAAAAAAGTAACCATCACCGAGAACAGTGATGGTTCCAGAACAATTACTCTGTAAGATTATTCCCCCAGGGAATCCACGTAGTCGGCTTCAGCCTCGACAATGAGTATAACCTCATCGGCCGGGAAAGAACCGATTTTGTCTTTCTTGGCCTCCTTGATGATATATGCCACCAGAGCATCGTTGTCTATGTCAATGCAGCCGTCGGCATCGGGTTCCTGGTCCAGCACACCGCTGGTGGTGAAGTAGTCATTGATAACATCCAGCATATAATAGAGGATGTCATCAGTGTACTTGTCCTTCAGGTCCTGCGGCAGCGTGTTCTTAATGTACTCGACGGTCTTCTGATCGTCAAGGTCATCCTCAAGGAACTCATCCTGTGCCATAATCAGAGGAGTGCTTTAAGTTTGTCCTCATAAACGTTCTTCATGGCCAGGCCGACTACGCGGTCTACCTCCTTGCCATCCTTTAAGAACACTACGGTAGGAACGTTCATGATACCGAACTGCTCAGTAAGTTCATCGTTCTCCTCTATATCGCACTTGCCAATGATAGCCTTGCCGGCAAAATCTTTTGCAATCTCCTCGATGATGGGTCCCAGACGCTTGCAGGGTCCGCACCATGTAGCCCAGAAATCAATCAGCACGGGCTGTCCCTGCTGCTTGACCTCTTCAAAATTCTGACTGGTGATTTCCAATTCCATAATTCTGATGTTTATTGGTTAAATGAATAATTGATTATCTCTTTGCTCTTTATAAAATCCATTAGTTCCTGGGTAACCGTTATCTTTCTGGTACCCGATGTGAGTGATATCTTGTTATCAGGATGTGAAAGGTCTGTCAGTATGAACTTGAGGGTGGTCTTGCCCTCCTTTCCGGTGAGCGTATCCAGATCACTGATAAACTCCCTGTCAAGTTCGGTAACCGGCATGGAAAGGGTCATGGAGGTAATGACGTTATCCTTTACGTCCTGCAGCAGTTCTATTGAATTTATTACCATGTCTATCCTCTCGGGATTGTACTTGTAGGGCTGGCACATGGCTTTGATAAACAGGTAATTGTCCTCTCTCATCATGTTACACCATTTGAGCCACGGCTCACCAAATAGCACAATCTCTCCCGATCCGGTAAAATCCTCTATCCTGGCTGCGCCGTAAGGCTTGCCGTTCTTGGTATGTCCGCTGCGTACGCTGGTCACCACACCACCCATAATCAACTCCTTGTTTACCAGCGGCGTCTTATCCTCCAGTTGGCTTACGCTCACATTGCACACATTCTCCAGGATAACCCTGAACTCATCAAGAGGATGGGCCGACAGGTATATGCCCACCAGTTCCTTCTCCTTGTTGAGGCGCACCAGCAGAGGCCACTCGGGCGCATCGGGTATGGAGGGAGTTGCTATCAGGTCGGTATGTCCCATATCGCCGAACAGTGAGAACTGAGACTCCATCCTGTCTGTCTGATACTTGGTACCGTAACGTACCAGCACATCGCTGAACACCTCATTCTTGCCGCAGGGCTGCACAAACTGCTCGCGCCTTATCTCGGAGAAGCAGTCAAAGGCACCGGCCATGGCCAGGTTCTCAATGTTCTTGCGGTTGCAGGCGCTCAGGTTCACGCGCTGCACAAAGTCAAATATGCTCTTGTACGGACCGTTGGCCTTACGCTCACTTACAATGGCCGATACAGCATTCTCGCCCACTCCCTTGACCGATGCCATTCCAAAGCGGATATCGCCCTTGGCGTTGACACCGAATCGGGGTACGCTCTCGTTTACATCGGGCCCGAGTACGTTTATGCCCATGGACTTGCACTCATCCATTAGTTTGGTGACCTCTGTGATATCACCGGCACGGCTAAGCACCGCAGCCATATACTGTGACGGGTAGTTGGCCTTAAGATATGCGGTCTGGTAGGCCACCCATGAGTAACAGGTGGCATGAGACTTGTTGAACGCGTATGATGCAAACTTCTCCCAGTCGGCCCAGATCTTTTCCAGCACCTTGGGGTCATGACCGTTGGCCTGACCGCCGGCAATGAACTTAGGTTTTAGATGGTCCAGTTTGTCCTTGAGTTTCTTACCCATGGCCTTACGCAGGGTATCACTCTCACCGCGGGTGAAGTTGGCCAGCAGACGTGACAGCAGCATGACCTGTGCCTCGTAGTCCGTGATGCCGTAGGTATCCTTGAGATAGCGGTCCATTATGGGAATATCATACTCAATAGGCTTACGGCCCAGTTTACGGTCAATGAAATCCGGTATGTAGTCCATGGGGCCCGGACGGTAGAGGGCGTTCATGGCAATCAGGTCCTCAAACACTGACGGCTGCAGTTCACGCAGGTATTTCTGCATACCTGGCGATTCAAACTGGAACGTTCCGATGGTACGGCCCTCGCAGTAGAGTTTGAACGTCTTGGGGTCATCAATTGGAATATTGTCTATATCCACGTCTATACCCAGACTGTTCTTGATATTTTCTACGGCCTCCTTTATGATAGAGAGGGTCTTAAGACCCAGGAAGTCCATCTTGATAAGACCGGTATCCTCAATCACACTGCCCTCATACTGTGTTACCAGCAGACGGTCACCGGTGTCCTTATCGGTAGCCCACGATACAGGCACCCAGTCTGTCACGTCATCACGGCAGATGATTGTACCGCAGGCATGAACGCCGGTTCCGCGTACGTTACCCTCAAGCATCTTGGCAAACTGGATAGTCTTGCGCAGTTTCTCATCGGATGATGCGGCAGCCTGCTGCAGTTCCGGCACGCACTCCAGTACGTTGGTCAGATTCATCTTGCGCGGTTTGCCGTTGGCATCGTCGGGCAGACGGTCTGGAATAGCCTTACAGAGGTTGTTGGATATATCCAGCGGAACCTCAAGCACGCGTGCCACATCCTTGATGGCCATCTTGGTAGCCATTGTGCCGTAAGTGATGATATGCGCCACCTTCTCCTTACCGTATTTCTCAGTCACCCACTGGAGCACGCGTCCTCGACCGTCATCGTCAAAGTCCACATCAATATCAGGGAGCGAAATACGGTCCGGGTTGAGGAAACGCTCAAACAGCAGGTCATACTTGATAGGATCAATCTGCGTGATACCCAGGCAGTAAGCCACGGCCGATCCTGCGGCTGATCCACGACCCGGACCCACCGATACTCCCAACTGCGTACGGGCAGCGTTGATAAAGTCCTGTACAATAAGGAAATATCCAGGGAAACCCATGGTCTTCATGATGTGCAGTTCAAACTTGAGCTGCTCCATCACGCTGTCCGGTATGGGGTCACCGTAACGCACCTTGGCACCCTTGAATGTCAGTTCGGCCAGGTAATCGGCCTCCAGTTTGATACGGTACAGTTTGTCATACCCGCCCAGTTTCTTGATCTTCTTGTCGGCATCCTCCTTGGACATGACAGTCTCGCCATGCTCGTTGCAGGTGAACTCCTTGAACAGATCCTCCTCAGTAAGACGCTGACGGTACTCATCCTCGGTTCCGAACTCAACCGGAATCTCAAAGTTAGGCATGATGGGCGGGTGGTTGATGGAGTACTCCTCAACCTTATCCAGGATCTCCACAGTTCCGGCAAGCGCCTCGGGCACATCCTCAAACAGACGGTTCATCTCCTCTGTGGTCTTGAACCACTCCTGCTTGGAGTAACGCATCAGGTTGGGATCATCGGGCGTGCGTCCGGTAGAGAGGCATATCAGCAGTTCGTGGGCATCGGCATTCTCCTCATCAAGGAAATGGACATCGTTGGTGCAGACCAGTTTGATGCCATGCTTGCGCGACATCTCGATGAGATGCTTGTTTACGTTCTGCTGCAGAGGGAACGCCTCATGATTGGCATTGGGTACGGTGGCCTTGTGACGCTGCAGTTCCAGGTAATAATCCTCACCAAACAGGTTATGGAACCACTCTATCACCTTCTCGGCCTCATCTATACGGCCGGCCGTTATCAGTTTGGGCACCTCACCGCCCAGACAGGCCGAGCAGCATATTATACCCTCGTGATACTTTTCCAGGTCATATTTATCGGTACGGGGATGAGAATAGAATCCGTCCATCCAGGCACGTGACACTATCTTTATCAGGTTATGGTAACCCTTTTCGTTCTTGGCCAGCAGTATGAGGTGGTAGTTGGCGCCGTCCAATTCCTTGCTGTCACGCTGCTCCTTGTGGCGGGGTGCCACATATACCTCACAGCCTATTATCGGCTTAAAGTGCTTGCCCTCCTCCCCAAGTTTGTCATTGACCTTGTCGCAGTAGTTCTTGAACTCCTTAATACCCATCATGTTGCCGTGATCTGTAACGGCAACGCCGCGCATACCGTCAGCTATGGCCTTGTCAACCAACTTCTTGATGTTGGTCTGGCCATCCAGCAGAGAGTACTGCGTATGGACATGGAGATGAACAAATTCCTGCATAATACCGTAAGGCTGAAAAAGTTTTTAAAGTTACTTTCATTTGGAGACAGAGGCAAGTGAGGCAGGCTCAAAGTTTTCAACAATAACCCGTCATGTCGGCCACAAATGTCCCACAGCAAAATACAATACAATAAGTATGCCATTATTTATCTTTTTATTCTATCTTTGCCTATCAATAGAATAACAAGGACATGGCCCAGAACAACGGAAAACATACCGCGATCAATCCCGAAGGAAAGACCACACTTACAATTGTGGCAATACTATTCTTCGTCATTAACCTGCCGCTGTTTCTAGTTCCTTCCATCTGCGGATGGTGGTCATACGCAGCACTTGCCGTCACTCTTCTGTTTGTCTGCTTTTTTCTGAACTTTTTCAGGAATCCCGTAAGACATTTCCCCAGCGATGACAGGGAGAAGGTAGTGGTATGTCCCGCCGATGGCACGATAGTGACTATTGAGGAGGTTGATGAGACCGATTATTTCAATGACCGTCGCCTTATGGTGTCCATATTCATGAGTGTATGGAGCGTTCACGCCAACTGGTTCCCCATAAACGGAACCGTCACCAAGGTGGAGCATCAGGACGGCACATTCCATGCTGCATTCAAGCCCAAGGCCAGCACGGAGAACGAGCGCTCACTGGTAGTCATCAAGACCCCTGACGGCAAGGAGATCATGCTCCGTCAGATAGCCGGCGCAATGGCCCGCAGAGTAGTGACATACTGCAAGCCGGACGACGAGGCACAGATTGACACCCACATGGGATTCATCAAATTCGGCTCCAGAGTTGATGTTTATCTGCCGGTAGACACTCTGGTATGCGTAAAAGTAAACCAGAAGGTAACAGCCGATATCTCAATCCTGGCAAAATTATCATGACAATGGCAAACAGCATTACAAAACATATCCCCAATACCATTACCTGCTGCAACCTCCTTTCGGGTTGCATGGCCGTTATGGCCGCTTTCCACGCCGATGCCTGGCGTGCCCTGCATTGGGTAGTGGCAGGCGCGTTGTTTGATTTCTGTGACGGCCTTTCCGCCAGACTTCTCAAGGCATACTCGCCTATAGGCAAGGAACTGGACTCTCTGGCAGACCTTGTCACGTTCGGACTTGCTCCCGCCATGCTCTGCATCATGACACTGCGTGAGTTATGCCCCGAATCAACCGTTTATCCCTACATAGGTCTGGTGCTGGTGGCATTTGCCGCCCTGCGTCTGGCCAAGTTCAACACCGATGAGCGTCAGACATCGTCATTCCTGGGTCTGGCAGTTCCCGCCAACGCCCTGTTCTGGTGCGGCCTGTTCCAGATGGACCTCAACTCCGTCCCCGGTGCCAAATGGATAATTGGTGCTCTGGTACTGCTGTTTGCAGGCCTGATGGTAAGTGAGATACCCATGTTCTCGCTCAAGTTCAAGAACCTCAAGTGGGCCGATAACAAGATCAGGTTCATATTCCTTATCGTATCGGTTGTGATACTGGTTCTTCTGCGTGAAAGAGGTCTGGCCGCTGTCATTGGCTGGTATATAATACTGTCAGTTCTGACAAAAGGTCAGCACTGATTTAACAAGGCAAACTTTTTGCCGTCTATCTAGAAAACGTAATTCATGCTTATACTTTTCTCAATCATAATAATCGTCCTGCTGTTTGTACTGCTTGCGGTACTTACTTTTGCGCGTGACCTCCTGGCTACGTTCCTCAATGCCATAGTACGCTTCTTCCGTAGACTGGTAGGCCGCGATCAGAAACAGGATAACGAGGGACAACAGACCGTCCGCAAGCGCACTCGCGCCAAAAAGAAAGTCCTTTCAGACTCAGATGGCGAGTACGTGGATTTTGAGGAGGTAAAGAAATAAAGAAGGGAGCCCGATGAGCTCCCTCTTCTTTTACTTGTGAACCAGCGTGCCTATCGATTCACCCGCTATCACCTTCTTAAGGTTGCCGGGAATATCCATGTTGAATACGTAAATGGACAGGCCGTTCTCCTTACACATTGTAGTGGCGGTCAGGTCCATTACCTTGAGGTTGCGGTTGTAAATCTCGTCGAATGTTATCTCATCAAACTTGGTGGCGGTGGGGTCCTTCTCGGGATCGGCCGTATAGACACCGTCCACGCGGGTACCCTTGAGCATTACATCGGCCTCAATCTCTATGCCGCGCAGTGATGAACCGGTATCGGTTGTAAAATAAGGATTGCCGGTACCGCCTACCAGGATGGCCACCTGGCCCTGTTCCATTGCATCGATGGCCTTCCACTTGCTGTAGAGCTCACCAATGGGTTCCATACGGATGGCGGTGAGAACCTTGTTGGGGCAGTCAATTGATGTAAGGGCAGAACTCAGTCCCAGGCCGTTGATTACGGTTGCCAGCATACCCATCTGGTCACCCTTAACGCGGTCAAAACCCTTGCCGGCGCCCTTGAGACCGCGGAATATGTTACCGCCGCCAATCACTATGCCTATCTGCACACCCATATCATGTATCTCCTTGATCTGCTGTGCATACTCACCCAGACGCTTCTCGTCTATTCCGTACTTCTGCTCACCCATCAGGCTCTCGCCGCTGAGTTTGAGCAATATCCTTTTAAACCTTGCCATATCTAATATTTTTTGCAAATCTAATCATTTCAGCAAAATGATACAAAAGGGGACAGACCCCTTTTGTACTATTTTTAGTTCAGGATAAACTGAACCTGCTTGAATTCATAGGTCCGATGCTCATCGCTGCGGGTTTGGAGCATCAGGCAACCGTCGGGACGGATACCCTCTATGCAGGCCTCAAACTCACCCGCTGCATCACGGAACTTATGGTACCCTTCGCGGCGGTACAGACGGCTGCGGTAAAGGCGGTCAACCTCTGTTCTATCCCGGTCCGATGAGCGCTCCATATAACTTATAAAGCGTTCTATGATATCGTTCAGCAAGGCATCACGGTCGTAATCACGGCCGGTTATGTTCTTGAGTGATATGGGGTTGGGAGCATCGCTCACAAATACCTCCTGATTCACATCCAGGCCCACGCCCACAACAGTGTCCAGGATTGAGCTGCCCTGCAGGGTATTCTCTATCAGGATGCCGGCCATCTTATAATCCTTATAATATATGTCATTGGACCATTTGACTGAGAAACCGGCGGCATACTCAGGTCCCGCTGCTGCAATCACGGCGTCCGATACAGCAAGCGCAATAGCCTCGGATATATAGAACTGCTCCTGGACCTTTATCCCCTTGGGATGTGCCAGGATACTGAACAGCAGGTTCTTGCCCTGTTCAGACTCCCAGGTGTTGCCCTTCTGTCCGCGACCGGCCGTCTGGAAATCGGCCACTGCAACCTCATAATCATATTCAGGGTCTCCCCCTTTAAGTTCACGCAGATAGGTGTTTGTGGAACCTATGCTGTCGCTTCTGTGCCACTTTATCTTACTCATCATTCCAAAGGCGGAAAGAACGCCTCTTTAATATGTTCAATCTTAAAATCCCCATCCTCAATGCTGATGGACACTATATCAAATCTGACATCCATATCCGTACGGTTGTATCGGATGTAAGCATCGGCCGCGTTTACTGTTCGCCTTATCTTCTTGTCATCGACAAATGACCACGGGTCACCGTAATCCGTGCTGGTACGTGTCTTTACCTCAACAAACACAAGCACAGAGTCTTTTGTCACTATCAGGTCCAACTCCTTGTGGCCGCTTCTCCAGTTGCGGTCCAGAACGGTGTAACCGTGCTCCTCAAGATACCGGGCGGCAATATCCTCGCCTTCATGCCCCAGAATAAGGTGTTTTGCCATGAATGTCAGTCTTTATAGTGCAAAAGTAGTCAGTTTGTTGAGTTATTTTAATATCTTCGTACCGATTTCGTGCCGCATATGGAGAAAAAGGGTACCCAAACAAGAAAGGAGCGCTACAGCTTTCTGGTCAATCCCGATGAAAGGCAGATGATTGAGAATTATCTGCGTAAGTACAAGATCCGCAACCGCAGCCGCTGGATGCGCGAGACTCTGATGACATTCATTATCAAAAACCTGGATCAGGATTATCCTACTCTTTTCAACGAGCAGGAGATGCGCCGATGACACAGCAGGAACTTGACATAAAGTTCATGAAGATGGCGCTCCAGGAGGCCGCCGCAGCCGCCGCCCAGGATGAGATTCCTGTAGGTGCAGTAGTGGTGTGCAAGGGGATGGTAATTGCCCGGGCACATAACCTTACCGAGACCCTGACCGATGTCACCGCGCATGCCGAGATGCAGGCAATCACAGCCGCCGCCTCATATCTGGGAGGAAAATATCTGGACCAATGCACCCTATACGTTACACTTGAGCCTTGCGTTATGTGTGCAGGGGCAATTGGCTGGTCCCAGTTGCAGCGTCTGGTTTATGGAGCATCGGACCCCAAACGCGGCTACACACTCTTTGCTCCGGATGCACTCCATCCCAAAACGGAGGTATTATCCGGCATCCTGGCCGATGAGTGCGCCGGGATAGTTCAGGATTTCTTTAAGAAAAAACGTTAGAATTCTTTGCGGTATTTACCCTCTTCCTCATCTTCCAGCATGCTCAGGTAACTGGTGTATCGGGAAAGGTGGATCTGACCCGTTTCCACCGCGCGTTTTACGGCGCAGTCGGGCTCGGTGGTGTGCATGCAGTTGCCGTAACGGCAATCGGCCGAGTACTTGAAAATCTCGGGGAAGTAGTGGCTTATCTCCTCATGCTCCATATCGAATGTGCCGAATCCCTTTATGCCCGGAGTGTCTATTATCCATCCTCCCTCAGGCAACGGAAACATCTCGGAGAATGTAGTGGTGTGCATACCGGTGTCATGTTTCTCGGATATCTCACCCGTACGCTGATTAAGATTGGGGATTATACGGTTTACAAGCGTGCTCTTGCCCACCCCTGAGTTACCTGCAATCAGAGAGACCTTATCCTTGAGCAGGGCACGCACATCGTCCACCCCGTCGCCGTGCAGAGCATCGCACTCCACACAACTGTATCCTATCCCGGCATACAGGGACAGCAGTTCCTGCGCCTGCGCCCTGTCATCGGCACCTATCAGATCGGACTTGTTGAACACCAGCACCACGGGCACGCGGTAAGCCCAGGCCGATGCCAGGAACCTGTCTATGAATACGGTCGATGTAACGGGATGATTTACAGTCACCACCAACAGGCACTGGTCCAGATTACAGGCCAGAATATGCGACTGCTTGGAAAGATTAGAGGAACGCCGGATGATATAATTCCTGCGTTCCTCTATGTTTGTAATGTATGCCGGCTCGCCCTCACGTGCCGGAGCAAACTCCACGTAGTCACCTACGGCTACGGGATTGGTGCTTTTTATGCCTTTGATGCGGAATGTACCCTTTATGCGGCATTCCTGATCACGCCCGTCATCGGTCCGGACCAGATAACTGCTGCCGGTATTACGAATAACCAGTCCGCGCATCAAAACAATTAAACGGTCATGATCTCTTTCTCCTTCTCGGCAAAGAGTTCATCGGCCTTCTTTATATACTTGTCATGCAGTTTCTGGAGTTTCTCCTCGGCATCCTTCTCGGCATCCTCGGGCAGACCGTCTTTCTGGGCCTTCTTAAGGGTGTCCAGAGTGTTGCGGCGGGTGTTGCGGATGGATATCTTGGACTCCTCGTTCACCTTACCGCTCTGCTTAACCAGGTCACGACGGCGCTCCTCGGTAAGCGGGGGAATGGCAAGACGTATAACCTCACCGTTGTTGGTGGGCATGATACCTACAGATGAATCAATGATAGCCTTCTCAATGACCTTGATCATATTCTTGTCCCAAGGACGGATGGCAATGGTGCGGGGATCAGGAGTGGAGAGTGCGGCAACGTTGTTGAGCGCCACCAAACTGCCGTAAGAGTCCACACGGATATCATCCAGGATGCGGATATTGGCCTTGCCGGCACGGATATGGGCAAACTCATCCTCAAGATGCATGATGGCCATTTCCATCTGCTCCTCAGCTTCGCTGAGACAAATATTTACATCTAACATATCTTTTACTTTAATGACAGAAGCAAAGATAAACCATTTTTATTCAATTAACCGCATATTATTAGTAAATTTGCGTCTGCCAAAAGATAAGGACCTGATGCTGACCGATTGTTCACATATTCTTGAAGGATTCAATACAATCTCACTTGACGAGATGTCCTCCATCCGTCTCATGAACAGGATTGACAGCAAGTACCTGGCCAATGAGGAACAGTTGCGCCAACTGCTCCAACTGGCCAAGGATGATTATATGGTACAATCCATAAACGGAGTCCTGCAATCTGAATACAGCACCCAATATCTTGATGACAGGTTCAATACTATGTACCTGAACCATCACAACCGCCGCCTCACACGGCAGAAAGTCCGTATTCGCACCTACGTAGACACAGGTGACAACTTCTTTGAGATAAAACTCAAGAACAATCACGGACGCACCAAGAAGAAACGCATACATCTTACAGGGGCCGATACATACGTACAGGACGGTGCGGCACAGTTCCTTGAGGAGACCGCAATGCTCAACATACCGCTCAGCGACATGACGCCCAAGGTGGCCAACCATTTCAGGCGGATAACATTGGTCAACAATGCCCGCACCGAGCGCCTCACCATAGACCGTCAACTCTCATTCCACAATGTTGAGACCGGTCTGGACCGCAGCATGGACAATCTGGTGGTCATAGAGGTAAAGCGTGACGGCAACACCTACTCTCCCATCCAGGACCTGTTGCGTCAACTCCGCATATTCCCCAGCGGATTCAGCAAATACTGCATCGGAATGGCGCTTACCACTCCCGGTATAAAGCGGAACCTGTTTAATGAAAGGATTAGAAAAATAGAAAAACTGACATCAATATGCTATTGAATTTATTAGCCCCGCTGGCGGGCGGACTCAGCCAGCTCGCAGTCGCAGCATCAGAGGAAGAGGAACTCTTCGGCGATGAGGCCCAGGGTCTCCTCTCATCATTGGGATCCACCCCGTTCTGGCCCGCATGGTCAAGCGTATGGGAGATGATAGTACGTCTGCTCATAAACGTCATCACCATCGGAATCATAGTTCATGCATTCTACTACCCCAAGGCCAAGAGACGTGACTACTACTTTACGTTCTCCATCATCGGAGTGAGCATATTCCTGCTCATATACCTGATGGGAGGCGTAAAACTCAAGATAGGATTCGCCCTGGGTCTGTTTGCCATATTCGGCATCATAAAGTACCGTACCGAGCAGGTTCCCATCCGCGAGATGACCTATATGTTCGTAATCATCGCAGTAGCCGCCATCAACGGACTGGCCACCAGTGTAAGTTATTTTGAACTGCTGGGCACCAACCTGATATTCATCATAGCACTGGCCATCTGCGAGAACACCAAGTGGATGAAACACGTCCCCTCCAAACTCATCAAGTATGACAACGTCAAACTGGTGGCACACGGCAAGGAGGAGGAACTCAAGGCCGATCTGGAGAAACGTCTGGGACTCAAGATCATCCGTATAGAGGTTGGTAACGTGGATTTCCTCAAGGACTCGGCCATCATCAAGATTTATTACGAGCCCATAATGGATGAATTCGGCACCATAGATTCAGTAATGAAAACCGGCAAGATAAAATGAGAAAATCCGCCCTTTTATTCATAGGACTGTGCTTTCTGACTGCGTCTTTATCGGCCCAGTCCAACTGGGGACTCAGGGGTAACGTCGGAGTTGAAAAGAAGATCGGCAAGGGGTTCAATGCCGGGCTTGAGGCCAACTACCATCAGACAGACAATTTCCGCAACACCGACCGGTGGAGCGTGGGTGCATCGGTAAGCAAACGCCTGTACCGCAATGAAGCCAAGACATTCAATGTCAAGGCCACTCTGGGATACAAGTATATGAATGTCTACCATGACTGGAGCACCAAATACAAGGATGATGCCGATGGCGTTGAGAACAGACTTGACCCCCAGTATTATATCAGCAACGGATATGATTTCAACCTCAACAATGCTTACGTTGACACCCGTCACCGCGTGACCGCATCATTACAGGCAGCATGGGAGGTGGGCCGATTCAAGATTTCCCTGCGTGAGAGTTATCAGTACACTCATACCGACAGCGCAGAATATACAAAGGACAAGTACCGCGTAGACAGCCAGAACCAGTGGACCGTAAAGACCGAGTTGGACGGGAAATCTCCGTCCGACAGCCGCAAACTCCGTTCCAGGATAAGCGTGGATTACAACATACCCCACTGGAAATATGATCCTTTTGTATCATATGAGATGTTTAACGGCATTGACAAAGGGTTCAGAACCGAAAAATCAAGAATAACAGCAGGTGTAGAGTTCAGTTTCAATAAAATGCATAACTTTGAGGTGGCGTACATGTGGCAGAACCAACATGACGATGATGAACCGGCCGGTTCATTCATCTGCCTGAGTTATAAATTTGATTTCTGACCTCAATGAAAAGGCTGCTCATATCGGCAATAATCTCCCTCCTGACTGTAAGCGCATTCAGCCGGGATTATCAGATTACAGCCCAGGACAGCCTCACTCAGGATCTCCCGTTGGACAATCTGCGCAAGATAACATTCAAGGACGGCAACGTGGTAACCACCTATGCCGACGGCTCCACCAAGAGTCAAAAAATCTCAGAGACAGACAAACTCCGGTTCTCCGACCCCGACAACGATGATGGAGTAACCCACGATGATGCCACATATACCATCTATGATTTGAGCGGACGTCCCGTCAAGACCCACACCAACATTAGTTATGACCAGCCCTTTGACCTGTCTGACCTGACATCGGGCATTTATCTGCTCAAGACCGGCAACCGTACCATCAAGATTGTCAAATAAATCCCAAAAAGTTTGCCTACATCCGCAAAAAGGCATAATTTTGCACCCGCTTAACAGCAATTAGAGGTAGATCCGCTAGCTCAGCAGGTAGAGCACATCCCTTTTAAGGATGGGGTCTCGGGTTCGAGCCCCGAGCGGATCACCAAAGAAATAAGGTTTCAAATCATCTGAAAGTTTACTTTCAAGGGGTTTGAAACCTTATTTCTTTGGAATGATGGCCCGTGGCCAAGGGACAGGGGTCATCATTAACAATGATAACCCGTGGCAAGGGAAAGTGACGCAAAGGGGTCTTAACAATGCGTTACTTTTAAGAAGTTACAAGAGAGCATACGTCCGTCCTCACCGCGAAGGTGCATGGCGCCCCCCTGGCAATAACGCCAGACTTTGCAGTGACGGCACTCATCTGTCTTCATCCAGCGGCGATTGCGGTAGGGCTTGAATCCGTTCTCCCACACATCCCAGAAATTATCCCGGTGGATATTGCCCTGGTGGTAGTCGCTGCGTATGCTAAGGCAGCCGGATATGGAGCCGTCGCTCAGGATGGATGCTACGCTTACTCCTGCTATGCAGTGGAACAGATGGTCACGCACTACACCCTCGTATCGGCCAACAAAACCCTCGCATGAAAAATTGAGTTCTATCCTACCCTCGCGGCGCACAAGAGTTATAAAGTCCATCAACTGGCCGAACTGCTCATCGGACAGCATAAGTTCGGGCTCAGTGACGGCTCTGCCCATTGGCGCTACGGTGAAAATGCGCCACATCTTTACGCCGCGGTTTATAAGGTACTCTTTAAGTTCGTTCAGATAATTAAAGTTGCGCAGGTTTACGCAGGTAATAACATCCCAGGTAAGGCCCGGATGCTCGTTAAACCAGTCCAGGGCGGCATCGGCCCGTTTAAAGCTCTGGTCACTGCCGCGCATCCAGTTATGCTCGGGCTCAAAGCCGTCAAAACTCATGGCTACGGTGTCAAGGCCGGTCTCTACCAACTCACGCACCTTGTCCTGCGTAAGCAGCATTCCGTTAGTGACCATTCCCCACAGGTATCCGCGCTGTTTGATCTGGGCGCCCACCTCCACGATATCCTTACGTACCAGAGGCTCGCCACCTGTGGTTATCACCACGCAATTGCCGCGGTCAAAGCCTGCGGGACTGCTGTCCAGAACGTCCAGCAGGTCACTCATGGGAGGGTCCTCCAGACCGGCGGTCTTACGGCAGTCACTACCGCAGTGGCGGCAGTTAAGGTTGCAGCGCAAAGTACACTCCCAGAACAGTTGGGAGAGTTTGTGTTCCAGCACCTGGGTCCTGAATGCGGCGCGGCCCGATTCCAGAAGCAGTCTTTTGGCTAAACCCAAACGTGAGTCCATTTATTTGAGGCGGGCCTCCTTAATGACGTTGTCAAGAGAGTCTATCTGCATTCTAAGGGCTTGGTTCTCCCTGGCCCTACGCTGCATTATCTCGGGCGATCCGTATATGACTGAATTCATACGGTCCGACAGGTCCTTCTTGAGGCTGTTTACCTGTTTGATCATAGCCTGAACCTCCTTGGAGTCACTCGGCAGAATGAGCGTTTGAGCCAGAGAGCCGGTGCGTGTTGAGACATACCCGTCAACCACATCGGCGGCATCCGGCTGCGACTCGGGTTTCGGCTGAGTCTGGAGTTCTTTCTTGCTGCGGCATCCCACAAGAGCCAATACGGCCACTGACAGTGAACAGACCACATATGTCCATCCTTTTGAAAGCGCTATTCTGAATTTCCTGTATGCCATATTCCAACTGTTTTATTGTTTGTATTCAACCTGCACCGCCTGCACGTCACTGTATAACGATGCGGATTCACGTGCGTTGTATACCTCTGATATAGGATAAAGTTCCGGAAGGTTAAATGATTTGAGCATAGCAAGATACTTGTCCGGATCCTTTTGCGGCAGCACAAACGGTTTGCCTGCCTTTCCGTCCGGACCGATATACGCGATGTAGGGACGGCCGTAGATAAGATCGTCACGTTTGGAGGCAAACACCACCCATCGGCTGTTACTGCTCCAACTGTGATAGGAATCGGCACCGTATGCGTTAACCTGTGGCAGCATATCTATCCTGCGGGTCTGCAGGTCGATCAGCCACAGTTCACTCTCCTTGTGCCAAACGGGGAACGTACCGTAACGGGCTGCCGTTGCCATAAGCCAGCGGCCGTCGGGTGATACCTTGAGGTGGCTGAATGACAGGTTATCACCCGCGGGAACTATGGTGATCACCTTGTCACCCATACGTCCGGCCTCGGGGTCAAACTCCATCACGGCTATGTCATAATGCATATCGGCAATGCTGTCGGGTTGGCCGTGACGCTGTGCGCGGCACATGAATATGGTTCTGCCGTCGGCGGAGAAACAGGGGAACGTCTCCTGATATTCATCGCCGGTTGTAGCAGGGCTGTCTGTCACGGTAAGGTTGTCAAAGTCAACCACCACCAGGTCACTGCGCTTATCATACACCTCCATCTTAAGGTCCACGCGGCTATGGATGGCAAACGTGATATCGGCGGTGGTGAATACACCGTAACGTCCGTCGGCCGATATATCTCCGTATACCGTGTTGCCGGTATTATCGGTGCGGGTGTTGAGTTTAAGCACTTTGCCGTTACGGTTGAGTATGGTGCCTCCCTTGGGACCGCGCAGGTGCATGAATGATGTGCCGTTGCGGTTTGATGTGTGGCAGTTCATGCAGCAGAGTTCGGCATTGCGGTTATCGCCCAACAGGACAGTACGGAAACTCTCCATGTCACGCTGTTCTATCTGCATTCCGCTCCACACCTCATAGGCAGGCTCAATGAGACGGTAACTCAGGTATCTGTCTATCGGATAGGCCGATATGGTCCATACCAATTGCCGGCTGGCGGATTTGCCGTTCTCTTTTGCTTCGGGAGTTACGGTTACAATCACGGTATTGCCTTTTTCGGCCTCCATCATCCTATGCCATCCTTTCAAGGGGAATTCTACCAGACCTCTGCGTCCTTTGAATTCATACCGGTCCGTTTGTCCCTGGACAACTACGGTGCTCTTTTGGAACGATGTCCTGAAATTAAGCGGTGCTATATTGTACGGAACTGTTATGCTGTCATACAGGGGGAACATATCATATCCCGTATCTGTACCCCTGTACCTGCAACCGCACAACAGGAATGCCGTTGTTATGATCAAAAAAAGTGTCTCTTTCTTCATGATGTCCTCTCTCAGTTATTGAATCTCACAGCCATAATGTAATGCCAATAGGAGCCCATGGCATTCCCGGTCATAACGCTCTCCGGATGCTGGTCATGCGCCCTTGCGTCCATCAGTTCCAGATATTTGTTTACCACATCGGTGGAGATATTGTATTTGCGGACGGTCTCCTGCAGGCTCTCATTTGAATTTACATTTACCAGAAGGGCCTCCTGATAGAGAACCGGCACCTCTACAACCTTATCCAATGCGTTTAGATAATACTTGTCATAAAGGCCGATGAACGAGTTCAGGTTCTTGTCCAGAAGGCAAGAACACATCAGATAGTCTATGGCCTCACGGTTATAAGGAGACTGTGATGCTATTATGGCCAATGATGAACGCGAGTCACCCTGAACAAAAAACCGGTCGGTGCTGCAGGCCTTGGAACGCCACCTCAGGTACATATCCGGTATACTGTCCTTCTGGATGCAGTCCATAAGTTCACGGGCCCACCGGCGGTGGTTACGGGTGCGCATCAGTATATTCAGGTATTTGGCGGCCACCGGGTAATCACCTGCCACAACCGCTATCTCGGAGAGACGGCGCAGCATTCTGGTGGAATAATGTCCTGGCACGATGGTCTGGACCAGCAGTGCACAGTCCGTAGCCTGTGATATGTCACCCATCTCCAGCAGCGCATCGGTATAGTACATAGATGAGAAATAAGAATCACCGCGGGTGGTTGACAGGAACAGTTTTTCCTTGGACCTGCCCCATCCTCCCTGGAGCAGGAAATCGGCCAGTCGGCCTTCACGGGCATTGCACAGGTTCCAGTAATAGTCACTGTACATATTGCGGTCTTTGGGTTTGGCCGATGCAGCCATCTGTTTTACCTCTTTCCAATTATTCCTGTAAGCCAGCGTACCAATCTTTACTGTGCTTTCCATTTCTTTATTGTCCAATGCAAAAATCAAAGGTATCAACATACAGAACAACACAGCGGGCACCAGACTCCGCCAGCGGTTACCGATCCATTTGTCATATAAAAGTGATAATGCCGTTACCGCCAGAACAAACCAGGGCATCAGAATCATCCATACTGCACCGGGAATAATGTAACCGGGTGTAACCGGCCATATCAGAGTCTGGTAAAAGGTAAGGTTATACAGCCTGCCGCAAATGAGCATGAGTGCTATGCCGGCTATTAAGGATATGTAAGGAACAGATCCGTCCTTGCGCTTTATGAAAGCCAGCAGGAGCGCCATGGTAAAGGCGTGTGAGCCTGCTATTACAAACATAACGGGTACTGAGAGTCCGTATATGAATGAACTCCATTCAGAATCCTTTATCCGGGCCAAAGCGGTTGCAGTCCATACGCTGAGTGCCAGACCTACGGTTGCCGATACCGGGTAGTTGGGGAACGAGACAAAGAAACATTCCAACAGGGCGGGTAATACCAGAAGAGGCAGACACACCGGACGTTGAGGTTCCGATATGCGGAACAATCGGGCAAGACCTGCCACGACCGATAAAATGAGCGATATGCTGATTAGGGACGACAGTATCCTGCTTGAGTAAAACTGTGTCAGCCAGTCGCCTATGATTGATGCTGCAATAGCCGGATTGGAAAGATACCACTCCACCCTGTCTGCTCCAAGAAGAAAAATACTCAACTGTTCCTTAAGGTCCAGACGGAACGGCGCCTTGGAGTAAAGCAGGGCCCACATGAATATAAACACCCCCGCAAGGATACACAAATCTTCCGTTCTTGTTTTTCTGCCCATATCTTATGTGTTGTAAATGCAAACTTAAGCAAAAAAAGCGTCGGTTACGGGGATTTTGTCTACTTTTGTGTTTTGCAACGCACGCGCACGCACACACGATGGCAGGAAAATTATATCTGGTACCCACGCCGGTGGGAAATCTTGAGGACATTACCTTGAGGGCGTTACGCATCCTTAAGGAGGTGGACCTTATCCTGGCCGAGGATACACGTACCAGTTCAGTCCTGCTCAAGCATTTTGACATACACAAGCCGCTGCAGTCACACCACAAGTTCAACGAGCATGAGACATCGGCCGCTATGGCTAACCGTATTATGGTGGGAGAGTCTGTGGCACTGATAAGCGATGCGGGTACGCCGGGTATATCGGACCCCGGATTCATGCTGGTACGCGAGTGTGTTCAGCAGGGCGTTGATGTGGAGTGCCTGCCCGGCGCTACGGCTTTTGTGCCGGCACTCATTGACTCGGGACTTCCTTGTGACAGATTCCTCTTTGAGGGATTCCTGCCCCAGAAGAAAGGCCGTCAGAGCCGCATCGCCGCGCTTAAGGATGAGCCGCGCACCATTATCTTCTACGAGTCTCCGTTCCGTCTGGTAAAAGCGCTGGAGCAGTTCATTGAAGTGTTCGGTCCGGAGCGCCCCGTTGCAGTATGCCGCGAGATTTCAAAGGTGCATGAGGAGTGCGTTCGCGGCACATTGAGTGAAGTACTTGCTCACTTCAAGGCACACGAGCCCAAAGGTGAGATTGTAATAGTATTGGGAGGAGCAGACAAATGAAAGAGGAGTTCCAGGTCATAACTGAGAAAAAGGCCGAAACCGCCATACTGGTGGGTATCATAACACAGGATCAGGACGAGCGCAAGACGACAGAGTATCTTGACGAACTTGAGTTCCTGGCCGATACCGCCGGCGTGCGCGTGATGCGCCGATTCACGCAGAAGATACCCCAGGCACTTGCCGCCACCTACGTGGGTAAAGGCAAACTGGAGGAGATGCGTGACTACATAAAGCGCATGGAGGACATGGAAAATGAGGTCGGTATGGCCATTTTCGATGATGAACTCACCGCCAAGCAGATGTCTGCCATAGAGAGCGTGCTGGGCGTTAAGGTTCTGGACAGGACCTCTCTGATTCTGGATATATTTGCAATGCGTGCCCAGACAGCCCACGCCAAGACTCAGGTGGAATTGGCGCAGTACCGCTATCTGCTGCCCCGCCTGCAGCGAATGTGGACCCACCTGGAACGTCAGGGCGGTGGATCCGGCGCCGGCGGCGGTAAGGGTACGGTAGGTCTTCGCGGACCCGGTGAGACCCAGTTGGAGATGGACCGCCGAATCATTACCAAGCGCATCAGTTGGCTCAAGGAGCAACTGGCCGATATAGACCGCCAGAAATCCACCATGCGCAAGAACCGCGGCCGATTGATTCGCGTAGCATTGGTCGGATACACCAACGTAGGCAAATCCACCCTTATGAACCTGCTCTCCAAGAGCGATGTGTTTGCGGAGAACAAGCTTTTTGCCACCCTTGACACAACCGTACGCAAGGTGGTGGTCGATAACCTGCCGTTCCTGCTTTCGGACACCGTAGGATTCATACGCAAACTACCCACAGACCTTGTGGAGTCATTCAAATCCACGCTTGACGAGGTCCGTGAGGCCGACCTGCTCATTCACGTTGTGGATATCTCCCACCCCGATTTTGAGGACCAGATGAAGGTGGTTGACAAGACCCTTGCCGACCTTGGTGCCGGTGACAAACCCACCATTGTTCTCTTTAACAAGACCGATGCATACACCTGGGTGGAGAAAGAGGCCGATGACCTCACTCCCGCCACACGTGAGAACATCACGATGGAGGAGTTGCAGCGCACCTGGATGGGTCGCCTGAACGGCGAGTGCCTGTTTGTATCGGCCCTAAAGAAGACGGGCATAGAGAATATGCGCAAAGTATTATACGACAGAGTGAAGCAGTTGCACGTACAGAAATACCCCTACAACGACTTCCTCTATCCGGATATGGAATAATTAAAACAACAATATAGATTATGGCAAATTTCAAGTATGCGCCCATGTTCCAGTTGGGCAAGGATGAGACAGAGTACTATCTGCTCACAAAGGATTACGTAAGCGTAAGCGAGTTTGAGGGCAAACCCATTCTGAAGGTTCAGAAGGAGGGTCTCACAAAGATGGCCAACGCCGCATTCCGTGATGTAAGTTTCCTCTTGCGCCGCTCCCACAACGAGCAGGTGGCCAAGATCCTGCGTGACCCCGAGGCATCGGACAACGACAAGTACGTAGCACTTACATTCCTGCGCAACGCCGAGGTATCGGCCAAGGGTAAACTGCCTCTGTGTCAGGATACCGGTACCGCAATCATCCACGGTGAAAAGGGACAGCAGGTATGGACCGGCTTCTGTGATGAGGAGGCTCTGTCAGAGGGCGTATTCAAGACCTATACTGAGGAGAACCTGCGCTACAGCCAGAACGCTCCCCTGGATATGTACAATGAGGTGAACACCAAGTGCAACCTGCCCGCCCAGATTGACATCGAGGCAACCGAGGGTATGGAGTATCGTTTCCTGATGGTTACCAAGGGTGGCGGATCGGCCAACAAGACATACCTGTATCAGGAGACCAAGGCCCGCATCCAGAACCCCGGCACACTGATTCCCTTCCTGGTTGAGAAGATGAAGAGTCTGGGTACCGCAGCCTGCCCTCCCTACCACATCGCATTCGTAATCGGCGGTACCAGTGCCGAGAAGAACCTGCTTACCGTAAAGCTGGCATCGACCCACTACTACGATTCACTGCCCACCACCGGTGATGAGACCGGCCGCGCATTCCGTGACGTTGAACTTGAGAAGCAGCTCCTGCAGGAGGCTTACAAGATCGGTCTGGGTGCCCAGTTCGGCGGTAAATATATGGCACACGATGTTCGCGTTATCCGTCTGCCGCGCCACGGCGCAAGCTGCCCCATAGGTCTGGGCGTAAGTTGCTCAGCCGACCGTAACATCAAGGCCAAGATCAACAAGGACGGTATCTGGATTGAGAAGATGGATGATAAACCATACGAACTCATTCCCGAGGAACTCCGTCAGGCCGGTGAGGGCGATGCCGTAAAGGTTGACCTGAACCGCCCCATGGCCGAGGTCTGCAAGCAGCTCTCACAGTATCCCGTAAGCACACGTCTTAGCCTTAACGGCACAATCATAGTAGGTCGTGACATAGCCCACGCCAAGATCAAGGCACGCCTTGACGCCGGTGAGCCTATGCCTCAGTACCTCAAGGAGCACCCCATCTACTACGCAGGTCCCGCCAAGACACCTGCCGGCATGGCTTGCGGCTCAATGGGCCCCACCACTGCAGGACGTATGGACCCGTACGTTGACGAGTTCCAGGACAACGGCGGCTCACTCATCATGCTGGCCAAGGGTAACCGTTCTATCGATGTTACCGATGCCTGCAAGAAGCACGGCGGATTCTATCTGGGTTCAATCGGCGGCCCCGCTGCCATCCTGGCCCAGAACAACATCAAGTCAATCGAGTGCGTTGAGTACCCTGAACTTGGTATGGAGGCCATCTGGAAGATTGAGGTTGAGGACTTCCCCGCCTTTATCCTCGTTGACGACAAGGGCAACGATTTCTTCAAGCAATTGAAACCTTGCCAGGGTTGCAGCATTTTGAAGTAAATGTATTTCAGGGACATAATAGGACAGCAGGATGTGATTGAGCGGCTCGTAAAGGACGCTCAGGCCGGAACTGTGCCCCACGCACTGCTGTTCTGCGGTCCCGAGGGTGTAGGCAAACTGCAGACAGCCATTGCATTTGCACGCTATCTGCTGTGCCGTGACAAAGGCTCCGGCGCTAACTCATGCGGCAAGTGCCCCGCCTGCGTCAAGATGGACAAACTGGTCCACCCCGACCTGCACTTTGTGTTCCCCGTAATAAACAAGAGTAAGTCTTCAGAGCGGTCAACCGTATCGGACGACGAAATACAGACTTGGCGCGAGACAGTGCTGGAACAGCAGTATTTCGGGTTTGAGGAGTGGTTATCGGCCATTGATGCCGAAAACAAGCAGGCCAGCATTTTTGTGACCGAGAGCGAACGGATACTCTCCAAACTCTCACTCAAATCCGTAGAGGGCGGTTACAAGATAATGATTATCTGGCATGCCGAGAAGATGAACCAGCAGTGCGCAAACTCCCTGCTCAAACAGTTGGAGGAGCCGCCTGCCCAGACGCTTTTTATCCTTACCACCGATACCCCCGAGCAAATGCTGGAGACCATACTGAGCCGCACTCAGCGCATAGACTTCAGACGTATTCCCGAGCAGGAGATTGCATCAAGGCTGCAAGGCCCAACCTATCAGTTGGACGACGATAACGCCCAGAAGATTGCACATTTGAGCGGCGGCAGTTGGCTCAAGGCCATAAGCGCACTGCGTGTAAATGCAGAGAGCAATGAGTTCTTTGACTACTTTACACAACTTATGCGCCTCTCATATGGCCGTAGACTCAAAGACCTTAAACGGTGGTCGGAGAGCATAGCCGGCGGCGGACGCGAGTGGCAGAAACGGTTCCTGGCCTACTGCCAGCGAATGATAAGGGAGAACTTTATCTGTAATTTCCACAACCCCGACCTGAATTATCTGACCGAGCAGGAACAGCAGTTCTCCGTTAAGTTTGCCCCGTTTGTGAATGAGAACAATATCATCGGACTTATGGATACTCTGTCCGATGCCCAGCGAGATATAGAACAGAACGTTAACTCCAAGATGGTCTTTTTTGACCTGTCACTCAAGACCATCATGCTAATGAAACAATAATGGATCAGGATTTTATACTCAATAACGGCAGCGGCGGAATCTGCTGCAAGGGTTGCGGCCGCGGAATGGGCCAGCTCCACTCTTTTGACTATCTGGCAGGTGTGCCGGGGGCCGATGAGGGCGACTACGTTGAGGTTCAGTTCAAGAACACCCGCAAGGGTTTCTTTATCAACTCCAACAAACTGCCTCTGGAGAAGGGTGACATTGTTGCCGTGGAGTCAAATCCCGGCCACGATATAGGTACCGTCACCATGACAGGACGTCTGGTACAACTCCAGATGAAAAAGGCCAACCTGCGCCCGGACATTGAGATAAAGCGCGTTTACCGCAAGGCACGTGAGGTGGATATGGAGAAGTATGCCGAGGCCAAGGCCCGCGAGCATGACACCATGATACGCTCCCGCCAGATTGCCAAGGACCTGGGCCTGGAGATGAAGATCGGTGATGTGGAGTACCAGGGTGACGGTCTCAAGGCCATCTTCTACTACATTGCCGACGGCCGTGTGGACTTCCGCCAACTCATCAAGGTTTTGGCCGATGCGTTCCACGTTCGTATTGAGATGAAACAGATTGGTGCCCGCCAGGAGGCAGGCCGCATAGGTGGTATCGGTCCCTGCGGACGTGAACTTTGCTGCACTACCTGGATGACAAGTTTTGTATCGGTATCAACCGGAGCCGCACGTTTCCAGGACCTCTCCATGAACCCGCAGAAACTGGCCGGCCAGTGCGCCAAACTCAAGTGCTGCCTCAACTATGAGGTGGATGCCTATGTGGAGGCACAGAAGGGATTCCCCTCACGTGACATTCCGCTGGAGACTATGGACAACACCTACTATTTCTTTAAGGCCGATATCCTTAACGGTCAGTTGTCTTACTCTACCGATAAGGTGTTTGCGGCTAATGTGGAGACTATCACTCCTAAGCGCGCTTTGGAGATCATCGCTTTGAACCGCAAGGGGCAGAAACCTCTTAGCTTGGATGAGAACGCGGTGAAGACAGACTCACGCATAGAGAATGACATCCTGACGGACGGCGATCTGTCGCGCTTTGACAAGAAGAAAAAGAAGAAAAAGCATCGCCCCAACCGCGGACCCCGTCCTCAACAACAATAAAAGGAGAACAGAATAGGGGTATAATCTCTGAAACTACGGGCCTACGGCCCTATCCCTCCCACGCCTACGGCGCGGGCCCCTCCCGTTCACAGCGACACGGGCGTCGATGGTTTCCGAGACTATACCCCTATTCTGTTCTGCTCGTTTAGGAGCTTTTTCAGTAGGAGGTGGTGCGTTCGCAGTCGATGCGGAGGAAGACGGTCAGGAGTATGGTGAAGCCCCAGAGTGAGGAGCCTCCGTAACTGAAGAAGGGCAGGGGGATTCCTATTACGGGCGTGATGCCCAATACCATTCCTATATTTATAAATAGGTGGAACAGCAGGATGCACACTACTGAGTATCCGTAGACCCGGCCGAACACTGATGATTGCCGCTCGGCCAATACTATCAGGCGTAACAGCAGACCCATATATAGCAGCAGCACAAACAGAGAGCCTTTGAATCCCTGCTCCTCACCCACAGTGCAGAATATGAAATCTGTATCCTGCTCGGGCACGTATTTGAGTTTGGTCTGTGTTCCTTTCATGAATCCCTTGCCTGTAAGTCCGCCCGATCCTATGGCAATAAGTGACTGGTTGACGTTGTAACCGGCCCCCTTGGGATCATCCTCCAGGCCCAGTATCACGTTTATGCGGGTGCGCTGGTGAGGTTTAAGGATATCATTGAAGGCGTAATCGACCGATAACAGGTAACCTATGGATCCTACGGCAAAAACAGCCACCCAGATGTATCGGCGTGCTATATCCTTGAGTGAACGGAAAAAGATATAGATGCTTGTTATGACAATGAGTCCCATCTGCAGCCATGTCACCTTGAAGGGGATGATGGAGAGAGATACGGCAAGTCCCATCAGCATTCCGCCCAGTCCAATTCCCAACACGGTAAGTGAGAGGTTCCGGTCACGTGACATTATCCATATCATGAGTGTCTCCAACAGTTGGATTATGGTAAGAACCAACCATGTTCCTACCTGGAAAGGCTGGTCGCCGAAACTGACAGGGCTGTATTTTATCTCAAGTATAAAGAACAGCACCGCACAGAATCCCAGGAACAGTATGCTTCCGGTCATGCCCTCCCTGTACAATACCAGCAGGAATGCCAGATATACCAGTGCCGATCCGGTCTCATTCTGGCAAATTATCAGCAGCATGGGAACCAGGAATACCGCGCAGGCTTTGAGCAGATCGGCGGGATATGACAGGTTGAAGTCAAAACGGTCCACGAACTTGGCAAGCGCCAGGGCTGTGGCGAATTTGGCGAATTCCGCAGGCTGAAGGCTTACCGGACCCAGATTGAGCCACGAACGGGAGCCTTTGGTATCCTTGGCCACAAAGATGGTGACTATGAGCAGCAGCACCATCGCTATGTATATGATATAGGCGTATGAGTTAAGGAAATTCTGGTTGATGAACAGTACTATGACACCAAGCGCCAGGGCACAAAGTATCCACACCATCTGCTTGCCGGGACGGGTTGAGAATGAGAACAGGTCAACATTCTCCACATTGGCACTTGCCCCGCATATGCTGAACCAACCGCATACTATTATGACCAGCACCAGCAGTACCGTAAGCCAGTCAAGTTTGCCCAATATGTCAACGTTCCTCCTCTCCATAATCAATCACACGGCTGGAATAATCATCGGCTTTTCTCTTACTTGATTCGGATAACTCTCCCATTATGTACTGCTCCATCATCAGCGCGCCGATGGGTACGCCGTAAACAGCACCGAATCCGCCGTTCTCAACATAAACGGCGATGGCAATCTGAGGATCATCCATAGGCGCGAATCCCATAAACACGGAGTGGTCTATTCCGCGGTTCTGGGCGGTACCGGTCTTGCCGCATACTATATAATTGCGGTTTTCGGCGGCACGGCATGTTCCGTCAATGACGGACTGACGCATACCCTGCACAACTATGTCATAATTCTCCCTGTCCACCCTCACCCTATGGGGTCTGGTGTAGGCGGTATCGCGGGGCTGGCCCTCAACATCCCTGACCACATGCGGTGTGATGTAATATCCACGGTTGGCGATGGTTGCACCCAGATTGGCTATCTGGAGCGGAGTAAGTGTCACCTCACCCTGTCCTATGGAGTTGCTTATGGTGGTCAGTCCGTTCCATGAGCGGTTGTAATGACGGTCATAATAGTCTGAGTTGGGTATCATGCCGCGGGCCTCGCTTGGAAGGTCCACTCCCAATGTGTAACCGAATCCCATATCAACCATGTAATCCTTCCATACGGTGAGCGCATTCTGGGGCGATCCGTACTTGGAGGCACCTATCATGTAGTAATAACCCCAGCAGAAATAACTGTTGCATGATGTCGCTATGGCAAAATTCAGGGCCAGAGGTGATGAATGGGAGTGGCAACCCACCCTGAGCCCACGGAACGAGAATCCGTCATTGCAGGGATATTTGGTATTGGAGTCAATGATACCCTCCTGCAGAAGTGTGAGAGCCTGAGATGTCTTGAATGTGGAGCCGGGAGGATAAGTACCTTGAATGGGACGGTTAAGCAACGGCTTGTCCTGTCTGGCCTGCAGTTCCTGATAGTGCTCTCCGCGATGGCGTCCTGACAGTTCGGAGGGGTTGAATGACGGGGCCGATACCATGCACAATATCTCACCCGTCTTGGGCTCGATGGCCACTATGCTGCCTATCTTGTTCTGCATAAGCCTCTCGCCCAGCATCTGGAGTTCAATGTCAAGGCCCAGAGTCAGGTTATGACCGGGGATGGCCTCCTTATCAAACTCGCCGTCATAGTAACTGCCCTGGATACGGCCATATGCATCTTTGAGCAACACCTCGGTTCCTTTCTCTCCGCGCAGTTGCGATTCATAGTATTTCTCTACGCCCTGCTTACCTATCACATCGCCCTGGGCGTACCAGTTGTCATCTTCTATCTCATTCCTGGAGACCTCTCCCAAATCGCCCAGCAGATGTGCCGCAGCCTCATAACTGTACTTACGCTGCTGACGCTGTGTTATGCCGAACCCGTTAAACCTGTACAGGTTCTCCCTAAAGTCCGATATCTCATCAAATGACATCTGTGCAAGGAATATCTGTTCGGTATAGGGTGAGTAGCCGGGGTTTTTACGGAGGTTGCGGATATCGGACATACGGGTGTCAAAATACTCCCTGGTTATATCCAGCGCACGGCAGAATGCCAGAGTATCCAGGTCCTTTACGTTACGCATCACCACCGTGACGTCAAAAGACGGCTGGTTACTTACAATCATACGTCCCTTGCGGTCATATATCACGCCTCGGGTGGGATAAACGGTACGGTAATAGAGTGCGTTGTTATCGGCCGAATTGCGGTAACGGGTATCTATGAGTTGTATCTGGACAAGACGTCCCACATAGAGCAGCACCACAAACACGACCATTAGGCCGATAACGAATTTCCTGTTGTCAAACCTGTGGTTCTTCACCGCTATGTCAGTGTTTGGGAACAGAACGGCCTGTAACGGATTCCGTTACCAGCATGAACAGGAATGTGAGCAGGGTGCTGAATACAACCTTCAGCACAAGTACGGTCCAATCGCCCAGCGGAATGCTGAGCAGAATAAAGTAAACGGTATGATGCAATGCCGTGATAAGCAGCAGATAACCCGCAAACTGGCGGCCGCCCATGGATGCTGAGCATGGCAAAAGCACATCATGACGGTCCAAAGGCACGAACAGTTTGACTATGCCAGGCTGGAACATGGCCACAAGAGTTGCAGCGGCGGCATTAAGTCCGGGAGTTCCGGAGAAAATATCTATTGCAAGTCCCAGGAAAAACGCCCACAGAAGAATGGATGAACGGGACATGGAACTGTCAAAACGCGCTATCATCCAGATATAGAAAAGCGGAGTTACATACCCGAACAGGTTTATCCTGTTCAGGAACAGGACCTGAAGCAGCACCAGTCCGATCAGCGTGAAGAGTCTTACTATGAATGATCCTTTCTCCATGGTTCAGTCATTTATCTGTTCATACAACTCTTCTATCTCGGAATCGGCCGTGCGGGTATGTACATACACCCATCTCAGGTCTGACATATCAACTGCCAGGTTCACATTGACCTTGAGTGTATATCCGTTCCTGGCATGCTCCACATCCTTTACTATACCCACCGGTATATCCTGTGGAAACACTGATGAAAAACCGGTAGTCACAATGGTATCGCCCGCCTGGATGTCTGCGTGATAAGGCATATCCTTAATCTGAGCCACATAGGGGTCACCGCCGCTCCACTCCAGGAATCCGAAACTGTCATTGCCTTTGACCTTACAACTGATGCTGGTATTGCCGTTGAGCACCGGCAGCACGATGGAGTAACTGCGGCCTGCCACCATGATCACGCCTACCACGCCTTGTGCACTATAGACACCCATACCCTGGGTTATTCCGTCGCGGCGGCCCTTGTTGATGGTTATGTAGTTGTCATCCTTACGGACCGAATTGTCAACCACACGTGCTGCTATTACGTTGTCCGATGACAAAACCCCCGACATCCTTACGGTCTGGCTGTCAGTCATCTCTATCAACAGGTTGTGCAGACGGGTATTCTCTTCTACCAGCGCTTCATTCTCTTTTCTGAGACCGAAATACTGTCCCACGTCGGTACGCCACTCAAACAGAGTGCCGGACATGGAGTTGGCCGATGTCATAAAGGCCTCCTTCTGCCGGTCGTTGAAACCGAACAGGAGCACCAGCGACAGGACCTCCAGTAGTATGAACAGGAAAACGTAGCTGTGCTTTACCAAAAAATCCAGTAGCGTACGCACGGCTTTCCTTAAGGCTTTATCTCATCAGGAATGAGAAACGGTCAACGTTCTTGAGAGCCACGCCTGTTCCCTTGGCCACACTCAGAAGCGGCTCATCGGCCACGTGGAACTCAATTCCAATCTTATCGGCCAGACGCTTGCTTATACCGCGCAGCATTGAACCGCCACCTGACAGATAGATGCCGTTCTTGAGGATATCGGCATAGAGTTCAGGAGGTGTGTTCTCAAGTGCATTCAGTACGGCACTCTCTATCTTGGCGATTGAACGGTCAAGGCAATGTGCAATCTCCTGATAGCATACGGGGATAGACATGGGGAGTGCAGTTATCTTGTTGGGACCGTTTACGATATAATCCTCGGGGGCCTCGTCACCCAGTTCGGTAAGAGCGGCACCTACGCTTATCTTGATACGCTCGGCCATACGCTCCGATACCTTTACGTTGTGCTGACGGCCCATGTACTCCTGGATATCGGCTGTGAAATCATCGCCGGCCACCTTTACGGAGTTATTGGAAACCAGACCTCCAAGTGATATGACGGCAATCTCTGTGGTACCGCCACCTATATCGACAATCATGTTACCCTCAGGGGCAAGCACGTCAATACCGATACCTATTGCGGCTGCCATAGGCTCAAACAGCATGTATACCTCACGGCCTCCGGCATGCTCGGCGCTGTCACGTACGGCACGGAGTTCAACCTCAGTACTGCCCGACGGAACGCCAATCACCATCTTGAGTGAGGGTGAGAAGAGACGACGGCCGGTATCCACCATACCAATCAGACCGCGCATCATCTGCTCGCAGGCATCGAAGTCGGCAATCACGCCGTTTCTCAGAGGACGGACCACGCGGATATCCTTGTTGGTCTTCTCATACATCATCTTGGCCTGATTGCCCACTGCCACCATCTTGTCGGTGCGGTTGTCAAGGGCAACGATCGAAGGCTCGTTTACTACAATCTTATCGTTGTGCATTATGATGGTATTGGCGGTGCCAAGGTCCATCGACAACTCTTGAGTTAATGAAAACAATCCCACTTTAATATCCAGTAATTAGTTAGAAATCAATGTTTGAAATGACGGAATCCGGTCATGACCATTGTCATGTCGTGCTGCTCGCAGTAGTCGATTGACTCCTGGTCACGTACCGAGCCTCCCGGATGGATAACATTCTTGACACCTGCCTTATCGGCCAGTTCCACGCAGTCGGGGAACGGGAAGAATGCGTCACTTGCCATGGCTGCACCCTCAAGGGTGAATCCGAATCCGTGAGCCTTCTCTACTGCCTGCTTGAGTGCATCCACACGTGAAGTCTGACCCACTCCGCTTGCCAGCAACTGCTTGCCGCGTGCAAATACTATGGAGTTGCTCTTGCTGTTCTTTACTATCTTGTTGGCAAACAGCATATCCTCAATCTCATCATCTGAGGGCTTGCGTGAGGTTACCAGCTTGAGGTCATCGGGAGTCTCAATCTTGGTATCCTTATCCTGAACAAGCACGCCGTTCAGGGCTGAACGTACCAGCTTGACGGGGAGTTTCTGGTCCTTGCGCACCAGTATGATGCGGTTCTTCTTCTGACCCAGGATCTCAAGGGCGTCAAAGTCATAATCAGGGGCGATGATAACCTCAAAGAATATCTTGTTTATCTCCTCGGCTGTAGCCTTGTCGATAGGTGCGTTGGCTACCAGCACGCCGCCGAATGCCGATACGGGATCACCGGCCAGGGCGTCCTTCCATGCCTCCAGCAATGTAGGACGTGAAGCCACACCGCATGCGTTGTTGTGCTTGAGTATGGCGAATGTGGTATCATCGAACTCATCTATCAGATCAACTGCTGCGTTGATGTCAAGCAGGTTGTTGTAAGATATCTCCTTACCGTGTACCTGGTCGAACATGGCATCCAGGTCACCGTGGAACACACCGTTCTGGTGGGGGTTCTCACCGTAACGCATAGCCTTGTGGCCGTCCAGAGCCAGACGGAAATGATCCTCATCCTGACCTGCGGCGAACCAGTTGTAAATGCAGCTGTCATAGTATGATGAAACGGCGAATGCCTCCTTGGCGAACCAGCGACGCTCCTCAAGGGTGGTCTCGGCACCACGCTCGTTAAGTATGTCAAGCAGGGGCTTGTACTGATCCTTGCTGGCTACTATAACAGCATCCTTGAAATTCTTGGCACCGGCACGGATAAGTGAAATGCCGCCTATGTCAATCTTCTCGATAATATCCGCATCCTCTGCACCAGACTTAACGGTATCCTCAAAAGGATAGAGGTCTACGATTACCAGGTCAATCTCGGGGATATCATAACTTGCCATCTGGGCCATATCGTTATCCTCCTCCCTGCGGGCCAGAATGCCACCGAACACTTTGGGATGAAGGGTCTTTACGCGGCCACCCAGGATTGAAGGATAACCAGTGAGTTCCTCAACTGCCTGGCAGGGTACGCCAAGTGATTCGATAAAACGCTGGGTTCCGCCAGTTGAAATGAGTTTGACACCCTCCTGATGAAGCTTGCTGATAATCTCGTCAAGGCCGTCCTTATGGAAAACCGATATCAGAGCTGATGAAATTCTTTTTGTTTCGGACATTGTTTTTATAGAGTTTTGCGGTTTAACTGATAATTTGCGCGAAATTAACAATTTCCGCCTACTATTACAACAGTAGATAATGCAAATAGTTAATAAAAAATATAATAACGCATAAGTAGCGCATCAGGGGCTGTCCCTACTGCACTTATTTACGGTTATTCGCGGAAGAACAGAAGTACGGGATTGGAGTCCTTTGTGACGGTGGGGAACAGGGATTTGAAACGCTCGCTGTCCAGAATCATACCCGAGTCATAGAATCCCACCAGAGTGCCGTTGTATGAACCCACCAGGAAGGGGAACGGCTCACGTGTCTCTTTGTCGTGATTGAACTCACCTGTATAGACATACATGCGATATGTAGTCCAGTCTTTCTTGTCGGTGAATACTATCATCAGGTTGGCCCCGTAGTTAGTATTTACAAAATACAGGAATCGGGGAGTTTCCAGATAACCGCACTTGGTATACTCTTTCTGGGGATTCACAAACACCTTGTCGCTCCGTTTGAGTTCATCGGGGATTACGATATCGGTTGTCATCTTACAGGTGACCGATATGCTGTCATCGGCGTAGTGATAGAACTTGTCATTATCCTCAATGCCCATAAAACCTATCAAGCCGGGACTTATGTGGTTTATGTAGGGATTGTTTATGCTTACATGGGCAAATTCGGGATCAAACTCCACCAGTTGCCTGATGAATTTGCCGTCAGGTCCGGTACGCCATAGTCCCCGACGGCAGTTGCGTCCTGTGTATCTTATGGGGTTGGCAAAAAGGAAATCGCCGTCAGGCAGTACTGCAAAATCACATACAAAATCGTCAATAAGTACACTGCGCCTGTAACTGCCGTCCATGCCATACACAAAGATACTGTTGGTGTGACCGTCCATTATGTACAGTTCACCCCGCTGCTCAAGAATGTCAAAACGGTCTATTGTGCGATAATTGCCCGTACCCTTGCCCTGACGGTCAAAACGGTACAGGAACTGACCTTTGTCGTTAAAGAAGAAAAGGGTATTGGCCGATCTTACTATGATGGTGTCACTGAATGAAACAACCTCATCGACCGATGGTATGATACTCTCATAGCCCGCGTTTTCCAGAAACACCGTGTCCACACGTTCAAACATGCTTGACATTATTGGATATTCCGTAGGGGCATCCTCCAGAAGCGGAGCGTATATCTCATGAAGGCATGTGTCACATACCTTTTGTCTTTCCTGACAGCCGGACAGAAGGAAAAGGACAAACGGCAAAAAAAGCAAGCCTATTGCCAGTCTGGTGTTTGACACAATACCTGTTTTCATTTCAAGGCGCGAATATATACTTTTTTGACATATCATTAACAATTATTGGCAAAAAAGGGCCGATACCTTACACAGTATCGGCCCCATTGTGAATTGTCAGAATTACTGATTATTTCTGGGCTGAGTGATGTCTTGCCTCAATCTCCTTGTTCATCTCATCAAGACGCTGGTCTGTGAGAGGATACTTGTATACCAGATATCCTACTACTACCAGAAGGATGGCGGGAATGATGGTGGTGAACCACAGGATGGCATTCTGAACGTTTGCATTATAATCACTCAGGTGAGTATAATATGCATTTACCGGAGCGCTGATGAATGAAGCCAGGAACACTACGATAAAGATGCTCAGAACCAGCTGCAAACACTTGTTGGCCTTGAACTCCTGCCACATCTCCTTGAATGAAACAGGTTTCTCGGGAGTGGTGGTGATGTTCTCCTTACTGCCCATGAAGCAGAGTGTAAGCAGGACGAAACCTACTACTGCAAAGATGCATGTTACAGTGAACCATGCCTTGGGATCAGTAGGAAGTGCTGACTCCTCACTGGCCAGGTTGAAGCCGATAAGACCCATAACCCAGGGAGTGATGAAACCGGCAAGTGAGAAACCGGCCTTGAAAGCTACACCAGCCAGAGCATTAACGGTAGCGGCAGGACGGTTACCGGTACGGTACTCGGCATCGGTGATTACCTCAGGAACAAGAGCCCACATGAGTGAACCAACCAGCAGACCTACACCGGTCAGAACCTTTGCGCCCTGAACGATTGCATTGCACTTCTGGACATCAAAGAACTTACCTATGATGAACAGGGTGATGAAACCTACCAGACCTACACAAAGAAGCAGATAGTAAAGGCCCTTCTTGCCGAACCATTTCTTAAGTATGGGCAGTGAAGGCAGGATGATGAATGCAGGTATTGTACCGATAGCCATGAATACGGCCTGGTTCCAGTCAACTGCAACACCAACGCACATGGCAAGTCCGATGGGGAAACCTGCCTGAACAACTATCTGGCCGATGTTGGCACATACCATACGGGTTGATGTAAGGATAAGAACCTCATCGTTGTCACGGGTCATGGAGGCCATGATTGAACCGTAAGGAATGTTCACTACAGAGTAGATCATGCTGAGCAGAGTGTAACTTACGGTAGCATAGACAATCTTCCATGTCATGCCCCATGTTGCTACTGCAGGAAGCATCAGGAAGCAGGCTGCAACGGTAAGAGGAATACCGCCGTAAAGCAGATATGTACGATACTTTCCGAGTTTGGGATTGTGGTTGTCGATATATTTTCCTACCACAGGACTCCAGAAACAGTCAAGCAGTCTTACTGCAAGGATAAGTCCGCTAACAAAACCGGGGTTGATTTTAAGTACTGTACAAAGGTACAGCATCAGGAAACATGCAACTGTCTGGAAAATCAGATTCTGGGCAAGGTCACCCGAACCGAAACCGATTCTCTGTCCCCAACTCAGTTTGTAGTAACCGTTGTTTACTTCGTTTGCCATAAAATTGAGTTTATTGATTAATAATTTTGGTTATCCTAAAAATTTTGGGCTCACAAACTTACACAAAAAATCGGTTTTATCGTAAGGATGAGCCATTTATTGACCTGTTTCCATAAATACCACGGCCCTCTGAATAACCTCGTCCAGGTCCTGTATTACCCGGTAATAGGAATTCATGCCCCATAGCAGACGTGCTATGGTGGCCTTCAGTTGTGTCTCCAGTATGCCTCGAACCTCCTGATACTGAGCCTCGTCATACTCAACATTGGCATCCTTGGCCTTGTCCAGGAACATCTTCATCACATCGGGCCCCACCTGGAATCCGCTGTTGAAATCCTCAAATGTCTTGAAACGGCGCTGCAGGCTGCGGCGGTTACGTTCCGTATATTGCATTGAAGTGTTCAGTACTATGTTCTTGGCTGTTACATTACGGTAATACTGGTTGGTACGTGTGGTGTCCAGCGGTACAAATACATCGGGCATGATACCTCCGCCTCCATACACGGTCCGATGCCTGATCATGGTGCTGTACTTGAGCGAATCGGGGAAGTGGATGCTGTCACGGTTGGTGAGTTCGCCGTGATGCAGGCGTTCCAGTATGTCATCTCCGTAGTCAACGTCCTTACCGTAAGGCTTCTGTATGCATCGGCCTACAGGGGTGTAGTACTTGGCTACGGTAAGACGTATAAGGGAGCCGTCATGGAACTCTATGGGACGCTGGACCAGACCCTTGCCGAATGAACGGCGGCCTACGATCGTTGCACGGTCCCAATCCTGGACTGCGCCCGATACAATCTCGCTGGCCGATGCGGAATACTCATCGATAAGCACCACCAGTTTGCCGTCACGGAAACGTCCGCGTCCGTCGGCCAGATAACCGCTGCGGGGTGAACGTCGGCCCTCGGTATAAACCACCATCTGGTCACGTCCCAGGAACTCGTTGGCAATGCCGACGGCAGCCATCAGCAGACCTCCGCCGTTACCCTGCAGGTCCAGGATAAGTGATTGTGCACCCTGTCCCTTGAGTTCGGAGAGTTTTTCCTCAAACTCCTGGATTGTGGTGGCTCCGAAACTGGAAATCTTGATGTATCCTATTCCCGGACGAATCATATAAGCGGCATCAACGGTATTTACGGGAATCTTGTCACGGATTACCGTAAAGTGTATAAGTTCTTTTACGCCTCGACGGTTTATGCCCAGGTCCACCTTAGTGCCCTTGGGACCGCGAAGACGTTTCATTATTGCCTCCTGGGACATCTTTACTCCGGCTATGGTCGTATCGTTTACGGTTATGATGCGGTCACCTGCCAGTATACCCACCTTCTCTGACGGGCCGTCAGGTATGGGCTGTACTATGAAGAGCGTATCCTCAACCATGTTGAACTGGACTCCGATGCCCTCGAATGAACCCATGAGCGTCTCGTTTGACTTGTCATTCTCATCGGCTGTAAGATAGGTTGAGTGCGGGTCAAGTTCCTCGAGCATGCCTATGATAGCCTTCTCGACAATTTTCTTCTCATCAACCTCCTCCACATACAGGGCCGATATGGCCCCTTCGGCTACCAGCAGTTTCTGAAGTTCAGCATCTATTGATGTAGCCTGGGGCTGCATCTGAGGCTGACGCTGCATGGGCGGCTGCATCTGCGGCTGGCCTATACGTCCGGGCTGAGCCATAAGCATAATAGGCAGAAGGAGTGCCGCAATCAGTATATGTGTCCTTTTCATAACTTTCTCAAAGATATGGTTTGAATGTATCAATCATCAGGTTATCGGCATTACGGCCGAATGATATGAGTTCACGTACCAGGCTGCTGCTTACGTGCTGTACGGCGGGGCTGGATACCAGCAGTACCGTCTCAACTCCGTCTATGGAGCGGTTGATATCGGCCAGGTTGCGCTCCTTGTCATAGTCTGTCACGGAACGGATGCCGCGCAGTATAGCGTTGCAGCCGTTTTCACGCACTGCATCTACGGTGAGGCCTTTGTACTCTATCACGCTTACACGTGAGTAACCCTTGTAGTAGTTACGTATTGCCTCCAGGCGTTGCTCACTGCCGAACAGAGGCTTTTTATCCTCATTTATGCCTACGGCAATAACCACTTCACAGCCCAGGTTCAACGCCCGCTCTACAAGATCGGCGTGTCCTATGGTGAACGGGTCAAATGACCCCGGGAAAAACAGTTTCATAAGTCCTACTTTTAGTTAGAATTTTTCACCTTCATCCTCATCGACGCGGTCCTCTTCTACTACCAGGTTGTCTATAATAAAGTTCTGACGCTCCATGGTGTTCTTGCCCATATAGAATGAGAGCAAGTCATCAACGGCATCGGTCTTCTTGAGTGTTACCAGTTCCAGGCGCATATCGGGGCCGATAAAGTTCTTGAACTCATCGGGCGATATCTCACCCAGTCCTTTGAATCGGGTTATCTCGGGGTTGGGTGAGAGTTTCTCTATGGCCTGACGACGCTCGTCATCATTGTAGCAGTAGATGGTCTCAAACTCACCCTTCTCTGTTACCACACCGTCCACATGGGCGTCGGCACCTTTCTTCTTCTTACGCTTGTTACGTACGCGGAACAGCGGAGTCTGCAGTATGTATACGTGGCCTTTCCTTATAAGTTCGGGGAAGAACTGCAGGAAGAAGGTTATCATGAGCAGACGTATGTGCATACCGTCCACATCGGCATCGGTTGCCACGATTATCTTGTTGTAACGCAGGTCATCCAGCCCCTCCTCTATGTTGAGGGCGGCCTGGAGCAGGTTAAACTCCTCATTTTCATAGACCACCTTCTTGGTAAGGCCGTAGCAGTTAAGGGGTTTACCGCGCAGGCTGAATACGGCCTGGGTGTTTACGTCACGGCTCTTGGTGATGGAGCCGCTGGCAGAGTCACCCTCGGTTATGAATATGCAACTCTCCTCCTGACGGTCACCGCGGGCATCGTTCAGGTGGATGCGGCAATCGGCCAGTTTGCGGTTGTGCAGGTTGGCTTTCTTGGCGCGCTCACGTGCCTGCTTGGTTATGCCGGCTATCTCCTTGCGCTCTTTCTCAGATTCCAGGATCTTCTTGAGCAGCACATCTGCCACCTCGGCCTCCTTGTGGAGCAGGTCATCGACCTCCTTCTTGATAAAGTCGCCAATGAACTTGTTGAGTGACACTCCGCCGTTGGGGCTCATTGTGGTGGAGCCCAACTTGATCTTGGTCTGGCTCTCAAACACCGGTTCCTCAACGTTTACGGCGATGGCTGCCACTATACCGTTACGTACATCGCCCGACTCAAAGTTCTTGCCGTAGAACTCCTTGATGGTACGGGCTATATGCTCCTTGAATGCACTCTGATGGGTACCGCCCTGTGATGTGTACTGGCCGTTCACAAACGAGTAGTACTCCTCACCGTACTGGTTGGTATGGGTGAATGCTATCTCAATGTCCGTTCCCTGCAGATGGATTATAGGATAGAGGCTCTGGGCACTCATGCGCTCCATGAGCAGATCCTCGAGACCGTTGCGTGACATGAAACGCTGGCCGTTATACATGATGGTAAGGCCGGTGTTCAGGTAAGTGTAGTTACGCAGCATGGTCTCTATTATGGCAGGACGGAACTGATAACCCACAAAAAGGTCATTGTCCGGCTCAAAGATCACCTGTGTTCCGTGCTCCTCGGCACTGGGCAGAGTCTCATCGGACTTTAGTTTGCCGCGCTCAAAACGGAGTGTGCGCACCTGACCGTCACGCCAACTGCTAACCTCAAAATGGTAACTGAGCGCATTCACAGCCTTGAGGCCGACACCGTTAAGACCCACGCTTTTCTTGAAAGCCTTGCTGTCAAACTTACCGCCGGTATTCAGAATGCTGACCGCATCCACCAACTTACCCTGCGGAATACCGCGTCCGTAGTCACGGACCGATACCTTGCCCGTATCGGCCAGGTCTATCTCTATGCGCTTGCCGGTATTCATGCGGAACTCATCGACGCTGTTGTCTATGATTTCCTTGAGCAGTACGTAGATTCCGTCATCGGCAGCTGAGCCATCGCCCAGTTTACCTATGTACATACCGGGACGGGTACGGATATGCTCCATATCGTCCATGTGGCGGATATTGTCCTCGTTGTACTGCACCTGAGGTGTCTGCGGGTCGAATAATTCTTCTGTGTCTGCCATATATCTTTATTATACTTATCTCAAAACAAAATTAAATCAGACGGGCTTGAAAAAGACCGCCCTGCGGCGTACTATCTTAACCCCTTCATAGTATGACCACTGGCTCTGCATCTTGCTGTTGTCAACCAGTTCAGGGTTGCTCTCGGCCAGTTTGAAGCCCATATCCACCATTGCGGGATTGAGTATCGTAAACGGAACTGCATTGATTCCCTTGTTCTGATACTCTGGTTTGACCGCAATGAAAAGAAACTCCACTATCTGAGGCCTTTTTATCTTGAGCGCCTTGATGATATGCCACCAGCCGAACGGGAAGAGACGGCCCTTGGCCTTCTGCAAGGCGCGTGCAATTGATGTCATGGTAAGCGCACCGGCCACCAGATTATCATTGCTGTCCAGCACGAATGCAGCCAGACGCTTATCCAGCAGAGGGACAAACTTGCGTGCAAAATCATCAATCTGCCTGTCGGAGAAAGCCGAGTAGCCGTAAAGCGGCGCATATGCCTCATTCACCAGATGGAACAGTTTATGTGCATATATCTTGGCCTCGGTGTTCTTGCTGTGCTCAAACTTGGCTATATGAAGGTTGTAACGCTCCAGCACTATCTTGCCTATGCGCTCCATCTTCTCGGGCAGCGTGTTGTAGGGAATATGCCACTCAACCCACTCGGCCGACGGCTTGAGTCCCAACTGCTCCATGTGCTTGGGATAATACGGATAGTTGTAGATGGTAGCCATTGTGCCCATCAGGTCAAAGCCCTCGGTAAGCATGCCCTCCGGGTCAAAATCGGTGAATCCGAAAGGCCCCTCCAGGCGGTCCATGCCACGTTCCTTGCCCCAGGCCGATACGGCATCAAGCAGAGCCCTTGACACGTTGATATCGTCAATGAAATCTATCCAACCGAATCTCACGGTCTTTACCTTCCAGGCATCATTGGCCTTGCCGTTTATGATGGCAGCCACGCGGCCCACCACCTTACCGTCCCTGACGGCAATGAACGGCTGCGCCTCACAGAAATCAAGTGCGGCGTTGCGTTTGGGTCTGAAAGAGTTCTTGGTATCCCGTATCAGATCGGGTACAGCATAGGGGTGATTTTTATAGAGTTGCACATTGAAACGGGCAAATCTGCGCAGGTCCCGGGCTGTCTTGACTGCAATTACGGATATATTCTCAACTGACATTATCTCCTCACAATTTTAATTCAGCGAAGATACAAAAATTAAGGCACTATCGCCCTATGGCTGATGCGTAATTTATCAACACCGCGACCCATCCGGGGCTTTACTGCGAAGCTTGTTGAGGACCGATGACCGAAATAAGTCCTGAAATAAAAAAACCACCCTGATTGGGTGGTAGTGGGCCATCTAGGGCTTGAACCTAGGACCTCCAGATTATGAGTCTGTTGCTCTAACCAACTGAGCTAAAAGCCCGGAGAAAGAATCACCGGCCCAGGGCCGACTGCTTCATTCGGGTGCAAAAGTACGCCATTAACCCGAATTAGCAAAGTTTTGGAGCAAAAAATTCCGTTACCCCGCGTATCTTCACTACTTTTGCAATCAGAAACAGAGCACTATGACCATACCTGATCCGCAGACAGACAGATACGCCGCCACGATAGGATTCTTTGACGGAGTCCATAAGGGTCACGTACACCTTCTGGAAGAGCTCAAAACCATTGCCGCACGGTGCGGGCTCAAGAGTATGGCCATAACATTTCCCGAGCATCCGCGCCAGATACTTCAGTCCGATTACCGTCCGCGCCTGCTATCCACACCCGATGACAAGATGCGCTTGCTTGAGCGGACAGGCATTGATTACTGCTTCCCGCTCCATTTTACCACGGCACTGGCAGCTCTGGATGCCCGCACGTTCATGACGGATTTTCTGCAGAAAAAACTGGGTGTAAGCACTCTGCTTGTTGGGCATGACCACCACTTTGGTCATGACACCAGCCTTACCATAGATGACTACCGCCGTATAGGCAATGAAATAGGTATGGAGGTGATTCCCGCCGATGCCTATCTCTATGAGGGCGCGCCCATAAGCAGTTCACGTATACGCCGTGAACTGGTAGCCGGCCATGTAAAGGCTGCAAACGATATGCTGGGTTACCGTTACACCATAAGCGGCACCGTGATTCACGGCCTGCAGAACGGACGCAAGATGGGATTTCCCACCGCCAATCTGGGCCCATACTGCGAATTCATGCAGATCCCGGCCGACGGAGTCTATTCGGCCCTGGCAACGGTTGATGGAGATACCTGGCCCGCCATGCTCAACATAGGTTTCCGCCCCACATTTGAGGGTAAGGCCCGAACTATCGAAGCCCACCTTCTGGGATTTGACCGCGACATATACTTCCATGAGCTGACATTGGAGTTCGTGGATTTCCTGCGTCCGGAACGCCGTTTCGAGTCTCCTCAGGAACTGGCCGCCCAGCTTGAGGCTGACCGCAACCAGGTAAGACAAACAATAAAACTAGGATAATATGAAAATCAAAAGGACACTCGTATCAATCGGCGTTTTCTTTGCCGCTCAGCTTTTAGTTTCACTCATATTCATAATTGCAGGTATGATTCAGGGAATGGGCATTATGGAAGCAATAACAGCTACCATGGGTCCTGCACTTCTGATATCGGACTTTCTGGTAATTGTAATACTTCTGTTACTCAAGTACTGCGGAATTAAGGAACTGTTCAGGAAAGTGCCTGTCGATGTGCTTCTGATTTCTATTGTATTTGCCATGACCGGTATGTACGCCGTAGAACTTGTGTCTTCACAGTTTGAGATTCCCAACAATCTTGAGGAGCAGTTCCAGGCTATGGCAGGAACAATATCCGGATTCCTGGGTATTTGCATCGTAGGCCCGATAATGGAGGAGATCATAATGCGCCGCGTCATTCTCAAGGAGATGGCCAAGGCTACCAAGAGCATGTGGTGGGGTATAATTATTTCATCCGCCCTGTTCGCCATCATTCATATCAATCCCGTTCAGATTGTATTCGCCATGCCGGCCGGCATATTCCTTGGTTGGATTTACTGCAAGACAGGAAGCCTGCTTGTTCCCATCTGCATCCACATAATCAACAACACAATATCATTCATATTGATGACTATTGGTGCTGAAGGTGACTTGAGTCTGAACAGCACACTGGGCGTGATACTGCTCATATCATTCACTCTCATCTGTGTAGTATCATGTATCTGGATCAACAGATACTACGCCAAAATCAAGAAAGAGCAGGAGCTCCAGAAAGTCGCAGCTGCAGAAGAATCACAGAGCGATAGTGGTTCCGGTGAGCTTGTCCAGTGATTCGGCCTTGGTTATCAGGACCGATGACACTCCGGCCTGCAATGCATTGAATGCGTTCTGGATCTTGGGAATCATGCCGCCGCTTATGGTGCCGTCCTGGACCAGACGCGGGAAATCATAATATGATATGTATGGAATGACGCTGTTATCGTCATCCTCATGCAGCAGCACGCCCGGCTTCTCAAAGCAGAATATCAGAGTAACCTTAAAGTATGATGCCAGTGCCTTGGCTGCCTCGCCGGCTATGGTATCGGCGTTGGTATTGAGGAGTTGGCCATTACCGTCATGGGTGAGCGGAGCCAGCACGGGAACTATACCCTTTTCTATCAGACCGGCCAGGAACTCGGCGTTCACTGCCTTGACATCGCCTACAAAGCCGTAGTCTATTTCCTTAACGGGGCGCTTATCGGACTGCATCACGTTGCAGTCAGTGCCTGTAAGACCTATGGCGTTGATGCCGTTAGCCTGCAGTTTGGCCACGATGTTCTTGTTTACAAGACCGCCATAAACCATTGTCACAACGTCAAGCATATCGGCATCGGTGATACGGCGTCCGTCCACCATCTTGCTCTCAATACCCAGACGGCTTGCCATGGCTGTTGCCGAACGGCCGCCACCGTGTACCAGTAGTTTGGCGCCGGGTATGGCCTTGAAATCCTTGAGCAGACGCTCCAGGGTCTCGGGCTGCTCAACTATCTTGCCGCCCACCTTTACAATGACAAGTGACTGTTTCATATGTGGTCAATCTTTTTTAATGTCCAACAGTTGTTTAAGATAAGTTATGGTGTCCGATATCTGGTCGCGGGATTCCAGACGGTCACCGGGGCAGATGTACCCGGCCCTAAGGTATCCGGGCTCGCGGCGCTTGGTCTCACTCTCAATAAAAGCGGCCAGTTCTTCATCGGTCTTGGACGCTATGAGCGGACGCTGTGAACGGGCTACCTTGAGACGGCGCAGCAGGGTATCGTTGTCACATTTAAGATAGACGGTCTGTCCGTGCTGCAGCATATACTCCATATTGTTGCCTATGAGTGGGGTAGAACCGCCGCATGACACAATGACGTCATCAAATTCACCCACCTCACGCAGCATACGGCTCTCAATCTCACGGAAGCCCTGCTCGCCGCGGGTAGCGAATATCTGGCTCACGCTCTTCATGTACCTGCGCTCAATATACTGGTCCAGGTCTATGAAAGAGATATTAAGGTCCTTGGCCAAGGCCTTGCCGAGGGTCGTCTTACCCGCCCCCATAAAGCCCATAAGGAATACCCTTATCATTTCTTGGTCTTGAATATACGGCGTTTGGGAGCAGAGCCGGTCTTCTCAATCTGACGCTTGATAATTTCCTGGCACTCCTCCTCGGTCAGAGTGGAAGGATCCATGTTTCTGGGAATCTTGTAGTTGCTTCCCTGATAAGCGATGTATGCGCCGTAACGGCCGTTCATCACCTCCATATCCGGATTTCCGGGGAAAGTCTTGAGCACCTTCTTGGATTCTGACTCACGCTTGTTGCGGATAAGACTTATGGCCTCATCAAGAGTGATGGTAAGAGGATCGGCCACACCGCTCAGTGACACATAGAACTTGTCATGACGGATGTAAGGACCGAACCGGCCGGTACCTACGCTTACCTCAAAGCCCTCAAACTCACCCAATGTGCGCGGCAGGCGGAAGAGTTCCAGAGCCTCATCGAGCGTGATGGTCTCAATGGTCTGGCCCTTTTTCATCTGTGCAAAACGGGGTTTGTCATCATCATCGGCACTGCCTATCTGGACGATAGGACCGTAGCGGCCGATCTTGACTGATACAGGCTTACCGGATATGGGATCGGTACCCAGGATCCTTTCACCTACCTTATGCTCGTTCTTAAGGGTCATGGCGTTGTTTACTGCCGGGCTGAACTTGTCATAGAAGGTGCTGATAACACTCTTCCACTGTTTGTCACCATCGGCTATATCATCGAACTCCTTCTCCACCTGAGCGGTAAAGTTGTAGTTCATTATATCGGGGAAATACTCTATCAGGAAGTCATTTACCACCATACCTATATCTGTAGGCACAAGTTTGGACTTTTCCGTTCCGTATACCTCGGTCACTTTCTGTTCCTTAATCTTACCGTTCTCCAGACGGAGCATATCACAATCGCGCTTAACACCCTCAATGTCCTCACGCAGTACATACTCACGCTGCTGGATAGTGCCGATGGTGGGAGCATAAGTAGAAGGACGTCCTATGCCCAACTCCTCCATCTTGTGCACCAGGGCTGCCTCATTGAAACGCTGCGGATGCTGGGTGAAACGCTCGTAGGCTGATATCTGGCTGAACTCCAGTGCCTGACCCTTCTTGAACTCGGGCAGACCCTGTGTCTCCTGTGATTCGTTTGAATCATCATCACGGCTCTCACGGTAAACACGCAGGAAACCGTCAAACTTAACGGTCTCGCCTATTACGGTAAACTCGCCGTCCAACTTGGGTGCGGTTATTGAGACCGTTGTCTTCTCTATCTCTGCATCGGCCATCTGAGATGCAATGGTGCGCTTCCAGATAAGTTCATAAAGGCGCTTCTCAGGGGCGGTACCGTCAATGGTCTGGTTGTCCATGTAGGTAGGACGGATTGCCTCATGTGCCTCCTGGGCGCCTTTGGCCTTCTGTGTGTACTGACGGCTCTTTACGTACTCCTCGCCCATGGACTCGGTTATGGCCTTGCGGCATGAGTCTATGCAGAGGGTTGACAGGTTTACAGAGTCGGTACGCATGTATGTGATCTTACCGGACTCATACAGACGCTGTGCAAGCATCATGGTCTGCATTACTGTGAATCCGAACTTGCGTGTTGCCTCCTGCTGCATGGTTGATGTAGTGAACGGAGGTGCGGGAAGTTTCCTGAGCGGCTTGGTTGTGATATCCTTTACCTTGAATTCGGCTCCATTACATTTCTCAAGGAACGCGTATGCCTCCTCCTTGGTCTTGAAACGCTCGCTATAGTCAGCACGTACATCCTGTGTCTGACCATTGGCTTCCAGACGGAATATTGCCACTACACGGTATGATGCCTCGGGTACAAAATCCTTTATCTCACGCTCACGCTCCACAATAAGACGTACGGCAACGGACTGTACACGGCCGGCCGAAAGAGCGGGCTTTACCTTACGCCACAGAATGGGTGAAAGTTTGAAACCTACAATGCGGTCCAGCACGCGGCGAGCCTGTTGTGCATATACCAGGTTGGTATCAATGTCACGAGGAGTCTCTATGGCATGCAGTATGGCGTTCTTTGTAATCTCGTGGAATACTATACGTTTGGTCTTTTCGGGTTTGAGTCCCAGAGTCTCGAACAGATGCCAGCTGATGGCCTCTCCCTCACGGTCCTCATCAGATGCCAGCCATACCATTTCGGCCTTCTTGGCTGCCTCCTTGAGTTCACTTACCACCTTTTTCTTATCGGTAGGTATCTCATATATGGGTTCAAACGTATTTATGTCTATGCTCAGGTCCTTTTTCTTAAGGTCACAGATGTGTCCGTAACTGGACATCACCTTGTAATCGGCTCCCAAAAACTTCTCGATTGTCTTGGCCTTGGCCGGAGACTCCACAATAACCAGATTCTTCTGCATGATATTCTATTAAATGTTATGCCTCAAAGGCGCGGCAAAAGTAGAACAAAAAAAACATATAGAAAAGGTGGAAAGAGATAAAAAATTCTCTCCTTCCACCTTATTAATATTAATATTAATAAAAAGTCAGAACCTGTACGTAGCGCCGATGAGCACCGAGGGTTTGATGGCGCGGTAACCGGCGTAATAGCAGTAGTTACCGCCGGTAAGACGGTTACCTGTCACGTAGAATGATAGATTGGGGCGGAAATCATAATCCAGTGTCAGAGCCACGTCATTGACCATACGTTCACGCTTGCCTTCCACCTTGCTGAACATCATGGCCCGATATGTGAGCATGGCATCCAGACCGGGCATTATGTTTACCCTGCCAAACAGTGAGCCGTCCAGTACGGGCTTGAACGCCAGAATTCCGTCCGAGTACTTTCCGGTGTATCCGTTGCAGGTCAGGTCCATTTTGATCTGAGCCCTGTCGGCAAACTGCATATCGGCATCCAGACGGGCATAGAACACGTCGCAACCCTCCTGCTTGAGCATGGATGAGATGATAAGGCTGTCATGAGCCACCTGGAAAAGTTCATCGATAGTGTGGCTGTATCCGCCCTTAAGGGTAAGAGTCAGCCAGGTTCCCTGTGAGTAAGAAACTCCAACCGATGCGTTCATAAGCTCGTAGCCGTCACGTATGCGCCGGGCCTCGGTCCAGTAGGGGGATATCCCGTCCAGAGTACGCATGCTGTTGTCCTTAACACCTCCGGTGACTGCGGCCAGAAGACGTATGTTATCGCCTGCATTGTATGTGGCGGTTACCATAGGTGACAGCAGCACCTTATATCCGGCGGCGGTCCTTACATCCAGGTTCACTCCCAGACGGGTATCCAGATCACCCCATGTCTTTTTCCAATAAGGGGAGAGCGTGATGGTGGTCAGCCCGCTGTAACCGGTTCCGTATACTCCCTGCCAGTCATACATGGCTGTTTTCTGACGGTAATCCGCACCGCCGATACCTCCCAGCAAAGGCATTTCCAGACCTGCATCAATACGCAGCAGGCGCTCGCGGTTATTGGGTTCCACTCCGTTCAGGACAAGTCCCTTACGTGTCAGCCACTGCATCCCGGCATTTAGATGCCAGTCTATCTTTCTGAAACTTCCCTCAAGCCACAGTCCTGCCTCGGCACGGTTGGTTTTCTGCAGGAAATCACTTGCAGCCAGAATGGCCGATGTGGTATCCTTACCCTCGCGGTAATTGAGACGGGAGTGCCCATAGGCTCCGTAAACGCCTATTGCCAGGCTGTCAAAACGGTGGGAGTACTCCATCTTAAGGTCGGAGTTGAACATCCTGGATTTCCACTGACCGTCCGGTTTGGTAGACCATCCGTCCATAAGTCCGGATACGGTAAGCAGGTCCCTGTCCGATATTCTCCAGCCTGCATCAAGAAGTCCGTCAGATACATTCCTCAATCCGTAACCCAGACGTACCAGACCATAGTACCTTGAAGGGGTTACATCATCGGTCTGCTCTCCGAATACGCCCATGGGAGTGCGGTCATAATCCTTACTTGGATTTGACTCGGTAAGGTAACTGACCGTGGCTGCCTGACGCTGTGTCTCAGGGCGCTGAGGTACCGGCATTATCTTGCCCTGCTCTGACATGGAGGGGTTATAGGTACCTTCTATGGTGAGTGATCTGGAGGGGAGCACATCATCCTGTGCCTTAAGACCGCTCCAGCAAATTACGGTCATCAAGACCGGCAGTATATATCTTTTCATAACAGTCATTCTTCTAGTCGTTTGGCAATCATATCGGCAATATCGTCATCCTCAGTATAATTGGACTTGAGCGAAAGCAGATACTGGCGCGCCTCCACATCCTTACCCTGTGACTTATAGATGTCACTGAGCAGTATGAAACTGCGGGCCAGCCAGTACATATGGGGAGTTCCCTCCTGTATGAATTCCATTATAACCTTCTCTGCGCCCTCCTTGTCACCGCTGTCAAACAGCAACTGGCTGAGCAGATAGTCTGACTCTGCACCGTAAATTGAACGTGTATCCTTGGCAAGTTCCTCAAGCAGCGGACGTGCATCGGCCCGTTTTCCGGTCTCCAGCAGCGCCTGTGCCTTCCAGTAACGTACCTCGGTCTGCTGACCAGCCGACAACTGTGTCTGCAGGGCCTTATCGGCATACATCAGTACAGCATCATGCTCGCTTATCTGGCCTGCGCTGCTTACTATACGGAACAGGCTGGTGCGCTGACGGTCGGCATTGGTGGTCTTGCCGTAAAGGCGGATATAGGTATCCATGGCTGTCTCCCAATCGCCCACGCCCCATGCCATAGCCGATGCATGGTCAAGCGCGCTCTCCGAGAAGCGGCTGCTCTCATACGCGGCGCTGTGCATGAAACTCTCATATGCCCCGTCATAGTCATTCTCCTCCTCAAGCAGCAATCCCTGATAGTACCAGGCATTGGCGGCAAAAGCGCCATTGGGATACTGATCCAGGTACTCCTTGAACCGTACCTTGGCATCGGCTTTCTGGCCGCGGCTGAACAATCCTTCGGCTGCAGTATAGGTAAGTGAGTCTCGCTCGCTCACTGCTATGGGAGTGGCTCCCTGAACGGTCTCGGTATATTGCAGATAGGTGTTGATATCACCCTTCTCCACATAGATGGACTTTAGGTCCACCAGAGCGGTGCGGGCCTCGTCGCTGCCGGGATAGCGGGCTATCACATCCTTATAGGCTGCTATGGCAAGGTCATACTTATCGGTCTGATAATAGATAAGTGCCGTCTCGGCCGATGCCTTGCGCGCCAGATCAGTATTGGGATAATCCCTTATAATCCTTGCAAACACTGCCACAGCATCATCGGGCTTGTCAATCTGCTGATAGGCGCGGCCCTCCTCATAGAGCGCTGTCGGCACATACGGAGACTGCGGATAATTGACGGTTAGTTTATCCAGGTCCAGTATCTTCTGGTTGTAATTGCGCTGAAGTCCGTTAACCAGACCGGTCTGATAAAGCGCATAGTCACCCGTGGACGGAACCAGGTTGATAGCCGTACCGTAATACTCCTTGGCCAGGTCATACTGGCGGCCGAAGAACATGCAGTCACCGGCACGCAGGGCGGCATCGGCTATGATACCGTTATCGAGACCTATCTGACGGGATGTCTCCAGGACTGTCTTGAAATAACGTCCGCTCCTGGTATAATCCTTCCTGTTATAACAGATGTAACCCAGTCCGTAGTTGGCCAGACCGCTGCTGTATGTCATACCGCTTCCGGTCAGGGCCAGATAGCGTGTGTAATCAGCCTCGGCACGGTCTGTCTGTCCCATGCGGTAGTAGCACTCACCGCGCCAGAACAGAGCCTCGTTTGCGGTCTTGCGGTCATAACGCTCCAATGCTATGACATCGGTCAGCAATGAGGGCACCTTGTCATAATCGGCCGCTGCCATATTATCCATGGCTTTCTTGTAAAGAAGCTGCATCTTGGCGGCCAGGATAGAGGCGCCGGGATTCTGGATCTTGGCTATGGAGGCCAGGGCGGCATCGTAACTGGTGGTGCTCATATAGACATCTACCAGATAACTGCTCACCTTATCGGTATATTTGGACTTGGGGTACTCGTTAAGGAAACGCTCAAAAGAGTTTACTGACTCGGCAAACGGAGAGTATGCAGTCTCATGGATCACCATCGCGTAGTTGTAAAGTGCCTGCTCTCTCACATCGGGCTTGCCTGGTATGTTCGATGCACGCTCAAACGCCATACGCGCCGCACTCTTGTCACCTTTCCTGAGATTGGCCAGACCTATGTGCAGCAGGGCGTTCTGGCTAACGGCATCATCATCGGCCACCACAGAGGTGAGATGCTCTATTGCCCTGTCCATATCGCCTGTCTGGAACTCAGAGATACCCAGCAGATAGGTGTCATGGCGTACATCCTGACTCTGACCGGTAACCAGATAACTGGTAAGCAGGTCAACTGCCTTGGCGTAATCACCCTTGCGGTACCAGTACTCACCAAGTATGCGTTCTGCTTCGGCTTCAATATAGGGGTCATCGGTAGTGGCAACCAACTCATTGGCGGTCTCATAGGCCTGTTTCATATCGCCGCCTCCGTTCAGGGAGATATCGGCCAGATACAGACGGGCCTCATCATCATGACGGGAATCTACTGATTTCTCAAATCCGGCCTTGGCCTGATCCGTATTGCCGTTCAGGTAATCGTAATATGCACGGTAGAATACTATATCCTGATCCGGATCATCCAAAAGACGGGCAAGTATGTTAAGTTGCAGATATGCCTCCTGCGCGCGTCCACAACGGAACAGCGAGATTGCATAATGGCGCACCATACGGCGGCAGTCATTCTCGTCCAGCAGCAGAGGGTCACACTCGTCAAAGCACTCTATGGCATCCTGATACTCACGCTGTACAAAATGCGATGAACCCATCAGGGCCATCAGCCTGTTGTTGTACATTGAGTTAGGATATTTGGACATGAATATCTGGATAGCCGGCATAGCGGTGGACAGATCGCGTTCGGCCGCTATGACCACCTGCATGTATTCAATCTCCTGGGTCAGCGCCTGCTTCCTGGTCTGGGTCAAACGGATCCATTCGTCCAGAAGGGACCCTGCTGCCCCGTAGTCACCTTGCGTGAACACGGTGCGGCACTCGTCAAGCAGACGTGTATCGGCATCATTCAGACGACTCTGGGCCGATACTCCCGCCCATGCCCCTGTAAGGAGCAGCGCTGCAGACAATAGTATCTTTTTCATCAGGTCAAAACTGTTTCTTGTACCACATATCAAGGGCCTTCTCCTCGGCGGCTTCCATGACGGCACGCTCACCGGGTCCCTTGTCGTTGATGCCGCACAGATGCAGCACCCCGTGAATAATCACTCTCATCAGTTCTTTATCATAAGACGTATGAAACTTGGAACTGTTACTGAGTACAGTGTCCAGACTGATAAACATATCTCCGCTAATCTTTGAGGGCTCGCTGTAATCAAACGTGATGATATCTGTGTAGTAGTCATGTCCCAGAAACTCCTTGTTCACCTCCAGGATACGCTCATCATTACAGAAGATATAGTTAAGGTCTCCCACCTTGCGGCCTTCATATGTAGCGGCAACCGCAGTTATCCATGCCCTAACGGCCTTACGGTCCAACTTGGGCATCTTTATGTTTTCAGTCAGAAATGATATCATAGTGTTTATGCTTATGCAAAGAATAAATATGCCAGGAAAATAGCCGCCAGTATACCGGCCAGGTCAGCCAGCAGTCCGCAGCCCACGGCATGACGGGTGTTCTTTATGTTCACGCTGCCAAAGTAAACCGCCAGGATGTAGAAGGTGGTATCGGTCGAACCCTGGAACAGGCAGGCCAGACGTCCTGTGAACGAATCGGCCCCATATGTTGTCATGGCGTCAATCATAAGACCGCGTGCGCCGCCGCCCGACAGGGGTTTCATCAGGGCCGTAGGCAGAGCGCCCACAAACTGGGTGTCCAGGCCGCATTTATCGGCACACCAGGCCACACCGTTAACCACCGCATCCATGGCGCCAGATGCGCGGAACACGCCTATGCCCACCAGAATGGCAATCAGGTAAGGTATGATCTTGACTGCTGTGGTGAAGCCGTCCTTGGCTCCCTCCACGAAGGCCTCATATACATTGATCTTGGCCTTTACGCCCGATATGATAAACCCTATTATCACCACAAACAGTATGATGTTTGCGGCCGATGTGGATACCGGACCGATCTTAACTGCAGGCAGTTGTGAAAAGCCCCAGATGATAAGCGCCACAATGACGCTGAGTCCGCCTACAAAACCTATCAGAACCTTGTCAAACCGGATCTTCTGGATAAAGCAGGTAACCAGCAGTCCCACCAGGGTAGAGAAAAACGTGGCCAGCAGTATGGGAATGAAAACATCAGCCGGCTGGGCTGCACCCATCTGTGCACGGTACACCAGCACGCTTACCGGAATGATTGTAAGACCCGATGTATTGAGCACCAGGAACATTATCATGGGATTTGATGCCACATCCTTGGTCTTGTTGAGTTCCTGCATGCGCTCCATTGCCTTGAGGCCCATGGGTGTAGCGGCATTGTCCAGGCCAAGCATATTGGCGGCCACGTTCATGAATATATGTCCGTAAGCCGGGTCGTTCTTGGGCAGGTCCGGGAACAGACGGGAGAACACGGGACTCAGCCAGCGTGCAAAGGTATTTACCAGACCGCCCTTCTCGCCAATCTTCATTATACCCAGCCAGAGTGACAGCACACCGGTCAGACCCAACGAAATCTCAAAGCCGGTCTTGGCCGATGAGAAAGTAGAGTCCATGATATCCTGAAACACGCTTGCATTACCCATGCAAAGCTGAATCACAGCCACCACAAAAGCAATAAGGAAAAACGAAATCCAAATCCAGTTGAGTACCATACGCGCCCGAACATTATTATCTGCGAAGATACCACATTTTTTTTGTGTGGCGTTTTTGCAACGCTTTAATAAATCATTATTTTCGCGGAAATAATTTGAACATACTAACCTAAACTTTTATGAGAAAATCCACATTCCTTGGCATGCTGGCAGTATTGGTACTCACAGTCATGCAGTCATGCTCGGCAGACAACAGCTGGGTGAAAGTAAAAGGCAACAAATTCATAGGTCCCGACGGAAAGGAAATCGTATTCCGCGGACTTTGCTTCTCGGACCCCGTCAAACTGGTACGCGAACGTCAGTGGAACGAGCGTTATTTTGCTGAAGCCGCCAACTGGGGCGCAAATGTGGTACGTTTTGCCGTACATCCGCAGAATCTGAACTCAATGGGATGGGACCGCACATTCCAGGCAATGGATCAGGGTATTGAGTGGGCCAAGCAGCACGGCATGTACGTGATCATGGACTGGCATTCCATAGGCAACCTCAAGGAGGAACGCTACACATCGGCCATGTATAACACCACCAAGGCCGAGACCTTCAAGTTCTGGCGCACCGTAGCCCAGCGCTACAAGGATGAACCCACCGTGGCACTGTATGAACTGTTCAACGAGCCCACCGTAACCGGCACCGGCCAATGCACCTGGACAGAGTGGAAAGAACTGCAGGAGCAGATAATAGACACCATTCGCGCATACAACCCCAAAGCCGTATGCCTGTGCGCCGGTTTCAACTGGGCCTATGACCTGACCCCCGTAGCCGACCAACCCATAGCACGTGAGAACGTTGCATACGTATCACATCCCTACCCCATGAAACGCTCCGAGCCTTGGGAGGAGCAGTGGGAAAAGGATTACGGTTACGTGGCCGATACCTACCCCGTCATCTGCACCGAGATTGGTTTCTGTCTTGAGGATGAGCCCGGCGCCCACGTCCCCGTCATGTCAACCGATGTATACGGCGAGCACATCACCAAGTACTTTGAGAAGAAAGGCATATCATTCACCGTATGGTGCTTTGACACCAGTTGGGCTCCCATGCTCATAAGCGACTGGAATTTCACCCCCACCACACAAGGCCGTTTCTTCAAAGCCTATCTGCAAAGCAAAAAGTGAGCCCGCAGATAACACTCCGTCAAGCCACTGCTGCCGATTCCCGGTTCATCGCCGAGAACGTACTGCGTGCATTGCATATTGAAGAGACCGAAGAGCGGCACATCAGCCATCTGGCCGCAATAAGCAGTCGTGAAGATACCCTGTACAGCTGGAGGAACGCCACCATCGCACTCTGCGACGGCGTTCCTGCCGGTCTTATGGTAGCATATGACGGTGCCCGATACCGCCGGATGCGTGACGTCACCTTTCCGATGATACGCATGTATGTAGGTGAAGACTATTACCAGATGGATGACGAGGCCGCTCCGGGAGAGTACTATCTTGACTCACTTGCCGTCATTCCGCAATGCCGCCGCAGGGGAATTGCATCGGCCCTTATACAGGAGATGTTCCGCCAGCGTGATGAAGCTGGCATTCCTCTGGCAACCATCGCTGTCGACCCCGAAAACTACACGGCATACAGGCTTTACCTACGTAGCGGATTCCGCCCCGAAGGTCACATAAACGTATTCGGAACAAACTACGACCGTCTAGTCTGTCCCTAAATCAGAAACTGAAACTCAAAGTTGCGCCAAGGCCCAAATCCCTTTGTGCAGTCATAAGGACCGAAGGGCTCAACATCATGGTGTTTTGCCTTTTTGATGAGTAAGACAACTCGTTATCGGCCGCATTCTGGGCATTGAATGTACTTGCCACCCAGTCAAGACGCCTCTTTCCGATACCGGTAAACACACAGCCCAGACATATCAGAGCATTGGCACCGCCCGCATATGCGTAGAACCGCCCACTCTGGCCGGCACCGGCCTTGGGATCAAATTCCAGAACCGTCAGCACCGCACACGTAAGGCCGTAAAGCCAGCAGGCACCGCCCAGATTGAACTGATTGCTGCCTCCCACATATGTGTGGTACAAGTCATCATCAAAGTATTTCTCATAGTTCTTATCCGACAGTTCCGTATCATTGTATTTCCAACGGAACATATCGCCGTACCGGTATATTGCTCCGGGACCCTGCTCTTTTATCACATATGACCAGTTGATGTTGTCAATAGCCTGTGATGAATAGTTATAAAACTTTCCGTCCTGTGTCATAATACGGACGCCTCCCAAAGAATCCAATTCCAGGATATGTCCTATCACCCTGCTTCCGTCCTTAAGATACACCGCATTGGCTGACTGGGAAAAAGCCATGGCAGTAAGGCCGAACAGGTACAAAACTATCAATAAAAGGCGTTTCATATTCATAACCTCTTTATTAGTCACCACAAAAATAATCAATTAAACACTTTTTCTTATATTTGTGCTCCACAACTATTAATGTCCTTATGAAAAAAAGAGTCCTTTGGGTGATACTTGTAGTATCACTGGCATTGAATGCCGTGTTTGCATCCTGGTTTACATTCGATATCGCAGCAAACCATATACCGGGAAAATATCAATCCGGACAGACAGCACAAGCTATACGTCCCGGACACACAAGCCAACGCATCAAGAACCGGGCCAAGCAAGCTATAAAAAGCTATATTGAAGATTACATTGCCGATAAAAGCGTGTACACACCTGTATCATGGAAATTTGAGAAAGCCTACGTAAGCCCCTATAACGAACTTTCTTGTGCCCGTGCCGCATCAATGATCATAGACCTTAAGCAACACATCAAAAATGAGGAAGCCACCATTCAGAATTGCAAGAGAATGCTTATTACGAGCCCCGACAATAAATCAATTCAAATGATGATGGACAACTCTGAAAACAGGATAAAAGAATACAAAGAAGCCATTATCACCAATGAACGTACCATCATCAGGCGTAGCAACCGCCAAGACGGCCGATTCCTGGGCTGGAACGTTACACACACCTACACCATCACTTTGGAAGACGGCAACCAACAGACAATAACCGAAAGATTTATAGTAAGCTCCAACGGCAAAGACCTTTCATTGCAACAGTCTCTTGATCCTTGGAACTACCAGAACTACGACCACGTCTGCCAAGTTATAAGTGATATCCTGACCGACTACCGCAAATAAACTATCGGAATCTCTTTCCGCCCACAATGCCGATGATGAAATCCTCGGGAATGAATCCCCAATAACGGGAGTCAAATGACGACATTGCGTTGTCTCCTACCGCGAAGTAGTAATTACCCAAGAATGTATACTCAGAAATGGGCTCCTCTAACGGTTTCCCTGTCTCATATTCTATCACCTGGCGATACAGTTCGCGGTTTGATTCATCTATTAGAATTTTCATACCCTTGGCCGGAACCACAATCGGCCCCCAGTTTTTGAGATTCCAACCATTATCCGAAAACGGGAACACATCAAAACTATGTGTCATCCTAAAGAAGCCGTCAAACATCCACCTGAGTTTTTCCTGCTCGCCCACTACCCCGACCGGCCTGAGATATCTGTCATTCCAACAGTGCCCGTCAGCCGCACCAATTCTGTCACCCGGACAACCTAGCACACGCTTACAGTATACTTCATCACTGAAACCTATTACTGAAAGGTTTTCATTCTTATGCGGGAAGTTGAAACAGATTATATCACTTGGATAAATAACCCTTAAACCTTTCAATCTATGAAACGCGAAACAAACAGGTTTCCCGAAGTGCGGCAGTCTGATTCGCGCTCCCATTAACAACTTGTTTACGAATACACGTTTACCTATTGTAACAGTCGGTTCCATCGAACTGGAAGAGATACTATAAGAACTGATTAATAATGAATCAGAAAGAAAAAATACACTCCATGCCACAAGGAGGCATAATAGCATGTGCAATAATGTATGTTTTTTATGCATCGTTTTTTATTTGGTACTCTGTAATGCCATTATTTCGTTTCTCATACGCCTGGTCTTATCATTCTCAACCTTAGGAATAATCCTCAAGGCACAGTTTTGTATCCTGGATAATTTTACCGTATCACCTGTGAGATTATATAATCGTGCCAGATCAAGCAGTGGTTGCATCCTGTTTGGCAACATAATAAAAGAATGCTGATACTGATATTCAGCTGACAAATAATCTCCTTTACTAACACTGTTATCTCCCAAAACTTTCCAGAAATCAGGACTTGCACTCATCTCCAGACCTTGTTTTAATACCTTATCACTTAGATTAAAATCCTGAGTTTTATTCAACGCTTTACCATAATCAAGAAAGTATTTGGGCGAGATATATTCTCTATTGTACAATGAAGCTCCTGCAATAGCTGCATCATCATACAAACCTTGATTATATGAATCCTTCATATCGTTTAATCCGTTGTAGACTGCATCTACACGTCTGGATACAGAAATATATGAAAATACAACAACAGTCAGGAAAGAACACACCGCCATGTGGGGCTTTATCCTATTGTATTCTTTTACATCCGGGATTGAAGACCCTGCGGCCAGCAGAAGAGCATACAGACAACAAAAAAGCGGAATCTTACTCGGAAACGAGAACTGTGAGAACACTATTAATGCCAGAAAGCCATATGACAGAGAATCTTTACTCTTGTATAGTCTTACAAAAGACAACAAAGTTACAATCGAAATAAAAACAGCGCCTAAGAAACCGGTTTCGACAAGAGTTCTCAACAACTCGTTATATGCACAATCCGGAAGCCCTATTCTTATTCTATCCATTGTCAATGCCTCAATACATTCTAATGAACTTTCATTATGAACGCACCCCTTGTTTAGAAAAAAATCATACAATGACCTACCGTAAAAGCCACAGTAGTTTCCGGGGCCTACACCGAGCAATCCCAACTTGTTACAGTTCCTGAGAATCAGCGATGTCATAAACAGCCTTGAATCGGCAGAGTCTTTTTTTAGTAAATAAACAGTTATTCCTGTTCCAATAACAATGAGTAAAAGTGGAACTTTCCATTTATACATGAAACGACGGATAGATTCTGATTTAAGACATAGAACTAGAAAAAATACCGCGCAACTTAACCATGCTGCCCTGCTAAAGGTCATTATCAACAATACAAACAAAGGAAGCAATAACAACAGACGGATATAACGTCTTTCTTTAACGATATCTGCAACAAGAACGCACAGACAAACAGAAACAAGCCCACCCAATAAGCCGGTGTTGCCAATAGAGCCTGTCGGCGTTTTGTTACCATGCATATACTGTAAAAAACAGAATGCCAATTCCCGCAATACAACAATACACAGTATTACGTATATGATCATCTTGCTCCACTTGAAATGGATTGTAAAACACAACCTGCCGACAAAATAAACCATGGCCGTAAGAATAGCTTTTGAGACATAATCATTATACAATATGCCCCATATAGCAGCGCGATCATTAATAATATTGTTATGAAAGAAGCTGGCAACTATCCAAACGGTCAAAAACAACATGGAATAATCAGAGATGTCTTTGACGGCTTTTGATTGTAATGTGTTAATCCGCATTACTTGTGATATGCTGAGCAATAATCAACAATACCACGTATGTCATATTCCATACGTTGGTCCGATAAGACATATTTGTGTCCCACCCCTGTTTCGTCAAGGTATACGTACACGTATTCCTTTTCACCAATGCTAACATGTTCATTACTCTTGTAAAAAGAGCCGACTGTATCTACAATAATCGGAAAATGGAAATCATTTACCGATATTTCATGGCCAATAATCTTTTTATGGCTAGCCGACGGAGTAACTATAACAAAAAAGGACAATTCACCATTGACTCTGTAATATGAATCAAAGTTGTAAAGCATGTCATAATCGCAAGGTGTACATTTTGTTGAATCCAGCCAGAAGCACAAAGCTGGATACTTTATATCATTTGGTTCAAGTCTTTTAATACTCTTGCCCTCTATCATCCAGACGTCTTCCGGAAGAACAAAAAGACCAATTTTTTCCAGGCTGAAACGATTATTACAACTGTTGACCGCAATCAACAAAAAGAATAAACAGAGGTTTCTCATTGTTGTCAGTCTTCGAAATCAATCTGAACTATAACCACATCATCTGACTGCAGTGTATATAAACTGTAGTATTCTTCCATTCCTGTAAGCAATGAAGAAAGTATTGGGTCCAACTGATTCCTACAATCGTTAAGTATACTGTAGATATTACGGGGCAGTCTGCCATAAAGATGATTCCCCTCAGCATATAAAGGAAGAAAAGAACCTATAACATATTTCCATAACTCATCATTTTTCATATCGGCGGCCAACTCCCTATGATAATTCCGGTCTGGATTTTTAGTCTTGAATATTGTATTCATTCGTTTATCATACAGGACATGGTTACATGAGTAATAAAAATACAGATATCTATCCGTCTCGAACAGGCCCTGAAAATCATCATCATATGGACCGACCAACTGAATTCTATCCAAAGCAGACATATCCGCACCTATTGTTTCCAGTATCTCAGAAGGTATGGGCTTCTCCGGAACAAAACAGTATTTTGATTCTATCCCGTCTTCAGAAACTGAGTATATGTTATAATCATACGGCATCATAAAACGCACAGAATCTTTAAAACAATACGACATAGGAGTCTGCCCAAATTTCATAGATTGACTCTTTAAATAATCGGGTATTGTCAAATAATTGTCAATGACGTTTTTTTCTTTATCGAATACTGTAACATACTTAGATCCTTTGAGTGTTACGGCCGTCATTCCCACTAAACAATCATTAAGGGGGTATAAGTATTCTGCCGGAAACGGTCCGTCAATCTTAGAACAAAAGTTCCCTTGTTTATCGTACATTTCCACTTCACATTTAGCTACATCATAAATACAAACTGTATCCCCGGACGTATAAAGATTGTTTACTTCCAACACCTCACCACGCCCACGACCCTTTATATGTCTTGAAAACACTTTTTCTCCATTATCTTTATATCCTAAAAGAAAACATGTCTCACGAGTGCAGAATATAAATGTATCACCGACTTTTGTCATCAAAGGAGCTGAAATCAATTTCCAGGAATCATCAACCTCAAAAGGCAAAACTGAAATAGACTCGATTTTTTCATTAACACTCTTTGATTCGGTGCCAAGAATAATCGTATTAACAGGATTATAATGCTCTGAATGAGAGCAAGACACCAAAACAAGTGTCATAATTATCAACAGGTTATTTTTCATTATTTTGACTTTATATATCCACATCCGGTAATGGAACAGTTGTCTCATTACAGAATGTGGATATCAATTAACTATTAATACTTCTGCAATATTCTACCGTCAGTGCTGATAACAAAGACACCTAATGCTGAACTTGTTATTTCACATGTTGCAAACATAAACGGGAAGAAGCCACACCAGACACGCAGAATATGATCAACTCCCGGATCAGATGAATAATTAGCGCTACCCGACCCCGATGCGGTATTACTTATTCCCTGAGCCTGAATCGCTGCCGCAAAATCCGTTTTTGCAAATTGTTCAGATTTTTGCTGAGCATATAATTCAAATGTCTTTTCTCCTTCATCGGTCATTACGGTATAAAATGGAAAAGCCGAAGCCTTATTATTCATGTACACTGCGGCCATACAAACAATAGAAAGACATAATACAATAATTCTGTTTTTTTTGAAGAATAATTTCATAAGTAATAGTACTGTTTATTAGTAAAAAAATAGGACCTTCTTATTTCTCATAGTTTGTGTCGGTTAAGGTCAACCCCGATACAACCTTTCAACAAATAGTCATTCTCTTTGCAGTATTCAGATTTAGAGTTATAATTGGGATTTGGACTAATAAAGTGTATTGGCATGGTACTTTGCAAGAGTCGCGCAGCAATTGGCACTGCTTTATTCCAAATCATGTTATCAGATTTCAGGATTTCCCAACCGTCCGGTTCAGGGCCGGATCTGATTCGGTGGTGGCCCTGACCGGTACGGATGGCCGGAACAGCTGGGACTATTGTGTCTTTCAACGTGTTACGGTTGTGTTCTCCAAACAATATCAGAAATGCAGATGAAAGTAATTGTTTGCCATGAACAAGGAAACCCAAGCCTGGCCACTCTGCATTGGCCGGCTTGGGAATATCTGAACTAGATGCAAACAAGGTCGTCATACAATTGGTTTTTATAAATCAGACAAACAAAAAAAGCCGCTACTAAGGATTGAAAATACAATCCAAGTATGCGACTTCAATTTCTTTGTTGCGGCAAATATAGGGTTAGATTCTTTACCATGCAACTCTTTGACAAGTTTTTTTTAAAAAAAATCTATTAAGGATGTGCTGGCAGGGCATTTTATAAAAGGAAGTACTTATCTTTACAAATCAATATATTATAATTACTATGATAAGAAAAACTTCACTATTCATTTTGCTGTCAGCATTGCTCGCATCCTGCGCCGGCAAGGACAACACCTATTTCATACACGGAAACTTTAAAGACACCGACAGCCATACTATTTATCTTATCTGTTCAAATCAGGTGATAGATTCCACAACCGTAAAGGAGAACGGAGAATTCACTTTCAACGGAACCGCCGATATCCCCCAGTTGGCATATGTGGCCGATGCCCGCAATATCCGCAACGCCATCAACAGTTGTACCATAATACTTGAGCCCGGCCTGCTCTCCGTCTTCCCGTTGGAGAATTCGGCCGATTATTTCGTAACCGGCAGCAAATCCAACAATCTGTATGCGGAATTCACCAGGAAAGCGCAGGAACTCACCAACTATTATGAGAGCCACGAAGGCGAGGAAGGCGTACTTGAAGAGGTAGAAGCCAAATACGACAAAATACTATCTGACGGCGTTACCAAGAATCCGGACAACCTGTTCGGTCTGGTTTGCCTTAAGGAACTTGCATATGAGCAGGATCCTGCCCTTACGCGCAAGATGCTCGATGCATTCAAGCCCCTGATACGTCAGACTGACCTTTGGAAACAGCTTGATGAGCGCAATCAGAAGATGATGGCCACATCGGCCGGACACCAGTATATGGAGTTCAGCCAGACCGATCAGTTCGGCAACGTGATATCATCAAAGGATGTTATGGCCACACCGGGCGTAAAGTACGTCCTGATAGATTTCTGGGCATCATGGTGCGGGCCCTGCATGCGTGAGGTTCCGTTCCTGACCGAGACTTACGGCAAGTATTTTGACAAGGGATTCCAGATTCTGGGAGTATCACTTGACCGCGCTCGTGACCCCTGGCAGAAGGCTATTGTGGAGAACCAGATGAACTGGATCCATGTAAGTGACCTAAAGTACTGGGACAACGCTGTTGCCAAACAGTACGGAATCAACTCCATTCCCGCCAACTTCCTGATTGAAGCCGCCACGGGCAAGATTGTGGCAACCAACCTGAGAGGTCAGAATCTGGAAAAGAAAATTGCGGAACTTCTTAAATAAGATATAAGCTATGGCAGGCAGCAAGATGGCATCACTGGCCAAGGATACGGCCATATACGGAATAAGCAGCATAGTTGGCAGATTCCTGAACTATCTGCTTGTGCCCATTCACACCAAATTCATAAGTCCTGCCAGCGGCGGTTACGGTATAGTGACCGAGATGTATGCCTGGGCAGCACTGCTGTTTGTGCTGCTCACGTTCGGAATGGAGACCACATTCTTCCGCTTTGCAAACAAGGAGGGTGAGAACGAACAGATGGTATACAGCACTGCACTGCGTCTGGTAGGTGGTGTAGCCGTTGTGTTCATTGCTCTGGTGCTCTGTTTTGTCTGTCCCATCTCCTGTTTCCTGGGTTATTATGACCATCCGGAGTATGTGATATGTTTTGCGTTTATTGCCGGACTCGACGCCTTCCAGGCAATCCTGTTCAGCAGACTTCGCCAGCAGCATCGGCCCATCAAGTTCATGACACTCAAGATGGCGTTCATCATCCCTAATGTCCTGCTTAACTTATTCGTTTTCTGGCTTATGCCCAAGATGTTCGGATTCATGCCCGGACTGGAGAGCCTGTATATAAAGTACAACTACGGCGTAGGCCTGATATTCTTTGTCAACCTGCTGTGCACGTTCTGCGTAACGTTCGGTTTCATCAAGGAACTTAAGGGCATCACCTACGGATTTGACAAACAACTTGCACGCCGTATGCTGGCTTACGCCTGGCCCATATTGCTGCTTGGTCTGGTGGGTATCCTCAACCAGGTGTTTGATAAGATTGCATTCAAGCACATTGTGACCGATACCGTATTCGGCGAACAGCAACTAGGTATATACGGCGCATGCTGCAAGATTGCCATGTTGCTGGCTCTGCTTACCCAGGCATTCCGCTATGCGTATGAGCCGTTTGTGTTTGGCGGCAGCAAAGACAAGAACTCGGCCGATACCCTGGCACAAGGCATGAAATACTTTGTGATATTCGGTATCCTGGCGTTCCTGGGCGTAGTTTTCTATATGCCGATATTCCGATATCTGGTAACAGACCATGACTATTGGGAGGGTCTAGGTGTTGTCCCGATAGTTATGCTTGCTGAACTATTTATGGGCATATACTTCAATCTGTCATTCTGGTACAAACTGTCCGATCAGACCTGGTGGGGTGCCGTGATGAGCGGCATTGGTGCTGCCGTAATGATTGCCATCAACGTACTGTTTGTTCCCAAGTACGGCTATATGGCCTGTGCCTGGGGCGGATTTGCCGGCTACGGAACCTGCATGCTCCTGTCCTACTTCATCGGCCAGAAGAAGAGTCCCATAAACTATCCGCTCAAGGATATATTCATTTACGTACTGCTGGCAGCTGTACTTTATGTGGTGTACTGGTTCTGCAAGGACCTGCCGGTATGGCTGAGCCTGATAATCAACACCGTCCTGATATGCATTTATATGGCGTATCTCTTTAAGAAAGACCTTCCGCTGGGGTCACTGCCCGTTATAGGCAAGTACTTCCGCAAATAATAACCCTCAAACGATAAGGATTATGAAAAAGATTCTTGTTTCATTAGTGTTTTGCTTCGTTGCTTTGGCATCTGAAGCTGCCAACTTTACAGTTGGCGGTATCTATTATTACACTATCGATAAAGATCGGGTTGGCGTCAGTGTTGATTACGATATGGACCCGACAACCTATGATATAACTTATCACTACTATACCGGAAGCCTGACAATCCCATCGTCAGTAACCTACGATGAAAAGACATATAAGGTAGCAAGGGTATATCTTTGGGGCTGCTCTGAACTGACAAGCATAAGCCTTCCCTCCACACTTGAGGAGATTGCAGAGGGCGGTTTCGCGGACTGTTCCGGACTTACACAGATTACATTGCCCGATTCACTCAAGAAGATAGGACGCTTTGCATTCCAAGGTTGTGATAACATCAAGGAGATAACCATCCCGGCATCTGTCCGCGAGATAGGTCAGGACGCTTTCAGATTATCGGGCATTGAAAAGTTGGTTATCAAGGACATGGCTGCATGGTGCGGTGTCAAAAAAACAGGAGGTTTTATCAATAGCAATACCAAGGTCTTTCTAAATGAAGAGGAGATAAAGGATCTGGTTGTTCCCGACGATGTCACAATCATAGAGCCCAATACATTCAACGGATTCAAGAGCATTGAGACCGTCTATATCCCTGAGAGTGTTGATTCAATAGGTGACAACGCTTTCCTGGGATGTACCGACATCACCAAGGTTACAGCCCATGATATCGCTTCATGGTGCGGAATCAGCTTCGGCAATACACAGATACTTCAAAACGGCAGCATAATTTTTCTTTCCAATCCGGTATGCGTCTCACAGAACCTCTATATAGGCAATAATCAGTTGACCGAACTGGTTATTCCGGAGGGAGTCAAAGAGATAGGTCCGACCGCATTTGAGCGTTGTCTTGGCATAACCAGTGTCTCTCTGCCCTCAACGCTCAGGAAAGTAGGAGCCGATGCTTTTTTTGATTGCACCGATATAATGACAGTTAACATAACCTCATTGCAGAATTACTGCAGCATTGATTTCGGCAATCCCGGTGCCAATCCTTTCCAGGATTATATGATGAACCGTGCATTTACCTGGATGCTCATAAACGGACAGTATCTTCGTGACCTGGAGACCCTGACAATTCCCGATGGACTAACCGAAATCAAACCCAACACCTTTGCCAAGGTTGACAACACCAGTTCTATTGTCATTCCCTCATCTGTCAGCAAGATAGGAAGACAGGCATTCTATACATCAGTCCATAGTCTGTACTCCGTTTATATAGGCGGTCATATTGACGAAATGGGAGAGTATGCATTCGGCAACTGTCCTTACATAAGTACCTTATATGTGAATGACGCCAATCCGGACTCTATTCCTGACAATGCGTTCTACAACTACTATCACCCCATAAACAATGTTACTCTGGGAGTGGATTACAACTACAGGAACACCAAGCTGATGGTTCCCATAGGTGCCAAACAAAACTATCAGAATACTGCCGGATGGAAACTGTTCCAGAACATTGAGGAGATGGATTTCACCAAAGTTGCGGGTATAAAAGAAGACGCCAGCGGAATTGTAGAGAGTTATACGCTGGACGGTCGCCAGGCAACTCCTTCCACTGGAGTCATAATCATTGAGCGTTTGAGCGACGGCTCAACCCGCAAGGTCTTAAGATAAGGCTGCGCGGATATCGGCTGCTATCTTCTCAAATTCCTCCGGAGTGAGTTTGAGTTTGGGATTGCTGAAGAGCATATCCTTCTCACTCTGCATGGGAATAAGGTGAATATGAGCGTGGGGCACTTCAAGACCCAGAACAGCCTCTCCTACCTTTATGCAGTTGAACACCTTCTTCTGAGCCTTGGCAATCTTCTTGGCAAAGAGCTGAAGATCACACAGTTCCTGATCGGTAAGGTCAAACAGATAGTCAACCTCACGCTTGGGGATGCACAACACGTGTCCCTTTACCAGAGGGTTGATATCCAGGAATGCAAAACAGTTCTCTGTCTCGGCAATCTTATAGCAGGGTATCTCACCTGCAATTATCCTTGAGAATATTGTCATAATGATATCTCGAGAATCTCAAAACCAATCTTGCCGCTGGGAATCTGAATCTCAACGGTCTCACCTACCTTGTGGCCCAGCAGGCCCTTGGCAATGGGTGTGCTGCTTGAAATCTTACCTGCCTTAAGGTCTGCCTCGCTCTCGGGAACGATAGAATAGACCATGGTGGCGTTGTTCTTGGTGTTGCGCAGCTTAACCTTGGTGAGGATCTGAACGGCAGATGTGTCTATCTTCTTCTCATCAATGATCTTAGCGTCTGCAATCTGAGCCTTGAGTTGGGCTATCTTGGCCTCAAGCATACCCTGGGCCTCTTTTGCTGCATCATATTCGGCATTCTCACTGAGGTCACCCTTATCACGTGCCTCGGCAATCTGCTGTATAATCTCAGGACGGCGAACACCTTCCAGATACTGTAGTTCGGCTACCAGTTTTTTGTAGCCCTCCTCTGACATATATGCCATAATATCAATGTTTTATCAGTTCTACAATCAGTTTTTGACATGAGTAAAAAAGAATTCCAACAATCCAGTTCAGATGTTGGAACCCATTTTATATGTCTCAAGTTGTTAGGGCAAAGATAGCATTTATTTCAGACTATCCCAACAAAAGACGTTTTTTTTGACTTTTACTCCAATAGCTTCGCAATCTTGCCGTCCAGTTCATCAGTATTGTCGGGACGGTCAATGATATTGCCCTCACGATCTATCAGGAACACTGCCGGCAACTGCTGTATATTGTATGATTTGAGATAAGTGGAGTTGACACTCATCTCGTCACGTACACAGGTCCAAGGCAGGTTAATCGCAGTATTCAGCCATAAACTCTCATCGTTATCGACCGATACCTGATAGATGTTGAAACCCTTATCGGCATACTTATTATAAAGGTCTCTGAGTTTCAGGTTGTAGTTGGGAGAATAGTTTGTCTTGTAAGCCGTAAAATCAAGCAGGACAACCTTTCCCTTCTGGTCGCTGAGTTTCTGCATCCTGTTTTGGCAGTCAGGCAATTCAATCTCTATAAGACCGGACTCGACAGCCATCTCGGCAAACTGACGGAGTGCCTCTTCTTTAGCCTCATTTTTATTGCGTGAGGGCGATGTCTTGGCCATGCCCTTGAGTGCGACATTGTGCAGATGGGCTGAACGGACGGCATCGGGATAATTAATATCCATCTGAGTGGCAACTGCAGCAAAGCATTTGGCGTCCTGACGGTCTGTCTGAGGATTGAAAAGCATCTGGCCGTTTATGCTCAGGAAAAGGGCGTAATAGGCACACGGAGAACCCGGAGTGGGCAGAATGAATTCGGTCATTATCTCGGACTTGTAGACATCAACTGTCTCTTTTATCTGCTGTTCAAGCAAATCAAGGTCCTGTCCTTGATATTGCGAACTTAATCTGCGCAATTCCTGCAGAAGTCCTATCTGAGTCACTACCAGTTCCTTGAGCCTTGCGGTATTCTCAGAACCTTCTACCGTATATGCCACCTGCATCACCGGCAGGCTGGCGGTTACGGTAATAGTCTCTGTAGAATCGACCGATACATTAACCACCTTGCCGTCTACCCTAAGACGATAGAAATCAAAGCAGTCTGTGGGTGCTGCAGGATTGAAACAGAACTTTCCTTCAGTATCCAGTTTAACTGAATCAATGACCTCAACCTTATCCAGACCCATATGATCCAGATAAAGCATCTTGCCATCGGCCTCTACTATCTGACCATTTAAAGTAAACCTGTCAACTTTGGGTTGACAGGCTACTGTTAAAAGGGTAAGGATAAGTAATGCTGAATTACTTCTCTTCATTATTCTCTACGGGATTGTTGTCATCCTTGCGGTCGTGGTGGTGACGCGGGCCACGGTCCTGACGGGGACCTCTGTCCTGACGCTCACCGCGGTCCTGACGGGGCTGACGGGCGGGACGCTCCTCATAACCCTCGGGCTTCTCGATGAGAGCACGACGTGACAGTTTGAACTTACCGGTCTTGGGATCGATGTCAATCAGCTTAACCTGAATCTTGTCACCCTCCTTGATGCCGGTCTCCTCGATGGTCTCGTAGCGCTTCCAGTCAATCTCGCTGATATGCAGCAGACCGTCCTTACCGGGCAGGAACTCTACGAACAGACCGTAAGGCATTACTGAGCGTACGGTACCCTCATATGTCTCACCTACCTCGGGGATAGCTACTATAGCACGGATCTTGGCCAGAGCAGCCTCGATGCTGTCGCGGTTTGAAGCGGCAACCTCAATCTTGCCTACACCGTCAACCTCATCAATGCTGATGCTTGCACCGGTCTCCTCCTGCATGCCCTGGATGATCTTTCCGCCCGGGCCAATGACTGCGCCGATGAACTCCTTGGGAATGGTAAGGGTCTCGATGCGGGGTGCGTGGGGCTTGAGATCGGCGCGAGGCTCTGCGATGGTCTCGGTGATCTTGCTCAGAATATACTCACGTCCGGCCTTGGCCTGAGCCAGAGCCTTCTCCAGAATCTCATATGACAGACCGTCGCACTTGATATCCATCTGTGTGGCGGTAAGTCCCTTTACGGTACCGGTGGTCTTGAAGTCCATATCACCCAGATGATCCTCATCACCAAGGATATCTGACAGAACTGCATACTTGTCCTCGCCCGGGTTCTTGATAAGACCCATTGCGATACCTGATACGGGATTCTTGATCTTAACGCCGGCATCCATCAGAGCAAGTGTACCTGCGCAAACGGTAGCCATTGATGAAGAACCGTTAGACTCAAGGATATCGGATACTACGCGTACGCAGTAGGGATAATCCTCAGGAATCTGACCCTTCAGGGCGCGCCATGCCAGGTGGCCGTGACCAATCTCACGACGTCCCAGGCTGCGCTGAGCCTTTGCCTCGCCTGTGCAGAAGGGCGGGAAGTTGTAGTGGAGCAGGAAACGCTCGTCGTGCTGATCCAGCACGTCATCAACCATCTTCTCATCGTCCTTGGTACCCAGTGTTACAGAGCACAGAGCCTGTGTCTCACCACGGGTGAATATTGATGATCCGTGAGGTCCGGGCAGGTAACCTACCTCGCACCATATGGGACGGATATCTGTTGTCTTACGACCGTCCAGACGCTTGCCCTCATCGAGCACGCAGCGACGCATTGCGTCACGCTCAACATCGTGGTAGTAACGGTCAATCAGAGCATCCTTCTCAGCCAGCTCATCCTCTGACATCTCGGGATGTTCTGCATGATACTGCTCCTTGAACTCATCGCGAACAGCCTCAAAGTTGGCCTCACGTGAGTGCTTGTCGGTATTGCCCTCGGCAGCCAGGTTGTATGACTTCTGGTAGCAGGCATCCTTTACAGCCTGACGCAGATCCTCGTCGTTGACCTCGTGGCAGTACTCGCGCTTAACGGTCTTGCCAACCTCCTCGGTCAGTTCCATCTGGATCTTGCAGTGCTTCTTGATCTCATCGTGAGCAGCCTTCATGGCACCCAGCAGGTCAGACTCGGAAACCTCCTTCATCTCACCCTCAACCATCATGATGTTGTCATAGGTTGCGGCAACCATTACGTCCATATCGGCCTGCTCAAGCTGCTTGAATGTGGGGTCAATCACGTACTCACCGTTGATACGGGCTACGCGAACCTCGGAAATCGGACCCTGGAAAGGTATGTCCGATACAGCCAGTGCTGCTGATGCTGCCAGACCGGCAAGTGCATCAGGCATCTGCTCTCCGTCGGCGGAGAACAGTATGATGTTTACGAAAACTTCAGCGTGGTAGTTGTCAGGAAACAAAGGACGCAGTGCGCGGTCCACAAGACGGCATGTCAAAATCTCATAATCAGAGGGACGTCCCTCACGTTTGGTAAAGCCGCCGGGATAACGTCCGATTGACGCATACTTCTCTCTGTACTCTACCTGCAGCGGCATGAAATCAGTTCCGGGAACTGCATCTTTGGCGGCACATACAGTGGCCAGGAGCATAGTTTTGCCACATGTCAGCATCACGGCTCCATCGGCTTGCTTTGCCAGTTTCCCGGTCTCCAGTTTGATGGTTCTTCCATCAGGAAGCTGGAACTCTTTTGTTACAATTTTCATCTTTAAAACAATATAAAACCTCTAATAAAAAAATAATCCTTTAGGATAAATTGCGGCAAAAATAGTAAAAAACAGCCAATCGCCAATAGCCAACGGCCAATTGTTTTTACAATATCCCGAATAATATGTATATTTGCAGACTAAAAATTCAGAATCTTCATTGAATCAAGGCAATGATTGAATCAATTAAAGATATCGTCGCACGTGAGGCACAGGCTATCCTGAACATACCCATCGGTGACGAATACGAAAAAGCAGTGAACCTGATAGTTCACCACGTGCATGAGCTGAAAGGAAAACTGATTACAAGCGGAATGGGTAAGGCCGGACAGATTGCTATGAACATAGCAACCACCTTCAGTTCCACCGGTACTCCTTCCATCTTTCTACATCCCAGTGAGGCTCAGCACGGTGACTTGGGCGTACTTCAGAAAAACGACCTGTTCCTTCTCGTGTCAAACTCAGGTAAGACCAGAGAAGTTCTTGAACTTATGGAGTTGAGCCTAACGCTGGATCCCACATTGAAATTCATTGTCCTGACCGGCAATACCAACAGCCAGTTGGCACGTCAGGCTGATATAGTTCTTGGCACCGGCCATCCCGATGAAGTCTGTGCTCTCGGACTGACACCGACCACCAGCACTACCGTCATGAACGTAATAGGTGATGTCCTTGTGGTTGAGACTATGAAAAAGATTGGTTTTACTGCCGAAGAATACAATAAGCGTCACCACGGAGGTTATCTGGGACTGCGTTCCAAGAAACTGTTATGAGAAAGATATTCGGTATAGGAGAAACCATCTATGACATCCTGTTCCGTCAGGGCCAACCGGTAGCGGCTGTACCTGGCGGTTCGGTTTTCAACGGATTGATTTCACTTGGCCGCACCGGTCTGGACTGCACTTTCATAACTGAGGTTGGCGATGATCAGGTAGGACATAATATCCTTTCTTTCATGCAGGAAAACGGAATCAACACTGATTACGTCTCTTGTTATAAAGGCAAGAAAACCGCCATTTCACTGGCGTTTCTTGATGAAAACAATGATGCCCACTACAGTTTCTACAAAGATTATCCCAACAACAGGCTGGATTTTGAGATGCCGTTGATTCGGGAGAATGACATAGTGGCTTTCGGTGCATATTTCTCATTGAATCCGGTTCTCCAGGATAAGGTTAAGCCTTTTCTCAGATATGCCAAGGACCAGGGCGCCATTCTGTATTACGACCTGAATTTCCGTGACAACCATGCGCACGAGGTAGATAAACTCAGGGAAACTTTCAAGGAGAATTTCGGTATTGCAGATATAGTACGAGGCAGCCATGAGGATTTCATAAACCTGTACGGTCATGATGACTGCAGCGTTATTTACGACGAGGTCTGCAGATACTGTACCCGTTTCATCTGCACCAGAGGCAAGGACGGAGTTACCGTAATTGACCACGGGAACAGATATTCATTCAGTTCACACCCCATCACTCCGGTCAGCACCATCGGCGCAGGCGATAATTTCAACGCCGGTATCCTGTATGGAATTGTCAGGGGCGATATACGCAGAGAGAATCTGGACAGCCTTTCGGAGGAAGACTGGAACCGACTGATAAAATACGGAGTCGAGTTCGGTACAGAGGCCTGCATGAGCACATCAAACTACATAAGCACGGATTTCGCCAAGAGATATAAACTATAAAGCAGGAATGGCAGACAACAAGAATATTTCGGTTTTCAAGACTCCCTTCATGGTAATGGTGAGAAACCTTGTTGTCATCTATGCCGCCTTCCTGATTTGTCATCCCATTTTCATCTGGTGTAACTGGAGTTCTTTCAAGGGAGATCTCAATGGTTTGTTCTGGCCCATGCTGAAGGCGTCATTTGTATTTGATACCGCCGGTATCATGTACATAAGCGCACTGTACATTGTGCTCCTACTGTTCCCGCTTCACTTCAAGGAGAAATTATGGTACTACAAGTTTACAAAGGTTGTATTGGTCGTTTTGGCATCGGCCGCAATCCTTATGAACCTGATCGATACCGTATATTTCCCGTACACAGGATGCCGCAGCACCCTGCAGGTTCTGTCCGAATTCAGCGGTGAAAGCGGAGGCCAGTTATTCTTCATAGTGCTCAAAGCACTTGCCGACAACTGGTATCTTGTACTCATATACATCATCACGGTTGTCCTGCTGTGCAAACTGATAAAAACACCGGCCATACTCAAATACCGCAAGACTTATGTCTATTATATAGTCAGGATATGCTGCCTGACACTCAGCCTGGTATGTGTCCTGGCCGGAATACGGGGCGGGCTTGCCCACAACGTGAGGCCTATTACAATGAGCAACGCCTATCAGTACGTAAAGACTCCCGCACAGGCTGCAGCCGTCCTTAACACTCCTTTCTGCATGATAAGGACCTTGGGGAACGAGGATATGAAAATACCCTCCTATTTTGACGAAGACATGCTGGAATCGATATATACACCCTTGATTTTACCCGATTCCACCGCAACATTCCGCCCAATGAACGTAGTTGTTCTGATACTTGAAAGTTTTGGGTCGGAATACATCTCGGCCATGAATCCCGGAACCGAAGGGATACATGACTGCACACCTTTCATAGATACGCTCATAAGCCGTTCGCTTACCTTTGAGACTTCATTGGCCAACGGGCGCAAGAGTATTGACGCCATGCCTTCCGTCCTCTCCGGAATACCCATGCTTAAGGACCATCTGTTCCTCACTCCCACCATCATGGCCAAAGAGATTTCGGGACTGGCCAAGGAACTGGGCAGCAAGGGCTATTACTCTGCATTCTTCCACGGGGCCGATAACGGATCGATGGGATTCCAGTCTTTCTCCAGGGTAATAGGCTACAATGACTACTTTGGGATGGAGGATTTCGTCAAGAAACCCGAGTATGGCGGTAATTCAGTATTTGACGGCTACTGGGCCATCTGGGATGAGGAGTTTCTGCAGTATATGTGCGACATGATGGGAACTTTCAGCGAGCCTTTCCTGACATCGGCCTTTACCGCGTCATCACATCATCCCTACAATGTGCCCGACCGTTATCAGGAGACCTATCCGCAGGAAGGAAATCTGCCTATTTATCGGGGAATACGGTATTCGGACAACGCCCTGAAACTGTTCTTTGAGAAAGCGTCCGGGCAGCCCTGGTTCAACAATACATTGTTTGTACTCACCGCCGATCATACAAATCTGTCCGAGCATCCCGAGTACCAGTCTGACTACGGAAACTTCAGAGTACCTATCATTTTCTATTGTCCGTCAGACAGCCTTTGCGGACGCCGTAATGCGATAGCCCAACAGTCAGACATATATCCTTCTGTTCTGGGATATCTGGGGTATGACAAACCTGTTGTAAGTTTTGGTCAGAACCTTTTCAACACCCCCGACAGTACGACGTGGGGCGCCACATTCCAGAACGGTCTCTACTCTTATTACATGGGAGATTATCTGCTTCAGTTTGACGGAGAGAATGAGACCGGCCTGTTTTCCTACCGGCAGGATCCTACACTCAGGCAGAATCTAAAAGGAACCGAGCCCGACACGGAACAGGAGATGACAAAAAAACTCAAGGCACTGATCCAACAGTACCTTGAGTATATGACAACCAAAAGTCTGGTTGCAGATCAATAAACTTTCACCTTGAGTTTGGCGTAAGCCTTCTCCACTTTCTCAAGCGCTTTCTCTACGCTCTCTGCGCGAGCCAGGATAACGCCCATACGGCGGTGACCCTTGATGAACGGCTTACCGAAGAAACGGACCTGAACATCGGGCTCGGCAAGGATCTCATCAACATTCTCAAACTCGATCATGTTGGTGTCACCCTCAACCACGATAGCCTTTGATGCACTGGGGCCAAAGAAGTTGATCTTGGGAATAGGAAGACCCAGCACGGCACGTGCATGCAGTGCAAACTCTGAAAGGTCCTGAGAAATCATGGTTACCATACCGGTATCATGCGGACGGGGTGAAACCTCGCTGAACAGCACGTTGTCTCCGCAAACGAACATCTCAACGCCAAAGATACCGTAACCGCCCAGAGCGTCGGTGATCTTCTTGGCGATGTCCTGAGCCTGAGCCAGAGCCTTGTCGCTCATGGGCTGTGCCTGCCATGACTCACGGTAGTCACCGTCAACCTGATGGTGGCCGATGGGGTTAAGGAATGTTGTACCGCCTGAGTGACGAACGGTAAGCAAGGTAATCTCATAGTCAAACTTTACAAAGCCCTCTACGATAACCTCACCGCCTCCGGCGCGTCCGCCCTCCTGTGCAATCTTCCATGATGCATCGGCATCGGCAGGAGTCTTGCATACGCTCTGGCCGTGACCTGATGAACTCATGATAGGCTTAACAACGCAGGGAGTACCGATTTCCTTGATGGCAGCGTCAAACTCCTCGCGGGTGGCTGCAAAACGATAGTTTGAAGTGGGAAGTCCCAGTGTCTCATGAGCCAGCTGGCGGATGCCCTTGCGGTTCATTGTGAGGAATGTGGCATTTGCGGTAGGGATGACATTGTAACCCTCTTTCTCAAGCTTTACAAGCTCCGGGGTGGCAATGGCCTCTACTTCCGGAATGATCATATCCGGCTTCTCCTTCTCGATAATCTCGCGCAGACGTGCACCGTCAAGCATTGACAGAACATAACTGCGATGAGCCACCTGCATGGCAGGGGCATTCTCGTAACGGTCGAGTGCTACGACCTCAACTCCATAACGCTGCAATTCAATTGCAACCTCTTTTCCAAGTTCTCCTGAACCGCAAAGAAGTGCCTTTTTGGCAACCTTGGTAAGCGGTGTTCCGATTTTGACCATGTTTGTATAGTTGTTTACAGTTGCTGCATATCGTTCAGTCTCTTGTAGTAGCCGTTCAGGGCTATCAACTCCTCATGTGTTCCGCGCTCCACTATCTTTCCTTCATGTAAAACACAGATTTCATCGGCGTTTTTAATAGTGGACAGACGGTGTGCTATAGCTATGGTAGTACGATCCTTCATAAGACGTTCCAGAGCCTCCTGTACCAGACGCTCCGACTCGGTGTCAAGGGCACTGGTAGCCTCATCCAGTATCAGTATCGGCGGATTCTTGAGAATGGCGCGGGCTATGCTTATGCGCTGGCGCTGACCACCTGAGAGAAGACAGCCACGGTCACCTATATTGGTGTCATAACCATCCTCAGTTTCCATTATGAAGTCATGTGCGTTGGCTATCTTGGCTGCCGCGATGACCTGTTCGCGGGTAGCGTTCTTTACACCGAACGTGATGTTGTTGTAGAAGGTATCGTTAAAGAGTATGGCCTCCTGATTAACGTTACCCATCAGTCCGCGCAGCGACTTGAGGGATATGTTGCGTATATCCTGCCCGTCAATGGTGATGGAGCCTTTGCTCACGTCATAGAAACGAGGGAGCAGGTCTACCAGGGTCGATTTACCCGAACCGGACTGTCCCACCAGGGCTATTGTCTTGCCTCTGGGTATGGTCAGGTTGATTTCATGGAGTACCTCACGGTCCTGCTCGTAAGAGAATGAAACACCCTCATACCTGATCTCCTTGCTAAGGGCACTGATCTCTACGGGGTTATCGGCATCCTTAATGTTGTTGTCGGCAAGCAGGATCTTGTCAACTCGCTCCAGGGATGCAAGTCCCTTTGGTACTGCATAACCGGCCTTTGAGAAATCCTTGATAGGATTGATGACACTGTAAAGAATTGTCAGGTAGTAGATGAATGTAGGACCATCTATAGGAGCGTGAGCGGAATTAAGTATAAGAGTACCGCCGTACCAGAGAACCACTACAATCAGTGCGGTTCCCATAAACTCACTTACCGGATGGGCCAGAGCCTGACGAAGGTGTACCCGGTTGGACGCCTTGCGGAGTTGCTCGCTGCTGTTAGCAAAGCGCTTTGACATCTTCTCCTCGGCAAGGAAAGCCTTGATTACGCGCAGGCCTCCAAGAGTCTCCTCCAATTCTGACATGGTCTCGCTCCAGTATGACTGAACCACGAGTGATTTGGCCTTCAGTTTACGTCCGATTGAGCCCATAACCCAAATGATAAGCGGACCGATAACCAGTGTGAAGATTGTCAGCTGCCAGCTTATGGCAATCAGAGTACCCAGATATACCACAACCAGTATAGGGTTCTTTATAAGCATGTCCAGAGACTGGGCCAGTGAATTTTCAATCTCTGACACGTCTCCGCTCATGCGGGTTATGATATCTCCCTTGCGTTCCTTGCTGAAGAAACCCATGGGAAGGCTCAGTATCTTGTCATATATCTGAATTCTGATGTCACGTACCACGCCGTTACGCAGAGGCACCATCACAGCGGCCGATCCGAAATAACAGCCGGTTTTGAGCAGGGTCATCACTATCAGCAAAAGGCCCAGGACAAGAAGTGTTGTGGACTCTCCGTACCGGGCGATGAAATCCGTCACCAGGTAGAAGAAATTATCCTTGAGGATATGGAAGAAATTCCTCATATTCTCAGCCTCCGAGAACGGGACATAGTCGTAAGTCTCGGTGCTGATCTTGAAGAGGATTCTCAAAATAGGGATCAGCAGGGCGAATGAGAACACATTCATTAAGGCAGACAGGAGGTTATAAGCCACACTGCCGGCTATATTGCGGCGGTAAGGACGTATAAAACGTTTCAGGAACCTAAATAGCTCTTTCATTAAGTGAAATCATTGATTTAATGTGCAAAGTTACAAAATTTATACCGCTCAAAAATCGGGAAATGCGTTATAAATAGGTAACTTTGCGCAATATGTTGATAAGTTTTTACAAATGAACCTTAGAGCCAAACTCTTTATCACCATACTTTCCACGCTTCTGTGTGTCAACGGATACAGCCAATGGCTGACCGCCGACCTGTACTATGACGGTCTGTTTGACAACCGCGAGTTCAAGGGTGACATGCAGCCTCAGACCATTTACGGAATACGTCTCATGCCGGAGATAGGAATAGACGCCGCCCCCCACAGAATCAGGGTGGGATTCTCCAAGATATGGGAATTCGGAGCCAAAGATATCATTGACCCTGAGATCATACTGTATTACAGATTTACAGGACCTGTCAGCTATTACTTCGGGGCTATTCCGCGCAACAACCTCCAACGCCAGCTGCCTGATGCATTCCTTTACGATTCCATCGCTTTTTTTGAGCCTACCATAAAAGGTACCCTGATCCAGCGCAGTGGCGATGTATTTGAAACGGAGTTATACTGCAACTGGTTCAGCCGCCAGACCCTCACCGACCGTGAGGCTTTCCGCATTGTATGGGACGGATTTGTGGGCAGCGGCATGTTTGGAGGAGGCTGGTTCGTGGCCATGACCCATTTTGCCAACACAGGCCAGCACAACCGTGCCCTTTACGAGAAGTTCCAGTTCAACCCCTACCTGTCATTTGAATACCCCTCAAAAGAATCAAGAACCGACTTCAGGATCAAGGCCGATGCCGGTATGCTGTTTTCAATGGTTCACTGCCGCTCCTATGATTTCTGGTACAACCCTATAGGATTCCTTGGTGACCTGCAGCTGGGATGGAAGGGCTTCGATATAAAGAGCACCGTATATGCGGGAGGCCCTCAGATGCAATATCTTAATGATCCCGAGGCCGGACTTACGTTCCATCGCAGCGACCCGTTCTACAACCATTCATTCTACAACAAGACTGAATTTGGTGTATTGCTGGTATCTGACAGCAGAGCAGAGTTAGGGTTCCGCTGGAATCTGCATTTCACACCTGGTACGCCTATACATAATCAGCAGATGATAACGCTGAAGTTCCGGATAGGCATGGGCAAAAAACTCTACGAATAAATGAAGAGGCTCCTGCTTATATCAATCCTGCTGTTGTCAGCAATGGCGACCAGTGCCGGCAACAATCCGTTCAAGCCGTACAAGCCGTTGAAGGAGATTGACTACTCCCTTAACTGGTCACTGGGATATGACTCCACAAGCATAGCCTACAAGCCTGAGTCGCTGACCCAGCGTTCATTGCTTCCCATGGGACTGCTGTCCGTGAGCATCCTGTACAACGACAACTATCTGGACAAACGTATAGTCAAGTTCGGTGGCATAACCCAACCGCCGTTGAAATCGGCCGATTTCCTTCAGTACTCACCCGTGGCCATAATGTATGCCATGAAGGCCTTCGGTGTAGAGGGACGCAGCGACTGGCCCCGTATGATTACGGCCGATATCGGGTCATTTGCCATCATGAACCTGATAGCCCGCCCCACCAAGCGTATCGTAAAAAGGGAACGTCCCGACGGCAGGGCTTTCAATTCATACCCGTCGGGCCACACAGCCACCGCCTTCATGGCCGCACAGATGCTGCATAAGGAGTACGGAGAGACCCTGAGCCCCTGGATAAGTGCGGCCGGATACGGAATTGCCGCAACCACCGGCATATTCCGCGTAATAGCAAACCGTCACTGGTGCTCAGATGTGCTGGGCGGCGCCGCAATCGGAATATTCTCAACAGAACTGGCATATGAACTGACCGATATACTGTTCGGAGAGCAGGGTGTAAAGCACGCTATCACTGTTCCAGACCTGGAAGACATGCCCGTCTGGAAGTTCGGACTCTACTCGGATTACAGCATTCAATCTGATGTATTCACTTCTCAGGGATACGGTAACCCCTACGCCAAGCCTGCCTGCTCAATAGGTATTGACGCATCATGGATGCCCTGGTACATAGGTCCCACACTCCGCGCCGGACTCACCCAGATGAAATGGACAGGACCGGAGGATATCTACCTGGAACATCTGGGTAGTGTAGCCGATGTCTACACAGTGGGTGCAGGCGTGGACATTGACATTCCCGTCATAGAGAGGATTACCCTGAACGGCCAGGCCATAGCAGGTTATTCCCCCAAGGCCAACAGTTACAGTTTCTATGCCGACAAGGAGAAGAATCAGCCGTTGGAATGGTCCATTCCGGCCGGAATGCACTGCTACGGAAACTTAGGAATAAACGTACGTACATCGGCTTTCTCAAGTGTCACCATACACGGAGGTGTTGATTTCTACGACAAGGTCTGGCGCTCTTATGTATTAGGAGCCAGGTTCAATTATACTTTCTGATCATGAGCAAGGTAATAGCATATATCCTGTTTGGCATTGTATGGGTGATATCACTGCTGCCCATGCCGTTCCTGTATCTTTTTGCCGATATCATATGGCTGCTGATGTACATCTGCCCGCCTCTGAGATACCGCAAAAAGATTGTACAGAATAATCTTGCGCTCTCTTTCCCTGAGAAAGACCGCAAGTGGCTGCACAGGACCGAGCGCCGTTTCTACTACCAGTTCCTTTGTCAGATAATGGAAGGCCTCAAGACGGTATCGGCCAGCAAGCGCTGGGTGCATCGGCACATGGAATTCACAGGATACGATGGCATAAGAAAGGATCTGCTCAAAGGCAGGTCTGTCATAGGATATCTGGGACACATGGGAAACTGGGAACTCATCCCTTCAATGATGCGTTTCTTTGAGGACCTGGACGGCTTTCAGGGATGCCAGGTCTATCATAAACTTGAGAACCCGGTAATGGAGCAGTTCATGCTCAAACTACGCAGCAAATACGGCACTCAGAGCATACCGATGGAGCAGATTATGCGCAGGTTGCTCGAGTTCCGCAGTGCAGGCAACACATTTTTGGTGGGAATGATAGCCGACCAGGTCCCCCTTTGGTGGAACACGCATTACTGGACCCAGTTCATGAACCGTAAAACCCCCGTTTTCACCGGGTCCGAAAGGCTTGCCCGCAAACTGGATACCCAGGTATGGTATTTCCATATCACCCGTAAACGCCGCGGTTATTACAAATGTGATTTCCAACTGATGTATGACCACACCAAGGATTTGCCCGAATTTGCGGTAACCGAAAAGTATATGCGTCTGCTTGAAGACAACATAAAAGAGAATCCCGAAATCTGGTTGTGGACCCACAATCGCTGGAAACGCAACTATGAGGAGTATCACCAGTGGCTCATGCAGCATAAGAATGCAGACAGGCCACGAAATTAGGATAGATTATTTTCGGCCGAAGTCAGCGGGTATCTCGCCCCACTTCTTTGTATCCCACTTGATTATCTGATTGCGGTAAGTGTTCTCCCTGAGCCAACGCTGGGCGCTCTCTATGCGCTGGAATACGGCCTCGGTATCTGGAGTACGCTCCAACTTGGTGCGGCACTGCTTTTTCTGCACCCAGTCGATGGCGTTACGCGAGTCACTATAAAGCGGCCAGTCCAGTCCGCGGCTCTTGTATAGTGCCAGAGCGTGAACGATAGCAAGGAACTCTCCGATATTATTGGTGCCCAGAATGGGGCCGAAATGGAATTTCTCCTCCATATCACCCAGATACACCGCACGGTATTCCATCTGTCCGGGGTTTCCACTGCAGGCAGCATCGACTGCCAGAGCCTGACGGATAACCTCGGGTGGCAGAGGTTTCTCCTTCTTCCTGCGACCGGTATGCTCGGGGGCTTTCTTCTCGATGTATTTATCGGGTGGCATGTTGATGGCCTCTTCGGCTTCCGCCCTGGTATCAAAGGCTTTATAAACGGCACCTTTCCATCCTTCTACCTGCTGTTTACAGGCCTCCCAGGAATCATAGACCCCCGGATTAAGACCTATCCAGACAACGTAGAATTTCTGTGCCATCTTTACATCCTTTCCGGAACCTCGATGCCCAGCAGGCCGGTGCCAAGCTTGATGATCTTGCCCACGTTCTGTGCCAGAACCAGACGGAACATCTTGAGGTCGCGGTTGGGCTCTTTCATTATGCTGAAGTCATGGTAGAACTGGTTGAACTCCTTGGCCAGGTCATAGCAGTAGTTGGCAATGACTGACGGGTTGTAATCATCGGCAGCCTGACTCACTACATCACGGAAACCGTTGAGCATCTGAATCAGTCCTATCTCCTTCTCCGATATCTGTGAGTTGTCATCGGCATAAAGCTTGCTCTCCAACTTGATACCCTCCTCGGCTGCCTTACGCATAATGGAGCGTATGCGGGCGTAGGTATACTGTATGAACGGGCCGGTATTGCCGTTGAAATCGATGGATTCCTTAGGATTGAACGTCATGTTCTTGCGGGCATCGACCTTAAGTATGAAGTACTTGAGGGCACCCATACCCACAATGCGCATTATCTCGTCCTGCTCCTCCTTGGTCAGGCCGTCCAGTTTGCCAAGTTCGGCCGATGTGGCGCGTGCGGTCTCTATCATCTCGTCCATCAGGTCATCGGCATCAACCACCGTACCCTCACGGCTCTTCATCTTACCCTCGGGAAGTTCAACCATACCGTATGAGAAGTGAACCAGGTCCTTACCCCACTTGAATCCCAGACGGTCAAGCAGTATGGAGAGCACCTGGAAATGGTAGTTCTGCTCGTTACCGACCACATAAATCATGCGGTCAATGGGGTAATCCTTGAAACGGAGTTGTGCGGTACCTATATCCTGAGTCATGTAGACCGATGTTCCGTCACTGCGCAACAGCAGTTTCTGGTCCAGTCCGTTCTCGGCCAGGTCAGCCCATACGGAACCGTCCTCCTTGCGGAAGAAAAGTCCCTTCTCCAAACCCTCCAACACGGTTTTCTTACCCTCAAGATAGGTCTGTGACTCGTAGTATATCTTGTCAAAGCTTACGCCCAGACGCTTGTAAGTCTCATCAAATCCTGCATATACCCAGCTGTTCATACGCTCCCACAGTGCGCGGACCTCTGGGTCACCGGCCTCCCACTTTACCAGCATGGCGTGTGCCTCCTGCATCAGGGGTGACTCCTTCTCGGCCTTGGCCTTAGCCTCCTCCTGTGCCTTCTCGTCAAGTTCTGCGAAATTTGCGGGCAGCAAGCTCTTGACCTCGGCACGGAAGTGCTTATCGAACTCCACGTAGTAATCACCAATAAGATGATCACCCTTTTTACCGGTGGATTCAGGAGTTGCGCCGTTACCCCACTTGAGCCATGCAAGCATTGACTTGCAGATATGGATGCCGCGGTCGTTGACAATGTTGGTCTTTACAACTTTGTAGCCGTTGGCAGCCATTACGTTAGAGAGTGCACCGCCCAGCAGGTTGTTGCGTACGTGACCCAGGTGAAGCGGCTTGTTGGTATTGGGACTTGAGTATTCTATCATTACAAGTTGAGAATCCGGTGTGGCCTTACGCAGTCCGAACTGCGGATCATCGTTGATGCCGTTAAGCATATCCACCCATGCAGATGTTGAGATAACCAGGTTAAGGAAACCCTTGATCACATTGTATGAACTAATCTCCTCAACGTTTTCCATCAACCATACGCCAATCTCGCCTGCGGTCTGCTCCGGACCCTTGCGTGACATCTTGAGATAGGGGAATACAACTATTGTCAGATGGCCCTCAAACTCCTTCTTGGTCTTCTGCACCTGGACCGATGAGGCCTCAATCTCCTGACCGTAAAGCGCATTGATTGCCTGAACGGTCTTTTCAGCTACCAAACTCTCTATTTTCATATTATCGTATTGTGGACCGCAAAGTTACTGAAAAAATGGCTACTTTTGCTGCCCATAACATAGATTATGAATAAGCTACCACCTATAACTAAAAATCTGCTCATCATCAATGTGCTTTGCTGGATGGGCACCATGGCGCTGGCCAAATACGGAATAGACCTGCACAAACTGCTGGGACTGCATTTTTTCCTGGCACCAAGTTTCAGAATCTGGCAACTTGTCACATACATGTTCCTTCACGAAGGATTCCAGCATATATTCTTCAATATGTTCGCCGTCTGGATGTTCGGACGCATCATGGAGTTCCAGTGGGGATCAAAAAAGTTCCTGCTATTCTATCTGCTCTGCGGAATTGGCGCAGGACTTACACAGGAACTCTGCCAGTTTGTACATTACGGTCTGGTCTATTCCCATTATGAGGTCGTAGCAATAGGCAACGGAATGACCATGCCCATGATGCAGTTCCTGGACCGCATTCTTACCGTAGGAGCATCGGGCGCCGTATACGGAATTCTGCTGGGTTACGGAATGACCTTCCCCGACAACCAGATTTTCATAATACCCTTCCCGTTCCCTATCAAGGCTAAATGGCTGGTAGTAGGTTATGTCATTCTGGAACTTGGCCTGGGAATCAGAGGCAGCGCTGCAGATAACGTTGCCCACTTTGCGCATCTGGGCGGAATGCTCACAGGATTCCTTATCCTGCTCTATTGGAAGCACAAGGAACGTAAGGACAACCATATCAAATTCACCTGGTGATGAGTCTTCTGGACGAACTGATTTCCAAATTCCGCTCAGGCGACATCGTGACCCGTCTGGTGTTCATCAACTGCGCCGTATTCCTGGTCATGCTGTTGATGGATATAAACTTCACCCTGTTCTCATTCGGTGAAGACAGATACGCCTATATTGTATGCAACTACCCGTGGAGTCCCTATCTGCTTATCAGAAGGCCCTGGAGTATTGTAACGTCACTTTTTGCCAGTTGGGGACTGTGGCACCTCATATTCAACATGATTATCCTGTACTGGCTGGGGAACGTGTTCATGCGGTATTTCACATCAAACAATCTGCGTGGGCTCTATATACTGGGTGGAATTGCAGGAATGGCCGTTTTCACCGGCATATTCATGCTGTTTCCTTCACTTCAGTTAAAGGACTGGACAGGCAGCACCCCGCTCTGCTCAGCCTGTATCCTGGCCATCTGCACCGCTCTTGCTTTCCGTGTGCCCGATGTCACCGAGCCCATACCGCTTATCGGCCCGGTCAAGATAAAATACATAGTAATTGCCCTTGCCGTAATTGACGTAGCCATGCTGCCGAACGTCAATCCGGCCACAGACCTGATTCATCTTGGAGCCGCAGCAGTAGGATGGGCTTTCCATTATCTGCTCCGCAAGGGAAAGGATATAACAACACCCGTAACTGCCGTAGCAGTCTTGCTTGACAGAATCCTTACTCCAACTTCAAAACAAAAGTAATCTGTTTAGGCTCTTTAGCCGACGGTATGTACTGAGGCTCCGTCCTGGCGCCCCATGCATCGTTGCCGCCCACTCCTATTATCTCTGAGTCAATGTTGATGTTCAGATAATCACGCTCGGGCAATTCATATCCGTGGCGTGCCTTCTCCAGATCATCCTCGGAGTAATTCCATATCCTGGCATTGAATCCTTTGGGAGAACGTACGAATCCCATGTCGGTAATGCTCAATGCGGGCAGTCCGGAACCGGTCAACAGCAGTTTATCAACGTCACTTCTGTTAGAGTTGTCCTGAGGATAGACATAATCCGTCATAAACTCATCTACGGGTAACGTGTACTCGCCGTACAATGCTCCCAACTTGCGGTCGGGGTAGTTTTCCCAAGGACCGCGTCCAACCCATGAAACGTTGTCGTAACCCGAAGGCACTCTCATTCTTAATCCGAACTTTGGCATGGATTCCACCTTGACACTGTCCGGGGTATAATCCATATCAACTTCCACCTTGGTCTTGGAATCCAGATCCAGGAAATATGTTACATTTAGGGTAGCTCCTACCGGAAGAGCATACGTAAACTTGCAAATCAGGGTACCCTGCTGCTTACGGTTACCCCTGTACAGTGAGAACTCACTGGACAGTAATTTGCGGTCCGATGCAGCCAATCGCCATACTCCCATGCTCCTCTCATAGTCATTACGCAGCTGGTTGTCATTGGCCGGTTTCCAGAAATATGGCTCCAACGGCCCGGCCAGGACATCCCTGCCCTGATAATTCCAGCCCACCAGTGCGCCCAGGCTGTCAAAAGAGAAGCCTCCTTTTTCAAGATATTTCAACGCTTTCGCGGGTTTGATTTTTTTGCCTTCCATTAAAGTAACACGGGCTAAAAAATCAGCGATATGCACAAACTGGTCATAAGCCACTGTAAAACCTTTATCGGCCCATAAAGCAGTCTGTGGCAACGATGCAAATACTGTCATGGCGTATTTAAAGGGACTTCCATAACTATGCTCCGGTATAGTCAAAACGCCGTTTTCATCGGGCTTGGAAAGCTGTATCTGATCCGATTCACCATCTATTTCATCAAAGAACCGGACACTGTAATCATACTCATCAAGGGATGTGAACCAGTTCATGTTGATTACCCTTACGTGAGTGTTGTCAATCTTTTCAAAGTGCAGAGGCTGATATATGTGCTTTACCTCATAATAGTGCGGATGGGGAGTACGGTCAGGAGCCAGCAGGCCGTTTATCACAAAGTTTCCGTCATTGGGCATATCGCCAAAATCTCCTCCATAGGCCCAGAACTCTTCATCTTCAAGTTCCAGGCCGTTGCCCTTATACGCAAGCGGTGATCCGTCTATGGGCTTGGCTATACCCTGGTCAACCCAGTCCCAAATGGCTGCACCGGCTATACTGGGATCAGCATACATGACATCCCAATACTCGGTCAGGTTACCGCCTGAGTTACCCATCATATGGGCATACTCACGCATTATGAACGGACGGTCCGATACCCTCTCAGCCACCTGTTTGAGCCGTGCGGGTGAAAGATAGCTGTCATCATAAAGGTCCGATACCGAGAGGTCTGTATCGCAGAATACCAGGCGGGTGGAATCAAGTTCATCCACCTTGCTGCGCATGGCACGCATATTGACACCGGCTCCGCCCTCGTTACCGAGTGACCAGAACAGTATGGACGGATGGTTAAAGTCCCTTCTGACCAATGATTCGGCACGGTCCACATGGGCTTTCATCCACTGCGGGTCATTACCCATCTGGCGGTTGCGCAGCCCGAATCCGTGTGACTCCTGGCAGGCCTCGTCCATTACGTAGAGTCCGTAGCGGTCACAGAGTTCGTAAAGTATCGGTGAATCGGGGTAATGTGATGTGCGGAGCATGTTAATGTTGGCCTGCTTCATCAGTCTGATGTCAAGTTCAGTAGTGGCTGCATCAACATAATGACCGGTACGCGGATGATGGTCGTGACGGTTCACTCCGCGCAGTTTTACAGGCTGGTCATTGATGTACATAACCTCGCCGCGCTTTTCAATGCGTCTTACGCCTGTGTTCTGCACAAAACTCTCCACAAGGTTTCCTTTAGAATCCAGCAACTCTATCAGGCACTCGTAGAGATTGGGCTTTTCGGCCGACCACACCTGCGGACGGTCAAGCATACCGGTCATATTCAGAGTCAGGGTGTCACCTGCTTTCAGAGTTTTTGCAGAACCCGTTATAGTCTGATTTATCTCCTTTTCATCGGCGTTTTTACCCTTGAGACTGAATCTTACCGTAAGGTTGTCAGACTTGCGCCGGTCCTGATTGGTCAGATCCACATCCACATTGATTGCAGCGCTGGTGAAATCGGCCGATGGTATAACTGAAATCCTGTAATCTGATATATGCTGCATGGGGCGTTTCCAGAGTTTGACAGAACGGAAAATACCGCTCAGACGCCAGAAATCCTGATCTTCTATGTAAGAACCGTCGCACCAGCGATAGACCTCCACCGCCAGAAGGTTCTCACCCTCCTTAAGGTAACCTGAAATGTCGAACTCGGCGGGAGACATACTGTTCTGGCTGTACCCCACCTTCTGTCCGTTAACCCAGACATAGAAGGCCGAGCTAACCGCCTCAAACTCCAAAATCCAGTTGTGGGATTTTATATCCGAAGCATTGAAAACAGTAACGTAACTGCCCACCGGATTGCGGTTTTCAAATGCAGTCCAGTTGCGATCTGGTGTACCTGTCACGCTTGGCTGGCTGCGACGGAACGGATATCGGGAGTTGGTGTAAATGGGAGTACCGAATCCCTGCATCTGCCAGTCACAAGGAACATGTATATCGTCCCAACCGCTAACGTCATAACCAACGGTATGGAAATCGGCCGGACGATGGTCAGGATCCGGTGACCAACGGAATTTCCAGGTTCCGTCCAGATATGAAATCTCAGAATTGCTACTGTGCGTTGATGGATTGCCCAACGTTACATGATACGGGAGTTTATTGATGCTGATAACATCCGGATTCTCCCAGTCCGGAAGGCTCTGTGCCATACCAAATACGGGCACTAACAGCAACAAAGGCGACAGAAGTGTTCTCATAATGTCACAAAGATATCTCTTTTGGCTTGCGGACCAAAAAAAAACTCTATATTTGCACCCTTGAAATTTTACGCACACGTGCACAAATAATTAATAACACAATAAAACAGTATGCAAAACAAAGGATTCGTAAAGATTTTTGCGATAGCACTGACACTGGTATGTCTGTTCTATCTCTCCTTTACATTCAAGACCCGCAGCATTGAGAACAAAGCTGCCCAGAGCCAGGATGAACAGGCCTATCTTGACTCTGTAATGAACAAAAAGGTCTGGCTGGGTATCTATTCATACAAAGAGTGCCGTGAGATGCAGATCGGTCTCGGTCTGGACCTTAAGGGCGGTATGAACGTCATTCTGGAGGTTTCGATACCCGATGTAGTTAAGGCTCTTGCCGCTAACAGTCAGGATCCCGTTTTTATCCAGACTCTCGACGCTGCCAAGAAGCGTTCGGTCAGCAGCCAGGAAAACTTTGTTGACATCTTTGCCCAGGAATATGCAAGAATTGCCGGTGCAGATGCCAAACTGAGCACTTTCTTTGCCACATCAAACCTCAAGGAGAAAATCAATTCACAGACTCCTAATCAGGAAATCATAGTAGTTCTTAAGGAAGAGGTCAACGCCGCAGTAGGAAACTCATTCAATGTAATACGTACTCGTATAGACCGTTTCGGTGTAGCCCAGCCCAATATTCAGGAACTTGCAGGAAAGCAGGGCCGTATAATGGTTGAGCTTCCCGGTATCAAGGAGCCCGAGCGTGTACGTAAACTCCTTCAGGGTTCTGCTAACCTTGAGTTCTGGGAGACCTACAAACTTTCCGAAATTCAGGACGTCCTGACACGCATTGACTCACGTCTGGCTCAGAAATATGCCGATGAGAACCCCACAGAAGAGAAGGAAGAGGCTACTGTTCAGGAAACAGCCCAGAATGCTGACGGCGACCTTGCCGGTCAGCTGCTTGATAAGGCAGAGAACGAATCTGAAACCACAAATGCGGCTCAACTCGAGGCTTTGCGCAAGAGCAATCCTCTCTTTGCCCGTCTGAGTCCCAATCCTTACGGAGACAGTTGGGTGGTAGGTTATGCACATTATTCTGATACTGCCGAGGTTAACCGTATGCTTTCAACCGCCGAGGCCAAGTCTATTATTCCCCGCGACCTCAAGTTCATGTGGGGTGTATCACCTATGGATGGCTCAGATTCATACTTTGAGTTGTACAGCATCAAGAGCGACAACAAGAACGGTCTGCCCGATCTTACAGGTGATGTAATCACTGATTCAAAGGCAGACTTCCAGCAGAGCGGAAGACCTTGCGTAACCATGGCAATGAATACAGAGGGTGCCCGTCGCTGGGCTTCTCTTACCAAGCAGAATGTAGGACGCGGTATAGCCATCGTTCTTGACGGTTATGTTTACAGCGCTCCCAATGTTCAGGGCGAGATTACCGGCGGTCGTTCCGAGATTACCGGTAACTTCACGGTAGAGCAGACTCAGGACCTTGCCAACGTGCTCAAGTCCGGTAAGATGCCCGCTCCCGCCAAGATCGTTCAGGAAGACATTGTAGGACCTTCACTCGGTCAGGAGTCAATCCAAAAGGGATTCACATCATTCATCATAGCATTCATCATCCTGATGATCTATATGTGCTGCATCTACGGATTCATTCCGGGTATGATTGCCAATGGTGCCCTGCTGCTCAACTTCTTCTTCACACTGGGTATCCTCACCTCATTCCAGGCTGCTCTGACAATGTCAGGTATAGCAGGTATCGTACTTACCCTGGGTATGGCGGTCGATGCCAACGTGCTTATCTACGAGCGCACCAAGGAGGAACTCAAGAGCGGCAAGAGCGTTCAGTCAGCTCTTACAGACGGTTACAAGAACGCCTTCTCTGCTATCTTTGACTCTAACTTCACATCAATCATAACAGGTATCATCCTGTTCAACTTCGGTACAGGTCCTATCCGCGGATTCGCCACCACACTTATCATCGGTATCATCTGCTCATTCTTTACCGCAGTGTTCCTGACACGTATCGTTTACGAGCACTTCCTTGGTAAGGGCAAACTGCAGGATCTGACATTCACCACAGCATTCTCAAAGAACCTGATGCAGAACACTTCAGTCAAGTTCATGGAGGCTGCAAAGAAGTCGTTTGTAATATTCGGTGCTGCCGCAATCATCTGCATCGCATTCCTTGCAACACGCGGACTGAGCAAGAGTATCGACTTTACAGGTGGTCGTAACTTTGTGGTTCAGTTTGAGAATCCGGTTGAGCCGGAGGAGGTACGTGAAATTCTCCAGGACGTAATCACCGAGGATAATGTCCAGGCTATCGCTCTTGGTACAGATCACAAGACCATCCGTATCTCAACGAACTACCGCATTGATGAGGATTCTGAGACTATCGACTCAGAGATTGAGGAGTTCCTCTTCACATCTCTCAAGAAAGCCGGCAAACTCAGCTCAGACCTGACACTGGCTACATTCATCGATCGTGAGAACCGTGACGGCGGCTCAATCATCAGTTCACAGAAAGTAGGTCCTTCTATCGCCGAGGATATCACACGCGGTGCTATCATCTCAGTGATCCTGGCCCTGATTGCCATCTTCCTGTACATCCTGATCCGCTTCCGCAACGTAGCTTACTCAGTAGGCGCTATCTTCGCCCTCTGCTTCGATACACTTATTATAATAGGTATGTATTCAATCTGCTGGGGCTGGATGCCGTTCTCGCTTGAGATCGACCAGACATTCATCGGTGCCGTGCTGACAGCTATCGGTTACTCAATCAACGATAAGGTGGTTATATTTGACCGTATCCGTGAGTTCACCGGTCTGTACACCAAGCGTAACCGCAAGCAGTTGTTTGACGATGCCCTGAACACCACTCTGGCACGTACCATCAACACATCAGTAAGTACATTGATCGTGCTGTTGGCCATCTTCTTCCTGGGCGGTGACAGCATCCGCAGCTTTGCATTCGCAATGATTCTGGGTGTTGTATTCGGCACATGCTCATCATTGTTCGTAGCTGCTCCTACCGCTTATCTGGTTATGAAAAAGACCAAGAAAGAGAAGGAGGAAGTTACTGCTGCCAAAGCATAAGGATTAATCCTTCATACTAAAATGACCGGAGTCCTATTATTCAGGCTCCGGTCATTTTTTTCTTTAAAAAACTTTTACATTTCCATGAAATCACGATATTTGCATTAACCAATCATAATTGCAGATGAGAACCAGATTCCTATCAGTAGTCTTATCGGCTATGATATCAATGCCGATAATTGCACAAAAGGTCAACACGGACTCGATAAAAGCCCAAATGGACAAGATTGAGGTCACCAATCAGGGAATGAAACAGGTGATTGAGAATTACAAGAAAGGTGTAATCAAAGGAGATCTTGAAGCCATGAATTCTCTTGCTCAGGAATGCATTACCGGCAAATATGTAAAACCTGATATTGAGATGGGTCTGACTCTGCTGGAGTCGGCAGCCAATCAGGATTTCACTGAGTCTCAATATAATCTGGGCAGTTACCTGTTTATCTTCTGGGCTCGTCAGCCATCCAGGGACGCTTATTTTGCCCAAGGCGTAAAATGGCTTAAGAAAGCGGTAAAAGGCGGAGATAACCGTGCCATAATCATGATGTCCCGCTTTTATTACGAGTACGGCAAATACAAGAATGAAATGTCATATGTAGACGGTGGCATACAGATGCTTGAATCGTCATATCCCAAAATTGAAGAGGTTAGCCTTAAGGATGAGCAGGTTCTGAATGCACAAGGTACGCTCGGCAACTTCTATCTGGGCAAATGGCGTATGGAAAATGACACCATTGCCTTGCGCAATGCAAAGAAATGGTATCGCACCCTGCTTCAGTCAGACCTTCATTTCCCCAACTACACTCAGTATATAGACTCTATGCAGACAGTTCTGAGCATGGGTGTTCCACTCAGAATAGATCCGCAGCCCACTGCCGAGCAGATTGAAGAATCACAAAACAGCGGTGGAATGGGAGGATTCGGCGGAATGGGAGGATTTCCCGGAGGACGCGGCGGATTCCCGGGAGGACAGCCGGGCGGACAGCCTCAAGGGCCCCAAAGACCGCAGGCCAAATTTGTCGGAGGAAACCAGGCCATGCAGCAGTTTATACGCTCTAACACCCTCTATCCGGAGAATCTCAAGAGCCAGAAAATCAACGGCCGCGCTACCGTTTCATTCACAATTGACACTGACGGTGCCGTAATCAATCCCAAGATTACCAGTCATGCTGTTGTGAACGGTGTTGAGATATTCGCCATGGATCAGGAAGCATTACGCACCGTAATGATTATGCCCGATTGGATTCCTGCCGATCAGGACGGTAAACCTGTCAAGGCAGAACACAATGCCACTGTCAACTTTGGCTCCGGTGGCATGGGAGGCATGGGATTCGGTTTTTAATTGATACATTAACTACAGCAAGCCCGGCCATAAACCGGGCTTTTCTTTGTTCCTGCATATCCGTTGTATATTTTCTTGCATATATGCGGTATAATTAATAATATCATACAAATTGTATACTAAATAGGTTTAAAATTGAATAATAAACGGAATAATCTTGTAATTTTGCGCCGTTTTGAAATGTATAATCAAAAATCACTATACAAAAGCTATGACAGTTAAAGAATTGGATCAGGTTGTTGTCCGCTTCTCTGGTGACTCCGGTGACGGAATGCAGTTGGCCGGCAACATCTTCTCTACTGTTTCGGCTACGGTCGGAAACAGCATCAGTACCTTCCCCGATTATCCTGCCGATATCCGCGCCCCGCAAGGTTCACTTACCGGTGTATCGGGTTTCCAGGTACATATCGGCGCCGGTAAGGTATATACCCCGGGCGATCAGTGTGATGTTCTGGTAGCAATGAACGCTGCCGCTCTCAAGACACAGCTCAAGTACGCCAAGAAGGACGCCACCATTATCATTGATACAGACGCTTTCAGGAAGTCAGACCTTGAAAAGGCCGCATTCCAGACAGAGGATCCTCTGGCAGAACTGGGTGTTGATCCGGACCGCGTTATAGCCTGTCCCCTTACCCAGATGGTAAAGGATGCTCTGGCCGATACCGGGATGGATGCCAAGGCCGTTCTCAAGTGCCGCAATATGTTTGCTCTGGGTCTTGTATGCTGGCTTTTCAGCCGTGACATAGAGATTGCATTCAACTATCTTCGTGACAAATTTGCCAAGAAACCGGAGCTGGCCGAGGCCAACATCAAGGTTATCCAGGCCGGTTATGACTACGGTCACAACACTCACAGCAGTGCAATGAATGTCTACCGCATCGAGTCCAAGCAGAAAGAGCCCGGCCGTTACATGGATATCACCGGTAACAAGGCTACCGCATACGGTTTCATAGCCGCAGCCGAGAAGGCCGGCCTCAAGCTCTACCTGGGTTCATATCCTATCACTCCTGCAACCGATGTGCTGCATGAGCTCTCCAAGCACAAGTCATTAGGTGTTACTACCGTTCAGTGTGAGGATGAGATTGCCGGCTGTTCATCGGCCGTAGGTGCATCGTTTGCCGGTGCATTGGCTGTTACATCCACATCAGGCCCCGGTATCTGCCTTAAGTCTGAGGCCATGAACCTGGCAGTCATCATGGAACTGCCGCTTGTGGTTCTGGATGTTCAGCGCGGTGGTCCTGCCACTGGACTTCCCACCAAGTCTGAGCAGACAGACCTTCTGCAGGTTCTGTTTGGCCGTAACGGTGAGAGCCCCATGCCGGTAATTGCAGCCACATCACCTGTTGACTGCTTTGATGCCGCTTTCCAGGCAAGTAAGATGGCTCTGGAGCACATGACTCCGGTTGTACTGCTGACCGATGCATTCGTAGCCAACGGTTCGGCCGCTTTCAAACTGCCCAACCTGGCCGATTATCCCGCCATCAATCCTCCTTATGTTCCCGAGGAACTCAAGGGTACATGGACTCCTTACATGCGTGCTGAGAACGGCACCCGTTACTGGGCTATTCCCGGTCGTGAGGGATTCACACATATCCTGGGTGGTCTGGAGAAGGACAACGCTACAGGCGCTATCAGCACCAATCCTGAGAACCATGACCTGATGACACGTCTGCGCAAGCAGAAGATTGACAACATTGAGGTTCCTGATCTGGAGGTAATAGGTGATGTTGATGATGCAGACCTGCTGATTGTAGGATTCGGTGGTACTTACGGACATCTGCGTGCCGCAATGGACGAGCTCCGCGCTCAGGGCAAGAAGGTCGCCCACGCTCACTTCAAGTTCATCAACCCGCTGCCTAAGAACGCCGCTCAGGTACTTACCAAGTATAAGAAGGTGGTTGTTGCCGAGCAGAACATGGGTCAGTTGGCAGCATTCCTGCGCATGAAAGTTGACGGATTTGTTCCCTATCAGTTCAATCAGGTTAAAGGCCAGCCGTTCGTAGTGAACGAATTGGTAAATGCCTTCAATGAAATCCTTAACAAGTAAAACAGAATGACTATGGAATATACAGCACAAGATTTCAAGAAGGGACAGCCCCGTTGGTGCCCCGGATGCGGTGACCACTTCTTCCTGGCATCGCTGCACAAGGCTATGGCCGAAATCGGAGTCGCTCCATACAATACCGCAGTAATATCAGGTATCGGTTGCTCAAGCCGTCTGCCCCACTATATGGCTACCTACGGAATGAATACCATCCACGGACGTGCCGCTGCAATCGCTACCGGTTGCAAGGTTGCCAACCCCGACCTGACCGTATGGCAGATATCGGGCGACGGTGACGGACTGGCCATCGGCGGAAACCACTTCATTCACGCCAACCGCCGTAACATCAACCTCAATATGATTCTGCTCAACAACCGTATCTACGGTCTTACCAAGGGTCAGTACTCACCTACTTCACCCCGTGGTTTTGTGAGCAAGTCAAGCCCCTACGGCACCGTTGAGGATCCGTTCCGTCCCGCAGAGCTCTGCTTTGGCGCACGCGGTCACTTCTTTGCCCGCGCCGTTGCCACCGATGCTCCCGGCACCGTTGATATCCTCAAGGCCGCATACAACCACAAGGGTGCATCGGTCTGCGAGATCCTGCAGAACTGCGTGATCTTCAATAACGGAACACATGATGCAGTATATAATAAGGAGGGCCGCGCCAAGAACGCCATCTACGTAAAGCACGGTGAGCCCCTGGTATTCGGCGAGAACAATGAGTTCGGACTCATGCAGGAGGGATTCGGCCTCAAGGTTGTAAAGATAGGCGAGAACGGCATCACCCTCAAGGATATCCTTGTACACGATGCCCACTGCCAGGACAACACCCTGCAGTTAAAGCTTGCCCTAATGGGCGACGGCGACGGATTCCCCGTAGCACTGGGCGTTATCCGCGACGTTGAGGCTCCCACCTACGACGACGCCGTAACCGCACAGATTGAGGAGGTCAAGGCCGCCAAGAAGTACCACAACTTTGCAGAACTCCTTGAAACCAACGACATCTGGGAAGTAAAATAAACCATTCCGGCGATAGAAAAAAAGGCGGTCACTTGGACCGCCTTTTTTTATTTGTAACGTTACGGTAACGGTCTGTTACGCTCAATAACAGGCAAATGGACTATATTTGCGTCGTAATCTTTATTGTTTATGGAAGAATTGACCGCACTGCTAAATGAATGCTCAGCCCGTTTTGCCGAGACTGAGGAATACCGTATGCTCCAGTCCTACCGCATACGCGACAACCGCCTTTCATTCGATGAACGCCTTGAAATAGCCAAGAGCATAGAGCGCACCTATGCCCCGCTCTTTAATCTGATGAGGGCCGATGTCCCTTCTCTTAAGGATTCGGACCTGCTGTTCTGCGCCCTGAGCATCCAGCATTTCGAGACCATCGCCATTGCGGAATGTCTTACCATCACCCCCGAGGCCGTACGCGTACGCAAGTACCGTATCCGTGAAAAACTGCCCTCCAAATGGTTCAACCTGCTGTTTCCCGAAATGAAACGCAACGGTAACTCAGATGTAACGTTACAACCTTCTGCAGAGCCGATACCCGAAATACCTTTGCCCCAACAATCAACTAAAAACGCAAAGGTTATGAAAGAAAAAATGTCATTCGGTAAAGCTGTAACAACCTGTTTCAGCAAGTATTTCACTCTTAACGGACGCGCCCGTCGCTCCGAGTACTGGTACTTCTATTTATTTACAGCCCTTGTCTCTCTCTTCTTTTTTATATTCAAGGCCATATTTGAGGTAAGTGCTTATCCTCTCTTTGAGGATTCTACTATAGGATTACTCAAGATTACATTTAAATCCATGGAATGGATAATCAATATAGGCCTGTCTATACCAATTATCACCTGTGCAGTACGCAGATTGCATGATATGGATGACAACGGTTGGCTGGCATGTCTTTTGGAACTGTTCCCATGGCTTATCTCTTGTGTAGGTCTGATAATTATGGATCTGAACGGAGGTTCATTGATTAGCCCTGACGTATTACCCACACTCTCTCCGAATGAGGCGGTAGGAATCATTGTACCCTGGTTGTTTTACATACTCTTTCTTTTAGGAATTACTATCGTCAAAATAGCCCTGTTCAGCCGTCCCGGAACCGAAGGTCCCAACACCTACGGCCCCGATCCCATCAAGTACCTTCCCAAAAAAGAAAATTGAAAATGAATATACGAAAAAGGCGGTCATCGAGACCGCCTTTTTCGTACCCTCGCTGGGAATCAACCCGTTTGCGAAAGCAAACTAAAAAATTTATCCATGGCGAAGCCATTCCGCCTGGAAGGCGGTTCATTTGCGTAGCAAATTAAAAAAAGGTCCAGTTTCCTGGACTTTAAATTTGGGTTGTCACAAAACAAGAATGAGTGACAAAGTCTAACCTTATCACTCATTCTCAGTACCCTCGCTGGGAATCGAACCCAAATTTAAAGTTTAGGAAACTTCCGTTCTATCCATTGAACTACAAGGGCAAACAGGTTTTTCACCTATTCGGCCGCGAAGATAGTGCTTTTTTGCTTATGTTTGCAACAATGACAACTAAATAGAGTATGAGAACTATCCGTAAAATCACTATTCCGTTAGCAGTAATAGCATCTGTCCTGTGCTTTTCGGCCGCCAAGGAGAATAAGCCAAGTTATCCCATAGGTAACGTGCCCTTCACCCAGGTCAAGGTGGCACCCGAGACCTTCTGGGGTGACCGTATCCGCCAAAGCCGCGAGGTTACAATTCCGCTGGCTTTCAGCAAATGTGAGGAGACAGACCGATACACCAACTTTGAGCATGCCGCCGCCAAGATGGCCGAGACCGCACGTGGAGACAACAGCAGCAACTACCGCCCCACGCAGTTTCCGTTCGATGATACTGATGTCTATAAGACCATCGAGGGTGCAAGTTATCTGCTCCAGACCTACCCCGACAAGAAACTGGAGGCATACATTGACAGTGTGCTTGACATAGTGGCTGCAGCACAGGAGCCAGACGGTTACCTTTATACCGCCCGCACCATGAACCCCGCTCATCCGCATGACTGGTCCGGTCCTACACGCTGGTCAAACGAGGAGGGCGGCAGCCACGAACTATACAATCTGGGACACATGGTTGAAGGTGCCATAGCACACTATCAGGCCACCGGTAGCCGCAAGTTCCTGGATATTGCCATAAAATATGCAGACTGCGTATGCCGTGAGATTGGTTACGGAGAGGGTCAGAAGGTAATAGTACCCGGACATCAGATTGCCGAGATGGCACTGGCCAAACTCTACCTGGTAACAGGTGATAAGAAGTATCTTGACGAGGCCAAACTGTTCCTGGACAACAAGGGCAAGACCGCCCGCAAGGATACATATGACCAGTCACACAAACCCGTCATAGAGCAGGATGAGGCCGTAGGTCATGCCGTCCGTGCCGGTTACATGTACTCCGGTATGGCCGATGTAGCCGCACTCACGGGCGATAAGTCATACATTGACGCCATAGACCGCATCTGGGAGAATATGGTGGGCAAGAAGATGTACCTGACCGGTGGCATCGGCTCAACAGGAGGCATAGAAGGATTTACCCAGAACTATGACCTGCCTAACATGGACGGCTACTGTGAGACCTGTGCCGCCATTGCCAATGTCTATACCAACTACCGTCTGTTCCTGCTGCACGGCGATGCCAAGTACATGGATGTGCTGGAGCGCGCCCTCTACAACGGCGTTATAAGCGGCGTAAGTCTGGACGGAGGCGGATTCTTCTACCCCAACCCGTTGGAAAGTCACGGACAGCATCAGCGTCAGGCATGGTTCGGCTGTGCCTGCTGCCCCAGCAACATATGCCGATTCATACCGTCGGTTCCCGGTTACGTATATGCCGTAAAGGACAACAAACTGTTCGTGAACCTCTTTATGTCAAACACCCTTTCCACCAAGGTGGGCGGCAAGAACGTTCAGATAACCCAGTCAACCGAGTATCCATGGAACGGTGACATAAAGATCACCGTCGATAAGACTCCCGGCCAGTTCTGCCTTAACATCCGCATACCCGGATGGGTGCGCAATGAGGTGGTTCCCACCGACCTTTACCGCTATGCCGATGGCAAGAAACCCGGATATACCGTACAGGTAAACGGTCAGGAGGTATCGGCCACCCTTGAAAACGGCTATTTCGGGATAGACCGCAAATGGAAGAAAGGGGATGTGGTAAGCATCCACTTTGACATGGAGCCCCGCATAGTTACAGCTCACCGTCAGGTAGCCGAGGACCGAGGCAAGATTGCCGTCGAGCGCGGGCCGCTGGTATATTGCGCCGAGTGGGCCGATAACGATTTCAACGTTCTTAGCACATCACTCCCCGCAAACTCCCAGTTCAAGGTTATTCCCTTCAAGATGAACGTTGAGGGACGCGCCTACGCAATGAATGCCCTTGAAACCACAGCTTATGACAACTACACCGGTAATATCGGCCGCGCCAATCAGGTCAAGCTCCGCCTTATCCCCTACTACGCATGGGCACACCGCGGTAACGGCAACATGGAGGTGTGGATGACACGCTACAACCCGCCGGCGCAGGCTGCACAGGCCCCTGCCGCTCCGCAGGTACCCGAGCCCACAGCCGTAATCAACATGTGGCCAAACGGAGCTCCCACCAGCAACGGCCTGACCGGCCCCGAGAGAGTTATGGATATGCATGTATCCAACGTGACACAGCCCACCCTTACCATTTGGGCTGCACCTAATCCAAACGGACTGGCAGTAATAGCATGCCCCGGTGGCGGTTACACCGACGTCTGGAACGGATCCGAGGGCAACAACATGGCACAGTGGTACATGGATCAGGGCATAACCCTGGCCGTGCTCAAGTACCGTCTGCCCAACGGCCACACAGAGGTTCCGCTGGATGACCTGCATGAGGCCATGCGTCTACTCAAGGCCGATGCCGATAAATACGGAATCCGCAAGATAGGCGTACAGGGATGCTCCGCAGGCGGACATCTGGCTGCCACAGCCGCCACGCACTACAACGGTCCGGAACAGCGTCCCGATTTCCAGATTCTGTTCTATCCCGTCATCACCATGGACAAGACATTCACCCACATAGGTTCACACAACAACCTGCTGGGCCGTAACGCATCGCAAGAGCAGATAGACCTCTACTCAAACGAGAAGCAGGTTACCCGCGATACCCCGCCCGCATTCATCATGGCCAACTCCGATGACAACCTGGTGCCCGTGCGTAACAGCATAGAGTACTACAACGCCCTGCAGGCCAACCGTGTACGCTCCGCTCTGCACGTCTATCCCACAGGCGGTCACGGCTGGTGCGCCAATGAAAACTTCGTCTACCGGCAGCAATGGATGAGTGACCTTAAGCAGTGGCTCTCCCAACTGGCCAAATAGTACCATTAGGGACGGTTCCGTTTGGTACCGTTTTTTGTGCAAACCGCTGATAAATAAACAGAAAGCAGCGGCATTTTTTGAAATGTCGCTGCTATTCTTTGTAAAAACGGTACCAAACGGAACCGTCCCTAATGGTACTAGCGGATTGCAATCTCCTGGACGGGCTGTTGCGGGAGCAACAGTTTCTCTACCTTCCAGCTCTTGGCCTTGCCGCTGAATGTTGCGGTGGCGCGGATATCGGTTGCGCTGGCTCCGAACTTTACGGTATATTTGCCGGCTGCGGTCTGCCACTCGGATGCCTCATCGTTGAAACTGGCCAGGGTGTATGCATCGGCCTTGAAGGTCAGGGTCTGACTCTCACCGGGCTTGAGCAAACGGGTCTTACCGAATGCCTTGAGCTCTGACTCAGGCTTAACCAGACCGCCGTCAGGGGCACTCACGTAAATCTCAACGGCCTCCTTACCAGCCACCTTACCGGTGTTCTTTACGGTGATGGTTGCCTCAAAGCCGCCGTCCTTGGCCTTTACCGTGGGCTTACTGTACTCAAATGTGGTGTAGCTCAGTCCGTAACCGAACGGATAAGAAACCTCAACGCCTGCGGTATTGAAATAGCGGTAACCTACCCAGATGCCTTCGGCATAGTTGGTGTAGTCAATATCCTTGTTGCCTGCGTTACGGCCGCCAAAACCGCCACGTCCCTGCTGTTGCTGAACCTGGCCGTTGTAGGGGAAGTTGGCCGATGAGGGTATGTCAAGATATGAGAGCGGGAATGTCATGGAGAGCTTACCGGACGGATTTGACTTACCTGTCAGGACATCGGCAACAGAGTTACCTACCTCCTGTCCGGGAGTCCAGGCCAGCAGGATTGCATCGGGCTGTCCCTTCCATGAAGCGGTCTCAATCACACCACCTATGTTCAAGACAACGGTCACCTTCTTGTACACCTTATGGAACTCGTTGCAGACGTCACGCAGCAGGGCGCGCTCCACATCGGTCAGTTCAAAGTCATCGACCATACGGCGGTCATCACCCTCACCTGCATTTCGGCCGATGACAATCACGGCGGCGTCATTACGCTGTGCGCAGGCCTGAACTGCGGCACGGTTGATGGCAACCTCGGGCAGTACAGCCTCACCCAGCATAACGCTGCGGCCGCCACCCATACCAAGGGCGTTCTGGCTGGCCACGTAATCACGGTGCTTTGCATAGAAATCGGTAAGACGTGAATCCAGAGTGAATCCGGCAGCCTCAAGACCCTCGCTGATATTGCGGATATAAGGCTTGTTCACGTTACCTGAGCCTGTACCGCCGGCAATTGACTTGTATGCGCTGAGTCCAAAGAGGGCAATGTTACCCTTGGCCTCCATAGGCAGGTTGCCGTTGTTCTTGAGCAGCACCATACCCTCGGCTGCGGCCTCGCGTACCATCTGGGCATGACCGTCCAGATCAGGTTTGTTAGAGAACTTGTAACCCTTAAAATTGGGAGTCTTTACAATATACTCCAGAATGCGGCGGACGTTACGGTCCAGGTCTGCGATATCCAGAGTTCCGTTATTCACAGCCTCAATCACACGCTGTGACTCCGAGCGGTCACCCGGCTCCATAAGGTCGTTACCGGCCTTGACTGCATCAACGGTTCCGGCCTTGTTACCCCAGTCAGTCATCACGATACCGTCAAATCCCCACTCGTCACGCAGGAATCCGGTAAGCAGGTCATGACTCTGCTGTGTGTAACTGCCGTTCAGTTTGTTGTACGATGACATCACAGTCCAGGGCTTGCCCTCGCGGATGGTAATCTCAAAGTTCTTGAGATAGAGTTCACGCAGGGCGCGCGGGTTGATGCGGGCATCGTTCTCGCTGCGGTTAATCTCCTGGTCATTGGCTGCAAAGTGCTTGACCGATACGCCCACATCATTCTTCTGTATACCCTTTACGTATGCGGCCGATATCTTACCGCTCAAGAGGGGATCCTCACTGAAATACTCAAAGTTACGTCCGCAAAGCGGGTTGCGGTGCAGGTTCATGCCGGGAGCCAGCAGTACATCGACACCGTACTCATGAACCTCCTGGCCCATGGCGGTGGTAAGCTGCTCCACAAGTTCGGTGTTCCATGTGCAGGCCAGTACGGTACCTACGGGGAAACCTGTGCAGTAATAGGTCTGGCTGTCACCCTGACGGGTAGGATTGATTCGCAGTCCGGCGGGACCGTCGGCCAGGATTGTCTTGGGAATTCCCAGACGGGCAATAGGTTGTGTGGAACCTGCTGCTCCGGGAACATTGGCAACATCGGATGCAGTCATCGATCCGGCGCTCATGCTACCCCATCCGCCTCCGGCAATCAGGGTGGCTTTCTCCTCCAGGGTCATTGCCTTAAGCACTTCATCAATGTTGTCGGCACTCAGTTTGGGCTGTGCCCATGCCACTGCACCGCATATCACGGCAGTGGCTGTCAATAAGGTTTTTCTCATATGTTCGGGTTAATAATTGGACTAAGATGATACCATTGGGGACGGTTCCGTTTGGTACCGTTTCCAATGGGACGGTACCAAACGGAACCGTCCCCAATGGTACTATTTTTCGCCAAAGCAGAGGTCACCGGCATCACCCAGGCCGGGTATGATGTAGGCGTGGCTGTTGAGCTCGGGGTCAACTGCGGCACACCACAGGGTGGTTATATCCTGAGGGAACATCTTGGTTACGTAGTCTACACCGGCCTGAGCTGCAATAACTGAGCACAGATGAATACGGGCGGGAGTTCCCTTGAGCAGCAGTGCGCGGTATGCCAGATACATACTGTTACCGGTAGCCAGCATCGGATCAACCAGAATCAGGGTCTTGCCGTCCAGTTTGGGCGATGCCATGTACTCAATGTGCACGTCAAAGTTCACCTCATCCAGATATTTGCGGTAGGCCGATACGAATGCATTCTCGCAATGGTCAAAGTAGTTGTGGAAACCCTGGTGCAGAGGCAGTCCGGCACGGAATACGGTACCCAGTACTATATCCTCCTCAGGAACGTTGATGGTCGATACTCCAAGCGGGGTCTGGACATCCTTTGTCACGTAATTGAGTTTCTTACTTACCTCAAGGGCCATGATTTCGCCTATGCGCTCCAGGTTGCGGCGGAAACGTAGTTGGTCCTTCTGGATGTTCACGTCACGAATCTCGGCGATGAACTGGTTCAGAATACTGTTTTGCTTGTTAAAATCAATAACTTCCATATTGTTTTTATCTTATTGTAGTCCTGTTTCTATGGGCCAAAATCCAACAAATGTACATAATTCAAAGTAAAAACAATCATTCTTATGATTAAAATGGGTATCTTCAAACCCCGAAAATTATAAACAACACCAATATACATTATGAGAATCAAAAATCTGACTCTTCTCCTGATTGCTGTTGCAATTACCGGAGTAATCAATGCCCAGCCGGGCGGAATGGGACAGCAGGCCCCATCAACAGTTATCAATCCCAATAACACAGTGACTTTCAACTACTCAAACCGCAACGCCAAATCCGTAAAGGTATGGACTCAGTTCAGCGAGAGCGTGGACATGACCAAAGGCGCAAACGGAGTGTGGACCGCAACCATCGGACCGGCCGAGCCCGATATCTACCCTTACCATTTTGAGGTTGACGGCATCAGCGTGATGGACCCCCAGTGCCACGAGTGGTTCCCCAATGAGACCTTCAAGAACAGCCTTCTGGATATGCGTGCCGATAAACTTAGCACCCTTAAGGACGTTCCCCACGGCAGTGTGGATTACCTGAATTACTGGTCACCCGGACTGGAGATGCACATCCCTGTAATTGTATATACACCCCCGTTCTACGATGACCCCAAGAACAAGGACAAGAAATATCCCGTGATGTACCTCATAAGCGGTACTACCGATACCGAGGAGGTTTACTTCAAGGTGGGTAAGATGAACCTCATCCTTGACAATCTGATTGCCGAGGGCAAGGCCAAGGAGATGATCCTGGTACTCCCCTACGGTAACGCCACACTGCTCAAGACCGAGCGTCAGCCCCAGCCCCAGGGAGGCCGCGGCGGATTCGGTGGCATGGGCGGCTTCGGCGGCATGGGCGGAGGCTACAACTTCAATGCCGATTTCACCGATGTCCTGATGCCTTTCGTAGAGAGCAACTACCGTACCATCAACGATGCCGATCATCGCGGTATTGGCGGATTCTCACGCGGCGGCAACCAGGGTATGGCCATCGGACTTGCCAATCTGGACAAGTTCTCATACCTGTGCTCATACAGCTCGTTCACACAGGTTCGCGACAGCCAGTTTGAGGATTCAGAGGCTTTCAACAAGAAGGTACATCTGTTCTGGCTGGGCATAGGCACCGATGATTTCCTGTATGGAAACTCCAAGGACCTGATGCAGATGCTTGACCGCCATAACATCAAGAACGTCAAGGTATTCACTCACGATAAGTACGGCCACACCTGGATGAACGCCCGCTACTGGCTTGAGAAGTCATTCCCGCTGCTGTTCCAGGATCAGGCAGTCATTGACAAGGCCGTTGCCGAGAGCATGAGCCTTGAGGAGGCCGAGAAGGTACGTCTGGAGAAACTGGGCGGTGCAGAGCCCTCACGCTTAACAGGCTCACTCATGTCAAGCCTCTTCCCCGCAGGCGTAAAATCTCCCGAGTACAATGCCGACGGCACAGTTACATTCCGTTGCCAGGCCGCCGATGCCCAGAGGGTTGAACTGGATTGCCAGATGCTTGCCTCAAGAGCAGCCATGGAGAAGGATGACCGCGGCGTATGGAGCATCACCGTAACTCCCCCCGCTCCCGACATCTACCCCTACGCATTCGTCATTGACGGCACACAGGTGGCCGATCCCAACAACATGCACATGTTCCCCAACGAGAACTTCAAGTACAGCCTTGTTGATGTACGCGGTGAGGCTCCGTCGGTTCAGGATATCCAGAAGGATGTTCCCCACGGCAAGGTTTCATACCGCTACTACTTCTCAAAGGCCTGCGGCATAGAGCGCCCCATGTGCGTATATACTCCCGCCGGTTATGATCCCAACGGCAAGGAGAAACTGCCCGTCCTGTACCTGATTCACGGTATGACCGATACCTACGAGACCTGGTTCAAGGTTGGCCAGATGAACAATATCCTGGATAACATGATTGCCAAGGGTCAGGCCAAGCGCATGATTGTGGTCATGCCATACGCTAACCCATATCCCGAGATGATTGCCCAGGGCAAGGCTCAGGCATACGACGCTATGGATGTAAAACTCACCACCAAGGAGTTTGTGGAGGAAGTAATGCCTTTCATAGAGAAGAACTACAATGTCATAGCCGATGCCGACCATCGCGCCATAGCCGGTTTCTCACTTGGAGGCCGTCAGACTCTGGCAGCAGGATTCGGCAACCCTGACAAGTTCCACTACGTGGCAGCCTACGCTCCCGCCATTTTCGGCAACGAGTATGAGACCAACTTCACAAATGGTACATACAAGCCCATGAGCGACCTCAAGAAACAGCTCAAGTTCATGTTCCTGGGTACAGGCAAGGAGGATTTCCTTATCTCTGCATCACAGGGACTTGACAAGTACCTGACCGAGCAGGGACTCAAGCACACCTTCTACAACCCCGAGGGTGGCCATACCTGGATGAACTGCCGTGACTATCTTGAACTGACCGTAAAAGAACTCTTCAAGTAATGAAACGCTCACTTTTTCTTTCAACATTGTTGCTGGCCGCTCTGCCAGTTGTGGCACAGCAGTCAAGAGTGAACATACAGTATGACCCTCAGCGCACTGAGCCTGAGGGCATACTTCCCTATAACGCCCAGGTGCTCTCACCCGAGGTACATGATGATCATACCGTCACCTTTCGCGTAAGGGCTCCCAAGGCCGAGACCGTTCAGCTGACCGGCTCCATGTTTGTAGGTAACAACCGTCAGCGCCCCAACTTTACCAAGGGTGATAACGGTGTCTGGGAACTGACCATCGGCCCCCTGGCTCCCGAGATTTACCTGTATTACATCATCATTGACGGAGTACAGAACATAGACGCCAACAACCAGTTTACCGGCCATGCCGCCATGCCATCATTCAGCATGCTCTTTGTGCACGGTGACGAGCCCGCTTGGTATGATCCCAAGCCCGATGTACCGCACGGCTCATGGACCACTCATTACTACTACTCGGACGTAACCAACGGCCTGCGTGACCTGATTGTATACACTCCCGCCAACTACAATCCCAAGAAAAAGTACCCCGTACTCTATCTCATGGGCGGATCCGGTGACCTGACCGAGACATGGATTATGCACGGACGCGCCAACTGGATACTGGACAACGTCATTGCCGAGGGCAAGGCCAAGGAGATGATAGTTGTATTCCCCAATGACCAGATGGTTACCCGCAGCCACCCGCAGCACACCGAGTTGGCATTCCCCATGATTGAGAGGGACCTTATTGACAACATCATCCCGTTTGTGGAGTCACACTACAGCTGTATCAAGGACAAGCACGCCCGTGCCCTGAGCGGACTCTCCATGGGCGGACGTATGACCCAGTATGTGGCATTCCGCAACCTGGATGTGTTCGGATCGGCCGGCCTGCTGAGTGCCGCCATCGGCCTGGACGAGACTCCCGCCATCAAGGAGCCCGATGTAAACAGCAAGATTGACTATCTGTTTGTGGGCGGTGGCCAGTACGAGACCGGTTTCATGGGCCGTCACACCACCCTGCACAACCAGTTGGACGAGCTGGGTGTAAAGCACGAGTACGATGATGACGCTCCCGGTGCCCACGACCTGGTAACCTGGCGCCACCTGCTCTACTACCACTTCCTGCCCGGACTGTGGCGCAACAACTACAAGTGGAAGTAGATTGCTATCTCAAGAAAGCAGTTTTGTTACAAAATATTAAATAATGTGCGCGCACGAGTAAAAACGCTTTTTTGATTTCTCTATCCCTCAAAAAGGAGTTACTTTTGTAGCCGGTTTACAAGGGTGCTTTGAATAAGCCCTTTGAAACCGGCTATAAAATTGAGAGTTTAGTAACAATCAAACTATAAAAACAATGGCAAAAATCGATTTAAGCGTGTACGGAATCAACGGTTCAACCGTGATCGCACACAATCCTTCTTATGAGGAGCTGTTCAAAGAGGAGACTAAGGCTGGACTCGAGGGTTTCGACAAGGGCGTAAACACCGAGCTCAACGCAGTAAACGTAATGACTGGTATCTATACCGGCCGTTCACCTAAGGACAAGTACATCGTAAAGGATGCACAGAGCGAGAACAAGGTATGGTGGACCACCGATGAGTACAAGAACGATAACCACCCCATGTCAGAGGATGTATGGGCCAAGGTTAAGGAGATCGCCATCAAGGAGCTCTCAAACAAGGAGCTTTATGTAGTTGACGCATTCTGCGGTGCCAACGAGGCTACCCGTCTTGCCGTTCGCTTCATCGTTGAGGTTGCATGGCAGGCACACTTCGTAAAGAACATGTTCATCCAGCCCACCGCCGATGAGCTTGAGAAGTTCCAGCCCAACTTCGTTATCTATAACGCATCAAAGGCTAAGGTTGAGAACTACAAGGAGCTGGGTCTGAACTCAGAGACTTGTGTTGCTTTCAACACCACAAGTCGCGAGCAGGTTATCATCAACACCTGGTACGGTGGTGAGATGAAGAAGGGTATGTTCTCAATGCAGAACTACTATCTGCCTCTGCAGGGTATCGCTTCAATGCACTGCTCAGCCAACACTGATATGCAGGGTAAGAACACCGCTATATTCTTTGGTCTGTCAGGTACAGGTAAGACCACCCTTTCAACCGATCCCAAGCGTCTCCTTATCGGTGATGACGAGCACGGATGGGATGATGAGGGCGTATTCAACCTGGAGGGTGGCTGCTACGCTAAGGTTATCAACCTGAGCAAGGAGAACGAGCCCGACATCTACGGTGCCATCAAGCGTAACGCTCTGCTGGAGAACGTAACAGTTGACAAGAACGGTAAGATTGACTTTGCAGACAAGACTGTTACTGAGAACACCCGTGTATCATATCCTATCGACCACATCGAGAAGATTGCCCAGAAGGTAAACGGCAAGAGTGCTGGTCCTGACGCTAAGAACGTAATCTTCCTGTCAGCCGATGCATTCGGCGTTCTGCCTCCCGTATCAATCCTGACTCCCGAGCAGACCAAGTACTACTTCCTGTCAGGTTTCACAGCTAAGTTGGCTGGTACTGAGCGCGGTATCACCGAGCCCACTCCCACATTCTCAGCTTGCTTCGGCCAGGCATTCCTGGAACTGCATCCTACCAAGTATGCTGAGGAGCTGGTTAAGAAGATGGAGAAGAGCGGTGCCAAGGCTTATCTGGTTAACACCGGTTGGAACGGCACAGGCAAGCGTATCTCAATTCCTGATACACGTGGTATCATCGACGCTATCCTGGATGGCAGCATCCTGAAGGCTCAGACCAAGAAGATTCCGTACTTTGACTTTGAGGTTCCCACAGCTCTGCCTAACGTAAATCCTGCAATCCTTGATCCTCGCGACACTTACGCTAACGCTTCAGAGTGGGAGGAGAAGGCTAAGGATCTGGCTGGCCGCTTCATCAAGAACTTCAAGAAGTATGAGGGTAATGAAGCAGGTAAAGCACTCGTTGCAGCTGGACCGAAGCTCTAATCTTAATTAGACATATTATTAGAGATACTCTTTCCGGCGCATAACTGGAAAGAGTATCTTTGCTATAAAGCTATTACTACCAAATATTTTTAACACGAAACAATGAAAAAATTACTCTTTACAATTGCAGCATGCCTTGTCGCAGTTATTGCATCAGCACAGCCTATGGGCGGTCGTCCCATGGGTGGAGGCCGTCCTATGGGTGGTCGTCCTATGGGTGGTCCCATGGGAGGAATGCAGAAACCTTTCTATGAACTGGAATCAGACTCTATCGCAGACGCCAAGATACAGGATGTAGCCGGCCGTCTGGACCTTACCGAGAAGCAGTTTGACAAAATGATAAAACTCTATGCACAGGAGTTTGAGGAGATATGCCGTAACCTGCAGATGTCAGTAAGAGAATTCCAGATGATGCAGAACGGAGGTTTCCGTGGCAACGCCATGGCTGCTCAGAACACAAACGTACAGTTTGATACCGCTGCCGCGAGAAAGACCTATGACCAGATTATAGCCAAGTTTGACAAACGCTACAAGAAGGCCCTTGAGCCTGAACAGTACGAGGTCTGGAAAACACTTACGGCAACAACACTTGACAATAAATTCAGCAGCATACTCCAGCACGTTCAGGAGAATACCCAAAGTATGTTCTGATAAATTGAGAATTTAGAATTGAGAATTTAGAATTGATGAAGATAGCTTTAATAGGATACGGCAAGATGGGCCATGAGATAGAGAAGATTGCTCTGTCCCGCGGTCATCAGGTAGTATGTAAGATTGACATCGACAATCCTCAGGACTTTGACAGCCCTGAGTTCAAGAACGCCGATGTGGCAATAGAGTTCACCGCCCCCACTCAGGCTTACGGAAACATTCAGAAATGCTTCAAGGCCGGAGTCAAGGTAGTAAGTGGCAGTACCGGATGGATGGAGCAGCACCGTGACGAGATGAAAGATCTCTGCAAGGACGGCGCCAACACCCTGTTCTGGTCAAGCAACTTCAGCATCGGTGTGGCTCTGTTCTCAAAAGTCAACTCATACCTTGCCAAACTTATGAACGGCTATCCCATGTATGAGGTCCGCATGTCTGAGACTCACCATATCCACAAGTTGGATGCGCCCAGCGGTACAGCCATCACACTGGCCGAGGGAATCATCTCACAACTGGACCGCAAGACCGGTTGGTCAAAGGGAACCGTACTCAATGCAGACGGAACCGTAACCGGATCAACAGATTACAATCCATCGGACATCCGTATTGACTCAATCCGTGAAGGCGAGATAGCAGGAATCCACGAGATAACTTATGATTCCAGTGCTGATTTCATAAAGATTATTCATTTTGCAAAGGACCGCAGCGGTCTGGCACTCGGAGCCGTATTGGCTGCCGAATTTACCGTTGACAAAAAGGGTTTCCTCTGTATGGATGACCTGATGAACTCACTCTCATAACATTATGAAGAAACTAGGGGAAATATCAAAAAAGCAGTGGATCAAAGCCGGTATATACCTGGCATTGTACATACTGTTCCTGATATGGGTTAGAAGTTGGCTGGGAATACTGGTTATCCCGTTCATCTTTGATGCATGCACCACACGCATCATCCCGTGGGACTGGTGGAAAAAACTCAAGAACAAGACACTGTATCAGATAATGGGTTGGGTCGATGCTATTGTATTTGCACTTGTAGCAGTATACTTTGTAAACATCTACCTCTTCCAGAACTACGCCATCCCCTCTTCTTCACTCGAAAAGTCACTTCTGGTAGGCGACCATCTCTACGTTAGTAAGGTAGCATACGGACCACGCAAGCCCATGACTCCGCTAACCATGCCGCTCACCCAGAATCAGTTCCCCGGCGGCACCAAGAGTTATATTGAAAAGCCCCAGTGGCCCTACGAGCGCATCAAGGGATTCGGCAAGATCAAACTGAATGAGATAGTCGTTTTCAACTATCCTTCAGGTGACACACTGGTAACCAACCCCAAATGGTCCAGTGCCGATTATTACGGCATGATCGTTTACCCGTTGGGAAAGAGCCGCTGCAAAGAGATAGATCTGGATTCACTCTCCACACTCGAGCAACGCCGTGTCTATGACTTCTATTACAAGGTTGGCCGCCAGGAAATACTCCAGAACGAGCAGTTATTCGGCAAGATAATAACCCGTCCGGTTGACCGCCGTGAGAACTATGTGAAACGCTGTGTAGGACTGCCTGGACAGACTCTGGAAATCAAAGACGGCATTATTTATCTGGATGGTGTCATGAATAAGCAGCCCGATGCAGTTCAGACCAATTACATAGTCACACTAAAGCACTCCATTCCCGCCAATCTGCGCCAGGAACTCAGATTGAGTCAGGAAGACCTTTACGACAGGAATAATCCGCCCCTTATTAAGGATATAACCAAAGAGAACAGTCCCGGAGTCAGGATATTCCCACTTACAACCCAGGCTGCCGGACTGCTGGCCACAAAAACCGATATTGTGAGTGATATCAAACCATACGAATGTACTCCCGATGAGAACGAGTGGCTGTTTCCTCAAAACAAGAACACCAAGTGGACCATTGACAACTACGGTCCGATATGGATTCCGGCCAAGGGTGCCACACTTGACATCAATCTTGAGAACCTGCCCTTCTACGAGCGTATCATAAAGATCTATGAAGGCAATGACCTCAAGGTAGAGCATGACGGAACCATTCTCATCAACGGCCAGAAGGCAACCAGTTACACATTTAAGATGGACTACTACTGGATGATGGGCGATAACCGCCAGAACAGTGCCGATTCCCGATTCTGGGGATTTGTGCCCGAGGATCACATTGTAGGACGCCCGGTATTCATCTGGCTCTCACTTGACAAGGACAAGAACTGGGGACAGAAGGGAAAGATCCGCTGGAACCGCATGTTCCGTGCAGTCAAGAAATACAACTGATGAATACGGTTCTGCTCAGTTCGGCATATCTGCCACCCGTAAGTTTCTTCACCGCCATCAACAGTGGCGGTGATGTGCTTATTGAGCAGTATGACAACTACTGCAAGCAGACCTACCGGAACCGATGCCTTATTGCCACAGCCGGTGGAGTTCAGACACTCACCGTACCGATTGTCAAGAGCACATCGCCCAAACAGTTAATGAAGGATGTCCGCATCAGCGACCACGGAGAGTGGCGTCACCAGCATTGGAACGCACTTGAATCGGCCTACATGAACAGTCCTTTCTTTATGTACTACCAGGATGATTTCCGGCCTTTCTATGAGAAGAAGTATGAGTTCCTGATTGATTTCAACACTGAACTGACCCTTCTCATCATGACTCTGGCGGGTATGGACAAACCCGTAAAACTCACGGAATCATACGGAAAAAACGGCCAAAACCTGACCGATCTGAGACAGATGGTCAATCCCGGTACAGCCGAGCCTCAGGACTGCCGTCAGTATTGGCAGGTGTTCAAGGAAAAATACGGTTTTCTGGCCAACCTGAGTGCCGTTGACCTTCTATTCAACATGGGACCTGAATTCCCGCTCTTTCTTTAAAGGTAAGCTTTTACTTTTTCCATAACCTTGTCGGGATCGATGCCGGTAAGGCAACGGTAATCGGCATATATGCACTCTTTCTTTCCGTAGATGGAACAGGGGCGGCAAGGCATATCAAGTTGGATGCAGTCTTCCTGTTTCTGACCCCATCCCAAGAATCCGGCATACGGATGAGTGGCTCCCCATACTGATACTACCGGAGTAGCGGTGATTGATGCCAGATGCATGTTTGAAGAATCCATGGCAAGCATCACCTCCATATTGCTTATCAGGTTCAGTTCTCCCTCAAGTCCCAGACGGGGATCAATAATCTCCACGGAACGGTATTTCTGAGCCCACTCCTCAACCAGAGAACGTTCCTTTCCATAGGCAAACACAAACTGACGGCACAGGCAGGCGCTGTCTATCTGTGATACCACCTCCTCCATAAGATACAGCGGATAAATCTTACCCTTGTGCGCTGCAAAGGGGGCAATACCAACCCATGTGCAGTCCTTGTCACCTACGATGTTCTTTATAGCGGACAAATCGGCCTTTCCATCGCCGAATATGGAACGGAACCTGAGTTCAAATACAAATCCCAGTTTCTCCAGGACTGTCTGATAACGTTCAAATGAAGTAAGACGCTGAGTCAGGTCCTTGTTCCTGAGGCGTGTTAGACGTTTGCGTGAGCGGCGGTCCTTGTCAATACGCTTCACTTTGGTAAAGCAGGAGCGGAAAAAGAATGAGAGAGCCGTGGTCCTGAGTACGCCGTGAAGGTCTGCCACTGCGTCAAAGTGTCTCTTTCTCAGCCTGAAGAACAGTTTGAGCATGGCACCGAAACCGTGGTAATCCTTTTTGAGGTCTACACCGATGAAACTCACGTTCTCCGGCATTCTGGCAAAGAAGGGTGCGAAACGGACATTTGAAAGCATCGTAAAATGCTTGTCGGGATATGCCTTTGCGACCGATTCCAATACCGGCACGGTCATAGCCACGTCTCCTATGGCAGAGAAGCGGATTAAGAGAATGTGCTTGTATTTGGGGTTACTTGGAGCCATTCTGTCCGTAAAGAACAGGGTTGAGTGAGGGGTCGTTGTACATCTTCATCTGCTTATAGACTTTCATGTACTTACGGCCTGAAGCCATATCGTCGAGAAGCATATCGATTGCTCCTGACAAGTCTTTCTTCTGCTCCATAAGAACAGACAGTTTCTCACGGCAACGCTGCTGCTGCTCAGCCGGCGTGTCCGTGCGTTCAGCCTCGATCCTCATATGGAAGATCTTGAGTGCCAGAATAGACAGGCGGTCAACCGCCCATGCGGGGCTCTCGGTGTTTATCGTTGCATCCGGAAGAGTCTGAACCTTACTGAACTTTTCAAGGAAATAACTGTCTATGAGTTCAACAAGATCAGTTCGCTCCTGATTGGAACGGTCTATGCGGCGTTTGATAGCCAAAGCCTTTACGGGATCTATCTGCGGATCGCGGATGATATCTTCCAGATGCCACTGAACAGTATCAATCCAGTTCTTGAGATAAAGATAGAATTCTATGCTCTTCTCCTTATAGGGATTGGCAATAGGAGTATCCACATTGTCCGTCTTGTGATAGTCGGCAATGGAACGGTCAAAAATCTCAAAACTTTCCTGGCTGAATGTCATGATTCAAGTGTGTTCTTAAAGACAATGCAAAATTATGGTTATTTTTCTGAATAGACAACCTTTAGGGGCCAATTAGCATTACACACATTAATACCATTTGTGCATCACTCCTTTGTTTTGTTTTTTCTTCGCTTGTGACGCTTGCCGAAAATGGGTTTCTTTGCAGCCAAATTCATTTTTTAATACATTAAAATTACAATTATGGCAGATTCACAGATTGCAGAGAGAGTTCAGGCTATCATCGTTGACAAACTTGGAGTTGAGCCTTCAGAGGTTACTCCCGAGGCTAGTTTCGCAGCTGATCTGGGTGCAGATTCACTGGATACCGTAGAGCTCATCATGGAGTTCGAGAAGGAGTTCGGCATCTCAATTCCCGATGATCAGGCTGAGAAGATCACAACCGTAGGTGAGGCTATCGAGCTCATCAGCGCAGCAGCTACAAAGTAATCAGTCAATCTTCTTTCACATAAGATGGATCTTAAAAGAGTTGTCGTAACCGGACTCGGTACCGTCAACCCTATAGGTAATTCTATCCCTGAATTCTGGGAGAATGCCATAGCAGGTGTCAGCGGAGCCGGTCTCATTACCAATTTTGACACCAACGCCATACAGACCAAGGTCAAGATAGGATGTCAGGTCAAGGACTTTGACATATCCCAATACATGGACCGCAAGGAAGCACGCAAACTTGACAAATACAGTCAGTTTGCTGTCGCTTCGGCTGTTCAGGCCATACAGGATTCGGCCCTCGATCTCGAGAAAGAGGACCTGAACCGCATAGGCGTAATTCTTGGTTTCGGTATGGGCGGTGTTGACTCCTTCGAAGAGGGCGTAGATACCATCCATGAACAGAAGAAACTTGGTCAGGAACTGAAGGTCACCCCGTTTTTCGTACCCCGTATACTGGGTTCCATAGCATCCGGATTGATTTCAATCATGTACAAACTCAAGGGACCCAACTACGCCACTTCATCGGCCTGCGCATCAAGCACACACGCCATCATCGATGCCGTTAACATGATCCGCCTGGGTAAGGCAAATGTCATTGTTACCGGAGGAGCCGAGGCTGCGCTTGGAGACTGCGGAATAACAGGTTTTGGTGTAATGCATGCTCTTTCTACCCGTAACGACTCTCCCCTGACGGCTTCACGCCCCATGAGCGCCAGCCGTGACGGATTCGTATTGGGCGAAGGAGGCGGAATACTGATACTTGAGGAGTACGGACACGCTGTTGCACGCGGCGCAAAGATTTACGCCGAAGTTGCAGGATGGGGTGCCACAGCCGATGCATACCACATGACCGCTCCCGATCCCGAAGGAAACGGAGCAATCCGCGTAATGCAGGAGGCTCTTGAGGATGCAGGCATGAAACCTGCCGATATTGACTACATCAATATGCACGGCACTTCAACTCCTCTGGGCGACATCGCCGAGTGCAAGGCCATCAAGTCTGTATTCGGAGACCACGTCTATGATATGAACCTCAGTTCTACCAAATCCATGACAGGACATCTGCTCGGCGGAGCCGGCGTCATTGAGGCAATTGCCACTGTGCTTGCCGTAAGGAATGACATTATCCCGCCCACAATCAACCATGAGGAGGGCGATGAGGATGAGCAGATTGACTATCGTATGAACTTCACATTCAACAAGGCGCAAAAAAGAGAGGTACGTGCCGGCCTGTCCAACACTTTCGGATTCGGCGGACACAACTCATGCGTCATCTTCAAAAAGTTCAAGGATTGAATCATCGCTTTAGCGACATAAACCGTACTATCTGCAATGCGGCATCGGCTTTATTGGCCTTTGCCGCATTGTCCGGTTGTGCGGCTGTAGGCAATCCCGACGGCGGACCTTTTGACGAGACTCCCCCCAGAATTACCGGAACCCACCCGGATAACGGAGGCACAGGTGTAAAAACCAAGAAAATAACCATTGATTTCAATGAGTTCATAAGGCTGGAGAATGCCAATGAAAAGGTAGTAATCTCACCGCCTCAGACTGAACAGCCGGAGATTAAAGTGGTCGGCAAGAAGATTCACGTCGAACTCTTTGACTCGCTCAAGCCCAACACTACCTACTCCATCGATTTTGCCGACGGAATAGTTGACAACAATGAGGGCAACCCGATGGGAGATTACTGTTTCCGTTTCAGCACGGGTGATGCCATCGATACCCTTGAAGTATCGGGCTATGTACTCAATGCCGATGACCTGGAACCGGTCAAAGGTATGACGGTAGGTCTCCACAGTGACCTTTCCGATTCGGCATTCACCACAAAACCGTTTGAGAGAGTGTCACGTACCGATGCTTCCGGACATTTCACCATACGCGGCATAGCGCCCGGCTCATACAGGATATATGCCGTAACGGATATGGACCAGACATTCAGTTACTCCCAGCGTAACGAGAAGATAGCATGGTCTGACTCCATCATTGTCCCATCATCAGAATTGAGATTCAGGGTCGATACCGTATACGCCGACAACGGGAAGGCCGATACCACCGTCACGGTTCCGTATACACAGTATCTTCCCAATGACATAACACTGCTGGCATTCTCTCCCACACCGATACAGCAGTATATGACATCGGCAGAGCGCAAACAGCATGAGAAATTCACCATCAGATTTGCACTTCCTCTGGACTCGATGCCGCTTATAAAGGGTTTCAACTTTGACGAATCGGACTCATATATACTGCAGCATACCGCCCGATATGATACCCTTACATTCTGGATGAAGGATTCGACGGTCTATTATCAGGACACATTGAGTTTCAGCATAACATATCCTGCCACAGATTCAGCGGGTGTCCTCTCACCCAGGACGGATACCCTGCGTCTCTATACGCCCAAGAAAAGGGAACAGATACTTAAGGAGCAGGCCCGCAGGATAGAGAATGAGAAAAAAGACATAGACAGACAGATAAGGCGCATGGAACGTATGGGTGATTCCATCGGTATAGTACGTCTGCTTCAGCCCAAGATCAGATTCCTTGACTGCAGGATGACATCGGGCAGTGCCATGAGTCTTTATCAGGATGTGACCATCTCATTCCCGGAGCCGGTTACGTTCCTGTCTGACACCGCACTGCACCTGTATCAGCAGTTTGACACAATATGGAAAGCTGTTCCTTTTGAGGTGGAACAGGACCCGGTGGATATACTCACATACTATATCTACGGTGAATGGAAACCCGAACAGACCTTCAAACTGACTCTTGATTCCGCAAGTGTCAAGGGTATCTACGGACTCCATAATGACTACGAGGAAACAACCCTCAAATTCAACGCACTCAACAAGTACAGCACTCTTACCGTCAATGTGGCCAACCCCAAACCGGGTTATACAGTAAGACTCCATACTGGCGGAGGCAAGGTGGTAAGGACCGAAAAACTTGAGAACGGCAGTGTTGATTTCTTCCTGCTCCAGCCTGCAACCTATTACATATCCATGTTTGACGATGTAAATGACAACGGCAAGTGGGATACAGGCGAATATGAGGAGAAACGTCAGGCAGAGAGTGTCTGGTACATAAAAAGAGGCATAACCCTAAAGCAGGACTGGACTCATGAGACCGATAAGTGGTATGTCAACGATACGCCGCTGACCGAACAGAAACCCGATGAACTATCCAAGGATAAGGCTCAGAAGAAAGAGGTCAATATCCACAGGAAGAACGTGGAGCGTCTGGAAAAGAAAGCCCAACGGATAGAATCCGAGAAAAAGAAAAAGGAACGCAAGCGTCAGGAACGTAAAGACCGACGCCAGAAGAACAAGGAAAAATACCGTGAAATAAGAGCTAACGCCAAAGCCCGCAAAGCAGGTTCAGAGGCCGATGACAGCACTCCAGACACTGAGGAAATTACGACCCCAGACGAGTGACAGGTCATAATCACTCAGACCTTCGGCCATAAGCCTCTCTGTAAGAGAAACAAACCACGAAGCGTCCTCCAGACCCGGCAGCCCGCCACCTCCGTCAAAATCAGAACCGATACCCACATGATTTATGCCCATGACGTCTATCATATGCATGATATGACGGACAGCATCAACCACAGTGGCATTGCCGTCTTTTTTAAGGAAACCGCTGTAGAGGCAGACCTGAGCTACGCCGCCGGAGCGGGACAAGGCACGCATCTGATCATCCGTCAGGTTGCGTGTATGGTCACAAAGCGCACGGCTGGATGAGTGTGAGCATATTATAGGCTTGGTACTGCACTCCAATGCATCCCAGAAACTTTTCTCCGATGCATGTGACAGGTCAACCATCATACCTACCCTGTTCATGCGTTCCACTACCTGTTTACCGAAATCGGAAAGTCCGTTATGCTCCTGATTGCCCTTATGGGAATCACATATATCGTTGTCTCCGTTATGGCAAAGGGTCATGTATGCTACGCCGCGGCTGCGGAACCGGTCCACATTGTCAATGTCAAGTCCTACCGCATAGCCGTTTTCTATACCCTTGACAACTGATTTGATACCTCTGAACTTGTTCTGGCACAGTTCATCGGGGGTGGTTGCAATGGCTGCATGGCCATCGCACTCTCCTATACGCCCGTCTATAAGGTCAAGCAGACGGTTTGCCTTATTGACAGCAGCCTTTAGAGACTCGGAGTCACGCTCTGACTGTTCGAGGTAGGCCACCATGAAACTGGCATCCTGACGGCCTAAGTTCATCTTATGCAGGTCAACCAGCATCTCAGGGTTCTTCTCAAAGAAATGAGCCCCTTCGTCAAACAGCATCGGGCTGTCGCAATGGCTGTCAAGTATCATAGTCCTGGAATGCAATCCCTTGGCGCGACGGTACAATTCAGCCTGCTCAACGAGCCATTTGAATATAGGCATCATAGTACGGTCATTCTCCAGGATGAAGCACTCGGGATGCCACTGAACACCCAGGACGGGGCGGAAACAGGTAGACTCTATACCCTCTATTATTCCGTCCGGAGCGACGGCGGTGACACGGAAACCTGCAGGGGCCTCCCTGACAGCCTGGTGATGGAAGGAATTCACGGCAAGGTTTTCGGTCTTGAGCAAACCGTACAGCAGGGAATCCTTTTCCAACCTTACATTATGTGAAGGGAGACCGCGGGCTATGGTCTGGCTGTGTTCAATAGGCTGACGGTCATGCTGGGTCTTTATGTCTTGGTACAATTTGCCGCCCAATGCCGCGGAAAGCACCTGAATTCCGCGACAGATTCCAAGTACAGGTATCTGGCGGTCCATTGCCAGACGGACCAGAGAGAGTTCCTGCCTGTCGCGACGGGGGTTGATGGAAACACATTCCAGAGGCTCTTCGCCAAGATATTCGGGATCTATATCGGCACCCCCGGACAGGACAATACCGTCCAGGGTCTCCAGAAGCGAAACCAAAGCCTTGTCATCATCATATGACGGAATCACTACCGGCGATCCTCCGGCCTCAAGAACTGACATATAGTATGCCTGGGCAAGGGTGCAGTCCCCCTCCCTGAAATTTCCGCTAATTCCTATTACCGGAACATGCCAGTTCAATACATCAGTGCCGGATTCCATCTGGCGGAGCCCGGATTCAAGCTGCTGAGCCTTATTCATTCTATCGGAATCTCTTTCTTGATACTCTCATCAAGAGAAATCAGAGTCTCTGTTGCCGTTACACCCTTAATCTCCTGAATGCGACCGTTGATAAGTTCCATCAGATGGGAATTGTCACGGGCGTAGAGTTTTATCATCATGGTATAGCGTCCGGTTGTGAAATGACTCTCCACAACCTCCGGAATCTGATCCAACTCAGCCACTACCTGATGATACATTGAACCTTTCTCAAGTGTAAGACCCACATACGTGCAGGTGTTATAACCTATACTTCTGGGATTTACATGATAACCGGAACCTGTAATCACACCGTCATCAAACATCTTCTGAACGCGCTGGTGGATAGCGGCACGTGAAACTCCGCACTGAAGAGCCACATCACGGAAAGGAATACGTGCGTTCTGTGAGATGATACCAAGAATTTTTCTGTCCAAAGCATCCATACGCTCTGTTGATGAGACTGGCTTCTTTGAGTTCATATTGTAAGCATTTAATGGTTATCGGGTATAAATTACACCCAAAAGTATGCATTATTTTGATAAGTTGTAATGGAAATTATTACAAAATGACAAAAAACAGGAGGGAACACGGAATATGTCCCCTCCTGCATTTTTATAAGATAAATTTACTTTATGCTTACAAGTTCAACCTCAAAGACGAGAGCTGCATAGGGCTTGATGTCGTTTCCGGCACCCTGCTCACCGTAACCCAACTCGGAGGGGATGTAGAATTTGTACTTGTCACCTACGCTCATGAGCTGAAGACCCTCGGTCCAGCCCTTGATTACGCCACCCAGGTTAAGGGTTACAGGTGTTGTTGACTCATCAAATACGGTACCGTCAATCAACTCACCGCGATAACGTACCTCAACATCGCTTGTTGCAGTAGGTTTGGGACCACCGTCACCGAGTTTGATGACCTCATAAAGAAGTCCGCTCTCAGTCTTGACAACATTGCTTTCCTTGGCCTTCTCCTCGAGATAAGCGTTGTTCTTGTCGCGGTACTCATTGAACTGGGCGGTTGTCAGATACTCATAAAGACGGTTTGAAGTTTCATCGGCCTCATCAAAGGTCATGATCTTCCAGTTGTCGAGCATACCGTCGCAGAAGCCCTTTATGTAATTTGTCTTGTTAAACTCACCACCCTGGCCGAAAAGATTTTCGGCAAGACCGATGTATGCCTGTGTCATCTCCTGGCAACCTATCTCAACGCCAAGAGCATAAGCCAGTTTAGCCTTATCATCAGGATTCTGGGCAGCCTCCATGAAACCTTTGACGAAAGCCTTCATGGTTGATGAATCAAGCAGTTCATATGATAGCTGATCCTTATAGACACGTACGGCGCGACCCATACCGATTGAATACGAAATTGTGTCCTTTACATCATTCATAGTAACCTTGCCGGTACCTGTACCGCCGCATGAGGCAAGTACTGCGATGGCCATTGTCGCCATCAAAACATTCAGTTTCTTCATTGCTTATATAAATTAAAAACCTGTTTTTATGAAATAATGTGCGAAGATAGTGTATTTTGGCTTTAAAAATAACGAAAAATGCAGTAATTTTGAGATTCCAAAAACTCAAAACGACCCGATTATGGAAATCTACTGCATCAATAACAGGAAAACTGAGAGTTTTGACCCCGGTATACCGTTCTCTGAAGTATTCAACAGAATGGAGATTACCTTGAAAGGTGCTCCCATGTGTGTCTGCGCCAACGGCAAGGTAATGGACATGGAATCCAAGGTCTATGAAAACTGTGACGTGGAGTTTCTCGATGCTACCACAAGTTTGGGCGCCCGTTCCTATCTGCTCGGATTAGTATTTGTTCTCTACAAGGCCGTGACCGAACTTTATCCCGGAAGCAGGATAAGGGTATCTAACGCCATATCCAAAGGTTTCTACTGCCCCGTTGAGATAGGTCGTGAACTGACCGATGATGATGTCACCAGCATCAGCGAGCGCATGGGCAGCATCATAGGCCGCAACATTCCGTTCGTAAAGCATACAGCCCACACATCCGATGTGGCCGATATCATGGAGCGTGCAGGCCGTAAGGACAATGTACGCCTGCTGCGCAGCATCGGCAGCATATATACCAGTTACTATACTCTGGAGGACCTTCCCGACTGGTTCTTCGGAATACTTCCTCCAAACACCGGATGCCTTAAGGTGTTCGGCCTTGAGCCCATGTCAGGCGGTGTTCTGGTACGCCTGCCGGACAAGAGCAATCCCGACCAGTTGGAGCCGCTTATCCGCCAGGACAAGATGTTTGAGATATTCAAGGAGCATCATGACTGGATGCGCATCCTGGGGTTCTCAACTCTTGGAAGGCTCAATCAGGCCGTTGCCAAGGGTGAGACCAACATGATAATAAACGTAGCCGAGGCTCTGCAGTCACAGAAAATAGTGCATATTGCCGACCAGATTGTAGCCCGAAGGAATGAGGGTAAGGGACTTAAACTGATAATGGTTTCCGGCCCGTCCTCATCGGGCAAGACCACTTTCAGCAAGCGTCTTATGGTACAACTCATGGCCCACGGACTCACCCCCAAGGTTCTGTCACTGGATGACTATTTCCTGGACCGTGACCACACCCCGTTGGATGAGAACGGCGAGCATGACTTTGAGTCACTTTACGCCATAGACCTGCCTTTCTTCAACCAGCAGCTCAAGGATCTGCTGGCAGGAAAGAGCATCCTGCCGCCCAGATTCAACTTCAAGAAGGGCGGAATCCGTGAGTTCACTGACCCCGAGATGACGTTGGGCGACAATGACATCCTGCTCATTGAGGGTATCCACGCACTGAACCCCGACCTTATGCCCGATATCCCGGCCGACAGCCGTTTCCTGATATACGTATCGGCCCTGACATGCATACGCATTGACCAGCACAACTATATTCCCACTACCGATAACCGCCTGTTGCGCCGTATCACACGCGACCACAAGTACCGCAGTTATTCGGCACAGGATACGATAGCCCGCTGGCCGTCCGTCCGTGCCGGTGAGGAGAAATGGATATTCCCCTATCAGGAGAACGCCGACGCCATGTTCAACTCGGCCATGATATTTGAGATAGCAGTCATCAAGGATATGGTACTGCCGTTGCTGGATGAGGTTCCCGAGAACAGTCCCGAATATGCAAAGGCACAGCAGCTCAAGGATTTCCTCAAGCTGTTCAAGACCATTCCAAGCCAAAACCTGCCGCCCACATCACTGGTACGCGAGTTCATAGGAGGCAGCAGTTTCCATTATTAATCCCGTAAGATGCCCGGTTTAAGCAACATACAGACCCAGGTCCAGACGCAGGCACAGATTCAGACCCTATCGCCCCAACAGGTGCTGGAGGCCCGTCTGCTTGCACTCTCAACTCTGGAACTGGAGGAACATGTTCGTGCCGAACTGGGTGACAACCCCGCCCTAGAGGACGGCCCGGCCGAATCATCCGCCACAGACAATGATAATGATGATACAGCCAGGGATGAGGATTTGGAGTACGGCAATGAGGATTATGACTCCAGGAATGACAACCGTGACGACTGGGGAGACGATGATGATGACTGGTATGACCGCCAGCAGGGAGGCGGCGGACAGGTTGCCGATATCCCCCTGGCCGATACACGCTCATTCTACGATATACTCTATGAGCAACTGCGTGAGCAGGACCTGACCGAGCGTCAGATGAAGATTGCGCTCTACATCATAGGCTCAATAGATAATGACGGCATTCTGGACAAGGACCTTCAGGCCATATCCGATGACCTGGCGTTCTATCACGACACGGATGCATCGGTCGATGAGATTGAGCAGGTACTCAAGGTCATCCAGGAGTTTGACCCCGCCGGAATAGGTGCTCGCAACCTGCAGGAGTGCCTGCTTATCCAGATACGCCGCAAACCGGATTCAGAGAGCAAGGAACTCCAGGAGAAGATTATCTCTTCCATGTTTGATGAGTTCACCCACAAGCGCTGGGACAAGATATCGGCACGTCTGGAACTGAGCAAGGAGCAGACCGATGCCGTGATTGCAGAACTGGTAAAACTCAATCCGCGTCCGGGCAGTTCACTTGGCGAAACTGTGGGGCACAGCCGTCAGCACATAGTACCCGATTTCCTGCTTGACAACTACGATGATGAGATAAGGTTCACGCTCAATAACGGGAACATACCCCAACTGCATGTAAGCCGTGAGTACTCTGATATGCTGGAGAACCAGATTAAAGAGGGTACCAGCAGTCAGAAGGCCGCCGCCGTATATATCAAGAGCAAACTGGATTCGGCCCGCGGATTCATCCAGGCACTCCGCCAGCGTGAGCAGACCATGACCCGTACCATGCAGGCCATCATTGACCTGCAGCGCCCGTTCTTCCAAGAGGGTGACGAGACCCTTTTGCGCCCCATGATCCTTAAGGATGTGGCCGAGAAGACGGGATATGACATATCGACGATATCCCGCGTAACCAGCGGCAAGTACGTGCAGACACCGTTCGGCACATTCCCGCTCAAGGCCTTCTTTACCGACGGTGTAAAGACCAGCAGCGGAGAGGAGGTATCGGTCAAGGAGATACACCGCATACTGCGTGAGGCAACCGATGCCGAAGACCACAACAACCCGCTTACCGATGAGCAACTGTCCGATATGCTTACCGGGCGCGGCTACAAGGTGGCACGCCGTACGGTGGCAAAGTACCGCGAACAGATAGGAATACCGGTAGCAAGAATGCGTAAAAAATAGAATATATGAAACCAACAGTAAGTATTATCATGGGCAGCACGTCCGATCTGCCCGTCATGGAGAAGGCAGCCGCCTTCCTGGACAGCATCCAGGTTCCGTTTGAGATGAACGCCCTGTCCGCCCACCGCACACCTGCAGCCGTTGAGGAGTTTGCCAAGGGTGCTCAGGCACGCGGCATCAAGGTTATCATTGCCGCAGCCGGAATGGCAGCCGCCCTGCCCGGCGTGATTGCAGCCAACACCAACGTTCCCGTTATCGGCGTACCCATCAAAGGCATGCTGGACGGTCTGGACGCCATGCTCTCAATCATACAGATGCCCCCCGGAATACCCGTGGCAACCGTAGGCGTGAACGGCGCACAGAATGCCGCCATCCTGGCCGCCCAGATACTGGCCGTAGCCGACACTGAACTGGCAGCACGCCTGGCCGCCCACAAGGAGGGACTCAAGGATAAGATTGAGAAGGCCAATGCAGAACTCAGTCAGGTAAAATACAATTTCAAGACCAACTGATAATGGCCGTTTACAACCGCAGGAAAACCATAAGCGTACGTGTGGGCAGTACCACTATAGGCGGCAGCAATCCCATACGCCTGCAGTCCATGACCACCACCGCCACCATGGATACAGAGGGCTGCATTGAGCAGGCCATACGTATCATTCAGGCCGGCGGGGAACTGGTTCGTATGACAACTCAGGGCACACGCGAGGCGGAAAACATGCGGTTAATACGTGAAGGTCTCACTGCCCGGGGCTATGATACCCCGCTCGTGGCCGATGTCCACTTCAACCCCGCCGTGGCCGATGTGGCCGCCCGCTATGTTGAGAAGGTGCGCATCAACCCGGGAAACTATGTGGATCCTGCACGTACGTTCAAACAACTGGAATACACCGATCAGGAATACGCACAGGAGATTCAGCGCATACGTGACCGCTTTATCCCGTTCCTGAATATATGCCGTGAGCATAATACCGCCATACGCATAGGCGTAAACCACGGATCACTCTCCGACCGCATCATGAGCCGATACGGCAACACTCCGGCCGGTATGGTGGAGAGTTGTATGGAGTTCCTGCGCATATGCGTGGAGCAGGATTTCATGAACGTGGTCATTTCCATCAAGGCCAGCAATACGGTTGTCATGATTGAGACAGTACGTCTGCTAGTCAGAGAGATGGACCGCGAGGGCATGGCGTTCCCCATACATCTGGGTGTAACCGAGGCCGGAGAGGGCGAGGACGGCCGCATAAAGAGTGCCATAGGCATTGGCGCACTGCTGGCCGAGGGCATAGGCGATACCATACGTGTTTCGCTATCCGAGGCACCCGAGCGTGAGATTCCTGTAGCCCGCAAACTGGTGGATTATGCAGAGACCAGTGCCGGTGTGCGTGCATCGGCCAGGATTGAAAACGGAGTGCTCCAACTGTCATACAATGACACTTTACTGGAGGATTTCCAACTGCACGCCGCCATGGACGCTGGAGCATTGCTCATAGACGGCAAGGCTAAAGACCTTAAACTGAACAACCCCAATATTCCTGCAGAGCAGATACGTTCTACAGAGGATGCCATCCTGCAGGGCGCACGCATCCGTTTCAGCAAACCGGAATACATTTCATGTCCGGGCTGCGGACGGACACTGTACAATCTTGAAGAGACAATAGCACGCATCAAAGCCGCCACAGGCCACCTTAAGGGAGTCAAGATAGCCATCATGGGCTGTATCGTGAACGGACCGGGTGAGATGGCCGATGCCGATTTCGGCTACGTAGGCGCAGGCCGCGGAAAGATAAGCCTCTATCGCGGCAAGGAGTGCATAGAGAAAAATATCCCCGAGGAGAATGCCGTTGAGCGCCTCCTCCAATTGATTGAAGAAACAACAAAAAGATAATATGGAAAACAAATTGACCATCTACAACACCCTTACAAGAAAAAAGGAATTGTTTGAAGCCTTGAACCCGCCACATGTAGGTATGTACGTGTGCGGTCCCACAGTTTACGGTGATCCGCATCTGGGCCATGCACGTCCCGCCATCACATTTGATATACTGTTCCGTTACCTTCAGCACTTAGGCTATAAGGTACGTTACGTACGCAACATAACCGATGTAGGCCATCTGGAGCACGATGCCGATGAGGGCGAGGATAAGATTGCCAAGAAAGCACGTCTGGAGCAGCTGGAGCCCATGGAGGTGGTTCAGTACTACACACTGCGCTACCACAAGGCAATGGAGATGCTTAACGTACTGCCGCCCAGCATCGAGCCGCACGCATCGGGCCATATCATTGAACAGATTGAACTTGTAAAGCAGATTCTGGACAACGGTTACGCTTATGAGAGCCAGGGCAGTATCTACTTTGACGTGAACAAATACAACAAAGACCACCACTACGGCATACTCTCCGGCCGCAATCTGGACGATGTGCTCAACACCACCCGTGAACTTGACGGCCAGGAGGAGAAACACAACCCCGCAGACTTTGCACTTTGGAAGAAAGCCCAGCCTGAGCACATAATGCGCTGGCCTTCACCCTGGAGCAACGGATTCCCCGGCTGGCACTGCGAGTGCACCGCCATGGGCCGCAAGTACCTGGGAGAGCGCTTTGACATACACGGAGGCGGCATGGACCTGATATTCCCGCACCACGAGTGCGAGATTGCACAGGCCGTTGCAAGCCAGGGGCATGACATAGTCCACTACTGGATGCACAACAACATGATTACCATCAACGGTCAGAAGATGGGTAAGTCACTGGGTAATTTCATCACCCTGAACGAGTTCTTTACCGGTCAGAACCCCAACCTCAAACAGGCCTACAGCCCCATGACCATCCGCTTCTTCATCCTGATGGCCCACTACCGCGGTACAGTAGACTTCAGCAACGACGCCCTGCAGGCTGCCGAGAAGGCAATGAACCGTCTTATGGAGGCATACAACGCCATAGGCCGCATTCAACCCTCAGCCGAGAGTACAGTAAGCATAAGCGAATTCAAGTGCAAGTGCTATGAGGCCATGGATGATGACCTTAACACACCTATCGTGATCAGCCACCTCTTTGATGCAGCCAAGGTAATTAACCAGGCAGTGGACGGCAACGCCAAACTGACTGCCGCCGATGTGGCCGAACTCAAGTCTCTGTTTGACACATTCCTCTTTGATATCCTTGGAATCAAAGCCGAAGAGGGTGGTGGCAGCGGCCGGGAAGAGGCATTCGGCAAGGTCGTGGATATGCTCCTTGAGCAGCGCGCCATTGCCAAGGCCAATAAGGACTGGGCAACAAGTGACAAGATACGCAATGAGTTAACTGCTCTTGGATTCGAGATCAAGGATACCAAGGACGGTGCAACATGGAAACTCAACAGATAATATGAAGAATTCAGCCATAATACTGACGCTTCTGTATGTAGTTCTCTCATGTGGAGGGCGCAAGGCATCATCAACTACTCCGGCAACCGATGTTGTAACACCTGAATTCTGCGCCGACAGTGCTTACAACTACATAAAGGCGCAGACTGATTTCGGACCACGCGTACCCAACACTGACGCCCAGCAGAACTGTGCAGCATGGCTCATGACAAAACTCAAGGAGTTTGGAGCCGAGACGTTCCTGCAAGGCTTTGAAACCGTCACTTTTGACAAGACCAGGATAAGGGGTTACAACATAATAGGCAGCTATAACCCTGAATCACCCACCCGAATAATACTTTGTTCGCATTGGGACAGCCGCCCGTGGGCCGACAATGACCCGGACCCCGCCAACTGGATGAAACCTGTTGATGCCGCCAATGACGGCGCCAGCGGTGTTGCTGTAATTCTGGAGATTGCACGCCAGATGCAGAAACAGACTCCCGATATAGGAGTTGACTGCATATTCCTGGATGCCGAAGACTGGGGCCCTGGAGACAACTATCAGGGAGAGCATCTTGAGACATACTGGGGTCTGGGAGCACAATACTGGGCCAAAAATCCTCACAAAGAGGGCTACCACGCCCGTTATGCCATATTATTGGATATGGTCGGAGGCAAAGGAGCCGCATTCTGCCGTGAGGGATACTCAACCAGATTCGGTAAAACCATAGTGGATAAGGTCTGGAGTGCAGCGGGAAGACTGGGTTACGGATCGGTATTCCTGCCTGTAAGCGGTGGATATGTTACTGACGACCACTACTTTATCAACACTATAGCCAGGATTCCCGCCATAGACATAGTACCATATCTGCCCAATTGCAGGGAGAGCTCTTTCGGTCCTACATGGCATACCACCCATGACAACATTGATAATATAGACAAAAAAATCCTGGAAGCTGTCGGCAAGACGCTTATCGAGGTAATTTACAACGAGAAACCATGACAATAGAAGAACTTCAGGAAGAGGTTATAGAAGAGTTCAGCGCGTTTGACGACTGGATGGACAAATATCAGATGATTATTGACCTGGGCAACGGACAAGCCCCGTTGGACCCCGCTTACAAGACTCAGGACAATCTCATTGACGGATGCCAGAGTCGCGTCTGGCTTCATGCCGAATTCAAGGACGGACTAATCCATTTTGAGGCAGACAGTGACGCAATTATTACCAAGGGCCTGATAGCACTGCTCATCAGAGTACTGTCGGACCATACTCCGACCGAGATTCTGGAAAGCGATGTACATTTCATTGATGCCATCGGACTTACACAACATCTGTCTCCTACCCGCAGTAACGGACTGCTGTCTATGCTAAAACAGATAAAGACATATGCATTAGCATATTCAAAAAGTTGAACAAATCAGTAGAATTTTATAAATTTGCAAACCAAACTAACGAATTAACGCATAATTATACAAATATGAACGGTAAATACTGGAATGAGGAGATTGAGACGATGCCCCGCAAACAACTTGAGAAGCTTCAGGTGGAGCGTCTCAAGAAAACAATTGAGATTGCAATGGGCAGCGAATTCTATGCTCCCAAATTCAAGGAACTGGGCATAACCCCTGAGAGTATCAAATCTGTGGAGGATATCAAGAGATTCCCCTTTACCACAAAGAATGATCTCCGTGCCACCTATCCGTTTGGAATCAAGTCTGTACCTCTGGAGAAAGTGGTCCGTCTGCACTCTTCAAGCGGAACCACCGGTAATCCCACAGTAATTCTGCACACACAGAAAGACCTTGACCAGTGGGCCGATGCCATGGCACGTTCAATGTACTGCATAGGTCTGCGTAATACCGATATCATACAGAACACTTCCGGTTACGGAATGTTTACCGGAGGTCTTGGCATTCAGTACGCCGCCGAGCGTCTGGGTGCACTCACCGTTCCTGCCGGTGCAGGTAACAGCAAGCGTCACGTAAAGTTCATCACAGACTTCGGAACCACCGCACTGCACTGCATACCTTCATATGCAACACGTCTGGCAGCAGCCTTCCAGGAGGAGGGAATCGACCCGCGCAACACAACCGTACATACACTTATCATTGGTGCCGAGCCCCACTCAGAGGCTCAGCGCAAGCGCATCGAGGAGATTTGGGGTGCCAAGGCCTACAACAACTTCGGTATGAGCGAGATGTGCGGCCCCGGCGTAGCAATCGAGTGCCAGGAGCAGAACGGCATGCACATCTGGGAGGATAATTATATCGTTGAGATACTTGATCCCGAGACTCTGGAACCCGTTCCCGAGGGAGAGTTGGGAGAGTTGGTACTGACCACACTCAACCGTGAGGCCATGCCGCTTTTCCGTTACCGCACACGTGACCTTACCCGCATCCTGCCGGGTGACTGCCCCTGCGGACGCACTCACGTACGTCTGGCACGTTTCCAGGGCCGAAGCGACGATATGCTCATAGTTAAGGGAGTTAACCTCTATCCTATCCAGATAGAGAAGATACTCATGCAGTTCCCCGAGTTGGCATCGGACTACCTGATTACCATTGAGACCATAGGCGATAACGATGAAATGACCATCGAGGCTGAGTTGGCAAAGGCTACTGATGATTTCGGAATGCTGCAGAACCTGACCAAGGAGATTACCCGCAGACTCAAGGATGAACTCCTGTTCACACCTAAGGTTAAACTGGTGGGCAAGGGAGTAATCCCTCAGACCGACGGCAAAGCCAAGAGAGTTAATGATTTGCGTAACAACCATTAATAGAAGGACATTATGAAGACCATCAAGCAGATATCCATATTCCTTGAGAACCAGCGCGGTAAGTTGAGTGATATACTTACAGCACTCAAGGACCAGAACATTGAGATCCAGGCCGCATCGGTGGCCGATACTACCGAGTACGGTATCCTGCGTCTCATCACATCCGACCAGGTAAAGGCTGCCCGTCTGCTGTCATCCAAGGGACACCTGGTTAACCTGAACGAAGTCCTGGCCATTCAGGTGGAACCCGATACCGCCTCTTTTGCTGATGCTGTCGATGCACTCACATCAGGTGGTTGTTCAATCAGTTATCTCTACACATTCCATAAAGACGGCAAACTGGTGCTCATAATCCGTCCTGCCAGTCTGGAAATAGCGGAACGTGTAGCCACAGAGAAAGGTCTTACACTGATTCAGGGTTGGGAATGATGATTCATTCCCTTCTTTTTTTATAATTATGTGACTAATATTACTAATTACATCGTATAAACCATGTTTTTAAAGATTCTCATTCTGATTCTTTTCTTCGCCGTAATGATTGGCGTTGGAATTTATTGCCGCAAGACAGCCAATAATGTGCAGGGATTTGTCCTGGGTGACCGAAAGGTGGGCTCATGGCTTACAGCATTCGCTTTCGGCACATCTTATTTTTCGGCCGTAATATTTGTAGGATATGCCGGTCAGTTCGGCTGGAAGTACGGTCTTTCCGCTACCTGGATAGGACTTGGCAACGCCCTTATAGGTTCTCTCCTGGCATGGAGAATCCTAGGCCGCCGCACGCGTCTTATGACACAGTATCTAAAGAGCGCCACCATGCCCGATTTCTTTGGACAGCGCTTTAACTCACAGGCTCTCAAGGTGGCAGCATCAGTTATAGTGTTCGTGTTCCTTATTCCCTATACCGCATCGCTTTACAACGGCCTGTCACGTCTGTTCGGACTCTCGTTCGGTATTGACTACAGTTGGTGCGTGCTGGGCATGGCCATCCTTACCGGAGTCTACGTGCTGGTGGGCGGATACATGGCAACAGCAGTCAATGATTTCATCCAGGGTATGATAATGCTGGTAGGTATCGTTGCCGTAATACTGTCCGTTCTTAACGGAAACGGCGGATTCACCGCTGCTATTGAGAAACTGTCACAATTGCAGAGCGAGAGCGCACCTGCACTGAACGGTGCTTTTGTTTCGTTCTTCGGTCCGCAGCCTATCTATCTGCTGGGTGTGGTATTGCTCACATCACTGGGCACATGGGGCCTGCCCCAGATGGTCGGCAAGTTCTACGCCATCCGTGACGAGGCAGCCATCCGCAAAGGCACCTTCATATCCACATTCTTTGCCATCATCGTGGCAGGCGGATGCTATTTCCTGGGCGGATTCGGACGTCTTTATGCCGATAAGATCGAGTATGGAGCCAAGGGCCCCATCTATGATAGCATAGTACCCTCAATGCTCCAGACACTGCCTGACCTGATGATCGGCGTGGTTATCATTCTGGTGCTCTCAGCATCAATGTCAACCCTCTCATCGCTGGTTCTGACATCGGGCTCAACCCTTACTCTCGATATCATCAAGCCGGCACTTGCCAAGGGCGGCAAGAGCATGAGTGAGAAATCTCAGCTGCTCTCCATCCGTCTGCTTGTGGTGTTCTTCATTGCCGTATCATCGGTTCTGGCTATCATTCAGGCCAAGAGTTCCGTTACCTTCATCGCTCAGTTGATGGGTATCAGCTGGGGTGCTCTGGCAGGTGCTTTCCTGGCTCCGTTCATGTACGGACTCTACTGGAAGAAGACCACCAAGGCATCAGTCTGGGCCAGTTTCATCGTAGGTGTGGGCATCATGTGCGGCTGCATGTACGGAACATTTACGGGGACAACATTCATAAGCCCGTTCTTCTCATCACCCATCAACGCAGGTGTACTGTCAATGGTAGCCGGTCTTGTGATAGTTCCCATTATCAGCGCATTCACCAAGGTCAAGGAGAAGGAGGACGTTGACAAGATGTTCAACTGCTACGAGCGTCAGGTTACCGTACACGCATCAACATCACTTATGGATGCCGATGAAAAATAAAACCTTATATTTGTATCAGTCTAACTAAAACAACCGGTAATATGAAAAGAATAAGTCAACTTAAGGATGAGGCAGTTGTCGCCCTCAGTGGTAAATGGGGAAAGGCTGCTTTGGCGACATTGGGTCTGCTTGCAGTAAGCATTGCCTTCAGTATGATTTTCCAACTGTTATCAGGCACCAATATCCTGGAATATTATGAGGCTTTGTTTACCAATGACACTGCCGCTCTTATGGAGGCCATGGGAGGCAATATCTACGTCACCATACTTCAGGTCCTGGGCGGAATACTCTTTACAATGCCTCTGGGTATCGGTGTTTACAATTCTTTCAGGGTTCTCTTTGAAAGCAAGGGTGCCGATAACGCCATTTTCAGGAATTTCTTCAAACTGGCCTTCAGCAAGCATTATCTTCATATAGTCCTGGTTTATTTATGCGCAGGTATACTGATAGCATTAATACTTGTTCCGGCCATCATAATCCTGGTATTGGTAGGATTAGTATTACAGAGTGGTGTAGTTGCCGTTATTCTGGTAATATTAGCTCTTGTATATAGCATCTGGATTGGTCTTATGTACTCTATGATCAGTTTTATCATAGTCGACAATCCCGAGCTTGATATCATAGATACAATGCGCCGCAGCCGCACCCTTATGAACGGAAACAAATGGAGATTCCTGCTTTTGGGCCTGAGTTTCATTGGTTGGATCCTTCTGGGAATCCTTACCCTAGGTATAGGTTACCTCTGGTTGCTGCCGTATATCTATACAACTGAGTCTGCATTCTATTGTGAAATAAGAGACGCTGAGAAAACCGCTGAATAAACATTATATATGAAAAAACTCCTACTTGGCGATGAAGCCATAGCGCAGGGTGCCATCGACGCCGGACTTAGCGGAGTTTACGCTTATCCGGGCACACCCTCAACTGAGATTACCGAATACATACAGGGTTACTGCAAAAAGAACCCCGCAGAGAAGATACACAACCGCTGGTGTACCAATGAGAAAACAGCCATGGAGGCCGCTCTGGGCATGTCATTTGCCGGCAAGCGTGCACTTGTGTGCATGAAACATGTTGGCATGAACGTGGCAGCCGATCCGTTCGTGAACTCATCCATCACCGGAGTCAACGGAGGTCTGATTGTCCTTGTGGCCGATGACCCATCTATGCACTCGTCACAGGATGAGCAGGATACCCGCTATTACGGCAAGTTTGCCCTGATACCGGTACTGGAACCCTCTTCACAGCAGGAGGCATACGATATGATGTCATATGCCTATGACCTGTCGGAGTCTCTCAAACTGCCGGTGCTGATGCGTACCGTTACACGTCTGGCCCACTCCCGCGCCGTTGTGTCTCTCAAGGAAAAACGTAATCAGAATGACCTCTGTCCGGTAAGCGGTGTCCGTGACTGGGTGCTGCTGCCCGCTATCGCCAAGCGCCGCTACGCATCACTGCTGGAGCGTCAGCCTGAGATTATGCGTCTGTCGGTGGAGTCACCCTTCAACAGCTTCAAGGCCCAGGCCAAGCGCTTTAAGATGGGTGCCATTGCCTGCGGTAATGCATTCAACTACCTGTCGGAGTGCTACCCCGATGGTATTCCTTTCCCCGTACTCAAGATTTCACAGTATCCCATACCGGCCGAGACCGTACGTACCCTTGCCGAGCAGTGTGACTCAATAATGGTCATTGAGGACGGTCAGCCGTTTGTAGAGGAGCAGGTGGCAGGCATTCTTCCATCTGACTGTAAGATCATAGGCCGTCTGACCGGAGAACTGCCCCGTCAGGGTGAACTCAATCCCGATATCGTAAAGGCAGCCCTGGGTCTTGCTCCGCTGCCGCATCCGGATGTAGCCAAAAACGTTGTGGCACGTCCGCCCGCCCTCTGCCAGGGTTGCGGTCACCGCTCTGTATATGAGGCCATCAACATTGTGCTCAAAGATTACAAGACAGCCAAGGTATTCGGTGACATAGGTTGCTATACACTGGGTGCCCTGCCTCCGTTCCAGGCTCTGGACAGCACCGTTGATATGGGTGCCAGCATCACCATGGCCAAGGGTGCCGCCGATGCAGGCGTGTTCCCCGCTGTGGCTATCATAGGTGACAGCACATTCACCCACTCCGGCATGACCGGTCTGCTGGATGCGGTAAACGAGAACTCACCTATCACAATCATCATATCCGATAACCTGACTACCGGTATGACCGGCGGACAGGACAGCGCCGGCACCAACAAGTTCGAGGCTATATGCCGCGGTATCGGTGTTGACCCCGATCACCTCAAGGTGGTTGTCCCCCTGCCCCAGAACATGGAGGAGATTACACGCACACTGCGTGAGGAGATTGAGTACCGCGGACTGTCGGTTATCATACCGCGCCGTGAATGTATCCAGACACTTGCCCGCAAGGCAAAGGCAAAAGCAGCACTGAAATGAAGACAGATATAATTCTTGCAGGCGTAGGAGGACAAGGTATCCTCTCTATCGCAACAGTAATAGGTCAGGCCGCCCTTGAGGAGAACCTCTACATCAAGCAGGCCGAGGTTCACGGAATGAGCCAGCGCGGCGGTGACGTGCAGTCCAACCTGCGCATATCGGACCAGCCCATTGCAAGTGACCTGATATCACTTGGTCAGGCCGATATCATAATCGCCATGGAGCCCATGGAGGCCCTGCGTTACAAGCACTACCTGAGCAAGGACGGCTGGGTGATTACATCATCCAACCCCTTTGTAAACATAGGCAACTATCCAGATAAGGATGCCATCATTGCCGAGCTTAAGGAGCTTGGTAACGTTATCCTGATCGATACCGATGAACTGGGTAAGGAGCACAAGATGCCCAAGGCTGTCAACATGATCCTTTTGGGCGCCGCATCAAAGGCACTCAAGAGCATCAGCTTTGACAAGCTGTGCCAGAGCGTACGCACCATATTCGGCGCCAAGGGTGATGCAATTGTAGATATGAACATAAAGGCCCTTGAGATAGGCCGTAACTGTGAATAAAAACACCGATGAATACGATTATTCCCAAAAACGTTATAGATGATTTCCTCAAGAGCATTGAGGTAACCGATATGAACAAGGCCTCCATCCGTCAGGTGCTGGCCTGCGCCATGAATGCCGAGAAGGTGACCGGCAAGGAGTTCATACATTTTGAGATGGGTGTACCAGGAATACCGGCTGCGGCTGTAGGTATCCAGGCACAGAAAGAGGCCCTGGACCGCGGAGTGGCTTCCAAGTACCCCAACATTGAGGGAATAACCCCGCTCAAGGAGCAGGCTGCCCGTTTTGTAAAGGCTTTCATCAATACCGATATCCAGCCCTCTCACTGCACTCCCACTTGCGGAGCCATGCAGGGCACATTCGCCGCATTCCTGCTCTGCTCGCAGGTTGACCCCAAGAAGGATACCATCCTCTTTATTGACCCGGGATTCCCTGTGCAGAAGATGCAGTGCCAGGTTATGGGTGTCAAGTTCGCCCAGTTTGACGTAGCCGGTTTCCGTGCTGAGAAACTGGGACCCAAACTGGAGAGTTACCTGGCTAAAGGCAACATCTGCTGCATTGTCTATTCAAACCCCAACAACCCCAGTTGGATGTGTCTGACCGAGGAGGAGATAAAAACTATCGGTGGATTGGCTACAAAATATGATACCATCATCCTGGAGGACCTGGCCTACATGACTATGGATTTCCGTCGTGACGGTCTGGGTGTTCCTTTCCAGCCGCCTTATCAGGTTAGTGTATCGCACTACACCGATAACTACATCATGATGATAAGCGGCAGCAAGATATTCAGTTATGCCGGTGAGCGTATTGCAGTAGCCTGCATATCGGACAAGCTGGCCGAACGTCATTTTGAGACTCTGCAGAAACGTTACAACATATCCCGCTTTGGCGCAGTATATGCATACGATATGCTTTACGCTATGTCATCGGGCGTAACCCACTCGGTACAGTGCGCTATGGCCGCTATGCTCAAGGCCGCATGTGACGGTACTTACCAATTCCGTGAGGATATCCGTGAGTACGCACGCCGGTCGGAGAAGATCAAGGAGGCTATGCTGCGCAACGGATTCCATATCACTTACGATAAGGACCTGGAGGAGCCGGTAAGTGACGGATTCTACTTTACTTTCGGCTATAACCTTCCTGACGGCACACCCATGGAGGGCGGACAGCTTATGCACGAGTTGCTCTACTACGGAATTAGCGGAATTGTCCTGTCATCGACCGGAAGTGACCGCCAGGGCATGCGCGGCTGCTCATCAAATTTCCGTGATGACCAGTTCCCCGCCCTGGAGGAGCGCCTCCGTCTCTTCAACGAGGCTCACAAGTAGCCCAATTGCAACGGGTTTGCAACGCTTATCTCTTGGTTTGAGGTAAGCTGACGCTTTACATTTGCATCGACAATAAAACTTATTGGTATGAAAATGTCGATTGCAAAAGGAGGGTTCGTCGGATTGTTATTGAGTCTGCTTGCTGTTGGCGTTTGGGCACAAAACGCCGGCGTTACATTTCATGTTGAGGATCTGGAACCGATAGAACGGACATTCCCCCGCAGTTCATCTTATAACATCGCCAATACCGTTGTCAGGTACAACGGCTCTGATTACCGTAACGGGGTAATCAAAAGCAGTATTGACGGTGATTCGCTGATTTTTTTCGGCACCAACTCTTTTTATAAGGGATTAATCAATGCCTATGCCAGTCATAGGGCTGTCATATTGTCTCCCGATGTGATATGGCTGCTTATCAGTCAGGGCTTTGCAGCCCATGTAAACCTTAACTCCGATGAACTGAGGGATAAGATAGTCTATCATCAGGGTAAGAAGACTCTTGAGGTTAAATCCAACCAAGACCTTATTTACAATACCGATAAGGTTGACTGGAAATACATTTTCTCTGACTTTGAGAAACAGATAAGGAGCAATACAAAGAATCAGATTGCCGATATCATAACCGCCGATTTCAGCACCACCGGCATGACTGAGAAGATGGCATCGCAGATAACCCTGATGGAATCGGTAAAATCTTATTTTGAATACAAGGTTTTCACCATAGGATGCGGAATACCGGACATAACCCTGACCGGAACTCCTGACGATTGGCGCAAGGTAAGAGAGAAGGCCCAGTCCCTTAAAGGATATGGACTGGATTGGTGGATAGACAGGCTGGATCCTATACTTAAACAGTTTGTGGATGCGGCTCAAGGTACAGTTGACACTGAGTTCTGGATGGAGATGGTGGGATCGTCCAAATTCAGGAAGATGGGTTGCGGAATGCCTACCGATAAAACGGACCTTAAGTTTGACGGCTGGTTTACCGCTTTCTATCCGTATGATGCACACGGTGACATGATTAACGTGCCGATGACGTATAACGCCAGACTGCTTCCGGAGATTGTGGAAACACCTTTCATCTATGAGATAAGGGGTGATGACGGAATAACGGTAAGCAAAAAGTACGATATGCAGCTTTATGCAGGAATAATAGGTATGAGGGAGAATCCCGTAACCGGAGCGTTAAAACCCGAGATAGGCTGGATGGTACGCTGCACCTTGCCGGATGTAGAGCGTGATTACTATTATAACAAAATAAAGACTGATATCCCTAAGCATTATTCAGTACCGCTTCAAAATGATGAATCCATCGTTAACAGCCTCATAAATCCTACGGCACAATTGAATATAAGCGAAACATTGCCACTGGTGGTTTTAGACGGAAACATAATAAGTGTTGATGAAAAGAAACTGGCGGAAATAGTTGCTAACAACGACTTTTCTCCCGAGAGCATCTCAGAACTTCTTTATGACACTGCGTCCAAAGAAGCCTGGAGAAAGTATCGGAAAAGTCCTGAACAACTGGACACCAAGTCCAAAAGAAGACTCTTGGGCCGCAAATAATATCAGGAAAAAGAATAAAAGTAAGACGTATTTTGAGTACCTTGCCGTTGTATTACCGGAACAGATAAGTTTGGGATGAGAACTGAGCAGGAACTGGCCCGCTTGTGCACTGCAGGCGATAGGGAGGCGCAAGGCGAACTCTACGCTCAGTATGCGTCGCGCCTGTATGCTCTCTGCTACCGATACGTGGCTGACCGCGAAGAGGCTCAGGACCTGATGCATGACGCCATGATAAAAGCCATGGACAGTTTCCGGTCTTTCATTTATTCCGGTAACGGATCACTCTACGCATGGCTGCGCCGCCTTACGGTCAACGTTGTGATTGACCGTCTGCGCCAGATGAGCAAGTTGCGTCTTGTCCCGCTGGATCAGACGATGGAAACGGAAAATCAGGATACCAATGAAGATGCTGCCGATGATATTCCTGCACAGGTATTGATGGATATGGTGGCAGCCCTGCCATCGGTCAGACGTACGGTATTCAACATGTACTGCATAGACGGTTTCAGCCATAAGGATATAGCCGCAGCCATAGGAATCACGGAGAAAGGTTCGGCATCCATTCTGGCTAAAGCACGCGCTCAGCTGAAGAGCCAGATTAATGATTATCTTAAAAGGACAGGAAGATGAAAGATTTTGACGATATATTCAAGCAGCGCCTGGAAGGCTATGAGATGAAACTGCCCACAATGGACCAACAATCATTCTGGGACAGGAAAGCAGTACGTGAACGCGCCGCCAGACGCCGCCGCAACATCCTAACCGCAGCTGTAGGCTTACCTGCCGTAGCCGCCGTTCTGATGGCCATCATGATGACCATTAACCTGCTCTCACGGAATAATGCCACTCCTCCTGAAAATCCTGAGCTGACAATTGTTCGACAACAATCCGATAAGCCTGATACTGATAACACCGTACAATGGATTACCATTGATCTTGATGGTGATTTGGGAGAGACGATGGAAAATGCCCAATTGAGCGAATCTTCCGGTGAGGAGGATGTATTTATGGTGGTTGATGAATCACCTGAGTTCCCGGGTGGTACAAGCGCTCTGATGGGATACCTTAGAGACAACATGGTTGTCCCGGACTCCTGCCGCGAGAATAACATTCAGGGACGTGTCCTGGTTACATTCATCGTTGAAAAGGACGGTTCCATCACAAAACCGAAGGTTATAAAGAGTGTACACCCCATTCTTGATGCAGAGGCATTACGCCTGGTATCGGCAATGCCCAAATGGAAACCCGGCAGGCAGAATGGTGAAGTCCAACGGGTAAAATATACAATTCCTGTCAACTTCAGGAAAGATTACTACAAAAACCTGGCTGACACGATAATTGAGGAGGATATTATGGCCAGCACCAAAGATAAAACCTTCTGATCAGTCACGACGGAACAGGTCACGGGTATAGACCTTGTCCTGAACATCATCCAGGCAGGAGTCATAGCGGTTGGCTATTATTGAGTTTGAGCGACGCTTGAACTCGTCCAGATTGTTCACCACCTCACTCCCGAAGAATGTATCGCCGTCCTTGAGCGTAGGCTCATAGATGATTACCTTGGCTCCCTTGGCTTTAACACGCTTCATCACACCCTGTATGGAACTTTGACGGAAGTTGTCAGAGTTGGATTTCATGGTAAGACGATAAACGCCTACGGTAATATCTTTCTCCGATGATTCGTTCCAAGCGCTGTTGGCTGTATAATAGCCGGCCTTTTCAAGCACGCGGTCGGCAATGAAATCCTTACGGGTACGGTTACTGTCCACGATAGCCTGGATAAGGTTCTCGGGAACATCATTATAGTTGGCAAGCAACTGCTTGGTGTCCTTGGGCAGACAGTATCCGCCGTAACCGAATGACGGGTTGTTATAATGATTTCCGATACGCGGATCCAGACCTACACCGTCTATGATGGCGCGGGTATCAAGGCCTTTCATCTCGGCATAAGTATCAAGTTCGTTGAAGAAACTTACGCGCAGTGCCAGATAGGTGTTGGCGAACAGTTTCACGGCCTCGGCCTCGGTGGTTCCCATATAAAGGGTATCAATATTCTCCTTGATGGCACCCTCCTGGAGCAGACGGGCAAAAGTATGGGCGGCCTCTTCCAGACGCTTTACGTTTTTATCGAATCCAACGATGATTCTGGACGGATAGAGGTTATCATACAGAGCCTTGCTCTCACGCAGGAACTCGGGGGCGAATATGATATTGGGAACAACCACCTTCATGGTGCCGTCCTGCAGGCGCTCGCGGTATGAGAACTTCTCACGCACACTTTCCGTATAGCCTACTGGAATGGTTGACTTGATTACCATAATGGCATCAGGGTTGACCTTAAGCACCAGGTCTATCACCTCCTCAACATGGCTGGTGTCAAAGAAGTTCTTCTTGCTGTCATAGTTGGTGGGAGCGGCAATTACCACAAAGTCGGCATCGGAATATGCCTTTTCACCGTCCAATGTGGCCGTAAGGTCCAGTTCCTTCTCTGCCAGATACTTCTCAATGTAATCATCCTGAATAGGAGATTTACGGTTGTTTATCATATCAACCTTCTCCCTTATCACATCAACTGCGGTTACCTTATTGTGCTGAGCCAGCAAGGTGGCCAGTGAAAGTCCTACATATCCTGTTCCCGCTACTGCTATCTTCATAATCTACGAATTGATTAGTTATTGCAAAGGTAAGAAAAAAAGGATACCTTTGTCTTTGAACACTGATTAACCCTAACAATGAAATACAAATTATTAGCACTCATTCTGATGGCAGCAACAATTAACTCATGCGGCGGAGCATCTTCGCAGAACGCAAAGGCTCAGACAGCCCAGGACGAAACCAAGGTTCTTATCAAGACAACAGTAGGTGATATCACCATTAAACTCTATAATGAGACACCCCAGCACAGGGATAATTTCATTAAGCTGGTCAATGAGCATTACTATGACAGCACACTGTTCCATCGCGTAATCAAGGACTTTATGGTACAGGCCGGTGACCCTGAGTCCAAGAATGCCGAAAAGGGAGCCCAGTTGGGCGCAGGCGGTCCCGGTTACACTATACCTGCCGAGTTTGTATATCCCAAGTATTTCCACAAACGTGGTGCATTGAGTGCAGCCCGTCAGGCGGACCAGGTCAACCCCGAGCGTAAGTCATCAGGTTCACAGTTCTATATAGTAACCGGTAAGACTTATAACAAGTATGAACTTCAGGATTTGGAGAAGCAGCTCCGCCAGAGGCAGGGGCAGGGGGTCTTTGACAGACTGGTAGCCCAGAACATGGACTCAATAATGAATATGCAGATGGCCGGAGACAATGACGGTATCATGAAACTGCAGGAAGAACTCAATGACAAGACTAATCAGATATTAAAGGAGCAGGGACCGTTCAAGTTCACAGAGGAGCAGGTTGACGCTTATATGAGCGAGGGTGGCACTCCGTTCCTGGATAATGATTATACCGTATTCGGCGAGGTTATTGACGGAATGAAGGCTGTTTACAAGATAGAACAGGCCGGAACCGATATGAATGACCGTCCCCGTAAGGATATCAGGATAATATCGATGGAAATAATCAAATAACAGATGTTTATGAAAAGGAAAGTCACTTTGATTCTGGCCATGATGCTGTTGGTATTGACAGCATCCGCAAAGAAAGGCCCCAAGTATGTGTTTTATTTTATTGGTGACGGAATGGGAACCAACCAGGTTATGGGTATCCAGTACTATCTGCAGGATATAGAGGGTAAGTACGGATTCAAGCCTCTGTGCTTTACCCAGTTCCCTTACACTGGTCTTGTCGTAACCTATTCTGCCAACAGTAATGTCACAGACAGTTCAGCCGCCGGAACAGCATTGGCTGGCGGACAGAAGACCGACAACAATGTGCTGGGTGTTCTGCCTGACAGAGAGACACGTGTGGAGACAATCGCAGAAATGGCACACAAGAAAGGTAAACGCGTTGCCATAGGAACTTCTGTCTGCATTGACCATGCCACACCTGGCTGTTTCTACGGACACCGCCCTCACCGTAATCAGTACCATCAGATAGCAGCCCAATTGGGTGAGTCCGGATTTGATTTCTTTGGTGGAGCCGATTTCCATTCTCCTTATACCCGTGACAACAGCGATGAAGGCAATTATGTACAGGCCGAGAAAGCCGGCTATACAATAGTTCACGGATATGATGAATACAAGCAGAAGGCTTCATCCACCGATAAAATCATACTTTTTGACAAGGAGCCCAATGCCGATCATTATCTTTCTTATGCAATTGACCATAAGGAAGGAGACCTCAAACTGTCTGAAATTACCGAGGCTGCAATTGATTTCATGATGAAAGACCCCAAGAAAGGTTTCTTCATGATGATGGAGGGCGGTCGTATCGACCAGGCTTGCCATGCCAATGATCCCGGTGCATACATCCAGGAGATGCTTGATTTTGACGAGGCTATTAAGGTTGCCTATGAATTCTATCTTAAGCACAAGAAAGAGACTCTGATAGTTATTACCGCTGATCATGAGACCGGAGGTCTGGGTCTTACCGCAGGTGACTACAAGACCAACCTTAAGGTGCTTCAGTACCAGAAGATGAGTAAGGACGCTTTCACTGCACATCTGGAAAAGATGGGACGTGAGATAGGTGATATCCTTACCTGGGAGGAAGTTGAGAAGGAACTCAAGGAGAACTTTGGTTTCTGGGATAAGATAGAACTGACCGATAAGCAGACCGCCAGTCTCAAGAGCGCATATGTCGAGACCTTTGGTATGGGGCCCGGCGCACTTGAAGAGGGTAAGTATTTTGAGGTTTCCAAGATGTCCGATGAAGCCGCACGTGTTATGACAGAGTGTGCCCAGATAAGTTGGGCTGCAGGATGCCATTCGGGCAGTTATGTCCCCGTATTTGCCATTGGCGCAGGAGCAGAGCTGTTTACCGGTCAGATGGACAACACCGAGATACCCATGAAGATAAAGAAACTGGCAGGTTATTGATTATCTGAAATCAAGATAAGGCCGTAATCTTACAAGGTCCTGCTCAGTGAACTCTTCCATGAAAGATAACTGATCAGGACCTTTTATATGTCCCCTTTCCTCACGATACTCAACTATGGCTCTGGCCTGATAGAAATCAATATAAGGATGACGGCGCAGTTGGGCAAGAGTAGCTATGTTGACCTGAATCTTTCTTACAGGTATGGTATCGGTAATAATGAACCATTTCATCAGTGAATCGGGCAAACCTTCTATCTCCGTCAGTTGCGATATGTCAGTGTAACCGCCCAGATGTTCCCTGTATCTTATAATCTTTAAAGCCGTGGCAGGCCCTATTCCCGGCAGTTCTACAAGTCCGGTGCTGTCAAGCGTATTGAGGTCAAGCGGCTCAAGAGGTCTGCTCTTGGAGGCATATCGTACACTCTTGACCTGGACCGTCACGGTATCCCATACATACCATTTTCTCCTTACAGTATCCCTGATGTAAACTGTACGCCTGAAAGTATCGGGAACCTGAACCAGCGAATCAGTATAAACGCTTTCATCGGGAACGGGTGGATTCCACGGGTTGCTGATTATGTTGACAATTATGATGACAGACAATAAGACAAGTGCCACTATTCTGTCATTGCGGTTAAAATAGAAATGGTCTTTAGACATTGTGTTATGGTATAATTGGTTATTTTTGCGGCATGTTATATTTCATCAGAAAATATCCGCTGTCACTGCTTGTAATAGCAGCCATACTGTTCCTGTCACTTTTCAACCCTCCCAAAACCAAGTTGGATCCCATCACAGGTATCGACAAGGTTGTACATGTGGGCATGTACCTGGGATTGGAGCTGATTATCTGGATTGAGTATCTGCGTCACCATGAGAACCTCAACTGGGTGAAGATTCTAGTATTCGGAATCATTGCCCCTATAGCATTGGGAGGTCTTATGGAGATAGCCCAGATGAAACTTACTCAGGGCAGAAGCGGTGAATGGGCCGATCTTTGGGCCGACACGATAGGCGTAATAGTAGGTGCCGCCATCGGATACTTTGCAATTCAGACTATCTTCAGAAAGAAGAAGTAATCAATCCTTATTCCAGGTCTTGTAGGGATTGGTGGCCAGATATGCGTTATAATAACGATGGTCACCTGTTACCTCTTTACCGATGAAATCGGGCTTAATGAATGTCTCGTTCTCTGAATTGAGTTCAACCTCGGCCATTACCAGACCCTCATTGTCACCATGGAACTCATCGACCTCAAATACATGGGGGCCGCTGTGTACCAGATAACGTGTCTTCTCAATCGCTCCGCTCTGGTGCAGTTCAAAGAGTTCACGGGCGTCCTCTACAGGAATAAGGTGATTCCACTCGTAACGGCTCATGCCCTTGTTGTCAGACGGGCCTTTGATGGTAAGGATTGCCTCCTTGTCAGTGATGCGTACACGCACGGACCTGCCGTTCTCATGGGCGATATAACCCTGAAGAATGTCATAATAGCCGTAGGCCTGTGTCTTGTAGGATGTTCCCTTTACCAGGAACTTACGTTCAATTTCAATCGACATAGTATTAGTTATTATCGGTTTAAAGACTATTTACATCTGTTTTTCCTGAGACTCGGCGAATGACATCAGATATGACTTGATGAATCCGTCAATATGACCGTCCATGACGCCGTTTACATCGGATGTCTGGTAACCGGTGCGATGATCCTTGACACGGCGGTCATCAAACACGTATGAGCGTATCTGTGAGCCCCATTCTATCTTTTTCTTGCCGGCCTCAATCTTCTCCTGCTCAGCCATTCGGTGCTGCAGTTCCTTGTCATACAGTATGGAACGCAGGTGCTGCAGGGCACGCTCCTTGTTCTTGGGCTGGTCACGGGTCTCGGTGTTTTCTATAAGGATCTCCTCCTCAGCACCGGTATAAGGATCCTTGAACTGGTAACGCAGACGAACACCGGATTCCACCTTGTTTACGTTCTGGCCACCGGCACCGCCGCTGCGGAAAGTATCCCAACTCATCAGTGCGGGATTGATATCCACCTCTATGGAGTCATCGATAAGCGGTGTTACAAACACGCTGGCAAATGATGTCATGCGTTTGCCCTGGGCATTGTAAGGTGATACGCGGACAAGACGGTGTACACCGTTCTCTCCCTTAAGATAACCGTAAGCAAAAGGTCCCTCTATCTCCATGGTCACCTGCTTGATACCGGCTTCATCACCCTCCTGCAGGTTGGCAACCGTAACCTTATAATTGTTATCCTCGCCCCAACGCATATACATACGCATAAGCATCTGTGCCCAGTCCTGACTCTCAGTACCGCCTGCTCCGGAGTTGATCTTGAGCACGCAGTCCATCTCATCGGCCTCCTCACGGAGCATGTTCTTGAGTTCAAGTGATTCTACAGCACTTATAGCCTTGGCGTAGTTTTCATCTACCTCCTGTTCTGTAACCAACTCCTCCTTGTAGAAGTCCATGGCCAGTTGCAGTTCATCGGCCAAAGCCTTTACCTGTTTGTAGCCGTCTATCCAGGCCTGCAGGTCCTTGACCTTTTTCATCTGCTTCTCAGCTTTCTTGGGGTCATCCCAGAATCCGGGAGCCTGAGTGCGCAACTGCTCCTCCTCAACCTGAATGAGTTTGGAATCTATATTCAGATAGCGCTTCAGGGCCTCTGTGCGGTCAAGTACGTCTTTGAGTTGATCTGCTGTAATCATACATTGTCGTTTTGGACTGCAAATTTACTCATTTTTTCCTAATTATCAGCGGCGCAACCAGTCTGAAGGATTGAGTCTTGTGCTCTCTTTGTGTAGTTGGAAATGGAGTATGGGGGTTCCGTTCTCGGATGTCTGTATGTTACCCACTATGTCACCGGTCTTGACTTTGTCTCCTTTCTTGAGTCTGGTCTCGCTCAGGTTGCAGTAGACCGATATGTATGAGCCGTGACGGATAAGCACTCCAATCTGTCCCTTTCCCTGCTGGAAAATTGATGATACTGTGCCGTCAAATACCGCTCTGGCCTGTGCTCCTTCCTGTCCCTGTATGTCAAGACCCAGATTGTTCTGCTTGACATCCTTCATTCCGGCTACGTTCTGCACACCGTACTCGCCTACAACCAGATAAGCTCCGGTAATAGGCATGGGCAGACGGCCTTTATTGCTCTCAAAGGTTCCTGACAGTTTTATCTCCTCCGGTGTTTGTACCTTGTCAGGCTTCTTGGCTTGTTCCTCCTTGATGGCAAGTTGTATCTGACGGTCAATCTCCTTGGAGAGTGCATCCATTTTCTTCTGCTGGGCGGCTATCTCTTTCTTAAGGTTTGTGCGTTTGTTCTTGAGTTGGTTGACCAGGGTCTTTTGCTGTTTCTCCTCCTTACGGGCCTCTTCCTCATTCTTCTGCTGAACCTTACGGAGTTCCTCCTTCTCCAGTCTTACCAGTTCTATCTGAGCCTTGCGGTTCTCCAGAGTATCCACTTTTTGGGTGATTTCATCGGCCATTTCCTGTAATGAGTTGGAGTACTCGCTCACGTAACGCGCACGGCGGCTCATCTCACGGAAGGACTCTGTGGCCAGTATGAATGTAAGGGGATTGAAACTGGAGTTTTGGTGCTGATAGAAACGGCAGGCCTCGGCATAGCGGTCCTTGCACTGCTGGTGCTCCTTTTCAAGTTGCTGTATCTCTTTCTCCAGACGGGTTGTCTCGCGGTCCAGCGAGCGTATCTCACTGCGGGTTTTGTCAAGCAGTTTGGTGCGCTCCTTGAGTTTGGCGGTGATGATGTTCAGATTGCTTACCTGACTGGTGATATTGGACTCTGTGCTGGTAAGAATCTTTTCCTGACGGGCTATCTGCTCCTCCATCTCGGCACGTTCCTTACGCATCTTCTCAATGACGGAATTGGTCTGTGCCTCCATTAACAGCGGAATGGAGAGCAGGAACAGCAGTATGATATTTCTTTTCATCATAAGTCGAGATTGTCCAACAACTCATCCAGTGACACCTGTTTCATCCTACGGGTCACCTGAGTCCTGTCGGGCCAGTTCCTGTTATCGGTAGATACCGATGACATCCTGGCCGATACGTTAATGTCTGTATTTGAAACCCTTACCTGGAAATTAAGGTTCAAAGGATACTTCCATGAACCGGAAAGAGCGGTGAAATCAGAATAATCGACATGAAACCTGTATCCGCTGCCCGATTTGTTGACGGCGTCCAAACGGTCTTTGGAGTTGGTCACGAATTCATATCCGTACTCTATGTCTTTTATATAGGTTTTACCCTCTTCATCGGTCCTGTCCACACGCAAACGGGTAGCGGCATCAGTCTGGTTGGCACTGCCCGGGGCAAATATACGGTTCCACAGAAAAGCCTGAACCACCTCAAAGTCCAGCCCCAACTCATTACGGTAGGGAATGTCTGCATAATGACATACGGAGTAGAGATTGTGGAACTTATCCATTACCACAACCATCTCGGGAAGGAATTCCACGCGTGCCACCTCGACCAGTCCCAGCATGCTGGCGCTGATCTGGATACTGCGGCCGCGGCGCATCCTCAACTGTCCGCTTACCTTGGTACCCGACAGGTTAAGTGACAGACTTGCGGTCAACTCATTAACCGGAGGAGCATCCAGAAGGGAATGGATAAGGCGGGTGCTCTCCTGCTCCTGCTTTTCCTTCTGTTTCCTGAGAGCCGATTGTGAACGGCAACCGGCCAAGAACAGCACAACAATCAATACCGGTAATATGTATCGGATGGTTTTCATTCCAGATATTTCTGCTGTCTTATTTTCTGTTCAAGTGTGGGTGATGTGCTGTTGAACTGAACCGCCTTGTGCCAGTTCTCAAGTGCTTTTTCCTTTTCTCCGCACATATAGAGCACATCTCCGTAATGTTCATATATCTCGGGGTTATCTGTCTCCAGATACCTGAGCGCTTTTTCCAGATATCCCAACGCTTCCCGGTAGTTTTTCATCTTGAAGAGGATCCAAGCATATGTGTCCAGATAGGTGGCATTGAGAGGTTCCTCCTGTAAGGTCCTGGCACTCATCTTTCTGGCTTTTTCAAGATCACGGCCCTCGACCGAAAGGTAATAGGCGTAGTTGTTAAGGACATTGATGTTGTCGGGATCATAGATGAGAGTTGAATCATAGTCGGCATACATCTTCTGTCTGTCACCTATGCTATGGTAATAGTCTCCTCTCAGATTGTAGATGAGAGCCCTGTCACGGTCAGTCTTTACATGTTTCAGTCCTTTGGCCAATACATCCAGAGACTTGTCATTGTCCCCTAACCAGAAGTAACCCAATGACTTTTGGGTGTATGCCTCCACCAGTTCAGGTTCATGCGCCGATACCACATCGCAGAAATTCATGACCACATCCAATAGGGAACGGCAGTTGATCTTGTCTATTGCAGATTCGGCTTTTTCTATCATGTCCCGTGTGGTGTTCATGAGCAGTTCTATGATCTCTGCGGGGCGTTCTGCCTCGTAATAGGCCGAATCAAGTTCGCCCATCTGAAGATAACAGACAAACCTCTGGAACTTAAGTTCATCTGCCACATCCTCCAGCTTTCCGTAACGTTCCAAGGCACGCAGTTCCTTTTCATAGTCTCCTGCATCGTCATACAGGCCAGCCAGGGTCAACAACACATCTGTCCGTGCCGGAAAACGGCGGGTTATCTCCTCGTATTGCTCTATTGCATCGGCCGTACGTCCTCCACGCATGAAACTCAATGCCAGCAGACGGCGGTACCAGTAGTTGTCAGGCTCCTCATGTACTGCCCTTTCCAGCAGTTCCTGTGCCTTGCCGTTGTATTTTTCTATCAGGGCTCTGTCCTGAAGGGACATATAGTATTGGGCCATGCTGTAACATGTTGCGGCCGATGCCGTATCATAGTCCAGGCTGCGTGACATAAGGTCCATGGCCTCATCTAGATGGCCCTCGTTGTATTTTTTGATTCCTTCCTTGTAGAAATGGTCACTGGCATATCCTTCCAATTGTGCGTCGGTCAACGTATCTGACAATGAATTCCTGGCCGAACCGCATGAAATTGCAGCCAGGGTAAAAGCCAGAGAAACGGATATGATTATGCCCCTTTTCATCAAAAGGAATATTTAAACACCGCTGTGGCCGAATCCGCCTGCACCGCGCTCGGTCTCATCCAGTGTTTCAACTTTGATCCATTCCGCCTGCTCATGACGGGCTATTATCATCTGAGCGATGCGTTCGCCGTCATTGACTACGAATTCTTCCTGAGAGAGGTTTATCAGAATAACCCCTATCTCGCCGCGGTAATCGGCATCTATTGTTCCGGGAGTGTTAAGTACCGTAATACCTTTCTTGATAGCCAAACCGCTGCGTGGACGTACCTGTGCCTCAAATCCTGCTGGCAGGGAGATGAACAGTCCGGTGGGTATGAGACGGCGCTCCATGGGTTTCATTACTACGGGCTCATCGAGATTGGCCCTGAGGTCCACTCCTGCCGATTGCGGTGTGGCATACTCGGGAAGCGGATGATGTGAACGGTTGATTATCTTTACCTCCATACTCAATTGAGTGATTTGGTTTTGCACAGCGAAAATAACAAATATACCGCCAACTGAAGCAGAAATATTCTGAAAAACCACTAATTTTGAAACAAAGAGATACTGACAATGGATTGGCAAAGACTTATTTCGGCAAAGCGTCTGGGTTTGGAAGGCATAGAGTCCGCCCATAAGGATGACCGTTCGGCTTTCCTTAGGGATTATGACCGACTGATTTTTTCGGCTCCTTTCCGGAGGCTGCAGAACAAGACACAGGTGTTTCCGCTGCCAGGCAGTGTTTTTGTACACAACCGTCTCACCCATAGTCTGGAGGTTTCATGCGTAGGCCGCTCGCTGGGCAACAACGTATCCCGAGGTATTATCAGGAAGCACCCTGAACTGGCCGACACCAACATAACGGAGATAGGCAATATCGTATCGGCCGCCTGTCTGGCTCACGATATGGGCAATCCGCCCTTCGGACATTCCGGCGAGAAGGCCATATCGGCCTTTTTCACCGAAGGAAAGGGACAGTCTCTGGAGGCTCAGTTCGCTGCCAGTCCCGGCCAGTGGACCGATATCATAAACTTTGAAGGCAATGCCAACGCGTTCCGTCTGCTGGCGCATCAGTTCATAGGACGCCGCAAGGGAGGTTTTGCCATGACCTATTCTACGCTGGCATCGATCGTAAAATATCCGTACGCATCGATATTGGCCAACGGTAAGCACAAGTTCGGTTTTTTTGAGAGTGAGGCTGATATTTTTGCCCAAATAGCCGATGAATTGGGGATAATCCGTCTTTCCGCTCCCGGGCAACCGCTTAAGTATGTACGTTATCCCCTGGTCTGGCTGGTTGAGGCCGCCGATGATATCTGTTACCTGCTTATGGACCTTGAGGATGCCCATAAACTGAAACTTCTTTCCACTTCGGAGACCATAAAACTGATGATGGATTTCCTGGACCCTGCCGAGCAGAAACATGCTGAGGGTATAATTGGGATGGTGACCGATGTAAACGAGCAGGTATCTTATCTGCGCTCCAAACTGGTAGGTCTACTGATTGAAGAGTGTACCCAGGTGTTCCTGGAGAATGAGGACTCCATACTGGACGGCTCTTTCAGCGGTTCACTGATCAATCATATAAGCCCCATTCCGAGGGATGCATATAGCCAATGTGCCAAACTCTCCGTTCAGAAGATATACCGTTCCCGTGACGTACTGGAAGTTGAACTGGCGGGTTTCCGTATCATCAGCACTCTGCTGGACCTGATGGTTGAGGCAGTCCTTAATCCTGAGCGCGAATACTCCAAATTGCTTATCGGCCGTGTGTCAAGCCAATATGACATCAACGCTAAGGACATATACAACCGCATTCTTGCAGTCCTGGATTACATAAGCGGCATGACCGATGTCTATGCCCTTGATATTTACCGCAAGATCAACGGAAACAGCCTTCCGGCCGTATAAAAACAGAAAGGGGTGACCGGACCAGCCGATCACCCCTTTCTTCTATCAAGTCTAATCAATTTTCTCTTGTGGGAAGATCCATGTCAAGGAAGTTGTTACGGGAAGCCTGAAGGCGCTCGTACTCCTCCTTGTCACCTACTATGATCTTCTCGAACTCACGCAGACCGGTACCGGCAGGAATCAGGTGACCGCAGATAACGTTCTCCTTCATACCCAGCAGGCTGTCGCTCTTACCGTTGATGGCAGCCTCATTCAGAACCTTGGTGGTCTCCTGGAATGATGCGGCTGACATGAAGCTCTGAGTAGCCAAAGCAGCACGTGTGATACCCTGCAGGATCTGAGTTGATGTAGCAGGACGTGCCTCCTGAGCCTGAACCAGCTTGAGGTCCTTACGCTTGAGCTGTGAGTTCTCGTCACGGAGCTTGCGTGCGGTTACCATCTGACCGGCAAAGAGGTTCTCTGAGTCACCCGGATCGGTAACAACGTACTTGCCCCAGATGCGGTCGTTCTCCTCCATGAACTCCAGCTTGTCTACAACCTGCTGTGCCAGGAAGCGGGTATCGCCCGGCTCGTCAATCTCTACCTTACGCATCATCTGACGAACGATAATCTCAAAGTGCTTATCGTTAATCTTTACACCCTGCAGACGATATACATCCTGTACCTCGTTTACGATATACTCCTGTACGGCTGTGGGGCCCTTGATGGCAAGGATATCGCTCGGTGTGATAGCACCGTCGGAAAGAGGTGTTCCGGCGCGTACATAGTCACCCTCCTGTACCAGAATCTGCTTGGACAGGGCAACCAGATACTTGCGCTCGTCATCTGTACGTGATACGACTGAAATCTCACGGTTACCACGCTTGATCTTACCCATGTGAACGGTACCGTCAATTTCTGATACCACTGCGGGGTTGGACGGGTTACGTGCCTCAAAGAGCTCGGTAACACGGGGCAGACCACCGGTGATATCACCTGCCTTACCCTGAACGCGCGGAATCTTAACCAGAATGTCACCGGCTGCGAGTTCCTGACCATCCTTTATAACCACGTGACCGCCTACAGGCAGGTTGTAAGAACGCAGCACCTCACCCTTAGGTCCGATGATATCGGCTGACGGGATCTTGGTACGGTCCTTGGTTTCTGTGATGATGATCTCCTCAAGGCCGGTAGCCTCATCAGATTCAATCTTATATGTTACGTTTGCTATAACGTCTGTAAGTTTTACCTTACCTGCAACCTCGGTAATGATAAGGGCGTTGAAAGGATCCCATGTTGCAATCTGATCACCCTTCTTGACTACGGCACCGCTCTTTACGAACAGTTTTGAACCGTAAGGCAGAGTGTGGTTGGAAAGGGCGATGCCTGTGTTCTCATCGATGAACTTAACCTCACCCAGACGACCTACAACAATCTGGATCTTCTTACCGTCATCACCTGTAGCATCAACAGTACGAACCTCCTCAAACTCGATGCGGCAGTCATACTTGGCTGTCAGACCGGAGTTGGCGGCAATGTTCGATGCTGTACCACCGGCGTGGAATGTACGCAGTGTCAACTGAGTACCAGGCTCACCGATAGACTGGGCAGCGATAACACCTACAGCCTCACCCTTCTCTACCAGACGGCCTGTTGCCAGGTTACGTCCGTAGCACTTGGCGCATACACCGCGCTTGCTCTCACAGGTAAGCACTGAACGTATCTCGACGCTCTCAATAGGTGACTCGTCAATCTTCTTGGCAATCTCCTCGGTAATCATCTCACCGTCGGCAACCAGAAGTTCACCTGTGGTAGGATGGATGACATCGTGTACTGATACACGACCCAGGATACGCTCATAGAGTGATGCTACAACCTCCTCATTCTCCTTAAGGGCGGTGCAGACCAGACCACGCAGTGTACCGCAGTCCTCCTCGGTGATAATCACATCGTGTGATACGTCAACCAGACGACGTGTCAGATAACCGGCATCGGCTGTCTTAAGAGCGGTATCGGCCAGACCCTTACGGGCACCGTGTGTTGAGATGAAGTACTCAAGCACTGACAGACCCTCCTTAAAGTTAGAAAGAATCGGGTTCTCAATGATCTGTGCTCCCTCGGCACCGGCTTTCTGAGGCTTGGCCATCAGACCACGCATACCGGACAGCTGACGGATCTGCTCCTTAGATCCACGGGCACCTGAGTCAAGCATCATATATACTGAGTTGAAGCCCTGGTCATCATTAGAGATGGTCTTCATCAGAACCTTTGACAGGTTCTCGTTAACGTGTGTCCAAACATCGATAACCTTGTTGTAACGCTCGTTATCGGTGATAAGACCCATGTTATACTCAGCCATGATACCTTCAACCTCCTCATTACCCTTGGCAACAAGTTCCTGCTTCTCCTTAGGAATGATGATATCGTTAAGGTTGAATGACAGACCGCCCTGGAAGGCCATCTTATAACCCAGGTTCTTGATTCCGTCAAGGAACTCGCAGGCGCGGGCTACACCGACCTTCTTGATAACATCCGATATAAGGTCACGCAGGGTCTTCTTTGATATGATGTAGTTGATGTAACCAACCTCATCAGGTACCAACTCGTTAACGATGACACGACCTACTGAAGTCTCAACCAGGTGAGTGATGGGGCTGCCCTGCTCGTCAATGTCATTTACCATAACCTTGACAACAGCATGGATATCAACCTTACCCTCGTTGTAAGCGATAAGAGCCTCCTCGGGTCCGTAGAATGTCAGACCCTCACCCTTAACCTTCTCGATATAGTTACCATCGGCATCCTTAACGGAACGACGGAGTTTTGTAATGTAGTACAGACCCAAAACCATATCCTGTGCGGGCACTGTGATAGGAGCACCGTTGGCAGGGTTCAGGATATTGTGTGACTGAAGCATGAGCATCTGAGCCTCAAGTACGGCCTCGTTGCTGAGCGGGAGGTGTACAGCCATCTGGTCACCGTCAAAGTCGGCGTTGAAAGCGGTACAAGCCAGCGGGTGCAACTGGATAGCCTTACCCTCAATCATCTTGGGCTGGAATGCCTGGATACCCAGACGGTGCAGTGTAGGAGCACGGTTCAGCAGAACGGGGTGACCCTTCATTACGTATTCCAGAATATCCCATACTATAGGATCCTTGCGGTCTACAATCTTCTTGGCAGACTTTACGGTCTTCACGATACCGCGCTCAATGAGCTTGCGGATGATGAACGGCTTGTAAAGTTCGGCAGCCATCAGCTTAGGAATACCGCACTCACCCATCTTAAGCTCAGGACCTACAACGATAACTGAACGTGCAGAGTAGTCAACACGCTTACCCAGAAGGTTCTGACGGAAACGACCCTGCTTACCCTTGAGTGAGTCAGAGAGTGACTTGAGCGGACGGTTGGCCTCGCTCTTTACGGCGCTGGCCTTGCGGCTGTTGTCAAACAGGCTGTCTACAGCCTCCTGCAGCATACGCTTCTCGTTACGCAGGATAACCTCAGGAGCCTTTATCTCTATAAGTCTCTTAAGACGGTTGTTACGGATGATAACCCTACGATAGAGTTCGTTAAGGTCTGATGTAGCGAAACGGCCGCCATCCAGAGGAACCAGAGGACGCAGTTCGGGAGGAGTAACCGGAACAACCTTGAGAATCATCCACTCGGGGCGGTTGATGTCACGTGATGAACGGAAAGACTCCACGATCTGAAGGCGCTTGAGGGCCTCGGTCTTACGCTGCATTGTGGTCTTCTCATCATTGGCTCTCTCACGGAGCTGATAGGAGAGTTTATCCAGATCCAACTTGCACAGAAGGTCATAGATAGCCTCGGCACCCATCTTGGCAACGAACTTGTCAGGATCGCTGTCATCCAGCATCTGGTTCTCCTTGGGCAGTTTGTCAATGATATCCAGATACTCGTCCTCAGTCAGAAGGATAGGCTCATCGGCCTTGCGGGAATCCTTGAGAGGATCATCCCATGCACCCTTGTTTATTACGATGTAACGCTCGTAATAGATGATTGAGTCAAGCATCTTGGTAGGAATACCAAGCAGATAACCAATCTTGTTGGGGAGTGAACGGAAATACCAGATGTGTGCTACGGGAACAACCAGCTGGATGTGACCCATACGCTCACGACGTACCTTCTTCTCTGTTACCTCCACACCGCAACGCTCGCACACGATACCTTTGTAACGGATTCTCTTATACTTTCCGCAATGGCACTCGTAATCCTTTACAGGACCGAATATACGCTCGCAGAACAGACCGTCGCGCTCGGGCTTGTATGTACGGTAGTTGATGGTCTCAGGTTTCAGCACCTCACCGCTGGAGTTAGTCAGTATCTCCTCGGGTGAAGCAAGACTGATGGTTATCTTTGAGAAATTGTTCTTGATCTTTGTATCTTTTTTGAAAGGCATAGCTTCTTACTTTTAATAATGATTACTCAAGATTGATGCTAAGACCCAAACCACGCAACTCATGCAGAAGCACGTTGAGAGATTCGGGGATACCCGGTGTGGGCATCGGATCACCTTTCACAATAGCCTCATATGCCTTTGAACGGCCGGTAACGTCATCAGACTTGATAGTCAGGATCTCCTGGAGCACGTGTGATGCACCGAATGCCTCAAGAGCCCAAACCTCCATCTCACCGAAACGCTGACCACCGAACTGGGCCTTACCGCCAAGCGGCTGCTGAGTAATGAGAGAGTACGGACCGATTGAACGGGCGTGCATCTTGTCCTCGACCATGTGACCCAACTTAAGCATATAGGTAACACCTACTGTTGCGCACTGGTCAAACGGCTCACCTGTGCCGCCGTCATAAAGCTGAGTCTTACCGTAACGCGGCAGACCTGCCTTATCTGTCCATTCATTAAGATCATCTATGGTAGCACCGTCAAATATCGGGGTGGCGAACTTGACACCCAGTTCACGGCCGGCGTGGCCGAGAACAGTCTCGAATATCTGTCCGATGTTCATACGTGAAGGCACACCCAGCGGGTTCAGAACGATATCGACGGGAGTACCATCGGCCAGGAACGGCATATCCTCCTGCTTAACCACGCGGGATACGATACCCTTGTTACCGTGACGGCCGGCCATCTTATCACCTACACCTATCTTACGTTTCTTGGCAACGTAAACCTTAGCCATCTGGATGATGCCTGAGGGCAGTTCATCGCCGATGGTAAGAGCAAACTTCTTACGTTTGTTCTCTGCATCGTACTCTTTGTACTTACGCAGGAAGTTCACGATAAGTTTTGAAATAAGCTCGTTGGTGTGAGCGTCTGATGTCCAGTTGTCAGACTGAACAGAAGAGTAATCTATAGCCTCAAGTATCTGCTTTGAGAAACGCTGACCCTTGGCGATAACCTCAGTACCGAGCAGGTCGAATACGCCCTGTGATACCTTGTTGGTTGTAAGGGTGACGAGTTTCTTAACCAGAATACCCTTAAGTTCGTTTACCTTATCCGTAAATTCCTCGTCTATCATCGGAAGACGGGCTTTGTCAGCTTGACGTGATGTACGGGTCTTGACGGCGCGGGCAAACAGTTTCTTGTCTATTACCACACCCTTAAGAGAGGGAGAAGCCTTGAGAGAAGCATCCTTAACGTCACCGGCCTTGTCACCGAATATGGCGCGCAGCAGTTTCTCTTCGGGTGAAGGATCGGACTCACCCTTAGGAGTGATCTTACCGATCAGGATATCACCCGGCTGGATGTAGGCACCGATACGTACAATACCGTTCTCATCCAGATCCTTGGTGGCATCATCGCTCACGTTAGGTATATCATTGGTGAGTTCCTCCATGCCGCGCTTTGTCTCGCGAACCTCAAGGATGAACTCCTCAACATGTACAGAAGTAAGAATATCCTCACGTACAACGCGCTCGTTAAGTACGATGGCATCCTCATAGTTGTAACCCTTCCAAGGCATGTAGGCAACCAGCAGGTTCTTACCCAGTGCCAACTCACCGTTCTGGGTTGAGTAACCCTCGGTAAGGATGTCACCGGCCTTTACACGCTGACCAACCTCGCAGATAGGACGCAGGTCAATGGTCATGTTCTGGTTGGTACGACGGAACTTGGGCAGCTTGTACTCCTTCTCGGCGGGCTCGAAGCTTACAAACTCCTCGTCCTCGGTGCGATCATAGAGTATGCGGATATAAGCTGCATCAACATATGTTACGGTACCGTCACCCTCGGCGGTAATCTGTGTACGTGAATCCTCGGCAAGCTGCTTCTCGATACCGGTTCCAACGATAGGAGCCTCGGTACGCATAAGAGGTACTGCCTGGCGCATCATGTTAGATCCCATCAGGGCACGGTTGGCATCATCGTGCTCCAGGAACGGAATCAGGGCAGCAGCGATTGAAGCGATCTGCTGGGGCGATACGTCCATGAGTTCAACCTCTTCGGGCGGAACAACAGGGAAATCAGCGTCACGACGTGCCTTTACGCGATTGCGGATAAACTTACCGTTCTCATCGTAAGGAGCGTTACCCTGACCGATGATTACACCCTCTTCCTCCTCGGCTGTGAGGTACTGAACCTCGTCGTTGTTCAGGTTTACATGGCAGTCCTTAACCTTACGGTACGGAGTCTCGATGAATCCCAGGTCATTGATCTTTGCGTAGATACAGAGAGATGAGATAAGACCGATGTTAGGTCCTTCAGGAGTCTCGATCGGGCAGAGACGGCCATAGTGTGTATAGTGTACGTCACGGACCTCGAATCCGGCACGCTCACGAGACAGACCGCCAGGTCCAAGGGCGGACATACGGCGCTTGTGAGTGATTTCGGCCAGAGGATTGGTCTGGTCCATGAACTGTGACAGTGCGTTGGTACCGAAGAACGAGTTGATCACGGCCGATACTGTCTTGGCGTTGATAAGGTCTGTCGGAGTGAAGACCTCATTGTCACGTACGTTCATACGCTCGCGGATGGTACGGGCCATACGGGCCAGACCAATGGCGAACTGGTTGGAGAGCTGCTCACCAACGGTACGTACACGACGGTTTGACAGGTGATCGATATCATCGACCACAGCGTGTGAATTAACAAGTTCAATAAGATACTTGATAATCTCTATGATATCCTCCTTGGTCAGAACACCGATGCTCATGTCGGTGGTAAGACCCAACTTGCGGTTTACGCGGTAACGGCCAACCTCACCCAGGTCATAACGCTTCTCTGAGAAGAAGAGGTTGTTGATTACCTCACGTGCGCTGGAATCATCAGCAGGATCAGCGTTACGCAACTGACGGTAGATGTAGAGGACAGCCTCCTTCTCCGAGTTGCAAGGATCCTTCTGCAGTGTGTTGAATATGATTGAGTAGTCTGACTGACCCTCTGTCTCCTTGTGGAGCAGGATAGTCTCCAGACCGGACTCAAGTATATCGTTGATGTTATCCTCGTTGAGTTCGGCCTCGCGGTCAACAACAACCTCGTGACGGTCAATTGATACAACCTCACCGGTATCTGAGTCAACAAAGTCCTCAATGCGGGTTCTGAGAACTCTTGCGGCGAGTTTGCGTCCGATGCACTTCTTAAGGTTGGTCTTGTTAACCTTTACCTCCTCGGCCAGGTCAAAGATATCCACGATGTCCTTATCAGTCTCAAAACCGATGGCACGAAGCAACGTGGTAACAGGAAGTTTCTTCTTACGGTCGATGTAAGCATACATCACGTTGTTGATGTCTGTTGCGAACTCGATCCATGAGCCCTTGAACGGGATGATACGGGCCGAATAGAGTTGTGTTCCGTTAGAGTGCTGGCTCTGTCCGAAGAACACGCCGGGTGAACGGTGCAACTGTGATACAACTACACGCTCGGCTCCGTTGATAACGAAAGTACCCTGTGCTGTCATGTACGGAATCGGGCCAAGGAATACATCCTGAATGACTGTATCAAAATCCTCGTGATCGGGATCGGTGCAATACAGTTTCAACTTGGCCTTCAAAGGTACGCTATAGGTAAGACCGTGCTCCAGACACTCCTCAATGGTGTAGCGGGGCGGGTCAATGTAATAGTCCAGAAATTCCAGGACAAAGTTATTCCTGGTATCGGCTATGGGGAAGTTCTCTGAGAAAACTTTATAGAGTCCTTCGTTCTTGCGCTTTTCAGGTGGTGTGTCCAACTGGAGGAAATCCTTGAAAGATTTGAGCTGAACTTCAAGGAAATCAGGACACGGCATCGGGTTCCTTACGGAAGCGAAATTTATTCTCTGATTATCAGTGTTTGAAGACATATAGGGGAGGTTATTAAGGAACTTGATTCTTTAACGCACAAAAAGGTTAAGTACCCTAGACAGCCCAAATTGGCTGTCGTCGGGGTTACTTAACCGTTTTACCTGCAGTATGGCAGGTCTCAAAAGAAGTTACTTAAGCTCAACTTCTGCGCCAGCCTCTTCCAGAGTCTTCTTCATTGACTCGGCTTCGTTCTTGGCGAGACCTTCCTTAACTACACTGGGAGCAGCGTCAACCAGATCCTTAGCCTCCTTCAGACCAAGACCGCAAGCCTCCTTAACTGCCTTAACGACAGCAAGCTTGTTTGCGCCAAAGCCCTTCAGTACTACGTCGAATGAAGACTTCTCCTCTGCAGCCTCAGCGCCAGCAGCGGCAGGACCAGCAGCGGCTACAGCTACAGCTGCGGCAGCGGGTTCAATTCCATATTCATCCTTCAGGATGGTTGCGAGTTCGTTGACCTCCTTAACGGTAAGGTTAACCAGTTCTTCTGCTAATGCTTTCAAATCAGCCATTGTTGTATAATTTTAATAGGTTTGTTACTTTGTTTTGAATAATTAGTTCTCTCTTTCTCCAAGAGTCTTGAGGACTCCGTGGATGGTGTTGCCACCAGACTGCAGAGCAGAAATAACGGTCTTTGCCGGTGACTGCAGAAGTGCAATAACGTCGGCGATGAGTTCCTTCTTGCTCTTGATATTGACCAGTGCCTCCAGCTGGTTTGCTCCGATGTAGAAGCTCTCCTCTGCGTAAGCAGCCTTGAGGCCCGGGATACCGGTTTTCTTGTCAGTTACATCCTTCAGCAGTTTGGCAGGAGCATTGGCTGAGTTGGCCAGCATCAGGGCTGTTGTACCCTTGAGAGAGTCATACAGCGGTGAGTAGTCAACATCAAGCTGATCCAGTGCCTTCTGAAGAAGGGTATTCTTGACAACAACCATCTTAACCTCACTCTTGAAGCACTTTCTGCGAAGGTCGCTTGTAGCGGTCGAATCAAGACCGGTTACGTCAACCAGGTAGAAAGCTGAGTAGTTCTGGATGGTCTGCTTCAGAGACTCTATTACAAGTGCTTTATCTTCTTTCTTCATGATTCCTCAGTATTATTCATCAAAAGACTTAGTATCAATCTTGATACCCTTACTCATGGTGCTTGAAAGATAAAGACTCTTTATGTAAGTACCTTTGGCTGCAGAAGGTTTCAGTTTGATAATGGTATCAATGAACTCTTTTGCATTCTCTCTGATAGCATCGGCGGTGAATGAAACCTTACCGATTGAAGTGTGGACGATACCGCTCTTGTCAACCTTGAAGTCAATCTTACCTTGCTTGACCTCCTTGACAGCTTTGGCAACATCCATTGTTACTGTACCGCTCTTGGGGTTCGGCATGAGTCCGCGGGGACCCAGTACACGGCCAAGAGGACCGAGCTTACCCATCAGGGCGGGCTGGGTGATGATAACATCAATATCAGTCCAACCACCCTTGATCTTCTCGATGTACTCCTCAAAACCTACATAGTCAGCACCAGCCTCCTTTGCAGCTGCCTCCTGATCGGGAGTGCAGAGTGCAAGAACTCTGGTAACCTTACCTGTACCGTTGGGAAGAGACACCACGCCACGGACCATCTGGTTGGCCTTACGGGGATCAACACCAAGACGGACATCAATGTCTACTGATGCGTCGAACTTGGTTGTGGTGATATCCTTGACCAGCTGAGATGCCTCCTTGAGGGTATATGCCTTGCCGGCTTCTATCTTAGAAGCGACACTCTTTTGGTTTTTAGTCAGTTTACCCATTTCTTAAAACTTTTTTTAAGTGAATGCCAGGTTTAGTCCTTGACTGTGATACCCATGCTTCTTGCGGTACCGGCTACCATTGAGATAGCTGATTCCAGTGTGAAACAGTTCAGGTCGGGCATCTTGTCCTGAGCAATCGCTTCTACCTGAGCCTTGGTTACTGAAGCCACTTTCTTACGGTTAGGTTCGGGTGAACCGCCCTTTGCACGTGAAGCCTCGAGCAACTGAATTGCTACAGGAGGAGTCTTGATGACGAAGTCGAATGATTTATCACTGTAATATGTGATGATCACCGGCAGGGTCTTACCTGATTTGTCCTGGGTTCTGGCGTTGAACTGCTTGCAAAACTCCATTATGTTCAAGCCCTTTGAACCGAGAGCCGGTCCTACGGGAGGTGATGGGTTTGCTGCGCCTCCTTTAATCTGTAATTTGATTAATCCAGCAACTTCTTTTGCCATTTTCCAAAAAAATTATATGTAAACACTATACGGAGATGCGTAAGCCTGGTAACAGGCGGCTTACATTTTCTCCACTTGCATAAAACCAAGATCTATAGGGGTCTTGCGACCAAAGATCTTGACCATGACCTTGAGCTTCTTCTTTTGATCGTCAACTTCTTCAATGACACCATTGAAGCCTGAAAACGGTCCGAAGGTAACCTTCACTGTTTCGCCTACAGTGAACGGTACAAGAACCTCCTCCTGCGTCTCTTCCAGTTCATTCGCTGAACCGAGAATCCTGCTCACTTCTGAGGGACGGAGAGGCGTCGGATTATCCATTCCTCCAAGAAAACCCAAAACGTTGGGGCAGCTTCTGAGGCGCTGCTTTATCTCACCTACAAGGGCAGCCTCTACGAGGACATAACCCGGAAGGTAACTGCGCTCCTTAACGACACGTTTGCCGTTCTGGACCTTAACCACCTTCTCTGTAGGGATAAGCACCTGGCCAATGAATTCCTCAAGCTTGTTATTGCGGGTATCGGCCTCAAGATATTCCTTTACCTTGAGTTCCTTACCGCTGATAGCCTTGAGGACATACCATTTCTTCTCTACTTCTGCCATTTCTCAACGATTAGGGGTAGATAATATTTGTCATTATCACCTGGAAGAATTTATCCATGAGGTAAACAACAACGGCAATCATCAGGGAAGCAACTAAAACGATGACTGCGCTGCTGGCCAGTTCTTTGCCAGTGGGCCATGTTGTCTTATGGACAAGCTCGTTGTAAGATTCCTTACAGTTATTAATGAAATTCCTGAACATAGTTCTTTTTTTTACTTGCACGGGTGGAAAGGCTCGAACTCTCGACACTCGGTTTTGGAGACCGATGCTCTACCAACTGAGCTACACCCGTAGGTAATGTCAGTCCCACGCTTGGGACTGACATTTATCTTACAATCAATTAGTCAACGATTGCAGTGATCTGACCTGAACCAACGGTACGGCCGCCCTCACGGATAGCGAAACGCAGACCTACGTTGATAGCAACAGGATAGATCAGGGTAACGGTGATCTCTACGTTATCACCAGGCATTACCATCTCAGTTCCCTCGGGGAGAGTGATCTCACCGGTGCAGTCCATTGTACGGATGTAGAACTGAGGACGATACTTGTTACGGAATGAGGTGTGACGACCACCCTCCTTCTGAGTCAGTACATAGATAGAAGCCTTGAAAGTGGTGTGAGGCTTGATCTGACCCGGATGGCAAAGAACCATACCGCGCTTGATCTCAGTCTTCTCAATACCACGGAGCAGCAGACCTACGTTATCACCAGCCTCGCCCTGCTCAAGGAGCTTACGGAACATCTCAACACCGGTAACGGTTGTCTCTTTCTTCTAAGCAAGACCAAGGATCTCAACCTTGTCACCTACCTTAACAACACCAGTCTCGATACGACCGGTAGCAACTGTACCACGGCCAGTGATTGAGAATACGTCCTCAACAGGCATCAAGAACGGCTGATCAACAGCACGCGGAGGCAGAGGAATCCACTCGTCAACAGCAGCCATCAGCTCCATTACCTTGTCCTCCCACTCCTTAACGCCGTTCAGGGCACCAAGGGCAGAACCACGGATGATAGGAGTATTGTCACCGTCGAACTCATAAGCGTCGAGAAGCTCACGCATCTCCATCTCAACGAGGTCGATCATCTCTGAGTCAACATCGGGAGAATCGCACTTGTTCAGGAATACAACCAGACGGGGAACGTTCACCTGACGGGCGAGCAGGATGTGCTCACGAGTCTGAGGCATCGGACCATCAGTAGCAGCTACAACAACGATAGCACCATCCATCTGAGCAGCACCGGTAACCATGTTCTTTACATAGTCGGCGTGACCCGGGCAGTCAACGTGAGCGTAGTGACGATTCTCAGTCTCGTACTCAACGTGAGCGGTGTTGATGGTTATACCACGCTCCTTCTCCTCAGGTGCGTTATCAATCTGATCAAATGACTTGATCTTGTCAGCGTTACCTGATACTCTCTCAGCCAATACCTTGGTGATAGCAGCAGTCAGGGTAGTCTTACCGTGGTCAACGTGACCGATAGTACCAATGTTTACGTGCGGTTTCGTGCGCACAAATGTCTCTTTTGCCATAGTTTAAAGCTATTTTATTGATTATGAACTTGATGTCAACTACAAAAAGGCTCCCGCCAGGGCGGTCTCCTCCTATCCTCTATCAAATTGAGCTGTTACCCGGATTTGAACCGGGGACCTCATCCTTACCAAGGATGCGCTCTACCAGCTGAGCTATAACAGCGACAAATCTGGAGCGGGAAACGGGACTCAAACCCGCGACCCTCAGCTTGGAAGGCTAATGCTCTATCAACTGAGCTATTCCCGCAACTTTGGTTTGTCACGATTGTATCTCCTGACCTTCCATATTAAATAAGGTGGTTTCAAGAAGAACCGCAGGCACCGGTTACCCGGCATCGTCAAGTCCTGCCTTGTGGGTGAAGATGGATTCGAACCACCGAAGTCGAGAGACAGCAGATTTACAGTCTGCCCCATTTGGCCACTCTGGAATTCACCCTACTGGAGCCGCTAGTCGGAATCGAACCAACAACCTACGCATTACAAGTGCGTTGCTCTACCATTGAGCCATAGCGGCATACATAGTTTCAAAGAACCCGCCCCTCGGCCTGAAGCGAAGAGCGGGTGCAAAGATATTTCAATTTTCTTTCCGAACAAAAAAATTCGGTTTGTTTTTTACTTCTCACGCAGTTTTTCCTTGTTTTTCTTGAGTTGTCTGGTCAGTGCGTCAAGGCAACCGTCCACTGCTTCCTCAAAAGAATCACAGGTCTTCTCTGCAAAAAACTCTCCGTTCGGAATGGTAACGTCAATGCTTGCCTGTTTGTTCAATGCTGTCTCCGGCTTGACTACTTTCAGGGTAACCTCAACCTTCTGAATCAACTCGTGTACTCTTTCCAGTTTGGCACACTTCTTCTCGATGAACGCCTGAAGCTGTTCTGTTGCAGTAAAATGCAACGCCTTAATCTTAGTTTCCATAGTCTTTTTGTTTTAGGCCCTTGGATGAGCCTGTTTATATATTTCCTTCAGTTCCTGGAATGTGGTATGTACGTAGATCTCGGTAGTCTGCAGACTGTTGTGCCCCAGCAACTCCTTGACGGCGCCGAGTTCGGCGTCATGGTTGAGCATGGAGGTGGCGAATGTATGACGGAGCACGTGAGGACTCTTCTTGGATACATCCGATACCTTGCTCAGGGCGTCTTTTACCAACAGATAGACCTGATGCCGCGGAATACGCTCTCCTTTTTGACTGAGAAAGAACGCTCCGTTACTCTGGCCGAACGCTTGCGTCCGGGCGTCAAGATACTCGTGCAGACGCTTGTCAAGGTCATCCCCGAACGGGATGAAACGCTGTTTGTCACGTTTACCGGTCACCTTGATTGTACGTGTGCCGAAATCTATATCCCTGTCATCCAGCCCGATCAGTTCTGCCATACGCATGCCGGTCTCATAAAAGACGGCTATCACAGTCCTGTTCCTTATTCCTATGAAACCTTCTCCCAGATTCAGATTCTCATCGTCCAGCAATTCATCCATTTCGGACTCCTTGACAAACTGAGGGAGAGGTTTCTTGTTCTTGGGTCCCTTAACCCCCTGAACAGGTGATTTATCCGTGACGCCTTTGATGCGCAGGAAACGGTAGAACGAACGCAGTGTGCTCAGTTTGCGGTTGACGGTGGTGGATTTCTCACCCTTATCCATCATCTCCACTACCCAAAGACGCACTACATCCCTGTCGGCAGTAAGCAGATCCAGTTCAGGGTCAGTCTCCTTGAGGAAACCTTGGAAAAGGACAAGGTCCCTGCGGTAACTGGCAACGGTTCTGGGAGAATAGTTTCTCTCCAGCCTGAGATAATCCGTAAACTGGTCTATATACATAACAAAATTCGTCTCTGAACGGATTCAAAGACGAATATATGAAAGAAAAAACCAAAAAGCAAGAACTGCCGGTTTTTTTTACTCTTCGTTCTGCTGCAGTTTCTGAACGTAGATGGCGTGCTCCATCTTGAGACGCTTGAGTTCAGAGGGTTTGTCAAACTGCTGACGGCGACGGAGTTCTTTTACAACGCCGGTCTTTTCATACTTTCTCTTGAATTTCTTGAGGGCGCGCTCTATGTTCTCACCCTCCTTAACGGGAACAATAATCATTTTAAGTTCTTTATTTTTATTTAGTTCTGACTTTTTCTTTGGGAATAAGCGGCGCAAAATTAGATAAAATTTCATCAAGAGCAAAAATAATGGAGAAATTTTGCCGTTATTGAAGTGGATGAACACTATGAAACGTCTCGTTTCCTTAGTATTGTTACTCTGTCCTGCTGTAATTCTGAATGTTACGGCACAGAGTGATGCACACTTCAACAACTTTCTTGAGGTGGAGAACTACTATAACCCTGCCGCTATGAACCGTAACGGCAGGACCAACGTGGTGGGATCACTCTCCATGCAGATGGCAGGATACACCCATGCCCCCGTGACAATGTTCATAGGGGCCAACACTCCTGTTCCTTTCGGCGAGTACAGGAACTCGCTCGGCGTTGCCCTGCTCAACGAGACCCTGGGTCTGTTCACCAACCGTCGCCTCCTGATTGACTATGCATATAAAATAGGTATGGGTAAGGGATGGATGAACATAGGTGTTCAGGGAGGTGTGATGTCACAGGAATTCAACGGAGGAAGACTCAAGATGGAGACTCAGAACGATCCCGCGTTCCCTGCAGGAAACGAACGGGGTACTACGGGCGACCTGGGAGCCGGCATTCTCTACGTGAGAGGAGAATTCTGGGCTGGAGCATCGGCCCAACATCTCAATTTCCCCCATCTGGAATTGGGTAAAACCGACGGGAAAAACATAGATATGGATATCAAACCTACGTTATATTTCACCGGCGGATGCAATATCGGACTCAGAAATCCGTTATTATGGGTACAGCCGTGCTTCCTGGTACAGAGCGATATAGACTTCTGGAGGGTGGATATGTCGGTAAGAGGTTATTACCAATACCAGACAACCATGTTGTACATGGGAGCCACCTACAGTCCCGGAATATCTGTTTCGGCTATGGTTGGAGGCAAGGTTAGGGATGTTCTGATAGGTTATGCCTACGAATTCTACACCAGCGGTGTGGGTGCGCTCAAGGGCAGTCATGACCTGACGGTAAGTTGGCAGACCGATCTGGACCTCTTTAAGAAAGGAAAGAACGTACATAAAAGTGTAAGGTATTTATAATTGATATACAATGAAACTGAAAAACATTGTTCTGAGTGGCCTCATGGCAGTTATTGCAATGACACAGTCATGCACCAGCAGCGGCTATGCCGGTGGTAACGGCGGTGAGGTAACCGGTTCTTCACAGACGGCACTGCGTGAGCCCGTACCATACGGCATGGTGCTTGTCAAGAGAGGATCTCTCAAAATAGGTGAAGAAGGAAACGACAGTCTGTGGGGTTCAAACGCTCCCACCAAAGAGATATCGGTAGAGTCATTCTGGATGGATGAGAAAGAGGTATCAAACGCCAAGTACCGCCAGTTTGTAGAGTGGGTACGCGATTCCATCATCCGTACACGTCTGGCCGATCCCGCTTACGGCGGCGACGAGTCATTCATGATTACCGAGGACAAGTACGGCGAGCCCGTCACACCGCATCTCAACTGGAACAAGCCCATTCCATGGAAAAAGCCTAATGAGGACCAGCAGAGAGCCATTGAAAGCCTGTACTACCGTCACCCCATCACGGGCGAGAAGATGCTGGACGTAAAGCAGCTCAACTATCGTTATGAACTGTTTGACTACACTCAGGCTGCACTCAGGAAGAACCAGTTGGATCCCAACGACAGGTTCCGCAACACTGATCAGGAGGCATCCGCAGAGAAGGTTATGATATCCAAGGATACCGCATACATTGATGATAACGGAAACATCGTACGCAAGACCATCAACCGTGAGTTGAGCAGCCTTTATGATTTTGTAAACACTTACATCGTAAACATCTTCCCTGACACAACATGCTGGGTGAATGATTTCCCCAATGCAAACAACGAGACCTACATGCGTCTCTACTTTAACCATCCCAACTATAATGACTACCCGGTAGTGGGTGTAAGTTGGGAGCAGGCTAACGCATTCTGCGCATGGCGTACGGAGTTCCTGCTGGCCGGTCTTGGTGCCCAGGCCAAATATGTGCAGCGTTACCGCCTTCCCACAGAGGCTGAATGGGAGTTCGCAGCCCGCGGACGGGAGAACAACCGATATCCCTGGAAGACCAGCGGATCAAAGGATGATGAAGGTTGCTATTATGCCAATTTCAAGCCCGAACGCGGTAATTATACCAAGGACGGAAGCCTGATAACCACTAAAGTAGGTTCTTACAAGCCAAATTCAAACGGACTGTACGACATGGCCGGCAACGTGGCCGAATGGACATCGACCACATACACCGAGGCGGGTATTCTCCAGATGAATGACATGAATCCCGAACTTTACTACAACGCAGCTGTTGAGGATCCGTACTACATGAAGAAAAAGGCTTTGCGCGGCGGTTCATGGAAGGACCCCGAGAAGTTCATCGAGTCTTCATGGCGTACATATGAATACCAGAACGAGCAGCGCTCATACATAGGTTTCCGCTGCGTACGCACACAGGTAGGCACCGCCTCTACATCCAAGGGCCGCAAATAACTTAGAAAATCATTTGATATGGAAAATATAGAGAAAAAAGGTCTTCTGACACGTATACAGGACTTTCTGGATTCACCCAAGGGCAGAATCCTCCTGAACTATCTGTATAGTTGGGGTGCAGCAGTCGTTATTTTAGGTGCACTGTTTAAACTGACCCACATAAAGGGAGCCAACCTGATGCTGTTCATAGGTATGGGCACAGAGGTTCTGGTATTCTTTATCTCAGGTTTTGAAAAGCCGTTCATCCCCAACCAGGGTGATGAGGAGGATGATTATGAGGCTCCGCGCGTTCGCGGCAACATCATCATAAACAACCCGGCACCGCAGAGTGTTGAGCCGCAGCCGGTACAGCAGGCTCCTGTGAGCACCGGGGTTGCAGGCACACTCAACACAGACGGTGTGGAAAACATCACTCAGGATTACATAGCACGTGTCCATGACCTGACACTCAAGATGGAACAGATGTGCCGTCATTCAGAGAAAATGGAGCAGAGCTCGGAGGAGATTGAGCAGCTTTCTCGCAACCTCATAAGCATCAACACATTCTACCAGATGCACCTTAAGTCTGCCAGCACCCAGATGGAGAATCTGGATAAGGTAAGCGAGCAGACCAGACAGATGGTGGATCAGATTGAAGAACTCAACCGCGTTTATGCGCGCATGATTGAGGCCATGAAAGTGAATTCCCAGATGGGAGCCAAGTAAAATGCTATGAGCAGAAAGAAAACGAATGAAAGACCGCCATCGGCGCGTCAGAAGATGATCAACCTCATGTACATCGTCCTTCTGGCGATGCTTGCCATGAATGTGTCATCGGACGTGCTGAACGGTTTCAGGATAGTGGAGGAGAGTCTCAGCAAGAGTACCTCCAATGCCACACTCCAGAACGACAGGGCATACCGCGAGTTTGCCGCCGCCGATTCCATGAACCACGAGAAAGTGGGTGAATGGTACGGCAAGGCACTCTATGTAAAGCAGATATCGGACTCATTGTTCAATTTTGCCGATGAACTCAAGAGACTCATTGCCATTGAGGCCGACGGCAAGGATGCCGATGTGAACGATATACACAACCGCGAGGACCTGGAGGCCGCCACACAGGTTATGCTCCACCCCTCACGCGGAAAGGGAGGTATGCTTTACAATGCCATCAACAACTATCGCGAAAGGATTCTGGAGATGGTCGATGACCCCACCCAGAGAGATATTATAAGCAACAACTTCAGTACAGAGGTACCTCTCAAGGTTGGCTCACTGGGCAAGAACTGGCAGGAGTACAACTATGAGAACATGCCCGTGGCTGCAGCCATCACCATGCTCACCAAACTGCAGAACGATGTACGCTATGCAGAGGGTGAGGTTTTGCACACTCTGGTAAACAACATTGACGTAGGTGACCTGCGTGTAAACGCAATAAATGCCTACGTGATACCCACCTCACAGAACGTGGTACAGGGTAACTCATTCAAGGCCCGCATCATAATGGCTGCCGTTGACTCTACCGCACGCCCCGCCATATACATTGACGGCCGTAAGATTGACTCCGAGGACGGCTGGTATGAAGTCCCCGCAACCAGGACCGGTGACTATACCCTTTCCGGTTACATGGAACTGAATTCTGGCAACGGTATCATACGCCGCGACTTTACACAGAGCTACTCGGTAGTATCACCTCTGGCCACCGTATCGGCCACAATGATGAATGTGCTTTATGCCGGATATGACAACCCCATAAGCATTTCAGTACCCGGCGTACCCAGCAATATGATATCGGCCCGACTCAAGAACGGAGGCGGAACCCTTACACGCAGCGGCAACGGATTCATCTGCAAGCCCACGAGCGTTGGCGAGGATGTTGTAATAGCAGTCACTGCCAATCAGGAGGGACGCCAGCAGAGCATGGGAGAGTATGCATTCCGCGTACGCCAACTCCCCGACCCCACACCGTTCATAGAGTATAAGGACGAGAACGGCAACACACAGCGTTACCGTGGAGGCGGTACACCTATATCCAAGAAGAACCTGCAGGCTGCCGACGGTATAGTAGCCGCCATTGATGACGGTCTGCTCAACATAGGATTCCGTGTTATAAGCTTTGAGACCACGTTCTTTGACAACAGCGGTAACGCCGTTCCCGAGATATCGGACGGAACGCGTTTCTCAAACCGCCAGAAGAGGGTGTTTGACCAGTTGGGACGCGGCAAGCGTTTCTACATACAACGCGTAAAGGCTGTCGGTCCTGACGGTATAGAGCGTCAGCTCAACACAGCCCTTGAGGTTATTATAAACTGATAAAAAAGGAGACAACGATATGAAAAAGATTGTTCTATTGTTTCTTACATTGGCTATGGCAACCATGGCAGGTGCACAGCCCACACGCAGACTCCAGGAACAGCAGGCTCAGAAAGAGGCCGAAAAGAGCCCCACGGCAGTAACCCTGTCCGAACGTGCCCGTTCACAATATACAGCACAGACCGCCATGCCTACAGACCTTACATGGAGACGTGACATTTACCGTGAACTGGATCTCCAGAAGGAGAAAAACGCCGCTCTCTATTATCCCGAGGAGCCTCTGGGTGACCGTGTAAACTTCTTTACGCTGATACTGAGTCTTATTCAGGACGGTAAGATAAAGGCATACGAGTATCGTCTGGACGGTAACGAGTTGTTTACTCCGGACAATGAGATTGATCTGGAGAGCATACTTGACAAGTTCTATATCGACTACAAGAAAGATGATAAAGGCAAGTATATAATAGATATACCCAGCCGTGACATCGGCAAGTATTACATCAAGGAGAGCCATTATCTGGACAAACTGTCCAATTATCAGATCAAGGTGACTGCCATCTGCCCTGTCCTGATGCAAGGCGGATTCGGTGACAAGCCCACCGCATATCCTATGTTCTGGCTCAATTACGATGAGATAAGCCCCTATCTGGGACAGACTCAGGTAATGACCAGCAGTTACAACAACACCAGCAACATGTCACTGGATGACTACTTTGTAATGCGTCAGTATGACGGTGACATATACAAGACCTCAAACCTTAGAAACGTTCCTCTCTCGGATTATTGTGAGACTGACGAGGAACTGCAGGCAGAAAGAGCCCGTATTGAGAAGCAGTTGAAGGATTTCCAGAACGGTCTGTGGAGTGAGGCCGATACACAGCAGGAGCCTCAGGAGAATGCAAAGGATAATGCCTCTGACAAGAAACAGAAAGAGCCCAAACAGCCTAAGGAGAAGAAGGAGAAGGCTCCCCGTGCTCCCCGTCAGTCTTCATCGGGCGGAGAGAGGCTTTCTGTTCACTGATATGCAAATTACATTTTGTAATTAAAAAGTGTTAACTTTGCATCCGACTAAATCCTTAACGATATGAGAAAACAAAGATTCATCATTTGCCTTTCTGTATCGGTACTGTCCTTATGTGTGTCAGCCCAGCCAAGATTCAACATTCGCGGCGGTCTCTCTCTTACAAGCAATGACATATCCCGCATCAACACGGAGAGCGTCCAGGATAAGGAGAACTACAGCGGTTACTTTATCGGCCCGGCTCTGACAGCCGAAGGCGGACTTCTGGGAATTGATTTCGGTCTCCTTTACCAGCAGACCAAGATGAAAGGTCTTGACGAATTGGGACAGGAGAAGACCTACAGACAGGAATTTCTTGAGATTCCTCTGTCACTCAGAGTCAAGATAGGTTTTCAGAAACTCTGTGTAATAGGTCAGTTCGGACCACAGTGGAACGTGAATCTGGGAGATGTAAAGACATACTTCAATAACGGCGATGAGATTGAGTCCGACAAATTCATCACCACAGGCAATATAGGTGCCGGTGTGAGACTGTTCGACAAAGTGGAGGCCATGCTCAACTTCAATGTTCCATGGAAGATCATTGCCGACAACACCGATGACTTCCAGAAGATGGGAGACCTTATCGGCGACTACAAGACAGTGCAGTTTGTACTGAGTTGGAGATTCTGATAATCAATAATCTACTAAATGACAGTTTATATGAAAAAAACTTTGATCGTCTGCAGTCTCGCACTGCTTTCATTCATCCCCGCATCAGCTCAGTTCAGCTGGGGTCTGCGTGGTGGTCTCAATCTTGTAAACAATGACATTACCGCCGTAACCAAAGAGTCTGCATCAAGTAAGGACAGTTACACCGGTTTCTTCTTCGGTCCGATGGCTGAGGTTCAGGTTCCCATCATAGGAATAGGAGTTGACGTTGCAGCTCTCTATTCACAGAAGGGTGTTGAGCTTCCTGACACTTCAACTATGAAGAATCAGTCACTCTCCATCCCCCTTTCACTCAAGTACTCACTCGGACTCGGAAACTTTGCCGCAGTTTATTTTGCAGCCGGTCCTCAGTTTGATTTCAGAATCGGTGACTTGAACACATCATTCAATGACGGAAACGAGGTCAAGGATTTTGCCCTTGAGAAGAGTTCATGGAGTATCAATGTAGGTGCAGGTGTAAAACTGATCAACCACATCCAGGCCGGTATCAACTACAACATTCCCGTATCCAAGGAGGGTGCCGTAAAGGTGATTGAAAACCCCACTCCCGGAGCCGTAGTAGACAACGAACCTGTTGACTTCAAGTCAAGCACACTCCAGTTCTCACTTACCTGGACATTCTGATAAAAGAGTCAAATATTGAGACCGGTTCCCTTAAACGGGAGCCGGTCTTTTTTTATACCTTTACAATCCCGATGGCCATATATGCCGACATAATACTGCCCGTACCCCTGAATGAACTGTTCACATACAGCATTCCGGCCAATATCCGGCACCTTGCAGTGCCCGGGGCAAGGGTTTATGTTCCTTTCGGTAAAAGCCGCCGTACCACGGGTCTTATTGTCAGAACCCATGACATAAAGCCCACCCTTCATGAGACAAAGGAGATTCTGAGTGTACTGGACGATACCCGCCCATCGGTCCTTCCCGGTCAACTCAAACTGATTGAATGGATGAGCAGGTACTATATCTGCCCTCCGGGTGACGTATTCAAGGCCGCACTTCCGGCCTTACTCCGTCCTGATTCGGGTGCAAAGGAGCAGGTGTTCAAGCCCCGGATAACGGTATTCGTACGACAGGGAAGCAACACGGCGCCGGAGTTCGGCAAGACAGCCAGAAGGCAGAAGGAACTGTATGAACGCTTCCTGGAACTGTCCGGGATAAGAGAAGACGGTTCACAGACCAGACCCGTAACCAAAAGGGCTCTCCTGGACGGTTCGGCATCATCTTCTTTCCATGCACTTGAGGATAACGGCATACTGGAAACCTATGACGTGGAAACCGGCCGTCTTCCGGAATTCAAGGGTACCCTGCGCCAGCCCTCTGATCTGAGTACGGCTCAGCAGAAGGCACTGGATGATATACACCGCTGTTTTGAGACAAAAAACGTATGCCTGCTGCACGGAGTGACATCCAGCGGAAAGACCGAGATATACATCCATCTCATAAAAGAACAGATAAGCAAGGGACGTCAGGTCCTTTACCTGTTGCCCGAGATTGCCCTGACCACCCAGATTGAGCACAGGCTGCAGCGCGTTTTCGGAAACGACATGTGTGTCTATCATTCGCGCTGTCAGGACAATGTAAGGGTCGAGGTCTGGAACAGACTTACCGGTGACAATCCCTATAAACTTATTCTCGGTGCCCGGTCGGCGGTATTGCTTCCGTTGCAGAACCCGGGACTCATAATAGTTGATGAGGAACATGAACCCAGTTTCAAGCAGGAAGACCCCTCTCCCCGTTATCACGGACGTAACACCGCCATAATGCTGGCTTCGATGTACGGAGCAAAGACCCTGCTTGGCAGCGCAACGCCGGCTTTGGAGAGTTACAGCAACGCCGTATCAGGCAAATACGGACTGGTTACCCTGACCGAGCGTTACAGCGGTATCAGGATGCCGGACATATTCATTGTCGATACCGCCGAACTCAGACGTAAGAAATATATGCAGGGCGTGTTCTCTCCCCTGCTCATAGACAGCATTAAGCAGGCACTTGACAGCAATCGTCAGGTTATACTGTTCCACAACCGCCGCGGATATGCCGGAACCGTGGAGTGCCCGGACTGCGGATGGGTGCAGAAGTGTGACTGCTGCGACGTGAGCCTCACATTCCACAAAAGTCTTAATTCCGCCACCTGCCACTACTGCGGACGCAGTTATCATGTTCCGGCTGTCTGTCCCGAATGCTCCGGAAACAGACTTCGCAGCCGTGGTTTCGGAACCGAAAAGATTGAGGAGGAGGTTGCCGCACTGTTTCCCGGAGCACGTACCGCACGGCTTGACCTGGATTCCGCCAAGAACGGGTATGAGTCCATACTGGAGGATTTCCAGGAGGGACGCACCGATATCCTTATTGGTACACAGATGGTATCAAAGGGACTTGATTTTGACAGGGTGAGCGTTGTTGGCATACTGCAGGCCGATTCGATGATGAGTTACCCTGATTTCCGTTCAACCGAACGCGGATACCAACTGATGGCTCAGGTAGCCGGACGTGCCGGTCGCAAGGATGTGCCGGGCAAGGTTATCATACAGACCCGTCAGCCCGATGCGCCGGTCATGAAACTGGTTCGCGATAATGACTACGGGTCTTTCTATCAGAGCCAGATGGAGGAACGTTATGCGTTCGGGTACCCACCCTATACCCGAATCATCACAGTGACAGTAAAAGGAGCACAGCCGGACGCTGTTGACAGAACGGCTCTGTCATTGAGAAATGAGTTGGCATCGGTTCTGGGTGAAAGTAAAGTATTGGGGCCCGATGCACCTCCCGTATCCAGGATTCAGTACAGGTATATAAGGCGCATCATCGTCAAACTGCCGCTGGAACTCTCTGTTGATAAAAGCCGTAAGTTGCTGTACGATGCCCTTGACAGCACACTGTCCCAAAAAGGGGTAAGCGGAATTACTGTTTCTTTTGATCCGGACCCGCAGTAGGCTCAGGGTAACTGATACGGGTGTGATACATGGTGCGGAGTTTCTCCTTGAAAGTCTCCTTCACCCGGTTTATCTCCTGCCAGCTTATGGGGCAGTCACGGAAATAACCCTCCTGTACCTGAGTGTCTATTATCTTGTCTACAAGATCTCCTATACTCTCCTCGGTATACTCGTTCAGGCTGCGTGATGCGGCCTCCACCGCATCGGCCATCATCAGGACGGCAGTCTCCTTGGAGTATGGGTTGGGACCCGGGTAACTGAAATCATGCGGATCCGGTTCAAGGTCAGGATGCGCCTGATTGTATTTGATATAGAAATACCTGGCCACACCCTTTCCGTGATGGGATGCAATGAAACCGCGGATGGATTCGGGCAGTCCGAACTTATCGGCCAGTTCAAGACCTTTCTCTACGTGACCTGTAATGATGTGGGCACTCTCCTGAGGAGTGAGTTTGTCATGAGGATTGACACCGTTCTGGTTTTCGGTAAAGAAGGGGGCATCATCCATCTTGCCAATGTCATGATAGAGAGCGGCGGTACGGACCAACTGGGGATTGGCCTTAATGCGGGTGGCAGCCTCGGATGCAAGGGTAGACACCTGCATGGAATGCTGGAAAGTACCGGGGGCCTTCTCCGCCAATTCACGCAACAGAGGATTGTTGATGTTGGACAGTTCTATGAGCGTAACATTCGATGTGAATCCGAACAGTTTCTCAATCACGAAAAGCAGCGGATAAACAAGCAGGATAATGATACAGTTGATGGCAAAGAAAAGGAAAATCAGCGGATCTATGTCATGGATATTCTCCAACTGGGTCATCTGGAAAGCGGTCCACACCAAACTGTAAGAGATGAAAATCAGCAGGCAGGTACGCAGTATCTGAGAACGCTGCGAGAGTTCCTTGAGTGAATAGATACCGGTTAGTCCGGCAAGCAACTGCAGCAGCACATACTCGTAAGGCATGGGTACAATAAGCGACGTGGAGAGTATGAACGTCATATACGCGGTGAACGCTGTTCTGGAATCAAGGAATATGCGGAGCATGATGGCCAGCATAGAGCATGGAAACAGGAATATGCTCCAGTTGGAATATTGGCAATAGAGCCCCATGCATACCGTAAACAGCGATATGGACCCGAAAAGGAACCAGAGTATGGAACGGTTCTCTATATCGTCGATACGATAGAGACTCAGGTAGATGAACAGCACCAGGAAACATAACAGTACAAAAACCGCCCGTCCCGCCCAGGTAAGCATTGCAAATCTTTTGGACTGGTTCTTTTCATTCACTATGCTCAGATAGGAATTGATGATATTGCTCTTCTGTTCATCAACTATCTCACCCTGATCTATGATCTTCTGGCCCTCAACCACCATTCCGCGATAATGGGATATCTCGTTCAGTTGCGATGTGAGGTCTGCCTCGGAACGCGCCTCATCATATGTGAGATTGGGCTGGATATACTGTTCTATGTTGTGCTGGAGCAGTGTGTATCGGTCATAAACATAGATTTCGGCATCAGTCACAAGGCGGTATGCATCCCTTACGCTGCGCACGCTTGCTGTCTGTACAAAAGACGAGGTGTTACCCTCATAGACACGGAATACCGTCTTGCCGGACAGGACTTCTTCATCGGAGGTGGAGATTATTCCGTCACGGTACACTTTTTCCAGACGGTTGCGCAGGGCCTTGTATGAATCCTCCCACACAAGTTTGCTCAGGCTGTCATTGAAGAACTTGTCAAATTGGGCCAGGGCCTGATCACTCACAGCGGCATTGCGGCTGAAATAAGGAGCAAAAGAAGCCTTGACGCTGTCAGCCTCGGCCTGCCATACATCGTCGCTTTTCTGGATTGAGAAGTTAAAAGGCGCTATGAGCACGTCATAGGTCCACGGTTTACCCACTGTGAAGGTATATTTCTCCTGCCGGCTGGCGGGCATGAAGTATACGGTAAGAAACGCAGAAACCACTGACAATATGACAAGAAGGCTGCGGTTGCTCCTTAGGAAACGTCTTTTATCATTCATTAAGATTATACTCCTTTGTTGGCTTGTAAAAATAGGACTTTTTCATGATAAAATGATTAATTTTGCACCGCTAAAACAAAAGAGATGACAGACAATTCAGGCAGCCGCCGCGTCAGGGTGCGTTTTGCGCCCAGTCCTACGGGACCGCTCCACATCGGAGGCGTACGCACTGCACTTTACAACTACCTGTTCGCCCGCAAAAACGGGGGCGACCTTATTTTCAGGATTGAGGATACTGACAGCAACCGCTTTGTGCCGGGTGCTGAAGAATATATACTTGAGGCTTTCCGCTGGCTCGGAATCAAGTTTGACGAAGGTGTTTCCTTTGGCGGCAACTACGGTCCCTACCGTCAGTCGGAGCGCAGGGATATCTACAAGAAGTATGTTGACCAGCTGCTCCAGGCAGGCAAGGCATACATCTCTTTCGACACCCCTGCAGAACTGGAGGCCAAGCGTGCCCAGATTCCCAATTTCCAGTATGATTCCACCACCCGCGGCCAGATGCGCAATTCACTTACATTGCCGGCCGATGAGGTAAAGGCTCTCATTGAGTCCGGTAATCAGTACGTGGTACGTTTTCTGATAGAACCCGATCAGGAGGTTGAGGTTGATGACCTTATCCGCGGCAAGGTTACCATCAATTCATCAGTACTGGATGACAAGGTTCTTTACAAGTCTGCCGACCAGCTCCCCACATATCATCTGGCAAACATAGTGGATGACCACCTGATGGAGGTTACCCATGTCATACGTGGCGAAGAGTGGCTTCCTTCCGCTCCCCTGCACGTCCTTCTTTACCGGGCATTCGGCTGGGAGGATACAATGCCGCAGTTTGCACACCTGCCCCTTCTGCTCAAGCCCGAAGGTAACGGCAAGTTGAGCAAACGTGACGGAGACCGTCTGGGATTCCCCGTATTCCCTCTGGAATGGCATGACCCCAAAACCGGTGAAGTATCATCGGGCTATCGCGAGAAAGACTACCTGCCGGAGGCCGTAATCAATTTCCTGGCACTTTTGGGCTGGAATCCCGGCGATGACCGCGAGATAATGACCATGGATGAGATGGTAGACCTCTTCAATCTGGAAAAGTGCAGCAAGGCCGGTGCCCGTTTCAACTATCAGAAACTCGTTTGGTTCAACCACGAATATATAATGCTCAAGAGCGATCGCGAGATTGCCCAACTGTTCAATCCCATTCTTGAAAGCCACGGCGTAAAAGCCCCCATGGATCGTGTGGAGACTGCCGTAGGTCTGGTCAAGAACCGCGTCAATTTTGTAGGTGAGTTGTGGGACAACTGCTCATACCTGTTCCAGGCTCCTACCCAGTTTGATGAGAAGTCACTCAAGAAATGGTGGAAGGACGAGGCTCCCAAGACCACTGCCGAACTCTGCGATTTCCTGGAGGCCCAGCCGGAATGGAACGGTGAGACACTTGAGCCCAAAGTGATGGAGTGGATAGCCTCCAAAGGCTATGCTACAGGTAAGGTGATGAACGCCCTGCGTGTAACTCTTGTAGGAGCAGCCATGGGTCCGCAGATATTCTGCATCACAGATTTCCTGGGACGTGAAGAGACTTTAAGACGTGCCCGCAAGGCCATTTCGGAACTATCCTGACAACAGTAAGAGATGATTATCTACACCATCGGCATCTATCTGTATGCGCTATGTATAAATATAGCGGCTATATTCAATAAGAAGGCTCGTCTTCTCATTAAGGGACACAACCACATACTGGACACCATAAGGGATCAGGTTGATCCGGATTCCAGATATCTGTGGTTCCATGCATCATCCCTGGGTGAGTTTGAGCAGGGCCGCCCGCTGATAGAGAGGATTCACAGCAAGCACCCTGAATGCAGGATTCTGCTTACTTTCTTCTCCCCTTCGGGCTATGAGGTCCGCAAGGATTACAAAGGTGCCGATATCGTATGCTATATACCGTTTGACACACCTTTCAATGTCAGGATATTTCTGGATACCATCAAAATAGAGAAGGCTTTCTTTATAAAGTATGAATTCTGGCCCAATTTCCTGAGAGGTCTCTACAAGAGAAACATTGAGATTTTCAGCATCTCTTCCATATTCCGTGACAACCAGTTGTTCTTTAAGTGGTACGGCCGCGGTTATGCAAAGGCTCTTTCATATTTCAAGCATCTCTTTGTTCAGGACCGTCACTCAAAGGACCTTCTCAAGAGTATAGGTATTACCGATGTCTCAATCGTAGGAGATACCCGTGCCGACCGTGTGCTTGAAGTGGCAGCCGCATCAAGACAGTTCCCGGTTATAGAGAAATTCGTAAACGGAGATCCCACATTCATAGCAGGCAGTTCATGGCCGGCAGATGAGGAACTCTTCATACCCTACTTCCTTACCAAACCGGACTGGAAACTGATAATAGCTCCCCACGAGATTCATGAGGAACATCTCCAGGAGATTGAGCAGCGTCTCAAGGGCCGCGACTGCATACGCCTGTCAAAAGCCACTCTTGAAAACATCAAGGGATACGACACCCTTATCATAGACTGTTTCGGAATGCTCTCCTCAATATACCGCTACGGACACATCGCATACATCGGCGGCGGATTCGGAGTGGGCATCCACAATGTACTTGAAGCGGCGGTATTTGACATACCTGTCCTGTTCGGTCCCAACAACCAGCGTTTCCGCGAGGCTCAGGAACTCAAGCAACTGAAAGGAGGATTCGAGATTACCGATGCCTACTCGCTGCGCATCCTCATAGACAAATTCATAAGTGATCCTGGATTCCTCAAGAAAGCCGGAAAGAACGCAGGTGACTACGTTCGCAGCAGCAGCGGCACATCAGACCGCATTCTGGGTGAAATAGGACTCGATTAATCCTTGTACCACGAAGCATACATGTGGTAGTCACGTGCTATGCGCTGGTTCATCTCCTCTGCCTGAGCAGGATCCACATCCTTTATATATTTGGCCGGAACCCCAGCCCAAAGCGTATGAGGCGGAATGACCGTCTTACCGGTCACAACTGATCCGGCGGCTACGATAGCACCCTCGCCCACTACGGCATGATCCAGCACTACTGATCCCATTCCTATCAGGGCGTTGTCACGGATCTCGGCTCCATGAATGGTTACGTTATGGCCTACCGATACGTTATCACCTATCACGGTGGTTGAACGCTGATAAAGAGTATGGATTACCGTGCCGTCCTGTATGTTGGTTCCGTTACCTATACGTATTGAGTTTACATCGCCGCGCAGTACGGTTCCGAACCATATGCTGCAGCCCTCACCAATAACCACATCGCCTATGATTGCTGCATTCTCGGCAATGAAACAATCCTCTCCGATTCTGGGGGTAAAGCCTCTGACTGATTTGATAATTGCCATATCAGGATTTGTTTGTTTTCAGGTACGAAAATAGTGCAACTTTTCTGAATTTATATACCAATCAAACAAGTAATTGATTACTTTTGTGGTCCAAGACAGAAATAACAGACTATTATACTTAAAACAACTATGAAGTTTTTGACAAATGAGAAACTGGTCATCTCTGGCGCAGCCGGTATGATCGGATCAAACATGGCTCAGACAGCCATCATGATGGGACTTTCATCAAACATCTGCCTGTATGATGTTTATCTGCCCGGTCTGGAGGGTGTGGTTGAGGAACTCCGTCACTGCGCATTCCCCGGCGTTAACATCACCTTCACCGACAAGGTTGAGGAGGCTTTCAAGGATGCCAAGTACATGGTTTCATCAGGTGGTGCACCCCGTAAGGCAGGCATGACCCGTGAGGATCTGCTGGTTGGCAACGCCAAGATAGCCGAGCAGCTGGGTAAGGACATCAAGACATACTGCCCTGACCTGAAGCACTGCGTTATCATCTTTAACCCGGCCGATATCACCGGTCTGGTAACTCTGGTTTACTCAGGTCTGAAACCTTCACAGATCACCACTCTTGCAGCTCTTGATTCAACACGTCTGCAGAGCGCACTGGCCAAGCACTTCGGTATTGCTCAGGATAAGGTTACAACCGCACGCACATACGGCGGTCACGGAGAGCAGATGGCAGTGTTCGCATCAACCGCAAAGATTGACGGAAAGCCTCTGACCGATATCATCGGCACACCCGCTCTCACAAACGAGCAGTGGGCACAGATGAAGCAGGATGTAATCAAGGGTGGTGCCAAGATCATCGAGCTTCGCGGACGTTCATCATTCCAGAGCCCCTCATTCGTATCAATCGAGATGATCGGTGCTGCCATGGGCGGTGATAAGTTTGAGTGGCCCGCAGGTTGCTACGTAAACAACTCACAGTTCCAGAACGTTATGATGGCTATGCCTTCAACCATCGACGCTACCGGTGTTCACTACACTGACGTCAAGGGTACCGCTACCGAGATGGCTGACATCGAGGCCAGTTACAAACACCTCCAGGCTATGCGTGATGAGGTTATCTCACTCGGCGTACTGCCCGCAGTAAGCGAGTGGAAGAAATACAACCCGAATCTCTGATTCAGTATACGGTTTTATGAGAGCGTGCGGAATAATCCGTACGCTCTTTTTTTTGCAAAAAATTAAGTAGTTTTGTAAAGTATAAGGAATTGTAATTCTTATCCGTCATGAGAAAACTATTTGCATTTGCCCTTACGATACTATATGCCTCTATGCTTTGGGCTATAAACGGAATATCCATATCCCAAAGCACCATAGGCAACGGTCTGGAAAGCCAGACTCTCAACGTACTTGCCAAGGACAGGGAAGGACGCCTGTGGGTGGGTTCTGATGTAGGCTTGTCTGTCATTTCAAACGGAACGGTAACAAACATAAGGGAGATTGTATCGGGAGGAGGACTCGTAATGCTTGGCAATGTCAGCAACATTGTCTGTACAGAGAGTGTCCTTTTGGCCTGCAAGGACCGGATTCTTCACTATGACCCCAAAAACGGGTTCGCCGAAACCCTTAAATATGACGATGTCATTCTGAACACCAGGAGTTTTCTGCTTGAAGGAGATATAGTAACTTTCTATGATGCCGATCAGAACAACCTGTTCTCTTATAACATGAATAGTTCTGAATGCAGGCTGGTTGCTTCTTTTACCGGAAAGGAAGACTTTGATTTTGTAAAGATCCTGCGCTCCGAGTCAGACAGTTCCACGATCTATCTGGCCGATGACAGACTCGGTCTGTACAGGTTTGACCGTCAGAGCGGCACCATCTCACATATTCCGGGCACAGACAGCCCTCTCATAGCCAAAGCGACCGTAATAGACCGGAGCAATGTCATATGGGTTTCGGTTCCTTCAAAAGGTATCAAAGGCTATTATATCAACAGTAATTATGAGGAGATTGCCGAATACAATACCGGCAACTGCATGATGCTGTCCGATGACGTGTCATACATCACCCCTCTGCCCGACGGCAACCTTCTTACATGCCACTCAGAGAAAGGTACCTGCGTAATAACACGTAATGGCCTGAATAACGGTAAAATTGAGGTTAACAATATCGGCAATCTCAAGAACATAACTTCAACACTTGTCAACAACGAAAACAAGGAGTCTCTTTATGCAACCGCAGGTTTTGGTCTTATATTCATGCGAAAGACTTTCATAAGTCAGATAAGGCATGTATACGAGCAGAAAGAAGGTATCATCAACTTTGAGAATTACATATCAGCTTTTGAGGAACCGGAAGGAACCGTTATATTGGGAACCATGAGGAACGGCATCTGCCGCTTAGATCCCCAGACTCATGAAAAGAATACAATAAAGGGGACAGAAACGCTCAGGATCATCTCAATGTGCAGATTTGATGATGCAAATATTCTCATGGCCGATGCATCGGGCAAGCTGCTCCTGTTTAACCGCAAGACCAACAGTGTATCCCATACAGGTCTGTTTGCTAAGATAGAACAAATTGCCAATGCAGGCGCGACAAACATAAAGATGACCACCGCCCCCAACGGCGATATATTCATATTCAACGCTGCATTGCACCATTTTGTTTTCAAGCATTCCCAAAACAGGCTTGAGGAGTTTTATCTGTCCGATGAAGGTCAGATTATAAAGGCGGTGGAGAACGTCTGTTGTACACCTTATGCGGTATATGCCACTTTCAGGGGCTCCATTCTGGAAATAGACTACAACACCCTTGGCAGCAAGTGCATCTACCACAACAAGTACAAGGTAATTCATAACATAACCTCCCTTGACGCCAACTCACAGGGCGAACTTTTCTTTACCGAACCCGACGGACTGCACCGCTACGATCCGCGTTCCAATTTTGACCAGATGCTGGCCGAAACCTGGGGTAACGGCAGGTTCATGAACCTGTCAGTCGACACCAGGGACAGGATATGGTTCACTACTACCAACGAATATGTCCAGATGTATGACCCGGACAAGAAAGAACTGCTGCTCTATTCCGTTGAGGACGGAGTACCCAGTGAACGTTTTCTTAACAATTTCTCCTGCTGCACTGAATCGGGCATAATTCTGTTCCCCAACTCCACGGGAATGGTGACCATCAACACCAACGGCTCTCTCTTGTATGACACTCCCCCGGTAAATGTGGTATGTACGGCGGCTAATACCGACAAGAGGAGTTATACCCGGGATGAGATTCTCAACTCAATAGACGAGCCTCTCAAAATGCCCTCAAAGTACAGAGAACTACATCTGGAGTTTTCGGCCAATTCGTTCAACCCCACCTATCCGCATCTTATCATCTACAATATATTCAAGGATAACATACTGGTCAGGTCCGTAACTACAACAGGAACCACCGTAACCATACCCAGACTTGATAACGGAATATATGATGTAGAGATCAGACAGGCCTACCGCAAGGGACTCACTGAGCCCACTACCATACTGAGATTCAGGGTGCCAAAACCTTTCCTGGCAACCATACCCGGCGTTCTGATGGCTCTTATGCTGTTGCTTCTGTTCGGTTATACCATTGCCAAATTCTCCAGCAGCAGGGAAAAGAACCGCCTGGAGAAGGCTATAGCCGCTCAGGACATCAAGAACCGTGAAGACAAGATAGCATTCCTGTCCAATATTGCACATGAATTGCGTACACCTCTATCGCTCATATACAATCCAGTCAAGGATTTCCTGCAGGAAAAGTCCGTAGACGGCATAGACTATGAACGTATGGAGCGTATCTTCAATCAGGTCAATAAGATGACTGTAATGGTCAACATGATTCTGGACAGCAGCCGCGCCGATGTGAACAAGGCCGATATCCTCATAGAGGAGGTGAACCTGAATGAATGGCTCAATTTCCTGCTTGAGGATTACCGCATTGACTGCTACGGAAAAGGATTCAGTCTCAAATTCATAATGGACAACTCCATTAACATGGTCTCAATAGACAAGAGAATCATAGAGACCGGATTGTCCAACATGGTTAACAACGCCATCAAATACAGCAATCCAGGAACCTCCATCATTGTAAGTACGGAGAAAATAGGCGATACCATACGTGTATCCGTAAAGGATCAGGGCCGTGGATTCTCATGTGATCCCGAAGACCTGTTCAAACGCTACTACAGGGAAAATACGGACACATCCATTCCCGGTTACGGTTTGGGACTTCCCTATGCCAGATTGCAGTTAAGCCTTATCGGAGGTGTTATGTCCGCATACAACAACCCTGACGGCGTAGGTTCTACCTTCTTTATGGAATTCCGCTCGGTAACAGACAAGAATAATCCGGTTTCCAAGGTATCTAAGACAGAAGCCAATGCCGGTCCTGCCACACAGTCAGTTGGCGGAAACAACGATGAAGGCAAACAGGAAGGCATGGCACAGGATTTTGACACTAATGACATGACCGTTCTCTTTGTCAGTGCCGATAAGCAGGAGATTGAAACTTTCAGTCGTGAGTTTGACGGTATGTTCAGGCAGATTCTCACTGCAGAGAGCGGAGACGAGGCTGTAAAACTGCTCAAGAGTACGGATATCGATCTTGTTGTAAGCGATGTAGATATGGAAGGAATGAACGGATTTGATATATGCCGCCACATCAAGAGTACGCTTGAGATAAGCCATATTCCCGTGATACTTCTCACTTCACGCAGCGATGAGAGGAACAAGGCTCTGAGATACAAGATGGGAGCTGATGCCTTCATACCCAAGCCATATGACATTCAGCAGATGTATACACTGATACGCAGCCAGCTTGGCGGCAGGTTTGAGATCAAGCGTCAGTACAATTTCAGATTCTTCAGCAAGATGAGTTCAGACCAGACGTTCAGTGTCACTGATGAAGAGTTTATCGGTTCTCTCAACTCACTGATAGACCAGTTCATTTCAGATCCCTCTTTCAATGAAGACTACATCCTCAAACAGACCGGAATAAAGCGGGCTGTAATGCTCAGCAAAATGAAAGGACTGCTGGGTACTACTCTTGCAGATTATATTACAAGGATAAGGGTAAGCATCATTAAGGATAAACTGACCGGTACTGAAGAGGACCTGGAAACCATTGCCAGGGAAACGGGCTTTACAAGTGTGGACAACATGACAAAGACATTCAAACGCGAGACCGGAAAGACCCCGCAGGAGATGCGCGAGCAATAATGCTTGTCCGTTAACTTCATTTTTACTACATTAGCGCAACATTCACATAATACAGTCATATGAAAAAGAGGCTCTTGACATTGCTGTTATCGGTTATAACCTGCATTGCGGGCAGTGCACATTACACTCAGCAGGTAGAGATAACTATAGACAAAGGTTTAAGTTGCAATGCCGTAAGATCCTTTGCCAAGGATATCTACGGAAGACTCTGGGTTGGAACCACCAATGGCGCCAATCTGATATCTAACGGAAATATTAAACAGTACCAGTATTTTACCGTAGGCGGTGACAACATTGTTGCAGGCGATGTTTTATCCATAGGCTGTTCCCGACGTGCCATACTCGCCACAACCAACCATATCATAGATTTTGATCCCGACAATGACTCTACCCGACTTGTAACATATGAAGGCAGGGTGCTGAGAACGGAATACATAATGATGTCAGGTGATACCGCCTATTTCTTTAACCTGCCCTTGGGAGCAGTCATGATGTATGACCTCAACACCTGCACCACTAAAATGGTGGCTCAGTTCCCGTCCGAAAGACAGTTCCATTTTACCAAGATGCTTAAGGGATCCGATGATTCCAGACAAATTCTGCTCGTTGAGGATGACCGTGGTATCTACCATCTCAATACCGTAACGGGGGCTCTCACATACATGGATAAACTTGGAAACAACCTGCTCAGCAGAACGGCATTCATTGACTCTAAACAGATTCTTTGGATAGCCTACAAGGGCAAAGGCATTACAGGATACTATGTAAAATCCGGATTTGATGTGATTGCACATTATGATTCGGGCAATTCCGGATTGTCGGATGACAACATAACATATCTTGACGAATTGTCTGACAGCAGCCTTCTTATCTGCAATGCCAATCTTGGAGTATCCATCCTTAACCGTAAGACAGGACAGATTGATGAGCAATATTACGGCAAACTGGATCCATTGCATGTCCTGTGCGCCCTGGTCAATGCGCAGGAGAATGAACTTATTCTGGGCACTCTGCATCGTGGTATAGTGACCCTGAAACGCTCTTTCTTTCATAACATAGACAATAACGTATCTGAGCATGGAGCAGAGACAAGCAGCATTCCTATTTCAGGATATCAGGAGGCAGACGGCACACTGTGGTTCGGAACAGCAGGATTCGGATTAAGTAAATTCGATGAAAGAACCGAGCAGAACTACCATTTCTCTTCCACCCGCGGTATGAGGGTTTCTGCCATATGCAGTTATGACAGGGACAATCTGCTCATCACCGACCGTTCTCAGGGACTGTTCCTTTTCAACAAGAGAACACAAAGTATTACTCCTGCCGATTTTATGGAAAAGGCGGGAATCAGCATATCGTCATCAAGACTTACCAACCTTAAGACCATAACCACCCCCGATGGAGATATAATGCTGTTCAACTGCAACGGACGTCATCTTATATACCGTCGTAACATAAGTGAGGTGCGAGAGATTACACTCCAGAAAAACGGTGAGGAAAACAGAGGTGTTGTAGTCGATGTAAAGGAAGGTCCTTCACATGCTACGGTAGTCTGCAACGGATGCATTTATGAAATTGACTACAGGACTCTCTTGGCACGTCTCGTATTCCAGACTCCGGAGGGCGACATTAGTGACATATCCAATGTGGTAGAAGATTCGCGTGGCGTTATCTGGGCTTGCTCACCCGATGAGATAATCAGTTATGATCCCAGAGCAAACAAACTGTCCAAGATTATGGACAACAAGGATTACGGAGTTTTCCTTTCCATGTCTATAGACCGTCATGACCATCTATGGGTAACCACAGACAACGCCTTCATGATAATGATAGACACCCGGGACAAGGATTTCGGTGAGCCCTTTACGTATTATGGCAGAGACTGTGGTACAGGGATGAATTTCCTTCCCGGTTTCTCATTTGTATCAAAACAGGGATATGTATATTTCCCCAATACATCGGGAATCCTGGTCATTGATCCAGAGGACATAAACATACGTTACAACAGCAACCCCTATCCTATCTCGCTCTCCAAGATAGTTCTGGATGGAACAATTCATGAGAATAACGGAGACAGGCAGGGCAAAACCCTCAATATACCCAACAAATACTCCCTGATGGATGTACATGTTGCCGTAAACCGTTTTGATCCCACAAGACCCGTATCGCTCAAATACATTCTGCTCAAGAAAGGCCGTCCTTTCCCAGTGTCTGAAACTGTAACTAACAGCACTGAATTCTCCATACCCAAAACCTCTCACGGATTATTTACCCTTATGGTCAGTCAGCGTACCATTCAGGGATGGAGCGAACCGCAGGAGATCCTCTCCTACAATGTGGCAAGACCTTTCATAATGACTATTCCTGCATACCTGCTTATAATAGCCATCATCATATCAATAAGCGTAACCATATCAAAAATCGGTATAAGTCTAAAACAGATTGATATGGACCGTGCCATGAACGCTCAGGAGAACAAGCACAAGGATGACAAGATATCACTTCTCTCAAACCTGGCCCACGAGTTGCGCACACCGCTGTCGCTTATTTACAATCCGGTTAGGGATATGATTGAGGAGAAGTCTTTAAAGGGTGCGGATTATGACAGAATAGAACGCGTTTACAACCAGGTCCAGAAGATGACCGAGATGGTTAACATGATTCTTGACAAGGGAACCAATGACATAAACAGGAATGACATCTCAATAGAACCCGTTGACATGAACGAGTGGTTGGGCAAGATAATTGAGGATTTCAGGATTGACTGTTATTCAAAGGGCCTTAAGACTCAGTTCAATCCTATGCCCAATCTGGGTAAGGTGGATATGGATGTCAAGATGATGGAAACCGCTGTCAACAACATCATGTCAAATGCCATAAAATACAGTGATACAGGAACCATCACCGTAACCACCGGCCACAGCAAAGGATACATTTGGATACAGTTCCACGATGAAGGACGCGGATTCTCTTGCCGCCCCGAAGAACTGTTCAAACGCTACTACAGGGAGAATGAGAATATTCCGGGATACGGTCTGGGACTCTCACAGGCCAAACTGATGATAGATCTGCTTGACGGAAATATCAGAGCCGAGAAAAACAACGGACCGGGTTCAACATTCACCATAGAGATACCCGACAACCTGGGTGATAAGTACCAGAAGGCCTCTGTCAAGCCTCAGGTTCCTGTTATAGCCGAACCATCTGATTTCGGTAACATAGAAGAGCCTGCACAGACAGAAGAGGTCAATTTTGACACCAAGAGCATGACACTGCTCATTGTTGATGACCAGGATGATATCCTGCAGTTTATCAAGGATGAATACTCCCCGCTCTTCAAGACTATCTACACCGCCCATGACGGTAAAGAGGCCCTTGACCTTATCCGTCAGCGCATGCCAAACGTAGTGGTCAGTGACATCATGATGCCACGTATGAATGGTTTTGAACTTTGTAAGACCATCAAGACCGATTTGGAGTTAAGTAGTATTCCTGTCATACTGCTTACCTCCCGAAGCGATCCCAAGAACCAGGATATGGGTTACAAGATGGGTGCCGACTCGTTCCTTCCCAAGCCGTTTGACTCCAAACTTCTGTATAAGATAATAAGGAGTCAACTCAAGAACCGCTATGAGATAAAACGCCAGTATGCCACTTCATTCTTTACGGCCATATCGGAGGATCAGACATTCAGTGCCGCCGATGAACAGTTCGTACTCAAACTGAACCGCTTTATCCGCGAGAATCTGAGCAATACGATGCTGGGCGTGGATATGATTGTGGATCATATGAACGTATCACGTACCACACTGTTCAACAAGATGAACAACCTGGTAGGTGCATCCACTAACAAGTATATACGCCGTATCCGTATAGACATAGCCAAAGAGATGCTCTCCAAGACCAATAAGTCCGTAGGCACTATCGCCGAGGAGACAGGTTTCTCAGAGAGCCAGTACTTCAGTACCGTATTCAAACAGGAGACCGGTATGACTCCATCACAGTTCAAGGATTCACTGCACAAGTCATAACGGCTTGCACAATGATCCCGGAGACTGCTTTATCAGGTTCTTCATCTCAAGGCTGAATAACAAGGATGACAGATGCGGATACGGAATATTCAGTTCCGTCATAAGCGTGCTGATTAGTACACCCTGTGCTTTGAGTCTTATTCTCTGGTAGACTTTCTCCTCTTCGGGGGTCAGTTCCGGAAACAGTTCTTTCTGAACTGGCCGGTCTTTCAGTGAACGTGTGTTCCAATTCATGGCATTTACAAAATCAAATGCAGAGGTAATCAGACCCGCACGGTTATCCCGTATAAGTTCATTACATCCCACAGAGTAAGGGTCACCTACACTGCCCGGAAAAGCAAAACACTCACGGTTATAGGTTCCGGCTATCTCGGCTGTAATGAGCGAACCGCTCTTGGCAGCCGATTCTACCACGACAACAGCATCGGACAACCCGGCAATTATCCGGTTGCGACGCACAAAATTAGGACCCAGCGGAACTGTTCTGGACATGAATTCCGTAACCAGCCCACCGTCAGAAAGCATCTGTTTGGCAATAGGCCTGTGTGCGGACGGATATATCATATCCAATCCGTGAGCCAATACGCCTATTGTGGGGAAACCGGCTTCTATTGAAGCTTTGTGAGACTCTATATCTATGCCGTATGCCAGGCCGCTGACAATGGTGATGTCAGGGCACAGTTCATGCAGCTCTTTAATAAAGGTATGGCACATACGGCGTCCGTAATCGGTAGCCTTACGTGTGCCTACAATACCAACCGTCCTGGCGGTATTGTAATTGACGTTACCCAATGAAAACAGAACAAGGGGAGCATCATGGCAGTCCAACAAACGTGCAGGATAATCAGAATCGGCGGGAGTTACGCATCTAATACCGTGTTTCTCAATAAACTCCAGTTCTTCACGGATAAAAGAATCATACCTGGAACCACACAAAGCATCAACTGCTTGAGTGCTGATTCCAGGTATGATTTCTTTAAGATGTTCGCGATTCCTGAAGATCTCCTGCGCGCTGCCGAATTGCTGATACAGGTATTTAGCACCTATACTGCCAATTCCTTCTATTCTGTTTAGAGTGAGCAGCGCCGTCAGTTCATCTTCCGGCATTTGTTCACGCGAATTGATTTATTCTTCTATATATCAGAGAGCGTTTACAGCATCCTGGAACTTGGCGAACTCAAGATCCTTCTGAGCCTTCTCCTTCAGTGAAGAGTCAAGGCTAACGGCCTTCTTGAGGTTCTGAGCTACAGCAGCAGCATCGTTGGTGCGAGCAGCAGCTACAGCAGCCAGGTAAGCGGTGTTGCCGTCAGGATTCTTAACAGCTGCAAGAACCTTCTGAGCACCGGCGTAATCCTTAGTCATGATCATAGCAAGAGCCTCACCGTTGGTGTTGCTGCCCTTAAGAGCAGTCAGAGCACGCTCGTACTGACCCTGTGCGATGTACATGTTACCGAGAGCCTCGTTGTTCTCTGAGCTCTGGCCACCCTTTGCAAAGTAGGTCTGAGCATCAGCAGGCTTGTTCTGTGCAAGGCAGAGCAGACCCATGTTGGTGTTAACCTCAGGAGCATCAGCCTTGATAGCGAGAGCCTTCTTGTAGTTAGCCTCAGCAGTTGCAAGGTCACCATCCTTGAATGCTATCTCACCCAGGTTGTTGAATGCGCGATAGTCGTTAGGATAGTTCTTAGAAGCGGTGGTGTAGATATCCTTCTTCTGAGCCTTGTCCTCGGTCAGGGTAGCAGCGTAAAGCAGCTCCTCAACACTCAGAACAGAAGCATCAGTCTTGTAAGCCTCCTGGATCTCCTCATCTGAGCGGCCGATGATCTGATAGTTCAGAGTCAGGCGGGCACGACGCAGCTGCGGGAGAATGTCAGCAGCAAGATCCTTGTAAACAGCTGAGAGGTTCTTGATCTCGGCCTCACGCTTCTCGGGATCATCATACATAGAAAGAACGCGGATGATAAGATCCTTGTCCTGGAGATTTGACTGCTCAACAAGTGACTTGAAACCGTCCCAGTCCTGAGCGGTGTACTTTGACTCGATAGCAGCATCTGCCTTAGCCTTCTTGATCTCATTCTTGGCATACTGGGCAGCGTTCTTCTCACGCTGAGCAGCCAGCTTGTCATTCAGTTTGAAACCACCATCAGGTGATGCATATGCAGAAATCTCGAGGTTGTCGATAGCATAGTTCTTGGTATCGGCGGCAAAGTTCTTCAAAGACTCCTTGATAGCCTTGACAGCGTCGCTGTTGGTCTCTGATGAACGTACGTTAGCCTGCTGGATTACGAACATGATGTTGGCATCCTGAGCCTGCTTGATGATACGCTGGAAAGCATCCTTTGAACCTGCGGTGTTGGCACCCTTTGCAGTCTCGGCATAAAGCTCTGCAGTTGAGATAACACCGTCGGCAATCTTAACGGGCTCAACCTCGATGGGTTTACCCTTCTTTGTAGCCTCGAATGTTACATAGAGCTCTGACTTGGCCATCTCAGGCTGATACTTGAAATTGCCGTTGTAGGTGAATGTGCCACCTTCCTTCCACTCGATAACCTGGTTGTTACCGGTAATCTTCTCACCCTGGAGAGTTACAGGCTCACCCTTAACTGAACCGCCTTCCCAACGGAGCTCGGGAGTAGCGACGCATACAACCTTCTTGATGAAGGTCTTCTCGGGGAATGTACCGGTTACAGTGTAGTTCACCTCACCGCCCTGTACTTCAAGGGGATTAGGATTTACTACGAAATACTCTTCTTTGACCTGGAAGTTCTTGCAGCTTGCAAGCATCAGGACACCTGCGCAAAAGAGCGCAAAACGACTAGATTTTGACATAGTGTTTGTTATTAATTGTTGGTTAAACATTTTTGCCTTTAGTGCATACAAGCGCAAAACTACAAAAAGAATGACACATACAATGGTCTGAGCCTAATATTTTTAATAAAAAGAGGTGTTTTTTGTCAAAAAAAGTATCAAAAGTGAAAAAATCATAGATTTCTTGGATGATGTGACACAATTTCCTCACGTAAACGGCTTCTGTCAATATGTGTATATATCTCCGTAGTGGATATTTTCTCATGACCCAACATACACTGGATAGCCCTGAGATTGGCTCCTCCCTCCAAAAGATGGGTGGCAAAGGAATGACGGAACGTATGCGGACTTACCGTTTTGTTAATTCCGGCCATCGCCGTGAGATTCTTCACGATATCAAAAACCATTATCCTTGACAAGGGGCGGCCGCGTCTTATGCTCAGGAACAGATACGGTTCGGCACCGGGTTTTATTTCTATATGGCAACGGTCTTTCAAATACAGGTTTATCTCCTTGACCGCCCTACCCGAGATAGGTACCAGACGCTGTTTGCTGCCCTTACCGGTAACACGTATGAAACCCTCATCCAGAAAAAGGTCCTCCATCCTGAGTGAACACAGTTCGGATACTCTGAGCCCGCAACTGTACATTGTCTCTATCATGGCCTTGTTGCGCTGGCCTTCGGGAGTGGCCAGGTTTATCTGACCTATAATGCTGTCGATTTCCTGTACGGACAGGACATCGGGCAGATGACGGCCTATCTTGGGGGACTCGAGCAACTCACTGGGATCATCCTGACGGTATCCGTCCAGACTGAGGAACCTGAACAATGACTTTATACCTGAGATGATTCGTGCCTGTGACCTGGGGGCGATTCCAAGATCACCCATGGCAGCGGCAAAACCGTGAAGGTCATCAATGGTTACATCCTCTATGGCAATACCGCAGTCATCAATATAATCCAACAGTTTTCCTGAATCATCCATATAGGCCTCAAGCGTATTGGGAGACAGGGATTTCTCCAATAGCAGATACTGACGGTAACGTTTGAGCATCGCTCCATGCCGCTGCACTGAGGTCTGGTCCTTTTCAGGTTTCATATTGTCAGAAAAACCGATTAACTTTGCACAAAGATAACAATTTATGGCCACATCGGGACAAGGTATCGGTTATACGGGTGAGGATATTCTTGAGGAGTACATCTCCGCCCATATAGAAGCGGAAAGCCCGCTTCTCAGGGATCTTTACCGCGAGACCAACCTCAGACTGCTCAATCCGCGCATGGCATCGGGTCATATCCAGGGACGTCTCTTAAAGATGCTGGTTGCCATGATCAGGCCTGAGTTGATTCTTGAGATAGGTACTTTTACCGGTTATGCCACACTTTGCATGGCTCAGGGAATGCCCGCCAACGGATGTATCCATACCGTCGAAATCGACGATGAATTGGAGGATTTTATTCTTAAAGGGTTTAACAAATCTCCTTATTCCGACCGTATTCATCTGCATATCGGCGACGCCCTCAAAGTGGTTCCCGGACTGGGCCTGCAGTATGACATGATATTCCTGGACGGAGAGAAAAGAGAGTACCCACGGTACTTTGCATCGTTTCTGGAGTATCTCAAGCCAGGCGGATATATGATTGCCGACAACACCCTCTGGGACGGTCACGTAGTAGAACATGAGTATGACTCTGACCCCCAGACCGTAGCGGTACGTGAGTTCAACGACATGGTCAGGGCCGATGACCGCGTGGAGGTGGCCATGATACCCATCCGTGACGGCCTTACAATTATCAGGAAAAAATAAGACAGGATATGGACAGTACAAGACAACAGAAGATTTCAAGACTCATCCAGAAGGAACTGAGCGAGTTGTTTCTCTATCAGACAAAACTCACCAAAGGACTGATGATTACGGTCAGTGAGGTAAAGATAAGCAGTGACCTGAGCATTGCCAGCGTATACCTGAGTATATTCCCTTCAGAAAAAGGTGAGGAGACGGTAAAGAACATCAACGCCAATGTCAAGGATATCAGATATGATTTCGGCCAGAGAGTAAGACATCAGCTCCGTATCATCCCCGAGTTGCGTTTCTTCCTTGACAAGACCATAGATTACATGGCTCATATAGACGAACTGCTCAAAAAGTGAATTTTCCTTTCTACATAGCCCGCCGTTACCTCTTTGCAAAGAAGAGCCACAACGTAATCAACGTGATTTCGGCCATATCGGTTGCCGGAATCATGCTGGCTTCGTTCGCTCTTATATGCACCCTTTCCGTTTTCAACGGCTTCCATCAGTTGGTTGAATCCCTGTTCAGGGACTTTGATCCGGAAATCAAGGTGGTATCGGCCCAAAGGAAATTCTTCAGCATGGACGACGAGCGTATAAAGAAGGCTCGACAACTGGACTTTATTGACGTCAGTACATTCTCTCTCGAGGAGCAGGCTCTGATAAGTTACAAGAGCAAACAGCAGATAGCCATGATCAAAGGTGTGGATGACAGTTTCCATGAACTTACAGGTATTGAGAACCTGCTGAGGGGTAACGGCATATTCATGCTCGAAGACAATGTTTGTCACTACGCCATTATGGGAGTTGGACTGATGAACCGCATGGACTGCGGTATGAAACCCGCCTACCCTCTGTATCTGTATGTCCCAAAGAAAGACGGAAGGGTAAGCACCGTCAATCCTGCCGCATCGTTCAATCAGGCAAGCATATATTCGCCAGGGGTGGTATTCTGCGTTGAACAGGAGAAATATGATGACAATTATGTACTCATTTCTCTGGATCTGGCACAGCAACTTACAGACCGCCCGAACGAGGTATCGGCTTTGGAGATAAAGACCGTTGAAGGAACTTCTATACGTAAAGCTATCCGTGAACTCCAATCTCTGCTTGGAGATGATTTTGAGGTCCTGGACCGTCTGCACCAGCAGAAAGATGTATTCAAGGTATTCAAGATGGAGAAATTCATCTCCTATCTGTTCCTTACTTTCATCCTGCTGATAGCATGCTTCAATATCATAGGCTCACTCATCATGCTTATGGTTGAGAAACAGAAGGATGCAGGATTGCTGGAGAGTATGGGTGCCGGGCAGAAAACAGTTGAAAGGATCTTTATCATCAACGGAGTTCTCATTTCACTCATAGGAGCCGTTACCGGACTTGTGCTTGGAGTGATTGCGGTCCTGTTACAGCAGAAATACGGATTCATCTCATTGGGAACGGCAGGTAATTTCATTGTCGATGCCTATCCCGTAAGCATAAAGATACAGGACATAATACTGGTTCTGATCACGGTTCTTGTGGTCAGTTTCCTGTCGGTACGTCCCATCGGGCCTATCGCCCGGCGTTTTATCAGGAAATCAGAGAGTGATTGAATCAGCGTCCACTGCCGAATTCAGGAATATGGAGGCATTGGGAAGGAATGTGTCCAATGACTCTGTCGTATAATAACTGCAGTTGCCTGTCTTTGTGCAGCGAGCATCCATCTCGGGATGGCGTTTCATATACAACTTAAGGGATGAAGCCACATATTCTCCCTGTGATACTATCTTTATTCCTTCCGGTACATACTTGCGGATCTTGTCCAGCAGCAGCGGATAATGTGTACATCCCAGTATTATGGTGTCTATCTCACTGTCTTTGGCAAGCAGGTTTTCTACATGTTGTCTGACAAAGAAATCGGCACCTTCCGACTGTGATTCGCCTGATTCCACAAGGGGTACCCAGATTGGACATGACTCACCGGTAACGGTTATGTCCGGGAACAGTTTATTGATTTCAAGCGGGTACGAGAGAGATTTTACAGTACCGGGAGTGGCAAGCAGTCCTACGTGTCTGGATTTGGTCAATTCACCGATGGATTCGACCGTCGGACGGATTATTCCAAGCACCCTGCGGGTAGCATCCAGACGTGGAAGGTCTATCTGCTGAATTGTCCTCAATGCCTTGGCCGATGCCGTATTGCATGCCAGTATCACCAGATGACAGCCCATTTCAAAAAGCTTGGTAACACACTGAAGGGTGAATTCATATACCACCTGGAATGAACGTGTGCCGTAAGGAGTACGGGCATTGTCACCCAGATATATGAAATCATATTCAGGCATAGCGTTCCTGATATGCTTCAAAATGGTCAAACCACCGTAACCGGAGTCAAAAATGCCTATCGGGCCGGGCTCCTGGGACAAAACTTTCTTGCTCATTACTCTTTGTTATTGGCGTTAATGACAGGCTGTCCGGATTCTACAACCCTCTCAACCTTCTTCTCTATACCCAGTTTTACGCAAACCGGTTCGGATATATCCACACCCCTGTCCTGATTGATATAGAGATAAGTACCCTTTCCGGTATCAACCACATAATCAAGATTCTGCTCCGTACACACTTCCGATACCGCCTGGAGCAGATTCTTCTTGAGCGGAGTGAGCAACTCCTCACGTTTGGCCTCAAGCTGCTGCTGTACATCATCCCGGAACTGGGCGTTGTTGTCCATCAGTAACTGTAACTCTTTCTGACGTTTGGCAACGATAGAGGGTGACAGATGATCCTGCTCCAGCATAAACTCTATATACTGACGTTCAAATTCACGTTTGGAGCGCTCCAGTTCCTCCTGATATTCAGTCTGGATATTACGGAGAGTGGCTTCGGCTGCAATATAATCCGGCATCCGTCTCAATGTGGCGTTGAAATCTATAAAACCGAATTTACCCTCTTGAGCGGATAACGTCATGAAGGTATTGGCTATCAACAGGGCTAAAAGGGTTCTGACTTTCATAATATCGGGTTAGTTTTTTAGCCGTTAAGGGGAATCGGACAAAGAGCCGGTTCCCCTTAACGTTATGGATTCTGGTTAATTACTTTATGCCCAACTTGGCTTTTACGGCATCGGTAACATCGGTAGTCAGGGTTGAACTTACAAAAGGAACACCGCCACCTGCCAGATCAAATACGCATACGTATGCGCCTTCCTCACCGACAGCCTGTATGGCTTTCTGCAGTTTGCTGTTGATTCCGTTCTGAAGGTCCATCTGCTTCTGCTCCAGATTTACCTGGCAATCCTGATAGTACTGTGCTATCTTCTGCTGGCTCTCGCCAAGTTCCTGCTCCCTGCGGGTGCGTATGCTCTCCGGAAGAGTCTCACGGTTGGCCAGATAATCATCCTCTTTCTTCTGATACTCGGTCTGCATGTAGTTCAGTTCCTCCATATACTGTTTCCTGAGATCCTCCAATTCAGTCTGAGCGGTCTTATATTCCGTCATCAGAGGTATGATTTCTGCAGAATTTACATGTCCGAATTTCTGGGCAAATGCACCAAAAGGCAAAAGGGCCAAAAGTGCAACGATAATAGTCTTTTTCATATTGTAATCTGTTTTTGTTTCTGATTATTGTTACGGGTCAGCAAAGATATGCAATTAGTTTGAATAACCCAGTTTCTTGAGAACCTCATTGCTGATATCAATCTTGGGTGAGGCGTAAATCATGCTGCTGGCCGATGAACGGTCAATGACAACCTGATAACCGTCTGACTCACTGATTTGCTTGATGGCCTCATATATCTCATCCTGGATAGGGGCCATCAGGCTCTCCTGCTTCTTATACAGTTCACCTTCGGGGCCGAAATACTGACGCTTCAGATCACTTGCCTGCTTCTCTTTTGCTACTATTTCCTCCTCCTTTTTTGCTTTCTGCTCCTCCGAAAGGAAAAGAGCCTCATTCTGGTAGTTCTTGTAAAGAGTCTGGGCTTCCAGGTTCAGGGCTTCAACCTCGGCCTGCCAGCGTTTTGAAAACTGATTGAGCTGCTCATTGGCGCGCTCATATGCGGGAATCCTGTTAAGGATATACTCCATATCTACCAGGGCGAATTTCTGGGCACCTGCTCCGATGCAAACAAACAGCAACATTGCTGCGATTGATAATGTCTTTTTCATAATCGTATAATTTTCAATGTCGTTCTACATATATTATACCCTCAGGTCATGACAAGTTAAAATTCCTGACCCAGGACGAAATGTACCTGACTGCCGCCATATTTCCTTGAACCCATTATCGGGTCAAAGCCATAAGCCCAGTCAATACCCATCATACCTACCATAGGCAGGAATATGCGCACACCTGCACCGGCCGAACGTTTAAGGTCAAACGGATTGAACTTGCCTATGCTGTTCCATGCGTTACCTCCCTCCACAAAAGCCAGGGCATAGATGATCGTAGAGTTCTCAAGCAACAGCGGGTAACGCAACTCGGCCGCCATACGGGTATATGCATAACCGTCCGAGTAAGGAGTAAGCGATCCGTTGTCATAACCACGCAGACCTACTATCTCAGTTGCATAAGTGTACGATCCGCCGCTCATACCGTCACCGCCCATCATGAATGTCTCAAACGGAGACTTCTTGTATTTGTTGTAATGTCCCAGCAAACCTATGTCAAAGCGTGTCATGAGCACCAGTCTTCTCTTTACACCGTTTGTAAGTGATGTGTAGGTGCGGCTGCGGAACTTCCATTTGTTGTACTCAATCCACTGGTGTTTCTGACGCAACTCATCCTGATATGTAGCCGATGTCCTGTCGGCTGCCAGATGCTCGTAATCCACTCCGTCCCACAATGAATAGGGAGGTGTGAAATAGGCCGATACCGCAAACTCCGAACCTGTGCTGGGGAAATACGGATGGTTGATAGTGGAACGGCTTATGGTGAAGCCAAGGTTTATGTTGTTACATGTACCGTTATTGATCAGGAAGTAATCCCACTGTTTAAGTTTGTAGCGGGTGTATGAGAGTTCCGTAAAGAAAGTGAAGTAATCATCGGGCCAATGCATACGTGTTCCCCATCCCACACTTGCTCCGAGCATCGTTATGAATTTGTCGGGATCGTAGTATGACTCATAGTTGTTGTAATAGCCGTAGTTGCCGTAATTACCGTAATAATTGCCGTAGCCGTACATATAGTTGTACATATTCTGGTAATAGGCCGAATTATAGTAATTGCTGCTTATATCGGTCTGCTTTGAGTAGAACAGGCTGACCGAAAGGGAATTGGGACGCTTGCCGCCCAACCACGGTTCCAGGAACGATACGCTGTATGAATGATAGAACTTACCGTTGGTCTGACCGCTGAAAGATAGGGTCTGTCCGTCTCCCTGCGGCAGGAACAGGCGGTAGTTGTCACTCTTATGGAACAGGTTGTACATGGAGAAATTGGTGAATTTGAGTGCCACCCTTCCTATCAGTCCGGTCTGGCCCCAACCCATGGAGAGTTCAACCTGGTCATTTCCCTTACTCTCAAGCTGCCAGTCTATATCAACCGTTCCGTTAGAGGGATCGGGCTGGACATCAGGATTGATGGCAGTCTGCTCAAAATGTCCCATGTTGGCAACCGCACGGTATGAACGCTCAAAATTGTCGTATGAGAATATGTCACCGGGACGGGTGTACAGTTCACGTCTCACCACATTCTCATAGACGCGGTCATTGCCGTGAATCAGGACGCGGTTGATGGTAGCCTGCGGACCTTCGGCAAAACGTATCTCCAGATCAATGGAGTCTTCAACGATGTTGGCCTCCACAGGAATCACGGCACACGACACATAACCCTGATTATAGTACATCTTGGCTATGGCGTCCTCATCGCCTGTTATCCTGTCTCCAAGTTTCTTCTGGTTATAGATATCGCCCCGCTTCATTCCCAGCATGGCCGATAACTGATCGCTGGTATAGACGGTATTTCCCACCCAATCGATGTTGCGGATGAAATACTGGTTGCCCTCCTCGATGTTCAACCATACGTCGACCGTATTCTCATCACGGTTTGAGGCTATGCTGTCATATAAGATCACAGCATCGCGATATCCCAACTCACCGTATTTTTCAAGCAGTTTGTCCTTATCGGTCTCATACTCGTCATTGACGAATTTCTTGGTACGGAAGAACTCGCTGAGTTTACCCTTCTCATTGGTCTTCTTCATTATCCTCTTGATACGTTTGTCCGAGAGGGCGTCGTTACCGTCCAGATGTATGATACGTACTTTTACCTTGTCCTTCTTGTCAATGTAGACATCCACGTATGCAAGGCCGTCCTCATCAGGTTCGGAACGCTGCTGGACACGCACCTCGGCATCCTTGAAGCCCTTCTCATCAAAATAGTTACGTATAAGTTTCTCCGATCTGTTCAGAGCGTTCTGGGTAATCTGACTGCCGGGGAACATACCTATCTTATCCTCAAGTTCCGATGCCTCACCCTTGCGGACTCCGTGAAATACCACCTCCTTGATCTTGGGATTCTGTTCTATGAACATCTCAAGCCATATCTTGTCGCCGGATATCTTGAGAGCCCTTATCTTGACATTGGCAAAAAGACCTGTCGCCCACAGGCGTTTCATTGCCTGTGTGATGTCCTGGCCCGGAACCGACACACGCTGACCTACCGACAGTCCGGAGAGTTTAATCAGGGTCTTGTGGTTGTTTTCCTCTATTCCCGATACCACGATGTCGGCAATCTCATATCTTTTGGAGGTGCCGGAATAGAGTATAACGGGATTGTCCTGTCCCTCTGCTTCATCGGTCTGGGCAGACACGGGCTGCCATCCGATAACAAGCAGTGACAGTGCAATTATATGTTTAAATCCAAACTTCATCATTCTTGTGTCTTGTTCTGCTTTTGCTCAGCCACCTGCTCACCGGTCTTTCCGAAACGGCGTTCGCGCTGCTGATATTCATAAATGGCCTTGCAAAGCTCTTCCATATTGAAATCGGGCCAGTAAGTATCACAGAAATAGAGTTCCGTGTATGCTGACTGCCACAACAGGTAATTGCTCAACCTTATCTCCCCGCCGGTACGTATGAGCAGGTCGGGATCGGGCATAAAACCGGTCGTCATGCTGGCCGATACCATATCCTCATCTATATCAGAAGGTTTGAGTTCGCCCTTGGCCACCCTGTCGGCCAGAATGCGGGCTGCACGGGTAATCTCCCAACGGGAAGAATAACTCAGGGCCAGCACCATGCAGGAACGGTCAAAATTCCTGGTATGCTCAATGCACTCGTTCAGTTTATCCTGAATCTGAGAGGGGAGTCTTTCCATATCTCCGATTACACGGAAACGGACTTGGTTTTTGATAAATACATCCTCCTCAATATTCTTGAACAAAAGTCCCATAAGGGCCGTAACCTCCTGCTCGGGGCGGTTCCAGTTCTCGGTGGAGAAAGTGTAGAGGGTGAGATACTTTATGCCCAATTCAACGGCATTCTCCATTATCTTACGCACTACCTCTACTCCACGGATGTGCCCCTCAGTACGTTGCTTGCCGCGCTGCTGGGCCCAACGGCCGTTTCCATCCATGATGATGGCCACATGCTGCGGGATCCGGCTCTTGTCCAATTGTTCCTGATATGTCATATCTCTTTACTCTTCTTCATTACAATGACAAGGACGTTTGAAAACATCGAATGTAACATACAGCATAGTAAAACTGTAACTGTCCTTGTTCTTGATTCCTTTTCCCTTTATCATGAAAGGGTCCTTAAGCGTTGTTCCGTCCGTACGGGTTACATCAAGACGGTCAGATGTGGAGAACCTCATGGTCCACTCCAGACCTATGTTCACCCTTTCGGACAGTTTGTACCTCAAACCCAGTCCAATCGGGAAATTCGCGGCAAAATCATTCTGCTCAGGTTTGGGAGCAAACGTAACTCCTATTCCCATCAGACCGTAAGGTGCCAGACGGTGGTTACCGTTCCATCCTTCCATGCCGTATCCGCAGAACCCCCACTCCATCTGCGCTCCGAAATCATAGAGAGTGCGGCTGAATTTCAGTTCATCTCCGGGCAAAGTTCCGTATGAATTCTCCGTGCTGCCCGAAATACCGGCAGATGACAGATTTGCCTTGAGTGAGAACCTGGGGTTCACGTTATATCTTGCAAGAACTGAAAAAACACCGTTGGTGTTATTGTACAGTCTGCCGTTTGCATCTCCCATATAGAAACTTCCGCCTCCTCCCAGGCCCATCTCCATAAGATAGCCGTCATCCTGCGCTGCAGTCTGATTGCATAACAGGATGAGAACCAAAGAGAGGAGAGTCAGTCTCTTATTCATATCACTAATTTATCAGACGGGTAACGGCTCCGCGCCAAACATGCCCGTCATCGGTCATTATCCAAATGTATCCTTTGTTGTCCACAGCTGCTGTAAAGCCCGATGCATAACCCTTAAGGGCAGCGGGCAACTGCATATAACGGTTCCAGGAGGAGTAATCCTCTACATAACTTTTACACAAGTACCAGGTGATGCCGTTGTCATTGGACTGTCTGAAACCGTCCAGTCCCTGACCGAGGCTGAACAGAGCTCCGTCATATCTGAATACCGTAAGACCTGCAAGTGCAGGCAGACGTAAATCCCTGTTGGCCGGTATATCCACCTGTGTCCACAACGTGTCACCCGTAAGGATGGTCCAGACCGATGCGTTCAGGGAATCAGAGTTCAATCCTGCAATCACTGACCTGGAGATGGATGAATTGGTGGATAGCGGATAACTGAATAACACGGCGGCCGAATCGGGGAAATTATCAGGAACCCTCTGAACCGTCGTCCACTCTGTCATATCCGATGACCTTAAGATATTGCTGTCCTGGCTTACAGCCCACAACTGGCCGTAATCCTCACCTGACACTACAAGACTCCTGACACCTGATTTTACGCTACTCCAGTTCACGGCATCGGAAGACCCGTATACTGAACCACCGCATACGGTATAGAACTTGCCGTTACACAGGGTGACCCTGTGGCTCCATCCAGATTCCGTAATACCGGACATGGCATTGGCACCGTTCCAGTTTCCGGAACTCACACCGCGTACCGATACTGACGGTGTTCCGGTAGTGTCCGTTCCGAAACAGAACAGGGAGTCACCGCGGACCACCGAAGCAAGTCCGGAAAGAACCGGGAAGCCCGTTGTATCGGGAGCGCTCCACAAAAGGGAATCCGGGAAAACCTTACGGATATTTACCTGGACATCATAGACTCTGGTGTATGAGTTGTCCGTAGACCTGATGAGGAACTGCACTCCGCGTGTAAAATCTATTGAATCCTGGGATTTCCAATAGTACTCCATGATGGGATCATCCTTGTATCTGTATCCTACCGTTCCGTTTCCGTATACACTGGTGGTCACTCCAGACAGGTCCGAACCGTATGCCATAGAATCCAGATTGAATATACGGTTGTTTACCTGATCTATGGTCATGGGATACATCACGCCACCTTCACGCAGATATACCAGGGTATCGTGACCCTGGATGTTCATATCGTGGAATCTGACATTGTAATATCCTATGGTGAATGAGGTTATCGCTGCCTGCGGCGTTTTGTACTTATTGTCATCTTTCAAACAGGAAACACAGGATAACAACGCTGCCAGCAATAATATGTAACGGCCTCTCATCGTCTGTTCTTATATATTTTTTACCGCGCAAATTTAACAACAAAATCCTTAGGGGTGTGTGTAATAATGTTGTTTTATATTAAAGATTGGGCATATCGGCCATTATTTAGTAACTTCGCGCCACGGAAAACAGAAAACAAACAGCATATTATGGACAACATCAAGACTCAGGTTGCACGCGAGCTGTTACGCATTGAAGCCGTCAAGGTTCAGCCCGATGCACCCTTTACATGGGCTTCAGGATGGCATTCACCATTCTACTGCGACAACCGTAAGGCCCTTTCGTTCCCCGAAGTGAGAACTTTGGTACGTGACTCTCTCTGCAATGTCATAACCCGTGATTTCCCTGATTTTGACGTAATAGCCGGAGTGGCTACAGGCGCCATCGCACAGGGTGCGCTGGTGGCAGACCGCATGGGCAAGCCTTTTGTCTATGTACGCTCGGCACCCAAGGATCACGGACTTGCCAACCTCATTGAAGGCTATCTGGAACCCGGAAGCCGCGTGATGGTGGTTGAGGATCTGGTGTCTACCGGACTCAGCAGTCTCAAGGCTGTAGAAGCAATTCGCAATGCCGGTTGTGAGGTTGTCGGAATGGTAGCCTCTTTCACCTACGGATTCCCCGTCGCCGAGGAGGCCTTCCAGAAAGCCGGAGTAAAACTCTCCACCCTTACCGACTATCCTGCAATGCTGGAGACAGCAGTGACATCGGGATACATAAAGGTTGAACATCTTCAGACTCTTAACGAATGGCGGCAGAACCCGTCAGAATGGGGTAAATAACACGATGAAAAGGATAGAAAGCGCAGTCAAACAGATTCCTTATCCGCAGGAGTCGGTCTATAACAAGGTTTCGGATCTGAGCAACCTCAAGTATCTTACTGACCGCATCCCCGAGGACCAGAGACAGGGTATCAACCTGGAGAATCTGGAGTGCACCCCCGACAAGGTAAGCACCACCGTTTCGCCCATCGGTCAGATAGAGTTCGGCGTAGTTGCACGTGACCCGTTCAAATGCGTCAAGATGGAGACCCTGCGCTCACCCATCAAACTCACACTGTGGATTCAGATAGTATCTACCGGTGAATCCAGTTGCAAGATAAAACTCACGGTAGACGCCGACCTGAATATGTTCATGGCCAAGATGGTGGAGAAGCCACTGACTGAGGCCGTAGGAAAACTGGCCGACATGCTGTCTGTGTTACCGTATTAAAAACAACCCGACTATGAAACCTATCTGGGATAAGGGTAAACCCGTAAACGAACTGATTCAGAAGTACACCGTAGGACGTGACCGCGAGATGGACCTCATGCTCGCCAAGTATGACGTGCAGGGCTCTCTGGCTCATATCACAATGCTCCAATCCATCGGTCTTCTGGAACCCGATGAACTCAAGGCTCTGTCGGCAGGTCTCAAGGATCTGCTCCCGGTAATTGAACGCGGAGAGTTTGTCATTGAGGACGGAGTGGAGGATGTCCATTCACAGGTGGAACTCATGCTCACCCGCCAACTCGGCGATATGGGCAAGAAGATTCACAGCGGCCGTTCACGCAACGACCAGGTGCTGGTAGACCTCAAACTGTTTACCCGTGACCGTCTGCGCGACATAGTGAATGCCGTAAAGAATCTCTTTGATATCCTTATAAAGCAGAGCAATCAGTACAAGGATGTGCTGCTGCCCGGATATACCCATCTGCAGATAGCCATGCCTTCATCATTCGGACTCTGGTTCGGCGCCTACGCCGAGGCACTGACCGATGACATGCTGCTCCTGCGCGCCGCCTTTGACCAGGCCAACCGCAATCCTCTGGGATCGGCAGCCGGATACGGATCGTCATTTCCGCTCAAGCGTCAGATGACCACAGACCTGCTGGGATTTGAGTCTATGAACTACAACGTGGTTTACGCCCAGATGACACGCGGCAAGATGGAGCGTAACGTAGCATATGCCCTGGCATCGGTTGCAGCAACCATAAGCCGTCTGGCTTTTGACGCCTGCATGTACAACAGCCAGAACTTCGGGTTCATCAAACTGCCCGATGACTGCACCACCGGCTCCAGCATCATGCCCCATAAGAAGAATCCCGATGTATTTGAACTTACCCGAGCCAAATGCAACCGCCTGCAGGCTATCCCGCAGGAGATAACCCTGATGACCAACAATCTGCCCAGCGGTTATTTCCGCGATATGCAACTTGTCAAGGAGGTGTTCCTGCCCGCATTCCAGGAACTGGAGGAGATAATAACCATGACCGCCTATATGCTGGATCACATAAAAGTTCGTGAGGATATCCTTTCAGATCCCAAATATGATGCAATATTCAGCGTTGAGGAGGTTAACCGTCTTGCGCGTGAAGGCATGCCTTTCCGTGAGGCTTACCGCAAAGTGGGAGCAGAAATAGAGAACGGCACATTCAAGGCTGACCATAATATCCATCATACCCATGAGGGAAGCATAGGCAACCTGTGTAATGACCGCATAGCTGCACGCATGGAGTCTCTCATTGCCGGTTTTCCGTTTGCTGCGATAGACCAGGCTGTCAAGAAACTGACTTCAAAGTAAATCTCCCGATGAAAAGGGGATTTATCATATTATCTTTGCTGTTGCTCGCAACTTCATGTGAGAGGAACAGTTACGCTACGTTTTCGAGCAAGTACAAGGTCTTTTTCAGCTGTGAAACCTCAGTTGCTCCGTATAACCAGCTCAATACACCGGGCCGTTTTCTTTCAGTAAGAAAGACCGAAGGCAAACTTGTCATAACGGATTCCGACGGTCAGAAATTTGAGGAGACCCTGTCGGAAGTAAAGAACTCATCGTTCCTGATGGGTTTGTCGGGGCTTATCATCGGAACACCCACATTCAACAATGACAATATGAGCATATGGGCTTATGACCTTGGCTGTCCCGAATGTGACGCTCCCACCACAAGACTCAAGTTTGACCTGAAGGGAACGGCATCCTGTTCCAAGTGCAATGGAGCCTGGAACCTGAATGCCGACGGATCTTGCGTAAATACGGACGGAAAAGAGCACCGCCCACTGTACCGTTATCCCACTACTTTCAATAACGGAATTTTTACCGTTTCAAACTGAAAACATGACATAATAAAAAATGCCGGCCCTGACGGGTCGGCATTTTTTGATGTTGATGGGATATTATTCCCATGGAAGCTTGGTGATTGACTCGCCGAACTCAGAGTTCTCAACGTCGTTCTCATCCAGCTTGAATACCATGAATCCGGGGTTCTCCTTGGTGCAGGGTTTCCACTCGCCGCCCTGAGGACCGTTAGGATCGCTGTACTTTGCAAAGTTGGTCCAAGCGGTAAGCATCTTCTCTGACAGATCCCAGTCACCCTTTGTCCAGGGACGCCAGCAGTGCTGCAGTGACTTGAATACGAACCACAGGTCTGATGAGTGGAAAGCACCGCGCAGACGCTGTGTTACCTCGGGATGTGAACCGTCATCGGGCAGAGGACGTGCAAACTCATAAGCATATGCCTTGCTGCCGTTCTTGGTCATCTCCTCACGGTTCTGGCAGAATGCAGCAACACCTGCTGACATGTTACCCATATCGTTCAGAGTATAACCGCACATGTAAGGAACATCGGCCAGAGTACCGTCCAGAGCAGCCTCATCAAAGCTCTTCTTTGATACATAACCGTCAACGATAGGCATACCTGTTATGCTGCCCTGGTTACCGGTTGCGTTGCTGTAGATGGTAGCCAGTGAGTAGATAACCTCAGTGTCGGCGTTACGCATCTTTTGGAGGGTATTGTAACCTGCCCAGTCCATGATGACCTTGGTATTGAACTCAGCGCGCTGCAGAGCGTTCAGACCTTCGGGAGCCTGAGGAGCCTTGTAAGCAGCCGGACGCGGAGTGTTGTTGGCGTTACCGCCGCCAAAACCGCCAAAACCGCCAAAGCCGCCCATCATACCCATGCCGCCGCGCATACCGCCACGACCACCTGCTGCATTGGGATTGGGAACAGTCAGACCACCGGCACTCATGATGATAGCCTTGTGGAAGAGACCGCGTGCCAGAGGAGACTCGCAGAGTGTACGTACACTACCGCCACCTGCTGACTGGCCGAATATCATAACGTTGTCGGGATCACCACCGAACTGTGCGATGTTCTTCTTTATCCACTTGAGTGACTCAATCTGATCCAGTATACCATAGTTACCTGATACTCCGTGCTCGCTCTCAGCTGAGAGGTCGGGGTGTGTCATGAAACCGTAGATACCCAGACGATAGTTGATTGAAACCAGGATTACATCCTTGCCGGCCCACTCCTGAGCATCGAACTCAGGCTCTGAGCCCCAACCCTCGCGGTAACCGCCGCCGTGAATCCACAGTGCAACCGGAAGCTTGGCATTAACGTCACCCGGCTTCTTGGTCCAGATGTTCAGATAGAGGCAATCCTCACTGAAGGGAGCCTCATCACCGTAACCCCACTCTGTGTAGTAGCCACCCTTGTACTGGATGTGCTGGTAGCTGGGATGATCAAAACGGTTGCAGAGTTTTACACCCTCCCAGGGAGTAACAGGCTGCGGAGCCTTCCAACGGTTCTCGCGGATAGGAGCTGCTGCATAAGGTATGCCACGGAATACGTAAACACCCTTAACATTGTCAGCGCTTACACCCTGAACCTGTCCGCCTTCGATACTCAGAACGGGGCTGAGCTTCTCTTTGCCACACTGGCAACTTACCATCAAGGTCAGAAAACCGGCCAAAAACAAAAGTTTCTTCATAATTGTTTATTGATATTGGTTTGAGTTAAAGATAATTCCCTTATAAAATTCAGACCCACAAATGTAATATATTTTATAACGTGTTAAAATCTGAAACTGTTTTTTTCCCTATTTTTTGGCTAATCCCCCAAAACCAAGTACTTTTGTACCCCGAACAAAACCGTTCACATCTTTTACCCGAGATTATGGGCTGTTTTTGGATGGATGGCTTCTCGAGTTGAGGGAGTGATGGGGTTCCATCATGACCGAGAGGAGAGGAGACAGACGCCAAAAAGAGACCTTAAGATCGAGGAAAAGAAGCTCGAATGGTGGAATGGTAGACACGAGGGACTTAAAATCCCTTGGCCATTATCGGCTGTGCGGGTTCGAGTCCCGCTTCGAGCACACCTTGTATGGATTCTGCAAAAACCTTCGTTGAAATGGTTGGCGTTAGACTTTTCAGATATTCTTTTTTGACCGCTCTCCTACTGCTGGGAGCCCTTCACGTAAGCGCATCCGATTACAGATTCAATCTTTACCTTGCTGTCGGCCCCATTAAGATGAAGGCCGGAACTGCCCATCTGTATGATACCCAGGTAATTTATGAAGGACGTGCCGCCATAAGGACTGCAATGGAGATGAGCACCAACTCTACCGCCGACAAGGTTTTCTGCCTGCGGGATACTATTGAGTCTTTCAATACCAAAGAGGGCGAAAGCATATACTTCAGCAAGAAGGTCAACGAGGGCAGCAAGCATAATCTTGAAACCGCACAATTCTCAAAAGACAACGACAAGTTCATTGTAAACCTGACCACGTGGGACATGAACACAGGCAAACGCACAAGCAGTTCCACCGAGTGGCGCCCCACCCGTATCTTTGACCTGATGAGCATGATTGCCTTTACCCAGAAGATTGACACATCGGACAGTGAACCCGGCCGTACTGAGTCCCTGCCGATGGTAAACGGCAACATGGTGGTTCAGCAATATCTGGTTTATACAGGGAACAAACAGGTTAAAGCTGATAACGGCCGTACTTATGACTGTATGGTCATTTCAATAAGGGACTATAAGGAGGGCAAGGAACGTGAAACGGTTAAAGCTTACGTTACAAATGACTCCAAGCATACCCCCGTTCAATTGGATATTATTCTGGGAGCCGGAACGACAATCAAGGCTCTGCTTAAATAACGAATATGAAACTCACTGACAACCGCTGGCTCACCAAAAAGGGATTCGGTGTACACTCCCCCTGGGCCTATGACCTCATAGAGAATGTCATCAACGAGAGGCATCCCTATTATGCATATGAGGATCTCTATCCCTATTGGGAAAAGGCACCCCAGTATCTGCCCCAATATCCACAGAGCCGTGACGAGCTGTTGTTCCGCCTGGTTAACCGTTTCAATCCCAAGTTCATTCTTGAGGTTGGTACAGGTGCGGGTGTAAGTACCGGCTATCTGGCATCGGTCTCTAAAGAGAGCAAGGTAGTGACTGTGGATTTCCCGCATCCGGCCGAAAAAGAGGTTCGCCGTAACATCAGGAAAATCCCGAATATTGAGTATATTGCAGCCGATGTCACAGAAACCGTGCAGGATATTCTTGACAGCGGTAACATTCCGCAGTTCATTCATATAGCCCACACTGCGTTGTGGAAACAGGTTGTAGAGATGATACTGCCTTACGCCAAACCCGACACAGTTATAGTGGTTGAGGATCTTGGCAAAAAGCAGAAAAAGGAGTGGTGGAGTGAGGTTATCAAGGATGAACGCATAGGAGTGACATTTCAGATGTCAAAGCTGGGGCTGCTATTCTTTGACCCAAAGATGACCAAACAACACTATGTGTTATGAGTAAGATTTATACCCGTACCGGCGACAAAGGCACCACATCCCTGGTGGGTGGAAAGCGCGTAAGCAAGTCTGATCCGCGCCTGGACGCATACGGCACCATTGACGAGCTCAACTCATTCATCGGACTGATGCAATCTGTTATGGATGACAAGGCCGAGAGTCCCGAAAACATTCAGTGGATTCAGCAAAAACTGTTCAATATTGGCGGCTGTCTGGCTACCGATACAACATCTTTCCAACTGCCAGACAGTTGTAAGGTTCTGGCATCGGATGTAGAGCGTATGGAAAAGATGATTGATGCCGCTCAGGAAGGATTGCCCGAGCAACGCTCATTCATACTTCCGGGAGGAGCACAAGCAGCATCATATGCCCATGTGGCTCGCACTGTCTGCCGTCGCGCCGAGCGTCTCATCATTGCTCTTCCAAACGACGCTACAGCACCTTCTGAACTGCTTCAGTTCATTAACCGACTGTCAGATTATCTGTTCGTTCTGGCACGCCGGATAAACTTTTTTACAGGTACCCCTGAAAAAACATGGTAGAACTTTTGTATAACTAAATTTTTTATACTTTTGCACCCCTATAAGAGTAAACCTTAAAACACCATTTTTACTATGTATTGGACATTGGAACTGGCATCAAAACTTGAAGATGCACCCTGGCCCGCAACCAAGGATGAGTTGATTGATTACGCCGTCCGTTCAGGAGCCCCGCTTGAGGTAATTGAGAACCTCCAGGAGATTGAAGACGAGGGAGATATTTATGAAAGCATAGAGGACATCTGGCCCGATTATCCCAGCAAGGAAGACTTCTTTTTTAACGAGGATGAATATTAATAGTCAAACTGCTTTTAATCAATATTTTATACTGATCCTCCCATCGTCGGGAGGTTTTTTTATATCCCTTTAGGAACACTCTGAGCAAATAATAAATAATAAGATATCCTATTTTTTATCCTAAACTTTGTCCTATCTTTGCTGTGTGAGTAATTAATCCTTTTGTTAATGATTAAAATTTAAAAACCTATGTCAATCTCTCCATTCGCTGGTGTTGCAGGATTCGCTGCTTTTTTGGGAGTCCTTCAGAGTTTAGCAATTACAGTTCTCTGTATTACAGCTATCATCTTCCTGATCAAAAAGATGAAAAACAAGTAATACATGAATGAATAAAAAAGGCAGGTCACCAATTTGATGACCTGCCTTTTTCTTTGTTTTGACCGAAGGAATCAGTCGCTCAGCTTGGCAGCGATGAACTCGCGGTTCAGGCGGGCGATATTGCTGATGCTTATGCACTTGGGGCACTCGGCCTCACAGGCGCGGGTGTTAGTGCAGTTACCAAATCCCAGCTCATCCATCTTGGAGAGCATTGCCTTGGCGCGACGGGCAGCCTCAACCTGACCCTGCGGGAGCAGAGCAAGCTGGCTTACCTTGGCACTTACAAACAGCATAGCTGAACCGTTCTTGCAGGCTGCTACGCAGGCACCACAACCGATGCATGATGCAGCGTCCATAGCCAGGTCGGCCTTCTCCTTAGAGATAGGAATTGCGTTTGCGTCAGGAACACCACCGGTGTTGATTGAGACGTAACCGCCGGCCTGCATGATCTTGTCATATGCACGACGGTCAACCATAAGGTCGCGGATAACCGGGAAGCCGGCTGAACGCCACGGCTCAACGGTGATGGTCTCACCATCCTTGAAACGGCGCATGTAGAGCTGGCAGGTGGTGGCACCTGTGGCAGGTCCGTGCGGATGACCGTTAATGTAGAGTGAGCACATACCGCAGATACCCTCACGGCAGTCGTGGTCAAATACCACAGGCTCCTCACCGGCATTGATGAGCTGCTCGTTCAGAATGTCAAGCATCTCAAGGAATGAGGTATCGGTGGGGATATCCTTCATTTCATACACCTTGAACTGGCCCTTCTCCTTAGGACCTCTCTGGCGCCATACTTTCAGTTTGAAGCTTATATTCTTTTCCATAGTGATGCTTTTTATCAGTTCTTGTAATTACGTGTCTGAACCTTGATATACTCGTAGTTGAGAGGCTCCTTGAGCAGCTCAGGTGCCTTGCCCTCACCCTGATAGTTCCAGCAGGCTACGTATGAGAACTTGTCATCATGACGCAGAGCCTCGCCCTCAGGGGTCTGGTGCTCCTCGCGGAAGTGACCGCCGCATGACTCCTCACGGTTAAGACCGTCATAAGCCATGAGCTTACCAATCTCGATGAAGTCAAGCAGACGCAGAGCTTTTTCCAACTCAACGTTAAGTGTCTGGGCATCACCCGGAACACGAAGGTCTGACCAGAAGGTCTTCTCCACCTCGTCCAGTTTCTTGAGAGCAGTCTCAAGAGACTCCTTAGTACGACCCATACCAACATACTCCCACATGATGTGACCAAGTTCCTTATGGATTGAATCAACGGAACGCTTACCGTTAATGCTCATGATCTTGGCTATCTTCTCCTTTACAGCCTTCTCGGCAGCATCGAACTCAGGCAGGTCTGTGCTGAAGCGCGGAACCTGGATCTGGTCGGCCAGATAGTTCTGGATGGTGTAGGGGAGTACAAAGTAACCGTCGGCAAGACCCTGCATAAGGGCCGATGCACCCAGACGGTTGGCTCCGTGGTCTGAGAAGTTGCACTCACCGATGGCAAACAGGCCCGGGATAGAGGTCTGCAGCTCGTAGTCAACCCAGATACCGCCCATTGTGTAGTGGATGGCGGGGAATATCATCATCGGGTTTTCATACGGATTTACATCGGTAATCTCCTCATACATATCAAACAGGTTACCGTACTTATCTGCAACGGCCTGCTTGCCCAGACGCTGGATAGCGTACTTGAAATCCAGGAATACGGCCAGACCGGTGTTGTTTACACCGTAGCCCTTGTCGCAACGTTCCTTGGCGGCACGTGAAGCAACGTCACGCGGTACCAGGTTACCGAATGCGGGATAGCGGCGCTCCAGATAGAAGTCGCGGTCCTCATCAGGTATGTCGTTGGGGTTAAGTTCACCCTTCTGGAGTTTCTTGGCATCCTCAAGCTTCTTGGGAACCCAGATACGTCCGTCGTTACGCAGAGACTCTGACATCAGTGTCAGCTTGGACTGCTTGTCACCGTGTACAGGAATACAGGTGGGGTGGATCTGGGCAAATGCGGGGTTGGCAAACCATGCACCCTTGCGGTAGCACTGCATGGCGGCCGATCCGTTACTGCCCATGGCGTTGGTGCTGAGGAAATAGGTGTTTCCGTAACCGCCTGTGCCGATAACAACGGCGTGGGCCGAGCAGCGCTTGATCTCACCGGTTACCAGGTCACGGTAGATGATACCGCGGGCACGCTCCTTACCCTCATCATCCTTGATCATAACCAGGTCTAGCATCTCGCAGCGGGTAAACAGCTCTACGTTACCCTGATGTACCTGATAACTCAGTGCAGAGTAGGCACCCAGAAGCAGCTGCTGACCGGTTTGACCGCGGGCGTAGAATGTACGCGATACCTGAGCACCGCCGAATGAACGGTTGGCCAGAGTGCCGCCGTACTCACGGGCAAAGGGAACACCCTGTGCAACGCACTGGTCAATGATATTGTTTGATACCTCGGCCAGACGATATACGTTGGCCTCACGTGAACGGTAGTCACCGCCCTTGATGGTATCGTAGAAGAGACTAAATGCTGAGTTACCGTGTTTTTTATAGTTCTTGGCGGCATTGATACCACCCTGTGCAGCGATTGAGTGGGCGCGGCGGGGTGAATCCTGGATGCAGAAGCACTTTACCTTGAAGCCGAGGTCACCAAGAGTGGCGGCTGCAGATGCGCCTGCCAGACCTGAACCTACAACGATGATGTCAAGCTTACGCTTATTGGCGGGGTTGACGAGTTTCTGATGAGCCTTGTAGTTGGACCATTTTTCGGCCAACGGGCCTTCGGGAATTTTTGAATCTATAGTAGCCATATTCAAATAAATTTACCGTTTAACAAAGACTCTTGAAGAAGTAGAGATATACTACGCTCAGGAAGCCAAGAACCAAAAGTGTAGCATATACGATACCTATTACCTGCAGGCGCTTCTGCCAGATGCTGCCGCTCCAACCTACAGTCTGGAACATGCTCCAGAATCCGTGTGAAAGATGGAACCACAGTGCAGCCAGCCATGCGGTGTAGATAAGCACATTGTACCACTTTGAGAAAGTGTACTGGATAAGGGCAGCACCATCAGCAGCTGATTCCTGACCGGGAACGAAATTGGTAGTTCCCAGAATCTCCTGGAGCTGCATCTTTGACCAGAAATGCATCAGGTGTACAACCAGACCTATGCAAACGATAAGGCCCAGGACAAGCATGTTCTGTGAAGCCCACTCAACAGACTTGGGCCTGTTGGTAACGGCGTATCTCTCACTGCCGCGTGCCTTCCTGTTCTGGATGGTCAGGATAAAGGCATACACAAAGTGCAGTGCCATAAGAATGGCCAGGCCTACTGTACCTACCAGTGCATACCAGTTAGCTCCCAGGAACTCGCAGATGGCATTGTAAGCTTCGGCCGAAAAGAGAGCCGCGCAGTTCATTGCCATGTGGAATGTCAGGAACAGGATCAGAGCGGCACCGGTGACGCTCATCACAACCTTACGTCCGATTGATGAATCGATTAACCACATAAAAGTTTAGTTTTTTGATTATGAATATTTTAGTTTGTGCGCGTAGTAAACAGATTGCAAATATACTTAAAAGTGTGTATTAATCCTTATCTTTACGGCCACAAATCATTTCCCAAATGAAAACTATGACTAACCTTTCACTTATGCTTATGTCAGTTTTAGGACTGTTCTCATGCAATCAGGACGGTTGGACCGATGCCGGTCCCGATGAATTCCAGGCGGTTGCCTACTCTCAGGGTACCTGTCTGATAGATGTGCGTACTGCACAGGAATATGCCGAAAGTCACTTGCTGAATGCTATCAACATTGACTGGCAAAATGGCGGATTCATCGATGAAATTGGCAGAAATTTCAATAAGAACCTGACACTTGCCGTATATTGCCGCAGCGGAAGGCGCAGCGCCGAGGCCGCATCGGCACTTACCGCCGCCGGATACAAGGTAATCAACCTTAAAGAGGGCTATCAGAGTTGGACAGGCGCAGGTAAGCCGGTAAATACATATGAAGTGGAATGTTTCATGGACGGCACAGAACCTGTTATTGTGACGCTCATCAAACACGGAACGCTGGCAGTTCAATACAAGGGAGCATTCATTCACTTTGACCCGGTAGGCGGTTACGGCAAAGCCACAGACTATGCAGTGGAGTTCCCCAAGGCCGATGCGGTACTGGTAACGCATGAGCATGGTGACCATCTGGACAAGAATGCTATAACTGCGCTTTCATCGGACAATACCATTCTTCTGCTCAACGCCAAATCACAGGGACAGATTGGTATGGGCAAGAGTATAGCCAACTATGAGAAGGCTGACCTTCCACAGGGAATCAAACTTGATGTGGTACCCGCTTACAATACAACTCCCGGACGCGAGCAGTTCCATCCCAAGAACAACGGTAACGGTTACGTGCTTACATTCCCCGGCGGATTCAGGTTATATGTAGCCGGCGATACCGAGGATGTTCCGGAGATGGCAGACATCAAGGATATTGACGTGGCGTTCCTGCCGGTAAACCAGCCTTACACCATGACTGTAGAACAATGCGTCAAGGCCACAAATGTTATAAAGCCCAAAGTGCTCATACCATATCACTTCAGCCAGACAGACCTTAAGGAACTCCCTTCACTCCTGCCCGGAACCGACGTGAGACTACGCAATATGCAATAAACAAATACTAATCAGCATATGATCAATTACAAGAAAATCTGCGTTACGCTATCCGTAGCGTTGTTTACCGGCATAAGCTTTGCCCAGACCGAGAAAGATACCGTTTACGTATTCCTTAAGGATATGCCCGATGCCGGCATCTATCTGCCGCCACCACCCGATATGCTCAGTCCGCAGTACGCCGATGACTTTGCACAGTGGCAGTGGGGTAAGACCGTACGTCCTTCACAGCGCGGTCAGCAGGCCAACGATGATTCCCAATGGGGTATAAAGGGAATGATAAGGATACATCAGGAGACCCTGGGTTTTGAGATCACCAAGGAGAAGACACCTGCCATCTACAAACTGCTGTACAACGTTCTCTGGACCGAGAACCAGAGCACCCATAACGCCAAGCGAAAGTATATGCGTACCCGCCCGTTTGCACAGTACAACGAGCATACCTGGGGCCGGTTTGACAATGAGCGTGAACTGCGTTTCAACGGTTCGTATCCATCGGGACATACCGCCCTTGGATGGAGTACCGCACTGGTACTCTCAGAGATGGTCCCGGAGTTGCAGGATACCCTGCTACGTACCGGATACCAATATGGTGAGAGCCGCGTGATTGTAGGAGCCCACTACCAGAGTGATGTTGATGCAGGTTATCTTTGCGGAAGTACCGCAGTGGCTGTAATGCATGCCAGTGAGTATTTCCGGAAAGACCTGGAGGCCGCCCGTAAGGAATACTGCAAGATCAAGGGTATCAAGAACGTAAGCCAGACGGAGGGATTTCCCGATGGAAACAAGGTTTTTGACGGTCCTGTTACAGAGGATAGCCACCGTTTCTACGGAGATATAATCAAGTACTACGAGACTCTGCCCGAGCGGGAAACAGAGCGTGGCGAGCAGGCCAAGGCCGACGCAGACAACAGCGTTGACGCTATGATGAAGACTTTCAGCACCCCTGCATTTGAAATAAGCCGCGAGTCCAATCCTGCCATTGCAGCTCTTATGGATTATACAAGGGATAACCTTATCAGAACCGCCGGTGAATTGGGCGGTACCACATTCCGCGAGCGCCCATATGTAAAGCTTAATCCCCGTAGGAACAAGACACTGATCAGTGAGTTTGAGGATTCTTTAAAAGCAACAACCAGTTATCCCTCCACACATTCAGAGATTGGATGGGGACTTGCCTTGCTGCTTGTAGAAATAGGTCCGCGTGAGGCAGCCAACGATATACTGAACCGCGGATTCGAGTACGGCCGCAGCCGCGTGATTGCCGGCTACAACTACCCCAGCGATGTCCAGACCGCCCGCCTGTGGGCATCGGCCACACTGGCTCACTTGCATACCATGCCCGAGTTCCAGAAACTCCTGCAGGCTGCAATGGACGAACTCAATCCGCCCTCAAAAGGCAAGAAGAAAAAGAAATGATAAGATGGCATTGACTGTCAGACATCAATACCCATGATATAGTCATTCATGTAGAAACCGTTGCCGATGGGAAAATCTCCCTGACGCAGTATAGCCAAACCCTGCTTGCGGTAAAATCCAACGGCAGGGTTGTTTCTGTTTACATTCAGTTCTATCCTGGCTTTAGCAGTTGATTTATTATCTCTTACATGCTGCTTGGCCGTTTCCAGAAGTTTATGCCCAAGCCCTGAACCTTGAGCTGACGGCATTACGTATATCTTTTCCAGATGCCAGACCTCTGTACCATCAGTATCCACAGAGTCTTTACGCACCGACACATATCCCTGAGGCTCATCGCCCAACCAGGCAATGTAATAAGTATGCCCCTGAGCCACCTGCTTAGCCAGATTAGGCAGGGAATACATCCATTCCATCATATAATCCATCTGTTCTGGTGACAGAATTGTCTTGTAGGTCTCCCTGAAAACCACCTCCGCCATCTCATGAATGGTTTGCAGATGATTTGTGCCGGCGCATCTGATAACAATATCCATTTACTGATTGTTTTAGGCAAAAGTACTACAAATGCACAAATTATCTTCCATTCCAAGAATTTGCAGTAAATTTGGAGTCTGTATAGTCTTTAAAATATGAAATACAAATCCATCCTGTTTACGGTTTCATCGGCCATAATGCTTATTGGTGTTCAACTCAACGCCAAGGTTGTAAACCAAAACACCGCACAAAGCGTTGCCAACGATTTTCTGTTGTCAAAAGGTATTGAAGCAAAGGAACTGATTCCAGTCCATCTGGATTCGGATCCTGCGGTTATGCATGCTCCATCCATTGATGGCAAGGCTCCTGCATACCATATTTTCAGCGACAGTGAGCATAATGCTGTCATTGTAGTTGCCGGAGATGACATGGCCCGTCCCATTTTAGGATATTCATTCAGTCTTGATCAGGATGCTGACGGCAATTATCCGCCTGCCATGAAGGATTGGCTGGATGAAATGGAAAGACAGATAGATTATGCGCGCAGCAACGGATTGCCGGACAATACAATCCGTCAACAGAGCCTTCCTTATAACTCGGTAAACGTAATCAAGCAGTTGAAAACCGCCCAATGGGGACAGTCTTACCCATTCAACATATATTGTCCTTCCATTGATATGGAGACCTGCTTAACCGGTTGTGTGGCCACATCATATGCCATCCTCATGAAATATTATGGCTCTCCTTATGGCGGAAATGGCCGTACTCAGGGATACATCAGTTCAAAAACCGGAGTTTCTGTCGCTCCCAGAGACCTTAACCACTCATATCAGTGGGACAGGATGCCGATGGAAATAACACAAGAGACATCTTTTGAACAGATCCGTGAAATAGCTATGTTAATGGCAGATATAGGGGCTGCCATACAAGCTGACTACGGAACCGGCGAGACATCGGCCGGTTATGAGAAACCGGCCATATTCGCTCACTTTGGGTATAACAACGGCTTATTCAAGCAGCAAAGCGATTACTCTGCTCAAGAATGGTATTCAATGATTAAAAGCCAGTTGGACAATAACCGTCCTGTGCTTTATAATGCAAAAACCTCCGATAACAGCGGTGCTCACAGTTTTATCATAGACGGATATGCCCAAGACGATTACTTCTGCATAAACTGGGGTTGGGAAGGACAATACAACGGAGTATTTGCTCTTAATGCCATGGATCTGGATTTTACCGATTACAACGGCCTTCAGAGTGCCTATTTCGATTTCCAGCCGGCGGCCGGCATGCCTACAGTCGCTGTCGTCAATGACAGCATCAACTGCCCTTCTGTTGAGGCGGCTATGGGTGTTGTTCCTTTTGTCAACCAACCCGCCAGGATAACTCTGGTACAGAACAGCGTTACGGATGAGATATATGTCAAGAACAGCCAGAACGTTATACTGGATCTTAACGGCTGCACGCTTGATATTGAAAAATGGGGATTTTTCAATTATGGTACTCTTACTGTAAAAGACACCGATGGAAACGGAAAAATCAATGTAGTAAAAGGTAACACAGCCATTCTCAACAACTACGGAAATCTGACGGTGGAAGGAGGTAATTTTACCAATCTGATGGCAAAGAGCAGTAGTACGGATTACCGCAGATGCATTTGGAATGATTCACATGGAACAGTCCGCGTCAAGGACGGAAAATTCACGTGCAACGGACAGGTAGTTTGCAACAACGGCAAAATGACCATAGATAAAGGTTCGTTCCAATGCACAGACGACAGTGACATCCTTGTCAATTTTTCACAGAATGACACTCTTACCGTCAATGGAGGAACTTTCCAGACCACTGTAAACGGAAATTACTGCAGAAACATCTGGACAGCAGACAAGACCGTAACTATCATAAACGGAGGCTCGTTCCTGAGTAATAAGACTGTCATTTGTCTGAACGGTGACGCAATCATCAACAACGGTCAGTTCAGGTGTGCAGGCGATGCAACCACAATTGTAAATTACTGTAAGACAGGAACTCTGAAAATCAACGGAGGAACGTTCAGGAATTCATTAAAGAATAACGGCAATTACTGCAGGGCCGTATGGACCGATTCAGAAACCTACACGCACATTACAGGAGGAGTATTCATCAGTTATTTCCAGACTGTTACTATTAACGGTGACGCCTTAATAGACGGAGGATCATTTGAGAATTACGGATCTGTAGCTATTCTTTCGGCTGGTAACGTTATTATCAACAACTGCAAACTGAAGGCTGACAATTGGATTCTCTATGCAGCCGAAGGTTTTTCTATCAAATGTTACGGCGGATTATATTCAATGGCTGTAAGTAATGAATTTCTGGGTAACGGCAGCGTATGCAGCAGAAACACCGACAGCGCCACATCGTCAACCTATCCGTATAAGGTTATAAACACCCTGAACGGCATAAATCCTGTATATCGTCAGGATGATATCCGGGATATCAAATATGATTTGAACGGTATTGTGATTCCTGACAACAACCCCGGTATCCATATAATACGCAACTCAGAAGGTAAGGCTGTCAAGGTTCTGGTAAAGTAAGCCTTTAAAGCCTCAATATAGAGTATGGAATTTAAGTATGATGTGATAGTAATAGGCGCAGGGCATGCGGGTTGTGAGGCCGCCGCCGCTGCCGCTCAGATGGGTTCCAAGACCTGTCTGATAACCATGGACATGAACAAGATTGCCCAGATGAGCTGCAATCCTGCCGTTGGTGGAATAGCTAAAGGACAGATTGTCAGAGAGATAGATGCTCTTGGCGGCCACATGGGACTTGTTACTGACCGTACTGCCATACAGTTCCGCATACTTAACCGTTCCAAAGGCCCCGCCATGTGGAGCCCCCGCGCACAATGCGACCGGGCCAAATTCATCTGGGCCTGGCGCAGCGTCCTGGAGAACCAGCCTAACCTTAACATCTGGCAGGACACAGTGACCGAACTGCTGGTAAATGATGGCCAAGTGATTGGTTTAAAGACACTTGAGGGTGCTGAATTCTCCTGCAGATGCGTAGTTCTGACCGCCGGAACATTCCTGAACGGACTCATGCATATAGGCCGGGTAACCATGCCCGGCGGACGAATATCGGAACCCGCATCATACCTGCTGACCGAATCCATAACCCGTCACGGAATACGTACCGGCCGCATGAAAACCGGAACCCCCGTACGTATAGACAAGCGCAGCGTCCACTTTGAGGATATGGAGCGCCAGGACGGCGAGAATGATTTTCACCGTTTCTCTTTCATGGGATTCGAGCGTCATCTAAAACAGATGTGCTGCTGGACCACATATACAAATGAAAAAGTCCATGAGGTGCTAAAATCAGGTCTGGCAGACTCACCTCTGTTTAACGGACAGATCAAAAGCATCGGCCCACGGTATTGCCCCAGCATAGAGACCAAGCTGGTAACATTCCCTGATAAGGACCAGCATCAGTTGTTCCTGGAGCCCGAGGGCGAGGATACCAATGAGATGTACCTGAACGGATTCTCATCGTCCATGCCCATGGATGTTCAGATCCGCGCGCTCAAGGAGATCCCTGCTTTCCGCGACCTTGTGATATACCGTCCCGGTTATGCCATAGAATATGACTATTTTGACCCCACTCAACTTAAGCATACACTTGAGTCAAAGGTGGTATCGGGCCTTTTCATGGCCGGGCAGGTTAACGGCACCACTGGATACGAGGAGGCCGGAGGTCAGGGAATTCTTGCCGGCATAAACGCACACATAACCTGCCACGGCGGAGCACCTTTTACCCTGGCCCGTGACGAAGCATACATAGGAGTTCTGGTAGATGACCTGATAACAAAGGGAGTCGATGAGCCCTACCGTATGTTCACATCAAGGGCCGAGTACCGCATACTGCTGCGTCAGGATGATGCCGATATCCGCCTGACAGAACGTTCCTACAACATAGGTCTTGCCACAAAGGAACGCTACGACAAGATGCGCACCAAGCGTGACGAGATAAACCGCATAGTTGATTTTGCAAAGGGATTCTCCGTAAAACCGGCATTGATCAACGATGCACTTGAAAGTCTTGGCACCACACCGCTGCGTGAGGGATGCAAACTGGCCGACCTTATTGAAAGGCCACAGTTGACACTTGAAAACCTGGCTCCGCACATCAAGGCCCTCAGGGCTGAAATTGACAAAACCGAGCCCGTGCGCAGGGATGAGATAGTTGAGGCCGCCGAGATACTGATGAAATACAGCGGATACATAAGCCGCGAGCGTCTTATTGCCGATAAGATGAAACGCCTTGAGGATATCCGCATAAAAGGACGCTTTGATTACAATTCACTGCAGTCTCTGTCCACCGAGTGCCGTCAGAAACTGATAAAGCACGACCCCGAGACTCTTGCAGAGGCAAGCCGCATACCCGGAGTTTCGCCCAGCGACATAAATGTCCTGCTGGTGCTTCTGAACCGATAAAAAATGTTCCACGTGAAACAATTTAAACGATATGAGTAAACAGACGCTTATCAGCCACCTACGCAACATTCCGGACTATCCCATGGAGGGTGTTCAGTTCAAGGATGTAACATCCTGGTTTATGAATCCTGATGACCTGAAAGAGATTGTAGATTCTCTTTATGAAATGTACAAGGACAAGGGCATCACAAAGGTCTGTGGCGTAGAATCCAGGGGCTTTATTATAGGAGCAGCTCTGGCATACAGACTTGGGGCAGGCTTCATTCTTATACGCAAACCCGGCAAGCTGCCTTATGAGAAGGTAAGTCTGGAGTATAAGAAAGAGTATGGCTTTGACCGTATTGAGATGCACAAGGACTCAATCACCACCGATGACACTGTTCTGATTCACGACGATCTTCTGGCTACCGGCGGAACACTGCTTGCTGCATGTGAGCTTGTAAAGACATTCAAGCCAAAGAAGGTTCTGGTGAACTGCATCATAGAACTTACAAACTTCCACGCAAAAGAGAAATTCCCGCAGGATTGCCCTGTGGACAGCTTTATTTCGATTGACGAATTTGACGGAGTACAGTAATTGAAAGGCAGGGAAGCATACGATAAACATCTTAAACTGATTGTCCAGAACCTTCCGGAAAAACCGGGTTGTTACCAGTATCTGGACGAGCAGGGAACCGTCATATACGTAGGTAAGGCTAAAAATCTTAAGCGCAGAGTATCGTCTTACTTCCTCAAAGAGAATCAGACTGATAAGACACGGATGCTTGTGAGCCGTATATCGGATCTGAAGTATATTGTGGTTGAGACGGAATGGGATGCTTTCCTTCTTGAAAACAATCTGATAAAACGGTATAAGCCGCGTTACAACATACTCCTTAAGGATGACAAGACATATCCTTCAATCTGCATAACACGTGAGGACTATCCAAGGGTATTCAAAACCCGAAAGATAATACGCAACGGAAGCGAGTACTACGGACCATTCAGCCATACCGGTACTCTGAACGGGCTTTTGCAGATAATTGCACAAGCATATAAAGTAAGGACATGCAGGTTACCTCTCACAGAGGAGGCAATCAATGCCGGCAAGTATAAGGAGTGTCTTGAATATCACATAAAGAACTGCCCTGCACCTTGCATAGGACATGTCTCCAGAGCTGATTACAACGCTCAGATAGCCGAAATCCGTGAGATACTGAAAGGACGCAGCCAGGACCTTACCAGATCCATGATGCAGGAGATGAAGAAACTCTCAGCCGAAATGAGATTTGAGGAGGCTCAGGAGGTCAAGGTGCGCTATGATACCATAATGGAGTTCCGCGAAAAGAGCAGGGTGGTTGATACAGGACTGGACAATGTGGACGTTTACAATATAGACAACGATGACGATGTAGTATTTGTAAACTACCTGCATGTAGCAGGCGGATGCATCAACCAGGCGTTCACCTTTGAGTACAAGCGAAAGATGGACGAATCACTCGATGAAATGCTGATGCTTGCCATCATCGAGATGCGCAGCCGATACCATAGTACTGCGCGTGAAATCGTAGTACCGTTCATGCCCGAGGCAGAGATGACAGGGGTTACCTGGACCGTCCCGCAGAAGGGTGAGAAGAAAAAACTACTGGACCTTTCTGCCCTGAACGTAAAACAGTACCGTGCCGACCGCCTTAAGCGAAGCGACAAACTCAATCCGGAGCAGAAACATGTAAGACTCATGAAAGAGTTAGGGACACTTCTGGGAATGGAAAAGACACCTCTCAGGATAGAGTGTTTTGACAACTCGCACATATCCGGCACAGATGCAGTCGCTGCCTGTGTGGTATATGAGAACGGCAAACCGTCACGTAAGGACTATCGCCTTTACAACATCAAGAGCGGTGCGGGAGGTGATGATTACGGTTCAATGTATGAGGTCATGATGCGGCGTTGGATGAGAGCACTGGAAGAAGGCGCAAACCTGCCGGATCTTGTAATAGTTGACGGTGGTAAGGGACAGATGTCTATTGCAAAGGAAGTAATTGATAATCTGAATATTACAATCAATATTGCTGGTCTTGTAAAGAATGCCCACCATAAGACGTCGGGCCTTCTGTACGGATTCCCGCAGATGGAGGTCGGGGTAAAGCCTGACAGCGAACTTTTCCGCCTGTTGGAGCAGATGCAGGAAGAGGTTCACCGCGTGGCAATATCGTTCCACAAAAAGAAACGAAGCAAGCGTCAGACTCAATCAGAACTTACTGATATAAAGGGAATTGGAGAAAATACAGCTACATCTCTGATCAGAAGGTTCAAGAGCGTTAAGAGGATATCTCAGGCAAGTCTTGAGGAACTGACTGCTGAAGTTGGAAAGGCCAAGGCTCAGACAATATATAACTGGTTTCACAAATGAGAGCTGTAATACAGAGGGTAACAGAGGCAAGCGTCAGGGTTGACGGCAAGGTGACAGGCGCCATAAACAAAGGTCTGCTCATACTTGTAGGCATTGAGGACGCTGATACACAGGAGGATATAGACTGGCTCACCAAAAAGATAGTGGGACTCCGGATATTCAACGATGAAAACGGCGTAATGAACCTTTCCGTGATGGATGTGAAAGGAGGTCTTCTGGCAGTCAGTCAGTTCACTCTCATGGCAAGCACAAAGAAGGGAAACAGGCCATCTTACATAAGGGCGTCAAAGGGAGATTTTGCCGAGACCATGTATGAAAAGTTCTGCCAGGCACTTGAAAAGGAGTCGGGCAAAAAGGTTGAAAAAGGCATATTCGGTGCCGACATGAAGGTATCTCTACTCAATGACGGACCGGTTACGATAATAATGGATACAAAAAACAAGGAATAATATGGAATTCTACGATGAAATGGAGCAGGAGTCTGTAAATGAACCATCTACAGACAAGTTCAACGAGGCGTTCAGCAAGTACAACATGAAAGTTGATGTTGGATGGGTAAAATCTGTTGTTGAAAAGGCAAAAAAAGAGGCCTTAGGTACTCGCGATAAGGAGACCCTGAAAAAGATATTCAGTTGCATAGACCTTACAACTCTAAAACCTACCGACAACGAGGATACAGTGCTGGCATTTGTGGAGAAGGTTAACAAAATGGATGAAGATTATCCCGACCTGCCGTCAGTTGCATCCATCTGCACATGGCCCCTTTACGCTCAGACAGTAAGCCGCTCACTTGAGGTTGAGAGCGTCAAAACATGCTGTGTTTCAGGCGGTTTCCCCTCATCACAGACCTTCTTTGAGGTTAAGGTTGCCGAGACTTCACTTGCCCTGCATGACGGTGCCGATGAGATAGACATTGTCCAGAACGCCGGTCATATACTGAATGGGGACTATGAGACACTGGCCGATGAAATAGATGAACTCAAGTCTCTCTGCGCCGACAAGACACTTAAGGTTATACTTGAAACCGGTGCGCTTGAGACACTTGACAACGTAAAGAAAGCATCTCTGATAGCAATGTATTCCGGAGCAGATTTCATTAAGACATCAACCGGAAAGGAGGTTCCCGGAGCAGATCCCGAATCATTCTGCGTAATGTGCAAGACCATACGCGAATACGCCGATGAAACCGGACGTTATGTAGGTGTAAAGGCTGCCGGCGGAATAAGCACTGTAGATGACGCGCTGCTCTATTGGACTATCGCAAAGATAGTTCTGGGAAAAGAGTGGCTCAACAACACCCGTTTCCGCATAGGCGCCAGCCGTCTGGCCGACAAATTACTTGACGCGATTGGTAATTAACTCCAGATAGCACTCAAAAGAGTTGCGGAGCTGATCAGATATGAAAGCGGGCAGTCCCTGGATTGCCTGCTTTTTCAGTTCCTCCATCTTGGCGAGCGAATACTCTATTCCGCCGTTGGAAACGGAATAATCAGTAACCTCACGAATCTGATTGGGAGTAGCCTCAAGAGAACGGATTGCCTTGATATGAGCGGACCAGTCACGGTCACTGTGAGTCAGGGCATAGATGGCCGGAAGGGTGAACTTACCCTCCTTGAGGTCATTACCCGAAGGCTTGCCTGTCTCACTGCTGTCATGATAATCCAGAATGTCATCCATTATCTGGAAGCAGAGACCTGCCACATGTCCGAACTGGCGGAAAGCCTCAATGTCTGCATCGGATGCACCGCTCAAAAGGGCTGAAAGTGATGTGCAGGACGAGAACAGTATTGCCGTTTTCTTGGATATGATATCAAAATACAGATCCTCGGAAAGAGTGGTGTGGTCAAGAGCGTTAAGTTGGGTTATCTCACCCTCCGAAAGTGTTCCTATCAGGGTTGAAAGTGCATCGACACTCTTGACATTGGATGTTGCTGTTATCTGTCTGAGTGCCATTGATACGATGTAATCACCCAAAAGAACAGCCATCTTATTGTCATATACGGCATTAGCCGATTGTTTTCCGCGGCGCTTGTCGCTCTCATCGACCACATCATCATGAATAAGACTGCCCTGATGCAGCAACTCTACGGCCGATGCCAGATGGTATGTGCTGTCCTTAATCTGTCCGTAGCACTTGGCTACCAGCAGGACAAGTATGGGACGCATAAGTTTACCCTTGCGTTCCAGAAGGAACTTGAGCAGGACGTCAACACCGGGATTTGCCGATGAAAACAGCGAAGAGTATCTATTACGAAACTCTTCAAACTCAAGTTCTATGGGAGCGCAAATCTGCTTTATGACATCCATACCGGGTGCAAAATTAGCAATAAATGTCCGTTTGATGAAAAATTTGTATTTTTACGTATCAATACTATATATATATGGACAAACTGTTTCTGCTTGATGCTTACGCACTTATATACAGGGCCTACTACGCTTTCCTCAAGGCGCCAAGAATAAACTCAAAAGGCTTCAACACATCGGCCATACTGGGATTTGTCAATACCCTTGAGGATATTCTCAACAATGAGAAACCCACCCATATAGGCGTAGCGTTTGATCCTAAGGGAGGCACATTCCGCCATGAACTCTACAAGGAGTACAAGGCACAGCGCGAGGAAACCCCTGAGGTTATCCGTCAATCGGTACCCGTAATCAAGCAGATTCTTGAGGCATACCGCATCCCGGTACTTGAGGTAGCCGGATTCGAGGCCGATGACGTCATCGGCACACTCTCAAAAAAGGCCGATGAGAAGGGTATTACCACCTATATGATGACCCCCGATAAGGACTACTGCCAGTTGGTAACTGACAGGGCTCTGATATTCCGCCCGCGTTATGGCAACAACGGCTATGAGATAATGGGTCCCCAGGAGGTAAAACAGAAGTACGGACTTGACAGCACCTGTCAGGTGATTGACATGCTCGGCCTGATGGGTGACAGTTCGGACAACATACCCGGCTGTCCGGGCATAGGAGAAAAGACGGCCGTCAAACTAATAACCGAGTTCGGAGGAATTGACGGACTTCTGGCCAATACCGACAAACTGAAAGGTGCGCTCAAGGAAAAAGTTGAAAGCAACGTGGAGCAGATAAAATTCAGCCGTCTGCTTGCAACCATAAGGACCGATGTCCCCATCGAACTTGACATGGAGTCCCTGAAATTCCAAGGACCCGACGAGCAGAAACTCTACTCCATTTTTGAAGACCTGGAATTCAGGAGTCTGATAAACCGGGTAAAATCCAAGCAGACCGATGCCGTGCAGACGGAACAGACCGCCCAGCCCAAACAGCCCAAAAATGACGGTTTTCATGGCGATCTCTTTGATTTATTCCAGCCATCTGACCAGCCTGCTCAGGAATTTTCAAATCTCAAGGACATAAAAAACACGCAACATACCTACTATCTCATTGAAACAGAAAAAGATGCTGAATCATTAGCCCACAAAATCGCTACCAGTGATTTTTTCTGTTTTGACACCGAAACCACCGGAACTGATGCAATATCGGCTCAAATTGTGGGATTGAGCATTGCACTCAAGGAACACGAGGCCTGGTACGTTGCGATGCCTCGGGAGACGGAAGGCAAGCAGCGGATGCTTGAGATTTTCCGCTCCGTGTTTGAAAATCCGGCAACCCTTAAGATAGGACAGAACATAAAATATGACATACTGATTTTGGGTAACTATGGAATTCAGGTTGAGGGACCTCTGTTTGATACCATGATTGCCCATTACCTTATCCAACCGGAACTCCATCATAACATGGATTATCTTGCCGAGATTTATCTTGGTTACAAAACCATCCATATAGAAGAGTTGATAGGAGAGAAAGGCCGCAACCAGAAGAACATGGCCGATCTCAGTCCTTCCGATGTCTATGAGTATGCCGCAGAGGATGCCGATATTACACTCCAACTCAAGTCCGTCCTGGAAAAAGAACTGGATAAGGACGGAACTACTCCGCTGTTCAGGGATGTGGAGATGCCGCTTGTAAGTGTACTGGCCTACATGGAACGTAACGGTGCCATGATAGACCCCAAAGCATTGGCCGATACATCCAGACTCTTTACCGGGCGCATGCAGGTTCTGGAGAAACAGATATATGATGAGGCCGGCGGTACACCTTTCAACATACTCTCACCCAAGCAGGTTGGTGATATTCTGTTTGACAGGATGAAGATTGTGGACAAACCCAAGAAAACCAAGACCGGACAGTATGTTACATCAGAAGATGTCCTGGAATCGCTGCGTGCCGAACATAAGATAGTAGACCTGATTCTGCAGTATCGCGGTTTAAAGAAACTGTTAGGTACATATGTGGATGCACTGCCGCAACTGGTCAATCCCAAAACCGGCAAGATACACACCTCTTTCAACCAGACCGTTACCGCTACCGGCCGTCTGAGTTCCAGTAATCCCAACCTTCAGAATATACCGGTACGTGATGAAGACGGAAAGGAGGTACGCAAGGCTTTCATTCCCGAACCCGGATGCAAGTTCTTCAGTGCCGACTATTCACAGATTGAACTCCGTATCATGGCACATCTGAGTCAGGATGAGAATATGATAGAGGATTTTAAACTGGGACATGACATACATGCCGCAACAGCAGCCAAGGTATTCCACAAACCAATAGATGAGGTTACCAAAGCAGAGCGAAGCAAAGCCAAGACTGCCAACTTTGGTATCATATACGGAATATCGGCTTTTGGTCTGGCACAACGTATGGGAGTGAGTCGTACTGAAGCCAAGGAACTGATTGAAAACTATTTCAAGACATATAGCGGCATAAAGAACTATATGGACAAATCTATTGAGGATGCCAGAGCCAAAGGATATATAGAAACCATTCTTAAGCGCAAACGTTATCTGCCCGATATAAACTCACATAATGCAACCGTACGTGGTTTTGCTGAACGTAACGCCATAAATGCGCCCATTCAGGGAAGTGCAGCAGATATTATCAAGATAGCGATGATTGCCATCTACCGTAGATTCAGGCAGGAGAACATCAAATCAACCATGATCCTGCAGGTTCATGATGAACTCAATTTCAATGTTGTGCCCGGTGAGGAACAAAAGGTAGAAAAGATTGTTATAGAAGAGATGCAGAAAGCCTGGCCGATGTCAGTTCCGCTTATAGCTGATTGTGGTTGGGGTGATAACTGGCTTCAGGCACATTAAAACTGAGTTTTCAACTGCTTGAAAAATTCCCATATAACAAGTCCTGCAGTAACAGAGACATTGAGTGAGTGTTTGGTACCGTATTGCGGTATCTCAAGTGACAGTCTACAGTTATCAACCACTGCCTGGTTAACCCCTTTCACTTCATTACCAAGAACCAGTGCATAACTGGAACCGGGCTGCACAGTGAAGTCATCAAGTTTATGGCTACCTTCAACCTGTTCTACGGCAATGGTAATATAACCTTTGTCATTAAGGTCTTTGACAACACTGACACAATCATCAGAGTATATCCATTCAACACTCTCCTCCGCACCAAGGGCAGTTTTATGTATTTCAACCAGACAGTTGTCAGGTGTTGCAGTAATACCGCAAAGTATTATACGTTCAACCCTGAAAGCATCGGATGTGCGGAAAACAGATCCTACATTATACAGACTCCTTACATCGTCCAGAATAATGGTAAGAGGCAGTTTTTTGCTCAGTTTGAATTGCTCCACATCAATTCTGCCAAGTTCCGATACATTCAGTTTTCTCATACCTAAATATGTTTTGACGGTGTAAAATTAGTTCATTTAAGTGACTATTACTGTTGAAAACAGTGTAAATAAGTGTTCAAAACAATATCAAAAAAAGTGAACTTAAAAATTGCTTTTTCAAATCTGATTCATGTATGAAACAAAAATTGAAATAAGCCTGTTGACAGCCGTTTTTTATATGATTTTTTGTAAACAGTCAATTAACAGGAAAAGTTTGTATAAATAATGTAAAAATATGGGATATTAAATGAACAATAATTGTTTATTATTATCTATCAGATTGAATAATAATGGTTTAGAATGTTTATTAAACTGTTTATAATATAAAGGTTTTAGTTAATAATCTAAAGATTGAAAAAGAGAAAAAAGATATCAACAGTTTCAACACCCAATAAAAAACAACTATAGAAATCAATTAAAATAAAACATACATATTAATATATCATCGGCTCATAAGTAATGTCATCTTATTACCGTAACAGATACACTCTGGCTGTTATTGTTTTCCTGATCTGTTATTATTGCATGGTATATGCCTGATGATACCTGTCTTCCATTCATATCAGTAAGATTCCAACTGTATGATCCTCCGTTTGAAGTACCTTGATTTACCAGACGTCCGGAATTGGATAATATTCTTATTGTACTCCATTGAGTCAAACCTGTAAATGTAACATAACCGTCAAATGATGGTTTTACAGGATTGGGATAAACCAGAATATTTGATTCTGACAGACTTTCTTGCGGATCCCTGGCCTGACCTCCATATTCTATCATTCCCTTGCTTGTACCAAAGAATATTGAGCCGTCAAGGCTGTTTTCAGTTATGCTTAGTATATTGTTTGAAGGAAGCGGACTGTTAGCGGTGGTAAAATGCTCAATAGTCTGAGTTCCGTCAGCACTTAAAAGGAATACGCCGTCATTGTCTGTACCAATCCATTTTCTGTTTCCCTGATCAATATAGATAGCGGTAGTGAATACTCCGTTTAAAAGGTAGTCTGCCAATCCTGATCCGTCATTTCTGGGTATTTTAATCCTTTCAAAAACCGGATTAGGATCAGTTATGAATGAATCCGGGTTCCTTAATACAAAAATACCTCTGTTGGTTCCAATCCACATTTCACCGTTTAAATCAGTTTCATAAAACAACAGATCATATATTTCTTCTGTAGTTCCATCCTGATTAACCAGAAAAGGAGTGGAAAACTTAATGATATCATCACTGTTTTTTTGTGGAGTTCCTTTAGTATCAATACATATCAACCCCGGAACAGAACGTGATGAGTTAAGCCATAACCGGCCGTTTGAGTCAAATCTGAGTTGTTTTAAGGTAGGTAATCCTGATATTTCATTATAGTACAGTGAAAACCATTTACCATTAGGTTGAAGAACCCTTATAACGGTATCTATCTCATTATTTACCATCCACAGATTACCGTCAGAATCAAATTGCAACGCACTTATCCTGACATAATTGTTTTTATTGTATTCAGTATCGTTGAGTATACTCTTAAGTGCGCTGTTATTCCATGTATGGAGTTTGTCAAACTTGTTGTTCCTGAATTCGTACAGTCCCTGTCCTGCAGATCCTACGTATATATGGTTGGGATCGGAGGGATCCTGAGCCGCTTCGGTAAGATTTATGTATTTAAGGTTTGTCTTTGACTGGATATCCTCATCAAGATATGTCCATCGGTCATTTTCATAGATCATTACCGTGCCGGGATAATCTATTCCGAAATAATTATGACAACCGCTCACTACCATCAGTTTGCCGGGCTGTGGCCATGAAACTGAATGAAACCAGTTGCGTCTGGGACTGTCAGGTTTTATATCTGTTGCCTTAAGAACAAGTCTGTCGTCATCTGTTGAGTACTGATACAGTCCGTTTAAGCCATGACAAACCCATAAATCATTTCCATCGGCCGTTATATGATTTACATGATGTGGGAAAATATATTGTGTCTGTTGGGACAGACTGCTGTAGAAGGTTACCGCAGTATCCTGGATCAGTGCCATCCTGCCGTCAGAAAGCAAAGACATGCTGCTTACCTTGTCTTTTACAAATGTAAGTCCTGCGTTAGCGCGGTTGATAGTCCATATACGGTTATCAAACGAATATCCGGTCAACTGTCCGTCAAACTCAAATAACCGTCTGAATGTGATATCCCGGAATAATTTCCATTTGCTGTTATCCAAAAGATTATCTGACAGCATACCCAGATACATGCCTCCCTGGGTTGCACAGATAATGGAATCATTCAGTATGACCGATGTATACACCTGCGTCTCAAAACGGTATGTATTGCTTATCTCCTTGCGTTTTACATCAAAAACAATCAGGCCGATGTTTGTGGAAATATAAGCATTGTTTCCTGAGATATTAAGTTGGTTAACAGTAACGTTTCCGGTACTGTTGTTCTTAATGTCAGTAAAATTGTAGATGGAAAAATCCTCATACAAAAGATCTATATTACCGTTTGAATAGACCAGGACAACAGCTTTTTCAGGTTGGCAGTAACCCAATGCAGCAATATCCGTATCGCCCAATCCTCCGGTCTGGTCAATGGTATAGAGACCGTTATCGGCCGGATCATATAAATATAAGGCACCGTCGCTCAATACGCATACGTAACCGAATGCCTTGAGTGAGAATGTGGCGTCATTGTATGCGGGATGTGCTCTCCAGGTCCCGACAGGGATGCCTGCATAGGCCTTATTAAAAGGCAAAAGGAGCATTACCGCAGCTATTGCGATAATGGCTCCTCTTGTCAACTTTCTTATCATAACGTTTTAAGATAATCTGCCAGTTTCCTTACGGCTCGTCCACGGTGACTTACCTGGTTCTTGCTTTCAGGGCTCATTTGGGAGAATGTCTCGGTAAAGCCGTCCGGTATGAACAGGGGGTCATATCCGAACCCAGATTGGCCGTAGTGGCGCTCTGTGGCAATCTTTCCTGTCACTATTCCCTCAAACAGAACTTCCTGTCCGTTAAGTATTAACGCAACAACTGTCCTAAATTGTGCACTGCGGTCCGGTTTTTTTTCAAGTTCCTGCAGCAGTTTGGTCATATTTGCCTCCGAATCATGGTCTCCTGCGTAGCGTGCGGAGTGAACTCCGGGTGCTCCGCCAAGGGCCTTAACCTCAAGTCCGGTGTCATCGGCAAAACAGTCATAACCGTAATGCTCCTTGACGTAACGGGCTTTCTGCAGGGCGTTGTCCTGGAAGGTTTCACCGGTCTCGGGGATATCTTCATGACAGTTTATGTCACTGAGCGACAGCACCTCAAAGCGGTCGCCAAGTATCTGGCGGACCTCTTCAAGCTTATGGGCGTTATTGGTGGCAAAAACCAGTCTCATGCTGCTTAGAGAACTATGTTCACAATCTTGCGCGGTACTACAATCACCTTGCGGATGGGTTTACCGTCAATGTACCCTAAAGCCTTCTCATTGGCCAGAACGGCATCCTGAATCTCTTGCTGGGTTGCCTCTGCCGGGAAGTCCAGTGTAAAGCGGGTCTTGCCGTTGAATGAGATGGAGTAGGTTATGCTGTCCTCCTTGAGGTAATCCTCGTTGAACTTGGGCCATGCGGCATCACAAACTGTGGTCTGGTTGCCAAGTGCCTGCCAGAGTTCCTCGGCGGTGTGGGGAGCAAACGGTGCAATCACCTTGGCCAGGTCTGTCAGTACGGCGCGCTTGTTGCACTTGAGTCCTGACAGCTCGTTTACGCATATCATGAATGCGGCAACCGATGTGTTGAATGAGAAGTTCTCAATATCTTCGGTTACCTTCTTTATGAGCTTATGGATTGACTTGAGCTCGTCCTTGGTGGGAGCGTCATCGCTTACAGCCAGCTTGCCGTCACGGTCAAAGTAGAGAGCCCACATCTTGCGTATAAAGCGGTGGCAGCCGTCAATACCGTTGGTATCCCAGGGCTTGGACTGCTCAAGCGGCCCTAAGAACATCTCGTACATACGCAGCGTATCGGCTCCGTATTTCTCGATTATGTCATCGGGGTTGACCACGTTGAACATGGACTTACTCATCTTCTCAACTGCCCAGCCGCAGATGTACTTGCCGTTCTCCAGTATGAACTCGGCGTTGTTGTACTCAGGGCGCCATGCCTTGAATGCCTCAACGTCAAGTACATCGGCACTGACTATGTTTACATCCACGTGTATGGGGGTTGTGTCATACTGGTCCTTAAGGCCCAGTGATACAAACTTGTTGGTGTCCTTGATACGATATACAAAGTTACTGCGGCCCTGAATCATACCCTGGTTGATGAGCTTGCTGAACGGCTCCTCCACCTCGCTTACGCCAAGGTCCTTGAGGAACTTGTTCCAGAAACGGGAGTAGATAAGGTGACCGGTTGCGTGCTCCGATCCTCCCAGATAGAGATCTACGCATTTCCAGTAGCTGTCGGCCTCCTTGCTAACCAGAGCCTTGTTGTTGTGCGGGTCCATGTAACGCAGATAGTAGGCCGATGAGCCTGCAAATCCGGGCATGGTGTTGAGTTCCAGCGGGAATACGGTCTTGTTATCTATGAGTGACTTGTCAACAACCTTGTTATTAACCTCATCAAAGGCCCAGACCTTGGCGTGACCCAGAGGGGGCTCGCCTGTCTCGGTGGGCTTGTACTCACTGATTTCGGGGAGCTCCAGCGGCAGGCACTGCTCGGGTACCATTGTGGGTATTCCGTTCTTGTAATATACCGGGAACGGCTCGCCCCAGTAGCGCTGACGGCTGAATATGGCGTCACGCAGACGGTAGTTAACCTTTACCTTGCCCAGTTTGTTGTCCTGTACGTATTTCTTGGTTGCGGCGATGGCCTCCTTAACGGTCAGACCGTTCAGGTTGAGTCCGCCTTCACGGATCTGGTCGGGACGGGGTGAGTTCATCATCACACCCTCCTTGGCATCAAAGCTCTCCTCGGATACATCGCAACCCTCAATCAAAGGTCTGATTTCAAGGCCAAAGTGCTTGGCAAATGCGTAGTCACGGCTGTCGTGAGCGGGAACGGCCATGATAGCGCCTGTTCCGTAGCCGGCCAGCACGTAGTCACTTATCCATACGGGTACATCCTCGCCTGTCAGGGGGTTGATGGCGTATGAGCCGCTGAACACGCCGGTTACACGGCGGTCGGCTATGCGCTCACGTTCGGTACGTTTCTTTACGGCTGCTATGTAGGCATCCACCTCCTTCTTCTGAGCGGGTGTGGTGAGCTGAGCCACCAGCTCGCTCTCAGGAGCCAGTACCATGAACGTAACGCCGAATATGGTATCGGCACGGGTGGTGAATATGGTGAATTCTATGTCGCTGTCCTTTACGTGGAACTGCATCTCGGTACCCTCGGAGCGGCCTATCCAGTTGCGCTGGGTCTCCTTGATGGAATCGGACCAGTCTATCTTGTCCAGGCCGTCAAGCAGACGCTGTGCATAGGCTGATACCCTTAAGCACCACTGGCGCATCTTTTTCTGCTCCACGGGGAATCCGCCGCGTACTGATACGCCCTCAACTACCTCATCGTTGGCAAGCACGGTGCCCAGTCCGGCGCACCAGTTTACCATTGTCTCGCCCAGGTAGGCTATGCGGTAGTTCATCAGGATGTCCGATTTCTGCTTCTCGTCCATTGCCTTCCACTCGGCGGCGGTAAAGTTGAGCTCCTCGCTCTGGGCAACGTCCAGATTTGCTGTGCCCTCTTTTTCAAAGTGCTCAATCAGTTTCTCTATAGGCTGAGCGCTCTGACACTTGTTGCAGTAGAATGAGCCGAACATTTTCTGGAAGGCCCACTGGGTCCAGTGATAGTAGCCGGGCTCGCAAGTGCGTACCTCGCGGTCCCAATCAAATGAGAATCCAATCTTGTCCAGCTGCTCACGGTAGCGGTTTATGTTCTTTTCAGTTGTAATTGCGGGGTGCTGGCCGGTCTGTATGGCGTACTGCTCGGCGGGCAGGCCGTATGCATCGTAACCCATGGGGTTGAGGACGTTGAATCCGCACTGGCGCTTGTAGCGGGCATAAATGTCCGATGCAATGTAGCCCAGGGGGTGTCCTACGTGCAGGCCGGCGCCTGAGGGGTAGGGGAACATGTTGAGTACGTAATACTTGGGTCTGGAGGCATCCTCAGTTACCTTATAAGTTCCCTCCTTGGCCCACTTTTCCTGCCATTTCTTTTCAATTGCTCTGAAATCGTATTCCATTATTGCGTAGAATGTTTCGTTTTGACGCGCAAAATTACACAATTTCAGGCAAAAACACTATAGTGTTTCTCATTCCTGCTCACCTTAGGGAGAAAATAGGCCGTACCTGCGTTCTGCTTCCCCAAGGTGAGGTGGTAACGCAGGATCTGGCGTATTTCCAGCTCACCTTAGGGAGAGAATAGGCTGCACCTGCGTTCTGCTTCCCCAAGGTGCGGGGGTAACGCAGGTTCTGGCGTATTTCCTGCTCACCTTAGGGAGAGAATAGGCTGCACCTGCGTTCTGCTTCCCCAAGGTGCGGGGGTAACGCAGGTTCTGGCGTATTTCCTGCTCACCTTAGGGAGAAAATAGGCTATACCTGCGTTCTGCTTCCCCAAGGTGAGGTGGTAACGCAGGATCTGGCGTATTTCCTGCTCACCTTAGGGATGAAAATGGCTCTACGTGCGTTGTAGTTCCCTAAGGTATGGGGGCCGCCCGAGATATTCCGTATTTCCTACTCACCTTAGGGATGAAAATGGCTCTACGTGCGTTACAGCTCCCTAAGGTCAGGTGTTGAAGATGCGGGTTGGGTGATGACGTTGGGATCGGGGCCGTATCTGTTGGGTCCTTCGGTTCCGGGCAGAGCACAGAAGGTTATCAGTATGATGAATCCTATAATGGAAAGAATCACTAGGAATGATATGATACCGGCTGTTCCGTAAATCAGTTTCTGCTCCCGTTTTACTTGTGGCATTTGGGATGTCTGGTTTATTGGACTGAACACACCTGGTTCAACAGCAATAGAATCTCCATTGGTCTTGTAATAGAAGAATCTCTTACCACTTAGCACTTGCTCCATATAGTCCGGATATATCCTAATAGTATCGCCGTCGGAATCAGTGTATTTGTTGTAGTATTCGGCCGGATTGAAAGAGGTTGCAGTTTCTGTCTCTGTTCTTTCTCCTAAAGACAAGTGGAACATTGAGTAAATGACAGATACCATGGCTATAATCATGGGTAACAGATATGCCAGCACCCATGCTCCTTTACGCTCCGAATCGTGAAGTCTGCGTACGGTTATGCTAACCAATGGTATTATCAGTATAAAGGCAATAAAGCCTACTATCATCAGACTGGCTTGAGGTGTGACAGGGATTTTTGCCTTTAACATGACAAATGGAGTAAGGAAAGATAGTACTATTCCCAGTGTATAGAACACTATGGCATAAAATAGTATAAAATACCAGAATTCAGTTCTTGATGCGCGACCTGTGAACTTGAACATGTTTCTGAAGCCGGAATTGATGGCTTCACCGAATGTAATCTTTTTTGTTTCCATAACTTTTGCGTTTGATTGGTTCTGACGCAAAAGTAGGTCGCCCTCATCGGCCCCTGAAATATGTTGCGTACCATTATCGTAACATTTCTGTGTTACGGTTTTTGTTACGGTTTCTATATCCGGGAACACCTGCTCGGCCCAGAATGGAGTTAGTTTCTCTTTGATACGTTTTCTCCTCATTCTAAGGCTTTCTTTTGATATGGATATACAGTCAGAGATAACTTCCGGTTTAAAGCCCGCTGCAGCAAGCGCGCAGAATATAAGGTCTGACTCTGAAAGGGATGGTGACTCGGCTCTCATGTCCAGAAATACCGGGGCAAAAGTCTTTTCTATACAGCGCGTTACGGCCATTCTGTCATCAAAGGTCAGGCGGTTCTGGCGGCTGCGGTATTCTATCAGCATGCTGGCCTCGGGCATCTGGCGGAACTGTGCCAGGCAGGATTGCAGTTTCTCAATTCTTGAATCCATAATCAGTGTTGTTTGACGCAAAGATACGCCTTAAACCAGTAGCAAACCAGTAACTAACCGTATCAAAAGCGTAACATTCAAACGTTATTGACGGAAAAAGCACTATCTTCGCTTACAGAGAAATGTGCTTATGAAACAGTTTATTGCCTATTGCGGATTGGATTGTGAGGGGTGTCAGGCCCGGTTGGCAACAGTTAATGATGACGATGAACTGCGCAGGAAAGTGGCTCTGGAATGGTCGGAACTTAACAAGGTGGAAATCACTCCCGATATGATCAATTGCACCGGATGTCGTGTTGAAGGGGCTAAGACTCCGTTCTGCGACTCGCTCTGTCCCATACGTAAGTGTGCCCGGGCTAAGGGTTTTGAGACCTGCGGTGACTGCAGCGATATGGAAAACTGCTCCAAGCTTGCCATGATTACCGCCAACAACAAGGAGGCCCTTTCCAACTTGAAACAGGCAAAATAGTACAAAAGGGGTCTGTCCCCTTTTGTACTATTTTGTATCTTTGTGATGTTGATAAAGGTTTACAATCATGAATATAAGACTTGAGCGTCCGGAGGACTACAGGGTGGTGGAGGAACTTACCCGTGAGGCGTTTTGGAATGTATATAAGCCGGGATGTTTGGAGCATTATGTACTTAATCAGTATAGGAACAATCCTGACTTTATTCCGGAGTTGGACTATGTGATGGAGGAGGACGGGCTGATTATCGGCCATGTTATGTTCTCAAAGGCGGAGCTTGTGTTGGCCGATGGCAAACGCAAGCCTTCCTGGACTTTCGGTCCTATCAGCATTCATCCGGATTATAAGCGTAAGGGGTATGGGCTTAAGCTTTTGAATTATGCTCTTGACAAAGCGCGTCAGATGGGTGTGGGCTTTATCTGCATGGAGGGAAACATTGATTTCTACAAGCATGCGGGTTTTGGCCTGGCCAGCAAGTTGGGCATTCATTACCATTCAGAACCAAAGGATGCTGAGGTCCCGTATTTCCTGGCTCAGGAGCTTATTCCCGGCTGGCTTGGCGGCATAGAGGCCACTTACTGTCCGCCGCAGGGTTACTTTGTGGCCGATGCAGATCCCGATGCGTTTGAGGCATACGATGCAACGTTCCCCAAGAAGGAAAAGGCTTTCCGTGAGGGGCAGCTGCCGCAGTTCTGCCAGAGTTGCGGAATGCCGCTCACCCGTGTGGAGGATTGCGGCACCAACGCCGACGGCAGCACCAGCTTTGACTACTGCAAGTACTGCTATAAGGATGGGCGTTTTCTTCAGGACATGACAATGGACCAGATGATAGAACACTGTGCCCAGTTTGTGGATGAGGTAAGTAAGAACATGCCCAAGCCAATGACCAAGGATGAGTACAAGCAGATGATGTACGGTTTCTTCCCGATGCTTAGAAGATGGCGGCGTTGACTGATGAAATGTTGAGGGCCGTGAAAGGCGAGCTTGATGCTCAGGCCGTTTATCGGGAGGTAAAGCGGTCGGGTGATTTTGCGGGCTTTGCGCGGCGGTTCATGCATAGCGATGACGGGCGTGTGGCGCGCAATGCGTTCTGGGTGCTTACCAAGGCATCGGACCAGGATCTGTCTCAGTTGCAGGGTATGCTTAATGAACTGATAGACCTGGCTCTCAAGACCGGACACTCGGCTGTGCGCAGGCTGTCACTCAATATCATAGAACGCCTTAAGATGGAAGAGGAAGACCTGCGAACAGACTTTCTGGATTTCTGTCTGGAGCATATGGCCGATGCTGACGAACTGCCCGGTATCCAGTCCGTCAGCATGAAACTGGCATATCGTATGTGCAAGTTCTATCCGGAGCTTATGGATGAGTTCAAAGTCACTCTGGAGTCTATGGAGACCGAGTACTATAAACCGGCTGTGAACTGTGTCCGCAGCCGGATACTCAAATCTTTATGAGCTCATAGTCCATAGATCCCAGACCTATCTTCTGGGCGTGCTCCACGCAGGAGCGCCAGTTGGTGTCGGGATGGATCATGTGCCAGTGGTCTCCGTGATCGTGCTTGTGATGCTCTATGTTGTGTGCCAGCACGTTATCGTTGGGTATTGTCGGGGTGCGGTTTACCAGGTCGGCGCTGGCGCAGTCTAAGGCTACGGGGTCAAATGAGGCCAGCATTCCGATGTTGGGTACAACCGGAGTGTCATTATAACCCCAGCAGTCACATTCGGGCGATACGTCCATAATCAGGTTAATATGGAAGTTGGGCTTGCCCAGCAGGGTGGCTTTGGCATACTCGGCAATCTTGCAGTTCAGAATATCCAGCTGCTCGTCATTATCGGCTATGGCACCTTCAAACTGGCAAGTGGCTACGCACTGTCCGCATCCTACACATTTGTTATAGTCAATGACGGCCTTACGGTCCACAAGCGATATGGCGTGGCTGGCGCAGTTCTTTACGCAGAGAGAGCATCCGCGACAGGATTCGGTGTCAATGCGGGGCTTTGAGGCGCTGTGCATCTCCTTTTTACCGGCCACACTGCCGCAACCCATTCCAAGGTTTTTCATTGCGCCGCCCAGTCCGGTCATCTCATGACCCTTTACGTGGTTGATTGATACTATGATATCGGCCTCAGCAATAGCAGCACCTATCTTGGGCGCCTTGCAATACTCGCCGTCAATGGGAACCTCCACATAATCCAGACCTTTCAGTCCGTCGGCTATAACTACCTGCGTGCCTATGGCAAATGGGGTGTATCCATGTTTCATAGCGGTGTCCTGATGGTCTATGGCATTTGAACGCCATCCTTTGTACAGGGTGTTGCAGTCTGTCAGGAACGGTTTGCCTCCCAGTTCCTTGATGATCCTTACAATCACGGCGGCATAATCGGGCCTGAGATAAGCCATGTTTCCTATCTCGCCAAAGTGTATCTTGATTGCAGTGAATTTGCCGTTGAAATCAATGTTGCCGACGCCGGCTTTGCGTACCAGTTTTTCAAGTTTGTACAGCAGATGATGGTCAGGATCTGTCCTGAGGTCAGTGTAAAAGACTTCGGATGCCATATTTGTAAGTTTATTATTGTTTTTGTGCGAATTTACTTTTTGAAATGGATATTCATTACATTTGCATTCACAAATTAAGCGAAAAACTTCTGATATGCTCCACTTTGATTCCGATTATATGGAAGGTGCGCATCCCACAGTGATGCAGCGTCTTGTTGAGACCAATCTTGAACAGACCGTAGGTTACGGTGAGGATGAGTATTCCAAGCGTGCGGCCGATCTGATACGTGAGGCGTGTGGCTGTCCCGATGCGCTGGTACGTTTCCTGGTGGGAGGTACCCAAACCAACGCCACTGTCATTGACGGCCTGCTGCACCAGTATGAGGGTGTGATGGCGGCCGATACAGGTCACATCAACAACTTCGAGGCCGGAGCCGTGGAGTCATCGGGCCATAAGATACTTATAGTCCCTTCACATCAGGGCAAGGTGGCTGCATATGACATAGAGCGCTATCTCACTGAGTTCTACGAGAATGAGAACCATCAGCATATGGTATCGCCGGGTGCATTGTATCTCTCTTTCCCGACAGAGTGGGGAACACTCTATTCATTGGGTGAACTGGAGGCCCTTAGCCGCGTCTGCCATAAGTACAATATCCCTCTTTATATGGACGGAGCCCGTCTGGGTTACGGCCTGGCAGCATCAAAGGATGTTACTCTCAAGGATATCGCCCGCCTGTGCGATGTGTTCTACATTGGCGGAACCAAGGTGGGCGCAATGTTCGGTGAGGCTGTGGTTACTGCTCATCCGGAACTGCTGCCACGTTTCTTTACCTTTGTAAAGCAGCACGGCGCAATGCTGGCCAAGGGCCGTCTGCTAGGCGTTCAATTCAGCACTCTGTTTACCGATAACCTTTATCTTGAGATATCCCAGAACGCTGTGAACCAGGCCCTGCGCCTTAAGAAGGCAATGATCAAGAAAGGCTTCTCGCCATACGTGGATTCACCCACCAACCAGCAGTTCTTCTGCCTGCCCAAGTCCGAGATAGAGCGCATCGGCAAGTTCGCATCATTCGAAATCTGGGCTCCCTGCGGTCCCCAGCAGAGCGTAGTGCGCTTTGTCACCAGCTGGAACACATCGGACCAGATGATTGACGAGTTTATCAGCAAACTCTGAATCCCGCCAAAGTGTCCCACAACCACCCCCGCCAGAGCGTATTCTCGCCCCGGTGATTGTGTTACACACCCCCATCTAGAGGGTGTGTCCCACGCTCGCACCCGCCACAAAGCCTGTGAGCGTGGTTGCTGTGTTACACTTTGGCGAGATAACAATTATTAACACAAAAGATTTGTGAGGCATATCAAAATTATTTTGATTTGCGTCAAAATCAATTTGTGTTTGCTTATGAGACAACTCACTAAAAAGGAAAAAATCATCATGGAGCAGTTCTGGACCTATGGTCCCATGTTTGTACGTGAACTGCAGGAACATTATGAGGAACCCCGTCCCAATTTCAACACACTATCCAATCAGGTGCACACTCTGATGGAGGACGGGTTCCTGGAGCGCAAGGCCTACGGAAGCAACTACCAGTACTCGCCTGCCGTATCACGCAAGGCATACAGTCTGGACGGTTTCCACGGGCTGGTAAATGAATACTTTGACAGCTCATACTCAAGCGTAGTCCTTGGACTTGTTGAAGAGGAGCGCCTGTCTGTTGACGATCTTAAGCGTATTATTGACAAAATTGAAAACCGAAAATGAATCCTCAAGTCCTTTTATTCCTTGGAAAGGCGGCTCTGCTAACCATAGCCTTTGTTCTTATGTACCGCCTTCTGTTGCGCCGCGAGACATTCCACGGCCTTAAGCGCGGAGCCCTGATGCTCTCACTTGTACTCTCCTATGTTCTGCCTGTAACTGTAATTACAATACATCGCAATATCCCGGTGGCCCAGACAGCAGAATCCACTCAGCCCGCGGCTACTCCAATAAATCAGATCCAACCTTTCTCTCCTGTTGCACAAACAATTGCTCCTGCGCCATCGGTATCGGCCACAGAGAACGCAGCAGAACAGGCACCTGCAGTACACAAGGATAAAACCGCTGTACTGTTCCAGATCCTGTTGGCTGCATATCTGGCCGGTCTCATTGTAATGCTCCTGCTCAGGGTACGCTCCATCCTTAAGGTTTCGGCCATAGTTAGAGGCGGAGAGACTGTAGAGCGTGGAAATGGCTATCGGATTGTAGTAACCGATAAGAGCTTAAGCCCGTTCAGCTGGCTTGGAACCATAGTACTGAGTGAAAAGGATTATGCCGGCATTGACAGCAACGTCCTTAAGCATGAGAAGGCCCATATAGCACACGGTCATCCGCTGGAACTCATGCTGCTTGATTTCATGTCGCTGTTCCAGTGGTTCAACCCCGCCGTCTGGGTATTGCGCCGTGACCTGTGTCTTGTACATGAGCAGCAGGCCGATGCCGACGTCCTGAAATCCGTGTCCGATGCCCGTCCGTACCAGTTGATGTTGCTCAGTCAGTCTCAGGGAGGCTTGGCATTCAATATCGTGGCCAGTTTTAACGGCAACGGAGTAGAGAGCCGCATAGACATGATGAACCGCAAACGCTCCAGTCGTCGTCAGATGCTCAGATTCCTCTACATCCCTCTTGTAATGTGCATATCGCTTACATTGACCGCAAATGTGGCTTATGACAAGATTTCAGGTGAATCTACAGTTTCGTCAGATACAGTATATACCTATACAGTTAACGGACAAGAAGGAAAAATAGTGGTGCTGGACATGAACACACTGACATTAGGAAATGATCAGTTAGGAATAAGCCAAAACTCTAATAATGATCTTATCTACTTTGTTGACGGGAAAAGAGTTGACAGGGAAACGGTAAACAAAATCAGATTTATGGATATTAAATCCCAGTTTACAATAATGGATAAGGCTGCAACTGACTTATATGGTCCTGAGGCAGTAAATGGTGTTAGAATCATCGAAACCAATGGAGGTACAATAACTGAAAGTGAATTGGTACGGCCGGTAGCTTCTAAAAACACCAAAACCACTCATGAATTTGTTGACTTGGGCTTATCAATAAAATGGGCAACCTGTAATGTTGGTGCCGATAAACCTGAGGAGAATGGAAATTTATACGCTTGGGGTGAAACAGACCCCAGAGATATATACGATCCTGGGAGTTGGAGGACAAGCAAGTGGGGACATTTTCTGTTTGGTTTTACAAAATACAATACGAACAGTGAATATGGAACGGTTGACAACAAGACAACGCTTGACCCTGAAGATGATGTGGCCCATGTCGTATGGGGAGGCAAATGGCGTATGCCTACAAAGCAGGAAATGGTTGAGTTGCATGACAACTGCACCTGGGAGTGGACAACTCTTAACGGCGTAAACGGATATTGTGTTACTAGTAAAAAACAAGGTTATACTGACCGTTCCATCTTTCTCCCTGCAGCCGGCTTTGCAGGGAATATGCGCTATGAATATGGTTCCAGAGGACATTACTGGGCAAGTACACTCGAGCCTCAAAATGATGGAACTGGAAATATGTCATGTCATAGCGCTACCATCATTGATTTTTCAGACAGACATGCAGTAATTTCCTATGGAGCACGTGAGTCTGGTTATTCAGTCCGTCCCGTCTGCCCGTAATATCATATAACCAATAAATTGCATTATGAAAAAGGTAGTCCATCATATAGCATTGACATGCATACTGATGTCGATCGGCTTTACTGTGAGTGCTCAACAGATACGATATCCTGTTGAATCAACACAGCCTTTCAATCACAATACAATTAATAACAGAGCGTCTATTGAAGAAGTCTTCCGCAGTAATCATGACTTTGTAAAGTTTAATGATAACGACGTATTGATGATAAAAGGAAACGAAACGCACCAATTACCTGAAAACAGCAAGGTAGCATATAGTGAGGAATCTCAGGGAGTAGATAAAAACAACCTCCCTGAACATGAATACGTTGACCTGGGCTTATCAGTAAAGTGGGCCACCTGTAATGTGGGTGCTGAAAGGCCCCAGGATAAAGGCGATCTCTTTGCCTGGGGTGAGACTGAGCCCAAGTCTGAATACACTATGTCCAATTATAAGTTCAGCATAAACGGCAGTTATGATGACTTTACCAAGTATAACTATAAAGACCGTAAGAACAGATTGGAACCAGAAGATGACGCGGCCCATGTAAAATGGGGCGGAAACTGGCGTATGCCCACAACAGGCGAATGGAAAGAGTTGATGGGCAAATGTACCTGGACTTATGTAAAGATGGAGGATGGAACCGAAGGGTTTCGTATAACAGGTAATAAACGAGGCTATAGAGACCGCTCCATATTTATACCCTATACCGTGTATAGAGATTCTACAAGTGTTGAAGAAGGTGAGTTTCCAGGCGATGGGCAGTATGCAGGCCTCTATTGGACTTGCTTCCTTGTTGAACAACCAATTGTACTGGAGCTGAACGGAATCTGTGATGCGTGGGGTATGTGGCTTGAACCGAATGTGAACTTTACATCCTCAATAGTGCAACGCAACTTAGGCCGTGCTATCCGTCCTGTTTGCGAGTAATTACTTACTCATATAAATAGAACCGCCAATGCTTATAAACATCGGCGGTTCTTTACTATTTGTTCTGGAGCATTTTCTTCTCTTCGGTGGCTAATCGGCGTTCCACTTTTTTGACGTCTTCGGCTGGTGGAAGGTTTTCGGGAACGATACCTCGTTCTGTCAGCATCTTGCGCACGGCCGCGTTGTTGTCAACATGCTCTTGGGTTATTGATTCCTCACCGTGAAGGTCCTTGGTTTGAACATTTACGCAGGTCATTTCGGCAGCAAAATCCTTGGCTTTTATGCTTATTGTAGGTAAGAAATCGGCCAACGGACGGTTTTGTGGCACACCCATAATCTGTTTCATCATATTGGTGCTTATACGGAACAGAGCTTGGTCTCCCTTGGAGCGTATTATTGCAAATGTCTGTTCGTTTACTCCGCGTTCATAGATGATACCCGATAATTTCTTCTCGGTTTCCTGTAGTTTGTTACGGGCTTTGACGCGCTCAACCTCACGTAAACGTTGTTCAATCAGTTCCGCCCTGCGCGTCTGTACGGCAAAATAGGTTTGAGCAAAAGCAATCTGTGTTTTGCGGGGATCACCGTTTTGTGCCACTAAATAGCAGGCATAACGGGTGAGCATTATGTCTTTTACTTCTCGTCCAGCTCCACTCCCCAACTTGACCATTTTATTGACGTCAATAAAATGATCCAGAATAGGCTGTCGCGCATTTTTACAGGATTCTTTGGCCTTGTCAATCACTTTCCAGAAATTCTGCCACAAACTATATCCTAATAGTTTCTGCAGATCTCTTGCACTCCAACATTCGGTCTCGTCAATCAGGCAGACCGCATCTTCAAAGCTCTTGAACAGAGCATCAATCTCTTCTTTTTTCATAAGTATAACAATTAATTGGTATTAATAAATGTCTGCAAACAACAAGGGGTATCCCAATCTGACACCTTATGCCTAATGGAACACCCCTTGGTATCAGATATTGCAAACTTACAAAATAGTTTTTATGGTTTATTATGAAAATGCACCTTTAACACAAGACGCATTTTCACGATAAATCAGTTTAGATAACAGATAAACCAATCAAATGCATTATGAGAAAGAAATTCCTCTTGCTTGCATTGACATCCGTGCTGATGTCACTCTGCATTCCAGCCATTGCCCAGCAGGATTATGTGAAACCGGAAGTCTTTGCCCGGTATGTCATTGAGATAGGAGATATATCGGAAGAGACAATGGCAAGACCGAAAGGTAAAGAAGATTATACCCAAAATGTATATAAATTCCCGGAAGAGATAACAATTAAAGAACTGATATTCAGCCTACCATGTACTGAAAAAAACATTTTGGGCAGATTAGTCACAAAAGAAGGGAAAAAAACAGTGCGCAGTATTTTTTTCAATTATCAATGGGTGTTATATGATAGTCATCTGTATTATAAAAAAAATACTAAACTGAAAATATCGCCGTACGCTAATGATTCCCCTTGTCGGATTTATGATTATGAAGAAGATACTAAACTCAACAATGGAACTGTCTTTGTGAAGATTAGAAACTCGAGCAGCCGGCTCCAAGGTGCAGATATTGAAATAGAGTATTATCAGAATGTGCCCTATGATATGGTTGGTGGTAACTCTGAGTATGTTGATCTGGGTTTGAGCACAAAGTGGGCATCACGTAACGTTGGCGCTATCGGACCTGAAGAGATTGGAGATTTTTATTTCTGGGGTGAGACAGAAACCAAACAAGGTTTTGATAGTGAATTAACCTATAAGTTCCTTGACGGCCATGGAGGTTACACCAAGTACAACGATACTGACGGAAAGACAGCGTTGGACCCGGAAGATGACGTAGCTCACGTCAAATTGGGAGGCAGTTGGCGCATGCCCACAACGGATGAGATAAATGAACTAGTAGAAGAATGTACCTGGAGTTGGGCATCGGTTAATGGTGAGATAGGTTTCCTCATTACAAGTAATATACCCGGTTACACAGACCGCTCCATTTTTCTTCCTTACTATTATGCCGGCACCTCGGGAGATGTGGCTTACTGGTCAGGTTCGTTTAATGCCAGCTCCGGTAGTGGTTGTGCCAGTCTTTGGATATGTTTTGATGGCTATGTGAAATCGGGCTACTGCTACCGCAACTGGCAACTGCCTGTCCGTCCCGTCTGCCCGTAATTACACACCCTTTTTTCAAAACTGCCGATATCTCACCATGAAGGTTTTTGGTTCAGCAATTATCATGTTGCTGACGTCAGCAAAATGATCAAGAATAGTCTGTCCCGCATTATTACAGGATTCTTATGCCTTGCGGAATACCCCTTTTGTACCATTTTTCTGCAAACCTTGCAAAGATTTGCGCTAATATGGCACTTTTAGTATTTTTGTAGAAAATGCTTATGATTATGACAGACATTGAAAAAACACAGTTTTTTGACGGCAAAAAAGTCCGTACAGTTTGGGATGAGGAAAAACAGGAATGGTTCTTTTCTATTAAAGATGTTGTCTCTATACTTGCAGAAACAACAAATGCTAAGGATTATATTGCTAAAATGAGGCGACGTGACCCGGAGCTTTCCAAAGGGTGGGGACAAATTGTCCACCCCCTTTCCATTCAGACTCCAGGTGGACCGCAAAAAGAGAACTGCGCTTCAATGGAAGGAATATTCCGCATAATCCAGTCAATACCCTCAAAGAAAGCAGAACCTTTCAAACAATGGATGGCTGGAGTGGCATCTGAGCGTGTAAATCAGATGATAGACCCAGAGCGCAGTATAGATCAAGCCGTATCAGATTATCGCAGGTTAGGCTATTCCGAGGAATGGATTACGCGTCGGATAAAGACCATTGAGATACGTAAAGGACTTACCGATGAGTGGAAACGCGGCGGTGTTACAAAAGAGGTGGATTTTGCTTTTCTTACAGACCTAATGTCAAAAACCTGGAGCGGTTTTACTACCAGAGAGTACAAGAAATATAAGGGTCTAACCAAAGAGAACCTGCGTGATAACATGACAAATATGGAGCTTTTGCTTAATGCTCTGGCGGAAGAATCGGCCACACAAATCAGTAAAGAGCGTAATCCTGAAGGTCTGAGAGCTAATGCCGGTGTTGCCCGTGAAGGGGCGGAAGTTGCAAAAACTGCCCGCGAAGACTTTGAAAGACGTATAGGTCACAGCGTGGTTTCGCCCGAAAAAGCAATTGACCACATACAATCTCCAGAGGAACTACCCTTCCCGAAATCCAACGAATGATATTCTGGGAGATAACGTATTGACATTTATTATGAAAATGCGCCTTTAACACAAGACGCATTTTCACTATAAATCAGTTTAGATTGCAGACAAACCAATCAATAACAATATGAGAAAGAAAGTCCTCTTGCTTGCATTGACATCCATGCTGATGTCACTCTGCATTCCTGCCATTGCCCAGCAGGCTTATGTGAAACCAAAAGTCTTGGCTCAGTATGTCATTAAGATTGGAGAGTTATCGGAAGAGACAATAGCAAGACCCAAAGGTAAAGAAGATTATACCCAAAATGTCTATAAATTACCATCGGGGATAACATTTAAAGAACTGATATTCGGCCTGCCTGGCATTGAAAAAAACTATTTGGGCAGATTAGTCACAAAAGAAGGGAAAGAGATTGTAAGCAGTATTTTCTTCAATGAATTACCTGTATTTTCCCGTAAGAGATATTATACTAATAACACCAAACTGAAAGCAGCACCGTTTTCATCTTCTGGTCTTATTTATACAGATGATACTAAGCTGAACAGTGGTACTGCTTTTGTGCAAATTAGGGAAAGGACAGACGGTATCCAAGGCGCAAATATTATAATAGAGTATTATCAGGATGTCTCCTATGATATGGTTGGTGGTAACTCAGAGTATGTTGATCTGGGTTTGAGCGTAAAATGGGCCTCACGTAATGTCGGTGCTGCCGGGCCGGAACAAATAGGTGGATTTTTTTCCTGGAGTGAAGATGACATAGCTCACGCCAGACTTGGTGGCAGTTGGCGTATGCCCACAACTAAAGAGATAAATGAACTTATAAAAAAATGTGCCTGGAGTTGGGCATCAGTGAAAGGAGAGATAGGTTACCTGATAACAAGTAATAAGCCAGGTTACACTGACCGCTCCATTTTCCTTCCTTATTATTATGCCGGTACTTCGGGTGATGTGGCTTACTGGTCCGGTTCGTTAGATGTCGGCCCCGATGGCGGTGCTGCCAGTCTTTGGTTTGATTTTATGGGCAATATTAAAACAGGCTACTGCTACCGTAACTGGCAACTGCCTGTCCGCCCCGTCTGCAAGTAACAATTATTATAGCAGACAGATTGAGTTCAGCTCTTCGGTTAAAGATTGGACACCACGCTGAATCCTCTCCAACTGTCTTTTTCTGGGTTTGTGCAGACCTGCGGCGTAATGCCACAACTGACGTTCGTTGATGCCTGTAATTCGGCTCAAGGCTGCTTTAGTAAAGATATTGCTGTAGTAATTAATGAACGTTGTAGCATCTATCACAAAAGACAATTCATATTCACCTTTTACAAGGTCCGTTATTTCAACTCCCAGTTCAGTGCACGATTCCTTATAGACCTGTATGGCTTCTGTGATATCACGCTTGATATCGTTCAGGTTCTTGCCTACCGCAACAATAGGCAGATCATTAATATACGCGCTCAGATTATCGCCGGCATATTCCACTATTACCTGTAGATTCTTCATAATACAACAGAACGGTTAAAGAGTTTTCGATGCAAATGTAGTAATAACACGAATTGATTACAAGGAAATGCTCGTAATTTTACTGCATTTCTAACAATAAGAACTTCTTTCTTCATAAGTATTAATTATTGATGGTATAATAAAACTCTGCAAACAACAAAGGGTATTCCATCCTGACACCTTTATGCCTTGAGGAATACCCTTTGGTATCAGATAATGCAAACTTACAATAATATCTTGACATTTATAGTGAAAATGATACAAAAGGGGGTTGGCCCCAATTGTATCATTTGCCTTTCAGGATCTTCTTGATGTCGTTGAGTTTGTTCAGGGCCTCGATGGGGGTGAGGTTGTTGACATCGATTGAGAGCAACTGGTCGCGGATCTGGCAGAGCACGGGGTCATCCAGCTGGAAGAAACTCATCTGCAGGCCTTCGCGGTGCTGACCGGTTTCCACGCTGGGACGGGATATGCTCTTGTCGCTTCCGCTCTCCTCCATCTCCTTGAGTATGGTGCCGGCGCGCTTTACTATGCTGCGGGGCATTCCGGCCATCTCGGCCACATGGATACCGAACGAGTGTTCCGAGCCTCCGGGCACCAGTTTGCGCAGGAAAAGCACCTTTCCATCGGTCTCTTTTACCGATACGTTATAGTTGCGGATGCGCGGGAATGACTGCGCCATCTCATTGAGTTCGTGGTAGTGGGTGGCAAAGAGCGTGCGGGCGTGGGCCGATGGATGCTCGTGTATGTATTCAACGATTGCCCACGCTATGGATATGCCATCGTAAGTGGAGGTGCCGCGGCCAAGCTCGTCAAAGAGCACCAGGCTGCGGGCGGTCAGGTTGTTCAGGATGCTGGCGGCCTCGGTCATCTCGACCATGAAGGTGGACTCTCCGGCCGATATGTTATCGCTGGCTCCCACGCGGGTGAATATGCGGTCCACAAGGCCGATGCGCGCGCTGTCGGCAGGTACGTAGCAGCCCATCTGGGCAAGCAGGGTTATAAGTGCGGTCTGACGCAGAAGTGCCGATTTACCCGCCATATTGGGACCGGTTATTATAAGTATCTGCTCCTTGTCGCTGTCTATATAGACGTTGTTTGATATATAACTCTCGCCCGGTGCCATCTGGGTCTCAATCACAGGATGACGGCCCTCCTTGATATCGATTATCTGGCTCTCGTCAACCACAGGACGGACGTAACGGTGCTCACGTGCCACGCTGGCAAATGAGAGCAGGCAGTCTATGCGGCTTACCTGAGCGGCGTTGACCTGAATGGCAGGCACATACTCCAGTATAGATTGGGCCAGGCTGGCAAAAATCTGCGATTCCAGCGCAAGAATGCGGTCTTCGGCCCCAAGAATTTTCTCCTCATACTCCTTGAGTTCCGGGGTGATGTAACGCTCGGCGTTGACCAGCGTCTGCTTGCGTATCCAATCGGCCGGCACCTTGTCCTTGAATGTGTTGCGCACCTCAAGGTAGTAGCCGAAAACGTTGTTGTACGCAATCTTAAGGCTGGAGATTCCGGTCTGCTCGGCCTCACGCTGCTGAATCTGCATCAGGTAGTCCTTGCCGCTGTAGGCAATGCTGCGCAGCTCGTCCAGCTGGGCATCGATTCCATCGGCTATTACACCGCCTTTGCTTATCAGCAGCGGGGTATCGGGACGGATGGTACGTATGATATTCTCACGCAGGGTCTCACAAAGGTCAATCTTCTGGCCAACCTCACGCAACTGCGGGTTCTCGGAGGCATCGCATATCAGTTTGATGGGCTCCAGTTGCTTGAGTGCCATACCAAGTGAGAGCACCTCGCGGGGATTGATTCGGCCCACGGCAGCCTTTGATACCAGGCGCTCCAGATCACCCATGCGCTGCAGGGCATCAGTAAGGGCATCGGCCGTATCGGGATAGCGGAACAGATGGTCCACCACATCCAGACGGTTGTTGATGGCTGCCGTATCCTTGAGCGGGAAGAGCATCCAGCGGCGCAGCAGGCGCGCACCCATAGGCGATGACGTATGGTCAATGACCTGCAGCAGCGACACTCCGTCCTCATTGTTTGATGATATAAGTTCCAGGTTGCGCACCGTGAACTTATCCAGACGCACGTAACGCTCCTCATCAATCAGGCGGATGGATGATATGTGGCCGATGTTGTTGTGCAGGGTCTCTGCCAGGTATTCCAGTATGGCGCCGGCGGCTATCTTGCCGTTCTGCAGATGGTCAACGCCGAATCCCTTGAGGTTGCGTACATGGAAGTGGCGGTTCAGTTTCTCGCGGGCAAAGTCCTGGGTAAAGACCCAGTCGTCAAGTTCACGCAGGCAGTAACGGGGGCCGAATGACTGCTCAAATTGCTGACGGCGGCCGCGCTCAATGAGGGTCTCCTTGGGAGCGAAGTTTGAGAGCAGTTTGTCTATATGGTCGGCGGGTCCCTCGGCTATGAGGTATTCACCGGTGGATATGTCTAGAAATGATATGCCCCAGGCGCCCTTGCCAAAGTGAACTGCTGAAAGGAAATTGTTCTCCTTGTTCTGCAGCACGTTGTCACTCATGGCAACGCCGGGCGTTACAAGTTCGGTAATGCCGCGCTTTACAAGAGTCTTGGTGAGTTTGGGATCCTCCAGTTGGTCACAGATAGCCACACGCCGGCCCGCACGTATCAGTTTGGGCAGATAGACATCGAGAGCATGATGCGGGAAACCGGCCATCTCGAGAGCGGCGGCTCCGTTCTTGCCGTTGTTGCGGCGGGTCAGGGTGATGCCAAGTATCTCACTTGCCTGGACGGCATCCTGTGCGTATGTCTCGTAAAAATCTCCGCATCTGAACAGCAGTACAGCATCGGGATGTTTCTCCTTGAGGCTGTAGAACTGCCGCATCATCGGCGTTTCATCGGGCTTGCTCTGTGCCATTTATTTCTTGCGCTTTCTGAATAGGAAAAGGGTTGCAATTATGAACAGTGTTGTCAGGATACCCAGAGTAATGAGCGTGGCGTTCATGCCCTTGGGAGCATAACCCAACAGCAGCAGTACCGGGAATCCCATTATCATGGCTGGGATATTCTGGAGCACCAGGTTATTGGCGGCGGGAGTCTGATAGCGCGGGTCTATCTCACGCAGCAGGATCATACCGTTGCTGGCGGTGCCGGTCAGCATTCCGAACATTGAGAAGAATCCCTCGTACTTGTAATCGGGATATATGCGGAACGATACCCATCTTACATACAGGAATGTTGCTATCGCACCGAATATGCAGACCAGAGTGAGCGGCAGCCAGATGGCTTTAAGGTTCTCAAAGCTGATGGCGGCGGTTCCGGCCACAATCATAACATCGAATGAGAATCCGCTAACACGGTTAAGGAGGAACTCGTTCAGGTATTCACGGGTCATCCAGCCACGCTTGCGCAGACCGCGTATGACAATCTTGACAAGTGAGCCGAACAGGATACCCCAAAAGAAGTTGAATCCGTAAACCAGCGGTTTGAGAGTCTTCTCGCCAAAGTTACCCAGTTCCAGACTGCCTATGAATGACATCAGCAGCCAAACCAGGAAGTAGGTAAGCAGCACGATGCTGACCACGATGGTCAGTTTATCCACAGACTCTGAGTGCGGCAGGTCATTCTCCTGCTCATAATCCTTAAGGGTGTGACGGCTCTCGGATACGTTTTCATGTATGGTGAGTTTCTTCTGTCGGTTAAGTATATTCATATAGATCACGCCCACAACACTACCTACCAGGAATCCTATGGCAGCAATTGAAAGGCCAAAATCTATACCGTGGAAATTGATACCCTGATCGGCCGCACCCAACTGATAGATGGTACCAAAGTTGAGAGCCTGACCGGGACCCTGTCCGTAACCCATGGGCAGCAGCAGACCACCGGAGTAGAATATGTCACGTCCTGCATCGGGATTTCTCCACCAGAGGAACATAGGTATGGTAATAAGGAGGCCGATGATACCCTGGATGATATATGATGCAATGGTAAGCGTGCCGGTGTCAATGACCGTGCGGGTATTGGCCCTGTCGGTCTCCTTTGATGGACGCAAAGACATGGCGATGAATCCCAGCGCAAGGGCATGATAGGTCACCGTCTCCATGAAACGCTTGTCAATCAGTCCGTTGAAATCGGCCCAAAGTTTAAGAAGCAGAATGATGAGACCACCCAGCAAGGCGGTAGGAATGAGGCTGCGGCGCAGCACCTTAACTTTGCGGCGCAGGATGTTGCCTGCCAGAACCGCCAAGGCAATGATGAAAACCTGAACGAGTGCGCTCCACACTTCAGGAGCAGCGAACGATGTCACTGCGATACCGTTTGATGACAATAGCATAATAGTTGCTTTTCCATTATTCCCTCAAAGATAGGAAAAGAATACCAAACGGAACCGTCCCCAATGGTACTATTTTTTGCGGGAGTGGAGCATGAGCCAGATGCCGGCTATGATGAACGGGATGCTCAGGAGTTGGCCCATGTCAAAGGTCATGCCCTGCTCAAAATCCACCTGGACCTCCTTGCAGAACTCAATGAAAAAGCGGAATGTGAAGATGGTGGCTATGCAGAATCCAAAGTAGAATCCTGAGCCTATCTTGTCCTTGTGCTTGCGGTAGATTAATACGATGACGGCAAAGATTATCAGGTAGGCAAGAGCCTCGTAGAGTTGTGCCGGATGGCGAGCAAAATCCTCGCCGTTCTGGACGAATATGAATCCCCAGTCAGTGCCGGTGGGCTTGCCCACGATCTCGGAGTTCATAAGGTTACCCAGACGGATGCAGGCGGCGGTGAGCGGGGTGGCCACGCAGACCATGTCTATACACTCCAGAATCTTGACCTTGTACTTGCGGCAGTACATGATCATGGCTATTATGATGCCGATGGTACCGCCGTGGCTGGCCAGGCCGCTGTAACCTGACAGGGCTATGCCTCCCTGCGGTTTGAAACGTATGGGAAGCAGCATCTCTATGAAATGCTTGCCGCTGGTAAGGTAATACTCGGGTTCGTAAAAGATGCAGTGACCCAGACGGGCACCTATGAGTATGCCCAGGAAGCAGTAGAAGAACAGAGGCTCGTATGTCTCTTCCTTGATACCGCGGTTCTTATAGAGTTTCTTGACAATAAAGTATGCGGCCACCAGACCTACTATCCACATGAGGGAGTAGTATCGGATAGGGAGTCCTAGTATCCGGCACAGTTCAATGTCCGGATTCCATATTACTGCAAGAAAACTGTTCATATCCTTTATGGTTTATACGTTGAAACGGAAGTGCATGATGTCACCGTCCTCAACCACGTAGTCCTTACCCTCCACATAGAGTTTGCCGGCATCGCGTACGGCAGCCTCGGAGCCCAGTTCCACGTAGTCATTGTACTTGATGACCTCGGCACGGATAAAGCCCTTCTCAAAATCGGTATGTATAACACCTGCGCACTGAGGTGCCTTCCAGCCCTTACGGTAGGTCCATGCCTTTACCTCCATGGGTCCGGCGGTGATGAATGTCTCCAGGTTCAGAAGGCTGAAGGCCGATTTCACCAGACGGTTTACGCCCGATTCCTCCAGGCCCAGTTCCTCAAGGAACATCTGACGGTCCTCATAACTCTCCAGTTCAGCAATCTCGCTCTCGGTCTTGGCGGCAATCACCAGCAGTTGTGCGTTCTCATCCTTGATGGCCTCACGCACCTGCTCCACATAGGCGTTACCGGTCTTGACGCTGCCTTCATCCACGTTGCACACATAAAGTACAGGCTTGGAGGTGAGCAGGAACAGGTCATGCGCAATCTTCTCCTCATCCTTGGAATCGAATGTTACGGTGCGGGCCGATTTGCCCTGCAGCAGGACGTCACGGTATGCATTGAGCACATCGCAGACAATCTTGGCCTGCTTGTCGCCTACGGCAGCCTGCTTGGCTACCTTCTGCAGACGCTGGTCAATGGTCTCAAGGTCCTTTATCTGGAGTTCGGTGTCTATTATCTCCTTGTCACGGACAGGATTTACGGTGCCGTCCACATGGGTCACGTTCTCATCGTCAAAGCAACGAAGCACATGAATGATGGCGTCGCACTCGCGGATGTTGCCCAGGAACTTGTTGCCCAGACCCTCACCCTTGCTGGCGCCTTTTACCAGTCCGGCTATATCTACAATCTCAACGGTGGCGGGAACGATTCGGCCCGGATGAACCAACTCGGCCAGTTTGGTCAGACGCTCATCAGGGACGGTAATTGTTCCTACGTTGGGTTCAATTGTACAGAAAGGAAAGTTTGCCGCCTGCGCCTTAGCGCTTGACAGACAGTTGAAAAGTGTGGATTTGCCTACGTTGGGCAGGCCCACTATGCCGCATTGCAATGCCATTTGTTACGCTTTTATTAATCTCAGCGCAAAGGTAGCAAAAAAAGCGTTAGAGCATATCGTTGTCTATCATCCAGATAATCTCCTCGATCATGGCATCCTCCTCGTCATGCTCGGGATCATACTCCTTCTTGAGCGATGCGCCGAACAGGGCTGCAAAAGTCTGGTAGAATTTGGCCTTGAATCCGCCTATGAAAGCCTTTATCAGGTCATAACTGGTCTGATTGCACTCGCGGTCTATGAGTTTTATAAGCAGTTTGCCCTGTGAGAGCGTACATCGGCGCATGATAGGATAATACTGGTCCCAGACTCCCTTCTCGACTTTCTCCAGATGCTCCTCACGGGCTTTGTCATCCTGGAGAGTCTGCATATATAGGTAAGTCTCCACCAGTATGGCCTTTACCTCAAGGGCAATGGGATACATCTTCTGGACGTTGCGGGTAAGTTTATCGTATTTGCGCTGCTTGCGGGCGGTAGGGTATATGCGTCGGCCATAAATGGTCACCTCCATCATCTCGAAAGTGGGGACCGTATCACCGTCTATGATAGTGGCCAGTGCTACAAGCACACGCTGCTGCTTGTCATCATCCTCAGGCTGTGCGCAGAAGGCAGGAACGCACATTACCAAAGTCAGTAACAGTATTACAATCCGTTTCATGTCTGCAAAATTATCAATTCTCCCAAAAAACACCTACTTTTGAGCCAGTCCTTTGGAAAACAAATGTTTCTAATACTATTATACTATGAAATCAAGATTGTTAATGTTTGCATTACTGTCATGTTCCGTGACAGCGGTTTACCCTCAGTTTCCTGAATCCGACGGTTGGGAGAGCGTACTTGAGACACTCCTGTCCGATGAAGAACTCTCGGCCGATGCCCTTGAGGAGTTGTCTGATATGTACTCCTCACTTCATGAAAATCCCCTGAACATAAACACGGCTACACGCGATGAACTCTCCATGCTGCCTTTCCTGACCGATGCCCAGATAGAGGATATCCATGCCTACATCTACATGCACGGGCCGATGCTCACGCTGGGCGAACTCCAACTTACAGGCAGTCTGGACTACGACACACGCCGTTTGCTGCGTCAGTTTGTCTATCCCGGTCCGCCCGAATCCCGGAAAGAAACAATCAGGTTGTCCGATGTATTAAGCAACGGACGCAGTGAACTTGTTGCCCGTCTGGACATCCCGCTCTACCGGAGGGACGGATTCAGATACCACTCGCCGCAGGAACTGGAGCGTTATCCCAACCGGGCGTATCTGGGCGGCCGTCTGTCAAACAACCTGCGCTACGCTTTCAACTGGCATAACCGTATAAGGCTGGGGATAACGGCCGATAAGGACGCGGGTGAAAAAGGCTATGACTTTTTCTCTCCGTATCTGTTTCTTAAGGATATGGGTATTGTCCGCGAACTGGCAGTAGGTAATTTCAAGGTTCAGACGGGATGCGGTCTGTTGTTGGGGAGCGGATTCAGCGTGGGCAAGAACATGGCGCTTTCATCCGTATCGGGACAAACTCAGGGGCTAAAACCGCACTCGTCGACTCAGGAGTACGGTTTTCTTTGCGGAGCAGGAACCACAGCAGGAAAGGGACCTGTCCGATTCACGCTGCTGGCGGCATGGACACCGCTGGACGCTACGGTCAAGGGCGATACTGTGATAGGATCATTCAAACAGGACGGTTTTCACCGTACGGAATTGGAGATGTCAAAAAGACACAACGTCAGACTGGGTACCATAGCAGCCAACGTACGTTACAGTTACCGGGGGTTCAGGATTGGAACCACATTCCTGGCAGAGAAACTGTCCCTGCCCTATAAGTCTCATGACCGGTTTACAGGATTATCGGCCGATTTGGGATTGAACCGGGCCCGATACTCGGCCCTGGCGGAGGTTTCGGTGATGAACGGGGCACCGGCGGTTGTGGCATCGCAAACCTTACGTCTGCCGGACGGTTGGTCCATTAATACCGTGTTCAGGTATTACAGTCCCCGCTACATGGCCTTTCACTCAAATGCCATAGCCGAGAGCAGTGTGCAGAATGAGATAGGCCTGCTTGTGGGTATGGCCTGCAAAACCCGTAAACTCAGGATAAACGGATATGCAGACCTGTTCATGCATCCGGAACCGCGTTACGGAGCATCTGAGAGAAGCAACGGTATAGACCTGCGCATGGAGGCGGATTGGAGGTTAGGCCGCAGGGATGAACTGTTCGCTACCGCCCGTTTCAAATCAAAACAGAAAGACTGCAAATATACCGGACGGCTGGAGTACTGCATTACGGGACGCTACCGCTTGAGATGGACCCATCAGACCTTGTCGGGTGCGGAATTGAAGACGCAGTTATTCTATTCTCGCTATGATTTCATAGCCGAGCCCATATCCAACGGACTGGCTGTCACCCAGAGTTACAGCAGGTGTTTCCTGGATGGAAGGTTGGATGTAAACCTTACTGCATCGGTGTTCCGTACAGACAGTTATGACAGCAGCATATCGGCCTATGAGAGCGGGCTTAGATACTCTTTCAACTTTATCAGCCTTTACGGCAAGGGTGCAAGAACGTCACTCACCCTCAAGTACAGGATAGGCCGGAACCTGCAGTTAAACCTGAATGCGGGCGGGACATATTATTCGGACCGCGATGAGATAGGCTCTGCCCAGCAGCGGATAGACTCCTGTCATAAGGAGGACATATCAGTCCAGTTCATAGCAAAGTTCTGACAGAAAAAGCGTACTTTTGCGGGCAGAAAGAGAAAGTCAGCAAATCATGTCTACCGTTCTGTACAGTTCACCGATATTCGGTCCCGTTCATAGCCGCCGCCTGGGAGTTTCATTGGGAATCAACCTGATGCCTGCCGACGGTAAGATCTGCACGTTTGACTGCATATATTGCGAGTGCGGCCGTAACTGTGAGCATCACCCGCATCACCACAGGCCCACCAGACAGGAGGTATACGATGCCTTACGCGCCACTCTTGCCAGGATGAAGGCCGACGGGCCCGAACCCAACGTGCTGACATTTGCAGGTAACGGCGAGCCTACCGCCAATCCGGAGTTCCCCCAGATTGTGGATGATGTGCTGGCTCTGCGTGACGAGTTCTTTCCTCAGGCCAAGGTAAGCGTCCTGAGCAACGGTACCCGCGTGACAGATCCCGCCATATTCAATGCACTCCTTAAACTGGACAACAACATTCAGAAACTGGATACCGTTGACATTGAATACATAAAACTGATTGACAATCCAGTGGGGCATTATGACCTGGATGCCATAATCGATGCTCTGTGCGCTTTTAAGGGACACGTCATAATTCAGACCATGTTCCTGACAGGCACTCTCGACGGCCGTGACATGGACAACACATCGGACCGATATGTGATTCCATGGATGGAAGCCCTTAAGAAAATCGGCCCCAGCCAGGTAATGATTTACACCATAGACCGTGAAACCCCTGTGCAGACCTTACGCAAGGCAAGCCGCGAAACACTGGACGGCATTGCCGCAAAACTGAGGGAGAACGGTTTTGAAACATCAGTATCATATTGAGAGATGAAAAGGTTAGGGACTATACTTTTTTCCATATTGCTTGCGGTAACCCCGTCAGTTGCAGGTATAGGTCTGGATTCACTTACCGAGTCCATAGACCAGATCATATATGAAGAACTGCCCGAGGGAACCGATATAGCCCTTATGGTCTATGATCTTACCAATGATACCACCCTCTACGCATATCGCGAGAAGATAATGTGCCGTCCCGCATCGGTCCAGAAGGTTATAACATCGGTAACGGCACTGTCATCGCTCGGAGCCGATTACAAGTTTAAGACCACCCTTAAGACGCAGGGAAGCATAGGTAAGGACAGCGTCCTTAACGGCAACCTCTATCTGGTGGGAGGACTTGACCCGGCACTTAACGAGCACGAACTGCGCAGCATGGTGAACGACCTTAAGAAAGCGGGAATCAACAGGATAAACGGAACCATATATGCCGATGTATCCATCATGGATACAATGTATTGGGCCACCGGCTGGTGCTGGGATGATGCTCCCGCCAGTTTCCAGCCCTATATTTCACCGCTTATGGTTCATCAGGGTTTTGTAGGTGTTGAGGTAAAGCCTACATCCAAGGGTAAGGCTCCGCAGGTGAACATATATCCTGACAACACACATATCAGGGTAGTAAACAAGTCCCTGACACAGTGTGATACGCTTGGTCCCCTTACCATTACCCGGGACTGGATGAATAATGACAATACCATTGTAATAGAGGGAAACTGCCGCCGCCGTCAGTCTACGGATCTCAGTGTGGTGGGATCGGCCGATTTCACCTTTGCCCTGTTCCGCCAATATCTGGACGAAGCCGGAATCAGGTACGGCAAGTACGATTGGGGTCGCAGCCCTGTCATGGGCCGTGAATTGTCGGTGGTATCGCATGACCTTCCTTCGGTAGTGAAAGAAGCGCTCAAGGAGAGCAATAACCTTTTTGCCGAGGCAATGTTCCTTCAGACCGGTCGTATCCAGTATCCCCGTGAGATAAAATTCAAGGATGCCGCCAAGTTCCTGCAGAACTTTGTATCGCGCAAGTTCGGCATGTTTACATCATCGTTCAATATAGTTGACGGCAGCGGATTATCCATGTATGACATGTGCTCTCCGCAGTTTATGGTGGATATGCTGTCACTCATCTACAGGGACAAGGACCTGTACAGGATCATGTACAAGAGCCTTCCCATATCCGGTGTGGACGGAACCCTGAAGACCCGTTTGAGCGGAAAGACCACACTCAACAAAGTACATGCCAAGACCGGATCCGTAACCGGTTCATGTACGCTTGCCGGCTATATCCATACTGCCGATGGCCGCGACCTTGCATTCTGCATAATGAATGAGGGCGCCATAAAGATGGCACCCTCAAGAGCGGTACAGGACAAGATTTGCACTGTCCTGTGTGAAATTGGCCGATAAATTATAACTGCTTGAACCCGTATCCCTGCTCTTTCAGCCATTCTATGGCTTTGGGCAGTGCGTACCTCAGGTTCTTGTCACTGCGCAGCGAGTCATGGAATACTATTATTGATCCGTTGCGTGTGTATTTCTTTACAATCTCCAGCACCTTGTCAGGATTGAGTTTGGCATTGTAGTCACGTGTTATCACATCGTAGAATACAATGTCATAATCATCTTTCATGTAACGGTAAGTCCATCTGCGCAGAACTCCGTGTGGAGGACGGAACAGGCGGGTGGAGAAATAACTGTCACATTTCTTTACGTTGTCAATATAATCGTGGTTACGCATGCGCATACCGCGAACATGATTGAAAGTGTGGTTGCCTATGTGATGTCCGCGCTCCTGTACCATTTTGTAGATGTCAGGATGTTTACGCACATTATCACCCACCATAAAGAAAGTGGCCTTTATCCCGTATTGGTCCAGAATGTCGAGCACCCATGGTGTGACCTCCGGTATGGGGCCGTCATCAAAGGTGAGATACACCGAATGGTCTTCCGGATTCTTCCGGAAGATACCTTTCGGGTAGATCTTGCTCAATATTGCTGTTGGCTGTTCGAGTATCATCAGTTAATACGATGTTCAAATTCATCGCACATGGCCTGCCAGTCAGCATAGAGTTTGTCATACTGTGCCTTATCCACACATTTTTCCATAATGGGGAATACGTATGAATACTGGACCGATGCGGCTTCCGTGAATTCTTTGGCCGAATGTCTGAGATTGCGGTTGTTCATGCTCAGATACCATCTCATCAACTGCAGGTTGTTGTCTGTAGTCTGGAATAGGATATGGGATGCAATATCTTTCTTACCCAAACCAAGATATACATTGGCAATCTCTGCACTTGAACCGTAGATGGCATCATCAATAGGCAGTACCTCGTCGCAGATGCCTTTACGTACTATTTCCAATACATCCAGAGCCTTGTCTCTCTTGCCCTCGTTGAACAGTTCTATAGACAACTGTGAAGCGAGTCTGCGCAAGGACTGGCACATTCTGCGGTTGGTCTCATCCAGATATACATCAGGGTTGTCCAGTCCGCCGAACTTGAAATTCATCATGTTGGCGTACATCTTGTCAGTGTCAACGCTGCCGTGTGAGTTTCCGGTTGCGGCTTTCCAGTCAAACGGAGTTATTCTGTATGCCAGACCTTCAAGCAGGAAGTAATTACCCAATCCCAGATAACTGCTGGAGGGAACTGTAGTAGCCATATACAGAGGCCTCTCCCAATTGCACTGGGCAATCAGGTCAAGCATAATTATCTCGCTCTTTAAGAGGGCGTTCTTTCCCTTCAAAGAGATTATCATGCGATCCGGCATCTTGGCCTTGGTCTCCTCATCGGTTGCTCCCAGATACTTTTCCGGAATCTTCATTCCCGAACGGAGCACCGCATCCTTGTCAATCTTAAGCCAGATGGTATCGGTAGGAATCATATGATGCTGCTTGATCCAGTAGTCCATCACATTGTGGAGTTCAAAAGACTTTTCTACAGCCTCTCTGCTGTTGTTTTTGAGCAGAACCTCCTTATCCTCAGGGCTGATGGTTACATAATCATTTGTTCCTGTCTGATAATCTATCCTGCTGAAAGATATAGGCAAGGCAGGTGATTTGTAAGCGGGACGCTTCATCTGGTCTATGTACCAGTCAGTGTTGAGATAACTCAGATTGCAGCAACGGGCATCGGTACGGAATCCCTCGGTCTCAAAATTGTACCAAAGGGGGAATGTATCGTTGTCTCCGTTTGTGAATATAACCGGATTGCCTTGTTCGGGCATGCTTGACAGATAATTCTGACCGAAATCACGGCAGGCGTAACGTCCGCTGCGGTCATGGTCATCCCAGGTCTGACTTACCATCTGGACGGGAACCAGCAGACAGAGAACGGCGGCAATGACTGGTGCAACCTTCTTGCCAGCCAGACGGCCCAGCAAATCGGCAATGGCGGCAACACCCATTCCAATCCAAATAGCGAATGCATAGAATGAGCCGGCATATGCGTAGTCACGCTCACGAGGCTGCAGGGGAGTCTGGTTGAGGTAGACCACAATAGCCAGACCGGTCATAAAGAAGAGGGCCAGTACAACAATGAACTGATGTGTTCCCTCACGTCCCTTGCCTATCTGCCATAACAGACCCAGCAGGCCTAACAGGAGAGGCAGGCAATAGAATACGTTGTGTCCCTTTCCGGCAAGAGAATCGGGCAGCAGGTCATTGTCACCGCCCACAAGCATCTTGTCTATGAAGTTGAATCCTGTAATCCAGTTGCCGTTCTCCACCTCACCGTAACGGTTCTGGTTGTCATTCTGACGTCCGGCAAAGTTCCACATGAAATATCTCCAGTACATGAAGTTGACCTGATACCTGAAGAAGAACTTAAGGTTTTCGGCCTGTGTGGGCATGGTAACCTTTATGTTTTTGCCTCTTTGGTTATAAGTGGTGGTACGGCCTGTTATGCCACCGCACCATGACTTGTATTCGGCAATATGATCGGCATCCTTGCTGTACATACGCGGGAACAGCATGTTCTGTGCATATACATACTCACGTTTCTCATCCATTATGTAGTAACTGTCCTTCTCGGATGCATCGGCCTTCTCTTTACGGCCGTAGGCATTTCCCTTGAACTTGGTTACCGGAGTATAGTATGAGTAGGTTTTGGTCTGTACCAACTCAAACTCGTTTTCGGAACTGTAAGCCTGTCCGTAAAGCAAAGGTCTGGAGCCGTACTGCTCGCGGGCCAGGTAATCGCCGAGAGAGAAAATATCCTCGGGTGAGTTCTGGTCCATGGGAGGATTGGCTGTGGAACGTATCACTATTACGGCATATGATGAATAACCGATGGTGATCATCATCATGCTCAACAGGATGGTGTTGAGTATTCCGGCAGAGGGCTTGAAGTTTTCGGGGATTATGTTTCCGAACAGGTAAACCGCACCTGCAGCCAGTATTATTATACCCAGAATTATACCGCCTGCGGTATGACCGTAGAAAGGTATACCTGCAAACGCTACTGTAAGCAGGAATGAGAGGTTCATGAGATTCTTGCGGTCACCGCGCTGAGTCTCATATGCACCCCAGATAAGCAGTCCTACAAGCAGGATGATATAGATTATCAGACCTGTGTTGAAAGGCATGCCCAATTTGTTGACGAACAGGAGTTCAAACCATCCGCCTACCTTCACGATACCGGGAACTATTCCATACAGGACGGCGGCAATGATTACGCCTGACAGTATGAAAGCCAGTGTTCCGCCTTTCCATGTGGGATTCTCTGATTTCTTGAAATAGTAAACCAGTACGATGGCTGTGATACAAAGCAGGTTCAGCAGGTGAACGCCTACCGATACTCCAATCAGGTATGCAATAAGTACCAGCCAGCGTGCGCTGTGAGGCTGGTCGGCATTCTCCTCCCATTTGAGTATAAGCCAGAATGTAACTGCGGTGCAGAATGAAGAATAGGCGTAAACCTCACCCTCAACGGCGCTGAACCAGAAGGTATCGGACCAGGTATATGCAAGAGCGCCTACGATACCTGAGCCGAATATGGTTATCATCTGCCACATATCGGGATCCTTGACACCTGCCACCAGTTTCTTTACAAGCATGGTTATGCTCCAGAACAGGAACAGTATGCAAAGTGCGCTAAGCATTGCAGACATGATATTTACCATCATGGCTACCTTACTCGGGTCACTTGTAAACTGTGAGAACAGGTTTGCTGTAAGCATGAATATAGGTGCCCCGGGCGGGTGTCCTACTTCCATCTTGTAGCCGGTAGTAATGAATTCCGGGCAGTCCCAGAAACTGGCGGTCGGCTCAATAGTCATGCAGTAAGTCACTGCAGCGACTGCAAACACGAGCCATCCGATGATAGTGTTCAGTCTTTTGTAATTCATTTTTGCTATGAACTAAGTAATTAGAGAATCCCAAAGATAGCCCTTAAAAGGTTAACGGCTATCAATTGACAGTTATTTAATGTTATTCCCGCAATTGAATCAGAGGTCCTGACCTATGTCCCTGCGGAAATATTTCTTCTCAAAATCAATAAGGCTTGCACCTTTGAATGAAAGTGCCAGAGCCTCGTCCTTGTCTTTTCCGTATGAACTTACGGCTATGACACGGCCTCCTGCGGTAACTACGTTGCCGTTTGCGTCAAAGGCTGTACCGGCATGGAATACTACGCTGTCCTTTACCTTGTCAATTCCGCTTATGACATAACCTTTGTCATAGTGCTCAGGATAACCGCCTGATACCAGCATTACGCATACGGCAGAGCGGGGATCCTGCTCCAGGGTCTTGGTGTCCAGATTACCTGCGGCCACACCCTTGAACAGTTCAACTATATCACTCTTGAGACGGAGCATAACGCTCTCGGTCTCGGGGTCACCCATACGGCAGTTGTACTCAATAACCTTGGGATCGCCGTCCACGTTGATAAGGCCAAAGAATATGAATCCTTTGTAAACCAGGCCCTCCTGGGCCAGACCCTCAACGGTAGGACGGATTATGCGGTCCTCAACCTTTTTCATCCACTCCTTGGTGGCAAACGGAACGGGCGATACGGATCCCATGCCGCCGGTGTTGAGGCCGGTATCATGCTCACCTATACGCTTGTAGTCCTTTGCCTCGGGGAGTATCTTGTAGTGCTTGCCATCGGTCAAAACGAATACCGAGCACTCTATTCCGCTCATGAACTCCTCAATCACTACGCGTGATGAGGCGTTGCCGAACATACCGCTCAGCATCTCCTTGAGTTCCTTCTTGGCCTCCTCGAGAGTGGGGAGTATCAGCACACCCTTGCCTGCGCACAGACCGTCGGCCTTGAGAACATAGGGAGCCTTGAGTGTCTCCAGGAACTTGAGTCCCTCCTCCAGGTTCTCGCCTGTGAATGTCTGATATGCTGCGGTGGGTATGTTATGGCGCTGCATGAAACGCTTTGCAAAGTCCTTGCTGCCCTCCATCTGTGCGGCTTCCTTTGAGGGGCCGATGACCGGAATGGCCTTCAGTGCGGCGTCACCCAGGAAAAAGTCATATATGCCGTTTACCAGAGGATCTTCGGGGCCAACCACCACCATATCGATCTTCTTGTCAAGAACGAATGCCTTGATTGCCTCAAAGTCATTGGCCTTGATGGCTACGTTTTCACCAACGTTTGCGGTACCGGCATTGCCCGGAGCAATGTAAAGTTTGTCCAACTGCGGGCTTTGGGCTATCTTCCAGGCCAGAGCATGCTCGCGGCCTCCGCTTCCAAGTAACAGAATCTTCATTTCTTATTGTTTCTGAACGGTTTCTTCTCAGTTTTACGGAAAGGCTTGCTTCCTTCAGTTTTGCGGAAAGGCTTGCTTCCTTCACTCTTGTGGAACGGCTTCTTTCCTTCACTCTTGTGGAAAGGCTTGCCTCCTTCACTCTTACGGAAGGGTTTTCTTTCTTCCGAAGGCTTGTGGAAAGGTTTTTCGGCCTTGCGGGCCTCTTCTCTTTCTGCCAGACGGGCCTTGTGGCGAAGGGTTCCGCTGCGGCGGGTGGGCAGATCGTCTTTCTTGAGGCGGCGGTCACCTCCACGGAAATCATTGTATCGGCCGTCAAATATCTCGTATTTGCGGAGTTCGCAGGGCAGGGCGCCGTTAAACAGGGGTATCTTGGCCGATGGCTTGAGACCTATCTTGTCAAAGCACTCGTAGTGGTAACTGATTATCCAGGCCTCACCGCCTATCAGGGCATGCTTGAGTCGCTCACCTATCATCTCGTAGAGTCCAAGCAGGTTGTCCTCGACCAGACGCTCGCCGTAGGGCGGGTTGGTGATGATGACGGTGCGTTCCTTTACGGGCTCAAAGTCCTTGAAGTCACGCTGCTCAAACTGTATGGTATCCAGCAGGCCGGCAGCCTTTGCGTTGCGCTTGGCTGTCAGTATGGCCTTGGGATCCTTGTCAAATCCCTTGATGGTGAATTCAAACTCACGCTCCTGTGAGTCATCATTGTATATCTCCTCAAAAAGGTCTCGGTCAAAATCCTTCCACTTCTCAAATGCAAAGTGGCTGCGGAACAGACCGGGTGCCATGTTCCTGGCTATGAGTGCGGCCTCGATGGGAATTGTGCCCGATCCGCACATGGGGTCAACGAAATCACACTTGCCGTCCCAGCCTGACATCAGGATCATGCCTGCCGCCAGCACCTCATTCAGGGGAGCCTCCATGGCCTCCTGACGGTAACCGCGCTTGTGCAGGGACTCACCGCTGCTGTCAAGTGACAGTGAGCAGTCATCATGTGAGATGTGGATGTGGAACGTAAGGTCCGGATTGGCTACGCTTACATTAGGGCGTTTGCCGTATTTGTCACGGAAATAGTCGGCAATGGCATCCTTAACGCGGTAAGCCACAAACTTGGAGTGGCGGAAATCCTCACTGTATACAACTGAGTCGACAGCGAAACTGTCACTCAGGTCCATGTACTTTTCCCAATCAACCTTACGGCAGATATCATAGACCTCATCGGCACTGTCGGCCTTGAAGTGAAGGAAAGGTTTGAGGATACGGATTGCGGTACGCAGGTGGAAATTGGCCTTGTACATCAGGGCCTTGTCTCCTTTAAAGGACACCATTCGGTTACCAATGGCCACCCCATTGGCTCCCAGATCAATAAGTTCTTTAGCAAGAATCTCTTCCAGCCCCTGGAAGGTCTTGGCAATCATTTCAAATTCTGTCATCGCAGATGCTTTTCGGCTGCAAAGATACAAAATTTTATAGACTTACCTTGACTTTCCTGCCGGAGTAGTTGACCGTTTTGGCCTGGCTCTGTTTGCCGTCCTTAATAAGGATTATGCGGAACTTGCGGTTCTGTATCATTCCGGGGAATGAGCCGTTACGGGCACCGATGGTCAGGCTGTTCTTGCCGTTAAAACTGAATTCTATGGTAGAGCAGGCTCCGTTCTCGTAATTGTAGTTGTCAAACTCATCCTCGTAGAGGCAGAACGTGCCGCCGGCTCCCGCATAGACACGGATTTCAAGGTCATCCCAAGGTTTCTCGGTAGAGTACTGTACATCGGGACCGATGGGCAGGATGGTGCCGGCCTTTACAAAGAGCGGGATGCTCTTGATGTTTACCTCACGCTCTATCTCCTGACCGCCCTCATACATCTTAAGGGTTTCAAAGTCATACCATTTGGTACCTGCCGGCAGATAGACCTTAGTGCTTTTGGCTTCCATAAAGTCCACATCGCCAATGCCTGCGCGGCTCTTGCTCTGGGCTCTCTCGGGTGTGTATTTGGCTTCAAGCACGGGGGCTACCAGCAGTGAGCGTCCGAACATGAACTCATTGTTGATATCCCACACCTTGCGGTCATTCCTGAAATCCATCATCAGGGCGCGCTGATAGGTGCCGTTGTTGGCATTCACATCGTGAGCCACTGAGTAGATGTAAGGCAGAAGGCTGTAGCGCATCTTTACTGCACCCAGCAGGGCATCGAACACGGGCTCGCCGGCCTGGCCGTAGTAGTAGAGTTCACGCGGAACCTCGGTGCCGTGACTGCGCATCATGGGGCAGAACACACCGTACTGCATCCAGCGTACGTAGAGTTCCTGATAGAGCGGGTTGCGGGTGGCGCTGCCGTCCTGTGAGCGCTCGTTGTAGCTGTTGGCAAAGAATCCTCCCAGGTCACTGTTGAAGTTGGGGTTGCCTGTGAGCGCAAAGTTAAGGCCTGCGGGAATCTGGTTCCTGAGTGAGTTCCAGTTGGACTGCACGTCGCCGGACCAGGTGTTGGAACCGTAGCGCTGCTGTCCGGCAAATACCGAGCGGGTAAGTATAAGCACACGCTTGTCATTACCGGTCTCCATTGCACGCTGGTTGTCATACACGCCGCCCACTGCCATAAGGGGGAATGCGTTACGAACCCTGCGCCAGGGACCCATTGCGGTGGGCAGGTCCAGATCCTCCTCCTTGAAATCCATATGGTCGGGCTCGGTAGAGTCCATCCACCATCCGTCAATCTTAAGGTCATACAGGCGGGTCAGATGGTTCCAGTATATGTCACGAGCCTCCTTGCTGTAGGGGTCATACGGACGTACCCCCGACGGATAGTCCCTGCGTGGAGGCCAGTCGGTAAGTCCGCTCTGCGGCCAGGTCTCAATGTCAATGAGCAGGTTCTTGGGCTCCAGCTCGCGGTAGGGTTTGGTCATGGGACCGAATGATGACCATATTGAGATCATCAGTTTGGCGTTCTGGTCATGGATATGCTTTATCCAGCGCTCGGGGTTGCTGAACTCCGGTGCGTTGAACTCCATTGCGTTCCACAGATAGTTACTTCCCCAGTACTGCCAGTCCTGTATCATCACGTCGATAGGCACTCCTATTGAGCGGTAGCGGTCCAGAACCTCGGTCAGTTCGGCCGATGACTTGTAACGCTCGCGGCTCTGCATGAATCCGTAACTCCACAGAGGGAGCATCGGCACTGTACCGGTAAGCTGACGTATGCCGGCAATCACGCCGTCGGCATCGCCGCCCCAGATGAAGTAGTAGTCAACGCAGCCGGCGTTCTCGGATGTAAAGTAGAACTTACCCTCCTCAATACCCAGTGTGGTGGGGGAGTAGTTGTCCCAGAACAGGCCGTATCCCTTGATGGATTGGATGATATTGCAGTAGTCATCGGTGTTGCCCTGTATCATGCGTCGGTAGGTCCCGCTCTTGGCCATCTTGCCGTCCTGCTGAATACCTATTCCGTATAGGGGCTCATCGGTATCAAGGTCAAAGCCCTGGTCAACGGCTATGTCGGCATAATCGGGGCGGGTCATAGCCACGTTGCCGTGACCGAAACCGTTCTCGGCCAACAGGACCTTACCCTTGCTGTCCATGAATGTTACATCGTTGTCATCAACCTTAACTGTCAGGGCTGAACTTTTGTATACTGTGGCTCCGTCCTTATCGGCCGATTTGGAAACCTTTACCTGCTGGGGATTCATAATGACCGACAGGCTCTGTTTGGTATCGGGATTGTCCGGACCGGTTTTGTAGATACGTACTATTGACGGGCTGTAGAATGTGACCTGAGTGGTCCAATCATCAGATTCCTGGGCATAGCCAAGGGTTGATAATCCTGCAAATGCAAGGAATAAGGTCAGGAACTTTTTCATATCAGATTGATTTTATGATCAGCTTTTACAAATACCGGAATGCGGTCAATGGTAACGGGAACCTCCACGTAACCACCTCCGTTGTAGATCTTGGAGTCTGTGGAGTCAAAGAGTTTCCAGCCGGCCTCATACTTGGGCAGGTATACGCGCATGGACTTGATGCCCTGTTCTGTTACGGGGCAAACCAGCAGTGAAGGACCGAACATGAATTCTGTCTGCTGTTTCATAGCCTCGGCGTCACCGGGGAAATCAAATACCAACGGACGCATCATGGTGTAGTTATCCTCACTAACCTTTTTGGCGCAATCCAGGATATAGGGCTGCAGACGGTCACGCAGGTCTATCTGCTTGTGGAAATTGGCCTGTGTCTCGGCAGAGTAGTTCCAGGGTTCGGTGCGGCTCATGTAACCGTGAACTCGCATGAACGGCAGGAACACTGCAGTCTGAATCCAGCGCATCATACGCTCCTGATAATCGGCATCGGTGTACTGGTTTCCCGGACGGAAGAATCCGCCGGCATCGTATGTCCACCAGGGCTGCCCGGTAGCCATCAGGTTCAGACCGCCTGCTATCTGACGGCGCAGGGTCTCCCAGTCATTGCCTACGTCACCCGACCAGTTGATGGCACCGTAGCGCTGAATTCCGGTAAATCCGCTGCGGGTCAGAATCATCGGGTCACGGTCGGGCTGATCTTTGATAAGTCCGTTGTAAACAGTGTGGTTAACCATGTTGGGGTAGGCGTTGCGGTAGAATTCACCCGGGATTTTACCTCCTGCAACCATGCGGCCCTTAAGGTCATCGTTCTCAGGCTCGGTTGCATCCTGCCACCAGGCGTCTATGCCTGTGGGCAGCAGACGCTTACTGAAGTTCTTCCAGTAGGCTGCGGCTGCATCGGGATTGAAGAAATCTATCCAGTCAGTTCCGGCAATGTAGTAACCGGCGGCGTTCATCTGACGGCCAACCTCGCTGTTCTTGTCTATCTTGGACCATACGGAGAGCATGAGTTTCATATCCATGCTGTGAAGCTCATCGGTCATGGCCTTGGGATCGGGGTACTTGCCCTCGTCGAACTGCATGGCGTTCCAGCCGTATTTGCCCCACCACTGCCAATCCTGAACTATGACGCTGGTGTTGTAACCCTCGTCCTTAAGGCGGTGGGCGTTCTCCAGGAGTTCCTTCTGGCTGTCATAGCGCTCGCGGCAGTGTATGTAACCGAAAGCCCAGTCGGGCATGGCGGGAACCTTACCGGTCAGGTTGCGGTATGAATTAACAATCTCATCGGCACTGCCGGCAAATACGGTATAGTCAAGCGCTACGGCAACGGGTGAACTGAATGTGGTAACATCGGTCACCTTGCGGATTCCAACCGACGGCTTGTCACCGCGTGATCCGCTTACAAACACCTTATGCGTACCCTTGTCAAGATGGGTTATGGCCGATGATGTGGGCGGCAGCCAGGTGTTGTTGGCGTTGATCACGGTATCACCGTCAATGGTGAGCAGATGCTTGCGGGCCATGGACTGGCCTACATCCAGCAATATTGAGTAGTCGCCGCTCTCCTTAACCTGGATTTCACCGCTGAAATCGTTAAAGAAACGGCGCTCGCGTACGTTACCTGCGGTACCGGTGGCATTGACCGTGACCGATGTACCGTCGCCGGCTCCCTGCTCCAGTTCAACCACATAGTCTGACGGGTTGAATTCGGTAAGGCCATAGTTGTTCCACAGTATTCCGTATCCCTTGTTGGATATGATCATTGGGATAGAGATCTGGGTATTGACCTGGGTAAGGCGGCGGGTCAGTCCGCGTATGTTCAGATAGCCGTCCTGGAACTGGCCGGTACCAAAAAGAAACTCATCGGGGGCGGTAACAAATGACTGGCTCACGGCAAGAGAGTTAAAATCACCGGTTTTGCCTACTACGACAGAGCGTGAACGGGCTGATTCGGACAGTATGACGTTACCCTGTGAATCCTTGAATTTTATCTTTCCGTTACGGGTGTTGACAACCGCCCGGAGATTGCCTTCAGTGCTGCTGACATATACCAGGCCTCTCAGATTCTGCGAGCAACTTATTGATTGATGAGCAGGGTTTTCTGTATAAATAAGGTTTTCAAGTTCCGGCAGCTGTATTCCATCGGGAATGAACTGTATGCGGATGGCGTCATCGGCCATAGGGATTACGTAAAGGGTTCCGTCGGACATGCCGATTGATACCTTGTAATCGTCAATTTTCACAGTTGCCTTCTGGCAAGCGGAAAAGGACAAAACTGCCAAAAGAAGCAGATAGCAGAATCTTTTCATAATGATAGTCAGGGTTTTATTTTGGTTAGTGCAACAAAGATAATGTTATTTCAAGAAAAGAGCCTAATTTTGCGCCACTTAAGTCAAGTTTTATGAGAAGGCAATTACTACTGTTCCTGACATCGGTCATATCATCTTTCATAATCTTTGTAAAAGCCCAGACTGTACCTCCTCAGGTTCCTGAGTCTGTGGTGTTTGCCGGCCAGAAGATTACTTTTGACAGGGCCGACCTGCGCGAGCGTATGGACCGTGAACTTATAGCATTCACCTACTCGCACAATATGTCCACTCTCATGATAAAGCGCGCCAACCGGCTGTTCCCGGAGATTGAACCCATACTCAAGCGCATGGGTGTGCCCGATGATTTCAAATACCTTATGGTGATTGAGAGCAACCTTGACCCTCAGGCCGTATCGGGAGCGGGTGCTGCGGGTTTATGGCAGTTCACCCAGGCTACAGGCCGCGAGTACGGACTTGAGGTCAATGCCAATATCGATGAGCGCTACAATACGGTTAAGGCAACCGAGGCTGCCTGTAAGTTCCTGCTCAAGGCGTACGGCAAATACCAGAACTGGATGACGGTGGCCGCCAGCTACAACGGAGGCCAGCAGGGTATGGACCGCCGCATAGAGCAGCAGCATCAGACAGATGCAATGGATATGTGGCTGGTCGATGAGACTTCCCGTTATATGTTCCGCGTCATTGCAGCCAAGATGATGTTTGAGAACCCGGCTCTGTTTGGTTTCTCATTTAAGCGTGAGGACCTCTATCCCTATATCCCCATCAAGGAGCAGATAAAAATAACCGATCCCATCGAGGATCTGGTCAAGTTTGCCGAGGATCACGGCATCACATACGCCGACCTCAAGCGGGCCAACCTGTGGCTGCGTGAGACCAAACTCAACAACAAATCCCACCGCACCTACTACATCGACATCCCCGATGTAAAGGCCCAATACTACAATCCCTCCAAAACCAAAGTCCACAACCCCGCCTGGGTAAAATAGTACAAAAGGGGACAGACCCCTTTTGTATCATTTTAAAGATTGAAGGCTTGCTTGATCTTGTCTACGTAGTCAAGTTTCTCCCAGGTGAAGAGTTCCACCGTGACGGTCTTGGCCGGCATGTAGTGTGAGGTGAAGACCTTGGTTACGGTCTGCGGCTCACGGCCCATGTGTCCGTATGCTGCGGTCTCGCTGTAGATGGGGTTGCGCAGTTTGAGACGGTTCTCTATTGCCTTGGGACGCATATCGAAAATCTGATTTACCTTATCGGCTATCTGGGCATCGGTCAGTTTTAAGTGACTGGTTCCGTAGGTGTTTACAAAGATGTTGATGGGCTTGGCAACGCCGATGGCGTATGATACCTGCACCAGCACCTCATCGGCCACACCTGCGGCAACCAGGTTCTTGGCTATGTGACGTGTTGCATAGGCCGCTGAACGGTCCACCTTGCTGGGATCCTTTCCACTGAATGCACCGCCGCCGTGGGCTCCCTTTCCACCGTAGGTATCAACGATGATCTTACGACCGGTAAGACCTGTATCTCCATGCGGTCCGCCGATAACGAACTTGCCGGTGGGGTTTACGAAATACTTGATTTCACCGTTGAAAAGAGCCTTGACCTTGTCCGATTTAATGGTGCTTACCACACGCGGAATCAGTATGTTCTTAACATCGGCTTCAATCTGTGCCAGCATCTTGCTGTCAGCCTCCAACTGGGCCTCTACTGTTGCGTTTTCAGGAGCGATGAACTCATCGTGCTGGGTAGAAACAACGATGGTATCGATGCGTACGGGTTTGCCGTTGTCGTTATACTCAACGGTTATCTGGCTCTTTGAGTCGGGACGCAGATAGGTCATAACCTTGCCTTCGCGGCGGATATCGGCCAGTACACGCAGTATGCGGTGTGAAAGGGCCAATGAAACCGGCATGTACTCATCGGTCTCATTTGTGGCGTAACCGAACATCATGCCCTGGTCGCCGGCGCCCTGATTCTCGGGGTCCTCGCGCTCAACACCGCGGTTGATATCGGCACTCTGCTCATGAATGGCGCTGAATACACCGCATGAGTCTCCGTCAAACTTGTACTCGGAGCGGGTATAGCCTATACGGTTGATTACTCGGCGGGCGGTCTCCTGAAGGTCAATGTATGCCTTGGATTTTACCTCACCTGCCAATACCACCTGTCCGGTGGTAACAAGGGTCTCACATGCTACCTTTGACTCAGGGTCAAAAGCCAGAAGTTCGTCAACGACGGCATCGGATATCTGGTCCGCTACCTTGTCAGGGTGTCCCTCGGACACCGATTCGGATGTGAATAAGTATGACATATATCAAAAAATAAAAGTCCCACTGTCTTTTGGACAATGGGACCGCAACGGTTCTCATTCAAAGCGTGTTAAAAGATTGACTTTTAGCATTTTTTTGTGTGGTTGCAAGCTGTCCGGAACCATCAGTTCCGCAAATCTTTCCACATTGTCCGCTGCAAAGGTACAAAAAATATACAAATCAATCATCAGGATCATCAAGAATATAGGAATGACTCAGATCTCCGTTAGAGAAAATCCAGGAGGTGCTGAGGTAATCTGTTTGGTAGATGTCATTTTCCATGGTCTGATAAGCGTCAGGCCTGACTGATGCCATGCTTTCAGGTTCAATGGTGCCGCTACAGCCCACTCTAAGGTTTCTGGTTGATGTCTCAATTATGGCATTGCAATTATCACGGCTGTCAAAATATGGATTTTCACTGTCAACGGTAATGCGTGTCAGTTTGGGACAGTAATAGAACGGTTGCTGGGGGATAACATTATCCTCACCTCTGTCTTCCTGCCAGTATGATGAAGACAAGTATCTTACAGAACTTGAAATGAATACGGATTCCAGATCTGAGCAATCCCTGAATGACTGATAACCTAATTTCTCTACAGAATCCGGAATGACAATTGACTTTAATCCGCGTACGTGGGCAAAGGCATGACTGTCAATATACTTGACCGTTGAAGGTATGACGGTATTCCTGCAGCCCAAGATCAGATTGTCATGTTCAGTTTCAATTATGGCATTGCAGTTGTCACGGCTGTCATATACAGGATTTGAACGGTCAACGGTTATTTTTGACAGTTCAGGACAATAATCGGATTTGTTGAAATCTGTCACGGTAGCGGCGAGATGCAACTCTTTAAGGTCTGGACAATGTTCAAAAGCACCATGTTCTACGGTAACCACGCCTTCAGGTATGTCAATCCTTTCAAGCCCTTCACAGTACGCAAATGATTGGTAACCGATGGTTGTGCATGATGCAGGAATGACGGTATTTCGGCATCCCTGTATAAGAGTACCGGTATTTCGGCTCATGTATTGTCCCTCTTTAAGATAATCCAGTATAACCTTGACTTCGGGATAGCGGATAACCCTGATGTCATTTCCGTTTGAGATTATGGCATTGCAGCCGGATGGGCTGGAATAGGTGGGGTTGCCGCTTTTGACGGTGATGGAGCGGATATTCCCGCAACCGAAGAAAGGATTGTTATGTATGAGCGATACCGATGCCGGAATCTCTATCTTCTCCAACGGGCAGAAAGCAAATGCCCGGTCAAAGATGTATTGTACCGATGACGGAATAACTATCCTTTTGAGTCCCAAAGCACCTGCAAACGCGTAGGGTCCTATCGCAACAATATCCTTGGGTAACCTTGTCCTGCGACAGCCCTCCAGGAGCAGGTTGATATCGGTCTTGATTATGGCGTTGCAGTTCTTGCGGCTGTCAAACACCTTGTTGGCGGAATTTACTTTAATAGATTTGAGATTCCTGCAGTCAAGAGTTATGTTCCTACCCAAAGAGGTCACAGAGGCCGGGATCACAAGTGATTTGAGACCGCTCCGTGTAAAAGCGGTTATACCGATATGCTCAAGAGTTGAAGGCAGTTTGATGCTTTCAAGACGGCTGCAGTATGCAAAAGCGTTATCCTGGATGGCAGTCAGGCCATTGTCAAGTATAACTCTCTTGAGTCCCGAACACTCGGAGAAAGCATCTTGTCCGATTATCCTCACCGAACCTGGTACGGAAACTGACTCTATAGCGGTATTTGAACTGAAAGCATTGTCTGCAATCTCGGTGACGGTATATGTCTTTCCGTTGTAATCAAAAGATTGAGGTATGGCGACTTTTGCAGGGGCGTTATCCCATACATGATAAAGAATGGCCTCCTTTCCGCGCAACTGGAAATTCATGTATCCTTTTATGCTGTCAGCATAAGTGAATCTGCCGGATGCAGTCCCGTCAAGCGCCCTGTCTCCTTTCCTTATTATGTTGTCCAGGTTTATCTCTTCCAGATTGGTGCAATTGTAAAAAGCATAGTCTTCAATCGTGTTTACCGATGGAGGCAGTTTTATCGAGGTGATCTTCTGGTTTGATATGAAAGCGTTCTGCCCTATTGTGGTCACCCCGTCTGGTATTACGGTGTTAGCACTTCCCATAACCAGTTTTCCGGTTGCAGTTTCGATAACGGCATTGCAGTCATTGCGGCTGTCATAAGTCCTGTTGGACGGATTTACCTTTATTTCCGATATATTGCGGCAGTTGCTGAAAGCATTGGGAGACAACTCTTTCAGACCTGCACCTATTGTTATCTTCTCCAGATTTGTGCAGTATGAGAATGCACCTGTCATTATTGTAGTCACGCCATCGGGGATTGTCAGTTCCGTCAGGCCGTCCTGTTTAATGAATGCGTTTTCGGCAATAGACCGGACAGATTCAGGAATGGTGGTTGACTTGCATGCAATCAGTAACAGGTTGGTGCCCTTCCATATTATGGCGTTACAACCCTCACGGCTGTCATAGACCGGATTGGCGGGGTCAACGACAATACTGTTCAGGTCCCTGATGTAATTTGGAGCGTTAACAGATCGGGCATCACCAGGACCTTGAAATATGTATGTGCCTATTTCTCTGACCGATGCCGGAATATACAGTTCCTTGAGATGACCGCCGGTGAAAGCGTAATCCGATATGGACCTGACAGTGTTGGGAATAACGGTATTGCTGCAGCCCAGAATCAGCCTGTTTGTGGCAGTCTCGATAATGGCATTGCAACCCTCACGACTGTCATATACAGGATTGCCCTCCTCAACTGTGATTGATTCCAGATTCAGTTGATAGTTATTCTGATTATTTTGTATTTGTGTGACGGTTGCCGGGATGAACAGGTGTTTGATATTGGGACATCTGTGAGGTATATCTACAGATGTTGCTCCCGGACCGTAAATAACCGTTTCCAGTGAGTCGCATTCCATGAAGGCATAAGACAGCAATTCAATACTTCCGTTTATAGTGAGGCTTTTTATACCTGTGTGCTGAAAGCAGCCGTATTCAAGCTTCTGTACCGTACCCGGAATAACGATTGACTGTAGCGAACTGCATTCCGCGAATGCACGGTTTCCTATAGTGGTGACACTGGCCGGAATTTCAATAGTTTTCAGTCTGGTGTTTCCGGCAAAAGCAGATTCGCCTATGGCTGTAACTGTAGGTGGTATTACGGTTTTTGAGGATCCGTAAAGCAGAGTGTTGGATGCGGTTTCAATAATGGCGTTGCAGTTAAGACGGTTGTCATAGTACGGATTTCCTTCCTGAACGGTTATGGATTCAAGTCCCGCACCCGCAAATGCCGCGTATCCTATCTTTTTTACAGAGGCCGGAATGGATATTGACTTCAGATTGCGACACTCTACAAAAGCTCTATCTCCGATACTTCTGACCGATGAAGGGATTACAATCCGTTCAAGTCCTGTACAACTGTAAAAAGAACCCTCCTCAATCTCCTTGACCGTGGATGGAATGGTCACAGACTTTATCTTCTCATCATGCTGGAATGCCATGCTTCCGATTGAGGTGACCGGATACTTTACATTCTTGTAGATGATAGTGTCGGGAATCACTATTTCAGTGGGATAGTCATGCTCAGTCTTGCGGCTTACCACACGCACCTGATTGCCTTTGAACTTGTACCAAAGGCCGTCAATACGGACATAGTTGTCAACTTCAAGAACCTCACTGAGGTCATTGTCATAAACTCTTTCTGCAAACACGTTGATTGCAAACAGCAACAGGACCGGAATGTAGGCAAGTTTCAAAAGGCTTGTTCTTGCCGATTTTTTCTTGTTGATCATATCGATTCTTCCTTCTAAGGTACTTTTTCTGAATGTATTGGCTGCCCTGAATTCCGTCTTGTCGGTAGCGCAGTCCAGCATCAGGTACTGATATTGCCGGCGGTCATACCCTTTTTTGAGCACGTCGGCATCGGCCTGGAACTCATGTATGGAGTAGAGGTCCTGGCGGAAAAGCATCAGGGCGGGGTTGAACCACTGGAGAGCGGACAGAATGTCGGTCCAGAGCAGTTCCAGAGAGTGGTGATGCGCCAGATGCGCCTTCTCATGGTCCAGGATAGGAGCCTGTCCGGCGGCTTTTCCCTCCTGCGGCAAGACTATGAATCTCATCCAACTGAAAGGGTGTACTGACTGTCTGGTCTCAACAAGTGTGAAATCAGGGTTCTTTTGGACCACATTGGCCTTCCGTATTATTCTTATAACTTTAGTGGTACTCAGGATACGATACACCAGGACAACCAGTAGCCCAAGTAAATATACTGCACTCAGGACTTTCCACCATTCAATCTGAATGGGTTTCCGCGATGTTACCGCCGGTTCTGGGTTATAGTCCTGTCCGGAAACCTCAATCACCTGAGTGAGGTTCTGTGTCCGGTTTTCTTGGGCCGTCTCATCTTTCGGGGTCGATGAATATACGCTTCCGCTGGTTATGACCGGCTGATAAGGTGCTGTGACAGGTTCCGGAACAGGTTCATCCATAACGTTTACTGTGTTCCTGACAGGCGCTCCGTTTTTGTGTACGGTTATGATAATGAATGGCAGGATGTAGGAGAGAACCAGTGATGAAACCAGAATAATCCTGTTCAGCCTGTGGAAAGTCTCGTGCCGAAGCAACAGGTGGTAAAGGACTATGAAAACGGCCGATAGAATGGCCACTTTCAGCATATATATAAGGAATGCAGTCATTGTCCCTTCTCTATCTTGTCAATAATACGTTTAAGGTCGTCAACTGAGAGCTTCTCGTTCTTGACGAATCCCATCACAACATTAGAGTAAGAACTGTCCATATATTGGTCAATAAGACCGTGTATGCCGCTGTTTCCGTATTCACGGGCACTTACAACCGGAAAGTAGCGGTAGTTGCTGCCGAATGCCTCCCGGTCCAGGAAACCGTCCACCTGAAGAGTATGGACCTGAGTTGAAAGGGTACTGAAGTTAGGCTCCTTTTCATAGCATCCCTGAAGCTCCCTTATGAACATGGGTCCTCTGTTCCAGAAGAACTCCATTATCTCCTTTTCTTTCTTAGTCAATTGCCTCATCATTATGACGTTTGATTGATTTTCGAGGCAAATCTAAAAAAATTAGATATAACCGCAAAACTTTTAGACGTTTTTTTACGCGGCTTACCTTAGGGAGAGAAATGGCCGTACCTGCGTTCTGACTCCCTAAGGTCAGGGGGTTGCCCGGGGAAAAGTGTATTTCAGGCTCACCTTAGGGAGAGAAATGGCTCTACCTGTATTCTGACTCCCTAAGGTCATGGGGGTAAAGAAAAGGGGCGGAAGAACCGCCCCTTTATTTCTACAGTGCGCTGTATTTGCGGCCGTAGTCAAGCTGCTGTTTCAGGTAGTCGTCATTATAGACAACCTGGTAGTCAACAATCTTGCCGTTCTTTTCAACCGGAACAATGTCAGGGTTGATGAATCCGCCGTAAGGCTTCAGGTTAAGGGCCTCATAGCGCTCCTTTACCTCCTTATGCAGTTTGGGGTCGATGTTGACGGCATAGGTCTCAATCAGATACTTGCCTGCCTCATAGTCACCCTCGGACTTGATGCGCTGTATCTCGGCCAGCAGTTGTGCAAAGAGGTCACGCAGTTTCTCATAGTCATTGACTACAAAGTAGGTCTTGCCGTCACGTACCTTCTTCTCTATAACGTTGTCCTTACGGCCCTTCTCATAGCACCACTCGGCAATGAGCTTGCGGTTCTGCATGTGGGCTTCGGTGTTGGGACGTCCCAGTTCCACGCGGGTGAACTGAACCATCAGACCGTTGCGGATGTAGTTGGCGTACTCTGCCTTGTAGGCATCCTTGTTGGGCATGATACCCAGCTCAACCATCTTGGGATCGGCGGTAAAGTAGAGACCAAAAAGGTCGGCGCGTGCCTCCTCCAGGGCCGATGCATACTCGCCCATAGCGGTTGTGGCTACACCCGGAAGCAGCTGGCCTGAACCGTGACCCAGGCACTCGTGCAGGTCGGTATGAATCTCATCGGCCCATGAACCCCACTCGCGGTAGAATGCCTTCTCGGCCTCATCCCATGCAAACTCGTCCAGAGTGCTGGTGGGAGACTCCTGTGCGGCGTAATCATACGCGTGAGTGATATTGGCGATGGTCACGCTCTTGCTGCCGTACATCTTGCGGATCCAGTCGGCGTTTGGCAGGTTGATACCGATAGGTGTTGAAGGATATGAGTCACCTGCCAGGCAGACTGCGTTGATAACCTTGGCCGATATGCCTTTACACTCCTTCTTCTTAAAGCGGGGATCAACCGGCGAGTGGTCCTCAAACCACTGGGCGTTGGCGCTCAGTATGGTGGAGCGCTCCGATGCCTTGTGGTCCTTGATATTTACGTAACCTTCCCAGGCGCCCTTGCGGCCCAGCGGGTCGTTGTAATCCTCTATGAATCCGTTGATGAAATCTACGGTTCCTATGGTATCCTTAACCCATTCTATGTTGAATTCATCCCAGATCTTAAGGTCACCTGTCTCATAGTACCTGATGAGCAGACCCAGAGCACGTTTCTGGATATCGTTCTCGGCACAGGCGGCTGCAAGCTTGAGTTCCTCACAGATCTTCTTGATGGCAGGTCCGTACATGCCGTCAATCTTCCAGGGAATCTCCACGATATTGCCGTCCTTATCCTTTGTAACCTTGGTGTTCAGGCCGTAGGCGATGGGAGTCTCATCGGTCTTATCCTCGATGGAAGCGTAGTATTTCTCTACCTCATCGCGGGTAACGCCCTCATAGAAATTACCGGCCGACAGAACCACTATGTCACCGTCAGTTGATGTTGAACGGCGCTGCTGCAGGGTGTTGGGGTTATAGATTACATCCAGCAGTTCGGCACACTTGCCGCCGTCACCTACAGCCTCCATGAGAGACTGGAAGTAAGCCTTCGAGCACTCCGGGAAGAACTTGTCCTCGGCATAGTGGTGATGTATGCCGTTTGCAAAGAACAGGCGCTTGGCGTATACCGTAAACTGGTCAAACTCTTTTGTGGTGCGGTCACCCTTGTAGTTGTTAAGTATGTTCTCCACCACATGGCGGATGGGGATGTTGTACTTGCAGTTCTGGTCCCAGTGGATGTCGCGTCCCCACTTGGCAGCCTCGGCCAGGTGGTATGCATACTCTTTCTGCTGCAGGGTCAGTTCATCCCATCCTGGGATGGTGTAGCGCATCACTTTAAGGTCGGCAAACTCATCAAGCAGATACTTGAAATCACTCTTTTTCTGTCCGCATCCGGCTGTTATGGCCAGCACACCAGTCATCATCATAACTCTGAATAAAGTTTTCATCATTTATTTATTGTTTTGTTCAGTCCTTCTTTGTCTTGACACCCGCCAGTATGACGCCTCCCAGAATCATGGCCGATCCGATTGCGGCGGTTGCGGTCATGCTCTCTCCAAGTATGATTATGGCGGCTATCAGCGTGATAACGGGATTCAAATATACATAATTTGTGGAAGTTACGTTACCTATGGCAGCCATAACCCTGTTCCAGCTTATAAAGCACAGCAGTGAAGCCAGGATGGAGAGGAACAGCAGATTACCCCATACTTTGGTGGCACCAAAGTCTACGCTGCCAAGATTTGAATTGTCACTCAACAGTATCACGGGAATGATGGTGAGCAGTCCGTAAATGAACACCTTCCTTGTAGCAAAGAATGTGCCGTAGCGTATGGTCATCTGGCTCATGAACTGGCTGTAAAGGGCCCAGCAGAGAGCCGCTCCGAATGCCAGAAGGTCTCCCTTGGGCGATATGTGCAGTGTGTATCCGTTAAATACCACCAGAAACATGCCGGTAAGTGCCAGGACGGTGCCGCCTATGAGCGGGAACCCCAGCCTTACATTTTCAAGCCCGTCTATCAGGGGGCCTTTGAAAAGCCGTTTGAGAAGCAGTGTAAGCAGCAATGTAAGCAGCGGGGCAACGCAAACTATGAAAGCGGCGTTCGAAGCCTGCGTATGAGCCAGTGCAGTGTTCTCGGTAAGGAAATAAAGTGAGCCGCCGGTTATACCCAGAAAAACCATCATAAGTTCCTCCTTGAGCGAGCGGGTGAACAACACCTTGTCCCTGCCGCCCTTGATGAGGCAGACTACCCAAATTCCTATATAGGCAATCGTGAATCGGATGGTAAATATCTGTGCGGGAGTAAGGCCGGAGTTGATGAGTATCTTAGTGGATATGAATGTTACTCCCCAGATGGTTACAATTATGAATGCCAGCACGTGGAAAATAAACTTGCCTTCTCCTTTCATTTTCCCAACAGTGCTTTTGTTACATTACGGCGGAACTTAATGAGCATGTTACCGCGCTGGATACGGAATGTTACGGCATAGAAGCACCACAGAACGATAGTGCCGCACCATTTCTTGAGTTCTGACAGAAGGCGCTTGCGGTATAAGCCTTTACCTATCTTGAGAGTGCGTGCCCTTTCGCTTTGGCCGATGCCCGTGGTAAGGCGGTTAAAGTAGTCCGGCTCAAGTTTGTAACCCGGAATACTGTGATACAGGATGGCATTGGGTAGGTATACAAACTGCATGCCCTCACGTTTCATCTTGTCAAAGATATCCTTCTCCTCACCTCCTGTCAGACTGTCTCCGTTTCGGCCCAACTGAACGTTGTAAAGGCCCACTTTCTCAAAGACACTGCTGCGGTAAGCGGCATTGCCTCCGCCGGGATAGTTGTTTCCCGGGAAAGGTTTGGCCTTGTCACCGAAATAGAGATAACCGGTGAGCAGACGCTTAATGAAATAGGTCATCCACTTGGGCTCGGCCCCTGTCTCGTAATGGGGAATGATGGGACCTCCGGCAGCATCGGTCTCAGGGTGAGCTGCAAACCAGTCGGCATATGTCTTCAGGTAATCGGGATTGACCGTGGCGTCATCATCGACATATACCAAAAGGTCTCCTTTGGACTCACGGATTCCGCGGTTGCGGGCGTGTGACAGTCCCTGGTTTGTCTCCACAAAATAGCGCAGACTTACCTGAGGGAATACGTTGCAGAAATGATCCACCTCACTGCGGGTATTGTCCGTGCAGTTGTTGTCAACAAGTATAATCTCATAGGCATCGTGCTCCAGTGTACCCAGAGCCAGGCTCTTAAGTACATTGTAGATATACTTGTCGCGGTTATATGTACAGATTATTACCGATATCATTTGCGTTGTTCTTTTATAAAGTCCAGAATCTTCCGGGATGCGTCGTAAGTTGCGGTTACGCCCCAGAATTTCTCAATCATTGCGTCACGTTCAGCGGGATCCAGCTTATACTGGCCCGATTCAATCAATGAGCACAGCTCCTGGAAAGTCTCGACTCTGCAGCCTGCCACGTTTCCGTCAAAGGGATAGTAGAAATCCCTCTCGTTGATGTAATCCTTATAGTCGTACAGATAGAGTATGACATCCTTGTCTTCCATCAGTAACCAGTCATAAAGTATCGATGAATAGTCGGTAATGAGGACGTGGGCGTAGGGCAGCATAGGGTAGATGTCCATGCGCGGAGATGCCAGCAGTATATTTGAGAAAGAATGTATGTTCCCGTCAAGAATCACGTTTGAGTGGGGCTTGAGTATGAGAATCTCATTCTTTGCGGCCAGAATGCCGTTGAGTTTCTCCAGATCCATGCCCTGGGTAAAAATGTTACGCTGGGAGTCACGCCATGTGGGCATGTAGATGAGAACCTTATCGTATCCTCTGATGTTTTCTATCAGGGAGACCGTCACATCGGACTCATATTTTGCAATGAACTGTGAGCGCTCCTGCTCAGGCGCGGTAAGGATGCGGTTACGGGGATAACCCATCTCAATGCACCTGGACTCGGGGATGCGGAAGGCCCTGGCCAGGGAGTAGGTCTGGAACGGGGTCGAAGACAACAGCCAGTCGGGACGTCTGAATGACTCCGGATGGCAGAAAGCGTCATATTTGTTCCTGCGGCTGAAACGGTCGGCAAGAGGTCCGGCCACGGTGTTGAATTCAATTCTCTTAAGGCCCACACCGTGCCAGAGGTTTATACATGTAGCCCTTCCCGACAGGCAGAACATTATGTCCGATGTATAGGAATTGAATATCCAATACTTTGAAGTAAGGGCATGCCAGACGCCGCGCGGTTCAAGCACCCAATAGGCGCGCAGGCCATAGGTGCGTACGGTTTTTACCGTAGCGCGTTTGGTTGAGAGCCATATATACCTGATATCCTTGTCACCATGCTCAACGGCATAAAGGAACAGGTATTTGGCATTGTCGGCAAATGTTCCGCGATAGCTGCCGAATACGTATTTCTTTCTGCTGCGTGGGAACAGAAAGGAGAACGGATATATAATATAACAGATTATGTAAGCCAGTAGTTTCATTTTCCTGTTGCGGTTATGTCATAATCCTAAGCGTTTTTTGGTCCTTTTGATGCCATACATAAAGAGGGCCAGGCCATAGGATACATGAAGTGATGTCCAGATAATGAGTTTGATGGAGAATACTATCTTGCGGTAGTCTTTCCACCTGACACTTTTCAGGCCGGAGAACTTTGCGTAATACTCCTTTTTGGAATAGGCCTTGGAGCAGATGGCAAGATAGGCTATTATCAGGAGTTGGTTGTCTATGATGTTGTCATATCCCTGAGGGAGCAGTTCCCGGAGTTCCGATACGAACCTTTCACCCTGAAGTATCTTGTGCGGTGATACTCCGCGTGATGCCGAGTCAAGGTTGCTTATACAATCGTAATGGTAAAGGGCCTTGGGCACGTATGATACCGATGCGCCGGCCATTAGAAGCTTAAGGTTGACCAACTGGTCCTCTCCGTAATTCAGACCCTGGGGATATGATATGTTGTTATCGGTGTAGAGAGACCGTCTTACCAGTTTGTTGCACGGTCCGTTCTGAAGGCGGCAAAACATGTCGTCAATCAGGGTCTCACGGTCAAAGGCCCTGGGCTTTTCATTCCTGTAAATGACCTTCTTGCCTTTTTCCAGCAAAAGGTCGCATATAACCATATCGGCCCCCGATGAAACGGCCTCCTTGTAGAGTAGTTCCAGGTAATCGGGCTCTACCCAGTCATCCGAGTCGGCATGGATGGTGTACTCTCCCGATGCATGCTCCAGTCCGAACTGACGGGTGGTACCTATGCCCTCATTGGATTTATGGAAAACCTTGAACCTGGCATCGGACTCCGCAATCCTGTCGCAGATGGAACCCGACGCATCCGTGCTCCCGTCATCAATGAGCAGCACCTCAAAATCGGGCATGGTCTGTGCCTTGAGACTGTGGGCAAGTCGCTTGATAGTCTTTTCGGCGTTGTAGACGGCTACGATTACTGATACGGCTACGTTCATTTTACATCGGATATTTTTTAAGAAGTCAAAGTTATAAATAATAATCTCACCATTACTAAGGTTTAATACAAGATTTGCTACCTTTGCATAGATACGATGTTTATCAAAAAGTATTATTCCTGCTAAAGAGTAAGGCATTTGATTCAGCAAATGGTTCAAGATAAGAACATAAGAGACTCCAAAAAGATTGCAAAGAACACAGTGGCCCTCTATATGAGGTCAATAATCGTTCTGGCAGTTCAGATTTACACCAGCCGTATAGTGCTAAAGACGCTTGGGGTCGACGATTATGGCACTTATCAGATCATTGGAGGGTTTGTTGCCATGTTCTCAATTTTGAGTGCATCGCTGATAAATGCAAGCCAGCGGTTTATTTCATTTGAGATGGGCAAGGAAAAACCTCAAATGAATAGAATATTCTGCGGTACATTCTCCATTCATTTATTACTGGCTCTCGGGGTATTTGTTGTTTTCGAATCATTCGGATTGTGGTTCCTGAACACACAACTGAACATAGATCCGGAAAGGATGAACGCTGCCAATTGGGTGTATCAGTGCAGTGTCCTTACGTTTTGTGTTAACCTAATAAATGTCCCATATAATGCTTGTATCGTAGCGCACGAAAAGATGAGTGCATTTGCGTATTTCAGCATATTTGAAGTGTGCGCAAAACTTGGAATAGTATATCTGCTTCTGCTAACTTCTCAAGACAGATTGATAGCGTATGCGATTCTGATGTTTTCAGTCGCTTTGATACTCCGTTTGTTGTATCGTTTCTATTGCATAAGGAGGTTTGAAGAATGCCGATATCATTTTGTGATGGACAAAGAACTGTTCAAGGAAATGCTTGGTTTCACCGGTTGGAACTTTATAGGCAGTGCTGCAGGTCTTTTCATCACTCAGGGAATTAACATAATTATCAATATCTTTTTTGGGGTTGCCCTTAATGCGGCAAGAGGTCTCGCGGAGCAGGTTAGTCAGGCTATAAACACTTTCGTTACCAATTTTATGACTGCCATGAATCCTCAGATTACCAAAAGCTATTCGGCAGGGGATTACGAATACATGAACAAATTAATGATATTGGGGTCCAAGTATTCAGTATTGTTGTACTGGTTTATAGCTTTGACAGTCTTTGTTGAGACTGATACCATATTGGATATCTGGCTGGTTGAGACACCTGCTTATGTTGCCATATTCTTGCGGTGGGCTATAATATGTTCAGTTTTTCAGGCTTTGTCACACGCTCTTTACATAGGCATGCTTGCTACTGGAGACATTAAAGTATACCAGATTACGATGGGCAGCCTGTATATTGGTTCTTTTTTGTTGTGTCTGCTGTTCTTTGAATTGGGATTGGGACCAGAGTATGGTTATATCTCCACCTTCATCGCCTATTTCCTGGCAGTGTTTGTGCGTCTTAAACTGATATCGAGGATAATTCCTCAATTTTCTGCAAAGAGGTTTCTGCTTGACGCATTTTTGAAAGTGTTCGCCGTTGTTGCCATATCCACTTCAATAGTGTTCGGCGTTAAGTATTTGATATCGTTTCCAAACAGATGGATTGAATTGCTGACCATACTGGCGGTTTCTGTAGTATGTGTGATTTTGCCGAGTTACTTTGTGGCCATGTCAAAAGAAGAGAGGGTCGCTGTTAACGGGAAGATAGCAGTCGTATTCAACAGAGTGTTCAAACCTTAATTATCCCCAACTGATGACTTATCAAATCGGCTATTCAAAGGAAAAGGATATACGTTTCCAGGCATCGTCCGGAGGGGTAGGTACTGCTATTATCAAGTATCTGTTGGAATCAGGAAGGTTTGGAACCTCTATGACTTTTGTCTTTAATGCCGAAGAATGCAGGTATGAGCCCAAACTGATATATGATTTTTCAGATTACAATAATTGCGGAAGCATATATCAGGATACGGACAACATAGGATTCATAAAGAGTGCTATTAAGGAAATAAGGAATGGAATAGTGGTGACTTGCATGCCTTGTCAGGTGGCTGCCGTCAGAAGCCTGTTGGACAGGAATAATATCCCCTCTTTCATTATTTCTCTTTGTTGTTCGGGTCAGACTACCGTAGAAGGAACATGGCTTTATTATAAACTGCTTGGGATTGACAAAAAGGATGTTTGTAATATCCAATACAGGGGAAGCGGCTGGCCTTCGGGTATCAGAATCAAACTGAAAGATGGAACTGAAGTCTACAGGGACAATTATACGTATCCCTGGACACTTATGCACAAGTCTCAGTTGTACAGACCTAAAAGATGCCTTTATTGTAAAGAGAAAACAAACACACATAGCGATGTGACTCTGGCTGACCCTTGGCTGAAAGAGTTAATGGAGAATGATAAGACAGGAAACTCTTTCATTATCAGTAATCATGAAGGAGAGACTGTCCTGAAAGAGATGGAGAATAAGGGTTTATTGGCGCTTAGGGATTCTGATGAGAAAGAGTTTATTGTATCCCAACTGGGTACGATTGAAGCCAAGATTGAAAGTTCGAAACATAAGGCTTTGAATAGAATGATTGCCCGAATGGGACGGGAAGGATCTTTTTACAAGAAAGTGTTTACCTGTTCAGAGGCTATGTTGAAGAGCCATTTGTTTATTATGAGAATGTTACGAAAAATATTGTGATATGTCGGTGATAGAATCTTTTTTAGGCTTTTGGAGAAGGGTGTACTGGTCCGGCAAATTTGGATCCGTAGACGGAAAGATATCCATCGGAAAGAGTGTCACTTTCCAGAATCCTGATACTCTTCACTTCGGAAAAGGAGTGTCAATAGGTAAGAACTCCTATTTTCTGCCTCTGAAAAGATTTGCAGGTATTGAGTATACTCCCAAAATAACAGTAGGTGACAGATGTTGGATTGGTATCAGAAACAGTTTTGCATGTATTGACAGCATAGAAATTGGCAATGATGTCCTTTTTGCAGGCTATGTTCACATTACCGACCATTCTCACGGATTTGAGGACATTGATGTTCCTGTGCCAAAACAGCCTCTTACATCGAAAGGAGGGGTAAAAATCGAGGATCAGTGTTGGCTTGGGTTCGGATGCGAGATATTGTCAGGTGTTCATATCGGCCGGCATTCGGTAGTGGCAGCGCATGCCGTTGTAACAAAAGATGTTCCGCCATACTCTGTTGTAGCCGGCAACCCGGCAAGAATAATTAAGCAGTACGATTCAGAAGCCAAGGAGTGGAAAAAGGTCAAATAAGAAATGTTAATTACTAAAATGACTGCAGGAAAGACAAAATACGTGATTTTATCGGACTTCAATGTCCGCTCCAACAATCGCGGTACTGCTGCGCTTGGATATGGTGCATTGGCTTTTCTGCAGAGCAAAGGTTTTATTGATGATGATTTTGAAATCGTAAAGTTCCGTTTCCACCGTTACCCGTGGAGTAAGATACCAAAGGAAAAAGTCAGTGAACTTGACATTAACGGAAGGAAGTGGAAACTGCACGAGATTTCAGTCTGGGCGTTGGAGAGATATCTCTACAGGTTCAGGATTCATTTCCTCAATACATTGTACCGCCGCATCATCAGTAATGTCAGGATCGTGGCAGCCATCAACGGCGGTGACGGACTTACTGACCTTTACGGCAACAAACTGCTGGATTCTCGTCTGCCTGAGATGAAACTGGCCATTGAGTCACGTATACCCTTTATAGTAATGCCCCAAACCATCGGACCTTTTCTGGATCCGGCAAACAAGGAGAGAATCCTTTCAATACTGGGCAAGGCGCAGAAGATTTATGTCAGGGATACCAATTTCGTGAAAGAGTTGGAGGATAAGGGGTTGCAATATGAGGTTGACAATGACCTCTCCTGTTACATGCAGCCTGAGCCGGTGGACGTTGAGATCAAACACCCGTGCGTGGGCGTTAATGTGAGCGGTCTGGCCTATTCCAACAGGTTCGGTAACCTGGCGGGAGAGTTTGACTGCTATCCGGCACTCATGGAAGGTATCGTAAGGATGTTCCAGTCCAAGGGTTGCAACGTCTATATAATACCTCATTCATACAATACTGAGAGGATTGAAGCCAATAATGATGATATGGAGGCCTCAAAACAGTTCTATGACGGACTGGCGGGGAAAGAGAATGTCTTCTTTGTTGACAGGAACCTGATTTCACCTCAGATAAAGTACCTGATTTCCCGGATGGACTTCTTTATCGGCACCCGTATGCATGCCAACTTTGCGGCCATATTTACAGGCACGCCTGTATTTGGCCTTGCTTACAGTTACAAGTTCAAGGGGGCGTTTGAGAGGAACGGAATCTACAACAGGGTGGCGCTTATCAATAATCTGAAGGAATCAGATATAAGCGGTGTCCTGTCACAAATAGAGAGCGCATATAACGACGATGTCAAATCAAAACAGACCAAGTGATGAGTAATAAGAAACCGCGTCTGATAGCTTTTTATCTGCCACAGTTCTATCCTACCCCGGAGAATGATGAGTGGTGGCGTAAGGGTTTTACGGAGTGGACCAATGTGGGTAATGCCAAACCTCAGTTCAGAGGACATTACCAGCCGCGTGTTCCTGCAGATCTGGGTTACTATGACTTGAGGATACCTGAGGTCCGTGAGCAACAGGCCGCCCTGGCCCGTGAGGCAGGTATTGAGGGTTTCTGCTACTGGCATTACTGGTTCGCAGGCCGCAGACTGTTGGACAGGGTCTTTACTGAGGTCGTAGAGTCAGGTCATCCTGGTTATCCGTTCTGCCTTTGCTGGGCCAATCATAGCTGGTATCAGAAGACCTGGGATCCGTCAAGTCCAGACAAGCTGCTGATAGAACAGACTTATCCCGGTGAGCAGGATTATATCGATCAGTTCAATGCCATGCTGCCGGCATTCAAGGACAAGCGTTACATGAAGGCCGACGGAAAGCTGATATACGGTATATTTGACGCCGACAATATCAAGGATTTCCCGGTGATGAAAGAGACATGGGAGAGACTGGCTGCCCAGAACGGACTGCCCGGCTTCTATTTCTTTGGTTTCTGTCAGGGAGCCCACAGACTGCCCAAGACTCAGGAACTGGGTTTTGATGCAATCGTGTATGAGCATATGACCACCGTGGCAAAGGAGGTCAGGGGCACATGGCTGAGCCGTTTAAAGGGTCGTATCAACTGCCCCGTCACCATTGATTATTCCAGATACGTGAAAGAGGCGCTTGCCTTCTTCAATGAGCATAAGGAATACATTCCTTGCATGATCCCCAATTTTGACCATTCACCGCGTTCAGGTCTTAAGGGAACAATTCTGGTGGACAGCACTCCGGAAAAATGGTATGAATACTGCCGTGAAATAAGGAAACTGGAGGAGTCAAAGAATGACGATGAACGTCTGGTGTTCATCAAGGCATGGAATGAGTGGGGTGAAGGCAACTATCTTGAGCCGGATCTGAAGTTCGGAAAAGCCTACATTGAGAAGACTGAGCAGGCTTTCAAATAATCATAAAGCTTCATCATCAGGTTTGACAGGAGGGGTAGATTTCTTTGAGATACCGCTCCTGCCTTTGTTTTTCTCCCAAGCCGCCTTGCGCTTGAGATAGTCTTCATAGTGTTTCTCCAGATAGTTGTCAGCCATAATCAGCTACTTCTTGAGTTCCGGTGCAATCTGCAGGAGCGGTTTCATGACGAACTGGCGCTCATGCATCAGCGGGTGTGGGATTGTAAGCTCGGTTGTGTTCATGACCAGATCGTCATACAGGAGTATATCAATATCGATAGGGCGGTCTTGGTACTCTCCGGCGGCCGTTTTACGGGTTCGACCCAACTTGCGTTCAATCTCCTGGGTGGTGTGCAACACCTCGAGCGGTTGAAGATGGGTCTCCACCTTTACCGCCATATTGAGAAAGCGGTTGGAACTGTCAAAACCCCACGGTTCTGTTTCAATAATGTCCGATGCCGACAAGACTGTACCTACCTCACGGCCTATGAGTTCCAGGGCAAGAGAGAGATTCTTCTGCCTGTCGCCCAGATTGGTTCCGAGTGAGAGGTACAGTGTCGCCATCAGTCTATCAGTCTGTAATCAGCATTGCGTCTCCGTAGCAGCCAAAGCGGTAACCCTCCTTGACTGCAAGGTTGTATGCTGCCATTATCTTTTCATAACCACCGTATGCACAGGTAAGCATGAGCTGTACTGATTCGGGCAGCTGGAAGTTGCTTACCATGCTGTCAGCTACGCTGAATGTGTAGGGCGGGAATATGAACTTGTTGGTCCAGCCGTCGAAAGGCTTGATCAGGTGGTCTGTTCCCACTACAGTCTCAAGAGCGCGGTTGACGGTATTGCCTATGGCGCAGATCTTGTGACCGCCCAACTTGGCGTTGTTTACTATATCGGTGCACTCCTGTGTGACGTACATCTCTTCGGACTCCATCTTGTGCTTGGTCAGGTCCTCCACGTCAATCTCGCGGAAATTACCCAGACCGCAGTGCATGGTTATGAACGCACGGTCAATACCCTTGATCTCCATGCGCTTCATCAGCTCGCGGCTGAAATGCAGACCGGCGGTAGGTGCGGTAACGGCGCCTTCGTTGGTGGCAAAGATTGTCTGGAAACTCTCCTCGTCGCAGAAGTCGCCCTTCTCAATCTGAGTCATGGGTTTGGGAACAGCCTTGCCCTCCTCGTCATATGTCCATGCGCAGGCCTTACGCTTCATGTAGGTAGGTATCGGAGCCTCACCCAGTGCATAGAGAGCTTTCTTGAATTCGTCATGAGGTCCGTCATAGAGGAATCTGAGCACACGACCGCGTGATGTGGTGTTGTCAATGACCTCGGCTACCATGGAGTTGTCCTCACCAAAGTAGAGTTTGTTTCCGATACGGATCTTACGGGCGGGATCTACCTGTACGTCCCACAGCAGGTTCTCCTCACGGAGTTCACGCAGCAGGAAAACTTCAATCTGGGCACCGGTCTTCTCTTTGTTGCCGTACATACGGGCGGGGAAAACACGGGTGTCGTTGAATACGAAAACGTCCTTTTCATCGAAATAGTTCAGGATGTCCTTGAACAGTACATGCTCAATTTCATCGGATTTCTTGTGCACGACCATCAGTCTTGATTCGTCGCGGTGTTCTGCAGGATACTGTGCAATCCTGTCCTCGGGGAGTTTGAATTTGAATTGTGATAGTTTCATTCCCTAGTATTTAGTTGTTATTAATTCTTGTTTTTACTTGTTGATGGCTTTACGGAGTTTCTCCAGATTCTGTGCGTAGTCCTTGATATCTCCGGTAAACAGACATGATGTTCCGGCTACAAAAATGCTGGCTCCTATCTTGCTGAGTATCTCGGCGTGTTCAAGGGTTATGTTGCCGTCCACTTCCATGATGACATCTTCATGGTTCTTCTCCTTGAGAAGCTGCATGACCTTTTCGGCCTTTTTTATAGTGGAGGGTACTATGTTCTGACCCGCAAATCCGGGATTTACCATCAGAAGATGGATTCCGTCAATGTAATCAAGCACCTCTTCCAGTGAATAGACGGGCGTGGCCGGGTTGATGGCCAGGAATCTCTTGCAGCCGAACGGCTCCAGAAAATCCAGTGCACGCTGAACCTGGAAAGTACTTTCATAATGAACGGAAACGATATCGTTCTCTTTTATTCCTACCCACTGGAATTTGTATTCGGGATCCTTTACCATAAGGTGCAGGTCCATGGGTATGTCAGTAAGTTCACGAAGACTGCGGATGTAGTCAACGCCAAGTCCAAAGTTGGGAACAAAAGTTCCGTCCATCACATCAATGTGCAGATGCTCCACTCCCTCATCCTCAAATATCTTGAGAGTCTCTTTGAGGTTGATGAGGTCCGAGCACATCATCGATGCCGAAATCTCTTTCTTGTGTGATTGCATATTGTCTTGTTTTACAGTTTTATTCGTTCCATAAAGTCATAACCTTACAGTATGGCTCCTTATGCTGTTTCATCAGTTCAAGGCCTTCCATGAGTCTGTCCTGGCTGAAACGGTGGGTTATCAGGCTGATGCCGTCAATCTTCCCGTCTTTCAACGCTTCAACGACATCGGTCCAGTCAGACGGGTTGGTTCCGTCGTATGATGAGTTCCATGTTCCGGTTATGACAATCTGCTTGCGCAGTATTTTCCAGTAAACGCTCTGACGGAGCATGATATCACTGCTGGGATTGCCCATCAGCACCAGTCTGCCTCCGCGGCGTGTGGCATTGATTGCGGTCTCTATCGATGCGGGTGTGCCTACAGCCTCCAGTACAAAGTCATATTCATTCAGGTCCGATGTGCCCGGAACCAGATACTCCAGTCCCGCTTTTTCAATCATGGGGCGTTTCTCCTCACTGCGGCCGATGACGGTAACCTGTGCGGCACCTCGCATCCCGGCCCACAGACCGGCTGCTATTCCAATCATTCCGGTGCCTATTATTGCGACCTTGTCCCCAGCCGATATCTGACCGAACTTTATGGCATGCAGTGCCACAGAGAAAGGTTCGAGCATGGCGGCCACTTCAAAAGGAAGTTCTTGGGGAATCTCTATCAGGTTCCATACCGGTACGGCTACATATTCGGCAAACGCTCCGTCGCGACGTGAGCCTACGTAGTCATAGTTCTGGCACATCTCATAGTGCTTATCGGCACACGGACGGCATTTGCGGCACGGAATGAGCGGGAACACTCCCACATGTCTGCCCATCCATCTGCTGTCCTGTGCATCGGCCACTGATTCCACTATACCTGAGAACTCATGACCCGGTATGGTGGGGAAGTGGTATGTGCCCTTGGTGAAGACGCGTGATATGTCGGAACTGCATATTCCGGCAGCTTTCACCTTCACGATAGCCCAACCGGCCTCGCATTCAGGCATAGGTACATCCTCGTAACGGAAATCACCTACTGAGTGCAGATTATATGCTTTCATTCCTCACGATTGATTCAAAGTTGGACAAATCTTCCTGGGTGGTGATCTTGAAGTTGTTCGTGTCACCCGGAATCAGTATGCATTTCAATCCTGCCCTGTATGAAACCTCGGTACTGCCGGTAATACGGTTTATCTCATCGGCCGAAAGTTTCATGTTGGCATCGTAGTATGTTCCGAACCGGAAGGCCTCGGGAGCCTGTCCGTTCCACAGTGTCTTGCGTTCCAGCAGGGAGTCTATGTTCTTGCCGTCACGGCTCATGTAGACGGTATCCTTGACAGGGATGACAGGCAGGACGGCATCGGCATCCTTGCATGCCTGGAAGCAGTCCGTTATCAGTTGGGCCGTAAGCAGCGGGCGTGCGGCGTCGTGAATGAGAACTGTGTCATCCTGTGTGGCGCCGTTCTCTTTGGCCACTTTAAGGGCGTTGATGATGGAGCCCTGTCTGGTCTCTCCCGGCTGGGAGTAGAAGATAGGTTTTCCGGATGCTGACTTTGCAACGCATCCGCGTACATAATCCACCCACTCATGGGCCACGGCTATGACAGCGCAGTCAACCGTCTTGTGACTCAGGATGGTATCCAGACAATACTGGATGACGGGTTTACCGTTCACCTCAACATATTGCTTGGGAGTTGAAAGCCCCATTCGGGTTCCTGTTCCTCCTGAAAGGATAATCGCTATGTTCATTACAATCCTTTTTACTGTTCTTGAATTGGATGCTCATCCAGCCATTCGGTGAACTTTTCAGGGTTCAGGCAATCCTCAACCTTGTATTCACCCACTCGGGTACGCCTCAAAGCAGTCAGATGACCTCCGCTCTGCAAAGCTTCGCCAATGTCACGGGCAAGAGCCCTTATGTATGTTCCCTTGCTGCAGACCACGCGGATGGTTATGTCCGGCAGGTTGCAATCGGTAAGTTCAATCTCGTCAATGACCAGCGTCTTGGGCTTGAGTTCCACCTCATTGCCTTTGCGGGCCATCTCGTAGGCGCGTTTTCCGTCAACCTTACAGGCCGAAAAGGTGGGCGGTACCTGGTCTATCTTTCCTTTGAAACGCTCCAGAACCTGCTCCACCATCTCACGGGTTATGTGCTCCGTTGGGTAGGTGGCGTCGATAGGCTTTTCCAGGTCAAAAGAAGGCGTTGTTGCACCCAGGCGTATTGTAGCATAATACTCCTTGGTGCCGGACTGCAGTTCCTCAATCCGTTTGGTAGCCCTGCCGGTGCACACTATCAGCACACCTGTGGCCAACGGATCCAATGTGCCGGCATGTCCCACCTTGAGTTTCTTGACTCCAAGACGGCGGCATATGAGCCATCGGATCTTACCAACCACATCAAACGATGTCCAGCGGTACGGCTTGTCAAACGCCAAAATTACTCCTTCCTGGAAATTCATCTCTTAAAGGAACAGCAGTGTTACAATTCCTACAATAGCGCAATAGACTCCGAACCATATCAGTTTGCCCTTGCGTACAATCGATATCATCCACTTGCAGGCGGCGCAGCCCGAAAGGAATGCGGCTATGAATCCTATGGCCAGCACGCCGAATCCGGCATCGGCCCCAGCGGCACCTGTACCGGCTGACTCAATCAGATCCTTCATATCCAGCAGGGCCTCACCCAGGATGGGGGGTATCACCATCAGGAACGAGAACTGAGCCAGACGCTCCTTCTTGTTGCCCAGCATGATACCGGTTGCAATGGTGGCACCTGAGCGTGATACACCGGGAAGTACAGCCACAGCTTGTGCTATGCCGATTATGAAAGCGTGCCAGCCGGATATGTTTTCTCTCTGGCGCGGTTTTGCGTAGTAAGAGAATGTGAGAAGGGCTGCAGTCACAAGCAGACACCAGCCTACAACGGTTGTTCCCGAACCGAATATGGCCTCGATCTTATCCTTGAAGAATACGCCTACAATGCCTACAGGAATCATTGAAATGATAATGTTGACGGCATATCGGGTTCCTTCGTTCAGACCGCTGTAACTCTTCCATGACTGTCTGGTGAACAGGTCGCGGAAAATCCAGACAATCTCTTTCCAAAGGATGACAAGGGTACTCAGGACGGTAGCCACGTGTACCAGTACCGTGAACGCCATGTTCTGCTCACCGTCTATCCCGAACAGCGATGAAGCAATAGCCAGATGTCCGCTGCTGCTTATGGGCAGATATTCAGTGAGTCCCTGAAGCAGTCCTAACAGTAATGATTCAAGCCAACTCATTCTTTGTCCTCCTTATCGGCTTTGGGCTTGTAGACGATAGCCCCGATTATGGTCAGGAAACCTATGAGAGTAACTATGGGAGCCACTTTGATGCGGCGTACGCTGAATATATCGGGCTCAAAATACTCATTGGTGCAGTTGGGACCAATCATCAGAAGCAGACCGATGATGATGATAGCCATTCCTACGGCAACCAGAATGTAATTGGTCTTGGTAAATGCCAGTTTTTTCTTATCCATATTGAGAACATTTAAAAATTAGACGTAATGGAGTTCACCCGATTTCATACGCAGGAAACGGTTTACGGAGTGCAGGGCACAAACACCTGTAATGAGCAGTCCGATAAATGTTACCACGGCAAATACGGGGATTATGATTCTGGGTTCGGCCAGCATAATAAGCCAGGGCTCATATTTGAGGCCAATCTTGAGACCGTACCAGATGATGATGCATGTAAGTACGGCCGATGCAAATCCAATCCACAGGTTACGGCTGATGAACGGTTTGCGAATAAATGACCATTTGGCTCCCACCAGTTTCATGGAGTAAAGCACAAAACGCTGAGCGTAGATGGTGAGTTTGATGGTGTTGTTTATCAGTGTGAATGATACCAGCGACAGTATCATTGCAAGCACCAGCAGCAGACCGGCAACCTTGCGGATATTGCTGTTGATGATATCCAGCAGGTCTTTCTGCCATGTCACCTCGCGCACTCCCTCATAAGAGGCAATCTTCTTTTCTATCACCTTAAGGCTGTCATTGCAGGCATAATCGGCCTCCAGACGGATGTTGAGTGATGCGTAGAAGGGGTTGTACTCCAGGAACTGTGAGGGATCGGTGCCCATGGCTTTGGTCATGTCCCTGAGTGCGTCGTCCTTTGATATGTACTGGCAGACAGCGCAATAGGGCGATGCCTCGATGCTGCGGCGTAGTGCCGAGAATTGGGCATCGGTTATGCTCTCCTTGAGTATGACCTCTACCGTCATCTCCTGTTTGAGATGGCGTGACAGGTCACTCGCGGTAAGTAACAGCAGCGCTACTATTCCTATGAGCAGCAATACCAGAGACGTGCTGATGCAAGCCGTAATGAACAGCAGGTCTATCTTTCTCTTTTTCTTTTGCTTAGTCATTGTATTCCGTATCTTGTCTTTTTCTGAAAACATAAACCAGCGAACTGCTCCGGCTCCGTTTGGTAAGTGAGATTCTCCATGACTGGAATCCTTTAATCATACCGCGGATGAACGCCATCCTGTGTCTGAGTTGCTTCTCTGACAGTATTGATATGTAGAAACTGTCAAAAGGCATTTTCTCATGATGCATCAGGGTAAAACCGTGCATGTGTGCCAAGGCGCTGATTGAATTGGGGCTGAAATGCCACAGATGCCTTGGTACATCGTATGCGGCCCAATACGGTCCGTAATACATGGCATCGGTCGAACAGATGTTTGGGCAGGCCATCACTAGAATGCCTCCGGGACGGAGCAACTCGTAGAATCTGTCCAACAGTTGGTTGGGATTGTGGCAGTGCTCAAATACATGCCACATCGTGATTACATCAAATGTACCGGCATGCAGTGCATCCATCTCGGGCACATCGATCATACGGTGATGGAACATCTCAAGCGAGAACAGCCTCTCTTCATGATATTTCTCGACCGATGTCACTTTCCATCCGCGTTTTTCCATCCTGTGGGAGAAAAATCCAGTCTTGGCGCCGTAGTTGAGCAGCGAACCTCCTGTGCGGTATGCCTGAGACTCGACAATCCTGACCTTCTTGCGGAGCATACGGTTACGCACATGATAGTAAAGACGGCCGATAAGTCCGGAAGGGGAGTCGCCCAGTTTGAGTTTCAGGTTGACCTTGTCATATCGCCCCATCTCCTCTTCCGATGGGGGATCCAGCGTGTAGACAACACCGCATGACGGGCAACGCATAAGAGTGTATGACTCTTTGCTTACCGTAAAGTCGGTGCAGTTTGCATAGGGAATCTGTCCTGATGCTCCGCAAATGGGACAAGGCTTGAAGTCCTGATAAATCATCTCTCGTGTACACGCGCCTTGCGCGGGTAGCGCGCAAAAGGTGACCGCAAAGATAATACCCCGGGATAGGGGTTGTCAAGTGTTTTAAGGTTTTTTTGCTTCCTTTTTGGCCATACTTGTTACCACAAGCATTGTAGCCCATATTCTCTGCAAGTATGGCAGCAAAAACCCAGTTTTTGGGCATTTTTGCTGCCATACTTGCAAAAATCCGCCATTTAAAGGCAATTTTACGCAGGTACGGCCATTTTTAAGAATACGCTGTACCTGCGTAACTGATTTGTCAGCAATTATCCATATATTTGCCAGACAAGAAACCTGATTGCTATACTATGAAAAAAGATCATCTCTTTGAATTGGCCGAAAATTACATTTCCCAGACGGGAATATCGGTCTTTCTGACCGGCCGTGCAGGAACCGGAAAAACAACCTTCCTCAAGTACATTGTTGAGAATACGCCCAAGCGCTGCGTAGTGCTTGCGCCGACAGGTGTGGCTGCAATCAACGCGGGCGGCGTTACGATTCATTCTTTTTTCCAGTTGCCGCTGTGCCCATATCTGCCCGATGTTGAGGAACTGGTCACTGAGTACCAGTTGCCCGAGGCAAGGCGACAGTTGCGCAAGGAAAAAGTCAAGATTATCAAGACGCTGGACCTGCTAATCATCGATGAAATATCGATGGTAAGGGCCGATCTGCTTGATGCGGTTGACTCCGTAATGCGCCGATATCGGCACAACAACAAACCATTTGGCGGGGTGCAGCTTCTCATGATAGGCGATGCTCACCAGCTCCCGCCCGTAGTCACCGAGCAGGATGAGCCCTGGCTCAAGAAGGTCTACCAGTCACCTTTCTTCTTCCACTCCAAGGTGATGCGGCAACTCAAATACGTTACAATAGAGTTGCAAACGGTTTACCGTCAATCAGATACATCGTTCCTGGACATACTGAACAGCATCCGTGGAGGAGTGATGGACAACGCTACCTACCGAATGCTCAACAGCCGTCTGGACCCGCGTTTCAATCCCGATGATACCGCTGCACCCTCCGGAGGCCGATGGATCCGCCTGACCACCCACAACCGCCAGGCAGACAGCATCAACCAGGAGAAAATGGAGGCTCTGAAGACCCGGATGTACACATTCTACGCTGAGGTTGAGGGCAATTTCCCGGAAAACACCCTCCCGGCTGAAAAGGTGCTACAACTCAAGGAAGGCGCACAGGTAATGTTCCTGCGCAACGACTCCCGCGAGGGCCGGTACTACAACGGAAAGATTGCCACCGTAACCTCCATAGACTATGATGACGGCATCATAGTGACCGATGAAAACGGCGATGAAATCAATGTTCCTATTGAAAAATGGGAGAACATCCAGTACGAGATAGACAAAGATACCAAGGAGATTGTGCCCAAGGTAGAAGGTACTTTCTCCCAGTACCCGCTGCGGGCCGCCTGGGCAGTCACCATTCATAAGAGCCAGGGCCTTACTTTTGACCGTGTGATCATTGATGCGGCATCGGCCTTCAGTTTCGGTCAGGTCTATGTGGCACTGTCACGATGCCGCACACTTGAAGGCATAGTTCTGAGCAGTCCCATATCACAGTCGTGCCTGTTCAACAACAGCGATGTATCCGGATTCCATGAGCAGTTCCTGCCGGTATCCGAAATGGAAAGGCAACTGGAAGCATCGCGGACGGAGTATTTCATGAGCATTCTCAAAGAGTGTTTTACATTCACTGAACTTGAAAGACTTACCGGTTGGGCCGGCGGAATATTCAACAACCATCTCAAGAATACCTATCCGGAGCAGACCGCCAGGATGGAGGAGAACCGTCGCAGAGTCAAAGATATTGAGAAAGTTGCCGAGACTTTCCGCCGTGAGTTGGACCGAATCGGCCTTACCGACAAGGCTCATCTTGATGAGAGGGTTAGTAAAGCTGCCGGGTATTTCCTTCCCATTCTGATTGAGGCGGCATCGGACATTACCCCTGTTTTGTCCGTTTCCATCGACAATAAAGATGTAAAGAAATCTCTTACCGAGGCATCGGGCGAACTCCTGCCTGAACTCTCCATGCATCTGCAAAGTATGAGGGAGATACTTGAGAACGGTTTCACAATCGAGTCATATCTCCGAATCAGGAACGATGCGCTGTTGACAACCGCGCCCAAGACATCGCTCAAGAAGGTGAAGGAACCCAAACCCGTAAAGGAGAAGGTTGTCAAAACCAAGCCCACCATCGAGGAAATCTACTCCGACAACCGCCACCCCGAACTCATCCAGCCCCTGATAGACTGGCGCACCGAGCAGTACATATCCCAGAACATCCGCGCCTACTGGGTGCTCACCCAACGCACCCTTCTGGAAATAGCCGATACCTGCCCGTCAACCAAAGAGGAACTCCTGGAAGTAAACGGATTCGGCCCCGCCAAATGGAAACAGTACGGTGAGGAGATTTTGGAACTGATAAGACTCAACCGTAAGGATTGAAAGCAGTTTTGCTAATTCTTTCTTGTTTGTATTTAATTCTTAATACCTTTTCCTATCATGAAAAAAATGATTCATTGTTGCTTTACCTCTCATCAGGAGGTGATGTTCCGCAGTCCGCAAGATGTGGGCTTCTTCCTTAACTTGCTTGCACTAACTTCATGGAAGTACGGGGTTGACATTTTTGCCGATACTGAAATGTCAAACCACGTTCATTTATTGCTGTTTTCATCGGACAAAACCGAGAGCAGGCTATCCGTAGGCCCATATTCAAAGACCGTTACCAAGCCCGGTTTTGACAGGGACGGAAGCATTCTTTACTCAGAGTCAAACCAGTTGTCTGATTTTGTGAGCTCATTACGAAAGCGTTACACATGGTATTTCACCGAGAAATACCAGCGTGACTGCGGCGGAAGAATGGGCGAGAAATACTACTTCTCACTGATTATTGAGGGTAATTATCATATGATTTCGGCCTGCAGTTATGTACTCAGGAACGGCCTTCATCATGGAGTTTCAGGCACTTCATTCATGTATCCCTATTCATCCATCAATGATATGTTCATTCCCGAATTGGGAAAAACGGACCGCCCATACCAGGGAAACCGTAACCCCGATGAATACCGCAAAAACAGGTCCGGTCACTGGATAAAGACAATATCTTCCGGGAACAAATCCACCCATGGATTGGTCTTTCCCGACGGTTATGCTCCCATCACCAGCCGGAATGTAATGAAACTTTATCTGCCAAGGTATTCCGAATGGCCAGATGACTGGGTAATGTCACCTTCCGGGGTTTTCCTGAGACCTTGTTTCGAGCAGTTAAGGCAAACTGAACTGCTTTTTGTTTCGCCCGGAGCCTTTGAATACAATATGTTCCGCAAGACCGATGAAAAATGGCTTGAAGAGCAGGACCAGGACAGGAATGGCAAGCCCGCAATAGGCATCTCCGACATCGAGCCAATCCACAATGAAGATGCCGTCAAATCCTATATGTACAATGAAAAGGCCGCTACTTTCCGTAACTGTCGAAGCGACATAGATTTGTGCGGCATTATTGACCGATGCATACTCCCTGAATTCAAATCCCCATCCATATACCAGCTCAGCCGCGATAAAAGGGAATCCATCAGAAAAATCCTGATTAACGATTTCCATGTGTCTGATAACCAAGCAGCCCGATGCCTGTGGTTGTAACGCAGGTGATTACGCAGGTGCCGCGTATTGTTAAAAATGGCCATACCTGAGTAAAAGGGCCTTTAAAGGGCGGTTTTTTACAAGTATGGCAGCAAAAACCTGGGTTTTGGCCATTTTTGGAGCCATACTTGCAGGGAATCGGGGCTACAACGCTTGTGTTGACAGGTATGGCCGCAAAATGGAGCAGGGGGTAGAAAAACAACGGTCCGCAACCGGAAGCTGCGGACCGTTGATAGTACATAGGGCCGGATTAGAACTCAGCCAGGTGCATATCACCCTTCTCGGCCAGGGCCTTGTGCAGAGCAAAGGCCTTGTCAAGTGCGTGGCTGGTCTGACCCTTCTGGGCAATCTTGAGGTAATCCCACATGAGCTGCTTGTAGTCGGGGTGCACGCAGTTCTCGATGATGCACTTGGCGCGCTGGGCGGGCGACTTGCCGCGAAGGTCGGCTATACCCTGCTCGGTGATGAGAACCTTGACGCTGTGCTCGTTGTGATCAACGTGTGTGCACATGGGGACTATGGCGCTTATCTTGCCTCCCTTGGCTACTGACGGGCAGCTGAATATGGAGATGAATGCGTTGCGGGTGAAATCGGCCGATCCGCCCACACCGTTCATCATCTTGACGCCGCTTACGTGGGTTGAGTTGACGTTGCCGTAGATATCGGCTTCAAGCGCAGTGTTCATTGCGATAAGTCCCAGACGGCGGGCAACCTCGGGGCTGTTGGAGATCTCGGTGGGACGGAGCACCAGCTTGTCCTTGAAGAAATCCATATCATCATAGATGCCCTGCAGGGTCTCGTTGCTTACGCTCAGTGACGAACTGGAGCCGAACTTGCAGTGACCCTCACGCATCAGGTTGATGACCGAATCCTGGATAACCTCGGTGTACATCTGGAATGCGGGAACTGACGGATCCTCGCCCAGAGCACCCAGAACGGCGTTTGCAACATTACCTACACCGCTCTGCAGAGGCAGGAAGGTAGAAGGAATGATGCCGCGCTTAAGGTCAGATATAAGGAACTGGGCTACGTTGTGACCAATCTGGAGAGTGGTCTCATCGGGGGCGGTAAAGCCGCGGGCCTCGTCGGGGATATTTACCTCAACGATACCGATTATCTTGGCGGGATCAACCTGGATGTAGTCCTTACCTATATGGTCGCTGGGCTGATAAACGGGAATCTCGCGGCGGTAAGGGGGATCGGCGGGCTCGTAGATATCGTGCAGACCCTTGGCGCAACGGGCGTGGGCTGCATTGACCTCAATAATGAGCTTCTCTGCCAGACGGGCTACTGTGGGGGCGATACCGACACCTGCGGTAACCCAGATCTTACCGTCATCAGTTACATCAAAGGCTTCCATTATGCCGATGTTGAGCTTGCCGTAGAATCCGTAACGGAGTTCCTGTGCCATGTGGCTCAGGTTGATATCGTTGTAAGCGATTTCACCGTTGTTTACTGCGGTACGGAAATCCTTGTTGGTGGTGTAGGGAGCGCGGTACTTGAGAGCGTGCTCACGTGCCAGGATACCGTCGCATGAATCGCCGGTTGAAGCACCTGTGAACAGGCTGATCTGAAACTCCTGACCCTGCTCGTGGAGCTCGTGGGCCATTAAACCGATCTCGTGTGTTACGGCCTTGGGGGTACCTGCAGGTGTGAATCCGCTAAGACCTACGTTGTCACCGTTCTTGACATAGTGCGCTGCCTCGGCAGCAGTCATTTTCTTGAAAGCCATTTTTGTATCTTTATTTACTTGTTTGACTTCTTTGGTATAAAGTTGCGCAAAATTAACCAATACCTAATATAAAAACAAGTAAATTTGCGGCCGAAAAGAAAAAGGGATATGGAAGAAAGCACAAAGAAACTTTTCATCGAAACCTACGGCTGCCAGATGAACGTGGCCGACAGCGAGGTAATTGCGTCAATCATGCGTATGGCGGGTTACGAATCCACTGAAAGCATAGATGAGGCCGATGCCATATTCCTTAACACCTGCTCCATCCGTGAGAACGCCGAGCAGAAGATCTGGAACCGCCTGGAGGCTCTGAACGCCATCAAGAAGAAAAAAAAGAATCTTTACATCGGCGTAATGGGATGCATGGCCGAGCGCACCAAGGAGGACCTGACCGAGAACCATCATGTAGACGTAGTCTGCGGTCCCGATTCCTACCTTTCACTTCCGGACCTGATGGCCCAGGTGGAGTCCGGAAACAAGGCGATGGATGTGGAACTCTCCACAACCGAAACATACCGCGACATCATACCCGAGCGCATTTGCGGCAACCACATAAGCGGATTCGTGTCAATCATGCGCGGCTGCAATAATTTCTGTCACTACTGCATTGTTCCCTACACCCGCGGGCGTGAGCGCAGCCGTGACCCGCAGAGCATCCTGAATGAGGTTCTGGACCTTCAGAAAAAAGGTTACAAAGAGGTCACCCTTCTGGGACAGAACGTAAACTCCTACAAATTTGAAAACGGTCAGTCCACCGTCGGATTCCCTGAACTCCTGCGTATGGTTGCAGAGGCCGTTCCGGACATGAGGGTAAGGTTCACCACATCACATCCCAAGGACATGAGCGACGAGACCCTGCATGTAATTGCAGAGGTTCCCAACATATGCCGTCACATACATCTGCCGGTTCAGAGCGGCAGTAGCCGCATACTCAAACTGATGAACCGCAAATACACCCGTGAGTGGTATTTGGAGCGCGTAGATTCAATTAAGCGTATCATCCCCGACTGCGGTCTTACCACCGATATGTTCACCGGTTACCATTCAGAAACCGAGGAGGATCATCAGGAGAGCCTCTCACTGATGCGCGAGTGCCGTTTTGACGCCTCATTCATGTTCCGCTACTCGGAGCGTCCCGGCACATACGCCAGCAAGCATCTGCCTGACAATGTTCCCGAGGAGGTAAAGATACGCCGCCTTAACGAGATGATAGAACTCCAGAACCAGCTCTCGCTGGAGCGCAACCGCGAGTGCATCGGCCATGAATATGAAGTTCTGGCCGAAGGTTATTCCAAACGCTCCCGCCAGCAACTGTACGGCCGAACCGAGCAGAACCGCACCGTTGTATTCGACAAAGGAACCCACCGTCCGGGCGATTTCCTCAAAGTCCGCATCACCGACGCCACCTCCGCCACCCTCTTTGGCACAGAGATTCTTTAAAATGGCCATACCTGCGTAAAAGAGCCTTAAAAAGGCGGTTTTCTGCAAGTATGGCAGCAAAAACCCGGGTTTTGGCCATTTTTGGAGCCATACTTGCAGGGAATCGGGGCTACAACGCTTGCGGTGACAAGTATGGCAATCAATTAGGTACGCACGTGCGTAGAACATACGCAGAACAGAGTTAAAATACGTTAATTCTGTTGTCGGTAAAAAATTGCGCCTTATATTTGCAGTGTCTTAGTGAAGTAATACACCGATAAACAAACAACAACAAACAATACAACAATGATTACAATCAAGAAATTAGGATTCAGTTACGGCGACCATGTCGTACTGAAAGACATTTCGATGAATCTTGAGGAGGGCCGCATTTACGGACTCCTGGGAGAGAACGGAGTAGGTAAGACTACTCTGCTTACCTTGCTTGCAGGTCTTAAGAAGGTTGATGACGGAACTCTGGAGATTGACGGTCAGAAACCGTTCAACCGCGAACCTTCTTTCCTCTCAAACATCTATTATCTGCCCGATGAGGTTCCCGCACCGCGTCGCAAGGCAATAGATTTTGCCATTGATCACGGACAGTACTGGAAAAACTTCAGTGCACAGAAGTTCTCTGAGATTATGACTGTGTTTGATAATGACCAGAACCAGCGTATGGATCATATGTCATACGGTCAGTTAAAGAAGACATTCATCAGCTTTGCCCTTGCCTGCAACACCAAATACCTTTTCATGGATGAGCCCACAAACGGACTGGACATCCCCTCAAAGGGTCAGTTCCGCAAGGCTGTTTCCAAGTACACGTCCGATGACTCCACACTGCTCATCTCAACCCACCAGGCACGTGACCTGGAGGCCATCATCGATCCTATCATCATTCTGGACCGCAGGGATGTACTGCTCAACGCATCACTCGATGAAATCGCCCGTAAACTCTACTTTGACTACACATCGGAAGCTGATCCCGCTGCCCTCTATCAGGAGATGGTTCCGGGAGGCAACATCCAGGTATTACGCAACACCACCGGTGCCGAGAGCAAAGTCAACATTGAGGCTCTGTTCAATGCTGTGCTGCTGCACAAGAATGAGATCAAGGAAATGTTCAACAAGTAAAAGTGATTACGGCTATGAATAATGATATTTTTAATATGAACCGTATGGGTCGTTATCTGGTGACCGATATCAAGAATGCAATTGCAAGATACGGTGTTTCATTCCTCGTAATGGCAACAGTCAGCCTTACATCATACCTGTTGGTAGGATTCTTTACAATGATCGTAGGTGCAGGCTGGTATAGTCTGGATGTTCCACCCAGATCGGTGATTATGGGTATTACCCTGGTGGTGCTCACATTATCGGCTCCCGCCAAGATCTACGGTTTCATTACCGATAAGAAAGAGGGATCATCGTTCCTTATGGTTCCCGCCTCATCACTTGAGAAGACACTGTCAATGATAATTGTCTGTTGCGTGGTGGTTCCGTTTGCATTCTTTGCAGTTTACCTGTCATTGGATCAGATACTCTGCCTGATTGACAACCGCTGCGGTGACTCTCTCATAATAGCAATCAACAATGGTCAGACTCTTTTGAACGAGCTTTTCAGTAAAGCCTCACTGGAGTCCAACAATTTTATTCCTGACTACTCAGCTTTCACCTCTCCCTGGCTGTATGCCGATGATCTGGCCGAAGGATTCCTTATCTTCCTGCTGGGTGCCCTGTTGTTCAAATCATCCAAACCGGCCAAGACCGTAGGTTGCCTGATTCTTATCAGCATTGCTTTGAGTATGATTGCAACTCCCATTATTACTCACGGAGCAATGGAGAGATTCAAGGAGGCCGCTGCCAACAATGTTACTCCCGAGCAACTGTTCGAAATGTTCCCATTTATATCATGGAGCATAAAGCATGCTGTATTGATGGATTGTATCAGTGATACGATTGTCAATTTGGGACTTGCTGTAGGCATTTATTTCAGAGTCAGAAAGATCAAACATTAAAAAAGGACTGTCTTATGGAATTCAATCAGAACAAACCGATATACCTTCAGATAGCCGATGGAATCAGTGAAAAGATTCTGAGCGGCGAGCTTAAGGAGGGTGACAGGATACTGTCAGTGCGTGAACTGGGCGGCGAACTTGGTGTGAATCCCAACACAGCCATGCGCAGTTATGAGAAACTCACAATGGACGGCATCATCTACAACCAGCGTGGCATAGGCTATTTTGTGGCGGAGGGCGCAAAAGCCATCGCGCTTGATAAGATGCGTACCGATTTCATAGAAAATGAGGTCCCCCTGATAAAACGCAAGATGGAGCTACTTGAGCTCAAGGCATCGGACCTGGGGCTTTAAACAAAAATCGGAGGCAGAGATACTGCTTCCGATTTTTAATTTGTATCTTCGTAAACAGAACAAAACAATCTCAATATGGGAAGATCATATAAAGGAGGTGTCCGCCTTAACCGCAGGACAATGACAGACCTTGTTACTGACTGGTTCCGTGACAATCAGGACAGCAGTATAAGTGTAAAACGTCTTTACGATGAGCTTAAACTCAAGACTCATCCCATGCGCAGCATGTGCCTGGATATAGTTTTGGATCTTGTTGAGGACGGTTTCCTCAAGCAGAAGGACAATCAGTTCAGCCTGATGCAGAAGAGTAAGTATGTGGAAGGCGTACTGCAGCGCCGTGTAGGCGGCAAGAACTTCCTTGTACCCGATGACGGCAGCGATCCCATATTCGTGGCAGAGCGCAACTCGGCCGGTGCCGTAAACGGTGACCGCGTAAAGATAGTGCTCTTTGCCCGTCGCCCCCATGCCGGACTTGAGGGTGAGGTGACCGAGATTCTCAAGCGCGCCAAGGATACATTTGTTGGTACGCTTCAGGTAAAGGGTAAGTTCGCCTACCTGGTAACTCCCGATAAATCGGACCGCGACATATTCATTCCCATATCCAACCTCAAGAAAGGCCGTGACGGTGAGAAAGCGGTTGTAAAGGTAGTGGAATGGCCCGATACCCCTGACCGCAATCCCGTTGGAAAGGTGATAGATATCCTGGGTGCCGCCGGTGAGAACAATACCGAGATGCACGCCATCCTGGCCGAGTACGGACTGCCATACAGTTATCCCGAGAATGTGGAGAGGGCAGCCGATGATATATCGGCCGATATAACCGATGCAGCCCTGGCAGGCCGTGAGGATTTCCGCTCTGTGACAACCTTCACCATTGACCCCCATGATGCCAAGGACTTTGATGATGCGCTCTCCATACGACCCATCAAGAAGGGACTCTGGGAGGTAGGCGTGCATATTGCCGATGTAAGTTATTACGTCCAGGAGGGCGGAATAATTGATAAGGAGGCTTACAAGCGTGCCACATCGGTCTATCTGGTGGACCGCACCATACCCATGCTCCCTGAGAAACTCTGCAACAACCTGTGCTCCCTGCGTCAGGATGAGGATAAACTCACATACTCCGTTATTCTTGAAATGACCGATGCAGGCGTGGTAAAGCGCTCCCGCATAGCACGTACCGTTATCCGCAGCAACCGCCGTTTTGCCTATGAGGAGGTTCAGGCAATCATTGAGCGTGAGCAGCAGGGCGGCAAAGAGGCTCTGCCGGGCGATGAGTTCAAGACAGAGATAATGACCCTGGACAGTCTTGCCAAGATACTGCGTGCAAAACGTTTTGCAGACGGTGCCCTGAGTTTTGACCGTGTAGAGGTCCGTTTTGACATAGACGAGACAGGACATCCGGTAAGCGTATTTTTCAAGGAGTCCAAGGATGCCAACCAACTGGTCGAGGAGTTCATGCTGCTGGCCAACCGCACCGTTGCCGAATTCATCGGTAAAGTCAAGGGCGGCAATCCCAAGACATTCGTCTACCGCGTTCACGATGAGCCCGATCCCGAGCGCATGGAGAACCTGCAGAACTTTGTGGCCAAGTTCGGTTATAAACTCAAGACCAACGGTGATCCCGCCGAGATGGCCAAGTCCATGAATAAGATGCTCGCCGAGGTAAAGGGCAAGAAAGAGCAGGAACTCATTGAGACCATCTCCATCCGTTCCATGCAGAAGGCCTGCTATACGACTGAGAACATCGGCCACTACGGTCTGGCATTCAAGTTCTACACACACTTTACATCGCCCATACGCCGTTACCCCGACCTTATGGTACACCGCCTGCTCACCCGTTACATAGGTGGCGGCCGCAGCGTCAACCAGGGCAAGTATGAGGAGTACTGCGAGCATTGCTCGGCACAGGAGCAACTGGCCGAGCAGGCAGAACGCTCCAGCATCAAGTACAAGCAGGTTGAGTACATGTCGGACCGCATGGGACAGGTATTTGATGCCGTGATAAGCGGTGTTACAGAGTGGGGAATCTACGCTGAAATCATTGAAAACAAGTGTGAGGGCATGATTCCCATCCGTTCGCTTGGCGGTGACTACTTTGAGTTTGACGAGAAGAACTACTGCCTTATAGGTCAGCGCACCCGCAAGCGTTACCGCCTTGGTGACCATGTCAAGGTTAAGGTGGTTCGCTGCAACCTTGAAAAGAAGCAGATGGATTATGAACTGGTTTCGACTGAGGAGTAAGATTACGTTGGCGTTGGCGCTGGCATTGGTCTGTGGAGCAAGCGCACAGGACCGCACGCTCAGGGTAAACTACACATTTTCAGGCAACAGCCGTGAGAGCCGCATCTATCTGGACGACTTGAACGTCATTGACGGTTGGGCGGGCCGCCGCGTCAATATGAAAGATTTGTATCTGGAGGGAAACGGCCAGATAACCATGACCGATGAGGCCACGGGTGATACACTTTACCGCAACGCCTTTTCCACACTCTTCCAGGAGTGGCAGAATACAGAGGAGGCCACAAAAGTGGACCGCAGTTTTGAGAACGTTTACCTTTTGCCCATGCCGGAGCGCAAGGCAGTGGTTGAGGTAAAACTTACTGATAACTACAACAAGGTGGTTGCAAGCCTGCGTCATACGGTGGATCCCGAGGATATCCTTATCCGTAAGATCGGCCAGAATCCGCCCAAGTGGAAGTACCTGTATCAGGGCGGCAGTACGGAGCAGTGTATTGACGTGGTGATTGTCCCCGAGGGCTATACCGCCGATGAAATGGACCTTTTTTACAAGGATGCCGGCATTGCGGTAAACAGTCTGCTGTCACATGAGCCGTTCAAGACCATGCAGGAGAGGTTCAACATAATCGCTGTAGAACTGGCTTCAAAAGACGGCGAGGTTAGTGTCCCGTTGCAGGGCCTCTGGACAGAGACAGCTTTGAGTTCACATTTCAGCACTTTCTATACTGACCGTTACCTGACCACCCTGCGTCTGCGTCAACTGCACGATAAACTGGCAGGTGTTCCCTATGAACATATCATAATCCTGGCCAACACCGATGTTTACGGCGGAGGCGGTATATTCAACTCATATACTCTCACTACCGCCCATCACGCCCAGTTCGCACCGGTAGTGGTACACGAATTCGGTCACAGCTTCGGGGGACTGGCCGACGAGTACTTCTACGATGACCAGTACGAGCAGTACTACAACTCAGAGACTGAGCCATGGGAGCCCAACATCACTACAAAGGTTGACTTTGACAGTAAATGGAAGGATATGCCTGATGCAGGTCTTTATGAGGGCGGAGGTTATATGTCAAAAGGCGTATGGAGAGGGGCTTTTGACTGCCGCATGAAGACAAACCAATACCCGGAGTTCTGTCCGGTATGCCGCCGGTCACTGGAACGTATTATCCGTTTTTACACTGAAGAATAGCCTGGGTCATCTTGCTCCAGGAGTATTTGGCTTTCTCTTCCTGAACGCCCTGGGCAAACTGTTCTTGGCGATTGTTGCTGAAGAAATCCACCAATCCATCGGCTATCCGGGCGGGATCGGGGTCAACCACATAACCTGCCTTACCGTCGGGAACTATCTCTGCCAGTCCGCCTACGTTGGTTACCAGCATGGGTTTTCCAAAGTGGTATGCTATCTGTGATACACCGCTCTGGGTAGCGGTCTTGTAAGGTTGTGCTATGATATCGGCCGCACCAAAGCAGTATCGTACCTCATCACTTGGAACGAACTCGTTCTTCCAGACAATGAGTCCCTCCAGTCCCAACTCTTTCTCCAGCTCAAAGTATTTGTCCGAACTGCCGTAGAACTCACCGGCCACAAGCAGACGTACGTTAAGGTCACGCAGACGGCTGTCGGCGTATGCCCTGAGCAGCAGGTCCAGACCTTTGTAGTCACGTATCAGACCAAAGAACAGTATGTAACGGTATGCGGGATCCAGCCCCAGATGCTCAAGTGACTCCTCTCTTGTGGCAAGTTCGCCAAAGTGGTCATAAAGCGGGTGTGGGCTGAAAGTACGCGGTTTCTTTGTGTCAAACAGGTTTATATCATCCCTGACAGACTCTGACAGAGCCACGAATCCGTCAACAGACCGGATGAAATAGCGTGACAGGATTCTGTCACCGGGCTTGTGCTCGTGGGGTATGAGGTTATGAAGTATTGCAACTCTGCGGGCGCCGCACTTACGGGCCATGCGTGATACGAAACCGGTTGAAGGTCCCATGAAAGGCATCCAGAAGGGTACAATCAGCAGATCCGGTTTTTCACGTCTGATCTGACGGCCCACCTTAATCCAGTTAAAGGGATTGACCGAGTTGAGCCTCCTTACAATGTCCAGTCCCTGAGGCTGCGGGTCTGGGGAGTACTGGGTCTTGCCGGGGAAAAGGAATGACGGGTATTGGAGGGTGAAAGTGTATATCTTCACTTCATTACCCTCTTTTATGAATTCCTGCGCCAGCCGGTTGTTGAAATCGGCTATCCCTCCGCGATAAGGCCAGGCGGTTCCCAGAATGACTATCTTCATGACTCAGAGTCCTTTTTACTTGCAAAGTGCCATACGGGCAGTCCCAATGTAAGTAAGATGACAAGTATCACAAAAGCCATGCACAACTTGTCGGTTTTGAGTGCATCGGGCACGAATTCCATCTTAACCGTGTGTGTTCCTGCCGGAATCACAGCGGCACGCAGGACGTAGTTTACACGTCCCAACTCATGCTCTTTTCCGTCGATATACAGATGCCATTCCTTGGGGTAGTATATTTCGGAGAAAACTGCAATCTTGTCTTTGGTGGAACTTGTGGTATATTCCAGACGGTCCGGAACGTATTTGTCAAGTCTGATGAATGCTTCGGGATCATCTTGGGTAACCTCCAGGTTGAGAACCTCGGCAAAACTGCGGTCGGCAACAGCCGTTGTCTTTACATCAATCCGATTCAGAGCCTCACTCTCACTTAAGGGTGTATCCACATAAAGCAGGGTGTCAACGAACCAGGCGTTACCTAGTGCACCTGGATTCCTCATAATCTGGCCTCTTTCAGTGATGATGTATTTTGTGTTCAGCATATTGAGGACAGACATGTTGCTTTTTGAGATATGGGCTTCAATCAGGTCCTGATAGCGGCGCATCTTGGCAGCGGAGTAGCCGCCAATGGATTTGAGCCTGTAAGATGTTCTGGCATCATTGAAAGTCTGGGTTGACAGATTGAGCACACGATAATCCAGTGACTTATCCTGCAGAATGGCTTTCTCCCAATCCTGCATGGCAAATATCTGCGCGTTCTCTTTTGTAGTGATGAAGTTCTGTTTGCCAAAGAATTTCTTGTCAATAGGAACCATGTCAATCAGAATGAGAGCAGTCAATGAAGCCGCAAACAGAACTGTGCTGTTCTTCTTTTCCTTCATGATTGAGTAGGCAAAGGTAACGGCCGCTCCCAGAAGTACGAACACAAGACTGCGCAGGGCCGATGAGGATATCAGTGCCTGTCTCTGATGTAGAATGGCATTGTAAATGGGTTCGTCAATCTGATCCCTGAATCTTACGTCATAGGATGATACGGTATCGGTGAAACCGGCCGAAACTGCCACCAGCAGACATATCGCGGCCGTGACGGCTCCGGCTGTAAGTATGGCTTTTCTGTTGGCGGCCTTGTCATCGGACTGAACCAGATGCCTGATTGCCAGGAATCCCAGCAGGGGCATTGTTATTTCGGCCACAACCAGTATGGATTCTACCGTACGGAACTTGTTATACATGGGGAAATACTCAAAGAACAGTCTTGAGAACCATTCAAAGTTGTGTCCCCAGGCAAGCAGTATTGAGAAACATGTTGCGGCAAGCAGAGACCATTTGTAGGCTCCCCTTACAACTATCAGTCCAAGTATAAACAGGAAACAGATAACTGCTCCCACATAGACGGGACCGCTGGTGAATGCCTTTTCTCCCCAGTAGACAGGTGAACTGGAGCTGATACTGCGGGCACTGCTTGCAGGTACTCCCATGCTCTTGAGCTCCTTCTCCAGTTTGGAATTCTTTCCCAGGTCATAACCGCTGGCTCCTCCCATATACTCGGGAACAAGCAGGGTAAAGGTTTCGGCCTTTCCGTATGACCACGCCGTAGCGTAATCAAAATCCAGACCTACCAGTTTATCCTGGCCGTCATCTACGGCATTGTCCGATACCAGTTCGCTGTGTCCGCCGCGCATGGTCTCCTTAAGGTAACTGCGGTTCATCTGGAACCAGCTGATTTTGGTACTGAACACCAAGAGCAGTGACAGGATGAATATTCCGGTAGCCTTTCCGAACTCCTTCCAGGTCCTGGCCTTGGCGTGAACAAAGATTTCGCCTATAAAGAGCACTCCCAAGAGCATGAAAGCGTAATATGTCATCTGAGAGTGGAGCGTGAGTCCAATCGTTCCGTAGAACAGCGTGATGGGAACACCTAGCCAGAACCTGCTCCGGTAAATTGCATAGAATCCGCCTATCATTGGCGCCAGACAGCATATGGCATTGGCCTTGGTTATATGTCCTGCAGGTATGATTAGCAGGAAATATGACGACAGCGTGAGCGCAATGGCGCCTGCAATGCTCATCCACGGATCAACATCAAAGCACATCAGCATAATGAAGAAACCTATCAGATATGCCACGAGTATGCCTACGGGTTCTTTGCTGCCCTTCAGCCATAGATGTGAGGCCCGCTCAAGTTTTGCCCTCAGTTTGTTTGCAGGAGTCTGGCCGCTTATCTGATATGACGGCATTCCGCCGAACATGGAGTTGGTCCACCACATCTGTCTCCCTTCGGATTTAGTGTATTCGCGGATTTCATTTGATGATCCCAGATAGTTGGTGGTATCACCAGCCTGCAGCACTTTGCCGTCAAGGACAGGTGAGCAGTAAATGAATCCGAAAGCAATGAACGCTATCAATGCAACTATGAAAGGGGTAAGTCTCTTGAGGTTAGGTTTTTTCATAAAGGGTTATTTCTTATATGAACGCAAACATACTAAAAAAATCAATTGAGAAGGAACTCCAGCAGCGGCAGGTCATCGGCATAAGTCAGTTTGATGTTGCGTTCGCTGCCGCGTACAATCCCCACTTTCTCATGGGGCAGATATCGCAATACCGTGCCGCAGTCATCGGTGGCCGTAAAGCCAGAGTCCATGAGTGCAATTTCATATGCCTTGGCGATGGTTTTCTGGCGGAATCCCTGCGGAGTCTGCATGCGCCACAGCAGGTTGCGGTTCTGGACGGATTCCATTACCGTGCCTGCCGCATCACACTGAACGATGGTGTCCACTGCGGGTATGGCCACATCGACCGCATTGAAGGTCTCCATGGCCTTGAGTGTGTCCGATATTATCCTGGCCGATACCAACGGGCGGGCGGCATCGTGAAACAGCATGACCGTATCCGGTTTGTCGCTGAAATGGCGTACGGCTGCCAGGCTGGAGTCAAAACGCTCCTTTCCACCGGGTAATACGGCTGTGACCTTGGTCCAGTAATTGGTTTTTACCATATCCTGAACCTTGGGGATGAATTCAGTTGAAGTGACAATGACCACCTGACCTATTCCAGGGTGGTCGTTGAAAGTCTGTACGGAGTGCTCTAAAACAGTTTTTCCACCCAAAAGCAGGAACTGCTTGGGGGTGGAAAGACCGGTTCTTGAACCGGAGCCTGCTGCCAGTATTACAGCTACGGTCTCCATAACAGTATCTTTAGCAAACCTCGCTGCCCGGTTTTACGGGACGCTGAACGGTTGTTACGGCCAGTGTGCCGTCGGCGTCAAGGGCGCTCAGTATCATACCCTGGCTCTCGCGGCCAAGTATCTTACGCGGAGCAAGGTTGGCTATGAAGCATACCTGCTTGCCTACCAGATCCTCAGGGTTGTAGTAGTTTGCAATGCCTGACAGTATGGTACGTCCGCCCAGACCGTCATCGATCTTAAACTGGAGTAGCTTGTCGGACTTGGGTACCTTGATGCACTCAAGTACAGTACCTACACGGATATCCAGTTTCTCAAACTCGGGGAACTGTATGTTCTCCTTGATGGGCTTGGCGGGCTGAGCGGCTGCTGCAGCCTTCTCATTCTCCTCCTTGCGCTTGAGCAACTTCTGTATCTGAGCCTCTATTGCATCATCCTCAATCTTCTCAAACAGGAGCTCCGGCTTACCCAGCTTGTGGCCGGCGGGCAGCAGGTCAATGGCACCCAGACGGTCCCACTGTGCACCCTCCAGACCAATCATGCCGCGCAGTTTCTCGCTTGAGAACGGCAGGAACGGCTCAAAGGCGATTGCCAGGTTGGCTACCAACTGCAGTGATATGTTAAGTATGGTCTCAACACGTTTCATGTCGGTCTTGGCCAGTTTCCAGGGCTCTGTATCGGCCAGGTACTTGTTACCTATGCGGGCCAGGTTCATGGCTTCCTTCTGGGCCTCGCGGAACTTGAAGTTCTCCAGCAGGGACTCAAGCTGTCCCTTTACATCGGCAAACTCCTTAAGGGTGTCGCGGTCATAATCGGTCAGTTCTCCGCACTGGGGAACTACACCGTCAAAATACTTCTGTGTCAGAACCAGGGCGCGGTTCACGAAGTTACCGTAAATGGCTACCAGCTCGTTGTTGTTGCGTGCCTGGAAATCCTTCCATGTAAAGTTGTTGTCCTTGGTCTCGGGGGCGTTGGCGGTAAGCACGTAGCGCATTACATCGGCCTTACCGGGGAAATCCTCCAGATACTCGTGTACCCATACGGCCCAGTTGCGTGATGTGGATATCTTGTCATCCTCCAGGTTAAGGAACTCGTTGCTGGGTACGTTGTCGGGCAGTATGAATGTGCCCTCGGCCTTAAGCATTGAAGGGAACACGATGCAGTGGAACACGATGTTGTCCTTACCGATAAAGTGGATAAGGCGTGTATCGGGATCCTTCCACCAGGTCTCCCAACTGCCGCGTTCGGGATGCTCGTCGCAGAACTCCTTGGTGTTGCTGATGTAACCGATGGGGGCATCGAACCATACGTAGAGCACCTTGCCCTCGGCTCCCTCAACGGGAACAGGAATACCCCAGTCAAGGTCACGACTCACGGCACGGGGCTGAAGACCCATGTCAAGCCAACTCTTGCACTGACCGTATACGTTGGGACGCCACTCCTTGTGCTCCTCCAGAATCCATTTCTCGAGCCACTCCTGATACTGCTCCAGAGGCAGGTACCAGTGGGTTGTCTCCTTCATCACGGGCTTGCTGCCGCTAACGGTGCTTACCGGGTTGATGAGCTCTGTGGGAGAGAGTGATGTACCGCACTTCTCGCACTGGTCGCCGTAGGCGTGATCATAGTGGCAGTGAGGGCACTCACCGGTAATGTATCGGTCGGCCAGGAACATCTTAGCCTCCTCATCGTAGTACTGCTCGCTGGTCTTCTGGATGAACTTGCCGGTATCATAAAGTTTGCGGAAAAAGTCCGATGCAACCTTATGGTGAGTGGGGGAACTGGTACGTCCGTAGATATCGTACGATATACCCATACCCTTGAAAGTCTCCTTCATCTGATAGTGGTAACGGTCAATGATCTCCTTGGGGGTTACGCCCTCTTTCTTGGCGCGTATGGTGATGGGCACTCCGTGCTCATCGCTGCCTCCAATGAACATCACGTCCACCTTCTTGAGACGTTGGTAACGGACATAAATATCGGCCGGAACGTATGCGCCTGCCAGATGGCCTATGTGAAGCGGGCCGTTGGCGTAGGGTAGGGCCGATGTAACCAGAATCCTCTTGTAATCTTTCATATTGTATCTAAGTTGTTTTCAGGCTGCAAAATTACTATATTTTTATTTATTTACCCCATGATGCGCGGTCAAGACTGCGATATCCTATGGCTTCGGCTATATGATGAGGCCGGATTGTTTCCGAATCATCCATATCGGCAATGGTCCGGGCCACCTTGAGGATACGGTCATAGGCGCGGGCCGACAGGTTGAGACGGTTCATAGCCTCGCCCAGCATGCGTATGGCAGCCGGCTCAGCCTTGGCGTACCGGTGGAGCAGACGCGAATCCATCTGGGCATTGCAATAAACGCCCTTTTCATCGCTGAATCTGGAAGCCTGTACCGCCCTTGCCCTGATAACCCGTTCCCTTATGGAATCACTTGTTTCACCCTTCCGGTCCGATGACATATCGTCAAAACCTACCGGAAGGATCTCACATTGCAGGTCAAAACGGTCCATCAGCGGTCCGGACACCTTGCCCAGATAGCGCTCTATGGTGGTTGGAGTACAGTGGCACTCCTTGGTGGGATGGTTGTAATAGCCGCACGGACAGGGATTCATGGATGCCAAAAGCATAAAAGATGCAGGATATTCAACCCTGTACTTGGCACGTGATATGACTATGGTCCTGTCCTCAAGCGGTTGACGCAATACCTCCAGTGCCGAGCGGGTGAATTCGGGCAGTTCATCCAGAAAAAGCACTCCGTTATGGGCCAGAGAAATCTCACCCGGCTGCGCATTTGCACCACCGCCGGTGAGCGCCACGTTAGATATTGTATGATGAGGATGGCGGAACGGACGTTGTGTAATTAGAGACGCCCCGTTACCAGTGAACCCCGCCACCGAGTGTATCCGCGTTGTCTCTATACTCTCCTCTTTGGTGAGAGGCGGCAGGATTGAAGGAAGTGCCCGTGCCATCATCGACTTTCCGCTTCCGGGCGGGCCTATCATTATCAGATTGTGGCCGCCACAGGCCGCAACCTCAAGCGCTCTCTTTACGCTGCTCTGCCCTTTTACATCCTGAAAGTCAAAGACCTTGCATTCCTGGCCCATGTCACCCAGACAGTCGTTCCTTTCCAGAGGAAGTATATGGCCGTTGCTTTGATTCAGCAGGTCTACCACTTCACGCAGGTTGTGTGCCGCATAGACTTCCAGACCGTCTATGACGGTTGCTTCGGGTGCGTTCTGGTACGGAAGGATGATGCCTTTGAATCCTTCTGCCCGTGCCTTGATAGCCATGGATAGTGCTCCCTTGACCGGCTGCAGCGAGCCGTCCAGTCCCATCTCGCCCATGATGACATAGTCGTCAAGATTGGAGATGTCAAGTTCTCCTCCGGCAGCCAGTATAACAATAGCCAGAGGCAAGTCATAGGCGGATCCCTCCTTGCGGATATCGGCAGGAGCCATGTTGATTATGATCTGACTTGAGGGAAACTTGTAGCCGTTTACATGGAAAGCCGATATGATTCGTTCGTGGCTCTCCTTGACTGCGCTGTCAGGCAGTCCTACAAGAAAGAATCTGATACCGCGCGATGTGCTCGCCTCGATGGTCACGATGTATGCGTCTATCCCTTGGACAGCCGCACCTGATACTTTGATTAACATGGTAATAATTGATGGTTAATATTAGATATTGCATAACAGGGATCAAAGGATTGAGATTTTATTTTGGTGCTCTTAGTTGTCTGTCTGCTGTCCTGCTCTGTCTTGACTCCTTGTCCGGAGCCTTGGGCAGGGTCTTGTCCAGTTCTTTGTCAAGTGCATCTATTGCATCAGTCTTGTAAATCATTCGCTTAACACCGGTAAACAGCACGAAAGCCGGAGCGCTCTGCAGGTTGGTGCTTCTTACTATACGGCTTTCCCATCCTGCCGGATCATTGTATGAGAACCAGGTAACGGTATCGGGTTGTATGGTTCTTTTCCACCTGTCCACGTTTACATCGATGGATATGTCGGTAACATTGAAATAACGTCCCCTGTATTTGTCCAGGAAATACTGCAACGTATCCCTGGCGTCCAGTCCGGCCTGTCCCATCCATGAAGCCCATACGCACACCAGGGTGTAATTGGTTGAGCCGCCCATCTCCTGGAAACTGTGTTTGTAACCGGCCGAATCCCATACCGAATAGTTGTCCAGATAGAGATTGCCCGGAATGGCTTTGCTGAATTCCGATTTGAGTGAAACCAGATATGGTGCATCCTGCATATTGCCGCTCATGCGCTTTATCAGCGGTTCGATGTATATTTCGCGGGCATGGTACTGACGGACCATCCTGTCATATATAAGGAAAGGAGTAACCTCCGAGAACGGGTCTCTTGTGATAAAGGAATCTATCCTGGCTCTGGTCTGCTCCATCGATGTGTCCCGCAGCGAAGCCATGTAGAAAGACTGGTATGAATCATTGCAGTACCCGCCGGAAACATTGAACAGTCCCGAATCGGCGGGTATCGTTATGAATGATTCCACTCCTTTCTCGGCAAATACCGGATGATAGCGTCCGTCGGGCAATACCAGAATCAGAGTGGTTACGGTGTCGGGCAGATATTTCCAAGTAAAACGGCCGTTGTGGCAGAATATGGTGTCCACATTCTCAAAACGGGAATCGATACCGACCACAATAATGGTATCGGTACCTTCGGGAACGGTTCCCTGCAACACGAACTTACTCTTGTTGCCGCAAGCGGCTGACAAGAGCAGTACAAAGAGTGCTATCAGTGCAGAAAACCTCGATTTCATCGGGCTTTATCTGTTATTTGGCGGCGCGCTTGCGCTCCAATTCGTTCAGTATAACCTTACGCATACGCATGCTCTTGGGAGTGACCTCAACGTACTCATCGTTCTTGATGTACTCCAGAGCCTCCTCGAGTGAGAATACAACGGGAGGTGCAATGTGGGCCTTCTCATCGGCACCGCTGGCACGCATGTTGGTAAGCTGCTTGCTCTTGGTTACGTTGATTACCAGATCCTTCTCGTGTACGTGCTCACCTACCACCTGACCGGCGTAAACCTGATCCTGCGGGTTGACAAAGAACTTGCCGCGGTCCTGCAGTTTGTCAAGTGCATAGGCAAATACGGTACCGGTCTCCATGGCAACCATTGATCCGTTGGTGCGGCGCTCAATGTCACCCTTGTAGGGCTGATACTCCTTGAATCGGTGTGCCATCACGGCCTCACCCTGAGATGCGGTAAGAACATTGGTACGGAGGCCGATGATACCGCGTGAGGGGATATCGAACACAATGACCACGCGGTCACCCTGGGTGTCCATCGATGTCATCTCACCCTTGCGCTTGGTGGCCAGGTCAATCATCTTGCTGGCAAACTCCTCAGGTACGCTTATGGTGAGTTCCTCGATAGGCTCGCAGGTGCGGCCGTCAATCTCCTTCATGATTACCTGGGGCTGACCCACCTGGAGTTCATAGCCCTCACGGCGCATGGTTTCGATAAGTATAGAAAGGTGTAGCACACCACGGCCCGATACAATCCACTTGCCATCCTCCTCTGTGCGGCGTACGCGCAGAGCCAGGTTCTTGTCAAGTTCCAGGTTCAGACGGTCCTGAATGTGACGTGATGTAACGTACTTACCCTCCTTGCCAAAGAAAGGTGAGTCGTTTATAGAAAAGAGCATACTCATGGTAGGCTCATCAATTGCAATAGGAGGCAGGGGATCGGGGTTCTCTGCGTCGCAGATGGTATCACCTATCTCAAACTTGTCAAGACCTACAATGGCGCATATGTCGCCGGCCTCAACGGTGGGAACACGCTTGCGGCCCATTCCCTCAAATGTATGGAGTTCCTTTATCTTTACCTTCTCCTTGCTGCCGTCACGGTGAGCCAGTGTGCATGTCATACCCTCGTTCAGGGTGCCGCGGTTAACTCGGCCCACTGCGATACGTCCGGTGTATGATGAGTAGTCAAGTGAAGTGATAAGCATCTGCAGGGTGCCTTCCTCCTGCTTGGGAGCGGGGATATGCTCTATGATGGCATCCAGCAGAGGCAGTATGTTGTCGGTGGGCTGTTTCCAGTCGGTGCTCATCCAGTTCTGCTTGGCTGATCCGTACAGGACGGGGAAATCCAGCTGGTCCTCAGTTGCATCCAGAGCGAACATCAGGTCAAACACCATCTCGTAAACCTCTTCGGGGCGGCAGTTGGGCTTATCGACCTTATTTACTACTACTATAGGCTTAAGACCTATCTGCAGGGCTTTCTGCAGTACAAAGCGGGTCTGAGGCATCGGGCCTTCAAAGGCGTCAACCAGAAGGATGCAGCCGTCGGCCATGTTGAGCACGCGCTCCACCTCACCTCCAAAATCGGAGTGTCCCGGAGTGTCGATAATGTTAATCTTGGTATCCTTATATGTAATAGATACGTTCTTGGACAGGATGGTTATGCCGCGCTCGCGCTCCAGGTCATTGTTGTCGAGCATAAGTTCTCCTTTGGCCTGATTGTCGCGGAACAGGTGTCCGGCCAGCATCATCTTGTCAACCAGTGTTGTCTTACCATGATCTACATGCGCAATAATAGCGATGTTCCTTATATTCATATCTTTCCTTTTGTTTATCGGCTGCAAAGTTACGGCAAAAATGTCAGATTTTTCATTGTGTATTGAAAAAGAAGCTCTATCTTTGCGCCCGCTAAACGAGTTTTCACATTATTTTTAAGAAAATGTATTTAGACAAAGAGAAAAAACAAGAGATCTTTGGACAATACGGAAAGTCCAACACGGATACTGGCTCACCCGAAGCCCAGATAGCCTTGTTCTCATACCGTATTTCCCATTTGACGGAACATCTTAAGGAGAACCGTAAGGATTATAGCACTGAAAGGGCACTGACCCAGCTGGTAGGTAAGCGTCGCAGACTGCTCAACTACCTCAAGGAGAGAGACATCGAGCGCTACCGCGCCATCGTTAAGGCTCTCGGTCTGCGTAAGTAAGGCTAGAACATGAAAAAGAGAGGGATCGCCAAAATGCGACCCCTCTTTTTTTATCCCCGGCCGTGCCACTTTTCTGGCCATACTTGTTACCAGATGGCCTGTAGAGCCGATATTCCGCAAGTATGGCATTAAAAACAGCGTTTTTGGCCATTTTCTTGGCCATACTTGTAGCCAGGCGGCTTGGGGAGCCATTATTGTGCAAGTTTGGCATTATCATTGCATAGATGGTGGTAAAAGTTTACCTTTGCATACAGAAAATAGTTGATTTACAGATGGAAGAATTGTACACTACGCTGCCATACAAGGTAGCTGATATCTCGCTGGCTGATTTTGGCCGTAAGGAGATTGAGATGGCCGAGAAGGAGATGCCGGGTCTGATGGCTCTCCGTGACAAGTACCGTGATTCAAAACCTCTCAAGGGCGCCCGCATAATGGGTTCCCTGCACATGACCATCCAGACAGCAGTCCTCATAGAAACTCTGCATGAACTGGGTGCCGATATCCGCTGGTGCTCATGCAACATATATTCCACTCAGGATCATGCCGCCGCAGCCATTGCAGCCGCCGGCAGCGCAGCAGTCTTTGCCTGGAAGGGTGAGACAGCACAGGAATACTGGTGGTGCACTCTGCAGGCCATGAATTTCCCGGAGGGAGGTCCCAACATGATAGTCGATGACGGCGGTGACGCCACACTGATGATACATCTGGGTGTAAAGGGTGAGAAAGACCCAAAGGCTCTGGATTATGAGGCCGGATCGGCCGATGAACGCGAACTCTTGGCCGCACTCAAGGAGGTTGCCAAGGTAAAGGGCAACACCTACTGGCAGAATATGGCCAGGAACATAAAGGGTGTGAGCGAGGAGACCACCACCGGTGTACACCGTCTGTACCGTATGCAGCAGAACGGCGAACTCCTGTTCCCCGCATTCAATGTGAATGACTCGGTAACCAAGAGCAAGTTTGACAACCTGTACGGCTGCCGCGAGTCACTGGCCGACGGTATCAAGCGTGCCACCGATGTCATGATAGCAGGTAAGGTCTGCGTGGTAGCCGGTTACGGTGAGGTAGGTAAGGGCTGCGCCCAGAGCATGCGCTCATACGGAGCCCGCGTACTGGTAACCGAGATTGACCCCATCTGTGCTCTGCAGGCCGCCATGGAAGGCTATGAGGTAGTTACCATGGAAGAGGCCGCACCGCTTGGCAACATATTTGTAACCACAACGGGTAACATAGACGTCATCACCACCGATCACCTCAAGGTCATGCCCGATCAGGCCATCGTCTGCAACATCGGCCACTTTGACAGCGAGATCCAGGTGGACAAACTCAAGAAGATACCCGGCATAAAGTGCCAGAACGTAAAGCCTCAGGTGGACCGTTACTTCTTCCCCGACGGTCACAGCATCATCCTTCTGGCCGATGGCCGACTGGTTAACCTGGGTTGCGCAACAGGACACCCCAGTTTTGTGATGAGTAACAGTTTCACCAACCAGACCCTGGCTCAGATAGAACTCTTCAACAAGCAGTATCCCGTTGACGTATACCGTCTGCCCAAGCACTTGGATGAGGAGGTGGCACGCCTGCACCTGGAGCGCATCGGTGTACATCTTTCAAAACTTTCTCAGGCTCAGGCTGACTATATCGGCGTTTCTGTGGAGGGTCCTTATAAGGCTGAACATTACAGATATTGATGGAGAGAAAGACTATTGTGGTATATGGAGCATCGAGCGCGGAGGCAGAGAAGGTGTTCGTGGATGCTGCTTATGAGTTGGGCGGGCTTATTGCCAAAGCCGGCAAGAGGCTTGTGTCTGGTGCGGGAAGCACCGGACTGATGGCTGCGGTCGAGGACGGCGCACTTGATGCCGGTGGTGTATCCATAGGCATAATACCCCAGTTCATGGTCGACAACGGATGGCTTCATGAGGGCTTGACCGAGACCATCATCACTCCCAATATGCATGAACGCAAGAACCGCATGGCACAGATGGCAGATGCCGTGATTGCGTTGCCCGGCGGAACCGGAACCTTTGAGGAACTGTTTGAAATCATAACCTGGAAGATGCTGGGCCTTTTTGTAAAACCCGTCATCATTCTCAATACGGACCATTACTATGACCCGCTGCTGGAGATGCTTGACCGCACGGCTGAGCGTCATTTCATGAATCCCGTATTCACGAAACTGTGGACTGTGGCCGATACTCCCACGCAGGCTATGAATCTTATTGATTCGCTTCCTGACTGGAATGACACAACAAGCAAAATCAACACTGACAGATGATGTCCGTTCCTGTTATCAGCCTTACTAATCCTTTCCTAGTCAATGACTGGTTCCTGTCAGTGGTTATCCTGATCCTGCTGCTCATGATAATTATCATGGGTCCCTACAGATATGAATACATTGATTCATTCTCATCAATGTTGAGGTTCAGGAATCCTGACGGTGACGTAAGCTACCCTTTGCTTTCCACCGTTGAGAATATCATTGTTTTTATCCTTTCTTGCGTCATTTTGGGAATAGCGGTTGCCGTCTATTCGCAAGACCTGATGGAGGATGGTTCCCGCCCGGTACTATTCCTGTTATGGTATTCTTTATTTGCAACATCTGCATTTGTCCTGAAACTGCTGCTTTATACCGCGGCCAACAAGATTCTCTATAAAAGACAGATAATCACCCTTAAACCGGGCCGTTGGAACTGTTTTTTCGTGATGTCTTTATCGGTGGCCGGTTTCCTGATTCTCGTCTTTTCCATCCTTGTTTTATTCCTGAATCTGCCTCATGTTTTACTGCTGGTTTTTGTATATATGATGCGCATTTTGGTCATATCGGGCAGAATTTTCAAGATAAAAACTACCTTATTTAAGAATAAGCGTTCCAATTCGGGATTTATTTTGTACCTTTGTGCGTTCGAAATAGCACCTGTTCTGCTTGAGTTCGTGCTATTGAGAAATATATTTGGTCTAATTTAAACCGTACAGCCTTGAAAGTTAAGAAGGTTCTCATATCCCAGCCGCAGCCTACAACAGGCAAGTCTCCCTATTTTGATCTGGCTGAGAAATATGGCGTAGAGTTTGTGTTCAAACCTTTCATCCGTGTTGATCCGCTCAGTGCCAAAGAGTTCAGACAGCAGCATGTCAACATACTTGACCACACAGCTGTAGTATTCACTTCACGTCACGCTGTTGACCATTTCTTCCAGCTTTGCGCCGAGATGAGAGTAAATATCCCGGAGGATATGAAGTATTTCTGCATCACCGAGACAGTATCTCTCTACATCCAGAAGTATGTCCAGTACCGCAAGCGTAAGGTTTTCTTCGGCAACACCGGTAAGGTAGACAGCCTTTTGGCTCCTATACTTAAGCATAAGACAGAGAAGTATTTCATTCCGATGTCAAATGTTCATACCGGTGAACTCAAGGAACTTCTTGATGCCAACAAGATTGCTCATACCGAGGCAGTAATGTACCGCACCGTAAGCAATGAGTTTGCAGCAGGTGAGCTTGATGATTACGATATGCTGGTGTTCTTCAGCCCCGCCGGTATCGAGTCTCTCAAGCAGAACGCTCCTGACTTTGTACAGGGTGAGAAGATCATAGGCTGCTTTGGCGGAACTACCGCAAAGGCCATCCGTGATGCTGGTCTGCGCCTTGATATCGAGGCTCCGGTTCCCGGAATCACCTCCATGTCTGCAGCCATTGATGCATGGTTCGCAGCCAATCAGAAGAAGTAATACGTATCTTATACTGACGGGTTCCCATCACTAAGGCTGTGCCTTAAGAGGAACCCGTTTTTTATTTGATGATGTCAGGTTCAAACACATTCAGTAAGCAGGAACGTCTGTGCAGCAGTACACAGATAGACCGTCTCTTCAGAGAGGGAAACCGCCAGATTTCGGTTTTCCCCGTGCGTTTGGTCTGGCTTCTGACCGATGATTTCGAGGGAGTTCAGATTCTTATCAGTGCTCCTAAGCGGAATTTTCATCATGCGGTGGATCGGAACCGTATCAAACGTCAGATCAGGGAGTTTTACCGCACATCATCAGCACCTCTTAAGGAGGCCGTCGCTTCAAAAGGGCAGGGCATGGCTCTTGCCTTCCTCTTCAACGACACCCGTCTTTGGGATTCTTCAAAGCTATGGGTGCGTCTTCTGTCAGCTATGGAAAAACTGGTTGAAGCGGTGTCTGAAAAATGAGGAATTTGTTAGGATATTTTACTAAATCACTGGGGTGGTTGCTGATGCTTCCCATTCGGTTTTACCGCAAATTCATCTCACCCCTCACGCCACCTTCATGCAGGTTCACTCCAACCTGCTCGGAGTACGCAATTCAGGCAATTACCAAACATGGTCCCTTCAAGGGAACCTGGCTTGCCATTAAGCGTATCCTGCGATGTCATCCGTGGGGCGGCTCGGGTTATGATCCGGTTCCATGAATATTCTGGACATCCATACTCACGTTTTGCCCGAGGTGCCGGGGTCGGCGCTGGTGTGCATAGGCTTCGGGCCGATACCTCTGGAGCAGGGACACTGGTTCAGCGCCGGGCTTCATCCCTGGGATGTTACTGAAGATTTTGATAATCAGTTGGCTAAGTTGGAGAAGATGCTTGCGAATCCCCGGGTCTCCGCGGTAGGTGAGTGTGGCTTCGATGCGCTGAAGGGCCCATCGCACGATTTGCAGGAGCAGGCATTCATACGCCAGATAGAACTGTCCGAGCGTTATGCCAAACCCATGATACTCCATGTGGTGCGCGATTTTGACAGTGTGATCCGCTTACGCCGTACGCTCAAGCCTTCTCAGCCCTGGCTCATTCACGGATTCCGCGGCGGTCCCGAGCAGATGAACCAACTGTACTCACACGGAATACTTGTCTCATTCGGCCTCAAGCACAACCCCGAATCCCTAAAAACAGTCCCCGTAGACCGTCTCTTCCTGGAAACCGATGGCAAAACCACAATCGATCAAACCATTTTATTGGCATCGGCCCTCCGCGAAACCCCGCCCCAAACAATACAAAAACAAATCACCCTAAACACCACCCACCTGCTATCCCTCGGGAGTTAAAAGGAAGCGTGCGTTTGCGACTTTGATTAAAGAGTTGTATATTTGCGCGCTTTTGTACAAAATCTAAGAACATATATATGACAAATTTTGTTGAAGAACTAACCTGGAGAGGCATGATCCACCAGATGATGCCTGGTACCGACGAACTCCTGAGCAAGGAACAGGTAACAGCTTACGTGGGCTTTGATCCCACCGCAGATTCCCTTCATATCGGACATCTGTGCAGTATCATGATACTCCGCCATTTCCAGCGCTGCGGACACAAACCCCTGGCTCTGATAGGAGGAGCCACCGGAATGATTGGTGACCCCAGCGGAAAATCACAGGAGCGCAACCTTCTCAATGAGGAAACTCTCAAGCATAATGTGGAGTGTATCCGCAAGCAATTGGCCAAGTTCCTGGACTTTGACAGCGACGCCTCCAATAAGGCAGAACTTGTAAATAATTATGACTGGCTCAAGGACGTAACTTTCCTTGATTTTTCACGCGATATCGGTAAGCATATAACCGTCAATTACATGATGGCCAAGGACTCCGTAAAGAAGCGTCTGAACGGAGAGGCTCGTGACGGTCTTTCATTTACCGAGTTCACATACCAGCTCCTTCAGGGTTATGATTTCCTCTACCTGAACGAGCACAAGAACTGCAAACTCCAGATGGGAGGTGCAGACCAGTGGGGAAACATCACCACCGGCGCTGAACTCATACGCCGTATCAACGGAACCGAGTGCTTTGCCCTGACCTGCCCGCTCATAACCAAGTCTGACGGCACCAAGTTCGGCAAGACCGAGGGCGGTAACGTATGGCTCAACCCCGAGTATACATCGCCTTACAAGTTCTATCAGTTCTGGCTCAATGTCAGCGATGAGGACGCCAAGCGTTACATCAAGATATTCACAAACATCGAAAAGGAGGAGTGTGAGGCCCTGATTGCCGAGCACGATGCCGCTCCGCATCTGCGCCTGGTCCAGAAGCGTCTGGCCAAGGATGTCACCTGCATGGTTCACAGTGAAGAGGATTACAAGGCAGCCGCAGAGGCATCGGACATACTGTTCGGCAACTCTGCCAGTGCCGACGACCTCAAGAACATCGACGAGTCAATGCTTCTCTCGGTGTTTGACGGTGTTCCCCAGTTCCGTTTCAACCGCGAGGTGCTCAAACAGGATGTAAAGGCATCGGATTTCCTGACTGATATCTGCCCGGTATTCTTCAGCAAGAGCGAGGCCCGCAAGATGATGCAGGGAGGCGGAGTTTCGGTCAACAAGGAAAAAACATATGACCACTCACGTGTCTTCACTGAGGCGGATCTGGTAGACGGCCGCTACATAGTGTTGCAGAGAGGCAAGAAAAACTACTATCTCCTGATAGCCGAATAAGGGAAAAACCCTATATTTGCAAGCCCCTGGGGGCATAAGGCGATTGTCGTATGGTGTAATGGTAGCACAACAGGTTTTGGTTCTGTTTGTCCTGGTTCGAATCCGGGTACGACAGCTTTTTTAGCAAAAAAATCCGCTGGTCGGAACAATTCTTAACGTCAATGGCACGTTTCTGGCGCCCAATGCCGGAAACGTGCCATATCTTTGTGGCGTAAGTTTTCATGCACATATTTGGTTAGTAATTGACTTTCGTGATGTCCGGACTCCGGTCTGAGAAGATGAGGACAAGGACCTTAAAAAGGGATCGCATCAAAGCGGTCTCTTTTTTTCGTTCTTTTTATTTCTTCATTTTTTTTGAAAAAAAACCGAATAAAACTGTTTTCTAAGCCAAAAAAGAGTTAACTTTGGCCGCTAACTTGATTTTTTAGAAATAATATATTAACCAACAAACTTATGAAGAAGCGTTATCTTTTTCCCGCTGATTACATGGCAGACCCCTCTGTACACGTATTCAACGGACGAGTTTACATCTATCCTTCACATGACTGGGAGTGCGAGAATGTCGAGAATGACAACGGCGACCAGTACGTCATGAAAGATTATCACGTCCTTTCCACTGATGACATCATGAACGGTCAGGTGGTTGACCACGGTAAGGTAATAGGCCTTGAAGACATTCCATGGGCCGGCCGCCAGCTTTGGGACTGCGACGTTCAGGAGTATGAAATCGAGGTTCCCACCAACGCAGAGGAACAGTCTCAGGGAATGGGATTCAGCAAAAAAATCAAGCGTTACATCATGTACTTCCCGATGAAGGACCGCAATGACGTTTTCCATTGGGGAACAGCCATCGCCCAGCGTCCTGAGGGTCCGTTCATCCCCAATCCCGCACCCGTACCCGGCAGTTACAGCATCGATATGTGCGCTTTCCGCGACGATGCAGACGGTGAGGTTTACGTATACTTCGGCGGTCTGTGGGGCGGTCAGTTGCAGCGTTACAAGGACAATATCCATCTGGAGACTCCGTATCTTCCCGAGGGTAAAGAGGATGCACTGCCCAGCCGCTGCGTACGCCTGACCAAGGACGGTCTGAATTTTGCAGAGGCTCCGCGTCCCATCCTGGTAGTGGATGAGAAGGGTAATCCCCTTAAGGCCGATGATCCCCATCGCTTCTTCGAGGCATCCTGGATGCACAAATACAAAGGCAAATATTATTTCTCATATTCTACCGGTGACAGCCATCTGCTGTGCTATGCAACCGGTGACAATCCCTATGGTCCCTTCACTTACCAGGGTGTCATCCTGACCCCCGTAGTAGGTTGGACAACCCACCACTCAATCATTGAGTACAAAGGCAAATGGTATCTGTTCCATCATGACAGTGTGCCTTCGGGCGGCAAGTCATGGCTCCGCAGCCTTAAAGTCTGCGAGATAGAATACGATGCCCAGGGTCACATCAAGACCATCGAGGGTATTGATAAGGAATAATCTCCTATGTCTAATATTTAAATGACTCATATAATGAAAAGACTCAAATCCCTAACTAACCGTTCCAGGTTGTTCGGTGCAATTCTGACCGTCTTGGCCACAGTGTTCGGTATGCAGTCATGCCGTCCGGACTTTGACCTTGACAAGAGAATGCCGGAATGGCTTGGTACCAGTATCTATGAGACTCTTAGCGAAGGCTTCAGGAATGACAGCACCGGCGAGGAGTACTCATTCAAAACATTCATCAGGCTTATTGAGGATATGGATCAGGTCAACATCCTGGCCAAGACCGGTAGTAAGACCCTGTTCGTAGCCGATGACAAGGCATTCGAGCGTTTCTTCAAGGATTGCCCGTTTGTAGATGCCAACGGAAACAAGATTACAAGTTATGAGCAACTCAGCAAGGCTCAGAAATCTATGATTCTGAACGGTTCGATGCTAAATAACGTGTATCAGGTAGCCATGCTTTCCAGTAGCCCCGGCGGCGAACAGTCACCTCCTATTCTGGGTAACTGTATGCGTAGGGTATCGGCCGCACAGGTACTGGATACCATCCCGGTTGTAAAGCCTCAGGACATGCCCAAGAACAACGCTTACTGGGATCGTCTCCGCAACAAGAGCGACAAGGGTATCGTACTTCTGCAGGATGGAACCAACAAGCCTATCATATTCTTCGTAAACAAGTTCCTGGAGTCAAACAAGATAGACAGGGATGATTACGACTTCCTGTTCCGTCTGGGTAAGTACAGCCGTCCCAACAACATCAGACCAGCCCACAAGCCGGGTGATGCCAGCGTGAACGGTGTAACCATCGCATGGCCCAACAAGAAGTGCTTCAACGGATTCCTCCATGTTATGTCAGATGTAGTATATCTGCTGCCTAACATGGCCGATTATATCGCTTCAAACCCCAACGCCAGAATTTACAGTTCTATTCTGGAGCGTTTCGCAGTACCTTATTATTCAGGTGCCGCCAAGCAGGAGAGGGATGTTAACGTCAGAATGCTTATCAATTCAGGTCTTGTTACCAATCCTGCCCTCAAGGAGGCTATGGATGCCAATACAGACTCTGTATTTGTAAAGAAGTATCTGTCCAAGCGTGCCAGAATCGGATCACGTACCGAGCCTGAGACCCAGAAGACCAATTTGGATCAGATGGCTCCCACAGACAACCTTCTCAAGTTTGATCCGGGATGGAACAGCTTTATCTCATCTACTATAGGCAGCAACACTGATGTAGCCCTCCAGAAAGATATGGGCCTTATGTTCGTTCCTCTGGATGACGCCCTCAAGCAGTGGTGGCTTGATGAGAGCCAGGTCGGTGCCCGTCTGAGAGCCCGTTACGGACTTGAAGAGTTCAAGGGCCGCAATGACCTTACCGTTGATGAGGTTATAAAGGATATGGGTCAGATTCCTATGAGCGTTATCCTTGAACTTGTCAACGTGAACATGCAGTCTTCTCTGATCGGTTCAGTTCCCAGCAAGTTCTCAAGCGTGCTCAACGATGCACAGGATCCTTTCTTTGAGAACAAGAGCCGTGAGGAGGCCGAGTCAACAATTTCAGATGTTGTAATGTGCTGCAACGGTGCCGTTTATTTCACTACAAACGTATATGTTCCTACAGCTTACAAGTCAGTTGCATATCCTGTTCTTGTAAATGAGAAACTCAAGATTATTGACTGGGCCATCCGTACTGATGAGGTATTGGCATACAGGGCTTACCTGAACTCAATGGTATCAGAGTACAGCTTCTTCGTACCTCTGATCGATACTGTTGGTACTCCGCTTCCTGAGTTCAAGAACAAGCTGGTTTGGATCGATCCCGCTTCATTCTATCTGCAGAAGGAAGGTTACTCACTCAAGGCTCTTGCTTTCAGTTACGGCAAGAACACCAAGAATGAGGATAAGGTCCTGGCCGATGTATATGATTATGATGACACTCTCGGAACATTCGTCGCCACTGGTGACCAGCTCATTCCTGATGTTGTCACTGTGAATAATGAGACCAGAGATAATGACGATGCCAAGTTCGTCCGCAACCGTCTGCTCGACATCATGGATTACCATATTATAATAGGTGATGTGGAGGACGCTTCAGTACAGGATGAATTCGGTTACTCATACTTCAGGACCAAGGGCCGCGGAACCATAAGGTTCAAGAATACCGGTGCATTCGGCGATGTAACAACCATGAGTGTACAGGGCGGCTGGCAGATCGAGCACCAGGGTATGGGTGATGAGATTGAGAGACCGGTCAAGATTCTTCAGCGTGTTGACTTGTCCAAGAAGACATCACTTACTCCCGGTAACGGACGTACCTATATCATTGACCGTCCGCTCATGCCTTCAAGAAAATCAGTATATGACATAGTTTCAGATACAGTTACATATCCCGAGTTCACATCCTTCTTCAAGGTTATGAAAGCGGCCGATATATTCGCAGACAAGTCAAACACCAACGACATAGGTTCTGCCAAGTGTATCTCAACTTTCAATACATATCACTATACCGTTTACATCCCCAAGAACGCAGGTGTTGACGCTCTGTTCGCAAGCGGAAAACTCATGTGGCCCGAGAAACTCCAGGCTATAGAGAATGAGTATGAGTTGCTCAAGCTTGATATTGAGGATGATTATACCGGTCCCGCACAGAGCAAGGACAGCGCAGTGAATGCAATGTTTACAGATTCACTTATTGTACTGTCACAGCAGCTGTTCGGCGTTGCTGATACGGTCGGAGCCAAGGCAGCAGTTGCCAACAAGACAAATGCCAAGTACTTTACAAGAAAGAAACTCGCTCAGCTCCAGAACTTTGTCAAGTACCACATCCAGGATAACTCAGTGTATATCGGTGCCGATTTCAATGCCGGTGTTGACGAGCATGGTAATCCCGCCACCATTGCTGAGTATGAGACAGCTTTCATGAATGCTAACCAGCAGTTCGTAAAACTCTCTGTAAAGGGTGGTGCCGACATTACCGTTTCGGACAAGAACGGACATACCCGTCAGGTTCAGAAAACTACTACTGCTTCGGGCAAACCGTATTACAACATTATGTGCCGTGAGTATGAAGTCAAGCCGTTGTCCGGCTCAACTCTCTCAGAAGGTACATATACTACTTTCTCTATCGAGACTTCATCTTATGCGGTTGTTCATCTGATTGATGAACCGTTGTGTAACGGTGACATGATTTTCTAATAAGCAAACATAGAGGAAATGAAATATACTAACAGATTTTTTAGATGGGCGATGGCCGCTGTTCTGGCCGTAATGCCCGGTTTGCTTCAGGCACAGAAGGCCGGCGATGTCATCAGTGGTGTCATTGAAGACGCAGAAGGCCCTATGATGATGGTGAATGTAACTGAAAGAGATGCCGCTGACCGTATCGTGGCTCACGACATCACCGATATGGAAGGTAACTTCTCTTTCCGTCTGGTCAATCCCAATGACCACCTTCAGGTTACATACGTAGGTTATGAGACTGTTGATATTCCTATCAACAAGACCTACTTTGAGATTACGATGAAGGAAGCAGGTGAGATTCCTGAGGTTGAGATTACAGCCGAGCGCTATCAGGAGACCACCGGTCTTCAGATTCCTCTGCGTGAGGCATCATCCGTGGTTCAGACCATTAATATGGATGATTTCGCCGATCTCGGTATAACCACAGTCGATGAGGCTCTTCAGGGTCAGGTTGCAGGACTTGACATCGTGTTCGACTCAGGTGACCTTGGTTCACGTTCAACAATGCGTCTGCGTGGTCAGTCAACTCTGACCGGTGACGGTAACCCGCTTATCGTTATTGACGGTAATATCCTGTCAATCGATGAGAACACCATGAACATGACCACTGAGATGATCAACCAGGATCTGGGCGGAAGTATTCTTAACGGTAACAGTCCTGAGCAGGATCGTCTGGCCGAGTTGTTGAGTATCAACCCCGCCGATATCCAGTCAATATCATTCCTTAAGGATGCCGCTGCTACAGCCATCTGGGGTATGCGCGGTGCCAACGGTGTTATGGAAATCAAGACCAAGCGCGGACAGCGCGGTGCCACCCGTGTAAACTACTCATATCGTCTCAACGCCAACTTCCAGCCTGAGGGTTATAAGTATCTTAACGGTGACCAGTACACAATGTTCGTTAAGGAGTCACTCTTCAACCCGCATCTGGACGATTCACGTACCAACTCAATCTGGGAGATCAACTACGTTCAGACCAGACCTGAGTATGAGATGTGGAATGACAATACCGATTGGGTATCAGCTGTAAAGAAAGTAGGTATCTCACAGTCACATAACCTGTCAGTATCAGGTGGTGGTGATAAGGCTCAGTTCCGTATTTCGGCCGGTTTCGATGATGAGACAGGTACCGTAATCGGTCAGAAGATGAACCGTTTCACAACACGTGTCAACTTTGACTACTTCGTTTCAGAGCGTATCAGGGTTTCTACAAACTTCTCAATGTCATACTCAAACAACCGTCGTAGCGGTAGCGCCGCTGTAAGCAGTGCTCAGGAGATGATGCCTAACCTGGCTATCTACTATGAGGATCCTCTTACAGGTGAACCCACCGGTGAGTATTACCTGATGCCTTCAACTTCATCGTCAGATCTGCCCAAACAGAACAACCCCGTTCTGGAGGCTGCCGAGAAGGAGAGCAACAGCATCAGTCTGAATGTAAACCCCGATTTCCGTATCACCTATAATCTGTTGGGACTTGAAAATGATCAGACCCGACTCAGATATGAGGGTCAGGTAACATTCGGCGTGTCTAACAGCAGTAGTGAGAACTACACTCCTCAGACCCTGTCACGTGACGGTTGGTCTGACCAGAACGCCAACTCTACCTCTACCAGTTCAAACAAGAACTCACAGATCAATACCCAGCACTCACTCACGTTCCAGCCGCATATCAAGAACCGTAACCACAGTTTCCAGGCAATGGCCAGAATGACAGTGAACAACAGTAACGGTAAGAGCATGAGTACCGGTGTAGGCGGCCTTCCTTCAGGTCCTTTCAAATCACCCGGTCTGCCCGGCCGTATCACCGGCATGAGCACAGGTGCAAGCCGTAACCGCAGTGTAGGTATTACCACTCAGTTGCACTACTCATATAAGAGTAAGTACTCATTAACATTCACTACCCGTTCAGATGGTACCACCAGAACAGGTAACGCCAAGAAGTGGGGTACATTCCCTGCCGCTTCAGCACGTTGGAACATCACTGATGAGAAGTGGTTTGACGCTATCCGTGAGAGCGGTCTGCTTACAATGGCCGGTTTCACAATGAGTTGGGGTTTCACAGGTAATGCTCCGGGCGGTGACGATATGTTCCGCAGCCGTTATTCATCCGGTGATTCTTACATGGGTATCTCCACTATCTATCCCGCCAACATCCGTCTTAGCGATTTCCAGTGGGAGGAGTCAACTCAGTGGAACTTCGGTCTTCAGTTAGGTCTGTTCAATGATAAGTTGAATGCAAGCATCAACTTCTATCATACCACCAATGACAAGCTGATCAACAGTAACTATCCTATTCCTTCATCATCCGGTTTCACATCACTCGGTGCTGTTAACGACGGTAAGATGATGAACGAAGGTTGGGATATGAGTATCTCTGCTAACCGTATCTATTCAACAAGACTGGCAGGCAAGGATTTCAGCGTTGGTGGTAGCATCAACTTCGGTGACAACACCAACCAGGTGCTTGAGATGAATGAAATCATTCTTAAGAGCTGGCAGAAAGACTTTGACTATGACAATGCCCACCGTTCATACCTTTCATACGTGGCACTTAAGAACTCCTACGGTTCTATCTACGGTTTCAAGTATAAAGGCGTTTATCAGTACAGTGACTACAGTGAAGTTGAGGTTCCCGGCGTAAGCGGTCCTAACGCTCCTGTAGTAAAGGATGCCGATGGCAATGTAATCCTCAACTCAAAGGGCAAGACCAAGCCTATGATGTTCGGTTACGGAACCCTGACAACTCCTTACGAGTTTGTAGGCGGTGACGTAGCATATGAGGATATCAACAATGACGGTAATATCAACGAACTTGATATAGTTTACCTGGGTAGTTCACTTCCTAAGATCAACGGTGGTTGCAGCCTGCGTATGTCTTGGGGACGTCTCTCATGGAGTAACAGTTTCAACTTCCGCGCAGGTAACAAGATCGTGAACATGTCACGTCTGGGTGCCGAGAGCACACGTGAGATCCGTAACGTGATGGCAGCCATCAACTGGCGCTGGCGCGTTGAGGGTGATGTAACCGAAGTTCCGCGTACTATTTACCAGTGGGGTTACAACGACCTGGGTTCAGATCGTTTCGTAGAAGACGGTTCATTTGTACGTTGGGGCTCCAGTACCCTGAGTTACTCTCTTGATCCCAAGATCACCAAGAAGGTTCATCTGAGCGGTGTAAGTTTCAACTGCAGTTTGAGTAACCTTGCAACCTGGACCAAGTATACAGGTCTGGATCCCGAGGTTAGTTCCGGTCGTGGCCAGGTTGCTGCCGATAACAGCCGTACCCCGCGCTCACGCAGAGTAACATTCGGTGTTAATGTTAATTTCTAACTCTTAAGATTAAGGATAATATGAAAAGTATTAAGTCTTTACTGATAACAGCCCTGTTAGGGAGTTCATTTACATCATGTAATGATTTCCTTAATCTGGAGCCCCTTAACGATATCGTTCTGGAGAACTTCTGGACCGATAAATCCGACGTGGAGAGTGTTCTTCTGGGTGCTTACAGTGCCATGGAGAAGTCAGACTGTCTGCTCCGTATGTCAGTTTGGGGCGAGATGCGTTCAGATAATGTAGTAGAGGGTAACGGTACATCTGACGATATCCGTCAGATATGCCGTGAGAACCTTCTGCATACAAATACCTATTGCAACTATAAGGCATTCTATGATGTAATCAACCGCGCCAACACCGTGCTCTATTTTGCACCCCAGGTTGCCGCTAAGGATCCTAACTATATCATTGACGAGTTGCTTGCCAACCAGGCCGAGGCCATTGCCCTGCGCTGCCTGAGTTATTGGTATCTTATCCGCAGTTTCCACGATGTACCTTATGTGACAGAGCCTTCTATCGATGATGAGGGCGGCCATATGAAGTTCTATGTTCCCCAGAGTTCATTTGAGACCATTCTGGATTCTCTTATCAGTGACCTGGAGGGCATAAAGAAATACGCCGTCAACAAGTTCTCATCAGACGAGGCAACTACCTGCCGTATAACCAAGTCAACCATCTGTGCCATGCTTGCAGATATGTATCTGTGGCGTGGAGCCCCCGGTGACTGGGACAAGTGTATTGCAGTATGTGAAGAGGTGAACACCCTTAAACTTGCCGATTATGAGAAGATCAGGAGTAAGGAGGGTAAGAACTGTACATTAAAACTTTACAACGGTTATCCTCTTATCTGCGATGCCCCGGATGATATCCCCGGCAACTCATACAACGAGATCTTTGGAACCGGTAACTCATTCGAGTCACTGTTTGAGTTCCCGTATAACAATGACGTAAAGAACCCGTTTGTAGGTGATTATTACCAGAATAACCAGTCTACCAATGTAGGTAGAATCAAGGCCTTTGAGAAGATCGGTTCAGAATTCTCATCAGTAAAGGGTAACTCAGTCTTTGAGCAGGCTCAGGATGTCCGTTACTATCAGAATGTTTATGACAGAGGTTCCCAGTCATATGCAATAACCAAGTATGCATATGATGACCTGACACTCTCTTTCAGCTCAGGTTCACTTGAATATTCAGGTGCTACATTCCGCAATCAGGTTCAGGCCAACTGGATTATTTACCGTTACACCGAGGTGCTTCTTTTTGAAGCCGAGGCTTATATCATGAAGGCCAAGCAGATTGCTCCGGCCGGTGAGGACAGCCTTACTCAGGTAGCAGCATTGAAAGAGTATAAGGACAAGGCATTCAATCTGATTGATGCCGTCAATGCCCGCTCAATCAATTCGGATAATTTCAACATCACACCTAACACTCTTACCCAGGTAATCAGTTACAGTAACAGTACTACCGTAAATGAACTGGAGAGCGTGTTGTTCAAGGAGCGTCGCCGCGAACTTATGTTTGAAGGCAAGCGCTGGTATGACCTGGTTCGTATGGCCCGTCGTGACGGTAATCAGGAGCGTCTTCTCTCATTCGTTGAGAAGAAGTATGATTCAGCCACACTGAGTGCTGTCAAGATCAAACTCAAGAACCCCTATGCAATGTATTTCCCCATGGCAAAGGACGAGGTCCGCAACAGTCAGGGTGTTCTCAAGCAGAATCCCGCTTATAAGGATGATGAAAAGATAGAACAGGCACATTGATCATGTTTAAATCAGGAGTGAAATATAAACTGGCGCTTAAGGTGTTCGCAACTGCCGTTGCGATGCTGATGACCATATCCTGCTGGGACGAGGTTCATCCCGGTACGTACTATACGTTCACCGGGCAGACTGTAGCTTCATATCTTGAGCAGGATACGGTTTACGGCTTCAGTTCATTCATAAAGGTTCTTAAGAGAGCCGGAGTATGGGGAGAACTTGAAACCTACGGTACCTTTACATGTTTTGCTCCTACTGATGAGGCATTTGACAAATATCTTAAGTCAAGAAACATCAGTTCTCTGGATTCTCTCACCTTTGACCAGTGTGACACCATCTGCAGAACTCATCTTATAAACTCTGTACTCTTCCTGACGGATCAGTCCGAGGGCGGACTTCCTTCAGTAAACCAGTTGAACCGTTTCCTGGTATTGGGCTATGTGGCCGATACCCTTGATAACGGAATCATCAAGGCACGTCCCACAATCAACAGGGATTCAAGGGTTATAGAGGATGATGATACTGTCCAGAACGGTGTAGTTCAGGTGGTCAGCGATGTGATAAATGTATCAGGTGAATATATCTATGATATAGTCAAGGCAAATCCCAGGGTTAGTCTCTTCTTTGAGGCCATGCATCTGGTAGGTCTGGAGGATTCTCTCCAGAAGTGGCATGACAAGAGTTACACCATCGGATTTGATTCGGCTTATACAGGTCTTAAGAAACAGGGCGGTAATTCTACATATACCATTAAGTATGTACCCGAACGTAATTACGGATTCACCGTATTTGCCGAGCCCAATGAGGTCTATGCAAGCCATAATATCAACTCCATACAGGAACTTGCCGAATACGCCAATAAGGTTTATCATCTTGCTTATCAGGCAGAGTATGATACTTTGGGCAGCAAATATGATACCATATGGCATGACCGCCGTTGTCCGCTCAGACGATTCGTGGAATACCATATCCTGCCTTTCAGTATACCGTCAATAGTAAACTTCAACTGCCGTGAGGATATCATCGATGCAAAAGTCGAGACAACCCTTATTGACGCTGAGGATTACTTTGAGGCTTATCTGCCGCATTCCATCATGAGAATATCCAGGGTAAAGAACCCCGGTACCTATAACGGTGTCTTCATTAACCGTCGCGGCATCGGACCCGACGGCAAGGGAGAGTTGGGCCGCAGTTTCTATCGCGGAGTAAAGATAGTGGAAGTTGAAGAGGGTGTAGCCAATGAAGGTTGCAACGGTTATATGTTCTATGTAGATGACATCCTGGAGTATTCTGACTTTATCAGGAACAATATCCTGGACCGTCGTCTCAGAATTGACTGCTGCACATTGTCTCCCGATTTCCTCACCTCGGGTGCCCGTCAGAAAAAGACTGACGACAACTATGAGGGAGTAGGTTTCAAACAGCCCACCAATTTCTACTCATATAACTCCGACTACTGTATGTGGGTTCGCAGCGCTTTCGTAGCCAACATAAGTTATCAGGGTGACGGCGTTGACCTGCAGGGTAACTATGACATAATGCTCAAGTTGCCGCCCGTTCCGCATGACGGAACATGGGAACTGCGCCTGTCATACCGCGGATCGGCCGGTTGCGGCGTGGTCCAGAACTTTGTAGGAGATGATCCGTTGCGCCTTATGCCTTGCGGTATCCCCACCGACCTTCGTTATTCAGCCTCCGAGAATCCCAACATCCGTTGGAAAAGCGATTCGGACTTTGACGGAGACACGATAGCTATAGATGCGTATGACAAGGCTATGCATAACCGTGGTTATATGAAAGGGCCGGATTCCCATTGGACATCCGATAAGGCCGAAAAGTTCCGTGATTACAGTCTTATTGCACGCCGTGTCATAACCACAGATTATTTCAAGGCAAACAAAGACTACTATCTCAGGATGAGGCTAGTTCTTGAGAATCCCAATGCAGAGATGAATTTTGACTATATGGAATGGTGCCCCAAAAGCATTTTCAGTATGAATGAAGATAAACATTGATATAACCCTAACTAATGAAATATTAATTAATTAATGATATGAACAGTTATTTCAATTTTTCAAAGAAATCCGTTCTGCTGTTGGCAGCCGTGATGATCTTGGGTTCATGTAACGATACATGGAACGAGCATTACAGTTTCAAGGAGACCAGCAGTAAGTATCCGGTATCAAAAATTGCTGAGACACTTGACGGAATCAGCGGTTTTGACCAGTTCTATGAGGCCTTGCGCACTACCAAGATGTGTGACAAGCATGGAGTTCCTCTTAATATCACTTATCTGGACCTGCTTTCAGAGGATCAGTTCCTTACAGTTTGGGCACCCTCAAACAGTTCTGTTCAGGACTGGAGCCTTTACACAAAGAAAAACAAGAGTGCAGCCGAGCATAAGGAAGTAGGTGAGAAGTTCATCATGAACCACATTGCCCGTTTCAAGCACTCTGTAGGTGAAGGTACCGATGAGATGATTTACATGCTCAACGGAAAGGCCTACAAGTCAACCAATGACGGTCTGGACGGAAGAGCCTACCATTCAGCTGATGACAGGAACATCCGTTGCAGCAACGGTGTACTGCACTGCATAGACGGACATCTGGAATACCTTCCCAACCTCTATGAGTTCATAACCACTTCGGCCGATTACAAGGATATCTTTGGAGACTGGTTCAAGAGTTATACCATAAAGGAACTGGATCCTTCACGCAGTGTGGCTCAGGGATTCAATGATGACGGTGAGATGGTATATGTTGACTCTGTCATGACCGAGTACAATATCCTGCTTAACCGTTACGCCCGTATCAACGCCGAGGACAGTACCTTTGCAATGGTGTTGCCTACTCCCCGTCTATGGGATTCGGTATACAATCATATCAAGGAGTCATTTGAGTATGCAGAGGCCGGATTGAACAACGATTCTCTCCAGAAGTTCTACACCAATACAACGATGATGACGGATATGTTCTATAACCTGAACAAAAAAGTCAACCGTTATCTGCCTGACTCGGTATTCTCAACCAATTATAATGCAACTGAGAACCGCAGGGACAATAAGCCGTATCATATATTCTCAAAGCCCTATGATTCAAATACCGGACTTTTCAGTTCCAGCGTCGATTCCATTGAGTGCAGTAACGGTATAGTTTATATCGTCGATTCATGGCCCTTTGTCGATACTCTTACCTATCTCCGCAGAATCAGACTTGAGGCTGAGTCTTATACCAACCTTTCTGAAATGAGTCTTAAGCAGACATCAATTCAGATTAACGATAGCGATCCCGTTCAGGTAATGAGAATATCACAGGAAGGACGTAAGGACTGGGATGCCAAGATATATATCCATAACAACCTCAAGGGACGTTACTCAGTCAAGATGGTTATGGCTCCCGATGTGGTTAATATGATGCCTAACTACATCCATCCCAAAGTTTCCTACTTCATGCCTGACCGTAAGGAAGTTGACCTTGTGGATTCAGTTACAATTGAAAGAGTTGAATACCGTCCCGGTAAATTCAGGAATCTTACTGTCAAATACTATGCTATTAACAGTCTGACCCAGTTTGATACCATCGAGATTGGTGAAATAGATGTTCCCTACTGCAATTATGATATGAATCAGGCCCGTCTTTCAGTAACACTCTCCAGCGGTGTGAATGAGATGAACAGCGAGAAGTACTCAAGTGAGTTGTGGCTTGACTGCATAATTCTGGATCCTATCGTTGAATAAAAAAAATATATAAGATATGAAGTTATTTGACAAGAAAAGGCTTCTGCCTTTGGGGCTGGCAGGCATAATGCTGATGTTCATGGCTCCGGTATCGTCACAGAACAATTCTGACGGCTTGATCGCAGTGACCGGTCATGTGTATGATGCTGCACAGAACACTCCTATGGCGGGTGTTAGGGTTCAGGCATACAACATCTCACGTCATTCGGCCATGTCCAAGGAGGATGGTTCTTTTACAATCAGGATTCCTGATTATGTTACATCACTCACTTTCTCACTGGACGGTTGCAACACGGTTGTCTGCGCGTTGAAAGGCCGTACAGAGGGAATAGACGTCAAGATGTTTGATGAGAACTTTTCAGAAATCTATCAGACCAAGACCGATTCCAAATCAATAGCAGAGGCCGAGATTTCGGGCTTGAGCAATGATGTAATCGTAGATGGTCTGATCCAGCAGTCACTTCTGGGTAACATTCTGTCAATCACCCGTTCGGGACAGGTCGGTATCGGTTCTCTCATGCAGATAGACGGTATCAATTCACTCAACATCAATACCCTGCCTCTGATTGTACTGGACGGTATAATCCTTGATATGGGTTATGACCATGTTGCCATGCACGACGGTTTCTATAACAATCTCCTGGCCAACATTCCTGTAGAGGATATTGAGTCTGTTGAGGTTCTTAAGAACGGCTACGGTATTTACGGAGCCAAGGGTGCAAACGGTGTCATAGTTATCAAGACCAAGCGTATCAAGACCATGGCCACAAGAATTGACGTGAACATCTCCGGCAATTATCAGACCATGCCTAAACTTCCCATGGTTATGGACGAGAACCAGTACCGTGCATATGCATCAGAACTTCTGGGTACCACCGGTACTACACTCTCATCCTTCAAGTTCCTGCAGTCTGACAACAATTACCCGTATTATTACTGGTATCACGAGAATGAGACCGACTGGAGCAAGATTTCATATCAGGATGCATTCGTTCAGAACTACAACGTAAGTGTTCAGGGTGGTGATGATGTAGCAAACTACAGTTTGTCCGTAGGTTATGTTACAGGCGACGCTACACTTAAGGAGAGCGAGTTCTCACGTTTCAACCTGCGTCTGAATTCAGACATCGTGTTGGGTGACCGCTTTACAATGCGTTTTGATGCTTCTTACAGCGATGTTACCCGTGACCTCCGCGATGACGGTGCACCTGCCGATATTGACAATACAATGATCAATGCCCCCGGCTTCCTGGCACTTGTCAAGTCTCCTTTCCTCTCACCGTATGCACACATGTACGGCGGTGGTATCACCAACTTCCTTGCTACCGAGGATGATTACCTTGAGGAGGTTCTAGGATCAGAGGTTTCACTTGCCAACCCGCTTGCCATTCTTGAGAACGGTGACGGTATCAACAAGAACTATTTCGGAAGCCGTTTCATCACATTGGCCGTTACTCCCAAGTGGGAGATCAAGCGTAACCGCCTCAATATGTATGAGCAGTTTACCTATACCCTGGCCAACTCTGATGAGAACTACTACATACCACTGAACGGAACTCCCCGTTTCCGCATCGAGGGTATCGGAATGGTAGACAACAAGGCTGCCGCCATGTCGGCCAAGCAGGACGGTTTCATGAGCAACACATATCTGGAATACATGAAGAGATTCGGTGCCAGTGACCTGAATATTCAGGGCGGTTTCCGTTTCATCAATAACTCCATGTTCCAGACATCAATGGTAGGTTACAACTCAGGTAACGATAAGAAGCCTAATATGGACCAGAACCTCAAGTACCGTGAAACTGACGGTGTTGAATCAGAGGATATCTCTCTGACATGGTGGGGTCAGGCTGACTACAACTATAAGGAGAAATATTATCTGTCAGCAAGTGTAGGTCTTATGGCCTCCTCACGTTTCGGTACAGATGTTGATGCAGGACTCTCAATGTTCGGTGTGCCATGGGGTATATTCCCGTCAGTATCCGCAGCATGGGTTGCATCATCCGAATCCTGGTTCAATGTTGATTTCATTGATTTCCTCAAGTTCAGTGCCGGATTTGATATGACCGGTAATGACGGATATGACGCATCTTCATCCAAGACTTACTTCTATCCCGTAAAACTGTTGGGTAAGTCAGGTGTGACCATGGCCAATATCGGTAACGGTTCTCTGAGTTGGGAGACCACCAGAAAGATCACTGCCGGAATCGATATGAATCTGTTGGGCAACCGTCTGAACGTTTCTGCTCACATATTCAATTCAACAACCGACAATCTGCTGTCTATAGGTTCCCTTTCATATGCCACAGGTCTTCCCAATACCTGGGGTAACGGTGGAACTCTTACCAACAACGGATTTGACGCATCTTTCAACCTCAAACTCATCAATACAGGCGCATTCAAGTGGGAGGTTGGTGCAGGCATAGGTCATTATAAGAATGAGGTTGTCAAGCTGCCTACCAAGGGTTATGACACTGAGATGTACGGTGCAACCGTAAGGACAGAGGTGGGCAAGCCTGTAGGCGTATTCTACGGTTATGAGACAAACGGCGTATTCACAACCACCAAGCAGGCAACTGACTCAGGTTTGTATATGCTCTCAGACAAGGGCTTCCATACATACTTTGAAGCAGGTGATGTAGCCTTTGTAGACCAGAACGGTGACAAGGTCATCAATGCTGACGATATGGTCCAGATAGGTGACCCCAATCCTGATTTCTATGGCCGTATATCTACCAAGTTGGGATTCGGCAACCTTTCTCTCAGTGCTACAATGACCTACTCCGTAGGCGGTGACATATACAACTATGAGCGTATGCTTCTGGAGAGTGGTTCACGCTTTATGAACCAGTCTCTGGCCATGACCAACCACTGGATGGTTGAGGGTCAGGAGACCGATGTTCCCCGCATAGTATTTGAGGATCCCCATCAGAATGCACGTTTCTCAGACCGTTGGATCGAGGACGGTTCATACATGCGTCTCAAGAACGTGACTTTGAGCTATAAGATTCCTGTTCACAGCACATACCTGCAGGGTCTTACCATCTGGGGTTCTGCAAACAACCTCTTTACGCTGACAAACTATCTGGGTTCTGATCCGGAATTTGCAGCCGGTAACAACGTGCTTCTGCGCGGTATAGACCGTGGCCTTGCTCCGCAGTCAGCCAATTTCTCATTAGGATTGAAGATTAACCTCTAATATAGGGTATTATGAAACTGAAAACCATATTTTCCATTGCTCTGGCTACAACTCTTGTAGCCGGAGTAACATCATGCGAGGATATTCTCAAGGTTGATTCCAAGACCTACATGTTCGATTATCAGAACACCTTGGATTCACCCGTAGATACTGTATATTCAGTACTGGGAGTAATCAAGAACCTGCAGAAAATTGCGGACCGTACAGTGATACTGGGTGAGATTCGCGGTGACCTGGTTACCATATCCGATCATGCATCTGAGGATCTCCGTGAACTCTACTCCTATGATTTCGGTTCGGTCAAATCCACAAACAAGTATGACCAGGCTGTTGATTACTATGCAATAATCAACAACTGCAACTTCTTTATAAATAAGGTGGATACCGCATTTACCCGTAATCAGAAGCAGGTAATGAAGGGTGAGTATATCACCATGCTCTGCTACAGGGCCTGGGCTTACCTGCAGTTGGCTCAGATTTACGGCCAGGTTCCCTATTTTGACAAACCCATTACCGGCGACAATGCCGCCAGCGGTGTCAAGATGAACATCAAGGACCTTGCCAAGACTCTGTTGCTTGACTTCAAGGATGAGTACATTTCATATTATGACCGCTATCAGCCCAACTACGGTAAACTGGGTGGCGAGACTCTGGGTGACGGTTCCAAGACCACACAGCACGAGTCAAAAGACCTGTTCATCCCCATCCGCCTTATCCTGGGTGACCTTTGCCTCTGGGCCGAGGATTATGCACATGCAGCATTGTACTATCATGATTTCCTGGCAGGCGACAACCGTGCCGTTACTACCGGAAACAATTCCGTGATGTGGCTGACATATGACTTTCTCAACATGGGTTCCGACCGTTATGTAGGAAACATATTCGGAAACAACGGTCATATAACATATATTCCTATGGAAGCCGATAAGTACAGTGGTGAGGTAAGTGACCTTGAGAATATCTTCTGCTCAACGGAGGACAATTACTACTGGTATCAGCTCACACGCTCAAAGGCCGCCACTGCCATCAGTGTAAGACAGAATTATTGCTATCATGCAAAACGTAATCCTTCAAACCGTTTTGAGTGGCCCGAGTATATACCTGATAAGAACGCTGAGGAAGAGATCCTGTATCGCGGTGACTTGAGACTGGGCTCTGTAATGGAGAACTCTGAGGTCTACTATGATGAAGATGACAACAACTCTTCCAACTACGGAACCGATTATCAAACGTTAAATAAAATTAATTCAGAGAAAATTTGGTTATATCGTAAGGACGTCGTATATTTGAGGCTTGCAGAGGCACTCAACCGCTGTGGACTGCCCCAGACGGCATTTGCAGTGCTTAAGAGCGGTCTTTGCGAGGAGACCATTGACAGTTTGAGTCAGGTAGAAAAGACCAGAGCCACCAATGTGGACGGTGTGGATATCAGTGCTGTTTATGACTTCCCCAGACGGTCATTCCAGAAGTCTTCCATCACATGGAATTATCAGACTCTGAGTACTGGCGGATCAACACAGGAGGTCTATTGTGCTGAGTGGAATACATCATTCGGAAACACCATCGGTATCCATTCACGTGGTTGCGGTGATGCAGAGTTTGATCCCAACTACACCATTCCGGTTGATACCTTGGGCGGACGCGTTCCTACTCTTGAGGATTCAATCCGTGCGGTAGAGTTGAGACTTATTGACGAGATGGCCCTTGAGACCTGCTTTGAAGGATACCGCTTTGGTGATCTGATGCGTATTGCAATGCACCGTGCAGCAGATCCCAGTTCTCCCGGTTACGGCGGTTTTGCAGAGAATGATTTCCTGGCAAGACGCGTTGCAGCACGTGACAAGGCAGTTATGGACGACAATGTGGATTTCTACAGGGATATGGATACGGAACTCTACACCAAACTGCTTGGTGACGGCAAGAGCCTCAACAAGGCATGGTTCCTGGTTCTTCCTGACGAAAAACAGGCAACAGAATGATTTAACAACCTGAATCCTGTGCGGAAATGCCTGCACAGGAACAGGTTTTGGTGATAGTTTAAAGTTTTTAATTAATCTATTAACAAACAATTTGGAGAGAAAAAAAGAGTAATTTAACCTATTTATTAATTAACAATTAAATTATGAAAAAACGAGACTTATTATTTGCAGGACTGCTCCTTATGGGAGTCTCCGCAATTGCACAGCCTACCAGAACTCCGCAGGATGCTAAAGTCATCTTTACGCAGACCTTTGAGGACGACTGGGATGCATGGCAGACTACTCCTGTAGATACCATCTACAACCTGGAGTATTACAAGGGCGTAACAGGTGAAAATCAGGCGTTCTCTGAAGCCTGGAATGATGCCAGATTCAAAGCTGACAATATTCTTGTCAGAACAGACTCCGTAACCCCCGGAAAGGAGGGCGGTATCATTATCTACAACGGTGTAATGCTTACCGACGACAAGGCTGATATTGACAACAGAAAGTATCGCAACGATAATTATTCAATCGTTGACGAGACCTCACAGGCTCGTGCCGAGGCATTTGAGAAGTGGGGACAGGACGGTGGTGAAAAGGCCTTCCGTTTCATCTCAGCCGGCCGTTACAACGCCGATGGTACATCTGCAGTAGGAAGCAGCGATAACAAGTACACTGATGACTATCGCCGTAACCTGTTTGTACGTCTTAAGAACGTTATCGAGCCCGAGACCTCTTACCGTGTTACATTCTATGTAAAGGCTAAGTCAACCACAGCTTCATCTGGCTACTCACCTCGTCTGCATGCCGGTCTGTACCGTGGTTATTTCCACTCAGAGAAGCCTTTCACAATGGGTCTTCAGAATGATAACAACAATTTAAAGTACAACACGGAGATCACTTATGAGAAGACTGATTTTTCTGGTGATTGGGAGAAGGTAACCTTTATGGATTACTATCTGAATGACTCAATCGCTGATTACTACATGCTTTCAAATGGTTATTGGTGGTCAACCGACTGGATCTGGAAGGCTGCTGACAACGGCACTGAGGATGACCTCAAGTTCATCCATCAGCCGGATAAGTTCTTCTTCCGCATGTCATTCCGTTCTGACTCAACAGACTTCATGGTTGATAACATCTCTCTTACCAAGTCATGGATTGCAGGTTGCGAGTATGATAAGGATAAGATGCGTGTAGACTTTGGTTACAAGACCAACCTTGGCAAACTGGTTGAGGATGCATATAAGGAGACCCGTATCGACGCCATCGAACTTCCCGGTGACGCATTTGAGGTATGGTGCCTTGTAAAGGACGGTGATCCTGACGATCCTAACGATTGGGAGGATATGCCTATCCGTTCAGCCGAGTATCACAGCGACGGTTACATGTACTTGTTTACTGAGTATTTTGGTGATACCCCGTTCGAGTTCGATGACTATGATCAGGTGCTTGTAACATTCATCAACCCCGTTGACAATCCTAAACTTACCCTTAAGTACACAGGTAATGGCACGAGCGCAGCAGAGTTGTTCCCCAAGGCTCTTGATACCACATGGATAAAGGCAGGTAAGATAGTTCCTGACTTCTACAACGAGCTTGCTACTCCTAACCCCAACATCTTCAAGGGTGTTCACTCAATGAAGGATCTGCCTCCTGTTCTGCAGGGACTGCCCTACGAGGAGAATTCATTCGGTCTTACCCCTGTAACCAGCATTGAGTTCAAGTTCTCACGTAAGATTATATTTGACAACCTGGAGAACACTGAAGGTGCTATCGCTTATGTAAACGGTACCAGATGGAACTTGTCTTATAAGGAGGGCAATGACTCTATCGTTGTTATTACAAAGCCCAACGCAGCACCGGCTCTTAACGGTGACGTTGAATTTGAGCTCGTTCAGCTCAAGGGTCTGGGTACAGAATACGGTAAAAATGTAACGTTGAACTACCACTTCGGCGAATACAGCAGAAACCTTCCTGAGAAGGCATTTGAGACCACCTGGAGCACTAACGGTCAGGATGAAGTTCCTGTAGGTACTGCTATCAAGGAGGCTACTCATACGGATTATACACTTGGAACCGGAGGCAAGCTCGCCAGCAATGGTATGCGTTTGTATGTATACAACAATCCTGAAGCTCAGTTCGCACGCGGATTCTATATCAGTCCTCGTGGATCGTCCAATGGTGGTCATCTGTGGGTAGGCGTTGGTAATCAGAACATCCATTTGAATGCAGGTCAGTATGAACTCAACTTCTACATTTTGGGTTGGGACGGCACGGCTGAGACCAAGGTGTTCATGTTTGCAAAACCCGAAGGCAATGCTGATCTGGTTAAGGATCCTGACAGGATACCTCTTGATACAATCACTCCGACCAACTTTATTTCAAGCACTGATGGTAAGAACCAGGATTTGCGTATCAGTACAGCAGACAAGATTACCATACCTCTTGAAATCGCAACTGCCGGTAACTATGTATTTGAGTTCGAAATCACCACTTCTGGTGGTGGAAACTGGAACGGAGTTCTTGTAAGTGATTTGAGCGTCACTACACCTGGATTCTTTGTACCTTCTTATTACACTCCGGTAAAGAATCTTAACAATTCTGTAATTGCTGCCAAGGAGCGTATCGCTTTAGCTGAGGCCAAGACTGAACTCTATTCAGGTGTGTTACTCAACAACCTTAAGACATCTGTTGCTTACTACGATGTAGACGGTGGATTTGAGTCTACCAAGCCTACCAAGCCTACTGAGTGGGCTGCTGCCTCTAAGGCTCTTGATGAAGCTACCTCTAAACTGAAACTCCGTATGGATACAGTTGACGGATTTGCTAACCAGAGAAAGGCTGTATCTGATAAACTGGCTGCTACTGAGACTCAGTACGGTGGTCTTTCCACATGGGCTGCTCTTAAGGACGTTGAGACCGAGGCTAACGCTTATCCTGTTACCACCAAGATTGGTACAGAAATCAACGAGTTCAACGAGACCATGAAGAAGGCTATCCAGACTCTGGATGACCGTATCGCCCTGAACTCCAAGTATGCCAAGGAACTCACCAGAGCATTCCAGTTGCTTGAGGACAGCGCAAAGACTGACTTTGAGGAGTATACCGCTCTTAAGGGAGCATACGATTCTTATAAGAACTATGATGTAATCGCAGCAACTGATGATGACATCAACGCTACTTATGCAATCGTTCACGGTGCCGCTAATGATTACGAATTCAGAGTAGTTAAGGCAGAGGTTATGCCTAAGCGTATCAAGGCTCTCGACGCCCTGTCACGTAAGCTCGGTTCAACCATCGGTGATACGGCTATTATCAAGAATGCTCTCCAGACTCTGGAGGATGACGACGATATGCTGGCCAACGTCTACAAGGCAGCTATTAAGTTGGCTCTCTATGAGAAACTGGCCGATGATGCAAACATCTATACAAATGATAGCCTTGACCTGACTCCGTTCATCAAGAACTATCATCTGTATCAGACTCCTAAGGTTGTTGAGCGTACTGACCTGAAGGCTGATAACAGTAATGCTCACAAGGCTGATCCTGACGGCGCCAACATGCAGCATGTACAGCACCAGTGGAACGGTGGTGACCTGAATGGTCAGATGCCTATCTGGATCATCATCCAGACCGTAGAATACACTGATGTATATCCCGGTTGGACAGTTCTCGCTTCTACCGAGGGTAACCAGATGGTAACCGGTGACAAGAGTTACAATGCTTACGTTGTTGGTTATCCCGTATTCGATGCTGAAATCGGTATGGACTGGAACACCAAGTCAGAACTCTGGCAGACTGTTGATGACCTGCCCGCAGGTATGTATTCAATCGGTGTAGAACTGCCTGAGCATAAGTATCGTCCTGCAACAACAGGTTGGGGTGCTCACGGAGCTAATCCTACTATCCTCAATGTTACCGCTGCTGACTCCACATTTGAGGCACTTGCTGAGACTGATGGTGTTCAGACCCTTAAGATTGACAGCATCATGGTTGGTGGCGCTGATTCAGTTGACATCAAGCTGACTCTGTGGTCTGGTGACGGTTGGTCACGTGCCGACAACTTCTTCCTGCACTTCCGTCAGGATCCGGACTTCGCTTATGACGAGGCTGTCGAGGGTCTGCAGGATGAGATAGCAGGTCTGCTGACCATCGTTAATCCTGCTAAGGCTGTTGCCGCCAACGTTGAGTACTACACTCTGGGTGGTGTACAGGTTGCAGCTCCTAAGGCTGGTCAGATCCTTATTCGCAAGACAAATGTCAACGGTAAGGTTGTAGTTGACAAGGTTCTGCTTAAGTGATTAAGTAATAACTGATCTATAATGAATCGGCGGAGAGCATACGGCTCCCCGCCGATTCTCTTTTTATCACTTTTTTGCCGTCTCTGTTATGTGGTTTGCACAAAAGAGGGTATCTTTATACTCGCTTACCAAATATGTATATTATTAACCTCATTATAATCAACAGATGAAAGCAAGATTTTCACTCCTGGCCGCTCTGATGTTGGCCGGCATTGCCGTTCAGGCACAGAACCCAATCATCCGTGATCAGTTCTCGGCCGACCCGTCGGCTCTGGTTGTAGGCGATCGCGTCTATGTTTTCCCTTCACATGATATTCCCGCTCCCGATGAATACGCCCGTAAGGACTGGTTCTGCATGGCAGACTATCATGTATTCTCAAGTGATAACCTTACTGACTGGAAGGATCATGGCGTAATAGTTGACCAGTGGACCGCACCCTGGGTTAATGAGAAAGGTTATTCTATGTGGGCTCCTGACTGCAAGCAGAATCCCAATAACGGTGATTATTATTTCTTCTGGCCCGCAGGTGCCAAACCCCAGCCCAGAGCAGACGGCCGTCGTGCCATGGGTGGTGGTAACCGTGTAGGTGTAGCAATCGCCCACAATCCTTTCGGACCTTATATCCCTCAGGCTACTCCTCTGGAGGGCGTAGGCGGTATTGACCCCTGTATCTTTGTTGATGATGACGGCACCGCCTATCTGGTGATGCCCGGTATTACAATCACCAAGTTGAACGATGACTGGTTGTCAGTATCTACAGATCCTGCAGACCGTCACCGCGTAGAGGAGGTTCCCACCAAGGGTCTGGTAGAAGGTCCTTACCTGTTCAAGCATAACGGCAAGTACTACATGACATTCCCCTGGGCTCGTGATGTAGAGGAGGTTCTTGCCTATTGCATGGCCGACAATATCTTTGGCCCTTACAAGTTTATGGGTGTTTTCTTTGAGGAGCATGCCAACAAGTGCTGGACCAACCACCACTCAATCATAGAGTTCAAAGGCCAGACTTATCTGTTTTATCACCACAATGATTACTCACCTAAGTTTGACAAGAACCGTGCAGTCTGCGCAGACAGTATCTTCTTTGAGCCGGACGGCAGCATCCGTATGGTTAAGCCCTCACTCCGCGGCATAGGTGTTACCCAGGCCAATAAGGAGATTCAGATTGACCGCTACTCAGAGATAAGCCAGAGCGGTGACTCTATCGCCTATATCGATACAACCAATTATTTTGCAGGTTGGAAGACCGTGTTCTACGAGCAGGGCGCATGGGTTAAGTACAACACCGTAAACTTTGAGAATGCTCCCCAGAGAGTAAAGGTAAAGGTGGCTGCACCTTCTACCGGAACACTGGAGATCATGCAGGATGACAAGGTTATTTCAAAGGTTAAGCTCAGTCCCAAGAACACTGCATCAGAGATTGTTGCCGATGTCAAAGGCGCCGCTACCGGTGTTCATCACTTAAAGGTGCGTTTGGCATCAAAGGGAAATGTCCAGGTTGACTGGCTCTCTTTTGAATAACAGAAACAACAATATGTGACATGAAAGCCAAGACATTACTGACTTTAACACTGACCATGCTCATCGGAGCATGGTCAGGTTGTTCTGCAAAGGACAAGACAACAGAGTGTGTAAACCCGCTTACTTACACTGATATTCCTGATAATGACTGGATCCGTGTAGGCAACGACTATTATATGGTGAGCACCACCATGTATTTCTGCCCCGGTGTACCTATCATGCACTCCAAGGACCTGGTTCATTGGGAGATAGTAAGTTACGTTTGTGACTATATAGAGGATGATGATGTATATAACCTTCGTAACGGCCGCAATGCATACGGCAAGGGTCAGTGGGCTACATCATTGCGTTATGAGAATGGCGTCTATTATGCTCTTTTCATTGCCAATGACCAGGGTAAGACTTATATCTACCGCACCAAGGATATCACCAAGAGCGGTTGGGAGCGTTCGGTCATTGACCGTCCGTTCCATGATGCTTCAATGCTCTTTGAGGATGGCCATCTCTATGTGGTATGGGGTAACGGAGAGATTCGCATCATTGAGTTGGAGCCCGATGGTTCGGCTATCAAGGCCGGAGCCCAGGAGAAGGTTATTATTGACTCTCCGCGTCAGGGATTCAATCTGCGTGCCGAAGGTGCCCATATCTACCACATAGGTGATTATTATTACATACTTGAGATAGACTGGCCCAGTGGCGGTGTACGCACCGAGACCGCATGGCGCTCCAAGGATCTGTTCGGTCCCTATGAGAGCAAGGTTATACTGAGCGGTGCATTTGACGGCCGTGGTGACGGTGTTGCACAGGGCGGTATAATAGAGACCCAGAACGGAGACTGGTACGCCATAATGTTCCAGGATCACGGCGCAGTGGGACGTATTCCTACCCTGCAGCCTGTAAAGTGGGTTGACGGATGGCCTATCCTGGGTGATGACACCAAACCTGTCAAGCAGTTTACAGTAAACCTGCCCCAGAGCGGCAAGAACCGTACATGGGACAATGATGAGTTTAACTATAAGAAGAACCAGCTTGACCTTGTCTGGCAGTGGAACCATAAGCCTGACAACTCAGCATGGTCAGTTACCGAGCGTAAGGGTTGGCTCCGCCTTAAGACCGGTCAGCAGGCTACAAACGTAATGAACGCCCGCAACACCCTTACACAGCGTACAGTAGGACCGCGTTGCTACAGTGAGGTGCTGATGGACGCCAGCGGCATGAAACCGGGTGACAGAGCCGGTATAATTGCCTTCCAGAGCAATTATTGCACCATAGGCGTTGAAGTGGCCGATGACGGAACAAAGAGCCTTGTAGCCATGACTCACCGCAATATGGGCAGACGTCGTGGCCCTCAGGCCGAGAATGCTCCCAGTCCCGATACTGAGGCTCTGCGCATTCCGCTCAACCAGGATAAGGTATGGCTCAAGATAAAGTATGTGTTCACTCCTCAGGCAGAGGGTGAGCGCGCCGATCAGGCGTTCATGAGTTACTCTCTTGACGGCAAGAACTGGACAGACGTGGACGCAACATTGCAGATGTCTTTCAGTCTGGATTACTTTACCGGCTACCGTACGGGTCTGTATAGTTTCTGTACAGGTCAGGCCGGCGGTTATGCAGATTTTGACTACTTCCGCCAGGCTGTGTATTGACAGTTAAAAAAGTATAAGAATTTAACTTCGGCACAGTATATTTATATTAAGGATGAAACGTGAGGAAAATAGCATAGTGAACAGCCAAGGATCTCTTTCAGTTAGCGACGAATCCATTGCCCGTCTGCTATGTGATGACAATCACGTAGAGGAGGCCGTACGCCTCATCATGAAAAAATACGGAGAGCCGTTATATTGGCACATTCGCCGAATGGTGGTGGCCCATGATGATGCTGAGGATTGCCTCCAGGAGACTATGATAAACGTATATAAGTACAGGAGCACGTACTCCAACGAGTATCCGCTTTCATCATGGCTCTACAAGATAGCAACAAATGAGAGCCTCAAACTGCTCAAGAACCGCTCAGGTTTTACAATGTCTGTTGATGACCTGGGTGATTCACTTAAGGACAGCGTCAGAGAGGAAGCCAGTCCGGATGCTGATGAGACTCTGATTCTCCTCCAGGAGGCGATAGCACTCCTGCCGGCCAAACAGAAGATGGTGTTTAACCTCAGATACTATGATGACAAGAGTTATGAGGAGATTCACCAGATAGTGGGAGACAGTGTTAATACACTCAAGACCAACTATCATTATGCAGTACAGAAGATAAAGGATTATATATTAGAACATCAGTTATGAAAGATTTTGATCTGGAAGGACTTAGCAGAGAAATGCCGTACAAGATGCCCGAGCATTTCCTCGATGACATGACAGAACGTGTCGTTGCCCAGATTGGAAAGCAGCGCAAGCATCGCACGGAGCGTCGTATCGTGGCTCTGTTTGCCAGCGCAGCCAGTGTAGCTGCAGTTGCTCTGCTGTTCCTGCACCCCTTTGGTGGCGGGATTGATATCCCTGACTACGACAGCATCTCACAGTGCGCAAGCGTGGATGAGGTGTTGCAGAATATGACAGCCGATGAACTGGGTGTCTATTCAATGATGAGCAACTATTACGGCAACTGATTATGAAAAAGCGTTGGACGGCATTGTTGATTCTGGCAGGCTTGCTCCTGACTTCGCCTATTGTTATGGCGCAGGACAGGGACGAGCAGATGATTAATGCGTCCCTGCGTTTCATAAAGGAGAATGCAAATCTCACCAAGAAGGAGTACGAGAAGTTTGCCAAGATCTACATTGAATACAATGAGCAGCTGGTCAAGTTAAACCGTGAACTCAAGCCGGAGTCTCGTGAATACATGAAACGTTGGCAGGAGATCAATTCTGACTATATGCAGAAACTTGATAAGGCTTTACCTGATTCTACCCGCCAGAAAGTGGGCGTGGCTCAATGGGAACTTGGTCAGAAAGTCTGGGGTGAGAGATCCGAGCAGACCCGTATTCATTCGGAACGTCAGTTCCAGATGATGGGCCAGTGGAATATGATGAACCCGCAGTTCATGATGCAACCCCACATTTTTGATTTCCAGCGTCACCGCCAGCATGAAATACAGCAGGCCGATGAACAGCAGCAGCAATGGTGGGAGAACTACTGGCGCAATTGGGGGGAACCCGATACCGCTCTGATTCGCCGTATGGAAGAGAACCGCAGGCGTTTTGAGAACCGTGACAGTATCTGGCAGCAGCGCCGTCAGCAGTTCGGTCCTCAGGGACAGTTCGGTCCTCAAGGACAGTTCGGTCCTCAAGGTCAGTTCGGTCCCGGATTTGGCGGAGGTCCTCAGGGACAATTTGGTCCCGGTTTCGGTCCGGGGTTTGGAGGACAGCAGTTCGGTCCCGGATTTGGCGGAGGTCCTCAATATGTTCCCGGAAACAATAATCCATCCAGAAACAGGAATAACAATTGATATAACAAACGGACGGTAATTCTAAATACCGTCCGTTTTATTATATACCCATATAAAGAATAAATCCCGGCTGTTTGGCCGGGATTTATTCTTCATATCGATGTTGAGGAATCAATGCTGATCCTCATTTCCTTCATAGACGCTCTTGGGAACAATCTCTATGAAACTGAACGGGAACACACCGTCATCCTCAAGAGTCTGGCGCATACGTACGTAGTAGTCATTGTCACTCTTAAGGTATTCTGTGCAAATGATCTTACGGTAGCAGTTGGCATCAGTACGGATAGGATCACCACTATAGTCCGTTGACTGTCCGGCTGTGTATGAATCAGGAGCCTTAAGATAACCGCGGATACGCATAGCACGGTCATTCAGGTAAATGGCTTCCTTCTTCTGTGCGGCAGTCATTGAACTGTATCTGTCGTCATTATCATTTACCATACCGATACGTCCGTCCTCACCACCGATACGCAGATCTACGGGAATACCCTGCGGTTTCCAATCCCAGTTACGCCAGTAGATGCTGGCGTCTACAGTAGGATTGTACTGATGGATGTAGAACTGTACCATACCACGGTCATTGTTTGTACTGCTTGCAAGTGAGTTGTTCCACACACGGATCTCATAGGTGCCGTCTGCCGGAACAGGAGGCAGTTTGAATGCCAGGTCATAACTACCGCGTACGGTAAGCTCATCACCGTTTATGGTGCCGAATGTCTTGTCACGATATCTTACAAAGAACTTGGTCTGATCCTCAACCCAGAGGAAATTGGTGCAATAACCGGGCACATATGCCATAGACATCTTGTCTATGTTCTTGATTCCGGCATTGGTCTTATCTCCGTTAAGACGGCCACGTCCGCGGCTGTTGATAAAATCAGGTGACAATGTGCAGCTCATGATTCTCATACGGCACTGCAGGGCAGTGTTGCGGGTGAAATCATCATAAACCAGAAGTTTGTTGATGTAGTGGTAGCCGCCGTTCACACAGATGCTGGTGAGTTTGCCGGGAAGGTTATACTCCTCACTGGTCTCTGCTATGCGGACACCCTCAGAGATGAGAGAAGTCTTCTTGGAACCCTTACGGTTAATGAATATGCCCAACGGCTTCTCATTTGTCTCATAAGCGGTGCTTATACGCATTATTGAGTGCGGCAGCATAGTCTCAAAGAAGTCCTCCATATCAAACTCGGTAAGGAACAGGTGACGCTGTCTCAACTCTATCTGACGGGTGTTGAACTGGTCATATGAGAGCCAGCAGGGGAGGATATGATATGCTATGAGTTTATACAATGAACTGCCTGCTACTGAATCAGGAAGAGTGGCGCCCTCGGGATAAACCTCATTGGCATATGCACGCAGATCGGCAAGGCTTCTGATACCGTTGGTCAGACCTGCTTTCTGGCAGTACTCATCGCTGTATGTTGCAAGAGCGGTATCAGGCATAACGAAGATGGTATACTTGAACTCTCTCTTCTCAGGGTAAGCCACTCGGTCGGCGTTATCACCTGTCTCATATGCGGTCTCATTGTAATGGATACCGGGATAACCGTCACGCAAAGCCTGCTCTGTCCACTCATATCCGATCTCGGGATAAGTCTCATCAAGATACTGATCCAGAACGTAACTGAGACGGGTCTCGGTAAGTGCCGAATAGAATATGGTCAGGTTGGGATTCTCCCTGATAAGACCGGGAAGGAACTGGTTGGATGAACGCAGAACCCTATTGATCTTATGTACTACACCATTCTGTACGGTATCATCGGCATGGTCAAGCTCGGCCTGCATGTTGATGATGTACTTAAGCTGAATCATGATTGAATCAGTACCGTCATGAGCCTTCACGACATTACCGTTTTCATCCAATACCTTTTGGGTTGAATCGGCAAATGAGTTATAGGTTACGTAGCGGTCCAGAAGGTTGGGGTGCTGGAGCACTCCGTTACCGTTCAGGTCTGAAGCAAACATCAGGTTGTTGAAAAGATGAGTCCTGGCTATTGTATCACAAACAGCCTTGGGCAATGACTCAACATCCTGGAATGCGGCAATTACGGAGTCTCTTTTGTGAGCGTCTGTAATGCCCTGAGCCTCGGCTCTTCTTTCTGCCAGATAGGCCTCTATGGAAGCGTCATTGGGAGCAAAACAGGTATAAGTACCATAGGTTCTCATCTGTCCCCAAAGCTGTGCCTTCTCAAGAATCGTGATGAAGTGCTTGTAACTGCCATGGTATTCAACCCTGCCGGTAAGATAATCGGCTATGGTCTCACCATTGTTAGTGTAATAGGTACCCGGATGGACCTCGCCCCAAAGATCGGCGCAGGATGAAACTCCGAATCCGATAACAGAAACAGCAGCAATGGTCAGTGCTGACTTTTTGAATAATCTTGTGTTGATTTTCATATTATTGGTTAATTAATTATTTAGTCTTTTAGGGTTGCTCAATAGAGTATCTGCACTCGCGTGCGCACATACACCTGTACTAATATTGCGCGTAAAGATAACAAGATTTTTAGAAAGCGCAACTATGGTATATAGAATTTTTACAAAAAAAGAGCGTCCCGGCCTTGTGTCAGGGTCGGGACGCTGTGTATAACGAGTGTATATTGTTACCAGTTCATGCGGTAGTTTCCGCTCAGGTGAAGCAGGGCGAAGAGGTAAATCAGACCATCGTAGTAAACATCGTAATAACCGTCCTCATAGGGCTCATGCTTGAGTGAGAACATGTGCTTTACCAATTCCTGGTTGTACTCGCTGTCACACATCAGGGCTGTGGTGGCCATTGTGCCTACAAAGCCGATTGAGTGACGCAGGTTGGGGCGCCAGCGGCCGCCGCCCATGGGACGTGCCGATACATCGCCGTTCAGTGCAAACTGATCGGGGAACTCAGTGATGCCGTAGCGGCCCAGAATGGTGTTCTGGAACTTGGTGGCATACTCTGTCTGCCACTGGGCATCCTTGTGGTACCATGTGAAGTCCATTGCAATATTCATAGGAACGCGCCATGAGTCATAGTGGAACTCGCTTCCGCGGTTGGGTGTGCCGTCAAACTGGCTCTGGTCGGGGTTGATACCGGTAACGGGGTCGCAGGCGCGATGCAGGTATGCGCGGGCGCTGTCGGCCAGTTCGCGGTAGATTGCCTCACGGCCGTCCTTGGCTGTCTCGGCCCAGATCTCATAGAATGCGGGCAGATGGTATGAGGGATCGGTCCACTCGTTTGAACGTACATCGGGGCAGAAGTTGATAAGTTTCTTCTCCATGTTGATGATGTTGGTTACACCGCCTGTACCGTCCTTTGAGAAGAGGTCATTGAGCAGCTCCTGTGCCTCGGCCAGGTAGTCGAACTCCTCATAACTGCCCCAGCGGCGTGATGCCAGCAGAAGGTCGGTTACGTAGTAGAGTTCACCGTCACTGGCAGATCCGTTTGATGTGCGGCGGCCGTTGGTGCGGCAAGACCATGCAAACAGACCGTGTGAGGGGCCCTCCTCATTGTGACGCATATAGTGCTTTGACCAGCGCCATACTCTGTTGAATAATTCGGGTTTGTCCAACTGGACTGCTATCATCATTGCGTATGACTGACCCTCGGTACGAACGTCGTTGTTCTTTACGTCCGATATGTAACCCATGGGCACCATCTTGCCGTCAACCTCAACGTCAACGTCATGATAAGCGGCTCCCTCGCCCTCAAAAATGATTGAGTAGATTTCCTGAATCTTTCCGTCAATCTCCTCCTGGCTGAATCCGAGTTCCTTCAGGTAGTTGCGGTACTTGCCGGTCTGGGCATATCCCTTCTTGGCCGGAGCCAGTTTTGAAGCACCCTTGGATGAAGAACATGCGGCCACGCTCAGAATCAGGCAGAGGGCAGCCACAAGAATTGTGATTGTCTTGTTTTTTCTCATCTTGTCAGTAATTTGGCTTTTATTGTTGAATATATGATTTCCAGCGCTGATAAGCCTCATCATAGGCGGGCATATCGGATGCCTTGGGTTCTATGACGCGGATCTTCTGCAGTGATGCGAAGGCCTCGTTGTGGTCATTGTAGATATGGGCTCCCATACCTGCACCCTTGGCGGCACCTATTGAGCCGTCAGTGTTATAAAGCTCGATGGTTGCACCGGTTACGCCGGCCAGGGTTTCGCGGAACAGGGGGCTCAGGAACATATTGGCGTTACCGGCGTGGATTTTGTTGACGGGCATTCCCATATCCTCCATTATCTCGATACCGTACTTGAAGGAGAATACTATACCCTCCTGGGCGGCACGGATCAGGTGTGAGCGGTTATGGATGTTAAAGTTAACGCCGTTAAAGCTGCAACCGCGCTCCTTGTTCTCAAGTACACGCTCAGCGCCGTTTCCAAAAGGCAGAACCGATACGCCGGCTGAACCTATGGGCGCCTGGGCTGCCAGGTCGTTCATTTCGGCATAACCCAAGCCCTCGGGTACGATGTTACGTTTCATCCAGGCGTTAAGGATACCTGTACCGTTTATGCAGAGCAGTATTCCCAGACGGTTGAATCCGGTCTTATGGTTTACGTGGGCAAAGGTGTTTACCCTTGACTTGGGATCATAGCTTATCTCACCGTTTACACCGTAAACTACGCCCGATGTACCTGCGGTGGATGCAATCTCACCGGGCTCGAATACGTTCAGTGAGAGGGCGTTGTTGGGCTGGTCACCTGCGCGGTAGGTAACGGGTGTTCCCTGTGCCAGGCACAGTTCCTTGGCAGCGGCGGCTGTGAGGCGGCCCTGCTCGGCGAATGTGGGTACTATCTTGGGTATGAATGTGCGGGGAATTCCGTAGTAGTCAAGCAGGAATCCGGCTACATCGCCGGTCTGGAAATCCCAGAACATACCTTCCGACAGACCGGATATGGTAGTTGCTATCTCACCGGTAAGACGCATTGCTATGTAGTCACCGGGGAGCATTATCTTATCGATCTTGTCAAATATCTTGGGCTCGTTCTGCTTTACCCATGCCAGCTTTGATGCTGTAAAGTTTCCGGGTGTGTTGAGCAGGTGGGTCAGACACTGTGAACGGCCCAGTTCCTGGAATGCGGTCTCGCCAATGCCTACGGCGCGGGAGTCACACCAGATGATTGCGGGGCGCAGTACCTTCTGGTTCTTGTCCACGCAGACCAGTCCGTGCATCTGGTAAGAGATACCTATAGCTTTGATGTCGTTAACATCGGCATTGCTCTGCGAGAGAACATTGGCAGTGGCTTCCTTGAGGTAAGACCACCAGTCTTCAGGGTTCTGCTCGGCCCAACCGGGGTTTACTGCTTTTATTGGTGCTTCACTCTTGGGGGCGAACGCAGTTGCTACGCAATTGCCGTTCTGGGCATCTACAAGACTGCACTTCACTGAAGAGCTGCCTATGTCATAACCTAACAGATACATACTTTTTCCTTATAATTGATTGTAATTATCCTTGCTTTGCATTAGGGGTAACAAAGGTAATGAAAAATCAGAAACTATACAATACTGAGAGCAGGAGGCGGTTGTTGCTGACGTTGTGGGTTTCGGCCACAGTGCCGTTGGCCTGCGGTGTGCCGTAAGCTACGGTGGTGAGTTCGTACTCAATACCCAGATTCATGTTGCCCACGGTGTACTGAACGTTGGGAGCTACGCGCCACATATTGTCAATTCTTCCGTTTTCAACGGCAAATATCTGTCCGGGGATGAGGTCCTTGCCGGCACCCCAGTTGCTCATGTAACCGCCAAACAGGCCGAATTTGAGGGCTCCGCCCCACTGAACCTGAGCCCATGTTGATGAGGCTGCAAGGGGAGCAAAACGGAGATCGCCGGGGTTGAGATGGTCAACTACGCCGAAACCGGAGCAGATGCCCAGATGTGACATGTTCTGACCTATAAGGGTCTTGGCCTTGACAGACAGTTTGTCCTTGTTGTACTGAGCCTGGATCATTCCACTCAGGGCGTTCAGGTAGTATTTTTTGTTGTTATCGGCCAAATCGATTGTAGGAGTTATGTGCTGGAACTCCAGTCCGCCTCCAATTTTCAGGTCACCGAAAGTGAAATCGATGCCGGCGTAGAGCATGGGGACTACAGAGTTGCGGTTGTAATCATAAGTCTTTCCCGAGGGGCCTGTCGATGCGTTGGCAGCCTGGAAGATGGCGGCACCTGTCAGCTTGATGTTCTTTTCACTGCCCAGGAAATACTCATAACGCAACTGCGGGCTGCGGTTAAGTGCATTGAAAGGTGAGCCGATGGCAATACCAACGGTGCTGGGGAACAAATCGTTCATGGGATGCCAGGTCTGACCAAGGGTAAGCGTGCTCTTTTCCCAATCCAGTGCGATGAATGCGTGACGGTAGAGTATGCTGCCCGGAGCGGAATGGCCTGAGAATTCAAGCTCAGCCTTGGCGCGGCTGGCTGCACCGAATATCTCGGGACCGTGAAGTACAAATCCCAAACGGGCCATAGTTCCGAACCATGATCCCTGGGGAATGGCTCTCTGGTCATGAAGATCTACCGGATCGGCGGCTTCATCCCTGGGATAGAGATAGAGGAAACCTTCGGCACCGGCTACACTCTCATGGGTATTTATCCAGGACTGGGCGGCTACAAATCCGTACCAGTCAATTGTTGCTTTCTGCTGTGCGTTTACACTCACGGGGAGCAGGCCGACTATAAGAGCCTGCATAAATAAAGTCTTGATTTTCATCGCTTAGTTAAAATGTTATTGTATAAGTTTTTCCTGATTTTGTGTCGATGCTCTTGTCCTGACCGTTCCATGCAATGTCAAGCTTGCCACCCACGGTTGAGCGAACCTTAACGGTTGCGGGCTTGCCGTCCTTCCAGGAGAGTTCTTCCAGAACGAATCCTCCGCGGCAGCAAAGACCCTTCACGGAGCCGTCCTTCCATACATCGGGCAGAGCGGGCAGAAGGATAACCTTACCTGTGTGGCTCTGAACCAGCATCTCGGCTATACCTGCGGTGCAGCCGAAGTTTCCGTCAATCTGGAATGGCGGATGTGCATCGAACAGGTTGTTGTATGTGCCGCCGCGACCGCCGAATCCGCGTCCGCCGGCAGGCTTGATCTGATCCTGAATAAGTTTGTATGCGTGGTTACCGTCCAGCAGGCGTGCCCAGAGGCAGACTTTCCAACCCATTGACCAGCCGGTTGACTCGTCACCGCGTGCCTCGAGGCTGGTACGTACGGCCTTGAAGAGGTCAGGTGTGCCATCGGCTGTAATCTGACGTCCGGGGTACATGCCCCACAGGTGTGATACGTGACGGTGGTTGTCCTTGGGATCGTCCCAATCCTCAAACCACTCCTGGAGTTGTCCCCAACTACCTATCTTCATAGGAGCCAGACGGCTCTTTACGGTCTTGAGTGTATTCACGAATTCGGTATCCTTCTCACCCATCAGAGCGGCTGCATCAATCATATTGCCGAACAAATCGGCCATCATCTGGTTGTCCATGGTGGCGCCGAATACGGTGGTGATGTTACCCTTGCCCAGCACATCCTGTACGTGCGGTGCGTTCTCGGGTGAGTAGGACGGTGCTATTACAAGATACTTGTTGCCCGATACGGGTTCCTCGACCAGGAAGTCTATGAAGAACTCGCAGGCACTCTTCATGATGGGATAAATCTCCTTGAGATACTTGGGATCCTGATTGAACAGGTAACCGTCCCAGATCTGCTGGCAGAACCAGGCGGCTCCGGTAGGCCACATGCCGTTGTAGGCACCGTCCACGGCACCGGTTGAACGCCATATATCAGTATTGTGATGCAAGGTCCAGCCGCGGCAGCCGTACATCTGTGCTGTCTCCTTGCCGTGCTCGGCGCAGTCCTTTACCAACTGCAGGAACGGGTCGAATGTCTGGGGGATGCCACATACGAATGCGGGCCAGTAGTTCATCTCAACATTGATGTTGGTGGTATATTTTCCGTCCCAGGGTGCCTGGCGGCTCTCGTTCCATATACCCTGCAGGTTGGCGGCCTGTCCGCCGGGCTGTGAGCAGCATATCAAGAGATAGCGGCCGAACTGGAAGTAGAGTGTTACCAACTGCGGGTCAAAATTCTGGGCAAACTGTGCCACACGCTGATCGGTAGGCAGCTTGGCCTGATCATTGGTGCCCAGGTCCATTGTTACGGTATGGAACTGCTTCTGATATGCGCTTATGTGTTCGGCAAGCATCTTGTCATATTTCTTCTTGCCTTTGCTCAACGGCTCGATCCAGCGGTCAGCAGCCTGATTCTCGTCACCGCTTACGCTCTGGTAATTCACAAAGTTTGTACCTATTGAGATATAAATGGTAACGGCATCGGCACCGTTTACTGCGATGGCGTTGTCATCGGCTGTCATCTGTCCACCCTCGGGAATTATCAGGGTCTTGTCGGTGAAACGTATCTTTCCCTCTATACCCTCGTGGTCGTCGCCCTTGCAGGATACGGTCATCACTGCCTGCTTGCCGGTAACCTCGGCCGAGCGGCCCAGAATCCTGTCGTCACGATACGGCAGATTGTAACTGGCCTTGAATGAGAGAGCTCCCTTGGCCGATGCCGTCAGGCGCACTGCTATAACCTGGTCGGGGAATGATACGAAGCACTCGCGGGTGTACTCCACACCATTTGCCTTGAAACGCGTCAGAGCCACGGCGCGGTCTATATCCAGTTCCCTGTAATAATCGGTGAAATCGGTGATTCCGTCAAAATCCAGCATCAGCGAACCGGCTGTCTGGTAGGGCATGCCGTGTGCGCTCTTGGATGATATGTACTGATCGCAAAGGGCCTGTGCATCGGAACGGCGACCCTCCCAAAGGGCTGTGCGGATCTGGTCCAGTCCGTCCTTGGCGGCGTAATTGACATTGTTGTGCGGACCTCCACCCCAGATTGTCTCTTCATTGATCTGGATACGTTCCTGGGCGGGTGTTCCGAATACCATGGCACCCAGGCGTCCGTTACCCAACGGCAGTGCATCGGTCCACTGTCTGGCCGGTGCATCGTACCACAGTTTCAACTCCTGTTTTTGTGAGCAGCATGTAAGTGACACCATGGCCACGACTGCAAAAAGCAATGATTTTTTCATAATCATATTGGGTTAGCTACGTTATAGGTTCCAAAAGTACTCTTTTTTGACGGAACTGCGGGCAATTCTTGCGCAAAAACGCACAATGCATCAGACACTTTGACCAGGATAATACGTTTGCACGCGGGTTTGCAGTCGGAGCGTCCGCGGATGTGCGCAGGTGCGGGCGCATTTTTTGGGGTGTGGGGCGGGGAATACGGGGAGAAAGCTGTACCTTAGCACCTTAAATGAAGATAGGAGAGATTGATTTTGGGGAGAGGCCGGTGTTTCTGGCTCCTATGGAGGATGTTACGGACCCGGCGTTCCGTCTGCTTTGCAAGCGGTTCGGGGCCGATATGGTCTATACCGAGTTCGTATCGAGCGATGCGCTGATACGTGAGGTGAACCGCTCCATGCAGAAACTTACCATATGTGATGAGGAGCGCCCCGTGGCCATCCAGATTTACGGCAAGGATACCGATGCCATGGTGGGTGCCGCTAAGATGGTAGAGGCTGCCGGGCCCGATGTACTGGACCTGAACTTTGGCTGCCCGGTCAAGAAGGTGGCAGGCAAGGGCGGCGGTGCCGGCATGCTACAGAACATCCCCAAGATGCTGGAGATAACGCGTGCGGTGGTGGATGCGGTCAAGATTCCCGTTACTGTAAAGACCCGCCTGGGCTGGAATGACGAGAGCAAGATAATTGTGGAACTTGCTGAGCAACTGCAGGACTGCGGCATTCAGGCTCTGACCATTCACGGCCGAACCCGCGCCCAGATGTACACCGGGCAGGCCGACTGGACTCTCATCGGCAAGGTAAAGGAGAATCCGCGCATGAAGATTCCTATCATCGGCAACGGCGATATCACTACTCCGGAGCGCGCCAAGGAGTGTTTTGACCGATACGGGGTGGATGCCATAATGATTGGTCGCGGCAGTTTTGGGCGGCCGTGGATTTTCCGCGAGGTAAAGCATTATTTGGAAACTGGTGAACTATGGGAGGATCCCGGCTTCCAGTGGAAGATGGATGTGCTCAAGCAGGAGACTCTGGACAGCATTGCGCGTCTGGATGAGCGCCGCGGCATTGTGCATATTCGCCGTCACCTGGCAGCCAGCCCGCTCTTTAAAGGACTGGAGGATTTCCGCCACACGCGTATTGAGATGCTCCGCGCCGAGACGGTGAGTGATTTATTTGCAATTATGGATAGAATTTCTGCCCAGTGGGGAAACTGATATGAAAAGAGAGGATTTTGAGATAATGGCGCCGGTGGGCTCGTGGGAGAGTCTGGCCGCTGCGTTCCAGGCCGGAGCGGGATCGATCTACTTTGGTGTGGAGAAACTGAATATGCGTTCGCGCAGTGCCAGCCATTTTACCCTGGATGACCTGCGGGAGATTGCATCGCAGTGCAATGCCCACGGGGTCCAGAGCTATCTGACCCTTAACACCGTGATGTACGGTGAGGACATCCCTCTGGTGCATGAGATTGTGGATGCTGCGTTGAGTGCGGGGATATCGGCCATAATTGCGTGCGATATAGCCGTGATGACCTATTGCAACAAGGTGGGAATGGAGGTGCATCTGTCCACCCAACTCAACATAAGCAACATCGAGGCACTCAAGTTTTATGCACAGTTTGCCGATGTGGTGGTGCTGGCGCGTGAACTGAATCTGGACCAGGTGGCCGATATTCACAGGCAGATAATAGAGCAGGATATCCGCGGGCCGAAAGGTGAGCGGATCCGCATTGAGATGTTCTGCCACGGAGCACTGTGCATGGCCATAAGTGGCAAGTGCTATTTGAGTCTGAACGAGATGAACGCCAGCGCCAACCGTGGAGCCTGCATGCAGATTTGCCGCCGCGGATACATTGTAAAGGACCGCGAGACAGATATTGAACTGGCCATTGAGAACCAGTACATAATGTCGCCCAAGGACCTCAAGACAATCCGCTTTATGGACCGTATGATTGAGGCTGGCGTTCAAGTATTCAAGATTGAGGGCCGTGCCCGCGGACCGGAATATGTACGCACCGTAGCCGAGTGCTACGGCGAGGCAATCCAGGCTGTGCTGGACGGCCAATTCACCGATGAAAAGAAGGATTTGTGGGATAAGCGTCTGGCAACCGTATTCAACCGCGGTTTCTGGGACGGCTACTATCTGGGACAGCGCCTGGGTGAGTGGAACGATGTATATGGATCGCAGGCCACCGAGACCAAGGTCTATGTGGGCAAGTGCACCGATTGGTTCTCCAAGATTGAGGTGGCTGAGTTCTCGATAGAGGCGGCACCCATAAGCGCCGGCGACAAGCTGATGGTTACGGGTGCCACTACCGGCTGCATCACCTTCAATCTGGATGATCCGCGTGTGGACCTTAAGACCGTAGAGACCGTTCCGCAGGGAGTACGAGTATCGTTCAAGACTCCGGAGCGCGTCCGCCGCGGTGACAAACTTTTCAAAGTAATATCACGAACCAATTGAAATATGAAAAAGTTACTGACCATTGCCCTGTCGCTGCTGGCTGTATCGGCCGGAGCGCAGAATGAGTATGAGATTACAGTTGAGAGCAGGCAGCCCAGCGGCATCATTGACGAGATGCTGTACGGACAGCTGTTTGAGCACATCTATTTCAGCGCCAACAACGGCGTCTGGCAGGAGTTGATATACGGCCGTTCATTCGAGCCGGAGCAGTATCCCGGCATCCCGCCGCGCGACGGTTATTTTGACGGCTGGTACATGGATGATGACATGATACTGCATTCACCCACACGTTACGAGCAGCCGCTGAACATAGCCACCATTGAGTCCGATGACTACGAAATCACGATGGACTTGAACTGGCGCTCCTACAAACTGGCCCGCCGTTCATGGAGCGGAGGCCTTATGGACATACGCTTTGCATTCGGTCAAAAGGCCGATGGAAGCGCATATTTTGCTCGCATACACGATCCCTATTATGAGGGCCGCACATTCACACCCGCACAGACACAGTCGCAGATAGACGCTGCCAATGAGGCCAATGCACGCGCCGCACTGCAGCAGCAGAGTTCCACGGCCGATTTCTCAATCTGCGCCATGGAGGTGCGCGAATCACAGGGATTCGGAGGTCGTCCCGGCAGGCGCATGAATACGCTTGCCGCCCTGGCATCGGCCCCCGCAACCAAGGATCAGGTCAACGAGAACCAGGACTGGCATAAGTTGCGCATAAGCCGCAAGGGTGCCGATGTCACCATGTACTTTGACGACAAGGAGGTTGTAAAGTACAGCGGACTGGAGCAGACCGGTAAGAACGACCTGGTATTCTGGGTCAATTACACCGAGGCAACTTACCGCAACATCACTGTAAAGAGCGGTGAAAAGACCGTATTTACCGGTACTCCCAAGGATGTGCAGATTCCGGAGGTGGCTCCCGAGTGGGGTTCGTTTGGCGACGCTCAGTTCAGCCTGGTAAAGGATGACGCCGTAAACATGCGTTACTCACAGCGCATAGTTGTAAAGAAAGGCAGTGCCGGTATGACTCAGGGCCCGCAGAACATTGTTGCCGGCGAGAAGTACATCGGCTCGATATATGCCAAGGGCAAGGGCAACCTGTCAGTAGGTTTGCGCAAGGCCGATGGCTCATACGCCGCAATCAAGAGCCTTGGCAAGGTAGGCAAGGAGTGGAAGAAATATGAGTTTGAACTGGAGGCCGGCGGTTACAGCGGCGATGCTGATTTTGCAGTAGTTGTAGAGAAGGGCAATATCCAGGTGGATATGGCCACCATGTCAACCCAGACCGGTAAGGACCTGGGCGGTTTCCGTCCCGATATACTCCAGGCCGTTAAGGAACTGCACCCCACCTGTCTGCGCTGGCCGGGCGGCGGTTATGTTGCACAGTATGACTGGCAGTGGGGTATCGGTCCGCAGGAGAACCGTGAGCGCTGGGCTCACTGGATGTGGATGGATTATGACCAGAACTGTTTTGGCACCGATGAATTCATCAAGTTCTGCCGTGAGGTGAACACCGAGCCTGTCATAGTGGTAAGCGTCAGGTTTGAGCGCCCGGCCGATGAATACGACCAGATTCTGCAGAACGCAGTGAACTGGGTACGTTACTGCAACGCCCCCGCCACCGATGAGTGGGGAGCCAAGCGCGCCGCCAACGGACATCCCGAGCCATACAATGTAAAATATTGGGAGATTGACAACGAGATGTGGGAGATGGGTATTGACCGATACGAGAAATGTGTGCGTGATTTCAGCACCGCCATGCGGGAGGTTGATCCGTCAATAAAGATCATTGCCTGTGGCGGATTCGGCGAGGACGAGCAGTTCATAAAGCGCAGCGGCAACTATTTTGACTACTTGAGCCTGCACCACTACGAGCAGCAGGGCGGTTACGCCACCGGCCCGGTGCGTCTTGGCCAGCAGTATGACCGTTACGCACAGATGATTGCTGCCGGTCCCAACCCCAACATCAAGCTCTTTATCTCAGAGTGGAACCTTAACAGCATTGACTGGCGTACCGGTCTCTTTGCCGGCGGTTTCCTGAACATGTGTGAGGCCCGCGACGTAGTTGCCATGGGTGCCGCCGCCTTGTTCATACGTCGCACCGATGCCCCAGACTGGAACAACGCGTTCATCAACTTTGACTACAAGGACCTGTTCAAGGCTCCCAACTGCCAGGTAACGGAGCTCTGGTATGATCATTTCTCAAAATACCGTCTGGCATACAGCGGTGAAACGGGCAACGTGAGCGTAAGCACCACAATGTCAGAGAACGGAGCCGACGTAATAGTAAAGGTTGTCAACCCCACCGATGAACCCGCCACCCTGCGCATCAAAGGAGACTGGGCCGGTGTATCGGCAACAGAGTTCGAGTACTATGCTCCCGGCTCCCTGACCGTAGCCAACAGCATGGAGAACAAGAACGCAGTGGCTCTGCAGAAATCCACCGGAAAGCTCGATGGAAACGACGTAATCCTGAGTATTCCCGCCCTCTCAGCCGGCGTACTGACTATTACCAAAGCTTACTAAACGAGCGAACTTTTTGGGGTATAGGTATCGGAAACCCTGCAACTTGTTGCAGCAGCCGAACCTTGGGTTTTACGAGCATTGGCGGAGGGCGTTAAGCGGAGAGCCCATGGAGGATCCCGTTAAGAACGGCGCATGTCTGAGGCACGTTAGGCCCCGTAGGGGACTAAAAGGCCGAGTTCGACGTTTAGGGTCCGGAAGGGCTCGTAGTAGCCCGGAGCCGTTGTCTCGTCAAACCCAAGGTTCGGCGTGCATAGTTTCCGATATCTATACCCCAAAAAGTTCCATCCTTAACGAGAATAATGTTTATATTTGCCTTTTGGACTATAAAACTAATAAGAATATGAAGAGAATTTTTTTGATGCTGTTGAGTGCAGCGTTTGTTATGGGCTTGAATGCTCAGGAGACTTATACTAAGAACCGCGTGGTTGAGGATGGCGGTACAGGTCCTTACAAGGCAATAATGGTTGAGGAACCCAGCCTTGAGGCGCATACCATTTTCCGTCCGGCCGATCTGAGCAAGTTTGGCAAGAAGAACCCGCTGCCCATTCTGGTTTGGGGTAACGGAGCCTGCACCAACTCACCTTGGGAGCATCAGAATTTTCTGAGCGAGATAGCATCGCACGGATTCCTGGTAGTAGCCATAGGTTACTGGCCGGCCGAGGGTGAGCGTTACCGCGGCGCACAGTCCAAATCAGAGCAGCAGATTGAGGGACTGGATTGGGCAATAGCACAGAACGCCGATAAGAACAGCCCTTATTACAACAAGCTGGACGTTAAGAACATTGCTGCTGCAGGTATGTCATGCGGCGGTCTGCAGACTCTTGTCAATGCGGCCGATACCCGACTCAAGGCCATCATGATATGCAACAGCGGATCGTTCATCGACCCGTCGGGTGCAGTTCCCGGTATGCCGATGCCCGAGAAGGAGGACCTGAAGAAGATCCACACTCCCGTGATGTATCTGCTTGGCGGTCCCACCGATATTGCATATGAGAACGGCATGGATGATTACAAGCGTATAGACCATGTCCCCGCAATTGCAGTGAACTATCCCGTAGGTCACGGCGGCACATACGGCCAGCCTCACGGCGGTGAGTTCTCAATTGCAGCACTGGCTTGGCTTGAGTGGCAGCTCAAGGGTGACAAGGATGCACAGAAGATGCTCGTGGGTAGCCCCAGCGGACTGGAGCAGCGCCCCGACTGGACTGTTGAGAGGAAAAATATTGGTAAATGAATATACTGGTAACAGGTGGCGCCGGTTTTATCGGCTCACACACAATTATTGAACTTTATAAGGCAGGTCATACTGCTGTAGTGGTTGACAATCTGAGCAACTCCAGCCCGGAGAGTCTGAAACGTGTATCCAGGATATTGGGCGGTACGGAGATACCTTTCCACAAAGTCGATATCCGCGACCGCAAGGGACTGGACAGCGTGCTGGAGCAGTACAAGTTTGACGCCTGCATACATTTTGCCGGACTCAAGGCCGTGGGCGAGTCGGTAAACAAGCCCATAGAGTATTATGAGAACAACATCAGCGGCACGCTGGTACTGGTTGCGGCAATGCGAGACCACGGTGTCAAGAACATCATATTCTCATCGAGCGCAACCGTATACGGCAACCCGCAGATAATCCCCATCACCGAGGAGTGCCCCAAGGGCGTCTGCACCAATCCCTACGGCTGGACCAAGAGCATGCTGGAGCAGGTGCTGACCGATATGCAGTACGCCGATAAGGAGTGGAACGTGGTGCTGTTGCGTTACTTCAACCCCATTGGCGCTCATCCAAGCGGCCTGATAGGCGAGAACCCCAACGGCATACCCAACAACCTGATGCCCTACGTGACTCAGGTGGCGGTTGGAAAACGCGATGAATTGGGCGTTTTCGGCAACGATTACGATACCCCCGACGGCACAGGTGTGCGCGACTACATCCATGTTGTGGACCTGGCCCGCGGACACGTTTGTGCCCTCAAGGCAATAGAGCGCAAGTGCGGCCTGGGACTTTACAATCTGGGTACCGGTCACGGATACTCGGTGCTGGATGTGGTAAAGGCATTTGAGAGAGTAAACGGCGTAAAGGTTCCGTACAGCATAAAGCCCCGTCGTCCGGGCGATATAGCCACCTGCTACAGCGATCCCTCCAAGGCTGAGCGTGAGTTGGGCTGGAAGGCTGAGTTCGGACTTGACGAGATGGTTCGTGACAGCTGGAACTGGCAACGACTTAACCCTAACGGCTTTTGATTATGAAGTGCGAGGAGATATTTAGAGAGACTTATAGAAAGGACCCTGAGGACGTAGCGTTCTGCCCGTACCGTATATGTCCGATAGGTGCTCATGTGGACCATCAGTTAGGCCGAATCACTGGTCTGGCAATTGACAGAGGCATATACTTTGCCTACAGTTCAAAACAGAACGGAGTAATAGAACTCCAGTCGCTGCAGTTTGACAAGCGTGCGCAGTTCCATATCCGTGAGATAGCCGATGTCAAGCAGAATGACTGGGCCGATTATCTGCGCGGTGTTACCATCGCCCTGGCTCAGCGTTACACCCTTTCCACCGGACTTTGCGGTGTGATTGAGGGTACGCTTCCCATTGGCGGTCTGTCTTCATCGGCCGCCGTGTGTCTGGTGTTCCTGTCGGCCCTGTGTAAGGTAAACAATATACAGCTTTCCGCTCTTGAGATGATTACCATCGCAATGGCGTCCGAGAACAACTACGTGGGCGTAAGCAGCGGTAAGTTGGACCAGAGTTGCGAGATGTATTCCAAGAAGGACCACCTGCTTTACCTGGACACTAAGGACGATACCTACGAGCTTATTCCTACCAAACCCACGATGAAACCGTATGAGATAGCAATCTTCTTTAGCGGTGTGGAGCGTACTTTGGCAGGCAGCAAGTTCAATATGAGAGTGGATGAGTGCCGCAGTGCCGCATACGCCCTGCTGGCCTATGCAGGTATGGAGTACGGCAAGTTCGGAGAGACCTATTTCCGCATGGTTCCCCGCGATGTCTATGATACTTACAAGGACCGTCTGCCCGACAACTGGCGCAAACGTGCCGAGCACTGGTACACAGAGCAGGAGCGCGTGATAGCAGGAGCCGAGGCATGGCGCAAGGGTGACATTGAGGAGTACGGCCGCCTGAGTTTCCAGTCGGGCAACTCATCAATCTACAATTGGGAGACAGGTTCGCCCGAACTCAAGACGCTGTATGACATCATGACCCGTACCGACGGAATCTACGGAGGCCGGTTCAGCGGCGCCGGATTCAAGGGATGCTGCATGGCTCTGATTGATCCCGCCTACAGGGAAAGTATAATAGACAAGGTTTCTAAGGAGTACCTCAAGGCTTTCCCCAATCTTGAGGGCAAATATATGGCTACTATCTGCCACTCGGCCGACGGCTTGCAGTTATGAAGTGCCTGATACTTGCTGCGGGTTATGCAACCAGGTTGTATCCGCTTACCGAGAACTTCCCCAAGCCCCTGCTCAAGGTGGGCGACAAGACCATTCTGGACTGGCTCATCGATGATATAGAGGGGGCCGGTCTGGTCGATGAATACGTGGTTATCTCAAACCACAAGTTTGCTCACCATTTCAGCGAGTGGGCATCGGGCAAGAGCGTAAAGATTACCGTTGTGGATGACGGAACCAGCACCAACGAGACCCGTCTGGGTGCTGTCCGAGACATACAGTTTGCAATAGACAAACTCGGCCTGGATGATGATATGCTGGTTATAGCCGGTGACAACGTGCTTGACTTTAGCCTGCAGAAGTTTGTGCGTTATGCGCACTCCAAGCAGACATCCTGCATAATGCGTTATTTTGAGCCCAATGCCGCTAAACTGGTCAAGTGCGGAGTAGTAGAGGTTGCCCCCGATGACAGAATAATTGGAATGGAAGAGAAACCCGCACAGCCCAAATCCAACTGGTGCTGCCCGCCGTTCTACTTCTATACCAAGGCCGATGCCCGACTGGTACCGGCAGGTATCGCAGCCGGTTGCGGGACCGATGCTCCAGGCAGTTACATAGCCTGGCTATGCACACAGACGCCCGTTTATGCGATGGAGATGCCCGGCAGCCGCTATGACATAGGTAATCTGGAGTCCTACCACAAGGTTTGCGCCGAATACAAAGGCATTACAAGATGAAACTTACGACACCCGTAGAGATAAAACCGCTTGACAAGAGGCTGACCTACAAGGACAGTATCCTGTTTGTGGGCTCATGCTTTGCCGACGAGATAGGCCGCCGATGCACGGAGCGTTATTTTGATACGCGGGTGAATCCTTTCGGCGTGCTGTTCAATCCCTGCTCAATATCGGATTGTCTGGGTCTGCTTGAGGGTTACGGCATCAATGATGGGCAGTGCAGTTTCATCCCCGAGGATGTGATTGAAACCAGCGGTGGATTCTGCTCTTTTCACCATCACGGCAGTATGGCACGCCCTACGGCGCAGGAGTTCCTGGACAACGCCAACCGGGTGCTTGCGGATGCATCGGACTTCTATTACCGTGAGGGTTGGGTAGTGGTTACCCTGGGAACGGCATTCATTTATACCGATAAGGAGTCAGGGAATGTGGTGGCCAACTGTCACAAACTGCCGGCCGACCGTTTTGAACGTACCATGATCAGCGCTGATGAGGTTTACGATGCGCTGAGCCGGTATGTGGCTGCCCGTCCCGGCAGACAGTGGATATTTACGGTAAGTCCTGTGCGCCATCTGGCCGATGGCCTCCATGCCAACACCCTGAGCAAGGCCACGTTGCATCTGGGCATAGAGAAACTGGTTAACAGGTATCCCAACGCGCATTACTTCCCGGCATATGAGATTCTTATGGATGAACTCCGTGACTACCGTTTCTATGCCGATGACATGATGCACCCGTCAGCCCAGGCTGCCGATTATATTTTTGAACGATTTATGGATTTTGTGCTTGCCGACAGTGACAGGCCCCTGCTCAAAGAGGCCGATAAGGTACGCGGAATGATGCAGCACCGCATACTGAATGAGGGCACTGCCGAGGCTATAAGGTTTGAACAGCAACGCAAGGAGGTCTTGGAATCATTTTTGGCCAAGATACGGGGATAGTGAAGAGACTTGGAACAATACTGATAACTGCTTTGATTCACCTGTGTCCTGCTTTTGCCCAGCATGGAACAGGTGAATCAAATATTGTATTGGATACCGTTACGGTCAATGCCGTAAGAAACACCCAATCGGTAGTAACCATGTCCGACGGCAACATGGAGTTGAATATGGAACTTATGGATGCACTCCCCAAGATAATGGGCAATTCAGACCCGGTGAGTTTCTCCAAGCTGCTGCCCGGAGTTCAGACAACCGCCGAAGGAAACGGCAGCATCCATATAAACGGCAGTGATAACGGTCATAACATGATATCGGTCCTGGATGTGCCGTTGTATAACGTGAACCATCTGCTGGGACTGTTTTCGGCATTCATTCCCACACATTACGGTTCGATGTCTCTCTACAGGACTCCCCAATGGGCGGGCGCACCTAACCGTTTGGGCGGAGAACTGCAGTTCAGGCCTCATTCCACAGATGATCATAAGTTATCGGCCGATGTAATGACGGGACTCATGTTCTCACAGGGCACACTTAAGATTCCAACCGGAAAAAAGTCCCTTCTCACCGTATCTTTGAGGGATACATATGTAAACCTGCTTTACGGCAAGTGGCTGACCATGGAGACACTTAAATTAAAGTACTCCTTCTTTGATTCAAACCTGACGTGGTCTTATAAACCCAATGACAGGAATACCATTCTGGCCGATGCATACTGGGGGCAGGACAAGGCAAAGGTGAATGAGCCCGGTCTGATTGCAGATATCGCATGCAAATGGGGAAACGATGCTGAGTCTGTCCACTGGATACATGAAAGGAAGAACGGATTCAGGATGAAACAGACAATTTTCAGGTCATCGTTCTCAAATAATGTGGATATTGCCCACGAGAGCGAGCGGCTAAGTGCACCTTCATCGGTAACGGACCTTGGATATAAGGGTTTTGTGGGCTGGAAAATTGCAAGCCTGGGTGCCGATGTACTGTATCATGAACTCACTCCGCAGACTCCCGTGGTAGACGGAGCATACAAAACGGCTACCCGCAAGAGCGTATGGGAATACTCTCTGTACAACGATTATTCATTCTTTATAGGTGAAAGACTGAATCTGAAGTTGGGCGTTAGGGCCAATCTTTTTGACTGCCAGGGGCAGCGGTATCATTCGGTGGATCCGTCATTTTTGGCTACCTATTACGGGGCCGACAGGCGCTGGAATGTGTCGCTCAGCGTTGCCCAGCGTAACCAGTATCTCTTCCAGACCGGTTTCTCCGCCATGGGGCTGCCTTCAGAGTTCTGGCTGCCGGCCGATGAGGATACCAAGCCTCAGTTTATGAGAGGTGTCACACTGTCCGGAATGAGAGAGTTTGATGCCGGTTATACGTTAAGCGCATCGGCCTACTATAAGAAACTGTATAACCAGTTGGAGTATTACGGATCGATGATTGACTTGGTGGCATCGGACTTTGAGGTACAGGACCACCTTATCAGCGGTGACGGCTACAACTATGGATTTGACGTGATGCTTTCCAAGGATGAAGGCCTTCTGACAGGTTGGATTGCATACAGTTACGGGAGAGCCTTGAGACGTTTTGACAAGATTACTCCGGACCGTTATTATAACGCCAGCCATGAGAGGCTGCATGAACTTGATGCGGTTGCGGTCTTAAAGACGCAAAAACGCTGGGAACCATCGGTGGTGTTCGTGTATGCGGGAGGCACGCCGTTTACCGCTCCTGAGTATTTCTACATGCTGGACAGGAAAATCTTTGTCAAGTATGGAGAGTTTAACGGTTGCAGGCTGAAACCATATGTCAGACTGGACCTGTCGGTCAATTATGACCTGAAAGTGGCCAAGGAGAGCCGTATCAGGTCACATGGCATCAATCTGAGCATCTATAATGTATTGGGAAGGGTAAATCAGTTGGGATACAGGCTTAAGGTGTACCAGAACAATTTCTATTACCATCCTGTGGCTTTCCTCACGTTCCCACTTCCTTCAGTGAGTTATTATTGCAAGTTCTGAACCAGTATGAAACCGTATGGATTATATATTTGGCTGATCATCTTTATGGCGCTTCTCTGCCATTCATGTGAACGCTCGGATTTTATGCCGGCCGATGTGGATGAGATAATAGTGGAGGGCTGGATAGAGGAGGGGCAGTATCCTGTGGTGATGCTTACGCGCGCTCTCCCGGTAAGACTTAAGGATGACGAGGTGGATTTGAACCGTATTAATGATTTTGTAGTCATGTTGGCCAAGGTAACGGTCAGTAACGGTAAAGACAAAGTGGTCCTGATAGGAAGACCGGACAGCCATTATATGCCTTCATACATCTATACCACGATAAATCCTTTAATCAAGGGCGAGGCAGGCAAGACCTACACCCTAAGGGTTGAAACGCTGGGAAAGGTGTTGACATCAAAGACCACTATACCGCTCTATCCGCCTGCCGTGGACAGTGTGGTTTGCAGCGCAACTGCCATTGATAATTATTCGGCCATAACGGCTTATGTTTCAAATAAACCGGACCGGAAAGAGTACTATAAGGCCTTCTTCAGGCAGGGTGCGGACAGGAAGCAGTATTTATCGGGCTATATGGGAATTGTCGATGACGCACTGGCGGATTCGGCCATAACTATACCTGTAATCAAGTCCATCAAGGATGACAATAAGGATGACAAGAGCAGGTACTATCCGAATGATTCGGTTGTCAGCATTAAGGTGAGCGCTATAGACTCTGTCAGTTATGCATTCTGGAAGAGTTACTCCGATAACAGCAGCCTGGGCAGTTTGAGCAGTTATATAGTGGGGTCCACCTTCCAGGAAATCCCCACCAACATCAAGGGCGGCAGGGGCTACTGGTGCGGCTATAACTCATTTGTTCACACCTTCCATGTGAACCCGGGTATTTATCCCGGCAATTGAATCTGCAATGTAGTCGGCCGATGTAAGTTCGTGGCGGGGACGGAAGCCCCAGCTTACTGCGATTATGGGGATGCCGGCATTGCGGGCGGTCTGGATATCGGTACCCGAATCTCCTACCATTATGGTATGGGCGCGGTCTGTGCCGGCTTTATCCATTATGTATTCCACAACTGCAGCGTCGGGCTTGAGCGGGTAGAGCGGGCTGTTGCCCATCACGGCCACAAACGGTATGCCCGGAAAGAACTTCTCTATCAGTTTCTCGGCTCCGGCCTGTATTTTGTTGGATGCCACCGCCAGTTTGTATCCGTCAGTGGAAAGGGATTTTATCAGTTCGGGGATTCCGGGATAAGGTTTGGTGTAGACGTCTATATGTTGGGCGTAGTAATCCAAAAAACTTGCCAGAGTGCTGTCTACAAATGCATCATCGGACGCTTTGTCCTGCGGCAGGGCACGCATTATCAGTTTGCGCATTCCGTTGCCCACCATCAGGCGGTATTCATCAAGGGTGTGCTGCGGCAGACCCAGTTCTGCCAGAGTGTGGTTGGCGGCGGTGCCCAGGTCATCGATGGTGTTGAGCAGCGTGCCGTCCAGGTCAAAAATCACCAGTTTGTTCATATCGGCCGCAAAGATATTGATATTTGAAAAGTATTGTATATATTTACGGACACTAACCGAGTCAATTACTGTAAACCTTATATGTTATGAAAAGAACTATTGTCCTTATGGGACTTGCTGCATTCCTGATTGCAGCGTGTGAAAAGGCGCCCAAGGAGGCTCCAGACCTTAAACTCAACGACAAGGAGTATTTTGAGACCCAGGGTGTGAATGTCCTGGTATTCAGCAACACTTTCAACGGCGGATTCAACGATGAGAAGAATTCCGGAATAGAGATCATCCATCACGGCGTACGTACCGTGCAGGGTGGTGCCGTACGTCTTAACAAGACGCCCGAGCAGTGGGATCTGGTACCCGCTTCGCCCCGCCGCACAGTTGACTCGGTCAATCAGTCCATCGAGGTGGCCATGCGTTATGCCGATTATGACTTTGACTCCCGCGTGGTAGTGACCGCCAAGGGTAAGGCAGTGGAGATAGCCGTTTATCTTGACAAGCCCGTGCCCGAGTTCCTGGCCGGAAAAGCCGGATTCAACCTGGAGTTCCTGCCTTCACAGTACTGGGGCAAGACCTACATCATGGACGGCCGTCCCAACCGATTCCCGCGTTACGCAGTGAGCCAGACGCAGGCCGTATCCAACGATGAAAAACCCCGCCAGTTTAAGGGATTCCGCACCTACGATGACCGCGGTACCGGCGAGTTCGTTGACCCGCTGCCCCTGGAGACCGGCCACAACATCCTGATAGCTCCCGATGCTCCCGAGCGTATGATAAAGATTACGTCCGATGACGCCACACTGGAGCTCTACGATGGCCGAATGATTGCCCAGAACGGCTGGTTCGTGCTCCGCTCGGTGCTGCCTGCAGGCAAGACCGGCAAGGTGGTAACCTGGATTGTTGAGCCGCACGCCATCCCCGGCTGGATCCGCGAGCCTAACATCGGCTTCTCGCAGGTGGGATATGTGCCTTCACAGCCCAAGGTTGCCGTGATAGAACTTGACAAAATGGACAAGCCTCTCAAGACCGCATCAATCTACAAGATAGAGGATGACGGCAGCGAGAAACTGGCCTATAAGGGCAACATTGACGTTTGGGGTATGTACTACAAGTACAACTACGTAAAGTTTGACTTCACCGATGTCCGCGAGCCGGGTGTATATTATATTAAATACGGTGATTACAAGACCGGAAACTTTATCATTGACAACTCTGTCTATAACTGGATTACCGATGCCACCAGCGACGTATGGATCCCCATCCACATGAACCATATGACCGTGAACGAGGGCTACCGCATCTGGCACGGCGAGCCGTTCAAGGAGGGTTACCTGCAGGCTCCGCAGAGCGACCACTTTGACCTGCATTCACAGGGTGCACAGACCAACACCAAGTACAAGCCCTATGAGCTTATTCCGGGTCTGAACGTGGGCGGTTACTTTGATGCCGGTGACTTTGATATTGAGACCGGATCAAATATCAGTGTAGTTCAGAACATGGTGGCCGCCTGGGAACTCTTCCATCCCATGCGTGATGAGACATTCGTGAGCGAGGAGCAGCGTTACGTAGACCTGCACCGTCCCGACGGTAAACCCGACCTGCTGCAGTACATCGAGCATGGTGTGCTTAACCTGCTGGCTCAGGCCGAGAACATCGGCTTTATGTCATCAACCCTGTCCAACTCTGTCCTGGACAACTATCATCACCTGGGTGATGCTGCCGCCATCACAGACGGTCTGCACTATGATCCCAGCCTGCCCAAGTATGTAAAATCGGCCGATGGCAAGCGCAGCGGTACTCCCGACGACATGTGGGCTTTCACCAACCGTAATCCCAACAGCGATATCAACGCAGCCAATATGTTCGCAGCAGCCAGCCGCGTGCTTAAGGGTTACAACGATGACCTGGCAGCACGCTGCTTGAAGCAGTCCAAGCGACTTCAGGAGGAGGCTACCAAGTTGATGCAGAGCCGCATGGCCAATAACCGCAACCGCCAGGGCGGTCAGAACTTTGGTGGCGGCAACCGTGGAGGTGGCGGTAATATGGCAACAAACCTGCAGCTTTATATAGCAACAGGTGAGAAATCATACATCGACCAGTTTGTAGAGCAGATTTGGCCCGCATTGGACCGCAACGTGAACGGCAGTATCCGCACCGCTATGGATGCCATACCTTATATGGATGCCGCTTATAAGGAGCGTCTGCGTCCGTATGCCGAGAAGTATAAGGATTATCTGGAGCAGGTTACGGGCAACAACCCGTACGGTGTGCCTATCGGTGAGGGTAACTGGGCCGGCAGCGGCGCTGTGGTAACATACGGAACCACCGCAGCATTTGCAAACCTCTACTTCCCGGATATCATTGACAAGAAGTACGCTTATAACGCTGCCGCATTCATGTTCGGTTGCCACCCGTACCACAACTACTCGCTGGTTGCTACGGTAGGTGCAGCTCGTCCCAAGCAGGTGTTCTACGGCAACAACCGTGCAGATCTGTCATTCATTCCCGGAAACGTGGCTCCCGGCCTGCTGTTCCGCAAGCCCGACCACTTTGAGAACTTTGATGATTGGCCATTCCTGTGGGGCCAGAATGAAGGCACCATCGCCGGCAACACCAGCTACTACATCTTTGGTGAAGCCTTCAAGCAGATGGCTGCAAAATAAAAAAGAGGGAGCCGATTTGGCTCCCTCTTTTGGTCGGAATGAGGCGACTCGAACGCCCGACCCCTACGTCCCGAACGTAGTGCGCTACCAACTGCGCTACATTCCGATCCTTGCATAATTGCGGTGCAAAGTTAATTGATTTTTTCGTGATATGCACTTTTTTTGCTCTCAAAAACTTGCCGGAGTTAAAAAAGTGCGTATCTTTGCACCCGCATTTGAGACAAATGTTTCTGGTGTCATAGCTCAGTTGGTAGAGCAAAGGACTGAAAATCCTTGTGTCCCTGGTTCGATTCCCGGTGGCACCACAGTTAAGAAGAGACGTAACCGCGTCTCTTCTTATTTTTTGCTCTTTGTTTCAATTATTCCTATTTTTGGCATTGCTATGAGAAAGATTTGTTTTTTGTTTGTGAGCGCATTGATGTTTGCCTGGACATCGGTCAGTTGCGCGGGTAGTAAGAGTGACGTTTTCCAGCAGATCAGTTCCCCTAACGGCAGGGTCAGCGTAAAAGTGACTGACGGCTATTTCGAGGTGCTTTATGATGATGTCGAGGTTCAGACCGTCAAGATAGGTAACGGAACCTTCAAAGACTGCTATTTCATAAAAGGACAAGAGGATGAAACCTACAGCATGTTGTCAGGCAAGCGGTCTGAATGCTCTTACAGCAGTAATGGGATGTGGTACGTAGGAAGTAACGGTACCGGTAATCCTATCACTATAACGTTTGTAGCAACGGATAACGGTGTGGCGTTTTCATTCAACGAATCCGATGATAGTATCACATATGTAATCCCTGAGGGAACTAAACGATGGATGCAGCAGCTTAAGACGGATTACGAGGGGTTCTATCCTATGAGTACATCGGCCAAAGACGGCAAATACGGATACCCGGCCCTGATAGAATACGGAAACGGTGTTTTCGGACTTATTACGGAATCAGGTATCAGACACGGCAACTCCTGTTCTTATCTGGATTGCAAAGGCCAAGAGTACACCTTGACCTATACTGACCAGGATCAAGGCAATCTGCATCCGTGGCGAATTATTATGGTTGGTTCTTTGGCCGATATCGTTGAATCAACTATGGTTACGGATTTTTCCGAAAAGTGTAAGATTGAGGATACTTCATGGATAAAGCCGGGCGTATCATCGTGGATTTACTGGGCATACAACCACAGTTCAAAGGATTTCCAAAAGGTCAAGGAGTATATTGACCTGGCACACGATATGGGCTGGCCCTACACCCTTATTGACTGGGAGTGGGATGAGATGGCCAACGGCGGCAACATTGAGGATGCCATGGCATACGCGCGCGAACGCGGTGTAAAGGTAAACCTTTGGTACAATTCCGGCACATCGTGGATTGGAAACGGCGCTCCGGGACCGCAGGATAGATTACGCACCAAAGAGGCCCGCGAAAAGGAGATGACCCGCCTGGAGCAGATGGGTGCCACCGGCATCAAGGTGGATTTCTTCCTGCCCGATGGCCATGAGATGGTTGACTACTATCTGGATATCCTGGAGGATGCGGCCCGACATCATCTGCTGGTTGATTTCCACGGATGCACCATACCGCGCGGTTGGAGCCGCACCTGGCCCAACCTGATGTCTATGGAGGCAGTCTATGGCGCCGAGTGGTACAACAACAACCGCCGCATGACCAATGCCGCTGCCGCACACAATGCAACGCTGCCCTTTACGCGCAATGTGATAGGCCCGATGGATTACACTCCCTGCACCTTTACCGACAGCCAGAACCCGCATATCACTACTGATTGCCATGAGCTGGCTCTGCCCATTCTCTTTGAGTCAGGTCTGCAGCACATGGCCGATCGCCCCGAGGCTTATCTTAGCCTGCCGGAGCAGGTGCGTTCATTGCTGTCCGGTCTGCCATCGGCCTGGGACGATACCCGCCTGCTGGCTGGATATCCGGGACAAAGCGCAGTGATTGCCCGCCGACATGGTGACACATGGTACATTGCCGGCATCAACGGCACGAATGAGGAACTCACTATTGAGCCTGATTACTCCAGAATAGGAAACTCAGTGGTGCTCAAGACTTTAATCACCGACCGTGGCAACGAGCCCGGCAAAGGCTTCAACATCGGCCAAAACGTTAAAGCCGGTAAGTTAACGCTCCCGGCTCGTGGTGGATTTGTGGCTATTTTTTAGCCCACGTATAGACAAGTATGTAATATACTATAACCAGAAAGAATGTGGATGCGGTTAACGCGTGTCCTGCCCAATTTGTGCTTTCAGTGAAAAGGAGGAGACAGAATATAGGTATCAGGATTAAAAAGAATGCACCCATAAGAATCCTCAGACGTCTGATGTCAAACTTCCCGGCATCTTTGGGTGTTAATTCAAAACTGTTCCGGATAAAGTTATCCATCTTACCCGACAGGATAACTGTTCCCATGACAAGGTTAAAAATCTCAAGGACTATGAATGCAATCAGTTGTGCCATATTACTTTTTTATCAGGCAGATTATTAATGTAACTGTTCCGGCCAGGATGAGTACCGGCTCGGCGAACATGAACAGCGGGTTGGTGCCCATGGTGAGCGTTACGAGTGTTGAGCTCAGGACGGTGAGCGCAAGGCACGATGCAAACACGTGTAGTCCGCAAAGGCGCAGGCCTTTTTCATCGGGTTTTAGTTTGAACATGTTGTTAGCCAGGGTATAAATACCGTATGTAACCAGGCAGAGCATGAGGCTGATAATGGGGTAGTATATCAGCGTTGTCCTGTCCATGGAGCCACTGGCATTGCCTGCGGGGTCAAAGTGGGCCGGAAGCACATGGGGCAGGGCACTCCACCTTATCCATATTGCGCACACATTCACAATGATGATGATTACCGGCACCATCCATCCGTACTTACGCCATTTCATAGAAGTAATCTTATAGTTCTCTACAAAAGTAATCGTTTCCTTTAACACCCCCTGACCTTAGGGAGTCATATCGCGTACGGGCCATTTTTCTTCCCTAAGGTGGCGTGGAAATACGCTCGTACCTGCGTACCCCTTTGACCTTAGGGAGTCATTTCGCGTACGGGCCATTTTTTCTCCCTAAGGTGGCGTGGAAATACGCCCGTACCAGCGTACCCCTTTGACCTTAGGGAGTCATACCGCGTACGGGCCATTTTTCTTCCCTAAGGTGGAGGGGTGAGGCCCAAGTCCTAATAATAAAGGTTAAAATCCTAAGAGTTTAGGACTTTTTCTCCTAAAACGTTAGGATTTGGAAATTCTGGATTATTTCTTTGCCCAAGAGATTAACCAATTAATGCTCCATTGATATGATTTACCTTGTTTTATCAGCCGTTTGCCTGACCCTTCTCTACGGGGTTTACCGGTTGGCCCTGAGCCGCACTACATTGCACCGGTTTAACAGGATTCTACTGCTCTCAATCCTTGTTTTGTCTGCAGTTCTGCCCGCCGTCAGGATTGATGGCATAAAGCTGAACAATAAGGTGGCCGATGCCCCCACATCAAAGTCTGTTCCCCAATATCTTTATGCCGATGAGTATGCGCCTATGGAGATGGTCTATGAGCCTGCTCCGATGGAGGAACCTGTAGGTGCAGTGACATCGGTAGCATCCCAACCCGATATCAGGACCAGCGCCACCACGGGCGTAAAGATGATGGAGGTTCTGATGCGGATGCACTGGATTACAATCATTACCTATTTATATCTTATGGGTGTGGCCTTCTTTATGATCAGGCTTCTGATAGGCGTGATCCGCGTTGAGACGCTGTGCCGTCTTGGTGGCCGTAAGCTGAATGACGGCTCCGTGCTGCTGGTGTGCGACGGTCAGTTCCAGCCCACCAGCTGGCGCCACACCATAATAATAAGCCGCAGTGATTATGAATCGGACAACTCCCGTATGATAATAGAGCATGAGCAGGCACATATACACCACCGTCACTCGATCGATGTGCTTATGGCACAGATGGTTTGCGCGCTGCAGTGGTTCAATCCCGCCGCGTGGGCCCTTAAGCGCAGCCTCCAGGAGGTGCACGAGTATGAGGCCGATGCCGCCGTGCTGGCCGACGGACTCAACGAGCGCCAGTATCAGCTCTGCCTTGTCCAGGCCGCACTCAGCGGCAGGATAGGGTATGTGACCAGCAATTTTGCCGATTGTTCAACCAAAAAACGTATAACTATGATGAAACGTAACCAATCTTCTCCCTTTGCTTGCTTTAGAGCATTGCTTTTGTTGCCCGCAGTGGCAGTTCTCATCCTGTTGGCATCGGCCTGCAAGTCTGATACCGTTCAGGACACCTCTTCTGATGCATCGGCTCCGACTGTTGAAGAGCCGATGGTAACGCCTGAACCTTATGATACATTGGCTTTCCTTACGAAATTCGGCTACGTTCAGGATCAGGATGACGATTTAAAAATCAATCAATTGAATCATTTCATTACGATTGAGGCCGATGGCTCTATCTGGTTTAACATTGCAGGACAGAATAACTATCAGCGTGCTTACCTGCCCAGTCTTGACAATGATTTTGAACATGCCAAAAGCTTAAGTACGGTTGAGGTAAAATATCCGGAAAAAGTGTTTGTGATGTATAACAGGGATAACCACCTGGATATTTGCGCCGAGGTTATAAGGCAACTACAGAAGAGTTACTCGGATGAGAATATCATTTTCACACGCGAGCCATATATCAAATCAGTACCTCCTGCTCCTGTTGCAATGATTGATTTAAAGAATGACAGTTATTTTATTGTAACGATAAATGAGAATAACGAAATAAGCTTTGCAGGACAGTGGCACAAAGAGGGGGGATCTACAACCACTCTCCGGTCAGACACTCCAATCCCTTCCGATAATATCGGTTTGTTGAGGGGATACATTAATACAACAATACTCGAACCTGATAAAGTTCAAGGACTTAAGGCAAACCTCAAATATGATTATTCCTGCTCCGGGCGCGTAAAAAAGGAAGTGGAAAAGATAATGCGTGAGTATGTAAATCCTCCTTATCTTACCTATCAGGTGAGTTATGATTTAAGTTCAGTACGTTGACCTCATTATGAAAGCATTATCAGATAGAGAGCAGGAGGTCATGAATGTGATCTGGGAACAGCGCAACTGCTGCGTGGAGGATGTCCTGCAGCGGCTGCCTGAGCCCAAGCCTGCATACAATACTATCCAGACGTTCATGAAGATTCTGGAGGAGAAGGGTTTTCTGGCCCACAAGCGCGAGGGCAAGAAGTATATCTTCTATCCGCTTGTGGAGAAGCCGGAGTACAACCGATGGATACTCAAGCACATGAAGGACAACCTCTTTGGGGGATCGGCCAAATCCCTTCTGAACACCTTTATCCGCGACAGCGACCTCACTGAGTCCGATATCAGCGACCTGATGGTGCTCCTCAGTGAGCTGAAGGAGGAAACCGCTTAGTCCCCTGACCTTAGGGAACCATACCGCGTACGGGCCATTTTTTTCCCTAAGGTGCGTGGTAAATACGCTCGTACCTGCGTTACCCCCTCCACCTTGGGGATATACAACGCGGGTACGGCCATTTTTCTCCCTAAGGTGAGCCGGAAATACGCCAGAACCTGCGTTGCCCCCCGACCTTAGGGAACCATAACGCACGTAGGGCCATTTCTCTCCCTAAGGTGAGCCGGAAATACGCCAGAACCTGCGTTGCCCCCTGACCTTGGGGAATCATAACGCACGTAGGGCCATTTCTCTCCCTAAGGTCGGGGGGGGAGAGGTGCAGAAAATGCATATTCTTGGAAATTAAATGAACAATGTCGGTTTTTTGACTACCTTTGCTATTTACAAAAATAGAGGTAGATATGACAATGAATATAAAGCCGGCAGAGGGTAAGCTTGGAGTGCTGTGTGTAGGACTTGGTGCGGTATCGACAACCCTTATTACCGGTACTCTGATGGCCCGAAAGGGACTTGCCAATCCCGTGGGATCTTTCACTCAGATAGGAAAGATGCGCGTGGGACGCGGCGATAAGAAACAGTACAAGCATGTAGGTGAGATAGTTCCGCTGACCAATTTGAACGATATAGTGTTCGGCGCCTGGGACGTATTCACCGACAACGCATATGAGAGCGCACTTTACTGCCAGGTGCTTAAGCGTGAGGATATAGAGCCGGTGCGTGACGAGTTGGAGCGCATCAAGCCCATGAAGGCATGCTTTGATCCCGATTATGCAAAGAACTTGGTTGACCCGCAGTTCGGCCGCGTGCCCGATCCTCTGTGGGCTATGCCTACCGATACCCGCTGGAACTACGCCCAGAACCTGCGCCGCGACATCCGGAACTTCAAGAAGGAGAACGGCTGCGACCGCGTAATAGTATTCTGGATTGCCAGCACCGAGAAATATACCCCGCGCAACGAGCAGGTTCACGGCTCACTTGCAGGCTTTGAGGCCGCAATGAAGGCCGATGACCGCGAGCACCTGTCGCCCAGCATGATTTATGCATACGCCGCACTGATGGAGGGTTGCCCGTTCATAATGGGTGCTCCCAATGTGTGCGTGGATATACCCGCTATGTTTGAGCTCTCCAGGAAGCAGAACCTTCCTATTGTAGGCAAGGATTTCAAGAGCGGCCAGACCATGATGAAGAGCGCTATGGCTCCCATATTCCACACCCGTTTGCTGGGTGTTGAGGGTTGGTTCTCGACCAATATCCTGGGCAACCGTGACGGTCAGGTCATAGAGCACCCCGACAACTTTGAGACCAAGCGCATAAGCAAGGCATCATCGATAGAGTGGATACTGGAGCAGGATGAATACCCCGAGCTCTATACCGATATATATCATAAGGTAAAGATCAACTACTATCCGCCCCGCAAGGACAACAAGGAGAGTTGGGACAACATCGACATATTCGGCTGGATGAACTATCCCATGCAGATCAAGGTCAATTTCCTGTGCCGCGACTCAATCCTGGCAGCGCCTATCTGCCTGGATCTGCTCATATTCACAGACCTGGCACTAAGGGCAGGCATGAGCGGCGTTCAGGAGTGGCTCTCATTCTACGTCAAGAAGCCCATGACTTATGACGATGAGCGCCCCGTACACGACCTGTTCCAGCAGTTTGCAATGCTCAAGAACCAGATACGTCTGCTTGGCGGCTACGAGGCCGATCAGGAACTTGATTAATTAAGGTATATACATTATGCAATAACGGGAGGCGGCCCAGAGGGTCGTCTCCTTATTTTTTAAATGATTTTTGCATAATTATTTCTCATGCGAATGTATAATGAATAATATTTATTCCTAATTTTGCAGCCGAAACGAGAATATTTATGCAATATGAAGAATAAGAACAATCGTTTGGAAGCAATCCGGCTCATCATTTCAGAGCAGGATATCAAGAATCAGGACCAGCTGCTTCAGGTTCTGAACTCCAAGGGTTACTCGGTGACCCAGGCCACTCTTTCACGTGACCTCAAGAAGATGAAAATCTCAAAGGTTGCCAATACCTACGGCGATTATCTCTATGTACTGCCTAATCATGCTATCCTTCAGAAAAAGAGCAGTAACGGTTCGGCCGAAGAGACAGTTCTCAATCAGCCCCGTTACGGTTTTGTATCTCTGAACTTCTCAGGAAACATGGCAGTCATAAAGACCAAACCCGGTTATGCCAGCAGTCTTGCATATGATGTTGACAACCACAACCTGCCCGGCGTACTTGGTACAATTGCAGGTGATGACACTCTGCTCATCGTATTGGCCGAAGGTGCAAACCGCATGGAGATAAAGCGTTTGCTCGAACCGATCATAATATCATTATAAAGAACATAAAATACCGACTTTCAAAGAAATGAAAGACCAAATTGAGGTAGTGGTGGCCGATGAGTCACACGAGAAATACGTGGACACCATCCTGGAAACCATATCTGAAGCTGCTAAAGTGCGTGGAACAGGCATAGCCAAGCGTACCCACGAATATTTACTCAACAAGATGCGCGAGGCCAAGGCGGTCATTGCACTCGATGGTGACAAATTTGCCGGTTTCAGTTACATCGAGACCTGGCAGGACAAGAAATACGTGACCACATCGGGTCTGATTGTTCACCCCGATTACCGCGGACGCGGATTGGCCAAACGTATCAAGGACATGACATTCACACTGGCCCGTATCCGCTGGCCGCACGCCAAAATATTCTCGCTTACAAGCGGTGCTGCTGTGATGGCCATGAACACCCAGTTGGGTTACAAACCCGTAACGTTTGCAGACCTTACTCAGGATGAAGCTTTCTGGAAGGGTTGTGAGGGTTGCGTCAACGTGGACATCCTGCATCGTACCGGCCGCAAGTACTGCATCTGCACCGGTATGCTGTATGACCCAGAGGAGTATCTGCCCGCCAAGATATCGGACGATGTACTTAAAAGAATCAAGGAAATAGAAAACAATAAATAATATGGCTAAGAAGAAAGTAGTAGTTGCATTTTCGGGTGGTCTGGATACAAGCTACAACGTGATGTATCTGACCAAAGAAATGGGTTATGAGGTTTATGCCGCATGCGCCAATACCGGCGGTTTCAGCCCCGAGCAACTCAAGAAGAATGAGGAGAACGCCTATAAGCTGGGTGCTGTCAAGTACGTAACACTTGACGTAACTCAGGAGTATTATGAAAAATCACTCAAGTATATGGTTTACGGCAATGTTCTGCGTAACAATTGCTACCCCATATCCGTCTCATCAGAGAGAATCTTCCAGGCACTGGCAATTGCCAAGTATGCCAATGAGATAGGTGCCGATGCAATAGCACACGGCTCAACCGGTGCCGGCAACGACCAGATACGTTTTGATATGACCTTCCTGGTAAAGGCTCCCGGTGTAGAGATCATCACTCTTACCCGTGACCGCAACCTGAGCCGTAAGGAGGAGATCGATTATCTGAATGCCAACGGTTTCAGCGCCGATTTCACCAAGCTCAAGTACTCATACAACGTGGGTATCTGGGGTACATCAATCTGCGGCGGTGAGATTCTGGACAGCAAGCAGGGTCTGCCCGAGAGCGCTTACCTGAAGCACCCCACCAAGGAGGGTTCAGAGATTCTGAGCCTGGGCTTTGAGAAGGGTGAGCTGGTTGCCGTTAACGGCAAGAAGTTCGATGACCGCATCAAGGCCATTCAGGAGGTTGAGAAGATAGGTGCCGCATATGCCATCGGCCGTGACTGTCACGTAGGTGATACCATCATCGGCATCAAGGGCCGCGTGGGCTTTGAGGCTGCAGCCCCGATGCTTATCATCGGCGCACACCGTTTCCTTGAGAAGTACACTCTGTCCAAGTGGCAGCAGTACTGGAAGGATCAGGTGGCCAACTGGTACGGAATGTTCCTGCATGAGTCACAGTACCTGGAGCCCGTAATGCCCGATATCGAGGCAATGCTGGCCAGTTCACAGCGTAACGTGAATGGAACCGTGACTTTGGAACTGCGTCCTTACAGTTTCCAGACCGTAGGTTGCGACACACCCGATGACCTGGTACACAACAAACTGGGTGAGTACGGTGAGGGTGCTAAGGCATGGACGGCCGATGATGCCAAGGGATTCATCAAGATCACTTCTACCCCGCTGCGCGCTTATTACAGCGTTCATCCGGATGAGGAAAGATAAAAATGAGTATATTTACCCTTGTTTACTAACTTTTAAAATTAAGAGATTATGTCAGAAGGAAAGAAACTTCAGAGATCAAGTGCCAATAAGAAGATTTTTGGTGTATGCGCCGGTTTTGCAGAGTATTTTGATGTTGATGTAACAATAATGCGCATCATATTCCTTGTATTACTTCTGTGCGCCGGAGGTGGCCTGTTGGCTTACCTAATCTGCGCTCTGGTAATGCCTGAGAAGAAATGATAAAAGTAGGAATAATTGGAGGAGCCGGTTATACCGCCGGTGAACTTATACGTATCCTGCTGGGGCATCCCGATGCCGAGATTGTTTTCGTTAACAGTACCAGCAACGCAGGCAATAAACTTAGCGCCGTACATGAGGGCCTGATGGGTGAGACCGATATGGTTTTCACCGATCAGTTGCCGCTGGATACCATCGATGTGCTGTTTTTCTGCACCGCTCACGGCGATACCCGCAAGTTCATGGAGGCCAACACCCTGCCCGAGGGGCTCAAAGTGATAGACCTCTCCATGGATTACCGCTTGGAGGCCGAAGACAATCCGTTCATATACGGACTGCCCGAACTGAACCGTCGTGCCATCTGCAAGAGCCAGTACGTAGCCAATCCCGGCTGCTTTGCCACTGCCATCCAGCTGGCACTGCTGCCTCTGGCACGCAACCTGATGCTCAACGACGATATCTACGTGAATGCCATCACAGGCAGCACGGGTGCAGGCGTAAAGCCCGGTGCAACTACGCACTTCAGTTGGCGCAACAACAACATCAGCATCTACAAGCCGTTCACGCATCAGCATCTGCCCGAAATCATTCAGTCCATCAGGCACCTGCAGAGCAGCTTTGACTCCGATATCAACTTCATCCCTTATCGCGGTGACTTTACCCGTGGCATATTCGCTACAGTGGTTGTAAAGAATGCCGTCGATATTGATGAACTCTACAAGATTTACCGTGAGTATTATGAAGCCGACTCTTTTGTGCATGTGGTTGAGGAGCAGATTGACCTTAAGCAGGTGGTAAACACCAACAAGTGTCTTATCCATCTGGAGAAGCATGATGACAAGCTGCTTGTGGTTTCCTGCATAGACAACCTCCTGAAGGGCGCCAGCGGAACCGCTGTCCATAACATGAATTTATTATTCAACTTGAAAGAAACGACCGGTTTGATTCTGAAGTCCTCCGGTTTCTAAACTATGAAATTATTTCCAGTATATAGCCTGTTCCCGGTCAATATCGTAAAGGGACAGGGCCAGAAAGTGTGGGATGAGAACGGCCAGGAGTACCTGGACCTCTATGGTGGTCACGCAGTGATTAGCATCGGCCATGCACACCCGCATTATGTGGAGGCCGTGAGCCGTCAGGTGGCTACTCTGGGCTTCTACTCAAATTCCGTGATAAACCGTCTGCAGGAGCAGTTTGCCGAGCATCTGGGCCGCGTTTGCGGTTATGAGGATTACAGTTTCTTCATGATCAACAGCGGTGCCGAGGCCAATGAGAACGCCCTCAAGCTGGCATCGTTCCATACCGGCCGAAGCCGCGTGCTCTCCCTTAAGAAAGCATTCCACGGCCGTACATCACTGGCTGTCGAGGTGACCGATAACCCCAAGATCATTGCCCCCATCAACGCATGTGGTCATGTGACCTATCTGCCTTGGGGAGATCTGGATGCTGCAAAGGCCGAGCTTGCCAAGGGTGATGTGGCTGCCCTGATAATAGAAGGCATCCAGGGAGTTGGAGGTATCCAGGTACCGACCGATGAATACATGCACGGAATCCGCGAGGCCTGCACCGCCAATGGCACTGTCCTGATTCTGGATGAGATACAGAGCGGTTACGGCCGCAGCGGCAAGTTCTTTGCCCACCAATACAACGGCATCAAGCCGGACCTTATCACCGTAGCCAAGGGTATAGCCAACGGTCTGCCCTGCGGAGGTCTGCTTATCAGCCCCATGTTCCAGCCGGTCATCGGCCAACTGGGAACCACGTTTGGCGGCAACCATCTGGCTTGCGCTGCCGCAAACGCAGTGCTCGATGTGATGGAAAGCGAGCATCTGGTAGAGAATGCCGCCAATGTAGGTTCTTATCTGCTTGAGCAGCTCCGTCAGATTCCCGGACCCAAGGAGGTGCGCGGCCGCGGCCTCATGATAGGAATGGAGTTTGACCAACCCATCAAGGAAATCCGTCAGCGTCTGCTCTTTGAAGAGCACATATTTACCGGAGTAAGTGGCACCAACGTAATCCGCCTCCTCCCGCCTCTGTGCATCACCAAACTGGATGCCGACCGCTTCCTTGAATCCTACTCCAAGGTGCTGAAGTGATACCATTGGGGACGGTTCCGTTTGGTACTGTTTTTCTTGCAAGATACTGATAAACAAATAGAAAGCAGCGATGGTAGTTAGCCAATCGCTGCTTTTGTTATGAAAAAACAGTACCAAACGGAACCGTCCCCAATGGTATCACTTGCGGGAGTCGGTGCCCCAGAGCATTTTCTCGCGGAGGGTGGCAAAGAAGTCTCCTTTGGCGGGCTTGATGACGCTGATGCGGTAGGGGGCGCGGCTGATCTCGATGGCGGTGTGCTCGGGGCAGCTGAAACTGTTTCCGTCTATGGATACCAGGAAACTGTGGCTGCGGCTGGTTACGTCCAGGCGGATGGTTTCATCGGCGGGGAGTACCAGGGGGCGCATGGTCAGGCTGTGCGGGGCAACCGGGGTGAGACAGATCACGTTGGTGCCTGGGGCGATGATGGGACCTCCTACGCTCAGGGAGTAGGCGGTGGAGCCGGTGGGTGTGGCTACAACCAGACCGTCGGCCTGATAGGTGATCATGTGGGTGCCACCCACGCTGGTCTCAATCTGGATCATCGATGAGATATCGTGCTTAAGAATGGCTATGTCGTTGAGGGCGTAGGGGGTGTGGCCCTGGGGCAGACCTTCCATGCTTACTTGCAGGAGGTTGCGCTCCTCAAGTGTATAATCACCGTTGTGTATGCGGGTTATGGCATCGGTAATGCGGTCGGTGGTGATATCGGCCAGGAAGCCCAGACGGCCGGTGTTGATACCAACCATGGGGATGCCCTTGCAGCCTACACGGGTGGCGGTGCGCAGGAACGTGCCGTCGCCACCAACGCTGATGACTGCATCGGCCGTAAAGTCAGTTCCGTCAAACAGGGTGTCATAGGGAATGTCAAGGCCCTTCTGGCGGGTCAGGAACTCATAATAGGGGCGGTCTACGGCAATCTGGTCACCGAGTGAGCGCAACAGGTTGAAGAACTGCTGCTCATGGCCGCAGAACTTACCTGATGACGGGTTTCCGAAAATGGCAAAACGCATACGCTTTATCGAATAATTCGTTACCTTTGCTGATTGGAGCATCAGCTCCCGGCAAAGATAGTTCATTTTATCAAAGTGAAAGGACTTATGACCAGATTAAGTGTAAATATCAACAAGATAGCCACCATACGCAACGCGCGCGGCGGCAACAACCCCGACGTAGTCAAGGTAGCCCTGGACTGCGAGAGGTTCGGTGCCGACGGCATTACCGTTCACCCGCGTCCCGATGAGCGCCACATACGCCGTCAGGACGTTTATGACCTCAAAAAGGTACTCACCACAGAGTTCAACATAGAAGGATATCCCGCTCCGGCATTTATGGAACTGGTATCCAAGATTAAGCCAGCTCAGGTGACATTGGTGCCCGACAGCCCCGATCAGATAACATCAAATCACGGCTGGGACACACTCAACAACCAGGCGTTCCTGACCGATATAGTATCGGAACTCAAGAGCAACGGGATAAGGGCATCGGTATTTGTCGATGCCAATCCGCTGATGATTGAAATGGCAGCCAAGGCCGGTGCAGACCGAGTGGAACTCTATACCGAGCCCTATGCCACCAATTATGTGGAACTGGATCCCGCGACCGCTGTCAAGCCGTTCGTGGAGGCTGCCCGCAAGGCCCGCGAGTGTGGCATGGGACTCAACGCAGGCCATGACCTGAGCCTTGTGAACCTTAAGTACCTCAAGGAGCAGATTCCTTGGATTGATGAGGTGTCGATAGGTCACGCTCTGGTGTGCGACGCTCTCTATCTGGGACTTGAAAAGACAATCAGCGAATATAAAAAATGCATTAGATAATATGTTCTTACAATCAGCTACACTTGCACAGACATTAGGCGACACAGCGGCACAGAGCCCGGTTGTTGCACAGTTGGCCGAGGAGGCTACCGACAAGATGAATCTTTTTGACATGGCCCTTAAGGGCGGTTGGATCATGTTGGTCCTGCTGTTGCTGTCAATAGTATGCTTCTACATCTTCTTTAACCGCATAGCCATTTATCGCAAGGCTGCCATCAAGGATCCCCATTTCATGGACCGTATCAACGACTACATGAAGAGCGGTGAGATCAAGTCGGCCCAGATATTCTGTCAGGCTACTGCTTCACCTCTGAGCCGTATAGTTGAGAAGGGCATAGGTCTGTCCGATCATGACTCTAAAGATATTCAGTTGGGTATGGAGAATGCCGCCAACGTGGAGATAGCCAAGCTGGAGAAGGGTCTTAAAGGCCTTTCTACCATTGCCAGCGCCGCCCCGATGATAGGTTTCCTGGGTACGGTTATCGGTATGGTTCGCGCATTCTGGGAGATGGCCAATGCCGGTAACAACATTGACGTTTCACTGCTCTCGAGCGGTATCTATGAGGCTATGATCACCACCGTAGGCGGTCTGATTGTAGGTATCATAGCACTGTTTGCATACAACTATCTGGTGGCTCGCGTAGACAGTATTGCCAACGAGATGGAGTCATTCATTCAGGATTTCACCGTTAATCTGGAGAAGTGATATGCTAAAGAGACGCAATAAGGTATCGCCGCAGTTCAGCATGTCGTCCATGACCGACATCATATTCCTGCTGCTGATATTCTTTATGATAACATCAACCATGGTGAGCCCCAATGCCATCAAGGTGCTGCTGCCGCAGAGTTCGCAGCAGACATCGGCCAAGCCGCTCACCCGCGTCATCATAGACCGCGACCTGAATTACTACACGGCTTTTGGCAATGATGACGAGATGCCCATTGTGTTTGAGGAACTGACCGATTTCCTGATTGACTGCTCACAGAAGGAGCCCGAAATGTACGTGGCACTTTATGCCGATGAGTCCGTCCCCTACAAGGAGATTGTCAAGGTCTTGAACATAGCTAATGAGAACCAGTTCAAGGTGGTGCTTGCCACACGCCGTCCCGACCGCAAATAACGACCGATGAAAAGGGAGAAATTTGACATATTCTCAGTTCTTTGGACCATACTGCTTCACGGTCTGGCTATTGTTCTGCTGCTGTTGCTGCACCTTAACAAACCGGTGGCTCAGGCAGAGAGCGGCGTGCCCGTGATGCTGGGCAATATGGGAAACCTGGATGCCGACTATGAGTTCACCGAGGTCAACTCCATGCCGGCTCCCGCACCCGCAGCCGTACCGGTTCCCACAGCACCTCAGGCCGAGCCCACCATCACCCAGAATCTGGAGGAGACGGTAGCCATTGAGAGCGGCGAGAAGGAGAAGCCCGTCAAGCCCGTGGAGACTCCCCGTCAGCCAACCCCCGAGGAAATTCGCGCCGAGCAGGAGCGCCAGGCTGCCGAGCAAGCCCAGAACCTGATGGCCAACGCCTTTGGCCGCAGCAGCACGATGCAGGCCAGCACTCCAACCGAGAACAACAGCGACGTCCAGGGAACTCCCGGCTCCACCGAGGGTAACGCCACTCAGGGTAAACCCACCGGTGTTGGCAGTTACGGAACGTGGGACTTAGATGGTCGTGATATGCTGGGTGAACTTCCGCGTCCCGCTTACAACGGAATCCAGGAAGAGGGCCGTGTGGTTGTGACAATAACGGTTGACCCGGAAGGCAATGTGATTGACACCCGAATCAACAACCGTACCAACACCACCAACCTGCAACTCAGAAACGCAGCTGTTGAGGCCGCTCGTCGGACCAAGTTCAACGCTATAGGCGGTGAGAACAACCAGAGCGGAACCATAACCTACTACTTCAAACTGAAATAACATATGGTATACATTTTCCTTGCCGAAGGCTTTGAAGCCATAGAGACCATAACCCCGCTGGATATGCTTATCCGCGCCGGCGTAGAGGTCAACACCATATCCATATCCGATGAGTTTCTGGTCAAGAGCAGCCAGGGTATTCCCGTTCAGGCCGATGACCTGTTTGAGAACACTGATTTCAGCGATGCCGAGATGCTGATTCTGCCCGGCGGACAGCCCGGTGCAACCAATTTGGGCAAGCACAAGGGTCTGGAGGCTCTGCTGCGTGAGGCTATGGCCAAGAACCTGCCGGTAGGCGCCATCTGCGCAGCTCCTACGGTGCTGGGCAAGCACGGATTGCTGCAGGGACGTACAGCCACATGCTATCCCGGTTGCGAGGGTATGCTCAAGGGTGCCGACTGCAAGGAGACATTCGTTCAGAAGGACGGAAACCTGATTACCGCATGCGGTCCCGCCGCTGCTGTTGAGTTTGCAAAGGCTATCATCAGCCTGCTTCGCGGTGACGAGGTTACGGCCTCGGTTTGTGAAAAGATGATGTTCGGGCGTGCCTGATGCTTGACCTTGATCAGCGTGACGTCAAGTATCTGCCCGGTGTAGGTCCGGCAAGAGCCGCTCTTTTAAAAAGCGAGCTCCAGATAAGCACGCTGCAGGATCTGCTTTACTATTTTCCTTACAAATACATTGATCGCAGCCGCATCTTCCAGGTTAGGGAGGTGGACGGCACCATGCCCTATATCCAATTGAAGGGTAAGATACTGAGCTTTGAGCAGATAGGTGAGGGGCGCAAACAGCGTCTTGTGGCCCATTTCAGCGATGGAACCGGCGTTGCCGACCTGGTGTGGTTCAGCGGAATAAAATATACACTTGACCGATATCGGCCCGGTGTGGAATACGTGGTATTCGGCAAGCCTACCATATTTGGCGGCCGTGTGAATGTGGCGCATCCCGAGATTGACCTGGAGGCCAATCTCAACCTCTCAGAGATGGGCATGCAGCCCTACTACAACACTACCGAGAAGATGAAGAAGGCGGGCCTCAACTCGACCGCCGTCCGCAAACTGGTTAACAACCTGATGGCTCTCATAGTTGAGCCGCTGCCGGAGACTCTTCCCGACTGGCTCCGAGAGAAGGAGCATCTTATGCCCCTGACCGATGCCCTGAAGGTTCTGCATAACCCGCGCACCCCGCTTGAACTCCGCCTGGCACAACTCAGAGTCAAGTTTGAGGAACTCTTCTACATACAACTGAACCTGGCCAGGTTTGCAAGTGACCGCCAACGCCGTTTCAAGGGATATGTTTTTGCCCGTGTGGGCGAGCACTTTAACCGGTTCTACAATGAGAAGTTGCCCTTCAGCCTGACCGGAGCACAGAAACGCGTTATACGCGAGATACGTAATGATATGGGCAGCGGCCGCCAGATGAACCGCCTGCTTCAGGGTGATGTGGGCAGCGGCAAGACGATGGTGGCGCTCATGACCATGCTTATAGCCATAGACAACGGCTATCAGGCCTGCATAATGGCTCCCACCGAGATACTGTCCGAGCAGCATTACGCAAATATCAGCCGTTTCATCGACGGATTGGGCCTGCGTGCCGAACTCTTAACGGGTAGTATCAAGGGTAAGCGCCGCGAGGAGATCCTTAAGGGACTCAAGGACGGCAGCGTCAATATTCTGGTAAGCACCCACGCCGTGCTTGAGGATCCTGTCGAATTCAGCCGCCTGGGCTTTGTGGTAATAGATGAGCAGCACCGTTTTGGCGTAGCGCAGAGGGCACGCCTCTGGAGCAAGAGCACAATGCCTCCTCACGTTCTGGTAATGACTGCAACACCCATTCCGCGTACATTGGCCATGACCCTGTACGGTGATCTGGACGTATCAATTATTGACGAACTTCCACCCGGACGCAAGCCCATACAAACCGATCACTACTATGACGGCAACCACAAATCGGTCTATGCATTCCTGGACCGCGAACTTAAGAAGGGCCGTCAGGCATATATAGTCTATCCGCTCATTGAGGAGAGTGAGAAGATTGACCTCAAGAATCTGGAGGAGGGCTACCTGACTATCTGCGAGCGATTCCAGGGCTACGGCGTAAGCAAGGTGCACGGCCGCATGAAACCGGCCGAGAAGGATGCCGAGATGCAGCGCTTTAAGCGTAACGAGACCCAGATAATGGTAGCCACAACCGTGATTGAGGTGGGCGTGGACGTACCTAACGCCAGCATCATGGTGATAGAGAACGCCAACCGGTTCGGCCTGTCTCAACTGCACCAGTTGCGCGGTCGCGTGGGCCGCGGTGCCGACCAGTCGTACTGTCTGTTGGTAACTCCGTACCAGTTGAGTGAGGATACCCGCAAGCGCATTGAGATAATGACAGCCACCTGCGACGGCTTTGAGATTGCCGAGGCCGACCTCAAGTTGCGCGGACCCGGTGACCTGGAGGGAACGCAGCAGAGCGGTATGGCGTTTGACCTTAAACTTGCCAATCTGGCCCGTGACGGAGCCCTGATTGAGCACGTACGTGAGATAGCCAAGGATATCATAGCACAGGATGCCGAACTGGCACATCCCCAGAACCAGTTGTTGGGCCGAATGCTCCGCCGTCTCAAGAAAAGTGAGTATGACTGGTCCTCAATTTCATAGAAATTGGCTACCTTCGCAGTCTGAAAATAAAAAGATGTTCATGAGGGCTGTTTGCAGGTTCCTGGTTTTATTGACGGTTTTGGTATCGGGAGTGGTAAAGTCCACCGCTCAGGATGCAATGCCGGCTCGCGTAGTACCTGTTCAACCCATGATGAGCGTAACCCTGCCCGCACATCTTAATGCCGGAACGGCGATCGACCTGGAGAATCCCGCGTCATTTCTCTATCCGGAGTGGAGCAACAGTTACGTGAACAATTATGACAATGTAAAACTGCCGGACTCGGTCATCATATCCATGAAAGGATACTGCATGCCCACCGACAGCACATACATAACCGATAAGTTCGGATACCGTCCGCGCCGCGGCCGCCAGCACTTCGGGCTGGACATAAGGATAAAGACCGGTGATACCATACGTGCCGCATTTGACGGCAAGGTACGCATATCACGTTACGAGCGCCGCGGTTACGGACATTATCTGGTGATACGTCATCCCAACGGGCTGGAGACGCTTTACGGACACCTGTCCAAGAAGTTGGTGAATGAGAACGATATAGTGCATGCCGGCGACCCCATTGCTTTGGGCGGCAATACGGGACGCTCCACAGGTCCGCATCTGCATTTTGAGACCCGGATTTTGGGCAACGCCATCAACCCGGCCTATCTGTTTGATTTCGCACGCCAGCAGGCAGTGACGGATTATTATGTGTATCAGAAGAATACCCGTGCGGTCTACTACAGGGTCAAGAGCGGGGATACTCTGAGCGGAATAGCATTAAAGAACGAGACCTCTGTGTCCAGTATCTGCAAGTTGAACGGCATTACAAGCAAGACCGTCATCAAGCCGGGACAGACACTGAGGGTACAATGATACAACTGATATGAGTGTAAAAAAGAACACTCCCGATACCAACAGGGAGTTTGAGGAGGTGATAGCAATGTGCCGCGCCCTGTATGTAAAGAAACTGCAGGACTACGGTGCCTCGTGGCGTATAATGCGTCCCGAGTCATTGACCGATCAGATTTTCATCAAGGCCAAGCGCATACGCAGCATTGAGACCAAGGGTGTATCACTCATTGACGAGGGCATCAAGTCCGAACTCATCGGCATAGTAAATTACGGAGTCATTGCCTTGATTCAGTTGGAGCACGGATTCTCCGATACTGTGGATAAGGATGCCGACTGGGCACTTAAGGAGTATGACAAGTACTCACAGGCAGCCCTGGACCTGATGAAAAAGAAGAACCACGACTATGATGAGGCCTGGCGCGGAATGCGCACCACTTCTTATACGGACCTTATCCTGACAAAGATAAACCGTACCAAGGAGATTGAGAGCCATGAGGGAAAGACTGTGGTGTCCGAGGGTATCGACGCCAATTACATGGATATGATAAACTATGCTGTATTCGGTCTGATAAAGATCCAGGAGCAGCAGAATGCATGATAAGAGCCTGATGACGGAAGCAAAGGAACATAGCGATATGCCACAGAAGGTACTGGTCAATTTCTGCCGGGTCCTTCTGGGTCTTACATTCATGTTCTCGGGTATCGTAAAGGCCGTTGACCCCATGGGTACCCAGATCAAGCTGATGGATTACCTTTATGCTTTCGGTATGGGTGACCAGATTCTGGGTTCCACGGTGCTTATTTTTGCCTGTATGCTGGCCGGTTTTGAGATACTGATAGGCTCATATCTCACGGTGGGTGCATTCAATAAGGGCGCATCGGTCCTGGCTCTGCTTATGATGGGAGTCTTTACGCCGTTCACTCTCTATCTGGCCATAAAGAACCCCGTCCAGGACTGCGGCTGTTTTGGCGATGCCGTGGTGCTTACCAACTGGCAGACATTCTTTAAGAACGTGTTCCTGCTGGCTTTGGTAGTGTTCATTGTGATAAAGCGTAAACTGATAGTGCCGTTCATGGCGGAGAGCCGCCACTGGATGGTGACCGTGGTCATCGTGGCCATATCGGTCAGGTTCATGGTGAGTAACATCATTAACCTGCCGGTGCTGGATTTCAGGCCTTACAAGGTTGGGACCGATCTTAGGACCGCTTATCTGGAGCATGACATGACATTCACGGATTTCAGCATCATGAACGATGACATGGATGACGTGACAATGGATATCCTGGCCGATTCCGGTTACACGTTTCTGGTGATATCTTCACATCTGGAGGATGCCAGTGAGAGTGACCTGGATCTTATTGATGACATATTTGACTATTGCTCCAATTGGGGATATAATATAATAGGGCTTACCTCATCAGGAACCGAGACCATTAGGCAGTGGACCGAGAATGCCGGAGCGGACCTTAAGTTTCTGTTTGCGGATGAGATACCCCTGCAGACCATTGTACGCTCCAACCCGGGCCTGGTGCTCATAAGGGACGGCGTGATAGTGAACAAATGGAGCCACGCCAACATCCCGTCCGATGAGGAACTGAGCGGACCGCTGGAGACAATCAGCGTAGGTGAGATGCCGGAGCCCGATCCTGTCAAGACCCCATGGATGGTTGCGCTGCTGTTCTCTCTGCCGCTGCTCCTGCTGGTTGCTATTGACAGACTGAAAGAAATGATACAATAACACTTTAATACTTATTGAAATGAGAAAGAAAATTGTTGCCGGAAACTGGAAGATGAACAAGACTCTCCAGGAAGGTATTGCTCTCGCAGAAGAGCTGAATCAGGTGTTGGCTGCCGATAAACCCAATTGCGATGTTATCATCGGCACACCGTTCATACATCTTGCCAAGATCTCTGATATCATTGACCACAAGGTTATCGGTCTCAGCGCCGAGAACTGCGCTGACAAGGAGTCTGGTGCTTATACCGGTGAGGTATCGGCCGCTATGGTTAAGTCTACAGGTGCAGAGTATGTAATCCTGGGTCACTCAGAGCGTCGTGAGTACTATCACGAGACCTATGAGATCCTTAAGGAGAAGGTTCTGCTGGCTCTCGCCAACGGTCTGAAGGTTATCTTCTGCATCGGTGAGTCACTCGACGAGCGTGAGAAGGGCATCCAGAACCAGATTGTAAAGGCTGAGTTGGAGGGTTCAGTATTCAACCTGTCAGCCGAAGAGTTCAAGAACATCACCATCGCCTACGAGCCTATCTGGGCTATCGGTACCGGTAAGACCGCTACTGCCGATCAGGCTGAGGAGATACACGCTTACATCCGTTCAGTCATTGCCGACAAGTACGGAAAGCAGATAGCTGAGGATACTTCTATCCTTTACGGTGGCTCATGCAAGCCTTCAAACGCTGCTGAGCTTTTTGCTAAGGTTGACATCGACGGTGGCCTTATCGGCGGCGCTTCTCTGAAGGTTGCTGACTTCAAGGGCATCATCGATGCATGGAAAAAGTAATTTGAAATGAAAAAGACAGGATTGATAGTATTCCTGCTTCTCTTTACAGTCCTGGCCAGTGCGCAACAGACAACCACACTGGTCCAGGTACTGGAGAGGGATATTCCGGGTAAGGGACAGATACGCATCGAGAGGGATGAGCGTCTGGACAGTCTTATCGGCACGGTATCTGAGGCACAGTCAGGAGCCAGGATCAAAGCCAAGGGATACCGTATCCAGGTCTTTGCAGGAAACAATACACGTTCATCCAAGGAGAGGGCCAATGAGGCGGGCCGATATATCCGCTCCAAGTACCCTGACCTGCCGGTGCACACTGAGTTCAAGAACCCGCGCTGGTTATGCACCGTAGGCGATTTCCTCTACTATGAGGAGGCTTATGATGTCTTGCGCAAACTTAAGAAAGAAACTCCCTACAAGGGAATGATTATTTTACGTAATCAGGATATTACAGTTCCGCTATGAGTTCACTGATACCATATTCCGATGAAAGTTCAGAGAAGTTTCTGGCACTCAAACATCACTATGAGGAGATACTCAAACTGATAGAGCCCGATGCCGGCCGTGAGGGTCTGGTACGCACTCCTCTGCGTGTAGCAAAGACTCTCCTGGACTTTACCAGCGGATATGAGATAGACCCTGCCGCAATCCTTAAATCGGCTATGTTCAAGGAGGATTACAGGCAGATGGTCATAGTAAAGGATATTGACTTTTATTCGCTTTGTGAGCACCATATGCTGCCGTTCTACGGCAAGGCTCACGTGGCATATATCCCCAATGGTTATATAACAGGACTTAGCAAGATTGCCCGTGTGGTAGATGTGTTCGCACGCCGTCTGCAGGTACAGGAACGCATGACATCGCAGATAAAGGATTGCATTCAGGACACCCTGCAGCCCCTTGGCGTGATGGTGGTGATAGAGGCCAGCCACATGTGCATGCAGATGCGTGGCGTGGAGAAACAAAATTCCGTTACAACTACATCAGATTTTACCGGCGCTTTCAATCAGGCCAAGACCCGCGAGGAGTTCATGAACCTGATTTCGCGAAAATGATACAAAAGGGGTCTGTCCCCAATTGTATCACAGGGTGATGACGCGCTCGCCAAGGGTGCGGGAGAGTTCAGCGCGGGCGGCCAGAAGTTGCTGGTAGCGGGTTTGAAGAGATGCGAGAGTGTCCGATGAGGCCTCCTGGATCTCTTTTTCTGTTTTCTTGATTTCCAGACGGACCACCTCCATCTGGTAGTCGGCCATGATGTGGCGGGTGAGCTTGAGCAGGTGGGCCTCATCGTCGGTGGGCATATTGTCCTTGAAAAGTTTGCTCAGTTGGTAGCGCTCCTCCATCAGGCTGGCGGCGGTGAGACTGACAAATGTCTCGGGGTGCGACATGAAAAACTTCTCGGCGTTGAACTCCTTCTCCTCCAGATGCTCGGCCATATTTTCCACAAAACGCTTGTAGACCGGATGGCGGAACTCCAGCCCGTCATTCTTAAGCGAGCCTACTATGAACTGTCCTACTGTCAGATCCTGATCCCGGCCCTCTTCATCATGGTACTTGCACATTACCTTGCCGCCGTATCTTACAATGAGTTGTGACAGCAAACGCTCCTTATCCATCATGGGACCAAGGCCGTCCCGTTTCAGGGCGCGGATATCCTGACGAAGTTTGTCCTCGGCCGATATCTCAGGCTGGGGCGCCGGTTCTGCGGGAGCATCGGGATTCTCCGTAGAGACATCGGCCGGTTGCGGATTCTCTCCGTTTTCATCGGCTGATTGAGCTGGACGCTGGGGCTGCGGAACAGCCTGTGCCTGCTCGCGCTGGCGGCGGTTCACATCGTTTATGAGCAGACGCTCATCAATCTTCATTATCTGGCTGCACTCGGTGATATATACGGACCTTACGATGGGATCCTGTATGACCGATATGCTCTGCGTGATGCTCTTGATAAGTTCACTGCGGCGGAAGGGGTCATCCTGTGCGTCCTCCATCAGCAGGTTGACCTTGAACTTGATGAAATCCACCTGATGGGTGTCTATGTATTCCTGGAATGCTGTGGCACCGCGACCCTGAGCAAAGCTGTCGGGGTCCTCGCCGTCGGGCAGCAGGAGCACCTTTACGTTCATGCCCTCGGCCAGCAGCATGTCTATGCCTCGCAGCGAGGCTTTTATGCCGGCCTTATCGCCGTCATAGAGCACCGTGATATTGTTGGTGAAACGGTGTATAAGGCGTATCTGACCGGGAGTGAGAGATGTTCCGCTCGATGCCACAACGTTCTCAACTCCGCTCTGGAACATGCTGATTACATCGGCATAACCTTCTACCAGGAAACAGCGGTCCTTGCGTACTATGGCCTGCTTGGCCTGCCAGAGTCCGTAGAGTTCGCGGCTCTTGGAGTAGATCACTGATTCGGGTGAGTTCACGTATTTGGCAACCTTGGTCTCTGAACTCATGATGCGGCCGCCGAATGCCACTACCTTGCCCGATATGGAGTGCACCGGGAATATCACTCGGCCATGAAAACGGTCACGCAACTGTCCGTCACTTTCGCGCTCGTAGCACAGTCCGGTCTTGATCAGATTCTCCCTGGTGAATCCTTTGGCCAATGCGGCGCGTGCCAGGGCATCGGGCTCATCGGGACAGTAACCCAGATGGAACTTTTCCAATATGTCATCGCGGAACCCGCGCTTACGGAAATAGGCCAGACCTATGGCACGGCCCTTCTCGGTGTTGAGCAGCGTATCCTTGAAGAAATCCAGTGCAAACTGGTTGGTAATGAAAAGTGACTCGCGCTCGTTCTGCAGAGCCTTCTCGGAGTCGGTCAGTTCACGTTTGCGGAAAGGGATTCCGTATTTTACGGCAAGCCATTCGGCGGCATCCTGAAATGACATCTGCTCGTGCTCCATAAGGAAATGGATGGCGTTGCCTCCCTTGCCGCAACTGAAACATTTGCAGATTCCCTTGGATGGCGATACGTAGAATGACGGGGTCTTCTCATTGTGGAACGGACACAGACCCACATAGTTGACACCCCGCCTGCGCAGGGTTACGAACTCTGAAACCACATCCACAATGTTGGCGGCATCGAGTATCTTCTCTATGGTGAGTTGGTCTATCATTTCAAGGCAACCGTATTGATGCCAAAATTACAAAAAAATCCCGTCCCGATAAATCTGTAAACTCCGCAGTATCTTTTTTAAATAATATTGACATTCAGATGACTGATATTAGAAGGAAAATGATTTATTTTGTGGACGTAAACTGACCATATGGAAACAAATCAGAAACCTTACAAAATCAGGGAAAAGGCCGCCAAGGAAGCAGATTACCGCGGTCTTATCCGTGCAGAACTGGCAGATGAACTCTATGACGGGATTCTGACCATTATCGTGGCACAGAAAAAGTACCGCGATCCCAACTATTCTGCCAAACAACTGGCCGAGGATCTTAAGACAAATCCCAGATACCTGTCGGCTGTGATCAATTCAAGATTCGGAATGAACTATTCCAGTCTGGTGAACGAGTTCAGGATACGTGATGCTGCAAACATGCTCGTAGACAAACGTTACCTGGATCTTACGATGGATGAGATAGGAGGCATGGCGGGTTTTGCCAACCGTCAGTCTTTCTACGCTGCATTCTTTAAGGAAAAGGGTGAGGCACCTCACCAGTATAAGAAACGCCTACTTGCCAAGTGACAACAGCTCTGACAAAACTCTAACATGACTGTTCAGGAGAGTGTTCTTGAAATAAAGCAGAAACTGCGGCTTACTATGAACGGCATTGCATCGGCCGATATGAGGAAAGCCGGCATAGGTTACAAACTTAATTTCGGGGTAGGTCTACCCTCACTCAAGGAGATAGCAAAGGAGTTTGACAAGAGCCCGGAACTTGCGGCTGCTCTCTGGAAAGAGGATATCCGCGAATGCCGGATACTGGCGGCGTTGATTTATCCCCAGGATCTGTTTATGCCCGACATGGCAGATCTCTGGGTGGAACAGATAGAATATCCCGACTTGGCTGAAGCGTGCTCAATGTATCTCTTCAGCCGGATGCAGGGAGCATCGGAAACGGCATTCCGTTGGATTGCCTCCGATAATGCGATGGCCCGGTATTGCGGATTCCTCACGCTTGCACATCTGCTGCGCGGAGGCCGCGAGATGGGCCAGCGTTATGTGCAGGAACTCAGGGACCAGGCTGCGGCAGCCGTAAGCGGTAAGGACATAATGTGCGCTCAGGCGGCCAAGGCGGTTCTGGAAAGGCTGGACGGGCAGAATGGATAAAGCGGACGGACTGAGCCAGGTACGTCAGAATCTGGCCGATTATCTGCGCCTTAACTCCTTAAGGAACACCCCGGAGCGGAACGCACTGCTTGAGGCCATTTACCAGACCGATGCAGCTCTGCAGGCCGATGAGTTGTCAGAGATGATGTCGGGCAAGGGACATCTCAGGGTAAGCCGCGCTACCGTCTACAATAACCTCAAACTGTTTGAGGAGGCGGGTCTGGTGCGTAAGGTCTTTCAGGAGGATTCCATCTTCTATGAAAGGACCGATAAGAGCAGAGGCACAATACGCCTTATATGCAATGCGTGCGGCAAGACCACCGAGATGAGCGGCGACAAGGTCCGCCGTCAGATTGCCCAGTTACGTACCCGCCGTTTCGTTGCTGCAGGTTGGGTGCTGAACATATACGGGTTGTGCGGCAAATGTACCGCAGACCTTAAACGGAAACAGAACAGGTTGAATAAAAAAGATAAAGACAAGAAATGAAAACAGAAAAGATTGATGTCCTGCTGGGACTGCAATGGGGTGATGAAGGCAAGGGTAAGGTTGTGGATGTGCTCACACCGCGCTATGATGTGGTGGCACGTTTCCAGGGAGGTCCCAACGCCGGTCATACCCTTATTTTCGATGACAAGAAATTTGTGCTCAAGAGCATTCCGTCGGGAGTGTTCCAGGGCAACAAACAGAATATCATAGGCAACGGTATGGTACTTGACGCCGCCCTGTTCAAGGCCGAGGCCGAGTCACTTGAGGCTGCCGGCATTGACCTGAAGAACCGTCTGCTCATATCCAAGAAGGCACACCTGATTCTGCCCACACACCGTCTTATGGACAGCGCGCTGGAGGCATCAAAGGGCTCCAACAAGGTTGGTACTACAGGTAGAGGCATCGGCCCCACATACACCGACAAGGTGGCCCGTACAGGCGTACGCGTGGGTGATTTGCTGCGTCCCGACTTTGAGGAGCGTTACGCTGCCGCACGTGCCGCACACGAGCGCACACTCAAGAGCCTGAACTTTGAGTATGACCTGGCTCCGCTGGAGAAGGCATGGCGTGAGGGTATTGAGTACATGAAACAGTTCAAGTTTGTGGACAGCGAGCATTACGTGGCCAATCTGCTCAGCGAGGGCAAGACCATCCTGTGCGAGGGTGCTCAGGGCACTATGCTGGACATCGACTTCGGTTCATATCCTTTTGTAACTTCTTCAAACACCATATGCGCCGGCGCTTGCACCGGTCTGGGTGTTGCTCCGCGTAACATCGGCCGTGTATTCGGAATCATGAAGGCCTACTGCACACGCGTGGGCAGCGGTCCGTTCCCCACAGAGTTGTTTGACAAGGACGGTGAGGCTCTCTCAGACCGCGGTCATGAGTTCGGTGCAGTTACCGGTCGCCGCCGCCGTTGCGGTTGGGTTGACCTGGTGGCTCTGCGCTATGCCGTACGTCTGAACGGTGTAACTGACCTGATCCTCATGAAGAGCGACGTTCTGGATACATTCCCCACCATCAAGGCCTGCGTAGCCTACAAGCTGCCCGACGGAACACAGACCGATGAGTTCCCGTTTGACTGCGAGGGTGTTGAGCCCATCTATGAGGAGCTGCCCGGTTGGAAGACCGATCTGACTCAGGTCAAGGATGAGGATGAGTTCCCCGAGGAGTTCAACAATTACATCACCTTCCTGGAGGAGTATCTCGAGACCCCGGTATCAATCGTATCTGTAGGTCCTGACCGTCACCAGACAATAGTTCGCGAATAATGGATCCAAACGTAGCTATGACCCCCTACGCAATGTACTGGGTGCTGTTCATCGTAATAGCCATCCTGAGTCGTTCGGTGCAGTCCAATCTTGACCGCAAGTTCAAGAAGTACTCGCAGATACCTACCCGTGACGGCAGCAGCGGTCACGACGTAGCACTGCGTATGCTTGCTGATCATGGTCTGACCGATGTACGCGTAACCTGCGTGGAGGGACGCTTATCGGACCACTATAATCCGGAAACCAATACCGTCAACCTGAGCAAGGATGTCTATTACGGACGCTCCATGATGGCCGCCGCCGTTGCCGCACATGAGTGCGGACACGCCGTACAGCACGCCAAGAACTACGCTCCCGTGCAGCTGCGCTCAGCGCTGGTGCCCGTGGTACAGTTCTCATCACAGATTGTTACCTTTGTGCTGCTGGCCGGTATCCTGGTAGTGGAGGCCTTCCCCGCGCTGATGATTGCGGGAATTGTGCTGTTTGCCATGACCACCCTGTTCAGCTTTGTCACCCTGCCCGTTGAGGTGGATGCCAGCAGCCGCGCACTTGCATGGCTCAAGCACACCAGCGGTAATGACAGCAATACGATGACAGCCGCGCAGGATGCCCTGAAGGCCGCCGCTTACACTTATGTTGTGGCAGCCGTCAGCTCACTGGGCACGCTGGTTTATTATATCATGATTTTCTTATCCCGTAGACGCTAAAAGATGAAACCGTCAATTCCAAAAGGCACGCGTGACTTCACTCCGGTGGAGATGGCACGTCGTAACTACATATTTGATACCATCCGCGGAGTGTTCCGCCTCTTTGGTTACCGTCAGATAGAGACTCCCTCAATGGAGAACCTCTCTACCCTTATGGGCAAGTACGGCGAGGAGGGTGACAAACTCCTGTTTAAGATACAGAACTCAGGTGATTACATGAGCGGTTTTACCGATGAGGAACTGCTGTCACGCAACAGTCTCAAGCTGGCCTCAAAGTTCTGCGAGAAGGGCCTGCGTTATGACCTCACAGTTCCGTTTGCACGTTTTGTGGTGATGCACCGTGAGGAGTTGCAGTTCCCTTTCAAACGTTTCCAGATTCAGCCCGTTTGGCGTGCCGACCGTCCGCAGAAAGGCCGTTACCGCGAGTTCTACCAGTGTGACGCCGATGTGGTAGGATCGGACTCACTGCTCTATGAGATTGAACTCATACAGATGATAGACACCGTGTTCAGCCGCTTTGGCGTACGTGTAGCCATTAAGTTGAACAACCGCAAGATACTGGCCGGAATAGCAGAATCCATCGGTCAATCCGATAAGATTGTGGATATAACCGTAGCCATTGACAAACTGGACAAGATAGGTCTGGACGGTGTGAATGCCGAGTTGGCCGATAAGGGTCTGCCGCAGGATGCTATCGACAAACTGCAGCCAATTATCAAACTGACCGGAACCAACAGCGAGAAACTGGATACCATAGCAACCGTGCTGGCAGGCAGCGAGACCGGACTCAAGGGAGTGGAGGAGTGCCGTTTCATTCTGGACGGCGCCACCCGTCTGGGACTCAACAACCAACTGGAACTTGACCTGACCCTGGCCCGTGGACTCAACTACTATACCGGCGCCATCTTTGAGGTCAAGGCTCTGGACGTTGAGATAGGCTCCATCAGCGGCGGCGGACGTTATGACAACCTTACCGGCATATTCGGACTTCCGGGTGTAAGCGGCGTGGGTATATCGTTCGGTGCGGACCGTATCTATGACGTGCTCAACCAGTTGGACCTGTATCCCAAGGAGGCTCAGAGTGGTGTAAAGGTCCTGTTCCTGAATCTGGGTGATGAGGAGGCTCAGTTCTGTCTGGGACTTCTGGCACAACTCCGTGCCAAAGGTGTTCCCGCCGAGATATATCCCGATGCCGCCAAGATGAAGAAACAGATGGCATACGCCAACGCAAATGCTGTTCCCTACGTTGCAATCGTGGGCAGCAACGAACTTGCCGAGGGCAAGGTAACTCTCAAGAATATGGAAACCGGTGAACAGACTCTGGTCAGCGCAGACTCATTATGGAAGAGTTTGATATAAGACAGCAGCAGATGGCGAGCGACAAGGAGTTGGATAACGCTCTGCGTCCGCTTACCTTTGACGATTTTGCAGGACAGGGCAAGATCGTGGAGAACCTGCGTGTCTTTGTGGAGGCTGCCCGCCAGCGCGGCGAGTCGCTTGACCACACACTGCTGCACGGCCCTCCCGGACTGGGCAAGACAACACTGAGCAACATCATTGCCAATGAACTGGGCGTGGGCTTTAAGATTACATCGGGCCCTGTGCTGGACAAGCCGGGTGATCTGGCGGGCATACTTACATCGCTTGAGCCCAAAGATGTTCTTTTTATCGATGAAATACACCGTCTTTCACCCGTAGTGGAGGAGTATCTCTACTCGGCCATGGAGGATTACCGCATTGACATAATGATTGACAAGGGCCCATCGGCCCGCAGCATACAGATTGACCTTAATCCGTTTACGCTCATAGGTGCCACTACCCGTAGCGGTCTGCTTACGGCACCGTTGCGTGCAAGGTTCGGCATCAATATGCATCTGGAGTACTACGACGCAAAGACGCTCCAGAAGATCATACTCCGCTCAGCCAAGATTCTGGGTATACCGTGTGATGTGGATGCAGCCGCCGAGATTGCCGGCCGCAGCCGCGGAACGCCCCGAATAGCCAACGCCCTGCTGCGCCGCGTTCGTGACTTTGCGCAGGTAAAGGGATCGGGCCGCATAACCCTTTCAATAGCCAATATTGCCCTTGAGGCACTTAACATAGACAAGTACGGACTGGACGAGATTGACAACCGCATCCTAACCACCATCATTGACAAGTTCAAGGGCGGTCCGGTGGGCATCGGCACCATAGCCACAGCACTGAGCGAGGATGCCGGCACCATAGAGGATGTCTATGAGCCTTTCCTTATCCAGGAGGGATTCCTTAAACGTACTCCCCGCGGACGCGAGGTGACAGACTTGGCCTACAAGCATCTGGGCCGGTCCCGTTACGAGAATATATCCGGCGGTCTGTTTGACTGATTGCAACGCTTTTGCAACGCCTTGGTAGTTAACCCGGGCGTTTTTGCGTTATATATTTGTTAGCGGATCCAATAATTTGAATGCATTATGAGACACCTTTGTAAAATAACACTTCTGATTATCATTATGACACTGACTACTGCAACTGCCAGCGCGGATAAGTACAGCCGTGCCTGGAAGAAGGTGGAACAATTAATAGAACAGGACCTTCCCGAGAGTGCCGCAAAGGAGATTAACAATATATGGGATATGGCGGCCAAGGATAATGACGGTCGCCAGATGCTCAAGGCTGCCGTTTACCTGACCCGGGTCCAGCAGACTTACGACGAGAAATCCATACTGGATGGTATAGATCTTTTCAATACCTTGCTTCCTACGCTCAAGGTACAGGAGCACCAGGCCCTGTGTCACGCTTTCCTTGCCAAAGGATACATGACCTATTGGGACCATAACAAATACAATACTTCACGTGCTTTGCCGCAGGATGAGCAGAATCCGCCGTTGCAGCATTGGACCCCCAAGATGATATGTGATACCATCTGCTACCATTTGGACCAGTCCATCAATCTGGCGGGCGATGTGGCCTCCGGTTTCTATGAGGAGTTCTTCCCGGGAGGTAACAAGGCAGGCCAGAAACTGCGCCCCCTGCTGGTTGACATGCTGGCCGATAACGCCGTGATGCTCATTACGGATTACCGTCTGCCCATGGGCAAGAAAAAGTTCCTGGATGATGAGCGCCTGTACGGCAGCATGAGAGATTTCCTGGAGGCTACCCGCGGCCTTACGCCCGATGACCCCGACCTGTGGCAGTTTTATGTTCTGCGCCGTCTGGTCAACAACAATTATGCCGCCAAGCCCAACATTCGCTGCACCATAGATATACGCCGCATGCAGGTACTTAACAGTTATCTGGACAATGACGGCAAGTGGGACCGCAATGATGAGGAGTGGCTCAAAGGCTCCGTAGCACTGGCTGAGTCCTATACCAAAAAGGTCAAGTTCAGCACCCTTTTCTATAGCATGGCAGCCCGCAAGATAACGGATGACATTTCACAAATGTCCGATGAAAAGGCTGTATCCCTTAACCGTCAGGCCCATGATATCTGTCTGGCCGCCCAAAAGAAATGGCCCAAGAGCGAGGGCGCCCTGGAGTGTATGGGCATAAAGATGGAGATAGAGCGAAAGACGGTAAATTTTGAGGCTGCCGGTGAATTCCTTCCGGGAGAACGCAACATTGCAATCGTGAATTACCGTAATATCAGCACCCTATACATAAAGGTTGTAGAGACTCCCGGTGAGTTCAGGGGCGTTGATGAGGAGACTCTGCTATCCCAGATAAACCAGTGCAATGCCGTATCGGAATGGAGTATGCACGTGAATGATCCAGGTGATTATTTGGAGCATCCCACTATGATTACCATTCCGCCCGTTATGCAGGGCAGTTATTATCTGATGGTGTCCACAGGTCCGTATTTTGGTAGAGGAGACTGTATTGCATACCGCTATGTTGAGTGCAACGGCATAAAGTTTGTCCGTATTATCCAGAACAACGGCACAGTGCATGGAGTGGCTGTCAATACCCGAACGGGTAATCCCATACCTGACTGCAAGTATACTCTGTGGAGACTGAACAATCAGGGTGATATGGTACAGGTGGTAACAAGTGGTATCACTGATAAAGACGGCGTCATATTGCTGGAAAACTATAACAACAACAGATACAGGCTGGAACTTGAGGCAGGCGCCAACCGCGGAAATGACTCATTCTACCTACCCTGGCGAAGTGATATGCCGGATTCTCACAGTTACCTGCATCTATATACGGACCGATATACCTATCTGCCCGGCGACTCGGTACAGTTTAACGGAGTACTGTATAACAAATACGGTGAGAAGGCAGTGGTTTTGGCCGATGAAAAAGTAAAGGTTTATGCCATGGGTAGCCGTGAGGAGAAACTTGTGGGCACCTTCACCACCGATGAGATGGGCGTTTTCTGCGGTACATACCATATCCCGGACAACTATATGCCCGGAAGACTCAGCCTCAGGGCAGAGCAGGAATATCCGGCCGAGACCTACAGCGGGTGGATACAGATAAACGTAGAGTCATTCCGCCAACCCAAGTTCCAGGTCATCATGGATGAGTTCAAGAATGATGCCTCATTCGATACTCCCATTACCGTAACTGGCCGCGCAATGACTTATACCGGTGTACCTCTGGACAGCGCCACCGTGCAGTGCTATGCCGGAGCCAGTCCCTACTCATTCCACCGTTTCTGTCTGCCAGATGACCGTGGTTATATAAGAGTGGGTTCCGATACCGTAACCACATCGGACCAGGGAACATTCAGTTTCACATTCAGCGTACCGTCAGATATGATGGTGGAGCAATCAAGCCGTATCTATGTGAATGCCATTGTGACCGATATCAACGGCGAGACCCATGAAGCATCCCTCTACTTGAGTGCTTCGCAGGAACCCGGGCGTAGAGTGTTCATTCTGTCGGGTGACGGGACAATACCCGCCGACGGAGTCAAGACGCTGCATTTTGCTCTCCAGTCCGACAACGGCCGGGTATCGGGCCGTATAAACGTGAAGGTTTCCAGACTGGGTTGGCTGGAGGAGCCGGGACTGCCGCTTCCTTTTGATATTGATGACCCCAAGTATATGGCACAGGTGGTCGATAACCTTCATCTTAAGGAGAAATTCCCCCGTTATGACTTTGACTTTAACGGCGATAACATAACCGAGAGCGTGGTGTTTGAGGGCGTAGTGCCGTTTGACCGCGATGACCCGGAATCGGGTGACCTTATGCTGGACAATCTGACATCGGGCGTATACCGCATAACCGTAAAATCAGAGGGTGCCCCTGAATACTACTCGGATATTACCCTGTGCCGTGAAGATGATTACGGTTTTGTAAAGCCAGGGTCACTACTGTGGTCAGTCTCCGGTAACGGATCCCGCAATCAGGTAGAGTTGGGCGATACCGCCGTGATTCGTCTTGGCAACAGCCGCAAAGGCTCTGTGATACACTACTTTATAGAGAACAAATTCGGTCTTGTAAGACGCGGCATGCTGGAATCAGACGGCCGTCAGCAGATGCTCAGAATACCTGTAACACAGGACCTTAAAGGCTACTTTGCCGTAAGTTGCGCTGTAGTTTATGAGGGCGTGACGGAGAACACTTCATATACGTTTGAGGTACCGGAAAGAGAGCATCAACTTAAGATGGAACTCACAACTTTCCGCAGCCTGTTGGAACCCGATATTAACGAAGAGTGGAATCTGCGCATCACCGATTGGGAAGGGCATCCCGTAAAGGCCGCCATCATGCTGGATATGTATGACCGCGCACTTGATGTGTACGGATACAACGCCTTTATGCTCCAACCGTTCAGCCCCAAATATGTGGGAGGCAGCATGTTGCTGAACAATCAGTTCTACTATACCCGATTGTATGAGTACTGGGACTACAGATTGGGCAATAAGTATGAATACAAGGGCAAGCGAGCCGTAACAGGTATACTGATAGACCCGTTCCGCTACTATAACCTTAGGGCAGATATGCTTGGTAGGGTCAAGAGATATTCCAAGTCATCTGCTCTGAGCAGGCAAACCGGAATAGACAATGGTTTGGAGGAGACCCTGTTAGACCTGGGCATAACCACTGTCGATGAGGCACTTCAGGGTAGGGTGTCCGGACTTGATATTGTCTTTGACTCCGGTGATTTGGGCAGTAACTCACAGATGCGCCTGCGCGGTGCTGCCAACGCACCGATGGCTTACGGGGCAATGCTGGAAGAGTCTGCCCTGGAATCAAACACGGACCAGCCGGCAGCAGCACTGCGCACTGACCTGAATCCTACCGGCCTGTTCCGATACATAGTGACAGACTCCACGGGAAAGGCATCGGTACAGTTCATTAGTCCGCAACTGCTTACCGAGTGGAGAGTGCGCGGCCTGTCATTCACGGACTCGCTCAAGACCGCTATGTTTGATACAACGCTCGTAACGCGCAAACTGATAATGGTGGAGCCCGCATCACCCAGATTCCTGCGTGAGGGAGACCGTATGGAGTTTACCGTCAAGGTAAGCAACCTTATGGAAAAGAGTGCCGCCGCCACCGTAACCATGACCATGACTGATGCCGTAACAGGCAAACCGCTTGGCATAATCCAGGGCGCTGGCCGCAAGAACATAACCGTACCTGCAGGAGGTAGCGCCAGCACCGCGTTCACCATAAACGTGCCCGACGGACTGACGGCCGTAACCTATCGCCTTACCGCCCAGACTCAGGGTCACAGCGACGGTATGGAGGAGACTATACCCGTTCTCTCCAACCGCACGCAGGTAACTCAGGCATTGTCACTGTTCAATAACGGTGCGGAGAGCCGCACGTTCCACTTTGAGGTATTAGACCGCCCGCGCTCCAATACCATACAGGATGAGTTGCTCACGCTGGAGTACAGTGCCACACCCATATGGTATGCTATACAGAATCTTCCCGTAATGATTCGTCTGGACGATATCTCCACACTGAGTTTCTATTTCAGCATGATGGGATCGGCCATATCACAGGATCTGTGCCGCCGATATCCCGTTATCAGGGAGATGCTCGATGAGTGGAGCAACCTGCCCGTATCGGCCTGGCAGACACAACTGGAACGCAATGAGGATCTTACCGGTACACTGCTGGAGGAGACCCCGTGGGTAATGGATAACCGCCAGGAGAATGACCGTCTGCACGCTCTGGCCAAAAGTCTTGGCAGCGCAGAGACAGAGCGTGCCTTTGAGTATGCCTTGAATCGCCTTGTCGGAACTCAGAATCCTGACGGCGGCTGGAGTTGGATACCCAACTTCCTTGGTTCAAGCATATACGTTACAAGAGAGATAATGAGCGGCCTTGGCCTGCTGATAGAGAATGGAATCATTGATGTGACATCGGACCTGAATGATGTAATCAGGAAAGGTCTGGGCTACCTTGATTCATATTATTATAAGAGGTATGACGTAAAGGAAAAACCCAAGTCTCTGGGCTATGAAGAACTCAGTTATCTGCTTATCCGCTCGTATTACCAGTCATATCCGTTTGACGGCACTACAAAAGCCAGTCACCAGTACTTTACCCGTCTGGCCGATATGCAGGATACGCATGACCTTAACCTCTATTACAGGGCACAACTGGCATTGCTTATGGCACGTACCGGAAAGGAGGATCAGGCCAAGCATATTGCAGCCACTCTGGTGGAGCGTTCACTCTACTCCGATGAGATGGGCCGATACTGGCGCGACAACGCAGGAGGTTACTACTGGTATGACGCTCCCATTGAGACACAGGCACTCATAATCCGGACGCTCCTGGCAACAGGTTACCGGATCCAGGCCGTAGAGGCCGCCCGCTGGCTGCTTAAACAGAAACAGACCACCGGTTGGGGTTCAGGTCCCGCCACTGCAGCCGCGGTAACCGCCTTGATGGCCACAGGAGGCAACACCTGGTTGGTATCGGATCCTGACATAACCATCTACGTAGGTAAGGACGCCATAAAGGCATCTACCAGCCGAGCCACCGCAGGCTACACCACCCAAACCTGGCAAGGCCCCATAAGCCGTGAAAAGGCCGATATTACCGTTGATGCCAAGACCGAGGGCATAAGTTGGGGAGCCGTATACCGCACCTTTACCGAGCAATTAGACAAGGTAGAGCATCAGGAGAACGGAATGGCTCTTAAACGTACCATCTGGCGCGTAATACACGCATCCGACGGTGACCGCCTGGAGGAGGTAAAACCCGGAACCCGCCTGCATGTGGGAGACCAACTCCGCATACGCTTTGATCTGGAGACGGACCGCAATCTGGAGTACCTGCAACTTAGCGATATGCGTGCCGCCACCATGGAGCCCCTGAGCACCCACGCCGGCTACACCAACAACTGGCGCGCAGGAATACGTTTTTACAGCGCACCCGGCAACACACGCAACGTATTCTATATAGACCGCCTGGACAAAGGCACTTACACGATTGAGTACGATGTCAAGCTCCAGAAACCCGGTCGCTTTACCGTAGGCAACGCCGTAATGCAATGCCTCTACGCCCCTGCCTTCCGCGCCACCACCACATCGGCAGTAATAACAGTGGAATAAAAAAATGACGCATTAGGATCGTTTCTAATGCGTCATTTTTTTAGTACATTTGCACATCAATAGTTCTATACCTAATTATTATATGACTCTAAGTTTGCGTTTAGCGTCAATCATGTTATTGACGTTTTTTGTTTTTAGTTGTAACCACAAGGCTGTCAACTCTCTTTTGGATAGTGTGGAAAGCGTAATGGATTCCGATGCTGCCTATGCGGATTCCCTGATCAGAAGGATAGATCCGAACTCTGTAAGCGGCAAGAAACTCCGCGCCCGATACGCACTATTGCAAACCGCGGTTGATTATAAGAATTACCGGACTTTTACAACTGACTCCCTCATTATGGAGGCGGTCAATTATTATTCCATATCTGACAACGCTGATTATTCCTTCCTTTCATATTACTATTTAGGTTGCGTTTATCTGGAACTGGGTAGGATAACTGAGGCCTCTGTGGCTTTTGCCCAAGCGGAACTAATGGTTGATGAAATTGAGAATGATCACTGGAAGGGATTGCTGTATTCACAATTGGGTGATATTTTTAAAATTTCATGTGATTATAACAGAGCAAAGGATTATTTTGCCAGATCCGTATCCTGTTTTGAGCACTCCGGCAAAGAACGGCATAGGTTGTATGCGATGAGAGACTATGGTTTGAACTATTTATTTAATAGAGAGTATTGGGAAGCGGATTCAATTATACGTCAGGTTGATAAACAGTCGCTACTGATAGGTGACAGCCTTTTACATGAAGAGTGTTTGTACCACAGATTGTCGTGCTTTGTTTATTTGAATGAAGCAGATAGTGCAATATCATTGGTAAACAGATATAGTTTGATAGCAGACAGTAATTCAGTACCATTTTATAAACTGATAAAAATGGTCAGTTATTTTAATATGCTCAATGATTTTTCAAGTTCTGAGATGTATTTGGAGCGTGCAAGACAGTGTGATTTATCATTGGATGATTCTATTTATCTGTACTACAATTATTATGTGTTTGCAGAAAAACAGGGTAATTATAAGAATGCATTGAGATATATTAATGAATACGTATCACTTCAGAATGACAACTTAAAGACTCTTCTATGCCACCCTTATTTGAGCGCTCAATATAACCAATATCGTACTGTAGCAGAGATAAACGCTGTTAAAGCACGTAATAAAATAACTGTACTTGTTGCATTAGTAACCATAACGATATTAGTAGTTTTCATAGTATCTTATATTAGTTGGAATAGGAGGCAGCGTGCAGAGTATCTTAAAAGAGAATATTTATCTACAATAAACGAATTAACCTCTCAAATATCAATAAACCGGGACAAAATAAGTACGCTAAACACAAGAGTCAGGGAATTACTGCGCAATCAGTTTGATTCTTCTGATTATCTGTACACCCGATACTATGAACAGATAGATGACAATAAGAAAGCCGAGCGTATATATCGTGTTGTCCGTAGTCAATTGGAAAGCTTTACCAATCATAAGAATATAGGTCGTATAGATGAAATGCTTGATCAGGCTTTTGACGGTATAATTAGCAAGGTCTTATCATCCGGATTTGAAATCAAGGAAAAAGACTTGCTGATACTCCGTTTTGTACTGGCCGGTTTCTCTGCAAAATCTATAGCAGCCTTGCTAGGTGAAACACACCTTAATGTGAATCAGCGAAAGAAACGTTTACTCGATAGGATACAAATTCAGAATCCCGACCTGTTTAATGAGCTGCATAATATTCTGAATATCAACAAGGTAAGCTTGTGAGAATTTTTAATATCCAGTAAATCAACAAATTACATTGCTGTCATAATCTGTCGGCCTAGTTGTATTGTAGTTAATTGTAAATCAGTTGGATACAACGATCATTGTCATTGTATAATTACTACGTTTTTGCATCGTTAAGTATAATTGTGCATATCTTTGTCACAACTCAATAGATCCTTGTTTGCGCTGCAAAGTCTGATACCTATTGCGACTTTCAATTTTTCCTGGTCCCGGGATCTATAATAATTTCATTTATTTGGCAGGAGGAACCTCCGCGGTGACGCGGGGGTTCTTTATTCTATGGTTTAAGGCTGTCATGTTATTAATAAAACATAAAAATTATTATATTTGCAGTACATAATAGGGTATTATATATTGTCTTTTTCCATGCTTAATTCAGGGTTTTTTCAACTCCGTAAGTGCCGTCTGTTTTGCAATCTGGCAGTTGTTTTGGCTGCGATGCTTATGGGCACCGGTTGCAGCCGTATAGATGATGGTAAGATACGTGGCCGAAAGGCTGTTAACGCTGTAATGGATAGGGTAGAAATCATAATGGATGACGATGCCCAAACGGCAGATTCTCTTATGCATCTTATAGATGCCAATTCCATACAAGGCAAGAAGGCCAATGCACGCTATGCATTATTATATACTGCTGCAGAGTATAAGAATTATCAAGTAGTAACAAGTGATTCGCTCATTATGACGGCTGTCCGTTACTATTCCATAGACAACAATATGGAATACAGGTTCCTGTCTTATTATTACTTGGGTTGTGTATATATGGAGTTGCATCAATACTCTGATGCCGGTGCTGCTTTTGCCAATGCAGAGCAATTGTCATCTTTTGTAGATAATGATTATTGGAAGGGATTATTGTATTCACAGTTGGGTGATGTATTTAGAAAAGTATGTGACTATAACAGAGCCCAAGATTATTATAAGATGTCTCTGTCTTGTTTTGAAAATACAGCAAAAGTTCGGCATAAGTTGTATACATTGCTAAATATAGGTTCAACCAAAATGGACAATAGAGAGTTTAAAGATGCTGATTCTATACTTAGAATCGTCGAATTAGAGTCTACTTTAATTGGCGATAATGGAATATTGGAAGAATGCGTTTACAATAGACTTTCATGTCTCATTTATTTGAACAAACCAGATAGTGCTACAACTCTGTTGAACAAATATAGTCTTATTATAGATGAATCATCCAAAAACTTTGGATATCTTGAACAGATGTCCCAATATTATATAGAAATTGAAGATTATCAGAAAGCTGAATCTTTTCTAGATCGTGCAAGCCATTATGCATCAACTGAGGATGATTCAATTTATTTATTTTATGTTAGTTCATTACTTGCTCAGAGTAAGGGGAATTTACAAGAAGCTTTAGGTTATTTTATTAATTATACTTCATTGCAAGACAATAATCTGAAAGTTATTCTGAGCCAACCAATCCTTGCCGTTCAGAATGAACAGTACAAAATGATGGCGGAGAATGAATTACTCAAGTTCAGACATGCCAGACTAACTTTGATACTTTGTGTGGTAATATTCCTGTTAATCATCGTGATAATAATGGTAACTTATCACTACAAGAAAAAACGCATGAATGAACAGTTGTATGATTCACTGGCTGTGGTAGATGAGTTATCGGGCAAGATAGAGGACCTTAAGAATCAGGTCCGTATACAATTCCGCGAGCGGCATGACCTGTCAAACCGCCTGTATTCTATGTATTTTGATTCAGAAAGCCAGGATAAAGTTACAAAACAGCAACTTAATGTAACAATCAACAGTTTAATTAGGGACTATACGGCTCCTGATAGCGTACGGAAACTGGACAAACTGCTTAATGAGTCTTATGACGGAATTATGGAGCGTCTGTCAGATCCCAATTTAGGACTGACCGATAAGGAACTTGAACTCTTCAGATACTCTTTTGCCGGTCTGTCATCAAAAGCCGTCAGTATTATAATAAAGGAGTCACCACAAAACATATATCAGATCAAATCCAGATTACTGAAGAAAGTTAGACGTTGTTCCGAGGAGTTATGGAGCAAGTTGAACGATGTCTGGTAAATTTCTGCAAAAAAAAGAGGGGTTTTTACCCTAAAAAATGGGCTGTCAGAAAAATAACGGTTCAGTCAATCGTAACACATTGATAATAAAGAAAGAACAATAGGGGTTGTCAGACTTAAACAACCCCTATTTTTTGGCTGTGATGCAGTGTTGGCATAATTTTGCATCGAACCCAAGAACAAAATTGTTAACCCAAACAATAACCTAATTAATAACTTAAATTTTTAGTCGTATGAAAAATTTTGTCAAGAAATTCTTGTTAGTCCTTTTGGCGTTAATGCCTTGTTTTCAAACTCAAGCAATGGTCGATGTAGATGGGGATGAGGAACAGATTCCCATTCCTTTGAAACCAAAACCTAATCCAACTCCCAATACTAATCCTCAACCTCGTGCCCGAGCCCGCTTTGCAGTAGAAAACGGTCCTGCCTGTTATTATTATCAAGGTGAGGTGAGCATTGAAGCAGAAAGCGGCATTTCATTCATCACTGCAACGGTAACCCGTCTTGAAGACAATGAAAGCTGGACAGATTCTGTCATGGATGATACTCTTATTATTAATGTGTCAGAAGACCCTGGAACTTATATACTGACATTTACGTTATCCAATGGGCAGAGTTATATTGGAGAATATTACCTGTACTGATAGATTCCCCGGTATATTTTAATTGACCAAAAGCCACGGCGTAGTGAATAAATCACTATGCTCGTGGCAAAAAGAAAGTTCCTTTTCCTAAATAATTGATGAAAAAGTTAGCATTGTCAGCGTTCTTGCTGACGGCAGTCCTTACCATAGGCTGTTCAAAACACTCTCCTGTTGCTGATGTATTGGATTCAGCCGGCTCCAACCGAACGGAGTTGGAAGCCGTGCTGAACCACTACAGAACCGTAGACAACAATCCGCAGAAACTCCGTGCCGCAGAGTTCCTGATAGAGAACATGCCTGCCCATTACTCATATGCAGGTACCAAAATCTATGAATACTATGATTATGCGGCAAGAATCCTTGCAAATAAGTCTCTCTCTCCCGAGCAGCAGCGTGACAGCCTGCTATCCATAACAGATCTGAAGTATCGCGACCTGCCCAGTCACACAGTGCCAGACGTTCAGATAATCAAAGCTGATTACCTGATCAAAAACATTGACACTTCATACGACGGGTGGGTTAACAATGACTGGGCTAGTCAGTTAACTTTCGATGAGTACCTGGAGTGGCTCTTGCCCTACAAGGCAACAGAACTGCAGGAGTTGGATGCCTGGCGTGACACGCTGCTTGCTCATTTCGGTAAAGGCTTAGAGCACCCCATAAAGAATGATGTAGAATACAACACCACAATGGGTATAGCCGATATGTTGCGTACAGATGCGTTGAACGGACTTAACCGATACGGACTCTATACTAGAGCTGGTCTGCCTCTGCTCAGTGCCCATCTGCAGGCCGCTCAGACTTTTGGAAACATTCCGGATTATGCACTGACAGCCGCGCTGCTTATGCGAAGCGCCGGTATCCCGGCCGTATTGGATGAGACTCCGGTTGGCAGCCGATACACAGCCGCAACCAAATGGTTTGTAATAATCGCCGATAAGGGAGAAGAGAAAGCATCGGAGTGGGACTTCTCAACCAACATAGGTTATGGTTTTTTCCCCTTTGAGCGAGGACCTAAAGTTTATCGTAACACATATGCCATCAACCTGGATCGTCTGGAATACAAACAGAATGCCAAGTACCAGTATCCCTTTGAGTTAGGTCGTAAAGATGTTACATCAAAGTACTTCCGCACCAAAGATCTGGCTATTCCTATTGATAAAGGCATAAGGAAACACATAAAAGATAAATACGTCTACATAGCATCGGCCGTGCGCAGTGAAGAGAATCCCTGGCAGATAGTTGATTTTGGAATAATGAAAGGTGGTAAGGCAATGTTCCATGATATGGGCGTTGAGGTCCTCTACCAGATTCAAGGTTATAATGGCGATACTCTTATTCCCATATGTACCCCCTTCATTCTACACAAGGATAAGAGCATAGAATTTGTAAGCGCCGATACGCTCAACTCTGATTATTTAGATAAATGGAAAAACAATGCTATATGAATACCCTATTTAGAAAATCCATTTATGCCTTGTTTGCAACCTTTTTACTTGTAGCCTTCTGTGGCTGTAGTGAAGAAGAATTTAATCTGCGCTACGCCCTGAAGGCCGCAGGTGAGAATAAGTATGAACTTAAGGCAGTGCTAAAACACTATCGCACCATTGACAAAGATCCCGAAAAACTAAAGGCTGCCAAGTATTTGATAGCAAATATGCCAGGGCACTACTCGTATGCAGATACAGCAAAGGCAAACAAGTTTTATGCTATCGCATATGATGTTTTGACATCAGGTAGAGATATGTTCTGGCAGCGTGATACTATTCAGAAGATTAGTTTTGGCGAATTCAGCGATATGAGCAGCAACATTGTTTCTGATGTCAAAGTAATGACTGCAGAATATTTGATTTACAGTATAGATCATGCTTTCTCACAATGGAGAACCCGCCCATGGGCCCAACATTTGAGTAATGAGGAGTTCCGTGAATATTTGTTACCATATAAGGTGGCGGAGTTACAGAAATTTGATCATTGGCGTGATACATTGGCCGCTCATTTTAGTGATAGTATAAACCGTCTTCCAGTTGATAATGATCAATGTCGTACTCTTTATGGTGCACTTGAAATAGTTCGTAATGAGATGGTTTGGAAAATAAGGCCAAATATTATATGGGAAACATCCAATGGCTGCCCTCTTTTAAGTGCAGAGACAATGATAAATATAAAATTTGGCTCTTGTAATGATTATGTAACATTGGCTACCGCTGTATTCAGGAGTTTAGGATTACCGGCCTTTCTTGATGATGTTCCTTTTTGGGGACGTGGTAATCAAGGACATACCTGGTATGTATTCATTTCTGATAATGGAGTCTTGACCCCGACGGAAGAGGATGTTACTACTCCTGCAGGTTGGGGAGGCTTTTTCCCATACGAACGTTTTGCAAAAGTATTCCGTAGTTCCTATTCAATGGACAAGGAAATCCTTAAATATCGCAAGACTGCTAAGTATGTATTCCCATTCAATTATTATAAACACGATGTCACGAACTCATATTTTAGGACATCAGATATTCAAATCAAGATTAAAGAAGGTTTGAAGCTCAAAGACAGATACGTATACATTGCATCTATTAACAACAAAGAAGGTCCTCGTTTTAATATAATTGATCTTGGGCGAATAAAGCACGGAAAGGCTTGTTTTGAAAAAATGGGACGTGAGCTATTATATATAGCGATGGGCTTTGATGGCACGAAATTGGTTCCTATTTCAGATCCGTTTATAATTCGTAAAGATGGAAGAGTTGATTATGTAGTATATGATAATTCACGGAAACGCTCTATAGAGCTAAGAAGGAAATATTATGAATCATACAATGTAGTAACACAAAGAAGAAAAATATTGGGCGCAAAAATCCAGTGTTCCGATAATAGAGATTTTAAAGACGCTTTAACACTTTATACTATAGATACCACTGCAATACCTAATCGTATTGAACTTAAAGCTCCCCGTCCTTATAGATATTGGAGATATATGTCACCCGATGGATCTTGGGGAAATTTGGCAGAGATAGCGTGGTTTGATGAGAATGGCGAAAAACTATCAAAAAGGGGTATAGCCAATGCCGAAGCCGGACAGGACGCGATAGATAGAGCCTATGATGGTAATTTGTTGTCAAATTTTGAAATAAATCAGCCTAATGGAAATTGGGTTGGTATGGATATGGGAAAACCTACTCTGGTGTCTTCTGTTATGGTAGTACCTAGAAGTGACGACAATGATGTTTTTCCCGGGAATGATTATGAGTTATTGTATTGGGATGGTAAAAAATGGAGTTCCGCAGGTTATCAAAGAGCGACGGACAATGTGTTGATATATGACAATGTTCCAAATCAATGTGTTTTTTGGCTGAGAAACTATACTCGTGGCAGAGATGAACGTCCTTTTTTAATCAAAGACAATGGTGAAATAGAATGGTGGTAATAATGACTGTTTTAGATATCTGCGCAGATTTTTGTGATAATGAACTGATTTGGAAATAAGAAGGGGCAGAATGGCCAAAACTTTTGCACGGTTCACCATAACACCCCTTCTGTCCAAATCTTAAGTGTAACCTAAAGAAATAGAACGATGCAAAGATAAGAAAACCCTATTGTTTATTAGTTGAATAGTTCAATTAGAGTTAGTTTTTTAATATTAATAATTCCAATAATAAGAAATATGAAATTTAAATACAAAAGTTGCATTATGGCGACTGTAACAATATGTGCTGCTCTCTTAACGCATGTTACAAATAACGGTAATCAAATGAAGGCTCTTGATCTCTTAAACAGGTCAGAGATAGAGGCCCTAGCTACTAATCCTGAGAGTCCTTATTCGCTTGTTCGTTTTTGCATGATGGATGCTGAATTGAGTGAATCAATGGAGGTTTCTCATGAACAAGCAAGACAAACCAGTTATGGCGCAACTATGGGATGGAACAAAGACGGTTTCAACGGTACTATTGATTTTCATTATATAAAGAATTTAAGTCAGGGGCAAACTGTAACGATCAATTTACTTCGTTGCTGCATTTTTAATAACGAATATGATGATAAGTGCGATTTCTCTCGAGAGACACATCATGATTGGTGCAATAACGCTAATATTCCATACGCTAATGAACGTGCTCAGGCTCTTCAATGGTTGCAGATTTATTAATTCAATTAGAATATATGAAAACAAAACTCGCATTTTTTCTAATAATGTCAGCATTAGTTACGTATGTAAGCGTAACTAATAATGGTAATGCTATAACTGTAAGTGACGTCGAGGCATTGACTTTAGTAGAAAGGAGAATCCCAAGAGTACAGACTTCCAGTGAAGACTGGCAGAATGGTTTTAGAAAGGTCTCAGACGTGTCATTTACAACACAGGAGGAATTTACTCGTGAGGGTTATTGGTATTGGGGGATCAATGGATATTGTTATTATCCAACTCATACCTATATTGATGATGTCGTATATTATTTGGATTGCTGTATGTCTTATGTTATTGGCCAGGAATGCAACTTTGCCACAGATCCTGACCAATGCGATAATGTAAGTGGTTACAGATATCCCACACAGTTATATTAAGAATAGATAACAATATAGTTGTTAATATGAGATTGCTTAAGGTTATATTATTATTACTTCTGATCTCTTCTTGTAAAGGGAACAGTAATAATGATGTTTCCATTGTTGAATTGCCCGATGGTATGCAATTGCTATCGGGCAATTATACAAAAACTTTCAATGGAATACATAGCGATTTACGCTTAATCGCATATTATGATTCAACTACTTGTACTAATTGTGCAATCAAAAATGTATATGCTTGGGCTAGTCTGATAAATATTGTAGAGAAATATCGCGATAAAGCATCAGTAGTATTGATTTTTGCCCCACGCAAAAACGATGTCGATAAAGTGAGAAAGTTACTTGAAGAGAATATGATTGATTACCCTGTGTATTTGGATACGGCATCTGTATTTCGCGATTTGAACAATGAGATAACAAGTTTTCCATACTATTGCATTATTGATAGACAGGGAGAGGTGAAAATATCTGGTAGCCCATTTGCAAACACCACTGTGTACAAGAATTACATTAATGTTTTAAACAAAGAACTTTTAATTCTAAACTAAATATTATTGAAATGAAGAGATTACTTATTATTCCGGCCCTATTGTTTTTATTGTCATGTTCTAGAGAAGAGATTGTCCCAGGTGATAGTGTTATCTACGTAGATTATGAGAATGATAAACAGGATGAAATTTTTAACTATTCTGATTATCTGGATTCAGTGAAGTATGTTCCGTTGGAAACGACAGATAGTTGCCTTGTAGGTAATGTCCGTGATATTCACTTTGTAAATGATCAATTCTATATTTCTGACAATAAATCAGTTTTTGTGTTCTCTAAAGAGGGGAAATTTGTTGGAAAGGTTTCAAGGTGTGGCAGAGGACACGGAGAATATTTGAATTTATCATATTTCGATGTCAATAAATCTAATGGAGAGATATGTATATATGATCAAGGAAAAGGCATGGTCCATGTTTATACACAAAACGGTACGTTTTTGAGGAATGTCAGGATTGAGGGTATAGCTAGAGACTTTGCGGTTTTGCCTAACGGCAATTACCTGTTTTATACGCCCGATATAATGACAGATAATTATCGTGGAGTATGGCAGACAGACAAAGACGGTAATTTTGTTAATCAACCGGTGGTTTTGTCTGAGAAAACCAATAGAATAATATTGAAGAGCAATAATTTCATGCATTTAAACGATACTGAGATAGGCTTATTAGGTCCCATGGGCTTTGATAATATTTATCATATTTCGACGGATACATCTTACATAGCTTATTCTGTTGAAACTAATTTTACTATTCCAAGAAAGGTATTAAAAATGGATAATTCTGAATCATTACCTGAGGGCCTTAGTTATTCTTTGACGAGATACTATGAAACTGATAATTTGGTATCATTCTATATGGTAATAATGGGAGATAAACAAAAAACTATAATCTATGACAAAAATACGGGGATAGTCTACAATAGAACTATGTATCAGGACGACCGTAATCCAACATTCTTTGAGTGGGGGGACAAGGTTCCGATATTCATTCCTGAATACAGAACAGATTATGGCATTTGTTTTGGTTATTCTTCAGCTAAGTTGTTTATGAAAATGAAAGATTATAGTGCATATGCTCCGAATTGTGAGGAAGATTCTAACCCAATAATGTGCATTTACTATTTTAAATGACATAATATGAATATGAAGTTGAGTTCAAGCATTTCTATATCACCAATAGACGTAATAGTTTTAGCCTTTGCTTTTACAGTTTGGCTATCTTCTATATGTACTGGCAGTTCCTTAAATAACTATTATTTGTTGCCTTTGGTTTTTTGTTACTTTGCCTTCAGAGTCTTAAACAAAACAATTAAATCTTCATCAGAGATAATAGTTCTACTCGTCGCATTGTATTGTATATATGAGTGTTGCCTAGGTTATTATCAATTGTTTAAAATGCTCTTTGACAAGAACTCATCTTCATTATTATGTGGAACATTTCTAAACTCTGGACCTTATGGTTGTGCTTTGAGTTTATGTTGCTCATTATTGTTGCCATATAAATACAAAGGGAATAATAGTGTAATTAAAACAATCGCCACAATATGTTTATATGCAGCTATTGTTTTATTGCCGGCAACACTCTGCAGGACAGCTTGGATCTCTTTATCCATAAGTATGTTTTTATTCGCATACAGCAACTTTAATAAGTTGAAAACAATAATAAACAAGTATTGGTATATATTCTTAGTACTATTTATTCTGATTATTGTTGGATTGTTTAATTTTAAACCAACGTCCGCCAATGCTCGTATGTTCATCAATAAGGTTAGTGTACAGATAATCCGCTCAAATTCTTTATGGGGTGTAGGTCCAAATAACTATGCGGGAGCTTACGGGGAAGTTCAACATGATTATTTCAAAGAAAATTTGTCTAATCAATCTATAGGAAATAATAACTCTTCAATAGAGAAAGAACGTATGACTGTAGATTGTCCAGATAATGCATTCAATGATTATCTTCAAATAGGTGCTGAGTCCGGTTTGTTTGCAATGGTTTTGTTTGTTGCACTGTTAATTGTTTCAATTGTTTTATCGATTAGGAACGGTTACATTTGGCATTATGGTTTAATAACATTTTCAATAGTTGCATTGTTTTATTATCCTCTTGATTTGATACAAATCATCATATTGTTGTCTTCCTTATTGGCTATGTGCTCAAAAGAAACTGGCAAAGGTTTTTTATTTCAATTAGTAGTGTTCATTACTCTTTCCTTTTTTATGACTCACTATTTTATTGATTGGAAAAATGACAGATCTGCAGAAATGAAATGGGAGACTACTAGGAAATGGTATAGAAACGGATACTACGAATATGTTACTACTGATTATCCTGAGTTTTTTAACAATCTGAACGACAATACATTTTATCTTTTTGAGTATGGAAGAGCCTTGAACAAAATCGGATCATATCAAAAAAGTGATTCTTTATTATCAATAGGAACAACTATTTCAAGTGATCCAATGTTTTGGAACGTAATGGGTAATAATAGTTTAGCTTTAGGTCGTTATAGGGAAGCGGAAGAACGTTATTTTCACGCTTTTTATATGTTGCCTAATAGGCTTTATCCCTTATATTTACTTGCTAAGTTATATTACGCCGAAGGTGATACTACTCGTTTTCTTGGAATGGCCGATATAATTAATACATTTGTTCCAAAAGTTGAAACAATGAATACGATGGATATGCGTATAGAGATCAAAGAGTTAAGATTGAGTTGTGTTTTTGAAGAGAACAAAGATGATAGATAATAACGACAACGAATATAAATCCAAAACTAAACAGCAATTTCTCAATTCGATTGTAGATTATTTATGGAAATTGATGATTGGTTTGTTGCTGTTTGGCTTATTACATTTTGGGAGAAGGATTTTTATAGCAGAACGTTTTATTATCCCTACTGATTCAATGCAACCAGCTCTGACTCCTGGAGATAAAGTTTGGGTAAATAAAATGTTGCTTGGTGCCAGAATATATATATCATTTGATTTTGATGACCACGCACCTTTAAAGTGTTTCAGAATGCCGGGTTTTAGAGAGGTTCGTGTTGGCGATGTAATTTGTTTTAACTATCCTCATGGATATGATAATGAGTCAAAAATTGAATTCAAGATTAATTATGTCTATTGCAAGAGGGTCTTAGGCATACCAGGAGATAGGATTGGTGCTGTTGATGGCCATTTGTGGAATGACAAAATTCTCAAACCTATTGGAGTTCTGGAAGAGCAAGAAAAGATGCGCTGGACTTTTGACGGCTATTATATCTGGTCTCAATTTTATGATGTGTTTCCACAGACAGGAATGGGTTGGAATATTAAGAATTGGGGGCCTTTAATAGTTCCTTCAAAGGGCATGAAGATAATTCTGAATGATTCAACCCGTGAATTATACCGACAAATAATTGAATACGAGACAGGAAGGAGGCTGGATAGCAATGTAAATGAATACACGTTCAGTGAAAACTATTATTTTGCTGTTGGTGATAATACTTCATATTCCAGTGACTCTCGATTCTGGGGCTTCATCCCCGAAGACTTCATAATAGGAATTGTAGGAGGAAAGAAAGTTCGCAACAATCCCAATCAAACGCTCTCAGGAAAAGGGAATCTTGATTAAGACTCCCTTTTTGAATAGGTTGTATTAAGCACATCTACCTTTGACAAAGCCAGTCAATTGCTGGCACGATCTCAATGGTTTTATCGCCAATTGTTATAGTCTCTGCAGTGTCGAATGTTATTAGCGTCAGCTTATCGCATTTGAGGGCCTTCGCTCCGGCCAGCAGACCAGCCAGTTCTCTGTTTCGTGTTTTTGCAGAAGAGATGTCATAGCTGACCTGAATCAGTTCAACAGGCTTTCCTGATTCAGACACTACAAAGTCTACTTCATGGTTGGCAGTCTTGAAATAGAACAAATCACGGAATAATGGTTTGCATCTGCGCATAAGTTCTACACAGATGATGTTTTCCAAGCGCCAGCCCAAGTTATCATTGGCTATAGTTCCCTCTTTATCTGTTGCAAGGGCAGTATCAACCACATATATCTTTTCGTTACGGATGCGGTCTTTGCTCTTGAATGAGAATTTGTTGATACCAATCAATAGAAAGGCCTGCTTGAGGTAGGAATAGTAATTCTCGGCGGTGTGGTCAGATATCCCAAACTCCGATGCAACATTCTTAGCAACAAACTCATGGCAATAATTGTCGGATAGATAGGTGGCAATTCGTCTTAAGACATCCTTGTGACGTATTTTGAATCGTTTGGCGATATCTGTATTTATGATGGCATCAACCAGACCGCTGATGTATCCTGTGCGGTTAGTCTCTGATATAAGTTCAGGAAAACCGCCTTCCGCCATATATTTTTCAAGAGCAGTCTTACGTAAAGCTCTAGCCTTAGTAGAGAATGATTGGGTGTCAACGCCAGTTATGCCGCAATACTCAGAGAATGAGAATGGATACAGGTTGATCCTATTATGCCTTCCGGTGAGATGTGTCATTAACTCACTGCTGAGCAGTTTGGAGTTTGAACCGGTGATGAGTATATGGATATTCTGACGTAGTAGCCTATTGACAAACAATTGCCAGCCATCGATATTCTGAATCTCGTCCAGGAACAGATATTTGAAATCACCATTCAGCCTGTACAATGCCTCGAGTAGGGTGTCAAGCTCATCTGTCTTGAGGGAAACAAGACGTTCATCATCAAAATTGACGTATGCAAAGTTTCCTACTTTCTCACGCAGGACTTTCTCACATATAGTAGACTTACCACTACGCCTAACTCCGATGACAACTTGAGCCATCCTACTGTCAAGGTTTATTAATGGCTCTTCATAGCGGCTTACAAAGGAAGTGAGTTCATTTGTCTCAAGTTCCTCTTTCTGCGAAGAAAGGATAGAAAGAAACTGTTGGATAGTCATCATATCGTCATATTTACAGTGCGAATTTACGCAAACTTCGATAAAATTCAAATTTTCATCCTGCAAACTTCGATAAAATTCAAGTTTTCGATTCCATAACTTCGATAAAACGGTGTCGCTATCATATTAAGACAGCAGGTTAAAGACTATAATACCGAGTGTAATAAAACAAAGAGTTATGCTGATTGTAACTATCTGAGAATCAAGTATTACCAATATGGGGCTGTCATATATAAACAGCCCCATTTTTTTTGCCATGAAATAATGCCTATCTACCTTTGCATCAACTCTAGAACCTAATTATAACAGCTTTTCCAATAGAAAAAACTTTTGAATTCTCTTACCTTGTTTTATTAATGAAAAAAAAAGCACTGTCGGCGTTATTGCTGATAACAGCCCTGACTGTAGGCTGCAACGATTTCTCTCCTATTGCAAGTGTATTGGATTCAGCCGGCTCCAACCGTTCAGAGTTGGAGGCTGTGCTGGACCACTACAAGACAAAGGATGCCAATCCTCAGAAACTCCAGGCCGCTGAGTTTCTGATAAAGAATATGCCTGCACATTACTCATATGCTGGCAACGAAATCTACGAATACTATGATTACGCGGCAAGAATCCTTGCAAATAAGTCTCTCTCCCCTGAGCAGCAGCGTGACAGCCTGCTATTCATCACTGATCTTAAGTACCGCGACCTGCCTGGTCAAATTGTGTCTGATGCTCAGATAATCAAAGCTGATTACCTGATCAAAAACATTGACACTTCATACGACGGTTGGGTTAACTGTGACTGGGCAAGTCAGATTACTTTTGATGAGTATCTGGAGTGGCTTTTGCCTTACAAGGCAACAGAACTTCAGGAGTTGGATGCATGGCGTGACACGCTGCTTGCTCATTTTGGAAAAGGACTTGAGCATCCCATAAAGAACGATGTGGAGTATAACACCACAATGGCAACCGCCGATATGTTGCGTAACGATGCCTACAACGGACTACATCGTTACGGCCTCTACACCAGTGCCGGCCTGCCCCTGCTGAGTGCCCATCTGCAAGCCAGCCAGACCTATGGCAATATACCCGATTATGCACTGACCGCAGTATTGGTTTTCCGCAGCGCAGGAATACCGGCCGTATGGGATGAGACCCCCGTAGGGAGCCGCGGAACAGCAGCAACCCGTTGGTACACCATCATATCAGACAGGGGAGAACAGCTGAACTCAGAGTGGGACTTTGCAACCATGATAGGAGGCAGTTTCTTTCCCTACGAGCGTGGCCCCAAGGTTTACCGCAGCACCTACGCTATCAATCCCGAGCGTTGGGAGTACCGCCAGAACGCAAAGTATCAGTATCCTTTTGAACTGGGCCGAAAAGATGTTACTTCACAGTATTTCCTTGTCAGCGATATCGCCATTCCTATAGATAAAAAGGTAAAGAAGCAGATAAAGGACAAATACGTCTATATTGCATCGGCCGTACGTAGTGACGAGAAACCCTGGCAGATAGTAGACTTTGGCGTAATTAAGCACGGTAAGGCCTTATTCCACGACATGGGTCGTGAGGTCCTTTATCAGATCCAGGGATACAACGGAAATACCCTTATTCCAATAAGTGAACCTTTCATCCTGCACAAGGATGGCAGCATAGAATACATAAGCGCTGATGCGCTGAACTCAACCAATTTCGATAAATGGAAAAACAACGCAATATGAATACCCTATTAAAACGATCCATTTATACCTTGTTTGCCACCTTTATCCTAGTGGCTTTCAGCGGCTGTAGTAAAGATGATATCTATCTGTATTACGCCCTGAAAGCTGCAGGTAAGAACAAGACCGAACTCAAAGCAGTTCTCAAACATTACCGCTCAGTTGACAAAGACCCCCAGAAACTAGATGCTGCAAAGTATCTCATAGCCAATATGCCCGCGCATTATTCCTATCGTGATACCGCCGCCATTAACCGCTACTACAGCAAAGCTCTGCAAATACTGGGCACCGGTCCCAGCCCCGACTGGCAACGCGATACCCTACGTCAGATTAGTGATACCCAATATTCCGGAATAACAAGAGATATTATATCGGATGTAGAGGTTATGACAGCAGATTATCTGATTTACAGCATAGATCACGCCTTCAAGCAGTGGAAGACTCAGCCCTGGGCTCAGCATTTGTCTTATGAGGAGTTCCGGGACTGGATACTCCCGTATAAGGTTACTGAATATCAGAGTTTGGATAACTGGCGTGATGTGCTTTCTGAGTTTTATAGTGATAGCATCAGTACCGTTACTGATCCAGATGACCAACGCAATACTATATATGGCGCGATTGAGATAGTCCGTAATGAGATACATAGCAAACAATCTGCTATTGGACACCGTGTTATATGGGAGGATCGTGGTAGTATTCCTATGCGTAGTGCCGCTACATGGGTCCGTATGACTTACGGCAGTTGTATGGATTATGTAACCATGGGTACCGCCGTGTTCCGCAGCCTCGGCTTCCCGGCCGCCGTTGACCAGGTACCCTCATGGGGTCGAAACAGCGAAGGCCACAGCTGGTATGTATTCCCCGATGACCGCGGACGCGAGCAGAAAACCATCAACTCCCTCATCCTTGGAGCTGGCATGCAGTTTTATCCTTATGAGCGAATTCCCAAAGTATGGAGGAATACCTATACAATAGACCGTGAGGTAATTAAGTATCGCAATACTGCCAAGTATGTCTATCCGTTTGATATATGCCGAGAAGATGTAACTGACAGATACAACTTAACATCAGACCTTTCAATCGAAACAAAAAAAGAACTAACCACCACTCTTAAGGACCACAAGTACGTTTACATAGCAATGTCTGTTAACTCCGGAGGTCCGCAATGGAGGATCCTTGATTTCGGTAAACTGAAGAGAGGCAAAGCCTGTTTTAATAATATGGGGCGGAATATGCTATACATAGCATTGGGATATGATGGAGAAAAACTTGTTCCTATAAGCAGTCCGTTCATACTTGATAAAAGCGGGAAAGTAGAATACATAGACACAGATGCTACACAAACAATAAGTAAAGATATAAGACGCAAGTACTATGAATCATATAATGTAGTTGATATGCGTCGACGTATACTTGGTGGAAAGTTCCAGTGCTCTGATTATCCTGATTTCAAAAATGCTGTTACTCTATATACGATTGAGCAAACAGATATACCGGATAAGATTGAGATGAATGCCGGGCGTCCATACCGCTACTGGCGTTACATGACACCTGACGGCTCATGGGGAAGTATATCAGAACTCTCTTTTTATGACAGTGATGGAAACAGATTGGATCGTAAAGGAATAGCCAACCCCGAGGCCGGCCAGGATGCAATTGAGCGAGCATATGACGGTAACCTTCTCTCCAATTTTGAGATCAATCAACCCAATGGCAACTGGGTAGGAATGGATATGGGCAAGCCCATTGAAGTGAAATATGCCAGCGTATCGCCCCGTAGTGATGACAATGATGTATGTCCCGGCAATGAATATGAACTGTTTGTTTTTGATGACGGAGAATGGAAATCTTTAGGGTATAAATTGGCCGATGGAAATACTCTCCATTATGACGGGTTGCCATTGAATACATTACTTTGGCTGCGTAACTATACACGCGGTAATAATGAACGTCCATTCATAATAAGAGAGGATATGAGTATAGAATGGTGGTAAAAAAACAGGCTAAAACCAACTGTCAGAAACAAAAAAAACGCCACAGGTGTAAATACTTGATAGTCAGGCGCTACCAACCAAAGGTGTCAGATTTAAACAGCCCCCGTTTTTTTGACATGAAATAATACCAACCTAACTTTGCATCAACCCAAAAACCTAATTATTAACTGTCGTATTGAAGTAAAGATGAAGAACCAATCTTTTTTTTCATTTGTTCTTGCATGCCTTGTTTCAGCCCCGTTCCTGACCGGCTGCAATGACCAGGACGCAGCGTTTACGGTGCGTCGTGAGATCATTGACGTTGGCCAGGCTGCTGTGGGGGACTCAGTCAAGGCGCAGTTTACGTTCCGCAACAACCAGAAAGAGTCTATTGCCCTGTCTTTCATTCCCGAGTGTGACTGTACTACAGTTAACACCGATGTCCTAAAGTTGCAGCCCCGTGAGTGCGGAAAGTTGGAGGTCAAGGTGGCTGTGGAGAATCCGGGCGAATTCACTAAGTATGTATATGTTCAGGCTGCGGGTAGTGAAGATTTCATGGCCGTTGCAGTGAAAGGTCATACAAAATAATTATATTCGCGCTGTTAACCCATTTTACTAACTAGAAACTTTGTTTGCAGACATGTTTCAACTAAGATCCTTTTCCAGAGGAGTTTTTCTGGCTTCCTGCCTTATGGCAAGTGGTATGTGCGGAGCACAGGTTATTGCTCCAAGAACGCTTAACATGCAGCAGGTGGTTGAGTTGGCCCAGGAGAACTCCATATCGGCCATGAGTAACCGCAACAGTTTTGCGGCATCTTACTGGAGCTTCCGCTCTTACAGGGCGCAGTTGCTACCTTCATTAAGTCTTAATGCCGGTCTTTTTAATTTTAACCGTTCGCTGGTTCAGTTGCAGGATTATAACACGGGTGCTATCAGTTACCGTGCAAACTACAACATGAACAATGACGTATCACTTAATTTCCGTCAGAACATTCCCTGGACAGGTGGTACGGTATCGCTCTCTACAAGTTTGCAGAGACTGGACCAGTATAGTCCGGCACGACTGACCACTTATTATGCTCAGCCGGTGTATCTTACCTACACTCAGAGTCTGTGGGGCTTTAACCAGTTCAAGTGGAGCAAGGAGACTGAGCCCAAGCAGTATGAGATAGCCAAGCGCCAGTATATTGAGAATATGGAGCAGCTCAGCCAGACCACAATCTCTCTGTTCTGGAGCTGTGTAAGTTCCAAGGAGAATTATGAGCGTGCATTAAAGAGCTTTGAGGAGGGTAAGCGCCTGTTCGAGGCCGGACAGACACGTTTTGCCATGGGCACCATAACCCGTGACCAACTTATGCAGATTGAGGTTCGTGTACTTAATGACTCGCTTAACTTGAGTAACAGCCGCGTAAACCTGCGCACCACTATGAACCGTCTTTGCTCATATATAGGGTATCAGGAGAATACAGAGCTGAACCTTATTATAGACTATGAGATCCCGGATGTTACTCTTGATTACAATGATGTTCTGGAGCGTGCTCTGCAGAACTCATCGTTCCGTTTAAGGCAGGAGGTGCAGTATGTCCAGGCCGATGAGAATGTGGCACGTGCCAAGGCCAACCGCGGTCTGTCGGCATCACTGAATACCAGATTCGGTATGTCGGGATCGGCCGATAAACTGGGCGATACTTTTGTGCAGTTGCAAGATCAGGAGGTGATAGGTGTGTCACTCAATATTCCCATTCTTGATTGGGGTCAGGGTCGCGGTCGCGTACGTATGGCTGAGGCTCAGGCCCAGACCACACGCAACCAGTTGGAGCAGTCCATGATAGATTACCGTCAGGACCTTTACACTCAGGTGGTTCAGTTCAATGACCAGCGCAGCCAGTGTGAGATAGCGCGGCGTGCTGCAGATCTGGCCGATGAGAGTTATGAGCTGGCCCTTAAGAATTTTGGTAGCGGCAGCATGACTATGACTCAACTTGATCAGCTTAAAGATAAGCGCGACCAGGCTGTAAGCTCATATTTGAGTAAGGTGGCCGGTTTCTGGAACTCCTACTTTGGGATACGCCGCGCTACACTTTATGATTATATATCGGGCACCGATATCAGTGCCGAATTTGACAAACTGGTAAAATAACGGAATTATGAAAGCATATAGAATTATTGGAGTTCTGGTAATTGCAGTTCTTGTTTGCGGCTGCAAGGGTAAGAAAGATAAGGATGAGTCACAGGAGGATAAGACCGAGATGGCTCGCGGCACCTTTAAGGTGGATAAGAACATTGTGACCGTTGAGCCGCTGCAACTCAAAACCTTTAATAAGCAGCTTATCTGTAACGGTAAACTTGAGGCTCAGAGTAAGGTGACCGTGCAGTTTGAGGCACAGGGTAAGATTGCCCAGATTAATGTACGTGACGGACAGAAGATACAGAAAGGCCAGATACTGGCATCACTGGATAAGGAGCAGCCCCGCCGTCTGTTGGAGCAGGCCCGTCTGGCTTTTGACAAGGCCGAGATGAACCTGGCCGACCGCCTTCTGGATTACGGTTACACTCTGGCCGATACCGCCAAGATACCGGCTGACCAGAAGCGTGTTATCTATATCAACACCGGTTTCATAGATTCCAAGATGGCACTTGAGAATGCAGAGCGTACATTCCGTCAGTGTGACCTTAAGGCTCCGTTCAGCGGTAAGGTGGCCAGCGTAAAGGGACATGTATATGAGCAGAGCGGACAGTTTTGCACCCTGATTGATGACAGCCGTTACCTGGTAAGGTTCAGCGTGCTGGAGACCGAGTACGGTTTTGTCCATGTGGGCCAGCAGGTGCTGGTATCGCCGTTTGTAAACAGTGAACTGGTAATAAAGGGATCAATTGTATCAATCAACCCCACGGTTGACCAGAACGGTCAGATTCAGGTTACGGCACAGGTTCCCGGAGCCGATGAACTTATGGACGGTATGAACGTTCGCATCACAGTTGAGAACAGCATACCTAACCAGTTGGTAGTTCCCAAGAGCGCCGTTGTTATACGTGACAATATGGAGGTTCTGTTCCGCATAGATCCCGAGACCGGTCACAGCCTGTGGACATACGTGAATGTGATTATGTCAAACACCAAGGAGCATGTGGTTGAGCCCAACAAGGACCGTGGTGCAGACCTCAATATCGGCGACCAGATTATTACAAGCGGTAACTTGAATCTTGGTGACGACGCCGAAGTCGTCATACAGGACTAAGCCAATAGCCAACAGTTATGTTCAAGGGATTGATTAAACGCCCCATTGCGGTAACCATGGTGCTCATTGCAGTCATGGTGCTGGGCATTGCGGCCATTAAGAAACTGCCGGTATCACTGGTGCCGGACATAAACGTGCCGCAGATTACGGTTCAGGTGACATCGGCCGACCGTAGTGCGCGTGAACTGAATGACGGATTGCTGTCCGGACTGCGCTCTGAACTGGTCCAGGTGGCTCACCTTAAGGATATTGTATGTACGGCCAAGGACGGTGGAGGTCTGATTGAGATGACCTTTGATTACGGTGCCGATGCCGATTACATATTCATTGATGTGAATGAGCGTGTTGACCGCGCTACAAGCGGCTGGGGAGCGGGTGAGGAGCGCCCCATGATAGCACGTGCCAGCGCTACTGATATTCCGGCTTTCTTTATAAACATATCACTCAAGGATGCTGAGCATACCGGCGGAACGCGTATGCTGGAGATGAGTGATTTCTGCCGTCAGGTGATTACGCGCCGTCTGGAGCAGTTGCCGCAGGTGGCCATGGTGGATATATCGGGCGTGCTGTACCCGCAGCTGCTCATTATCCCCGATATGGAGAAACTGCGTGCCATTGGTGTTGATGAGACAGCGCTGAGCAGTGCTATCCAGAGTGCCAACGTAACTCTGGGAAGCCTCTCCATCCGTGACGGCGAGTACCGTTTTGACGTGCGTTTTGAGTCTAAGGTGGTTACCCGTGAGGATGTTGAGAACGTTTGGATCAAACTGGGCGGCCGCACCTATCAGATAAAGGACCTGGCCGTGGTGCGTGAGGAGCAGCAGCGAGCCAAGGGTATGGTTACGGCCGATGGCCAGCAGTGCATATCAATGGCTGTGATAAAGCGTACCGATGCCCGAATGGCCGATTTGCGTGACGGCATACAGAGCCTGATAGGAGCGTTTGAACACGATTATCCGGACCTTAATTTCCAGATTACCCGTGACCAGACCGAGTTGCTGGATTACTCCATCAACAATATGGTGCGTAACCTTATTTACGGTGCGCTGTTTGCCTGCCTTATAATATTCTTCTTTATGCAGGATTTCCGCAGCCCGCTGCTGGTGGTCATCACCATTCCTACGGCGCTGATTCTGTCATTCCTGTTCTTCTATGTGCTGCATATATCAATAAACATCATATCACTGTCCGGACTTGTGCTGGGCCTGGGTATGATGGTGGATAACTCCATCATCACGATTGATAACATAACGCAACGCTGGACCAAGGGTGAGCCCCTGGCCGATGCCTGCGTATACGGTACCCAGGAGGTGTTTACACCTATGCTGAGTTCGGTACTCACCACCTGCGCCATATTCATTCCGCTTATATTCATGAGCGGTATTGCAGGTGCGCTGTTCTATGATGAGGCTATGGCGGTTACCATCACGCTGATATCGGCCCTGATTATGTCGGTGCTGGTTATTCCGGTGTTCTATTACAGGTTCTACCGTAAGCAGCCCTGCTTTACTCCAAACAAGTTCATAAGCCGTATAAGCGTGGGTAATATGACCCGCGGTTATGACGCCATACTGAGTTGGTTTTTCCGTCACAGGGGTGTTATGTGGAGCATCTTTGCTGCGGCTATGGTATTGATTGGCGTGCTGTTCATTAACCTGGACAAGCAGAAACTGCCTACTCTGTCACACAGCGATACGCTGCTCAACATTGAGTGGAACGAGCGAATATCAATTGAGGAGAATAACCGCCGCTGCGAGCAGATCCTGGCTCAGTTCCCGGATGAAATCACTCAGTATACGGCTATGACGGGAGCACAGCAGTTTGCGCTGTCACATACCCGCGAGATGGGAATATCGGAGGCTACGGTCTATATCAAGGCCGGTGATATCCGTCAGATAGAAAAGATTGAGAAAGAGGCCAATGATTATATTACCCGTGAGTGGCCCATGGCGGTTCACAGCAGTCAGGCATCGGGCAACATATTTGATATGCTGTTCCAGGACAGGGAGGCTCCGCTGGTGGCGCGAATCAAGAACACCAACGGTTCTACTCCGGAGCCTGACCAACTGTCCACTCTGCTTTACACTCTGCGTGAGGCACTGCCCGGTCAGTATATCCCGCAGCCTGAGTGGAACGAGTACATAGAGCTTATTACCGACCCCGAGCGTTTGGCACTTTATGATGTAAGTTTCGGTCAGATTATGAGTTATCTGCAGAACTCCATGAATGCCGGTTCGGTACTGCGTATATCCAAGGGCGATTTCTCAATGCCGGTGGTTATAGGTGTGGGAACCAAAGATGCCAAGGACCTTATCCAGGGCAGTTACATTGAAACCCGTGGCGGACGTGTACCGCTGGAGATTCTGCTCAAGGAGACCCGTAACCGTGACCTCAAACAGATAGCAAGCGGCGTGGACGGTGAGTTCTATCCGCTGGTGCTGGATGTAAAAGGCAAGGAGGCGCGCCGTGTGATGGATGTCATCAAAAAGGTGGTTCGTGATGATGACAGGTTTGATGTGAGTTTCTCAGGTACATATTTCTCCAACCGCGAGATGATCAAGGAACTCTGCACGGTGCTTGTAATATCCATCCTGTTGCTGTTCTTTATCCTGGCGGCTCAGTTTGAGAGTCTGGTACAGCCGTTCATAATACTTAGTGAGCTGATTATTGACATATTTGCCGTTCTGGGCATTCTGTGGCTGTTCGGCGAGAGTCTGAACCTGATGTCAATGATAGGTATGGTGGTTATGTGCGGTATCGTTATCAATGACTCCATACTTAAGGTGGATACCATAAACCGTCTGCGTGAGCAGGGCATGGGTCTTAAACATGCCATTCTGGAGGCAGGCGGGCGCAGACTTAAAGCCATAATAATGACATCGCTCACTACCATACTTGCCATCGCTCCGTTCCTGGTACGCGGTGATATGGGTAGTGACCTGCAATACCCGCTCTCACTAGCACTTATTTCTGGTATGATAGCCGGTACGTTTGTGAGCGTATTCTTTGTACCTCTGGCTTATTACGTAATCTATAAGAAGTCAGCAAGATGAGTAAGGGTAAAAGCCACTCGTTCTCCATCATACTGGTGATGATCCTGCTAATGGTGGTGGGTGCCATACTCCTTGTCACCGGCCAGCTTAAGGTTCAGTACAATCCGGTACAGGAGAATCTGAATCTGTCTGTCGGTTTCAGCGGGCAGGGATCGGCCCGTGTGTTGGAGACCGAGGTGACATCAATAATTGAGGGCGCTCTGAATACGGTGGATGGAGTAAGCAATATATCGGCCCATACGGATAATGGAGGCGGTTACATATCGCTCAATTTCAAGAAGGGTACCAATATGGAGACTACCCGTTTTGATTTATCCACGCGTTTACGTCAGATAAGGTCCAAACTGCCAGAGGGCACATCGGCGGGTTTGAGCGGATCAGTGGGTGGTGGCGGACGCGGAAGCCAGCAGATACTGCGCTATACCATCAATGCCGATATGCCCGCCATTGAGATTGTACGTTATGCCGATGAGCATCTCAAGACGCCGTTATCAAGGATAGAGGGTGTGGAGAGCGTATCCACATCGGGTGCCAAGGCGTTTGAGTGGGTTCTGACGTTTGACCCCAACTCACTGCGTGCGGTAGGTATGACACCGGGCAACCTGAGTGAGGCAATGAGCCGTTATTACCAGAACAGCATAGTGGGTACCGAGGTTATGGAGGACCGCCTGATGCTGGTGCGTCTTAAAAGCCGCGACCTAAAGGGTAACCTGGAGCAGATCCCGGTGGGTAAGGTTAACGGCCGAATGTATTATATGGGTGATTTCGCCACAATTCAGTATAGGGAGCAGATTCCTACCTCATACAACCGTATCAACGGTCTCAATACCATATCGCTTTATGTCAATGCCCTGGAGGATATCAATACGATCGAGGTGACACAGGCCGTAAAGCAGAAAATGGAGGATCTTAAGGCCGATTTGCCAGATAACTTTGCCATCAGGCTCAATTATGACGCATCGGAGCATCTGAGCAATGAGATGCAGAAGATATTCCTGCGTGCGGTGCTGTCGTTGGCCATACTGCTTCTGTTTGTGCTGGCGGTGAGCCGTAATTTCCGATACCTGGCGGTGATAGGCCTGACTATTGTGGTCAATCTGCTGAGTGCGGTAATATTCTACAAACTGTTTGGAGTGGGTATTGAGATATATTCGATGGCCGGAATTACGGTGTCGCTGGGTATTATCATTGATACGGCAATCGTGATTGCAGACCATTATACCTATTACGGAAACCGCAAGGTGATGTTCTCCATAACAGGTGCTCTGCTTACTACCATTGGTGCTCTGATGCTGGTGTTTTTCCTGCCGGAGGGTACCAGGGCAAGTCTTACAGGTTTTATATGGGTTATTGTAATTAACCTGTCACTGTCTATAGTGATTGCGTTCCTGTTTGTACCGGCGCTGCTGGAGTATCTGCCCCTTAAGAACAAGGGTGTGGTAAAGAACACCATGAGTCGCCGTCGCCGTCTTATCCGTTATACGGCCCGATATGAGCGTCTGATGGTTTGGAACCGCAATCACCGTTGGGTATATATAGTAGGATTGATACTATTGTTCGGTATTCCTATACAACTGCTTCCCAATCAGGTGCATCATAAGAATACAGAGCAGGGGCAGGATAATACTAAGGGCGGTCTGGTGGGTCTTTACAACAAGACCATCGGAGGCAGGTGGTATCAGCGTAACAAAAAGTGGTTTGAGTATCCTCTTGGAGGTACCTTGAATATCTTCCAGAAGCACTCGGGCGGACGTATTTCATTTAGCCGTGAGGATGAGGGACCACGTGAGATTGTGCTTAATGTGAGGGCCGATCTGGCCGAGGGTCAGACCGTACAGCAACTCAATGATATTGTCATGGAGATGGAGAACTGGCTCCAGCAGTACGATGAGATAAGTGAGTTCTACACCAGTCTGTCTGGTACCAGCGGCAGTCTTGAGATTCATTTTAAGGATGAGTTTCAGAGGTCACGGTTCCCGTTTGAACTCAAGCAGCGTCTGTGGGCCAAGGCCATGAGGTTTGGCGGCGCAGTGTGGTCAATTCCCGCTCTTGATGAGAATGACCAGTACCTGAGCAACAGCGTTTACCGTACCAGTTGGTCTAACTCCATAACCCTTTACGGTTACAATTATGACCTGCTTTACCGATATGCCGAGGAACTCATAGACTCTTTAAAACTGAACCGTCGCGTAAACGGTCAGGCGGGATTTACAGGACGTGGCTATGGGTCATACGTAGCAAGTGAGTTCTATATGGATCTGGACCGTGAGAGGCTGATTCGCACCGGTACCAATCTTAACCGCTATCTCTCTTACGTGCGAGAGCAACTGTATGACAGCCAGGCACCGGGTAAAGGCGTGTATGACGGACATACCTATACTCCTGTCCGTCTGGTTTCATCGGACAAGGAATATTATGACCTGTGGCATATACGCAATGATATGGTCATGATAGACAGTATGAATATCCGTCTGAGCGATTTGGGTTCCATTACCAAACAGCGTACCGGACTCTCCATACAGCGTGACAACCAGGAGTATGCCATCAGTGTGGGATATGAATTCATAGGCTCATATGATCTTAAGGCTAAAATGGAGAGTGAGTTGACCAAAAGGTTTAATGAACGTCTTCCCATGGGCTTCCGCGTAGGAGCAATGAACAGTTACGGATGGTGGACACCTGAGAAACAACGCACGGCGCTGATCTTTGTGGTGGTACTGGTGATATTCATGATCTGCGCCAGTATGTTTGAGTCATTCAAGGTGCCGCTGGTTATAGTGCTGCTCATTCCTATCAGTATGATGGGAGTGTTCCTGGCATACCCCATTTTCGGAGTCTCTTTCGGCGACGGAGGGTTTGCGGCCATGATCATGTTGTGCGGTATTACGGTGAATGCAGGTATCTACCTAACGTCCGAGTATCGGACCATAGCGGCGGCCACCGGACAGCATGGCTTAAAGACCTACATCAAGGCATACAACCGCAAGATCGTACCCACCATGCTCACCATCCTGAGTACCGTACTTGGCCTTATCCCGTTCCTGTTTGACGGCAAGAGCGCCCAGTTCTGGTTCAGTTTCGCGGTAGGCGTGATGAGCGGCATGCTCTTCTCGGTGATTGCCATCGTCCTGATCATGCCGGTGTTCTTCCCGCTCAAGCCCAAGTCTCACGCGATAGTTTAATCAATCCGCCACAGTGTCCCACGCGCATCGGCCCTGTGGGGCTTGTGAGTGGGGTTGGCGTGTTACACACCCCCTTGGAAGGGGGTATGTAACACACGCACCTGCGTCAGAGGGCGCTCTCGCGGGGGTTACTGTGGGACACTTTGGCGAAATTGTCACGCAGGTACAAACGTATTGGGGCGAAGCGAGTATGCGAGCGAGAGCGGCTGGAAGCCGCCCGTTCGCTGTGGCGAACTAAAAAAGGTATTTTCGGCCCCGGTTCTGGGTACAAGAAAAGGCAAGCGTTAAGCCTGCCTTTTCTTGTACCCAGAGCCGGGGTCGAACCGGCACGGGTTGCCCCACTGGTGTTTGAGACCAGCGCGTCTACCGATTCCGCCATCTGGGCTTGGTATCAAAACCGCCGCGAAGGTACAATAATTTGATGAAACTAAGGGTAATGCCGGGGATTTTTTTGGTTTTGCGCTATTTTAACGGCTAAATTCTTGTAGAAGTCCAAATAAGCAATATCTTCGTAGCAGACGCAAAAAAAGGTACTATGTTAGGACAAGATAATTACTGTGTCGTACTGGCTGGCGGGTTCGGTACCAGGCTTTGGCCGCTGAGCCGTAAGGGTATGCCCAAGCAGTTCCTTGATTTCAACAACAACGGACGTACATTGCTCAAGGAGACCGTTGAGCGAATGAGAAAGATTTTTTCCGAGGAGAACATAATAGTTTCTACCAACCTGGATTTTTATGAGGATGTATGCAACCAACTGCCGGACCTTAATCCGCTGCAGGTGTTGCGCGAGCCGGTCATGAAAGGAACGGCGCCCAGCATCACGCTTGCATCGTATCATATCCGTGACATCAATCCCAATGCAAACATACTGGTGGTGCCATCGGACCTTGTAATCAAGGATGAGAAACCATATATAGATGTGATAGAGAAGGGTATGTCTTATGTGGCCGATAACAACTGCATCCTTACCGTGGGTATTAAACCTACGCGTCCCGAGACCAGATTCGGCTATATACAGATGGATGAGAAGGTGGCCGACGGCATTTACAGCGTGCGCACGTTCACAGAGAAGCCTGAGGAGTCATTCGCCAAGGTGTTTGTGGACAGCGGTGAGTTCTACTGGAACTCGGGTATCCTGATGTGGAACGTAAATTCATACCTTGATATAGCCAAGACTTATCTGCCGGATATGATCAATCAGTTCAACCGGATTTATGATACCAAGCATAACCGTGATGAGAGACGCAGTCTGCTCTACTCGGTATATGAGGCGTTCCCGCGTATATCCATTGATTACGGTATACTTGAAAAGACCGATAAGGTATGCATGACCATAGGCGATTTCAGATGGAACGATATTGAGAGTTGGGATCTGCTTTATGACTATTGCGCCAAGGATGATCAGGGAAATGTGCTTGGTATGTATAATTATCAGGTTTATGACTGCCACAACAGTATGTTCCTGTGCAACAAGGACAAGAAACTGGTGGTGATTGATGACTTGAGCGATTTCCTGGTGGTGGATACCGATGACGTGCTGGTTATATGCCGTCGCGATAACGAGACGGACTTTAAGAAATACATTAATGACGCCATGCTCAAGTATGGTGAGAAATACTCCTGATGAGTAAGAATAAAGGACAGTTACCGGGGCTCTTGGCATTGAGCCCCATTCTTGTTTTTCTGACGGTTTATCTGATATCCTCACTTCTGGCGGGTGATTTCTACAAGGTGCCGGTGTCATCGGCCTTTCTGGTGGCGTCGGTATATGCCATTGCCATTACGCCGGGTAAGTTGAGTTACCGTATAAACGTGTTTTCGGAGAGTGCAGGCCACTGGAACATCATGCTCATGGTGTGGATATTCATGCTGGCAGGCGCGTTTGCCGGATCGGCCAAGGAGATAGGGTCTATTGAGGCTACCGTGAACTTTACGCTGAGCATTGTGCCTGCCAAGGCGCTGCTGGCGGGTCTGTTCCTTACGGCCTGTTTCGTGTCATTGGCCATCGGTACCAGCGTGGGTACCATTGTGGCTTTGGTGCCGATAGCAAACGGTATCGCTGCCGAGACGGGGCTGAGTCAGCCTATGATGGCGGCACTGATAGTGGGAGGATCATTCTTTGGCGATAACCTGTCATTTATATCCGATACTACCATCGCGGCAACACGTGCCGTGGGATGTGCCATGCATGAGAAATTCCGTGCCAATCTTTTGCTGGTTCTGCCGGCGGTGTTGGTGGTTACGGGTATTTATATCTACAAAGGTTTTCATATAAGTGCAGTCTCTGCAACTACGGCGATAGAGTGGCTCAAACTCATTCCGTACATTTCAATCATTGTGCTTGCGCTGTTTGGGTTGGATGTGACGATGGTGCTGGTTATCGGCATACTGCTTAATGCGGTTGTTGGATTCGGTACTAATTCATTTGACTGGTTCAGTTTCCTGGGATCGATGGGCAGCGGTATTGCCAGTATGGGTGATCTTATCATTGTGACCCTTCTGGCCGGCGGAATGCTGGGCATTATCCGCTACAACGGTGGTCTGGAGTACATAATTAAGGGTATTTCGCGTCACGTACACGGCCGAAGGGGTGCGGAACTGGGTATTGGACTGCTTACCAGTCTGGCCAATTTCTGCACCGCCAACAACACCATTGCCATAATTACGGTGGGAAGCATAGTGAATGACATATCGGAAAAATTCGATATCCCCAAGCGACGCGCCGCCAGCCTGATGGATATTTTCAGCTGTTTTGTGCAGGGTATAATACCTTACGGCGCCCAGTTGCTTATGGCTACCGGCCTGACCGGTCTGGCCACCACGGATATCATTCCCTATCTGTACTACCCGTTTGCTGCCGGCATCTGCGTTATGGTTTCTATCCTGATAAGCAGAAAAAAGTGACAATTGGCAGTTTTTTTTGCCTATAGGTGTTGGATATTCCAAAAAAGGCGGTAAATTTGCACCGCGTTTGAGAGCAGTGCTGCTCCAAATGTGGCAAAATGCTTCTTTAGCTCAGTTGGTTAGAGCATCTGACTGTTAATCAGGGGGTCCTAGGTTCAAGTCCTAGAAGGAGCGCAGATCAGTTCCAAGAAATTGGAACTGATTTTTTTTTGTCAAAACCAAAATGTATATCTTCGCGGAAACATCAATCGCTATGAAGAATATTGTAAGGGGTATAGCCCTGTTTACCATATTGGGACTCACGTCGGCACGCATTTGGGCGCAGAAGGCCGATGACCACAACTTTGAGATGGCCAAGAATCTGGAGATTTTCCATGAGATTGTAAGTGAGTTGGATCGTTTCTACGTGGATACCATAAACCCCGGTACGACCATAGAGACCGGCATACAGGCTATGCTGCGCGGCATAGATCCCTATACGGAATACTATCCCGAGAAGGATATGAAGGATCTCAAGATGATGACCACCGGAAAGTACGCCGGTATAGGTGCTGTGATACGTCAGTACACCGGACGTGACTACATCTATATTGACGAGCCTTATGAGGGTATGCCTGCCGCGCGTTACGGACTAAAGGGAGGTGACGAGATCCTTAGGATAAACGGCGAGAGCATGAAGGGAAAGGCATCGGCCTATGTAAGTGACCATCTGCGCGGTGAGGCAGACAGTAAACTCACCGTAACGGTACGCCGTCCGGGTGTGCCCGATTCACTTGACATTGAAGTGGTGCGCAGCGTGATTGCTCTGCCTGCGGTTCCCTATTACGGAATGTACAAGGGCTATGGCTATATCCTGCTGGACCAGTTTACCGAGAACTGTTCCAAGAATGTGATGAAGGCGTTTGTGGAACTTAAGGAGCAGGGTGCCAAGGGAATCATACTTGATCTGCGCGGAAACGGCGGAGGGCTGCTCAATGAGGCTGTCGAGATTGTGGGCCTGTTTGTTCCCAAAGGCACCAAGTTGGTGGAGACCCGCGGCAAGGTTCCTCAGGCTGCAACCACTTATTATACACAGCGCAACCCCATTGATGAGAAAATGCCGCTGGTGGTATTGACCGATGACCAGTCGGCATCGGCATCCGAGATCGTAGCCGGAAGTCTGCAGGATCTGGACCGTGCGGTGATAGTGGGCGTGCGTACATTCGGCAAGGGTCTGGTGCAGACTACACGTATGCTGCCGTTCAACGGTACGCTCAAGGTTACCACCGCAAAGTATTACATCCCCAGCGGCCGATGCATACAGGAGATAGATTATTCCAAGCGTAATGAAAAAGGGCAGGCAGAGCATATCCCTGACAGCCTGACCAAGGTGTTCTACACTGCAGCCGGCCGTCCGGTACGTGACGGAGGCGGAATCCGCCCGGACATTCAGTGTAAGCAGGATACCATGCCCGATATCCTTTATTATCTGGCTCAGAACGTGGTCCTGTTTGATTATGTGAATGATTGGTGCTCCAGGCACGAGTCCATTGCACCGGCCGGCGAATTCAAGTTGACCGATGATGATTACAACGCTTTCAAGGAGTTTGTATGCAACAGCGAATTCAAGTTTGAGAGCAACAGCGGCAAGGCGCTGGAATCACTTAAAAAGATAGCCGAGCGTGAAGGGTTGGCAGATAAGGCGCAGGATGAGTTCAAGTCACTGGAGAGCAAACTTCAGTATGACCTCAGGAATGACCTGGATGTGTTCCGCAAGGATCTGGAGCGCGTCATTGCAATGGAGATAATACTCCGCTACTATTACCAGCGTGGAGTAGTGATTTATAATATGAACTCGGACAGATTCCTGGATGAGGCTGTAAATATCCTGACAGACCGCAAGCGTTACGATTCAATACTGTCCTCTCCGGAATGACTATAAGACAAAAGAGAGATACAGGAACAGAACAACTATTACCAGCACCATCACTATCATCAACAGTGAACCAAGCAGGAAGTTGTTGTTTGATCTGATAGACCTTCTCTTTTTCATGTTACATTCTTAATTCGGGCACAAAGCTATCCGTTTTTCTTGTAGAAGTCATAAAAAATTCCGAAAATTGCATCAATTAATCATATTACTAACGTAAAAAGAAATGAAAAAATCAGGAATCGTTTTGCTGGCAGCTTTGATGCTGGCTCCTTTCAAGGTTCTGGCTCAGCCGGATCCCAATTTCCACATTTACATTTGCATAGGTCAGTCAAACATGGAGGGTAACCCCCGTCCCGAGCAGATTGACAAGGAGAACGTAAGTCCCCGTTTTGTCACTATGAACGCCGTTGATTTCCCTGACAGCAAGATGGGCGAGTGGCGTACCGCAGTACCGCCGTTGGCACGTCCTTCAACAGGTCTTACTCCCGCCGACTATTTTGGCCGCACCATGGTTCAGAATATGCCTGAGAACGTTAAGATAGGTGTTGTTATGGTAGCCGTTGCAGGTTGCTCCATAGACCTTTTTGACAAGGACAAATGTGAGGAGTATATCCCCAAGCAGGCCGGCTGGATGCAGAATATCTGCAAGGAGTACGGCGGCAATCCCTACAACCGCCTTATTGAGCTCTGCAAGAAGGCTCAGCAGGACGGTGTGATCAAGGGTATCCTGCTGCATCAGGGTGAGACCAACACCAATGACCCGCAGTGGCCAGCCAACGTAAAGAAGGTCTATGATGATATCCTGGCTGATCTTGGCCTTGAGGCCGGTTCAATTCCTCTGCTCTCAGGCGAGGTTGTTCCCGCCGACCAGCGTGGCGTTTGCGCCGATCACAACAAGGTTATGGCAACTCTTCCCGAGACTCTGCCGCAGGCACTGGTTGTTCCCGCATACGGATGCGAGGCCGGCCGTGACCATCTGCACTTTAACTGCAAGGGTCTGCGTGAGTTCGGCCGCCGCTATGCCGCACGCATGCTTGGCTACCTTGGTTACTAAGTAATTTTTTAACATTATTCTTGGTCGGGTGCAGGATATTCTATATCTTTGCACCCGATAAGATGATGTGTGGAGAGGCCGAGGGCCTCTTTTTTGTTGCCATACACTTACTTATCGGAAAACAAGTTTAACTTATATATGATTGACAAACAACAAGTTATCAGTATCGCAGAGAAATGGCTCAATACCAAGGAGGGCTATTTTCTTGTTGATGTGGATGTTACCCCTGACAATCGCATTGTCGTAGAGATTGACCAGGCCGAAGGTGTCTGGATTGACGATTGTGTGGACCTGAGCCGTTTCATTGAGGCTTCACTTGACCGTGATGTCGAGGATTATGAACTGGAAGTGGGTTCCGCGGGTATCGGCCAGCCTTTTAAGGTGCTCCAGCAGTACATTAACCACATCGGACAGGAGGTTGAGGTAATGCCTAAGAGCGGAGCCAAAATCAAGGGTGTACTTGTGTCTGCCGATGATAAGGGATTTGCCGTCAAGGTTCAGCAGAAGCAGAAGGTTGAGGGCAGCAAGCGTCCCAAGACAGTCGAGACGGAGATGCCGTTCGGCTATGATGAAGTGAAATATGTAAAATACGTAATAAGTTTAAAGTAAAATGGCTACTAAGAAAGAAGAAACGGTCTCATTGATCGATACCTTTCAGGAGTTCAAGGAACTTAAGAACATTGACCGCATGACGTTGGTCTCAGTTCTTGAAGAGAGTTTCCGCAGTGTTATCTCAAAGATGTTCGGAACCGATGAGAACTACTCGGTGATTGTCAACCCCGATAAGGGTGACTGCGAGATCCAGCGTTCACGCATCGTGGTTGAGGACAAGGATCTGGAGGATTCAAACACCCAGATTTCACTTACTGAGGCCCGTCAGATTGATGAGGACTTTGAGGTAGGTGAGGAGGTGTCCGAGCAGGTTGATTTCAGCAAGTTCGGCCGCCGTGCAATCCTGAATCTGCGCCAGACCCTGGCATCCAAGATTCTGGAACTGGAGAAGGACAGCCTTTACAACAAGTATGTGGAGAAGATCGGCACCATCGTTACCGGTGAGGTTTACCAGATCTGGAAGAAGGAGATACTGCTTCTGGATGAGGAGGGCAATGAACTGCTGCTGGCCAAGACTGACCAGATTCCCAGTGATTTCTTCCGTAAGGGTGAGACCGTTCGCGCAGTCGTGGACCGCGTTGACAACGTGAACAACCCCAAGATCATGCTTAGCCGCACATCGCCCGTGTTCCTGCAGCGTCTGCTGGAGCAGGAGGTTCCCGAGATTGCTGACGGTCTGATTACAATCAAGAAGATTGTCCGCATACCGGGTGAGCGCGCAAAGATTGCCGTTGAGTCATACGATGACCGTATCGATCCCGTAGGCGCCTGCGTAGGTGTAAAGGGTTCACGCATACACGGTATCGTACGCGAGTTGCGTAATGAGAACATAGACGTTATCAACTACACCACAAATATCGAACTCTTCATCAAGCGCGCCCTGAGCCCTGCCAAGATATCGGAACTCAATCTGGATACAGAGGCTCGCCGTGCAGAGGTTTACCTCAAGCAGGATCAGGTTTCACTTGCTATCGGTAAGAGCGGTCTTAACATCAAGTTGGCCAGCATGCTGACAGAATATACAATCGATGTTTACCGTGAACTTGAGCAGGAGCAGTCCGAGGAGGATATCTATCTGGATGATTTCCGCGGTGATATTGAGGATTGGGTTGTAGATGCCCTGCATGATGCCGGCTTTGAGACAGCCAAGGCAGTTCTGCGCGCCGACCGTGAGATCCTGACCGAGTCTGTAGACCTTGAGGAGGAGCAGGTAGACGAGATACTGGATATCCTGGCACGTGAGTTTGCCGATGAGGAGGAGTTCCAGAAGTTCATAAAGAAGTAAAAACAATCGGGGCAATGCCCTGGAAAAAGATACAATATTTTTATAGATGGCGATAAGAATAAGTAAAGCAACAAGAGAGTTGAATGTGGGAGTTTCCACTCTGGTGGAGTTCCTGCATAAGAAGGGTTTTGCCGATGTTACCGAAGACCTGAACCAGAAACTTACCGACGAGGAGTATAATCTGCTCGTGGCCGAGTACAGTCAGGACAAGTCTATCCGTGAGGAGGCCAACCGTTTCCTCCAGGACCGTATAAGCCGCAAGGCTGTTCCGGAGGAGCCCCTGCAGGAGGAAAAACCTGCCAAGCCGGTAAAAAAAGAACCGGAGATGATAGAGACTGTCATCCCCGAGGAACCGGTAATAAAGTTCAAGACTGTGGGCAAGATAAATCTGGAAACTCCCAAACCGGAGTCAAAGGAGGAGCCCAAGGAGGAACCCGCTCCCAAGAAAGAGCCGGTTAAGCCCGCTCCGCAGCCCAAACAGCAGCCTTCTGAACCGGAAAAAGAGGCAGAGAAACCTGCGGAGCCTGTTAAAAAGGAGCCGGAGGTAAAGCCCGAGCCCAAACCTGTAGTTGCTCCCAAGCCCGAGCTTGCTAAGCCCGAACCCAAGCCTGTAAAGGTTGAGCCTGAGGTAAAAGAGGCTCCCAAGGAGGAACCCGTAAATCCGGAAACTCCCATGGAGGAGGTGTTCAAGATTCAAGCTCCCCAGAACGGCGGTCTTAATATAAAGACTGTGGGAAAGATTGACCTGGAGGCCATCAACCAGTCAACCCGTCCCAAGAAAAAGTCCAAGGAGGAGAAGAAGAAGGAACGCGAGGCCAAGGAGCAGCAGCGCCAGCAGCAGCGTCAGCAGTTCAAGGAGTCTCTGATGAAGGAGATCAAGCCCGGTGAAAGGAACCAGGACGGTGATGCTCCGCGCAAGAAAAACCGTGTACGTATAGGAGGCGAGAAGGTTGACCTGACAAAAGCCGACAGTTACGGTCAGTCACAGAACAACGATAACCGCGGCGGCAAGGATGCCCAGAAGGGTGGCGGCCGCAACAACAAGGATCATCGTTTCAACAAGGCCGACAAGGCTGATTTCTCAAACGAGGATGTAAACCGTCAGATCCGCGATACATTCTCATCGTTCCAGAAGGGTAAGACCAAGTCATCCAAATACCGCAAGGACAAGCGCGAGCAGGTTCAGCAGCGTCAGATGGAGGCTCTGGAGCAGGAGATGGCCGAGAGCAAGGTATTGAAACTGACCGAGTTCGTGACAGCCAACGAGTTGGCCACCATGATGAACATCCCCGTAACCCAGGTTATTGCAACCTGTATGAACGTGGGTATGATGGTGTCAATCAACCAGCGTCTGGATGCCGAGACCATCAACATCGTGGCCGATGAGTACGGATTCACCACTGATTTTGTGAGCGCCGAGGTTGCCCAGCAGATCAGCGAGGAGAAGGATAAGGAGGAGGATCTGGTTCCGCGCGCACCTATCGTAACAGTGATGGGTCACGTTGACCATGGTAAGACCTCTCTGCTTGACTATATCCGCAAGTCAAACGTGATTGCCGGTGAGGCCGGTGGAATCACACAGCATATTGGTGCTTATAACGTCAAACTTGATGACGGCCGTCACATAACCTTCCTGGATACTCCGGGTCACGAGGCTTTCACCGCCATGCGTGCCCGTGGTGCTCAGGTAACAGATATTGCCATCATCATAGTTGCTGCCGATGACAATGTGATGCCCCAGACCAAGGAGGCCATTGCACACGCTACCGCAGCCGGTGTACCTATAGTATTCGCAATCAACAAGGTCGATAAGCCCGCCGCCGATCCTGAGCGTATCAAGCAGGAACTGGCACAGATGAACTTCCTGGTCGAGGACTGGGGAGGTAAGTACCAGAGCCAGGATATATCGGCCAAGAAGGGTATAGGTGTTCCCGAACTTATGGAGAAGGTGCTGCTTGAGGCCGAGATGCTTGACCTCAAGGCCAACCCCAACCGTAAGGCTACAGGTACCATCATCGAGTCCTCACTGGACAAGGGTCGCGGTTACGTGGCTACCGTGCTGGTATCCAACGGAACCCTTAAGATGGGTGACATCGTGATTGCCGGAACATCATGGGGTAAGGTAAAGGCTATGTTCAACGAGCGTAACCAGAAACTCAAATCGGCCGCTCCATCGGAGCCTGTGCTGATTCTGGGTCTTAACGGTGCTCCTCAGGCAGGTGTTAGTTTCCACGTGGTGGACAGCGAGCGTGAGGCCCGTGAGATTACCGGCAAGCGTGAGCAGTTGCAGCGTGAGCAGGGTGTTCGTACCGCACAGACACTTACTCTGGATGAGTTGGGCCGCCGCATCAAGATGGGCGACTTCCACGAACTCAACCTGATTGTAAAGGCCGATGTGGACGGTTCCGTTGAGGCTCTGAGTGACTCACTCATCAAGCTTTCAACTCCTAACATCCAGGTTAATGTGATACACAAGGCTGTGGGTGCCATCTCTGAGAGTGATGTCAGCCTGGCATCGGCATCGAACGCCATTATCATCGGTTTCGATGTACGTCCGTCGGGTGCTGCCAAGCGTCTGGCCGAGCAGAATGATGTTGACATACGTATCTACTCTATCATATATGATGCCATCGATGAGGTCAAGTCGGCCATGGAGGGTCTGCTTGCACCCAAGGTTAAGGAGGAGGTTACCGCTACAGTCGAGGTTATGGAGGTATTCCATATATCCAAGGTGGGTATGGTAGCCGGCTGCCGTGTACGTGAGGGTAAGGTTTCACGTAACGACAAGGCCCGCGTAATCCGTGACGGTATCGTTATCCACACCGGCGACATCCAGGCACTGAAACGTTTCAAGGATGACGTCAAGGAGGTACAGGCCGGTATGGAGTGCGGTATGAGCCTGGTATCATACAATGACATCAAGGAGGGTGATATCATTGAGACATTCACCCAGATTGAGGTAAAACAGACTTTATAATACTTTAGGTTCACGTTATGATTGCTTTGGATATAGTTATCCTGTCAGTATTGTGTGTGGGCTTTGTGATAGGCTTTGTCAAGGGAATCATCAAGCAGGCGTTCAGTCTTGGAGGTCTTATCCTGGGTATTGTGTTCGGAACTTTGCTATACAGACCGTTTGCCGGTTTGCTTCTGAACATATTCAGGATGTCAGACCAGACTGCCAGGATTGTGGCATTTGTGATAATCCTTCTGATTGTGCCTATAGTTTGCGGAGTAGTAGGCAAGATACTGTCCAAGGTGGTCCGTGCAGCTAATCTGGGATTTGTTGACAGGATAGCAGGCGCATTTTTCGGACTGTTGAAATATATTCTTGTCATGGGACTGGTTATAATGATTTTTGAAATGACCGGTGTTTCTGACCGTATAATGAACAGCGCTGAAAAAAAACAATCCAAATTATATGCACCTGTCAGGAGTATCTCAAGTTTTTGCCTGCATTGGACTTGGAACAAAGTTCTGAAAAACACGGAGGATCTGATTCCGGATTCTCCCATGACTGAACCACAAACGGTTTGATAAGAAGTGAAATCTGTTGAACAGGACAACAGTCTGATAAGGGAGATCAGTGCCGAGAAGTACAGGTACGGTTTCACTACCGATGTCCACACCGAAATAATTGACCGCGGTCTGACCGAGGATACCGTAAGGCTCATCTCAGAGCGCAAGGGCGAACCGGAGTGGATGCTGGAGTTCCGTCTAAAGGCGTACCGCCACTGGCTTACCATCGAAATGCCGCATTGGGCGCATCTGGACATCCCTGAGATAGACTATCAGAACATATCATATTACGCTGACCCCACGGTCAAGAAAGAGGGTCCCAAAAGTCTTGAGGAGATTGATCCTCAGGTTATGAAGACCTTTGACAAACTGGGTATACCCCTTGAGGAGCGTCTGGCGCTGAGCGGCGGCGTGGCAGTTGATGCTGTCATGGACTCCGTATCGGTCAAGACCACATTCAAGCAGACCCTGGCCGAGAAGGGCATCATTTTCTGCTCCATGGGTGAGGCCGTAAAGAACCATCCTGACCTGATAAAACAGTATCTGGGCAGCGTGGTCAATTACCGTGACAACTTTTTTGCCGCACTGAACAGTGCCGTATTCAGTGACGGATCGTTCGTGTACATTCCCAAGGGCGTGCGCTGCCCCATGGAACTCTCCACATACTTCCGCATCAACGCGGCCGGTACGGGTCAGTTTGAGCGTACCCTGATTGTGGCCGATGACGACAGTTACGTATCCTATCTGGAGGGTTGCACCGCACCTATGCGCGATGAGAACCAGCTGCATGCCGCAATCGTGGAGATAGTGGTGCTGGACCGTGCCGAGGTCAAGTACAGCACGGTGCAGAACTGGTATCCGGGCGATGAGAACGGCCGCGGCGGCGTATATAACTTTGTTACTAAGCGCGGATTGGTTAAGGGTGTGGATGCCAAACTCTCCTGGACTCAGGTGGAGACGGGATCGGCCATTACCTGGAAGTATCCCAGTTGCGTGCTGCAGGGTGACGGATCGCAGGGTGAGTTCTACTCGGTTGCCCTGACCAATAACTGGCAGCAGGCCGATACAGGTACCAAGATGATACATATTGGCCGTAACACCAAGAGTACGGTTATAAGTAAGGGTATATCGGCCGGACACAGCCAGAACTCATACCGCGGACTTATCAAGGTGGGTGAGCATGCCGACGGCGCACGCAACTACAGCCAGTGTGACTCCCTGCTGCTGGGAAGCGACTGCGGTGCGCATACCTTCCCTTATATGGATGTAAAGAATGAGACTGCCATCGTGGAGCATGAGGCAACTACCTCCAAGATATCCGAGGACCAGTTGTTCTACTGCAACCAGCGTGGCATACCTATGGAACAGGCCATCGGCCTTATTGTTAACGGTTACGCCAAGGAGGTGCTGAACAAACTGCCCATGGAGTTTGCGGTTGAGGCTCAGCGCCTGCTGTCGGTGTCACTTGAAAATACGGTAGGTTAAGAATTATGATGCTGAATATAGAAAACCTTCATGCCGGAATAGACGGCAAAGAGATATTGAAAGGTATCAACCTCCAGGTTAACGCCGGTGAGGTTCATGCCATTATGGGTCCCAACGGATCGGGCAAGAGCACCATGAGCAATGTGCTGGTTGGTCATCCTGCCTATCAGGTTACCGAAGGGTCGGTTATGTTCAAGGGCAAGAACCTGCTGGATATGCCGGCCGAGGACCGCAGCCATGAGGGACTGTTCATGTCATTCCAGTATCCGGTTGAGATTCCGGGCGTGAGCATGACAAACTTTATGCGCACCGCCATCAATGAGAAGCGCAAGTATCAGGGCCTGCCTCCTATGGCTCCCACTGATTTCCTCAAATTCATTAAGGAGAAGAGGGATATGGTCAAACTTGACGCCAAGTTCATGAACCGCTCCGTGAACGAGGGATTCAGCGGCGGTGAGAAAAAACGCAACGAGATTTTCCAGATGGCCATGTTGGAGCCGTCACTCAGTATACTTGACGAGACCGATTCAGGTCTTGATATCGATGCCTTGCGTATCGTGGCCGACGGCGTTAACCGCCTTAAGAGCCCGGAGACATCGGTCATTGTCATTACACACTACCAGCGTCTGCTTGACTATATCAAGCCCGATATCGTTCATGTGCTTTATAAGGGACGTATCATCAAGACCGCAGGTCCTGAACTGGCTCTGAAACTTGAGGAGAGTGGTTACGACTGGGTTATTAAGGAATTTGAGGATTCTCAGAAATGACTCCTGTGCAGAACTATATAGACTTATTCAATCAGAACAGAGCCCTCATTGACAAGGGTTCCGCCGGAGCGTTGAACTCGGCACGAGACAATGCCTTGGATTGTCTGCTGCGCAACGGGCTTCCTCACAAGGGGCACGAGGAGTATCTGCATACCGATGTAAGGGAATGGTTTGAGCCCGATTGGGGTATGAATCTGGCCCGACTGGATATGCCGGTTGATTTTGCACAGGCATTCAAGTGCAGCGTTCCAAATCTGAGCACCCAACTCTATTTTCTGGCAAATGATACTTTTGCAAGTTCAGATTCCGCTGCCAGAACCCTTCTGCCCGATGGCGTGTATGCCGGCAGTCTCAGGGATGCGGCTTTGGAACAGCCCGGGATCCTGGAAAAGTATTACGGTAAGTTGGCCGATATGGACAAACCGGGAATTGCCGCAATCAACACCCTGTTTGCACAGGATGGTTTCATGCTTTATGTTCCCGATGGCGTTGTGGTAGAAAAACCTTTACAACTCATAACCCTGCTCAGTTCAAAAGTTGACCTTATGGTAAACCGCAGGATTCTGGTGGTTCTGGGACGTGGCGCACAGGCTAAACTGCTGCTTTGTGACCATGCACTTGCGGCGAATCAATATCTGACAACGCAGGTGGCCGAGGTATTCGCCGGTGAGGACTCAACTCTGGAACTTTATGACCTGGAGGAGACTCATTACGCAAACAGGCGAGTATCAGAGCTCTACATAAATCAGGAGGCCGATAGCAACGTTGAGATTGATTATGTGACGCTGCATAATGGCCGGACACGCAACACAGTTTTCTCTACATTCGCAGGACGCGGTTCCAATCTGTCACTAAATGGGATTGCAACTGTTGACAAGGAGCAACATGTTGATAATATGACATTTGTTGACCACAGAGTGTCTGATTGCACCAGCAACGAGTTGTTCAAGTACGTTCTGGACGATAGCGCGAGCGGGGCATTCGCAGGCAAGGTGCTTGTGCGCCATGGTGCACAGCATACTGAGTCACAGCAGACTAACCGCAATATCTGTCTCACCCGCCAGGCACGCATGTTCACCCAGCCCCAATTGGAGATATACGCCGATGACGTAAAGTGTTCACACGGCGCAACGGTTGGTCAGTTGGACGATAAGGCCATGTTCTATATGCGTCAGCGCGGCATCCCGGAGGCAGAGGCACGCATGATGCTTATGCAGGCTTTTGTGGGTGAGGTTATAGGACGTGTATCGCTGGAGCCTCTCCGTGACCGTCTGAACCGTCTTGTAGAGAAACGTTTCCGCGGAGAACTTACCCAGTGTGAGGGCTGCCGCGCATGCAGATAATTAAGTGATATGATTGACGTAGAGAGAATTCGCAGGGATTTCCCCATTCTGGGACGTGAGGTTTACGGCAAACCGCTTGTCTATCTGGACAATGCAGCCACTACCCAGAAGCCTCAGTGCGTCATTGATTCCATAAGCGAGGCATACTGCAACGAGAATGCCAATGTTCACCGCGGCATTCATTTCCTCTCACAACAGGCTACCGATATGATGGAGGCCGCCCGTGAGAAAGTACGTCAGTTTATTGGAGCCGGGAGCACCGATGAGATAATATTTACCCGCGGAACAACCGAGAGCATTAACCTGTTGGCGAGTTCTTTTGCCCAGGCGTTCCTTAAGGAGGGCGATGAGGTAATCATATCCGGTATGGAACATCACAGCAACATCGTGCCCTGGCAGATTCAGGCCGGAAAGTTGGGTTTCACACTTAAGGTTATTCCGGTTACCGATCTCGGAGAACTGGATCTGGATGCATTCAGGTCACTTTTGAGCCCAAAGACAAAACTTGTTAGCATCACACATGTTTCCAATGTATTAGGTACTGTGAATCCCGTCTCCCGGATTATCGGTCTGGCCCATTCGCACGGAATACCCGTTGCCGTGGACGGAGCCCAGTCAGTTCCGCACATAAAGGTGAACGTGCAGGAACTGGGTGCTGATTTCTATGCCTTTAGCGGACACAAGATTTATGGCCCTACAGGAATCGGAGTTCTGTACGGACGCAAGGAACTGTTGGAACAGATGCCTCCATATCAGGGTGGAGGTGAAATGATAAAGCGTGTCACTTTTGAAAAGACCACATACAACGAACTTCCCTATAAGTTCGAGGCGGGAACTCCTGATTACGTTGGGTCAATCGCTCTTGCATCGGCCCTGGATTACGTTCAGAGCATAGGTATGGATGAGATTGCCCGGTATGAGTCAGAACTGTGCTCATACGCTTTGGGCAGACTGAATGATATACCCGGTATGCGCATTATCGGAAATGCACCGGACAGAAGCGCTGTAATATCATTCCTTGTTGGAAATATTCATCCTTCAGATATGGGGACACTGCTGGACCGTCTGGGTATTGCTGTACGTACAGGGCACCATTGCGCCGAGCCTCTGATGGACAGAATGGGTATCCCTGGTACAGTACGCGCATCATTCTCCTTCTATAACACCAGAGCTGAAGTAGATTCTCTGGTATCCGGAATAGAGCGTGTGAGAGCGATGTTTTAAAACCTTTTCACATTTTATGGCTCGCTGAAAAAGAATTATACTTACCTTTGAACTCTAAATTGTAAATTAATTATAGTTTTATACAATCGTTGTTTTTATGAAAAGACTATTTTTCAGTGCATTAGCACTTGCATTAGGATCAATTGCATTTATTTCTTGCAATGACGAAGACAAAATCAAGAATGACGGCCAGGACGAAAAGTATATGACCGTACCAGAGCAGCAGCAGGCAATTCAGGCTTCTCTTGAGGGTGTGGCTGATGCTATCCAGTTTACAGAATTCTCTGAGGTACTGAACGCTGTTTCAGAACTAATGGGAATGAAATTTGAGCAAAGTGACCTGCTTCAGATTATTACCAGCCCTGAAGTTCTTGAAGATTCTCTTTTCCAGGTTAAGATGTCAGAGGCCGCTATGATGTTCACAGGCGATTCTGTTATCCTTGACCTGACTCCGTTCTATATGTCGGCCGACCTCAATATCAGTGATACAGTCATAGTTGAAAAGACCCGTGGTTATGATGATGGCGGTAATGTAGTAGAATATGAGGATTCTATCCTTAAACCCGTTCTTGTTCTTTCAAATATCAACCATGACGTGGATCTGTTCCAGCTGAATGTTCTGTTCAACGATCATAAGGTTGAGTTAAAGGCCAAGACAAAGGCTGGTGAGAATACTATCGTAAATACCGATGAGGATGGAACCAATTTGGTTGTTCTGCCCGAGACTATAGAGATTTCCATTACCCTTGACAACGAGGTACTGGCTTCTTACAACGGTAATCTCAAGTCTGACATGAGCCTCTTTGCAGAATCAAAGGACGGTGAGACCACTTTGAAGGCCGAGGGTTCAAAAGCCTCTGTTGCCGGAACCCTCAAGGTCTTGAGCTATGAGTTGGGCGGCAGTTTCAACTATGAAATGAGCAAGGGTATTGACGGCAGCTTCTTTGCCAAGTATGCCGGTGCCGATGTGCTTGCCGGAAATGCTAAGCTTGATGCCGTATTTGACGGACTTGACATTAATGACACTGTTGCAGTTCTGGCTTGGGCACAGGATCCCAACCAACTTAAGGCTGTATCAGGCAACATATCTCTTGGCGGCGGTCAGATTGAGATCAAGGGATCACTTGAGAATCCTTTCAAGGATAAGGATCTGGCCAAGTATATGGGTACTCTCATGACCGGTACTATCCTCTCTGATGAAGAGTTTGAGGATATGGTGGCCAAGTTCAACGAGTTGTTCAAGGTAGGTGTATACTTTAAGGGTCATAATCAGCCGCAGGCTGTCCTCAAGGTAAAATATACCAAGAAAGCCGACAGGAATGACGGTGATCTGGATGATGAGGATAAGTCGCTGATTGATGTCATGGGCGCTGCTATTATGAGGGCAGGCGGATACTTGGTGTTCGTCGCTCATGACGCTGATGGTAATGAGGTTGAGGTTTCTCCCCAGGAGTATTTTGGCGGAATCGATCCCTCACAGTTTACAAGGATCATTACAGAGAAGGCTCTTCAGGTGTTCGGTCCGTATATGCAAAAGGAAGAGGCCCGCTGATTTTCAAGGAGTGTCTTAACTCCGGATATAAGGGGTGACCGCCATTTGCGGCCACCCTTTTTTTTACACATTTTTAATGAGTCTAAAGTGTTAATTTTATGTACCTTTGCACCCGTTTAAATAAGCAAGGTTAAAACACACTATTATATGAAACAGAAAGCACTTCTTATGATTCTTGACGGCTGGGGCATAGGTAACCGCTCCAAGGCCGATGTGATCTACAACACACCCACTCCCTACATGGATTATCTTAACGCCAATTATCCCAATGCACAACTTCTTGCATCGGGTGAGAACGTGGGTCTGCCCGACGGTCAGATGGGTAACTCTGAGGTAGGTCATCTTAACATCGGTGCCGGCCGCGTGGTTTATCAGGACCTGGTTAAGGTTAACCGCGCCATTGCCGACGGCAGTATCCGCCAGAACAAAGAGGTTGTATCGGCTTATACATACGCTAAGCAGAACGGAAAGAAACTGCACCTGATGGGTCTGGTATCGGACGGCGGCGTCCACAGTTCATTGGAGCACCTGTTCTGCCTGACCGATATTGCACGTGAGTACGGCATTGACAAGACCTACGTACACTGCTTCATGGACGGTCGTGACACCGACCCCAAGAGCGGTAAGGGTTTCATAGACCAGTTGGTTAAGCGCGGTGACAAGGTTGCTACAATCATAGGCCGTTATTATGCAATGGACCGTGACAAGCGCTGGGAGCGTGTAAAGATTGCTTATGACCAGTTGGTAGGCGGTGAGGGCCGTAAGGTAAGCGATATGGTCAAGGCTGTTGAGGAGTCTTATGCCGAGGGCGTGACCGATGAGTTCATGAAGCCTATCGTGAATGAGGCATATGACAGCCGCATTGAGGAGGGTGATGCCATCATTTTCTTCAATTTCCGTAACGATCGCGCCAAGGAGCTCACTATAGTTCTGACACAGAAGGATATGGATGCCGAGGGTATGCACACCATTCCCGGCCTGCAGTACTACTGCCTCACTCCGTATGATGCATCTTTCACCGGTGTACACATCCTGTTTGACAAGGAGAACGTAAACAATACTCTTGGCGAGTATCTCTCCGCTCAGGGTCTCAAGCAACTTCACATCGCCGAGACTGAGAAGTATGCTCATGTTACATTCTTCCTGAACGGCGGCCGCGAGCTTCCTTTTGACGGTGAGGACCGTATCCTGGTTCCTTCACCCAAGGTTGCCACATATGACCTGCAGCCCGAGATGAGCGCTTACATTGTTCGTGACAAACTGGTAGAGGCCATCGGCACTGATAAGTATGACTTTATCGTAGTTAACTTTGCAAACGGTGACATGGTAGGTCATACCGGTGTTTATGAGGCAATCGAGAAGGCTGTCGTTGCAGTTGATGCCTGTGTACATGATGTTATCGAGGCTGCCAAGGCTCATAATTACGAGGCTATCATCATTGCCGACCACGGAAATGCAGACAATGCCCTGAACCCCGACGGCACACCTAATACCGCTCACTCACTCAATCCTGTTCCGGTAATCTACGTTACCCCGCGCAAGGATGCCAAGGTTGAGTCAGGAATCCTGGCCGATGTGGCTCCTTCAATTCTCACCGTCATGGGCCTGCCCATACCGGCCGAGATGAACGGTAAGGTTCTGGTTAAGTAAGCGTTATATTCAGATACCATAGCCGACGACCTGACATAAGGCCGTCGGCCATGTGTTTTTTATTTTTCCAATAAGATATGAAACTTATACCTATTTATACCTGGAACAGAAGCATGCTCCAGTTTAACCGCAAGCGCGACAGCCTGACACGTCAGCCTTGGTTTCAGGGTGTGATACTGTTGATTTGCGTTATTGTAGCTATGCTGCTGGCTAATCTGCCCGAGACCCGCCACTATTACCATGCATTCCTGGAGACCAGCGTGCAGATTCATATGAAAAGCCCTCACGGTGATGTGGATTGGCTTTTCCCCCACGGAATGACCATAGAGAAGATAATCAATGATGTTCTTATGGTGGTGTTCTTCTTCACGGTTGGTCTTGAGATCAAACGTGAGGTAGCCCACGGTGAGTTGTCATCGGTAAAGAAGGCGTTGCTTCCGGTTATTGCTGCATTCGGCGGTGTAATTATGCCGGCATTGCTCTATACATTGGTCAACCGCGGAACGGTTGAGGCATCGGGCTGGGGTATTCCTACGGCAACCGATATCGCATTTGCGGTCTGCATCCTGTCTGTCCTGGGCGACAGGGTACCCGTCTCACTCAAGGTGTTCCTTACGGCTCTTGCCATTGCCGATGACCTGATTGCCATACTGGTAGTGGCGCTGTTCTACGGCGGCCATATCAATTTTATGCTGCTGACCTTCTCCGTACTGGTGATTTTTGTGGCCTGGCTGCTTAAGGATATGGGGCAGAAACATATCTGGGTGTATCTGCTGCTGGCTGTAGTGGTATGGATACTTTTCTATTACTCGGGAATCCACGCCACCATGTCGGGTGTGGTTATGGCATTCATAATTCCTTCAAAAGCCCGTTATGACAGACCTTATGTGCTGCACAAGATTAAGTTCTTCAGCCAGAAACTGCTCTCATTTGACCAGATTGACGATGAGACCATGTTTCCCAATGGTCCGCAGCGTCATTTCCTGCGTAAACTTCACAAGACCGCATACGGATCACTTGATATGAGTTACCGGGTGGAGCATGCGCTCTCTCCCTGGGTGAATTTTGTAATAATGCCCATATTCGCGCTTGCAAATGCAGGAGTGGAGATTCCGGACTTGAGTTATTTCAACATATTCAATACATCGGGAGTAACCGGTGGAATAGGGCTGGGCATATTCCTGGGCCTGGTATTGGGAAAACCGCTGGGCATTACCCTTTTCAGCCTGGCTGCAATAAAGACCAGAATATGCCAGATGCCGGAGAAAGCCGGTTGGGCAATGTTCTTTGCCGTGGCCTGTCTGGGCGGTATAGGTTTTACCATGTCTATATTCGTGGATACGCTCTCATTCCAGGATGCATCTGCTGTAGAGGAGATGAGAAATGCCGGTAAGATAGCAATCCTGGTAGGCTCCCTGACAGCCGGTATTCTGGGTTCGGCCCTTATTACTCTGGTATCAAAGCTTCATGATTCCAAGTGAAATAGTTACCTTTGCCTATACACAAATAATAAAAAGGCTATGATTAAGAATCTGAGCGATAAGGTAAAGTATATAGGTGTAGATGATTTGGATCTGGACCTTTTTGAGAGTCAGTACATTGTCCCGGAGGGTATGGCATATAATTCATACGTTATCCTGGATGACAAGGTGGCCGTAATGGATACGGCCGATGCCCGCAAGGCCGATGATTGGAAGACCAATCTTAAGGAGGCTCTCTCCGGCCGACAGCCCGATTATCTGGTGGTTCATCATATGGAGCCGGACCATTCGGCCCTTATTGAGTGGGCTCTTAAGGAGTATCCCGCTCTTACCCTTGTGGCCAGCGCCAAGGCTATACAGATGCTCTCTCAGTTCTTTGAGGGTATTCAGATTGAGGGCCGCACCCTTGCCGTCAAGGAGGGATCGGAACTGGAGTTGGGTGAGCACAAACTCCGCTTTATAGGTGCTCCTATGGTTCACTGGCCGGAGGTTATGGTATCATTTGATCAGGCTGACGGCGCACTGTACAGTGCCGATGCGTTCGGAAAGTTCGGCGCCTTGAGCAAATGCGGATTCTACGGCCGCGATGATGATGACTGGAGTTGCGAGGCCCGTCGCTATTACTTTAATATAGTAGGTAAATACGGCAATCCGGTACGCACTCTGCTGGACAAGACAGCCAAGCTGGATATAAAGACAATCCGCCCGCTTCATGGTCCTATCCTGGAGGATAATCTGGCTGAATATCTGGGCCTTTACAACACCTGGTGCAGATATGAGGTTGAGACCGAGGGCATTTTCATTGCCTGTGCATCTATTCACGGCGGAACTCTGGCTGCTGCCGAGAAACTGGCAGATATCCTGCGTGCCAAGGGTGCACAGCGTGTTGTGGTAAGTGACCTTTGCCGTTCTGATTTTGCCGAGAACGTGGAGGATGCTTTCCGTCACTCCACTCTTGTGCTGGCCGCATCGTCATATGATGCCGGGGTATTCACTCCCATGTATGAGTTCCTGCATCGGCTTCAGATCAAGGGCTTCTGCAACCGCAAGGTGGGAATCGTTGAGAACGGCTCGTGGGCTCCGTCAGCCGGCCGGACCATGAAAGAGATGCTCTCTACTATGAGCGGCATAGATCTGGTAGAGCCTATGGTTACCATCCGCAGCCGTATGAAACAATCTGACATGCCTGCCCTGGAAAACCTGGCAGACTCATTGTTATAATGTTCACACAAAAAAAAGAGCGACCTGATGGCCGCTCTTTTTGTGATCCTTAGCAGATTTGAACTGCTGACCTCTTGCCTGTCAAGCAAGCGCTCTAAACCAACTGAGCTAAAGGATCAATATTTTCACTGCAAAGATATAAAAAACGACGCAAAGAGAAACGACCCCTTTGCGTCGTTTTTCAAAAAACTATGGTTTATAGTTAATTTTTTGGTTTTTGTGTGTCAACTATAAAATATAGTCGTATATTTGCTGCGTCATAAGTTCAAATCGATATGAAAAGACTAAGTAAAAAAGAGGAGGAGATCATGGAGTTGTTCTGGCAGAACGGAGCCATGACGGTGTCCCAGTTGAGGGAGCTTCTGCCAGAGCCCAAGCCTCATCAGAACACCATCTCCACTCAGGTCCGTCTGCTGGAATCAAACGGTTTTTTGGGTCACGAGAAAGAGGGAATGGGTTACCGTTATCACGCCACCATAAGCCGTGATGAGTACAGCAACACGTCTATAGGACGTATAGTGTCACACTGCTTTGAGAACTCTTACATCGATGCGGTATCGGCCCTGGTCAAGGACGACAAGATATCGGTCGATGAACTTGAAGAGCTGATAAATCGCATTAAGAACGAGAACTGAACCTTATCCTAATTCTCAACAACCTTTTTATAAATAAAAAATGGAGGCATTGTTATTATATCAGGTCAAAGTGGCAGTCCTTGTAGCCGTGCTGTTTGGCGGTTACCGTCTGCTGCTGGGACGTGAGACGTTCCACCGCTTTAACCGGTCGGTACTGATAACCATTGCTCTTCTCTCCTTTGTTTTGCCTCTCTTCCATATTACAAGACATGCTATAGCAGCCGATAACGTAAGTGCAGTGGAAGAGAATACCCCGTTGGTTGCATCAGATTTGGATGCAACAGCCGCACAGACGTCTGCTCCCGTAAACATGTTTGCTTTACTGCTCGTGTTGTACGGGGCAGGTGTTCTGTTCGTGCTCGTTAAAAAAGGTATTTCAGTATGGACTATGTCACGCATCATCCGTAAGGGTCGTTATGCCGACCGTTCCGAGGGTGTTGACGTGATAGAGTCCGACCAGATTCCCGGACCGCTTAACTGGATGCGGTACGTGGTTATGCCGCGCGAGTGGCTGGAGTCAGAGAATGCATCGGTGTGGAAGCATGAGAACCTTCATGCCCACCGATGGCATTCGCTGGACCTGCTCATGGCCGATATCATGACGGCGTTCCAATGGTTTAACCCGGTAATGATCCTGCTGCGCAAGGAGTTTGAACTCATACACGAGTATGAGGCAGACCGCGCGGTCATTGACAGTGGAGCCAATCCCAAGGAGTACAAGCTCATGCTGGTAAATGCCGTTGCTGCAAGCAGAGGCCTGGCTATGACCAGTTGGTTGAAGCAATCCAACCTTAAAAAACGTATAGATATGATGGACAAAAAACAATCAAACGGATGGAGCAGGCTCAGAGTCCTGTTCATCCCAGCAATCGCGTATTTCTTCTTGTTTGCGACTGCCAATGTAGCTATGGCCGAGGATAATACTTTCCGCTGGCCGGTGTTTGAAGACGGTAAGACCTGGATGTACCAGGACGGAACCTGTAAAGTAAGGACCTTCAACGGTGTGGAAGCCAGCATGAAGGTTAGTGAACTGGCCGATTATCTGGCTAACTACAAGGATTTCAAGACCACCCGCATGACCCTTATGTACACCTATCCCATTGAGGGCCTGGCCGAAGTCCAGCCTATTGCCGAGCAACTCGTAGCCAAGGGCATCAGGATCAGTGTTGCCAACAACGATGAGATCCTTACCCAGATGACCATGCCGGAGTATCGTGCCGCACGTATATTCGACTTGGGTAACGGACAGTACAGGTTTGAGTTGAACTGCAACCTTAAGTCAAATAATCGTCTGGCAGCAATGATGGGTGACAGCTCATACATCAAGTATCCCACACCTTCAATTACCGGTGATATCAACCTGATGAAGAAGTGGATAAACCTGTTCGACGGACACGGAGTATCCATTTATCCTGATAAGATGAGTGCGAGGGATGCAGACATCCTGTCCCAAGCCACTTTTGGCCGTGGTATTGATCAGTTCTCAATTGTAACCGATATTGAAGGCGAAGAAATTAGAGCTGTGCCAGTAGGAAATGGTATATCAATTAATCCCAGAAGTGGTTTTGATCATAATATCACCATCATTCCCAAGAACTTCAACATTGAAAGCCATTATCCGGGTATGGACGCAAAGACAGCGGCAAAGCAGATGCTGTATGACCTGACAGAGAAGTATTATGGCAAGGGATTGCATATCCATGACCCCAAGGTTTTCTTTAATCCCGAGGATGACTGGATTTACATGAATCTGGTCAATGCCGATGATGAATTTATTATGGTGTTCACCACCCATCAGTACAGAGATCAGTGGGTGACTGGATTGAGCGAGTGTGAGATTGAGGTTAACGGCCAATGGATTAAAGAGATAAAGAATGAAGGAATGGACGGTTTCCTGAATCACTATTTCTGGAATCCCACATACGGATTCGTTTATCAGACCATACACTTCCCTGCTCTGCCCAAGGATGTCAAGACCATCAATTTCAGAGAGAAGACCCTGAACATAAACATGAAGAAGATCCAGGTGACAGAGGATGTCAGCATGTTTGATAATGTACGCAGTATTGAAGTTAATGGACATACCTTCCTCAAGACTACACATCTCAATGATGATGTCAAGGATGAGTTTGCCGCCGACAGGGTTGACTTTGACGAGAATGAGACAACCGTCTACTGCCTTATGTACATCAGGGCAAACCACTCGTTCCCCGGACATATAGGCAACGACTACAAACTGACTCTTGCCAACGGAAAGGTTCTGGATGCCATAAGGATTGAAGGACTCCCGGTAAATGAGGACTTTGACCGTCACGGTGACTGGGTATCATCTCCATATCAGGTTATATTCCCCGCCATTTCGGAGGAGGAGTGGAACGAAGGCGCTCCTACGCTCTCCGGATCGGTATGCCATGAGCCGGTAAGCATCAAACTGTGGAAACCGGGAATGCCTGAAGGAATAACGATAGAAACTGTTGGTGATATTATCCAGGGTACCTATAGTGCTGAAGTCCATACAGCTGTTGTAGAGGATGATGGGGCTATCGGTTTCAAGCCATTGAAGATAGTAAAGGTTACTGTTGATGAAAAAGAAAAGATAACATTTGCCGGTGACGAATCCGGTCTGTTCCCCAATGGCAAATATGATTTGGTCTGGAAACATCCGTCAGAGATAAAGGAATTGAAAGGAACCGACATGGCAAAAGATCCTGATGCGCCAGACCTGTTGGTTCTTAAGATTAAGAAGAACCAAATGATATTCAGAGTCATAGAGGAGATTATTGATGAGGATTCTCCATATTACGATAACTACGGAGGAATGAATCATTTCTATATCATGTCTCCAGTCAGATTCGGAGATAAAGAAATAAAGAACGGTGATATCATGCAGATGACTCTAAGTCCGAAAGCAGAATGATACCATTGGGGACGGTTCCGTTTGGTACTGTTTTGGGAAGACCTTGTGATTAGGTCTATATATGAAAAAAGGGTTCAGATATCACTCTGGACCCTTTTATTATAAAAACAGTACCAAACGGAACCGTCCCCAATGGTATCATTTCTTGGTTTTGGCGCGCTGGGCGTTAAGGAAGTCTACCATCTTCTTGAGGTTCTCCTCGGTGTACATTGCAGCGCCGCCGTGGCTGCCCTCGGGTACGCGTACTATGTAACTCTCCACGCCTGCCTTCTGCATCTCGTCATAGAGGTACTGGCTTACGCATGATGCTACAATGGGATCTGAATCACCGTGGAACATATAACCTGCTACGTCATTCTTATCCAGGAAACCGGTGGCACTCAGCAGCATGAACTTATCCTCGTTACCCTCCTTGGGAGCGCCGATAAGCTGCTCCTCGGGGGTGTTACCGGGACCACCGAATATCATGGCGTTGCCGCAGTCCATGTGCAGAAGCTCTGTGGGACCGGACCAGTCGCAGAATGCGTTGACCATGCTTGACTCCTTGGTGTAGGGGCCTACGTTACCTTCGATGTCATACTCGGCGGTGCCGCGCTTGGCAACCTTAACGCCGTTTGACAGAGCTGTCACGGCACTCAGGTGACCGCCCGATGAGAAACCGGAGGTTGCTATGAATGATGTGTCAAATTTGTACTTGTCGGCGTTGGCGCGGATAAAGCGGATAACGGCCTTGATGTCGTTAACCTGAGCGGGCCACTTGCCGTCGGCAATTGAACGGTGGTTAGGGCAAACCACTGCATAACCGGCATTCAGAAGAGCCTGACCTATTGTGTTTACATCGGCCATACCCTTTGAACTGTTGCTGCCCCATGCGCTGCCATAGATGTGAACAACTACGGGATACTTATCCTTAACCTCCTTGGGCAGGTAGATGTCAAGCATATGATAGACCTGACCGTCATCGCCGGCATAGTTGATGTCTGTGAATTTTTCGGAGCACTCAACCTGGGCACCGCCCTGAGGGCCGCCGAATCCGCCGAAACCGCCGAATCCGCCACCACCCATAGGAGGCATGCCGCCACCGGGAAAACCACCACCGCCCGGGAACTGGGCAAAACATGTGAGCGACATCATGACAGCCGCTGCAAGAAGAATCTGTTTTTTCATATTATTGTGTAATTAAGAAGTAATAATCTTTATCTATTATCTGCAAAGGACAGGCAAAGTTAAACTTTTTTTAGAACAGTATATAATATGTCATGGTTACTGTGACAATCAGTTTCATGCCTGTACCTACCAGAAATCCCGCAAAAGTGCCCAATGCGGACTTCATGGCCCCGCCGGCGCTCTTGTCTGACTGGAACAATTCTGCAAGGAAAGCACCCAGAAGGCTGCATGGGATCATGCCTAACGGTGTAAAGAACATTCCTATAATCATTCCTATCAGCGCTCCCTGGCTTCCGGCTTTGGTTCCGCCTGCCAGCTTGGTGAATTTGGCCGGAATTATGTAATCCAGGATAGTAACGATAATGGTCACTCCAAGCCAGATAAGCACAAAAGTAAGTGACATATCGGCCCCTCCAAGCCTGTGACTCAGGTATGCCAGCAGCAGACCTGCCCAACTGAGCGGTGGCCCGGGCAGTCCGGGAACGATGCTGCCGATGATGCCTATCACTCCCAGAATTATTGCAAGAACTATCAATAAGGTAGACATGATACTTTCATTAATCGTGGGCTAAAGGTAGCAATTATTTCACTACTTTTGCGCGATGGTTCAAATTCAGGATACGATTGTTTCACTTGATGTCATCACCAAGGAGTTCTGCTGTGACCTCAAGAAGTGTCACGGAGCATGCTGCGTTGAAGGTGATGCGGGTGCTCCGGTAACCCCCGAAGAGATTGCACGGATAGAGGAACTCCTGCCCGTAATCAGGGATATGTTATCGGCCGATGCACTCAAGGCGATTGAGGAGAAGGGTATTGCATATCCGGATCCGGAGGGTGAACTGGTAACCCAGATAGTGAACGGCAAGGACTGCGTCTTTACCTGTTATGATGAGACCGGTTGCTGCTTCTGTGCCATAGAGAAGGCATATCGCGAGGGCAAGGTCAGTTTCATGAAACCGGTATCGTGCCACTTGTACCCCATCCGTGTCAAGAAGATAGGACCGTACTGGGGACTGAACTATGACCGCTGGGATGTATGCCAGGCTGCCGCCATCAAGGGTCACCGCGAACATATTCCCGTTTATAAATGCCTTAAGGAACCGCTTATCCGTAGATTCGGACAGGATTGGTATGATGAGTTGGAACTTACGGTCAGTGAAATGAAGAAACAGAACATAATATGAGAATCAGTAGAGGACAATTGGCCGTTCTGATGGCGGTATTCTGCTCTCTGGGCATGATTTCATGCTCAGACCGGTATCAGGAGAAAACGTTTGGCGGTATGCACGGACGCGTACAGAAAGTCACCGTCTACCATATGATGCCCGAATTGTGGTATGCCAATTTCATAGGAACGGACGTGATGTATGTGAATACATCAATCTATGATGTTTACGGCAATGAGATATGTTCGGCCGTGATGGACAGCGCCGAGCGCGTCCTTGTTGAGACCGAGAACCTCTTTGAGGACGGAGTCTGCACACGTAGTACACAGAAGGCCGGAGGCAGGATCAACGCCCGTATCAATCTTATATCCAAAGATAAAGGGACGCTTGTGTACAGTAAGGAGACCAACGGCCGTACTGTCCGCATGACCGTTAAGGAGAGTTCTTTCCTGCGCAGACACAAATCTGTAGTGTCCGAGGACGGCCAGGTGACTACCGTAAGCATAGTGAAGACAGACCGCAAGGGCTATCCGCTTAAAATTACCGTCAATGAGCCTTTGAGCGGCAATATGAGTGTTGAAACCAACAGGTTTGACGCCAATCACAATGTGATAGAGAAGCATGTAATAACCCGTGTGGGCAAGGATGGCAAGGAAAAGGAGGAGATTACTTTTACCGATTACGGTGAAGTGGATGATCACGGCAACTGGAAAGACTGCCGTACATACAACGACCTTCATCTGCCGGTAGAGGTGCTGGTGCGGGAGTTTGAGTATTGGGAATAATAATTGCTGTTATGGCGGGCTATTCCAAAAATAGAGTATCTTTGCCCCGCTTTAGCATGGAGTACCAAACGTTTCGTTAGCTCAGCCGGTTCAGAGCGCTTGCTTCACACGCAAGAGGTCGGCGGTTCGAATCCGCCACGAAACACATAGAGAGAGGCTTGGTTTACAAGCCTCTCTCTATGTGTTTAAAAACCTCTTTTTTGTAATCCTTTTTGTGTCCTTAAGATTGCAATTGGGGTTAAAAAAGTATAAATAGGGAAATTATATGAGATTCAAAAATAGCCGGTGTTACAATAAGGTGGGAAAATGAGTAATTTCGCGGCCGAAAACGAAAAGTGTTAAAAAACAAGCCGGTAAAGGATCGGCAATAATGATGTTATTTTTATGAGTATCAAAGGTTTCCAACCTAAACTGTTCTCAACTCTCAAGAACGGTTATGACAAACAGACTTTAGTCCAGGACCTGCTTGCAGGTGTAATTGTGGGTATAGTGGCTCTGCCGCTTGCCATCGCATTCGGTATCGCATCGGGAGCAACCCCCGAGGCCGGAATTCTCACTGCCATTGTAGCAGGTTTCATCATCTCATTCTTTGGCGGAAGCAAAGTGCAGATAGGCGGCCCTACAGGCGCATTCATCGTAATAGTATACGGTATTATCCAGGATTACGGAATGAACGGTCTGGCGATAGCCACGTTCATGGCGGGCGCATTCCTTATACTTATGGGCATTCTGCACCTGGGTACCATCATCAAATATATTCCTTATCCTATAGTAGTGGGCTTTACCAGCGGTATCGCCCTGACAATATTCGCAACACAGATAAAGGATCTGTTCGGACTCCAGATTGAGAGCGTTCCGGCAGGTTTCCTTGATAAATGGGTGGTCTATTTCCGTAACTTCGACACTGTAAGCTGGTGGTCGCTGCTGATAGGAATAGGCAGCATACTCATTATTGTTTTCACTCCCAAGATCAGTCGTAAAATTCCCGGTTCTCTGGTGGCAATCATCATTATGACTGTTGTCTGCCTTATTCTGCGCGGTGTAGGCGTGGAGGGTATAGAGACTATCGGTGACCGTTTCTCAATAAGCACAGAACTGCCTCAGGCCGAGGTTCCCAAGATTAATTGGGAAAGTATCCGCCGCCTGGCCCAGCCGGCTATGGTGATTGCCATGCTGGGAGCAATAGAGTCGCTGCTCTCTGCTGCAGTTGCCGACGGTGTGATAGGTGACCGCCATGACAGCAACCAGGAACTTGTGGCACAGGGTATAGCCAATATGGTTTCGCCTCTGATAGGCGGCATACCTGCCACAGGCGCAATAGCACGAACCATGACCAACATCAACAACGGCGGGCGCACTCCGGTGGCAGGTATTGCGCACGCCATTGTATTGGCTCTCATCTACCTCTTCCTTATGCCGCTCGTCAAGTTCATCCCCATGGCTTGCCTTGCAGGTATACTGGTGGTGGTATCTTATAATATGAGTGAGTGGCGCAGTTTCAAGGCCATTCTCAAGAACCCCAAGTCCGATATCATCGTACTTCTGGTGACATTCTTCCTGACTGTGATATTTGACCTTACCATTGCTATCGAGGTTGGTGTGCTGATAGCCTGCCTGCTCTGCATGAAGCGTATGGCCGAGACCACCAACGTATCGGTCCTGAGCGATGAGATCGATCCCAATGCGGACAGTGACGTTCAGGGTAATCTGGATCATCTGACTATCCCGGAGGGTGTGAAGGTATATGAGATAAACGGTCCCTATTTCTTTGGAATAGGTAACAAGTTCGAGGAGATGATGGGTGATATGGGCGGCCGCGCCAAGGTGCGAATAATACGTATGCGTAAGGTGCCGTTCATTGACTCAACAGGTGTGCATAACCTCTCCAATATGTGCAAGATGTGCGCTCAGATGGGTGTAAAGGTGGTTTTAAGCGGTGTTAATCCCAAGGTGATGAAGGTTATTGAGGATGCAGGGATGGATGAGGTTGTAGGTAAGGAGAATATCTGCAGCCACATCAACATCGCTCTTAAACGGGCACAAGAAATACTTGCCGAGTAATTTGTAGTTATCAACAGGTTACATAATTGGCCCAAACCAGCACTTTAACTGGTTTGGGCCAATTGTTTGATATTGAGTCTTCTGAGTTATCAACAGGCGGTTAAAAACTTTTTTAAATAAAAAGTGGGGGAAAGTGGGTTAAAGTGGAGCGAAAAGTTATATCTTTGAATCCGAAAATCGATTATCGGCTTAAAATGAGTTTCATAGGTCAGTTCCCGGTACGGCTTGACGCCAAGAACAGGGCGTTTATGCCGGCAGGTTTCCGCCGTCTCCTTCAGCAGGCGGGGGAGCAGACTCTGGTGGTCCGCAAGGATTACTTTGAGAACTGTCTTGTGGTTTATCCCGCTACACAATGGAGGGATGAGATTGCCGGGGTGCGTGCGCGTCTGAACCGTTTTGACGGAAACCAACAGATGGTGTACCGCAAACTGGTGTCCGAGGCTCAGGAGGTGCAACTGGACAGCAACGGCCGACTGTTGCTGCCCAAAGCGTTGCTCGATAAGGTCGGGATAAAGCAGGATGCCCTCTTTGTGGGCATGGAGCAGACCATTGAGATCTGGAATCCCGATGTTGCCGCCGAAAACGGTCAGCAGCCGTTCATGAGCGACAGCGAGTTTGCCGATAGTCTACGAAAATTCATGACTGAGTGATACAGACAATATACATAGCAGGTAAGTGGACACAAACGGGACATATCATGTGCCTGTCCTTCTCAAACAAAGCGTAGAAGGGCTTGTCGTAGACCCTGACGGGGTCTATGTGGATGCCACCTTTGGCGGTGGCGGCCACTCACGCGAAATAGTGTCCCGACTCAGCACAAGAGGTCATCTGTACGGTTTTGACCAGGATGCCGATGCCATGAACAACATCATAAAGGATGACCGCTTTACATTCGTTTACTCCAATTTCCGTTATATGTCCAATTTCATGCGCTGGTACGGCCATGAGAAGGTTACGGGCATACTTGCCGATCTGGGGGTGTCGTGGCATCATTTCGATGACAGCACACGCGGATTCTCATTCCGTTTTGAGGGCCCGATAGATATGCGTATGAACCAGAAGGAGGGGATGAAGGCATCGGACATACTGAACGAATACCCGGAGGAGAGGCTGGCGCAGTTGTTCTGGCTGTACGGTGAACTCCAGAACGGTCGTCAGGTAGCTGCTGCCATCGGACGCGCCCGCAGGAACTGCCGTCTGGAGACTGTGACCCAGTTGTTGGATGCCGTACGTCCGGTGATAGGACGTGAACGTGAAAAGAAGGATACCGCCAAACTGTTCCAGGCACTGCGTATGGAGGTGAACCATGAGGTGGATGCACTGCGCGAGATGCTTTGCGGGGCTGTCGGGCTGCTTGACAAGGGAGGGCGTCTGGTGGTGATAACATATCACTCCATAGAGGACCGTATGGTCAAGAACCTGATAAAGAGCGGAAATATTGAGGGAGATATAAAAACTGATTTCTACGGAAACCGTCTGGTACCGTTCAAGGCCATTGGGAAACCTGTTGTTCCCGATGCTCACGAGCAGGCTGCCAATCCGCGTTCCCGTAGTGCCAAACTGAGAATTGCCGAGAAACTCTGATATGGAAGAGGCTACGCAAAACAAACCAGGCAGAAAAGGGCTGATGAATTCCATGCCCGATCTGATTCAGCGCAATTTATGGTTGCTGCTGGAGATACTGCTATGCGTGATCCTGTATATCGGCAACAGGTATGGATATCAGCGTGACCAGGCGTATGCCGAAAGGCTCAGACGCGAACTTGTGGATATGGAGTATCAGACTCTGAACACCACGAGTGACGTATCGGCCAAGAGCAAGCCTTCTTATGTGGAGAAAGTGGCGACCAGAAACGGCTCTGGTCTGCAGCCAAGCACTGAACCGCCGTTCCGTCTGCCCAAATGAGCGCAATGAACAGGGATGACAACCGTTCGCAGGAGAAGAAGAGGGTATCCCGCAAATACCTTTCCCTTTTCTTCCTGATGCTTGTGTGGGGTACTCTGATCATCATCAAGATGGGACTTGTGATGTTTGGCGAGCGTCAGTACTGGAATGAGGTAAACCGCAGCATGACCCCCGAAAACAGGGTGATCGCTCCGCGCAGGGGTAATATCCTCAGTGATGAAGGACTGCTGCTGGCCAGCAGTGTCAAGCAGTACCGGGTGTTCCTGGATTTCCGTACATCCGAGAGTGACGAGAAGCGTAAGGAACGCGACCAGTTGCGTAAGGATACATTGTATACCAGACATCTGGCTGAATTTTCCCGCCAGATGCATGAGATATTCCCCAAATATTCGGTGCAGGATTTTGCCACCCATTACGAGAACGGTTTTAAGAACAAGTCACACTCCTGGCCTCTGCTGCCGGGCGTTTCACGCAACTCATATCCGATTTCGTACAATCAGTACAAGTCACTGGGTCAGACCGTGTGGATGAAGCCCAAGTACAGGGGCTGGTTCTTTGGGGTGGAGGAAAAAATCTCCCGCGAGAAGCCTTTCGGTACATTGGCATCACGCACCATCGGTGCAATGTATGAGGCCAAAGACTCAGCCCGATATGGTCTGGAACTCTCATTTGACTCATTGCTTCGCGGTGTGCCGGGTCGCGGACATCAGGAGAAGGTGCAGAACGTGACCCGCATGGTGGCCGATGTCCCGCAGATTGACGGCTGTGACGTACATACAACAATCAACGTGGACATGCAGGATATTGCCGAGGTGGCATTGCGTAACGTGATGAACACCCACAGCACTGCCGTATCGGGCATTGTGGTCCTTATGGAGGTTCATACGGGTGATATCAAGGCTATGGCCAGCCTTACCAGGACCGCTCCCGGCCAGTTTGACGAGATCCAGAACAATGCTGTGAGGGATATTTTTGAGCCTGGTTCGACATTCAAGACGGTATCCATGATGGTGGGGCTCGATGAAGGGAAGTTTGATATTACGGACAGCATATTCTGTGAGAACGGCAGTTATGGAGGATACGGAGGCCCCAGACCTATGACCGATTCACATAATAACGGATGGCTGGATGTACCGCATATCCTGGCCGAATCAAGTAACATAGGTACCTCAAAACTGATTCATGCCGCATTCAAGGATCACCCGGAGGATTATGTGGACGGCATATACCGTACGGGAATCAATACGCACTTCAGCCTTCAGCTTACCGGTACTGCCGCTCCTGTAATAAGACGAGACGGTTACTGGGATGCAACCCGTCTGCCGTGGATGTCAATAGGCTATAACACCCAGTTGCCGGTAATAAATACCCTGGCATTCTACAACGGCATAGCAAACGGCGGCTGTATGGTGGCTCCCCGTCTGGTTACGGAAGTTACCCGTGACGGAGAGGTGGTTAAGGAAATCCCGGTAGAAGTGGTATGCCGCCATATGTGCAAGGATGAGACTCTCGAAAAACTCAAATATATGCTTGAGTTGGTAACCGTCGAGGGAACCGGAAAAGGTGCCGCCTCAAAGCATTTCAGGACAGCCGGCAAGACGGGTACCGCGCAGACATCACATGGATCGGCCGGTTACCAGGGCGGAGTCCGCGGTTATATGGTGTCGTTCTGCGGCTATTTCCCGGCCGATAATCCTCAATACTCCTGCATAGTGTCCGTACGTAATGAAGGCAGTGTAGCAGGCGGCGGAACCTGGGCCGCACCCGCTTTCCGTGAGATATCGGAGAGGGTTATGGCCAGCCGTAATTCAAGAGATATACATGAGGCATATGATTCTGTACACCAGTTCATTCCCAAGGTAATGCCGGGAGATCTGGCCAAGGCCAGCACGGTGCTGAAGGGTTTGGGTAAGAAGAATCTGATGCGTAAGATAGACCGTTCACTCCCTGACAGCATATGGGGATCGGTCAATTCCGACTCAGGCCGATACGTGATGAATTACGTGGAGTATGCAGAAGGCGTGGTTCCCGATGTACGCGGGATGGGGGCATCGGACGCCCTTTATCTGCTGGAACGTATGGGAATGAGAGTGAGCATAGAAGGAGTGGGTAAGGTAAAGACCCAGGTGCCGGCGCGCAACACCCGCTTCAGGAAAGGCGACAGGATACAGTTAACATTATCAATGTGACATATATGGTGACAATTGGAGAACTTGTTTCAGGACTTAAGACACTGCGTACGGTAGGCGATACCGGAGTGGAGGTAACCGATATCCAGCTGGATTCACGTAAGGCAGCCAAGGGATGCCTGTTCGTGGCCATGCGCGGCACTACCGTTGACGGTCATCAGTTCATTACCAAGGCAATAGAGTTGGGTGCGACATCGGTTTTGTGTGAGGTATTGCCCGATGAGACCGTCAGCGGCGTTACATACGTGCAGGTACCTGACTGCGAGGATGTGGTCGGTACGGTTGCAACAAGGTTCTTCGGAAATCCCACCGACAAGGTCAAACTGGTGGGTGTTACCGGCACCAACGGCAAGACAACCATCGCCACATTGCTTTACAACATGTTCCGCAAGTTCGGCTACAAGACGGGCCTGCTGTCAACGGTATGCAATTACATAGACGGAGAGCCCATTCCTGCCGATCATACCACCCCCGATGCAGTGACGCTGAACCGTCTGCTGGGACGTATGGCCGATGAGGGCTGCAAGTACGTGTTCATGGAGTGCAGTTCACACGCCATCGTGCAGAAGCGCATCGGCGGACTCAAGTATGCCGGCGGCATATTCACAAATCTGACACGTGACCATCTGGACTACCATAAGACTGTTGAGAACTATCTCAAGGCCAAGAAGAAGTTCTTTGACGATATGCCCAAGGACGCTTTTGTGGTTACAAATCTGGACGATAAGAACGGTCTGGTCATGACACAGAACACCAAGGCCAAGGTTACCACATACTCCCTGCGCAGCATGAGCGACTTCAAAGGCCGTCTGCTGGAGTCGGGATTTGACGGAATGCTGCTTGAGATAAACGGCCGTGAGGTGTTCCTCAAGTTCATAGGCAAGTTCAACGCAAGCAACCTGCTGGCAGTTTACGGAACGGCAGTCAATCTGGGCCGTGACCCGATGGAGGTACTTACCGTCATGAGCACGCTGGTTCCGGTTAACGGCAGGTTCGATGCAATACGCTCACCCAAGGGATTCACCGCAATCGTGGATTATGCGCATACGCCCGATGCCCTGACCAATGTGCTTACCACAATCGTGGATGTGCTTGACGGCAAGGGTCAGATAATAACGGTGGTGGGTGCCGGCGGCAACCGCGACAAGGGTAAGCGCCCGCTTATGGCCAAGGAGAGTGTCAAATACAGTGACAAGGTGATAATAACATCCGATAACCCCCGCTTTGAGGAGCCTCAGGATATTATCAACGACATGCTGGCAGGTCTGACAAAGGAGGATATGCAGAAGGTGATATCCATTGTTGACCGCCGCGAGGCCATACGTACCGCTTGCATGATTGCGCAGGCAGGCGATGTTATCCTGGTGGCAGGCAAGGGTCATGAGGATTATCAGGAGATAAAGGGAGTCAAGCACCATTTTGACGACCATGAGGTAATACGTGAATGCTTTTAAATAAATGGTATAGATGCTGTACAGTCTGTTTGAATACTTGAAGAATTCCGGAGTTGATATTCCGGGTGGTGGAATGTTCAGTTATGTGACCTTCAGGGCCATATTCGCACTGGTTACGTCGCTGGTGGTGTCATGCTGGTTCGGCAGTCATTTCATTGACATGCTAAAGCGCCGCAACATATCCGAGACGCAGCGTGATGTGAAACTGGATCCGTTCGGCGTGACCAAGAAGGGCGTTCCCACCATGGGCGGTGTGATAATCATAGTGGCTATCCTGCTTCCATGTATTCTGATAGGTGATCTGAAGAATGTCTATATGTGGCTCATGCTCATAACCACCGTCATCCTTGGAGCAATAGGTTTTGCCGATGACTATATCAAGACATTCCGTAAGAACAAGGACGGACTCAACGGCTGGATAAAGGTAGCCGGACAACTTGCTCTGGGTCTGATAGTAGGCCTGACACTGCGTTACAGCCCTCAGGTGGTGATAAACGAGAAAGTTGAGACACGCATTGAGAACAACACCGAGGTAGTGGTCAAGACTCCCGATGTAAAATCAACCCGTACCACGATACCGTTCTTCAAGAACCATAACCTTAACTATGCCGACTTATTCGGTTGGTTGGGTGAGAAAACCAAGTACCAGGCAGGCTGGATATTCTTTGTACTGCTCACGCTCTTTGTCGTGACCGCTGTATCCAACGGATCCAACCTGAACGACGGTATGGACGGTATGGCTGCAGGAAACAGCGCCATTATAGGAGTGACGCTGGGTATTCTGGCATACGTTTCCAGTAACGTAGTGACAGCCAGCCATTTTGACCTTATGTATATTCCGGGAAGTCAGGAGGTGGTGGTCTATCTGGCTGCATTCGTGGGCGCCCTGATAGGTTTCCTGTGGTTCAACTCATACCCGGCACAGATATTCATGGGTGATACCGGCAGCCTGACCATAGGCGGTATAATAGCTGTGGCAGCACTCTGCATACACAAAGAACTGCTGCTGCCTATACTGTGCGGCGTGTTCATGGTTGAGAGCCTGTCGGTTATATGCCAGCGTTTCTACTACAAACTGGGAAAGCGCAAGGGTGTGCACCAGCGCATATGGAAGCGCACTCCCATACATGATCATTACCGTACAAGCATGGAGCAGGTGCTCAAGGCCGATCCTACCAGCACCGTGAAGTTCCACGGAAATGACAACAAGTTACAGTTTGAGACCAAGATAACGCTCAGGACCTGGATTATAAGCATAGGTCTTGCAGCACTTACCATATTGACCTTGAAAATCAGATGAGAATTATGTCAAAGAAGAAAATTGTTATTCTGGGTGCAGGAGAGAGCGGTACAGGCGCAGCCATTCTGGCAAAGGCCAAGGGCTTTGACGTGTTTGTATCGGACCTGTCCGAGATAAAGGAACATTACCGTAATGAACTGGACCTGCGCGGTATCGAGTGGGAACAGAAACAGCATACCGAGGAGCGTATCCTGGCTGCCGACGAGGTTATCAAGAGCCCGGGTATACCAAAAGAGGCTCCCATCATACAGAAACTGATGGCTCAGGGCACTCCCATAATATCGGAGATTGAGTTTGCCGGCCGGTATACAAACGCCAAGATGATATGTATCACCGGATCAAACGGCAAGACCACGACCACATCGCTCATTTACCATATATTCAAGATGGCGGGTATGAACGTTGGCCTGGCCGGTAACATAGGCAGCAGTCTGGCATGGCAGGTGGCCGAGAAGAACTATGACTATTATGTCATTGAGTTGAGCAGTTTCCAGTTGGATAACATGTATGATTTCAAGGCCGATATCGCCATACTCATGAACATAACCCCCGATCATCTGGACCGTTATGACCATGAGATGCAGAACTACGTGGATGCCAAGATGAGGGTTATCCGCAACCAGACCAAGGATGATGCATTTGTATACTGGAGCGATGATCCCATCATCACACGTGAACTCAAGAAATACGGTCTCAAGGCAACACTCTATCCGTTTGCCGAGGCCAAGAAGGAGGATCTGGCTGCATACGTCGAGGACGGAACTCTTTACTTTACCAAGCCTTACTCCTTTAACATGGAGCAGGAGTCACTCTCGCTCACAGGCAAACATAACCTGTACAATTCCATGGCTGCGGGAATATCGGCCAACATAGCAGGTATCAAGAGTGAGACGATACGCAAGGCTCTGCAGACATTCCAGGGCGTGGAGCACCGTCTGGAGCGTGTAACCAGGGTAAACGGAATTGACTTTATAAATGACTCCAAGGCCACTAACGTGAACAGTTGCTGGTATGCCCTTCAGAGTATGCCGGTCAAGTGCGTGCTGATCCTGGGAGGCAAGGATAAGGGCAATGACTATAATGAAATAGCCGACTTGGTGCGTGAAAAGTGCTGCGGACTGGTTTATATGGGCCTGCACAACGAGAAACTGCATGATTTCTTTGACGGATTCGGACTTCCCGTGGCCGATGTGCAGTCAATGAAGGATGCTGTGGATGCAGCCTATAAGATGGCTCATCCGGGCGAGATAGTACTGCTCAGCCCCTGCTGTGCCAGCTTTGACCTCTTTAAGAGTTATGAGGACAGGGGCGATCAGTTCAAGGCTTGCGTAAGAGCATTATAAAAAGGATATGGAGACGACAGAGGAAAAACCCAAACGCAGACAACTGCTTAACGGAGACCGTACCATCTGGGCAATGGTTTTCGTGCTGTGCGCAATATCCCTCGTGGAGGTATTCAGCGCCAGTAGCCGTCTTACGTTCGGCAAGAGCAGTTTCCTGACACCGATAATATCACATACCTTGCACCTGTGCATTGGTCTGGGAGGTATGTGGGTGGTACATCTTTTCCACTACAAGTGGTATAAGCTGTTCCCTATAATACTGGTGCCTTTGGCTGTATTGCTGCTGGGTTATCTCTCTCTGCGCGGTTTGGGAACATCAAATGCCGAGCGTTGGATTAATCTGGGATTCATCCAGTTGCAGCCGTCGGAATTGGGTAAGATAGGTGTAATTATGGCGGTGGCATACTGGCTTTCCAAACTTAAGACCGATGATGAACTGAGCCAGGCCAATACTTTCTGGAAAATACTGGGACTGACAGGGCTGGTCGATGCTCTTATCGTCGGTGAAAACCTCTCTACGGCAGTCCTGCTTGCCGGTGTAGTATATGTGATGATGATACTTGGCGGCATATCATGGAAACGTATCCTTGCACTCACGGGAGTAGTTACGGCTGCCGGTTCGGTCGCCATACTGTTTCTGCTGCTCGTGCCGCCCCAGACACTGAAGGAACTCAAGTTCATTCCGGACCGTGCTCTCACATGGCAGGACAGACTGTTGGATTACTTCCATTCCAGTGATAAGCCCAACGCTTATGAGTATGCCAGGTTCGAAGCCCCGCAAAAGCCGCAGGAGACACATGCCAACATAGCCATTGCCACCAGCAACATATTGGGCAAGGGTCCGGGCAACTCCAATGAGCGGGATTATCTGCAGGAGGCAAGTTGTGACTTTATATACGCCATCATCATCGAGGAGTTGGGCATGGCGGGCGGAATATTCGTGATACTGGTCTATGTTGTGCTGCTGTTCAGGGTGGGACGCATAGCGACACGATGTAAGGAGAAATATCCTGCATATCTGGCCATGGGCCTGGGTATGCTGCTGGGATTGCAGGCTTTCATCAACATGTCGGTGGCAGTTGGTCTGTTCCCGGTTACCGGACAGCCGCTTCCGCTTATAAGCAAAGGCGGAACATCCATTCTTATGGCAAGCGGATGTGTTGGAATGCTGCTGGGAATAAGCAATACTATCGAGAAGGAGGCCCGCGGAGAGCAGGCACTGGGTACCGGTGCCGATATCCCCACGCCGGTTGACGGACAAGAATCATTTGACGAAACTAAATAAACATATGGAGGCAAAACCTAGAATAATAATCAGCGGAGGCGGTACGGGAGGTCATATCTTTCCTGCAGTTTCAATAGCTCATGCCATCAAGGCTCTGAACCCGGATGCGGAGATTCTGTTTGTGGGTGCAGAGGGCAGAATGGAGATGCAGCGTGTGCCGCAGGCCGGATTTGAGATAAAGGGACTTCCCATCTGCGGGTTTGACCGTAAGAATCCTTTCAAGAACATAGTGGTACTGTTCAAGATAATGCGCAGCCAGATGATGGCACGCCGTATCATACGTCAGTTCCGTCCCATGGTTGCCGTGGGAGTGGGAGGTTATGCAAGTGGTCCCACCCTGCGCATAGCAGGCAAGATGGGTATTCCCACGCTGCTTCAGGAACAGAACTCATATGCAGGTGTGACCAATAAGATTCTGGCCAAGAAGGCCTCCAGGATATGTGTGGCATATGACGGAATGGAGCGTTTCTTCCCTGCCGACAAGATAATAAAGACCGGAAATCCGGTTCGTCCCACTCTTACCAAGGGAGGTGTTACCCGCAAGAAAGCCGTAACTGCCATGGGTCTGGATCCGGACAAGAGGACAGTACTCATAGTGGGAGGAAGTCTGGGAGCCCGTACACTGAACGAGAGCGTAATGGCCAACCTGGATCTGATACGCATGTCTTACGACGTACAGTTTGTATGGCAGACAGGAAAGTACTACTTTGAGGAGATGAAGAACCGTCTGGCTGCAGAGAAGCCTGTCGAGAACCTCTTCCCTACTGAATTCGTACAGGATATGGACCAGGCTTACGCCGCATCAGACCTGGTTATCTCGCGTGCCGGTGCCGGTACCATATCGGAACTATGCCTGTTGGGCAAGCCGGTAATTCTTGTGCCGTCACCCAATGTGGCCGAGGACCATCAGACCAAGAACGCCCTGGCGCTGGCCGATAAGGATGCCGCAATCCATATCCGTGACGTTGATGCCAGGAAGGAACTGATCCCGGCAGCAATAGACCTGGTCAAGGATGAGGCTCGTCTGGAGCAGTTGCATGACAACATACTCAAACTGGCCATGTATGATTCGGCCGAGATAATTGCACGTGAGGTTCTCAAACTGGCCGGTTACGGAAGCGGATCGCTCAAGCTTGATGATATAAAATCTGTCTATTTTGTAGGTGCGGGAGGCATAGGAATGAGTGCTCTGGTGCGTTACTTCCTGGCCCGCGGATGCAAGGTGGGCGGTTATGACCGTACATCGACCGAACTTACATCGGCCCTGATAAAGGAGGGCGCCATGATAGGGTTTGAGGATGACGTTGACAAGGTGGATGCCTGCTTTAAGGATTCGGCCTCAACCCTTGTGGTTTATACTCCTGCCATTCCGGCCGATAACCGTATACTGACATGGTTCAACATGCATTGCTTTGACGTGCAGAAACGTGCTCAGGTGCTGGGTACACTTACCCGTTCCCTGGACGGACTGTGCGTGGCAGGAACCCACGGCAAGACCACCACATCATCCATGCTGGCTTATATCCTGGACGGTACGGATGAGGGCTGCAATGCGTTCCTGGGTGGTATCCTCAAGAATATCCAGAGCAATCTGATGATAAGCAACAAGAGCCGCCGCGTGGTTATAGAGGCCGATGAGTTTGACCGCTCGTTCCATCATCTTACTCCGCTAAGGTCCGTCATTACCGCCGTGGATGCAGACCATCTGGATATTTACGGTACCTATGAGGCTTATATAGAGAGTTTTCGCAAGTATACCTCACTCATTAAACCTGGAGGTGACCTGGTACTTCATGTGGGCCTGGCAGACAGGATCATGCCGCAACTTCAGAAAGGCGTGAATCTCTATACCTACGGACTTGATGAAGGCTATTTCCATGCCGCAAACATAAGGGTGGGAAACGGAGAACTCAAGTTTGACTATGTATCTCCGTTGGGCAGTATTGCCGATGTGGAACTGGGCGTGCCTATCCCTATCAATGTGGAGAATGCGGTGGCCGCCATGGCCATGGCACAGTTGAGCGGTGCATCGGATGATGTAATACGTGAGCGGATAGGATCATTCCGCGGATGTGACCGCCGTTTTGATTTTCATGTAAAGAAGGCCGATAAGGTCTATCTGAGTGATTATGCCCATCATCCGGAGGAGATCCGCCAGTGCGCCCTGTCACTGCGCAAACTATACGCCGACCTTAAGTTGACATGCATATTCCAGCCGCATCTCTATACCCGCACAAGGGACTTCTACAATGAGTTCGCAGACAGTCTGTCTCTTTTTGATGAGGTCTGGCTTCTGGAGATTTACCCCGCACGTGAGCAACCCATACCCGGAGTGACAAGTGCTCTGCTTTCAGAGAATATGAAACCCGGTGTATGCAAGGGAATCATATCCCGCAACCAGGTTCCCGAACTGGTCAAGTCAATCAAGGATGATATCCAGGTTCTTGTAACCTTGGGCGCCGGTGACCTGGAGGATTACGTTGAAACTATAACCGATATACTCAAATAAGGTGTTTAAGAAGATTCTGTCCATATTAACGGTGGTTGTGCTGGCCGGATATCTGGGATATTCGCTGCTGGCGCTGACAGACAGGCATGAAGATGTCCGTCTGTGCCGTGGCATAGACCTCCATATTACGGACAGCCTTCATTTTGACCTTATTGATGAGGAGATGGTTCTGCAGGTCCTGCAGGAACATTCCATAGATCCGACGGGACTGCCGTTGGATGAGATTGACCTTGAAAAGACAGAGGCTACGCTTATGCTGCATCCTTTGGTAGGCAAGGTCCAGTGTTACAAGACGGGCGGTGATCTGCTCAGGATAAACCTGTCCAGTAAGGTTCCGCTGGTGCGAGTCATCAATAACCGCGGCAATGATTTCTATGTTGACAGCCGGGGTGAGATACTGTCGCAGCATTCGCTGGCCGTACAGTTGCCGGTGGCAACCGGTTACATAGACCGCCAGTTTGCATCGCACCAGTTGCTTGAGGTGGTGCGTGCCCTGGACCGTTCGGAGTTCTGGAAGGCTCAGGTGGAGCAGATAAATGTAACGCGTGACGGACAGATTGAACTTGTACCCCGTGTGGGCGACCATCTGCTTATTCTGGGTACGGCCGATAATGTGGAGGACAAACTGGAACGTCTGATGAACTTTTACTCAAAGGGTCTGGATAACGTAGGCTGGAACAAATACCGTTCAATAAGCGTGGCTTACGATGGTCAGGTGGTATGTAAAAAACGAAAATAAGATAGATGGAAGACAAAGTAATTGTTGCAATTGAACTTGGTTCATCCAAGATCTCGGGTGTGGCGGGTCAGATCATGACTGACGGCTCACTCAAGGTGCTGGCATACGCCGGCGTTCCGTCATCGTCATGTATCCGTCATGGCGCTGTGTACAATCTGGACAAGACTGCCAATGCAATCGCTGAGGTGGTGGAACGGCTCAACGCAATCCTTTCCACCAGTATCGAGAAGGTTTATGTAGGTTACAATGCCAAGGGCCTGAAGTCGATAATCAGCAGGGTGGAGCATAAGTTTGACGAGGAAACTGTTGTAAGCCAGGATGTTATTGATGATATGTTCCAGCAGTGCAGTGAGATAGAGTATGACGGTTATGTGAACCTGTTCCAGGAGTCACAGGAGTATGTCGTCGACAACAAGCGCGGAACGGAGACTGACCCGATCGGCGTTGCCTGCCGTTCACTTGGCGGCAGTTACCTGAACATCCTGCTCAAGAAACAGGTGGCCGATTACATTGCACAGTGCTTCATGATGGCACAGGTGGAGATTGTGGACGGCTACGTTGCTCCCATGTCCGAGGCTGATTCCATCCTGACCGATGACGACCGCCAGCAGGGTTGCGTTTTGGTTGACTACGGTGCTGACACCACCACCGTATCGGTCTACAAGAACGGCATGCTGCGTTACCTGAGGGTCATTCCGCTGGGCAGCGCACTGATTACCCGTGACCTTGCCGCAATACTCAAGATAGAGCCCGAGCAGGCCGAGCAGATCAAGTGCACCTACGGTCTGTGCAACCTTATAGGCAGCCAGGATACCAGCGAGACAATAATGATCAATGACAGCAAGGTGCCGCTCAAGGATATAGGCGATATAATCGAGGCCCGTAACGAGGAGATCATCCGTAACGTATGCGCACAGATTAAGGCTTCGGGTTACGGAGAGGTTCTGTATGCGGGCATAGTTCTGACCGGCGGCGGCTCACAACTGCGTCAGTTGGATCAGGTGTTTGTCAAACTGATGCCTTCAATGCGCCGTCCGCGCGTGATTACCGAACCCGCCTGCGGCGTTACTTGGATTGAGCCCAGTTGGAAGCGTGGCGACGGCTCACAACTGGCACTGCTTTCAGTCATGGCCAAGGGTGATGAGAACTGCTGCGAACTTCCCAAGATGGATGAGATTGACAACATATCGGCCGATAATCAGGATAAGGTGATTCAGACGGATCTCTTTACTCCAAACGGCGAGAGTGCTCAGGCCGAGCGTGACCGCAAGGAGCAGGAGGAGCGTGAGAGGGCGGCCGCCAGGAAAGAGGAGGAGGCTGCTGCCAAAGAGGAAGAGGCTGAGAAGAACCGTTCAAAGAAGGTCAGCGTCTTTAAGCGTTGGGTTGACAATGTCATGAACATGGGTGAGAGTTTCTTTGAGGATAAAGATAACAATTGATTATGAACCAGGATATTAAAGAATTTGAGGAGAAAGAGATTCTCCCGTTTGACTTTCCTACCGAATCACGTAAGATAATCAAGGTTATCGGCGTGGGCGGCGGTGGCAGCAACGCTGTCAAGAACATGTACCGTGAGGGTATCCACGACGTTGTGTTTGTGATAGCAAATACAGACCAGCAGGCACTTGCCGACTCGGATATTCCCATCAAACTCCAGTTGGGCCGTGAGACTACCAACGGACTGGGTGCCGGAAACGACCCCGAGGTGGCACGTAAAGCCGCCGAGGAGAGTATTGATGAAATCAAGGCCCAGTTCAAGGACGATACCCAGATGGTATTCATTACCGCAGGTATGGGCGGTGGCACCGGAACCGGAGCCGCTCCGGTAATTGCCCAGTGTGCAAGGGAATGCGGTATGCTGACCGTTGGTATCGTGACCATCCCGTTCAAGTTTGAGATGCGGCCCAAGATCAAGCAGGCTCTCAAGGGCGTGCGTGAGATGTCACAGTATGTCGATGCCCTGCTTGTTATCAGCAACGAGAAACTGCTTGAGATATACCCGGACAAGAGCGTTGCCACCGGATTCCTGCATGTGGATGAGACTCTGACCACGGCAACCAAGAGCATAGCCGAACTAATTACCTGCCGCGGTATAATCAACCTTGACTTCCGTGATGTGAACAAGGTTCTCAAGAACGGCGGCGTAGCCATTATGAGTACCGGTATAGCCAAGGGTGAAAACCGTGTGAACCAGGCTTTTGACGCAGCCCTGAAATCACCTCTGCTCTATAACAATGATATCCATAAAGCCAAGAAGATTCTGTTCAACATCTATCAGAGCAATCAGGCCGAACACCAGTTGATGCTTGACGAGATGAATGAGGTGCGTCACTTCATGGACAAGTTTGAGGATAAGAACATAGAGGTTATCTGGGGCCTTGCCAATGATGACACCCTGACCGATGAGGTAAAGATAACGGTTCTTGCCACCGGATTCGGCATGGACAATCTGCCGCTTATGGACGATGAGGAGGTTGTTGACAACGTCATTGAGGGACTGTACGGTGACCGTGTCGATAAGCGCCAACTCTATTTATATGAGATGACCGATGCCGATCTGGACAATGACGCATTGATTGACGCCATTGAGGCATCACCTACATATCTGCGTAATACTGTGGGCTTGTCTGAACTTAAGGCTCTGCGTGCCTAACCGAATACCGTCTCCAATACTTCAATTGACTTGAGAACGGGGAAAGCGGGTATGTGAAGACGGAAATAAGTGTTGAGCGCATTAAGCAGCATGACGCGTTCCTGACCTGTCAGGGGCGCGTCTTTCATACTCTCAAAGCTGCTGTTCATCAGAAGACTGAGTTTGTATGAGAGTTCTGCGGGGATATAATCCGTATGTTTGGGAAGCAGTGGGCTGAAACAGCCTTCGCGCATATCCAGCACGTATCCCGGTTTATATTCATCGGTATTTGGACATATTCCTATGTGTCCGGCGGTACCTATCATGAATGCAATGTGGAAATTGGAGAAACTTCCCGTCGGGGCCTTGTCAAACCACAAGAGTGATTCGGTCATGAAACGGAACAGTGACGGGTTACTCTGCTCTCCCTTGAGCGCATATGTGAGGAACTCCGACAGAAACAGTGTAATGGCACTTTTCAGCGGGTTCCGCGGTATATCTCCATATGGCGCGCAGTTCTTTATCTCCTTTATGTGCTGAAGTGATTCGGTGGGAACGTATTCGGCCTGGAACTCAAGTTGCGTCATGGGTTGTAACAGCGTGTTGCGGCTTGCGTTCTTGCCGGTTTTGGAAATGAACCAGATGAACGGCACCATACCGTGCTGGCTGGTGAAAACGTGAGCTACGCTTGTCCGGTCGTTATGCCTCACTGAACCTATCAGTATTCCTGTTTCGGGCTGCCACATGTCTTCTTCTCTGTGGTACGAAGATATAAAAAAATACTGGAGAAAGTTTGCCGTTTGGAAAAATGTAACTACTTTTGCATCCGCTTTATAGGGCAGCCTCTCCAGAGGTTACCGGAAGGATGGCGCGTTCGTATATCGGCTAGTACTCAAGATTTTCATTCTTGCAAGATGAGTTCGACTCTCATACGCGCTACAAATTGATAATTAAAAAACGTTTTTTATAATGGCAAACCACAAATCAGCCCTCAAGGCTATCAGAAAGAGCGAGAAGAGAAGACTTCACAACCGTTATTATGCAAAGACAATGCGTAATGCAGTTCGTCAGCTTCGCGCTATGACCAACAAGGAGGAGGCTGCTGCAACCTATCCCAAGGTTCAGAAGATGCTGGACAAGCTGGCTAAGACCAAGCTCATCCACAAGAACAAGGCCGCTAACCTCAAGTCAAAGCTCTGCGCTCACATCGCAAAGCTCGCTTGACAGTACCATTGGGGACGGTTCCGTTTGGTACTGTTTTCAAAAGTATTGTTCCTTACTAAAACAAATAGGTCCAGATTCTCAGATCTGGACCTTTTTATTTAAAAACAGTACCAAACGGAACCGTCCCCAATGGTACTGTCAGGCATCAATATTTGCGTAAGTTGCATTCCTTTCTATGAATTCGCGGCGGGTACCTACGTCCTCACCCATCAGCATTGAGAAGATGCGGTCGGCCTCGGCGGCATCCTGGATGTGAACCTGCTTCAAGAGACGGTTTTCGGGATTCATTGTGGTATCCCAAAGCTGCTCGGGGTTCATCTCACCCAAACCTTTGTAGCGCTGGGTTATGATGTTTGATTCCAGGCCTGCGCCGTACTGGTCGATGAAGCGCTGGCGCTGAACATCATCATAGCAGTACTCCTTGACCTTGCCCTTTGTGCAGAGGTAGAGGGGAGGTGTGGCTATGTACAGGTGACCGTTCTCAATGAGTTCCGGCATATAGCGGAAGAACAGGGTCATGATCAGGGTGTCGATGTGCGATCCGTCGACATCGGCATCGGTCATGATTATCACCTTGTAATAACGCAGTTTGTCATAGTTGGCTGCCTTGGAGTCATCGGGGTTGAGGCCGAAACGTACGCCCAGGGCCTGTATGATGTTGTTTACCTCCTCGTGATCAAAGGCCTTGTGCCACATTACGCGCTCCACGTTGAATATCTTACCGCGGATAGGCAGGATAGCCTGGGTGTGACGGTCACGTCCCTGCTTGGCGCTGCCGCCTGCAGAGTCACCCTCAACGATAAAGAGCTCGCAGTTGGCGGGATCCTTGTCGGAGCAGTCTGCCAGTTTGCCGGGAAGTCCGCTGCCTGAGAGCGGGCTCTTGCGCTGTACGCTCTCACGTGCCTTACGGGCGGCTACACGTGCCTGGGCCGCCAGGATAACCTTGTCTACAATCAGTTTGGCCTCCTTGGGGTGCTCCTCAAGATAGAATGTGAGAGCCTCGCCTACGGCCTGCTGAACGGCACCGGCTACCTCGCTGTTACCCAGCTTGGTCTTGGTCTGACCCTCAAACTGAGGCTCGGCCACCTTTACTGAGATGACGGCTGTAAGACCTTCACGGAAATCCTCCCCCTCAATCTCTACCTTGGCTTTCTCAAGGAACTTGTTGTCATCGGCATATTTCTTGAGTGTGCGGGTGAGTGCGGTGCGGAAACCTACCAGATGGGTACCGCCCTCTATGGTGTTGATGTTGTTTACAAACGAGCGGATGGTCTCCTTGTACTCGGTGTTGTACAGGATTGCCACCTCAATTGGTACGCCCTGCTTCTCTGTATTCAGGTAGATGGGCTCCTGGATCAGGTGTACGCGGTTTTCATCTATGTATGAGACGAATTCCTTGAGGCCTTCGTTTGAGAAGAACACATCCTTCTTGGGCTCTCCCTCCTCCATTACGCGGTAATCGGTCAGGGATATCTTGAGTCCGGCGTTGAGGAATGCCAGTTCATGCAGACGTGCAGCCAGGATATCGTACTTGTACTCTGTGGTGGTGAATATTGAGCCGTCGGGCCAGAATGTCTGGCGGGTACCGTTGATATCGGTGGTGCCTACGCACTCAACAGCGGTTACGGGCTTTCCGCAGGCGTACTCCTGACGGTATACCTTACCATCACGGAATACCTCGGTTATCATCTTGGTGGAGAGGGCGTTTACGCACGATACACCTACGCCGTGCAGACCGCCTGATACCTTGTATGATCCCTTGTCAAACTTACCGCCGGCATGGAGTACTGTCATTACGACCTCAAGGGCCGATTTGTGCTCCTTGGGGTGCATATCCACCGGGATGCCTCGTCCGTTATCCTGAACGGTAATTGAACCGTCCTGATTGATGGATACCTCTATGTGTGTGCAGTAGCCGGCCATGGACTCGTCTATGGAGTTGTCGACTACCTCATATACCAAGTGGTGCAGACCTTTTTCACTGATGTCACCTATATACATGGCAGGGCGTTTGCGCACTGCCTCGAGACCCTCCAGCACCTGAATGTTTTGCGCTGAATAGTTGGCCTGCCCGTTGTTGATTTCGTCTGTCATTTTATGCGTTATTAAACATACAAAGATAATCAAAAAGGTTCATATCACATTGTTTAAAAATGATAATTTTACATCACTTTTATGTAAGTATTATAAGGGTTTACGCATCTGTTTGGAATGCTTTTTGTATTTTTGCCCGATGAAAATGAATATACTGCATAAATATACAATTAATCATGAATTCGAAAGTACCAGTAGGTAAGAAAATCCGCTCTCTGAGAGAGTCCAAGCAGATGGAGATTGAGGTTTTGGCCGAGCGCGCACAGCTGACGGTTGAACAAGTAAAGGCTATAGAGGATGACGGCCCCCTGCCAGGTCTGGCTCCCCTTATCAAGATAGCCCGCGTGCTAGGTGTAAGACTGGGTACTTTCCTGGATGACCAGCAGAGTGTAGGTGCAGTGGTTAGCCGCGCCCATGAGGAGCGTGAGAGCGTAAGGTTCTCAAACCATGCCGCCGAGGGTCATGAGAACATGATATATCACTCACTCTCCGAGGGTAAGGATAACCGCCATCTGGAGCCTTTTGTAATTGATATTCTTCCCGACCAGGATCCCAAGTTCGATCTCTCCACCCATGAGGGCGAGGAGTTCATTTACGTGCTTGACGGTCAGGTTGAGATCAACTACGGCAAGAACTCTTATGTTCTGGAGAAAGGTGACAGCATCTATTACGATTCAATTGTCAAACACCATGTTCACGGCTACAACGGTCAGAAGGCCCGTATCCTTGCCGTTATTTACACTCCAATCTAACCTTATATGTATCAGTTATCAGAAAGAACTCTGGGCGATTGGCTTGAGCATTGGGCTCAGGTGTCCCCGGACAAAGAATACATTGTCTACTCGGACCGTGACCTCCGATTCACCTGGAAACAGTTCAACGAGAGGGTCGATGACATGGCCCGTGGTCTCATAGCCATAGGCGTCACCAAGGGTACCCACGTAGGTCTGTGGGCCCAGAACGTGCCTGATTGGCTTACATTCCTCTATGCCTGCGCCAAGATAGGCGCCGTTTGCATTACGGTAAACACCAACTATAAGCAGAATGAGTTGGAGTACCTGTGTCAGGACTCCGATATGCATACCCTGTGCCTTACTGACGGCACCTGGGAGAGCAACTACGTGGACATGGCTTACACCATGCTGCCCGAACTGCGCGAATGCCAGCGCGGACATCTGGAGAGCAAGCGTTTCCCCAAACTCAAGAACGTGGTCTATATCGGACAGGAGAAGTACCGCGGTATGTACAACACCGCCGAGATACTGCTTCTGGGTGAGAATACCGATGATGACGAGTTCCAGCGTCTGCGCAAGTCGGTCAGTTGCCATGACGTAGTCAATATGCAGTATACATCGGGTACTACAGGATTCCCCAAGGGAGTCATGCTTACCCACTACAACATAGCCAATGACGGATTCCTGACCGGTGAGCACATGAAGTTCACGCAGGATGACAAACTGTGCGTATGCGTGCCTCTGTTCCACTGCTTCGGCGTGGTTCTGGCCACAATGAACTGCCTTACCCACGGCTGTACCGAGGTGGTTGTGGAGCGTTTTGATCCGCTGGTTACGCTGGCATCGGTCCATAAGGAGCGTTGCACCGCACTTTACGGCGTTCCTACCATGTTCATTGCCGAGCTTAACCATCCCATGTTCGATATGTTTGACCTCTCATGCCTGCGTACGGGTATCATGGCAGGTTCTCTCTGCCCGATAGAGCTGATGCGCAAGGTTGAGGAGAAGATGTATCTGCATGTTACAAGCGTATACGGCCTGACCGAGTCATCACCCGGTATGAGCCAGACCCGCATAGACGACCCCGATGAGGTGCGTTATACCACCGTTGGCCGCGACTATGAGTTCGTGGACGTGAAGGTGCTGGATCCCGAGACCAATAAGGAGGTTCCTGTTGGCGTTCAGGGTGAGATGTGCTGCAAGGGATTCAATGTGATGAAGGGTTACTACAAGAACCCTGAGGCTACAGCCGAGGTAATCGATGAGAACGGATACCTGCACTCAGGAGACCTGGGTGTCATGGATGAGAACGGCAACTACCGCATAACCGGCCGTATCAAGGATATGATAATACGTGGCGGTGAGAATATCTATCCGCGCGAGATTGAGGAGTTCCTCTATCATCTGCCCGGCGTACGTGACGTTCAGGTGGCAGGTGTGCCTTCCAAGAAGTACGGCGAGGAGGTGGGTGCATTCATCATCCTGGATGAGGGTGCCAGCCTGACCGAGGAGGAGGTACGTGACTGGTGCCGCGGCAAGATTGCCCGTTACAAGATACCCAAGTACGTGTTCTTTGTAAAGGAGTATCCTCTGACAGGAAGCGGTAAGATTCAGAAATTCAAGTTGCGTGAACTTAGTCTTAAGCTTTGCGCCGAACAGGGAATAGAAGTTATCTGATATGGAAATCAACGAACAGATCAAACAGATGGCCATGCGTCTGCGCGGATTGCGCGAGGACCTGGAGATGACCGTCGAGGAGGTGGCCGATAAGTGCGGCATCACTCCTGATGAGTTGAAAAAATATGAGTCGGGCGAATCGGACATTCCTATGAATTTCCTTTGCAACGCTGCTAACGTCCTGGGCGTGGAGCCTTTGGAACTCTTTGCGGGCGATGCACCCAATATGACCAGTTACTGGCTGGTACGTAAGGGCAAGGGTCCGGTCATTGAGCGTCAGAAAGCATACAAGTATCAGGCTCTGGCCATGGGATTCAAGCATGCCAAGGCATCGCCGTTCATAGTTACGGTTGACCCCAAGATGGAGGAACACATGCACCTTAACTCACATGACGGACAGGAGTTCAACCTGGTGCTCAAAGGTACTCTGCTCTTGAGCATCGGCGGAAAGGAACTGACACTGGAACCCGGCGACAGCATATACTTTGATTCGACACAGCCCCACGGAATGAGGGCACTTAACGGCGAGCCCGCAAGGTTCCTTGCCATCATATTCTAAGCCTTACAATGTTAGAGAAATACCTTAAGAAAGTTGAGTTTGATTCACTGGAGGATTTCCAGAAGAATTTTGAGATAATAGTTCCGGACAACTTCAATTTCGGCTACGATGTGGTCGATGAGTGGGCCCGTACCAATCCGGACAAACTGGCCCTGCTGTGGACCAACGATGAGGGTGCCGAGACTCGTTACACTTTTGCCGATATCAAGCACAAGAGTGACCAGGTGGCATCGTTCTACCAGTCACTGGGCATTGGTCGCGGTGACTGCGTGATGATGATGCTCAAGCGCCGTGCGGAGTTCTGGTTCTCAATCGTGGCCCTTCATAAACTGGGCGCCGTGGCTATTCCCGCCACCCACCTGCTTACCCCCAAGGACCTTATCTACCGTGCCAATTCGGCCCATATCAAGATGATTGTATCGGCCGATGAGCCCATCATGATACAGCATGTTAACGACTGCCTCAAGGATGCGTCTTCAGTCAAGGTACTGGTGGCAACCGGCTCTTACTGCGAGGGAAACTGGCACAGCATGGACGAGGGTATGAAGAATGCCGCTCCTTTTGTACGCCCTGAATATGTGAATGACAATCACGATATATCATTGCTGTACTTTACGTCAGGTTCAAGCGGCAACCCTAAGATGGTGGCTCACAATTTCCTCTATCCTCTGGGACATATTGTTACCGCCAAGTACTGGCACAACGTAAACGAGCAGAGCCTGCATCTTACCGTGGCCGATACCGGTTGGGGTAAGGCTGTATGGGGCAAACTCTACGGACAGTGGCTGTCGGGTGCTGCAGTATTCGTATATGACCATGAGAAGTTCACTCCCGCCAACATTTTGGCAGCAATGGCCAAGTACAAGGTGACATCATTCTGCGCTCCTCCCACCATCTACCGTTATCTGATTCGAGAGGATCTGAGCCAGTATGACCTGAGTGCCCTCAAGTACTGCACCACTGCAGGCGAGCCGCTCAATCCCAGCGTGTTTGAGTTCTGGAAAGAGCATACCGGACTGGATATCCATGAGGGATTCGGCCAGACCGAGACTGCAATGACCATAGGTACATTCCCCTGGATGAAACCCAAACCCGGTTCACTGGGTGTACCCAATCCTGCATATGATATGGACCTCCTGACCAATGACGGACGTTCGGCAGAGGACGGTGAGAGCGGTGAGATCATTCTGCATACAGACAAGCGCCTGCCGCTGGGTCTGTTTGAGGAGTACTATCATAACCCCGAACTTACCAAGACGGTACACAACAACGGCATCTATCATACAGGTGATGTGGCTTGGCGTGACAGCGACGGTTACTACTGGTTTGTGGGCCGTACCGATGACGTTATCAAGAGTTCGGGTTACCGAATTGGACCGTTCGAGGTTGAGAGCGCCCTTATGACTCATCCCGCAGTTGTGGAGTGCGCCGTAACAGGTGTTCCCGATGAGGTTCGCGGTCAGGTGGTAAAGGCAACCATCATCCTGTCCAAGGAGTATAAGGACGTGCCCGATAAGGAAGCCCTCATCAAAGACATCCAGAACCACGTTAAGAAAGTATCCGCCCCCTATAAATATCCCCGCGTAGTGGAATTCGTAGACGAACTCCCCAAAACCATAAGCGGAAAAATCAAACGAGTGGAAATCCGCAATAAGGACGCTGAAGCCGCTAAGTAGGTTTCCAGTTGCACCAAGTAAAACAAAACCCTGACAGCGAAGCCCGTCAGGGTTTTGTTTTACCCGGCCGGAGGCCGGCAGAGTGAAGCGGGACCTTGTCCCGCGAAACGTGTTTGGGGCGTCGCCGCCCCAAACTAAAAAAATGTCGTGTACCTGATACGCAGATAAGTTCCTGTCCCGAGGCTTTAAGCCGAAGGCGTAAAAGCCAAAAAAGGACCGAGCTGCGAAGCAGCGAGAACCCGCCGGATGGTATTACTTAACCAGCTCCATACCTGCCTTGATGGCTTTCTCGTTGAGCGGCAGGTATTTCCAGTTACGCTCTGATACGGAGTGCTTGATGCCTTCCATAACGTATTCTACATCCAGGATTGGGCGTATCTTCATGAACGCTCCAAGCAGGAACATGTTGGCAACCTTAGAGGCATTGATCTTGGCAGCCTCCTCGATGGCCTTGATGGGGTAGATTGTTATGTCTGTGCGTGTGGGCTTGCGGGTGATGGTGCTGGGGGTGTAGATGAGTACGCCGCCGGGCTTGACCATCGGCTCGAACTTGTCCATGGACTGCTGGTTCAGGATGATAGCGGTGCTGAACTTCTGCAGGATAGGCGAACTGATACGGCTGTCACTCAGGATAACCGTTACGTTTGCTGTACCTCCACGGATCTCAGGACCGTAAGACGGCATCCACGAAACCTCCAGACCCTGCATAAGGCCTGAGTATGCTATTATCTTACCCATTGAGAGGACACCCTGTCCTCCGAATCCGGCTATGATTATCTCTTCTGTCATGATTTCTCCTCCTTTATTATCTGGGTGCGTTCATGTCCATGACCAGTTTGCCATCGACCTTGATGTCTCCCAGAGGATATTTCTTGAACATGTTCTCAACCATCCAGTCGTTGGCAGCCTTAGGTGTGAGACCCCAGCCTGAGTTGCAGTTTGATACAACCTCAACGATTGATGTTCCCTTCTTGTCACGCTGGTTCTCAAAGGCCTGACGAAGTGCCTTCTTGAGCTTGCGTACGTTACCGGGGGTATGTACTGAATGACGTGTTACGTAGCAAACACCATCCAGCTGAGCCAGCAGCGGGGTGATGTTGAGCGGGTAACCCATGGTCTTTACGTCGCGGCCGCGGGGGCAGGTGGTGGTCTTCATTCCCTCCAGTGTGGTGGGAGCCATCTGACCGCCGGTCATTCCGTAGATACCGTTGTTGATGAATACTATCACGATGTTCTCACCGCGGTTGCAGGCATGCATGGTCTCACCGGTGCCGATGGCAGCCAGGTCGCCGTCACCCTGATAGGTGAACACGAACTTGTCGGGCTGCACGCGCTTGATGCCGGTGGCAACTGCGCAGGCACGGCCGTGAGCGGCCTCAACTACGTCGAACTTATAGAAATCATAAAGGAATACTGAGCAGCCTACCGGTGATATGCCGATGACGTCATGCTCAATACCCATCTCCTCGATGACCTCGGCAATGGTGCGTACAACTACGCCGTGGCCGCAACCGGGGCAGAAGTTGAACTGCTTCTCGGCCATGAGGCGGCTCTTCTGATAAACCAGATTCTCAGGTTTGATTATATCGTTTACTTCCATTGCCGTGCTTATTTGATATTAAAGTAATTGTAGAGAGCGCTCTCAATCTCCTCGGGGGTGGGAACCATACCGCCCAGACGGCCGAAGAAGCCGACGGGCTTGCGACCCTCGACAGCCAGACGGATATCCTCAATCATCTGACCGGCGCTCAACTCAACTGAGAAGAGGCCCTTGATGCGTGGGTTATCGGCCAACTCGCGGATCTGGTCGTAGGGGAAAGGATAGAGTGAGATGGGACGGAACAGCCCGATCTTGTGGCCCTTGGCGCGTGCCAGCTCAATGCTCTTCTGTGCTATGCGGGCAATGATACCGAAGGCTACTATTACGTAGTCGGCGTCATCGCACTGGATCATCTCGTAACGTACCTCGTTCTTCTCCATCTCGCGGTATTTCTTCTGCAGACGGATGTTCACCAACTCGTGCTCCTGCGGCAGCAGGTTCAGGGAGGTGATAAAGCGGCGCTCCTTACCCTCGGGGGTACCGTTGGTAGCCCAGTCGGGATACTCGGTCATGCGGGGACGCTGTGCGGGAAGATAGATTTTCTCCATCATCTGACCCAGGGCACCGTCGGCCAGAATCATGGTGGGGTTGCGGTACTTGAACGCAAGGTCAAAGCCCAGGGCAATGAAATCGGCAAGTTCCTGAACCGATGAGGGAGCCAGGGTGAGCAGTTTGTAGTCACCGTGACCGCCGCCCTTTACAGTCTGGAAATAGTCTGCCTGGCTGGGCTGGATGGTTCCAAGTCCGGGACCTCCGCGTGATACGTTTATTAGCAGGCAGGGCAACTCGGCTCCTGCCAGATATGATATACCCTCAGCCATCAGGCTTATGCCGGGGCTGGATGAGGATGTCATTACTCTGTGTCCTGTGGATGCACCGCCATAGACCATGTTGATGGCGGAAACTTCACTCTCTGCCTGGAGTACGGCCATGCCTGTGCGGGCGGTGGCATCGGTCTCCATCAGATACTCCATTACCTCCGTCTGCGGAGTGATGGGGTAACCGTAAAAGGCATCGGCGCCGGCGCGGATAGCAGCCTCTGCTATAGCCTCGTTGCCTTTCATAAGTCTCATTTCTCTTTCTTCCATAATTACTCCTCTACTTTTACCCTATAGACCGATATGACTCCGTCAGGGCAGATAATACCGCAGTTGGTGCAACCTATGCATGATTCGGGGTTGGCCATATAGGCATAGTGGTAACCCTTGCTGTTGACGGCTGTCGACATGCCCAGAACCTGTTTGTCGCAGGTGTAGACGCACAACTCGCAGCCTTTGCAGCGCTCATTGTCAACTGTGACGGCACCTCTGATTTTTGCCATGATAAATTACTGTTATTGGTATGAATTATTGGTATGTTATTATCTCGGTGAAAGATCGTTTCCGGTATGGGCTATCTCAGTGAGATTGATCTCGAATATCAGTGTGGAGTGACCGGGTATCGTGCCGGAACCCGATGTTCCGTATGCAAGACCGGAAGGTATGTACAGTTTCCAGTAATCACCGCAGTGCATATGCATGATAGCAGTGGTTACTCCCTCTATAACCGTGTTTACGGCAAAAGAGGCAGGTATGTTTACCGCAGGATCCAGTGACGCTGTCTTGAATGACTGGTCAACGACCTGACCTTCGGGGTAATATACGGTGGGTATGAGGCGTACGCGGTAATTGAAGCGGACGCTGTCATTGAAATATGGAACATCCGTTCCGGTACCCTGTTCAAGAACCTCACAATAGACATAACTGGTACTTGCCCAATCCTTTGAAGGGTCCAGCTTGTATGAGAGCAGCCTGAATTTTGCTCCCTTGGCTGCAGTAGCGGGCATCTCACTGCCGTGGTCCGATGCCTTGTCGGCAATGAAGGCGGAGTTACGTTTCTTCCAGTCGGCGTGGTCATCAAACTCCTTGGTCTCCTTGCAGGAGAAAAAAGCCAGTGTGACGGCCGATGCCAGAACAGTGATTATAGTCCGGAAACGATTCATGCTCAGAGAGTCTTGAGTACGCTTGTTATTGATACAGTGTCTGAAAGGATATTGCAGAGGTCTGCAATCTTTACGCGCTGCTGCTCCATGGTGTCACGGTTACGCAGTGTTACTGTCTTATCCTCAAGTGACTGATGGTCAACGGTAACGCAGAACGGAGTGCCGATGGCATCCTGACGGCGGTAACGCTTGCCGATAGAGTCCTTCTCATCATACTGGCAGTTGAAGTGGAACTTGAGGTCGTTCTGGATGGAACGTGCCAACTCGGGTAGTCCGTCTTTCTTTACCAGCGGCAGGATAGCCAGCTTGATGGGAGCCAGCGGTGCGGGCAGATGCAGAACTGTGCGGGTCTCGCCATTCTCAAGGGCCTGCTCCTCATATGAAGCGCACATGACGCTCAGGAACATACGGTCAACACCGATTGAGGTCTCGATGACATACGGAGTGTAACTCTCGTTGGTCTCGGGATCAAAGTACTTGATGCTCTTGCCGCTGAACTTCTCATGCTGTGAGAGGTCAAAATTGGTGCGGCTGTGGATACCCTCAACCTCCTTGAAGCCGAACGGCATGAGGAACTCTATATCTGTGGCTGCATTGGCATAGTGAGCCAGTTTGTCATGATCGTGGAAACGGTAGTGGTCTGCGCCGAAACCCAGAGCCTGATGCCATTTCATGCGGGTCTCCTTCCACTTGGCGAACCAGTCGAGTTCCGTGCCGGGCTTGATGAAGAACTGCATCTCCATCTGCTCGAACTCACGCATACGGAATATGAACTGACGGGCTACGATCTCATTACGGAAAGCCTTACCTATCTGGGCAATTCCGAAAGGAATCTTCATGCGGCCGGTCTTCTGTACGTTCAGGTAGTTTACAAAGATACCCTGAGCCGTCTCGGGACGCAGGTATATCTTCATGGCGCCGTCGGCGGTAGATCCCATCTCGGTCTGGAACATGAGATTGAACTGGCGTACATCGGTCCAGTTGCGGGTTCCGCTGATGGGGCATACGATACCCTCGTCCAGGATAATCTGCTTGAGTTCATTCAGGTCACCATCGTTCATGGCCTTCTTGTAACGCTCGTGAAGGGCGTCACGCTTGGCTACATGCTCCATAACGTTGTTACTGGTGGCGCGGTACTTGGCCTCATCGAAAGAGTCACCGAAACGCTTGGCGGCCTTGGCCACCTCCTTCTCTATTTTCTCGTCATATTTGGCTATCTGATCCTCAATCAGAACGTCTGCACGGTAACGCTTCTTGGAGTCACGGTTGTCAATCAGGGGGTCGTTGAATGCGTCAACGTGACCTGATGCCTTCCAAATGGTGGGGTGCATGAATATTGCGGAGTCAATACCTACGATATTGTCATGCAGCAGGACCATGCTCTGCCACCAGTAGGTCTTGATGTTGTCCTTCATCTCCACGCCCAGCTGTCCATAGTCATAAGCAGCTCCCAGACCATCATAAATCTCACTCGAAGGGAATACGAATCCGTATTCTTTACAATGCGCTACAATCTTTTTGAAAACGTCTTCTTGTGCCATAATCAGCCTTTTTTCCGAAAATTTCCGCAAAGGTACTCTTTTATTTAATACAAAGGGGAATCGGCACTCTTAAAAAAGGTAATAATGAGCCATTTGAATGAAGGTTGCATAATTTCTGAAAATTGTTGAAAAGTTGCTGCCCCAAAGAGGGCAAGTTGGGCTTTGGGAATTGGGAATTGTCATTGAAAAGCAGTAATTTCGCGTCCAAAGTTTTTTGTAATGAGCGACGAAACAGAGGAAATTGATGAGGAGATCCGCGAGCCGGAGGAGACCGGAGCGACGGATGACGGACAGGATGCAGGTCATTCTTCATATCATCCGGTTACAGACGATAACGGAATGATACGCCACCAGCTTTCGGGCATGTATCAGGGTTGGTTCCTGGATTATGCATCATACGTTATTCTGGAGCGTGCCGTGCCTCATTTTGTGGATGGTCTCAAGCCTGTTCAGAGACGTATCCTGCACTCTATGAAACGCCTGGATGACGGCCGTTTCAACAAGGTGGCCAACATTGTGGGCCACACCATGCAGTTCCATCCTCACGGCGATGCTTCAATCGGTGACGCCCTGGTGCAGATGGGCCAGAAGGACCTTCTGATAGAGTGTCAGGGAAACTGGGGAAATATCCTTACAGGCCATCGTGCCGCCGCACCCCGATACATCGAGGCACGTCTGTCCAAATTCGCTCTTGAGACACTGTTCAATCCCAAGACTACGGAGTGGAAGGCATCGTATGACGGCCGCAACAAGGAGCCGGTCACACTGCCGGTGAAGTTCCCGCTGCTTCTGGCTCAGGGAGCCGAGGGAATTGCCGTAGGATTGTCCTGTAAGATACTTCCGCACAACTTTAACGAACTCTGTGACGCTGCGGTATCATATCTGCGCGGCGAGGAGTTCCACCTCTATCCCGATTTCCAGACCGGCGGTGCCATAGACGTTTCCCGTTACAACGACGGCGAGCGAGGAGGTATGGTAAGGATTCGTGCCAAGATTACAAAAGAAGCTGACAACAAGACCCTGGTCATAAACGAGATTCCGTTCGGCGAGAACGTGATGACTCTGTGTGAGTCAATCGTCAAGGCCGGAGAGAAAGGCAAGATAAAGATCCGTAAGGTTGAGAACCTTACAGCCGATAAGGTGGAGATACGCATATCGCTTGCGCCCGGTGTGTCATCGGACAAGACCATAGACGCACTTTACGCATTCACCAACTGTGAGGTGAGCATATCGCCCAACTGCTGCGTGATTGACGAGAACAAGCCTCACTTCCTTACGGTAAGTGACGTGCTGCGCAAATCGGTCGACAATACCAAGGACCTGCTGCGCCGCGAGCTTGAGATAGAGCGTGGAGAGATTCTGGAGCAGTTGCATTTTGCATCACTTGAAAAGATATTCATTGAGGAACGTATCTATAAGGACCGCGAGTTTGAAGAGGCTCCCACAATGGATGCCGCCTGCGAGCATATCGATGACCGCCTGACTCCGTACTACCCGCAGATGATCCGCGAGGTGACCAAGGAGGATATCCTCAAACTGATGGAGATAAAGATGGCCCGAATCCTCAAGTTCAACAAGGAGAAGGCCGAGGAACTTATCGCAAAGATGAAGGCCGACATAGCCCGTATTGACAAGGACCTCAGTAATATGGTTGCGGTAACCATCAGGTGGTTCAACATGCTCAAGAACAAGTACGGGGCACAGTACGAGCGCAAGACCGAAATCAAGAACTTTGACACCATCGTGGCCACCAAGGTGATTGAGGCCAACCAGAAACTCTACATAAACCGTGCCGACGGATTTATTGGCATGGAACTCAAGAAGGATGAGTTTGTATGCAACTGCTCTGATCTGGACGACATCATCCTGTTCTACAAAGACGGCCGTTACAAGGTAGTAAAGGTGGCCGACAAGTTGTTTGTGGGCCAGAACGTGCTTTACCTTGACGTATTCAAGAAGAACGACAAGCGGACAATATACAATGTGGTGTACCGTGACGGACGCAACGGCGCATACTTCATGAAGAGGTTTGCAGCCACCGGTCTGACACGTGACAAGGAGTATGACCTGACTCAGGGCAAGCCGGGCTCCAAGATCATGTACTTCAGCGCCAACCACAACGGTGAGGCAGAGGTTATCAAGGTTACGCTCAAGCCCAATCCCAAACTCAAGAAGCCGGTGTTTGACAAGGACTTCAGCGAACTAATGATCAAAGGCCGTCAGTCAATGGGTAATCTGCTTACCCGTAATGAGGTGAAGACAATCGGCCTCAAATCACTGGGCTCGTCTACATTGGGTGGCCGTAAGGTCTGGTTCGATAAGGATATCCTGCGTCTTGACTTTGACGGACACGGCGAGTATCTGGGAGAGTTTGACAGTGACGACCTGCTGCTGGTAATCAATGCGGACGGTGAGTATTACACTACCGCTCCGGATGCCAACTGCCACTTTGATGCCGGCATACTGCGCATCGAGAAATACAATCAGGGTAAGGTTTGGACGGCAGTGCTCTTTGATGCATCCCAGAAAAATTATCTCTATCTCAAGAGATTCAACCTGGATCCGTCGGCCAAACGCATAAATATCCTGGGTGATGAGAAAGAAAGCAGGCTTGTGCTGTTAACAGATACGGTTTATCCACGTCTATTGGTTACACTGGGCGGAGCGGACAGTTTCCGCGAGCCGATGGAGATAGACGCAGACAGTTTTGTGGGTGTCAAAGGCGTCAAGGCACGCGGACGCAGGGTAACCGCATTCAACGTGAAGGATGTGGAGGAACTTGTACCTCTGCGTATGCCGGAGCCTGAGCCGGTACCGGCCGATCCGGAACCGGATGAAAATGATAATTCCGCACAGACGGACGATGAAAATACTGAAAAGGTTGATGACGGGCAGTTGTCGCTGTTCTAACGGACTGACGGCAGTACTTGCAGCAGTACTGATGTCTCTTCTGCCTCTGCAGGTTACGGCTCAGCGGAAGGCCTGGGTATTGCCCGGATATGAGGAGACGTTCAGGGTTTTCTCGGTGGCCGGCGGAACCACATTCGCACGGGATACGTACCTGTCGGCCTCACGTTATAACGGCTGGGCAGTGGGATTTGCTAACGACAGTTGGTCAGGAGGCGCTCCCGATAAGCGGTTCCAATATGTCAGAAACTATTCATCCCTGTTTTTCAGTCCTCTGACCAACCGTCTCAAAGGCGGTAGTACATTGGAGGCTGGAGGTTCTGATTATCTCTCATTCCTGTACCCCGCCGTAAACTGCAGTGCGTGTGACCTGCTCATCGGTCCGGCTGTGATGTTTGATGGGGTGGTGCTCTATAATGAGCAGAATTCAAACAACCCGGTCAACTTTTCCGGGTATATAGGTGCAGGCCTTTGCGTCGACAACACTTTCCGTTTCAGTCTGTTCCGATACCCGATGGCCCTGCAGGCGACATTGTATGTTCCGATTGCCGGAATAGGATTTGCACCGGATTATGACCAGCCTTATTACTATATGTACAAGTACGGCGGTTTTGACAAGGCTCTGCATTTCATTACTCCGTTCAATAACCCGGCGGTGACGCAGCAGGTCGCCCTGATACTCCCGTGCCGCGGCAACCTGATCAGGTTGGGCTACTCTTTCGATTATAACGGAAACCATCTGGGAGGTCATTCCCGTAACATAGGAACCGGATTGTTCAGCATTGGCTGCGTTTACCGTTTCCAGTCAAAGAAGTGGGATATATGAACAGGAACCTGAGAAACAGAATCTGTATCCTGGCGGCATTATTTATAATGCTTCTGCCTGCGGGTTGTTCATGGAACGGAGAGACCAGAAGCAGGGAGTACACCAATACGCCCAAGGGTAACTTTATGGCTCTGTGGACCATTATGGACGAGCACTACTGCTTCTTTGATTTCAAGAAGGAGACTCTTGGGGTTGATTGGGATGAGGTCAAGGTCAGATATGCCGCAAGCATTTCGGATGACCTGTCTGACCGTTCACTGTTTGAGATTCTCTGCAAGATGATAGGTGAACTGCGTGACGGTCATGTAAACCTGACCAGTCAGTATGACTACGGACGTAACTGGAGTTGGAAGACGGACCATCCGGCCAATTTCTCAAAGGATCTGCAGGACAAGTATCTGGGAACCGATTACATAATAGGAGGGAACGGCTATTCATACCGTATCCTTGATGACAACATAGGTTATCTGGTGGTGGAGAGCTTTGAATCGGCCATGTCAGATAACAGACTGAATATCATGTTCAACAACATGGCTCTCTGTAACGGTCTCATTATCGATATCCGTGACAACGGAGGCGGACAACTGACGGCATCGGAATCTCTTGCTTCCCGCTTTACCGAGAAGAAGGTGACCGTGAGTTACACCTGCTATAAGACGGGACCCGGACATAATGATTTCTCAAAGTTGTACAAAAACGAGTTGAGTCCTGCCGAATATGACTTGAGATGGATCAAACCGGTTGTGGTTCTGACAAACCGCGGCTGTTTCAGCAGTGCCAACGATTTTGCATTTACCATGAAAGCGTTGGAGAACGTCACACTCATGGGAGATACCACGGGTGGCGGAGGCGGCATGCCGATGTCATCGGAACTCCCCAACGGATGGGTGGTGAGATTCTCATCGGCCCCTACGTTTGATGCTGACATGAATCATGTGGAGGCGGGCGTTGCTCCGCATATCCGTGTGGATATGAAGGATGAGGATATCCAGGCCGGCGTGGACACCTATATAGAGAGTGCACGCGCATACATCAATGACAAACTGAAAAACTTTTGATATATGAAAAAATTGTTTGTAATTGCTGTGGCAGTCATGCTGCCGCTCCTGACTTTTGCCGGAAAGGCCAAAGTTCTTAAGATTGATTTTAAGAATCCCATTGCCGAACGTAAGACGGGAGGCTCATCATTGGACTTCATGTCATTGGTGAACGGTTCACCCAATTCCGTTACCCTTCTCAATTATGTACAGGCCATTGACGCCGCCGCCGAGGACAAGAATATCGGTATGATCTACATGACCCCCGAAAACATATCAGCCGGTCTGTCACAGGTGGAGGAGATCCGTGCCGCTCTTGACCGTTTCAGAAAATCCGGCAAGCCTATTGTGGCTTACTGTGAAAATTTCGGAAACGGATCTTATTATCTGGCATCGGTGGCTGATAAGATTATCCTGGATCCGGCATCGGAGAGTACTATAACAGGCTTGGGAACTCAAATGATATTCCTCAAAGACCTGTTTGATGCACTGGGCGTGGATGTCCAGCTGATACGTCACGGCAAGTACAAGTCTGCAGGTGAGATGTATGTCCGCAGCAGTTCCAGCCCCGAAAACCGTCTGCAGAATGAGGTTATGGTCAATTCACTGTGGAACACCATGACAAGTCAGATTGCAGCATCCCGCGGATTCAGTCAGGAACAGTTCAAAGAGTGGGTGGAGAACCTGGAGTTGTGCCATGCTCAGGAGTATAAGGATAAGGGCCTTATTGACGAGATATGGTACAAGGATGAGGTCGACAAGTACCTCTGCCAACAGTGCGGAGCCAAGAAGATACAGGAGGTGGGTTTTGTAAAGATCAACAAGTATGCCTCCAAACTCAAGAGCGGCAGCCGCAAGAACAAAATAGCCATTATTTATGCCGACGGCGAGATCGTAAACAGTGGCTCTGATGCCGATATCGTAGGTTCCAAACTGGCCGCTACCATCAGAAAGGTACGTGAGGACAAGAAGATAAAAGCGGTGGTATTCCGTGTAAACTCTCCGGGTGGAAGTGCTCAGGCATCTGAGGCTATCAGGCATGAACTGGAGTTGCTCCGTGCCGAGAAGCCTGTTATTGCCAGTTACGGCGACTATGCCGCATCGGGAGGCTATTGGATATCAGCCCAGTCAGATTATATTTTCTCGGATGAGAGTACAATCACCGGCTCAATAGGTGTGTTCGGAATGGTTCCGAGCGTGGGTGATGCAATCCGCAAGAATCTTAAGGTCAATGTTGAAAGCGTAGGCTCTTCATCACACAGCGATATGATGAACGGAATGCGCAAACTCAATGATGATGAGGTTGCATACGTTCAGAAGCAGATAGAAAAGATATATGATGATTTTACAAGCCTGGTTTCAAAAGGACGCGGTATCTCCAAGGATAGTGTAGATGCAATTGGACAGGGTCGTGTATGGACCGGAGCCGATGCTCTGAGCATAGGTCTCGTTGACAGCCTGGGCGGTTTGAAGGACGCAATCGACTATGCTGCCGGTAAGGTAGGACTCCAGAAAAAAGATTACCAGTTGAGCCGTTATCCGGTTGTCAGGGAGGTGTCATTCTTTAAGATGCTGTCCGGCGGATCTGCAGACGATCCCGAGGAGAACCTGACTTCACGTGTCGACAACCAGCCCTCACTGAGCGATATGTTCCCGGCAATCGCCAGGATGCGTGAACTGCGCAGTCCGGCTCTGATGCTCCGCATGGAGAGCGTTATGGAAATCAAATGACGCTTTTGTTATTAATGTAAAAAGAGTTACTTTTGCAGCGCGTTCCTGATTGGGGACGCGCTTTTCTTGCGGGCGTGGCGGAATTGGTAGACGCGCTAGACTTAGGATCTAGTATCTAAGATGTGTAGGTTCGAGTCCTATCGCCCGTACAAAAAAGGTGACCCTTGGGCCACCTTTTTTTTGTGCGGACGATAGGACGTCCTATTCCTAAATTATTAGAACTCGTATACGAGACCGAACTCCATAGCTGTGTTGATGTTCAGACCCAGCTTGTTCTTGTAAAGCTCTGCGGGATAACCGGCAACCTCAGGCTCGCTCATGTGTGCGAACTCGAAACCTCTGCACAGTGCCTGGATTGACCAGTGGTCTGACATGTGGTAGCGGATACCGGGTGATACGTTCAGGCCAAGTTCCCAGAAGTTGAAGCCGCTGGGTGATGTTACCTTGTATGAGAAACCGCCCTGTACGAACAGGTCAAAATTGTCTTCCTGCAGGAATGTCCATCTGATGAAGGGGGCAAACTTGAATGAGAATGCCTGCTGAACTGAGTTGTCAGCTCTGTAGTAGTGGTTGTCCAGGATGCTCAGACCAACACCGATCTCAATGTTGTTCTCCAGATCCATACCCCATGAAGGTGAGAAGTCAAGAGTCTTGGCCTTGTCATCAGTGGTGTAAAGTGAAAGGTTGTCAAAACCGAGTGAACCGCTGAACCAATACTTAGCGTTTACATTCATGCAGAGTGCAAGAGCTGCGATAGCGAATAAAACTTTTTTCATAATGATTGTAATTAAGATTGATTGTTTGTATCCTTTTTATTATTTGAATTGTCCTAAAAAAGTCCTTTGTCGGGTCTTTAATTGCGCCAAAAGTAGGGAACATTTGTTAAAGCAGCAAAAAAAACACGAAAAAATGTGCTTATAATGCACTTTTTGCGGCTTTTTGTGAGTTTTATGGGCCGAATCGGCACCAAAAGAAATGATAATTAGGGTATAAGATGGCCTAAAATTGCTATTTTTGCGGTATTATGACGGTGAAAGAGATTTACTGCATATTACAGAAGTGTACAGGCGTTACCACTGACAGCCGCAAGTGCGGTCCGGGTCTTATGTTCTTTGCCTTGAAGGGGGAGCGTTTTGACGGAAACGAGTTTGTACGCGGGGCGTTGGAGCAGGGGTGTCCTTATGCAGTTATGGATAATGCGGACCTGTATGACGCCCGGGATTCAAGAATGATCCTTGTGGATAATGTGCTGGACTCACTTCAACAGGTGGCGGCGTTTCACAGACGTACCCTTGGAACTCCCGTAATAGGAATAACCGGCACAAACGGCAAGACCACCACCAAGGAACTTACCAATGCCGTCATGAGCACTACGTACAACGTGCTTTGCACTCAGGGTAACCTGAACAACTCCATAGGCGTTCCGCTTACCGTGCTTGGACTTAAGCCGGAGCATGAGTTCGCCATCGTAGAGATGGGCGCAAGCCATCCAGGTGATATAATGGAACTGGTCCAGGTAAGCCAGCCTGACTACGGTCTTATAACCAATGTGGGCAAGGCCCATCTGTTGGGATTCGGATCCTTTGAGGGTGTAAAACGCACCAAGGGTGAACTCTATGACTGGCTGCGTGACCATGACGGCACAGCATTCGTGAACCGTGACAATGAGCACCTGCAGCAGATGTGTAAGGGACTGCCGCTGATTGAATACGGCAAACCCGGTCAAGAAGGACTGCTGGTTGAGGGTGAGGTGCTGGAGTGCAATCCGTTTGTAAAGTTCCGCTGGCGTAGCGCAAAGGGAGATTGGCATACTGTCCAGACAAACCTTATAGGTGCGTATAATGTGGATAACGCACTTGCCGCCATTACCATCGGCCTTAAGTTTGGAGTTAAGGAGCAGGATGCATCGGATGCGGTGGCAGGTTACAAGCCTCAGAACAACCGCTCGCAACTTACCGAGACCTCACGCAACTGTCTGGTGGTTGATGCATATAACGCCAATCCCACCAGCATGGCCGCCGCAATAGAGAACTTCAGTATGATGAAGGCGCAGGACAAGATGCTTATCCTGGGCGATATGCGTGAACTGGGAGACGTATCGGCCGATGAACACAGACGTATTGTGGGCATGCTTCGGGAAAAGGGCTTTGACTGCGTATGGCTGGTGGGCAGCGAGTTCAAGGCGGTTGCAGGGGACAGCGGATTCCGTCTGTTTGCCGATGTGGACGAGGTGAATAGGGCACTTGAGACAGAGAAGGTATCCGGTAAGACCATTCTTATCAAGGGTTCCAACAGCATAGGATTAACTAAAACCATAACCAATTTATAATTATGAAGAAAATAGCACTTCTTTTTGTAAGCGTTCTTTTTTGCGGCATGATTTCCGCACAGTTGAAGGTTTCTGTTATGGGAGATTCATATTCAACTTTCACAGGTTCCATGCCCAAGTATTATGACACATTCTATCCCAACCAGTTCTGCGGCGTAACAGAGCAGAGCCAGCAGTGGTGGGCTCAGGTTATAGAGAAGAACGGATGGGTTCTGGAGAAGAATGACTCATGGTCGGGCAGTACCGTATGCTGCCGCGGTTACAACCACGATGACTACTCAGACCGCGCATTCGTGACCCGTCTCAACTGCATCGGCGCTCCCGATATCCTGTTCATATTCGGCGGTACCAATGATGACTGGACACATGAGCCGTTCGGTGACTACAAGTATTCAGGCTGGACCAAGGAGGATCTCTATTTCTACCGTCCGGCATTCGCATACCTGCTTGACAACCTCAAGAAACTTTATCCCAAGATGAAGATCTACTCACTGCTCAATGACGGTATGTCAGAGAATCTGGGTGAGTCAATGAGGGAGATATGCAAGCACTACGGTGTTCCGGTAATTGCAGTTGAGGGCATTGAAAAGCGCATGAATCATCCCACTGCAGCCGGTATGACCAAGATTGCCGAGCAGGTACAGGCTTTCCTGGACGCCGAGAAGAAGTGATATGGTAAAGATAATGGGGATCATAAACGTGACTCCTGACTCATTCTGGAGCGGGTCACGTGTGCAGGATAAGGCTACACTTACAGAGCGTGTCCGGCAGATGATTTCCCAGGGGGCCGATGCCATTGACGTAGGCGGATGCTCCACACGTCCAGGTGCCGTTCAGGCATCGGCCGATGAGGAGATGGCACGGCTGGAGTGGGGACTTGCCGCAATAAGAACTGAGTTCCCCGATGTTACGCTCTCAGTTGATACCTACCGTCCGCAGATTGCAGAACGATGCGTGCGTGAGTGGAAGGTTGATATCATAAACGATGTTTACGGGGGCGGTGATGACATGTATAAGGTTGTGGCCGACACGGGTGCACAGTATGTGCTTATGTGGTCGGAGACCATAAAGGAGGATCCTGTAAAGGAGATGATGGCTTTCTTTGAGGGGAGGCTGCGGATAATGGAGAAGGCCGGTGTGGATGTAAAACGTAAGGTGATACTGGATCCCGGATACGGATTCGGCAAGACGCTTGAGCAGAACTACACTGTGCTGGCTCATCAGGCTGATTTGCATAAGTTCGGGCTGCCGGTATTATCGGCCCTTTCGCGCAAATCAATGGCGTGGAAACTGCTTGGTATAACTCCGGCCGATGCGCTCCCGGCTACTGTCGCCATGAATACGGTAGCACTCCTGAACGATGCCGACTGGATCCGCGTCCACGATGTAAAGGAGGCTGTACAGACCGTCAGGATAATGCAGGCATTAAAAGAAAACAGTTAAAGATATGGTTGACTATTTTGTATCATTCGGCATAAAGGACATAATTGACGTGCTCAGCGTCTCGCTGCTCCTGTTCTATCTCTACAAACTGATGAAGAGGACGGGATCACTAAACATGTTCATAGGAATCCTTGTGTTCCTGTTGGTTTGGATTGTTGTGTCACAGGTGCTCAAGATGCAGTTGCTGGGAGCCGTGATGAACAAATTGGTCGATGTGGGTGTGATTGCCCTGATTGTGCTGTTTGCCGATGACATACGCCACTTCTTTCGTGACATCGGCACATCAACCCGTACCCGTAAACTGTTCCATTGGCTTGTACGCCGCCACAACGGTCAGGACCTGACCAAGTGGGAGCCTCTGGCCAAGGCTTGCGAGAGCATGAGCCACAACAAGGAGGGCGCACTGATTGTCATCGGTGAGACCGATGAACTGCATGACGTGATTGCATCGGGCGAGGCTGTGAATGCCGATATCAACCAACTCCTTATAGAGAACATCTTCTTTAAGAACAGTCCGCTGCATGACGGCGCAATGATTATCGTGGGTGACCGTATTGAATCGGCCGCCTGCATATTGCCTGTGTCTCAGTCTGAGGAACTGCCCAAGTCATTCGGACTCCGTCACCGCTCAGCCATGGGTATTGCAGAGAAGACAAATGCCGTGGCAGTGGTGGTATCGGAGGAGACGGGAATAATATCGGTCTTCCATAAGGGCTCGTTCCAGCGGGACATGACAGCCGATATGCTCATGCATTTCCTCTCTGAGAATGTCAGATAAGTAAACCTATACTGTGCCAAACTGTCATAACTGGTGACACTTTACACCCGTATGGCAGTTTGGCATATTTTTGGCTCTTATCCTAATGCCCGATAAGGGGCTTTATAGTCGCAAACAAATAACTAAAACAATAAGAATATGAACATTAAACCGTTAGCAGACAGAGTTCTGATTCTTCCGGCAGCAGCCGAGGAGAAGACCATCGGCGGAATCATTATCCCCGATACAGCCAAGGAAAAACCACTTAAGGGTGAGGTAATTGCAGTAGGTAACGGCACCAAGGATGAGGCTATGGTTCTCAAGAAGGGTGACCAGGTACTGTATGGCAAATATTCAGGCACCGAGCTTGAAGTTGAGGGTGAGAAATACTTGATTATGCGTCAGAGCGACGTTCTGGCAGTGGTTGAAAAATAATAAGGAGATACAATTATGGCAGCAAAAGAGATACTTTTCAATACCGATGCCCGCGACCTTATGCGTCAGGGTGTTGACGAGCTTGCAAATGCAGTCAAGGTTACACTTGGACCTAAAGGCCGCAACGTTATCATAGAGAAGAAGTTCGGTGCTCCCCAGATCACCAAGGACGGTGTTACCGTAGCCAAGGAGATTGAGTTGGCCGATTCATTCAAGAACACAGGAGCTCAGCTGGTAAAGAGCGTTGCCTCCAAGACCGGTGAGGATGCAGGTGACGGTACAACCACCGCAACCGTTCTGGCTCAGAGCATCGTGAACGTTGGTCTTAAGAACGTTACCGCAGGTGCCAACCCCATGGACCTGAAGCGCGGTATCGACAAGGCTGTTGCAGCTGTTGTTGAGAACATCAAGAAGCAGTCAAAGGCTGTCGGTGACAACTTTGACAAGATTGAGCAGGTTGCTACAATCTCTGCAAACAACGATGCCGAGATTGGTAAGCACATAGCCGAGGCCATGCAGAAGGTTTCAAAGGACGGTGTGATCACCATCGAGGAGGCCAAGGGTCGTGACACATACATCGATGTGGTCGAGGGTATGCAGTTTGACCGCGGTTACCTGTCATCATACTTTGTAACCGATACCGAGAAGATGAACTGCGTTATGGAGAATCCTCTGATTCTTATCCATGACAAGAAGATATCAAACCTCAAGGACCTGCTTCCCATCCTGGAGCCCGCAGTACAGAGTGGCCGTCCTCTGCTGATTATTGCCGAGGATGTTGACTCTGAGGCACTGACCACACTGGTTGTAAACCGTCTGCGTTCAGGTCTTAAGATCTGCGCCGTCAAGGCACCCGGATTCGGCGACCGTCGTAAGGAGATGCTTGAGGATATAGCCGTTCTGACTGGCGGATTCGTAATCAGCGAGGAGCGTGGCGTTAAACTGGAGCAGGCTACAATGGATATGCTTGGCACAGCCGAGAAGATTACCATCACCAAGGACAACACCACTATCGTTAACGGTAAGGGTGAGAAGGCCAAGATCGCTGACCGCGTAGCCCAGATCAAGGCTCAGATCAAGACCACCACAAGTGACTATGACAAGGAGAAGCTCCAGGAGCGTCTTGCCAAACTGTCAGGCGGTGTTGCAGTGATCAAGGTAGGTGCTCCCAGTGAGACTGAGATGAAGGAGAAGAAGGACCGCGTTGACGATGCTCTGTGCGCTACCCGTGCCGCAATCGAGGAGGGTATCGTAGCAGGTGGCGGTGTAGCTTACATCCGTGCCATCAGCGCTCTTGACAAGCTTAAGGGTGACAATGCCGATGAGCAGACCGGTATCCAGATCATCCGTCGCGCCATTGAGGAGCCTCTGCGTCAGATTGTGTTCAACGCTGGTAAGGAGGGTTCGGTAGTAGTTCAGAAGGTTCTGGAGGGCAAGGGTGACTTTGGTTACAACGCCCGCTTTGACCGCTACGAGGATCTGGTAAAGGCCGGTGTGGTTGATCCCGCAAAGGTTACACGTGTAGCTCTTGAGAACGCTGCCTCTATTGCCGGTATGTTCCTGACAACCGAGTGCGTCATCGTAGAGAAGAAGGATGATCAACCTATGCCTGCCATGAATCCCGGAATGGGCGGCATGGATGGCATGATGTAATGATAAAATTAGCTATATTAGCATCGGCTAACGGAACGAACGCACAGGCTATTATTGAGTCTGTGCGCTCGAACCGTTTAGATGCGGACGTCAGAGTGGTGCTCACCAACAAGGAGGATGCGGGTGTGATAGAGCGTGCGCGTAAGTTGGGAGTACCTGTGGAGATTGTACCTTCTAAGGGACACAGAAACCGTACAGAGTATGATGCTCTGGTGGTTGAGGCCCTAAAGAAATATGATGTTGATACCATTGCTCTGGCCGGTTGGATGAGGATACTGAGTGAGGTTTTTGTAAATGCTTATGAAGGCCGAATACTTAATCTGCATCCTGCTTTGCTTCCCAGTTTCAAGGGTGCTACGGCAATAGTTGATGCGTATGAGCATGGTGTAAGGATTACAGGCTGCTCGGTACATCTGGTAACTCCTGAACTTGATGCAGGTCCTGTTATCATTCAGGCTGGCGTGCCGGTAAACGGTACGGTTGATGAACTGGAGGCGCAGATTCACCGCATGGAGCACAGGATTTTCCCGCAGGCACTGCAGTGGTTCTCCGAGGGCCGTATCAGCACTGAGGGACACAAGGTTATAGTGGCTCCCGCTGCCGGTCCGGTAAAAAAGATTGATTACATAGAGGGTTGCCTGGTTTCACCGGCACTCGAGGAAAAATTATAGGCTTATGAGTAGAGAAGACACCCCCACGGCTCATATCGCAGCGCAGTATGATGATATAGCCAAGACCGTGATAATGTGCGGAGACCCTCTCCGTGCCAAGTTTATCGCCGAGAAGTATCTGGAGGATCCCAAACTCTTTAATGAGGTTCGCGGAATGCTGGGTTACACCGGACTGTACAAAGGCAAGCGCGTATCGGTAATGGGTCACGGTATGGGTATCCCCTCTATCGGTATCTACTCTTATGAACTGTTCAACTACTACGATGTGGAGAATATCATCAGGGTGGGTACGGCCGGTGCCTTGACTGCCGACATGAAGATTGGCGATATGCTGTTTGCACAGGCTGCCTGCACGGATTCCGATTACGGACATCAGTACGGATTCCCTGCCAGGTTTGCGCCGATAGCCGATTTCGGTCTGCTGGAGAGTGCCGCACGTGTGGCCCGCGAGAACGGATTCCCGTTCCAGGTAGGCAACATATACAGCGCCGATGTGTTCTACGATGAGTCTGACAAGCAGATGAAATGGGGCAAGTTCGGAGTGAAGGCTGTCGAGATGGAATCGGCCGGACTCTATATCAATGCCGCGGCATCGGGCAAGAAGGCTCTTACCATATGCACCATATCGGACCAGTTGGTTCACCGCAAGTATGCATCGACCGAGGAGCGCCGCAGCAGCTTTACCAACATGATGAAGGTGGCACTTGAGATAGCGTAACCATGAGAGCGATTCTGCAGCGCATAGAAGACGCTTTGGGCGGCCGGTATGCTGCGGCAGAGCTTGATTCGATAAAGAAGGCACTGTGTCTGGAACTCCTGGGCATCAGTGCCGTCTCTTTTTATACTAAAGAGAAACTGACGGCAGATACGGAAAAGCTGGATAGGGCTCTGGAGCGTTTGGCTAAAGGCGAGCCTTTACAGTATTTGATTGGTTCAACACCTTTCTGCGGCCTTACTTTCAGGGTTGACGGGCGGGTGCTGATACCGCGTCCCGAGACAGCCGAGCTTGTAGATTGGGTGGCAGGGGATGCAACTCAGTCAGGCTCTCTGCTGGACGTGGGTACCGGCAGCGGATGCATAGCCATAAGTCTGGCTCACCGTCTTCCGGGTTGGAAGGTTCAGGGTTGGGATATCAGTGACGGTGCCCTTGAGGTGGCCCGTGAGAACAGCCGCCTTAACGGCACGGATGTGGAGTTCCGCAAGGTGGATATACTTAATGAAGAACTGGATTGCAGGTTTGATGTGATTGTGAGCAATCCGCCTTATGTCATGGAGTCTGAGAAGACTCAGATGGAGGATACGGTGCTGGATTATGAGCCTCATACCGCATTGTTCGTGCCCGATAATGATCCGCTTCTGTTTTATCGGGCAATAGCGGAGTTTGGAAAAAAAGCCCTTGTTACGGGCGGTAAACTGTTTTTTGAAATCAACCCGCTGGAGGCATCGGCCCTAAAGGAGATGCTGGAAAAAGCGGGATACCATAATATTGAATTGCGTAAGGATATTTTTGGAAAACAACGAATGATAAAAGCTTTACTATGACTGAATCTGAAGGAAAGACACTGGCCGAGCGATACTGCTCGGGGGCGGAGCACTGCTGTGTTGAGGTACGGGCAATGCTTGAGAGACACAAGGTGGAGAGTGAGGATATCCCAGGCATTCTTAAGCACCTTATTAAAGACGGATATATTGATGAGTCCCGATATGCCAGGGCATTCGTTCATGACAAGGTGAGGTTTGCCAAATGGGGCAGAAGTAAAATTGCCCAGGCTCTGTGGCAGAAGCATATTCCCGGGGATGTGGCCGACGAGGCTCTGTCCCGTATTGACGAGGATGAGTATATGGCTACCCTCAAGGATGTCGCCTGCTCACGTTACCGCCAGACTAAAGGTGCAACGGAGTATGAGCGTAAGATGAAAACCATGAAATCCGTCTGCTCACGCGGATATGAGCCGGCACTTGTCAGAAAGGTGCTTGATCTGTCTGATTTACCTGAATAAACCGCATCATATGAAAAAACCTGTTTGCCGGGACGGTCAAATCCGTCGTCCCGGTCTTGTGAGAATTTTGTTTGAATTCCTGTTTCCCCATTATTGCAAAGTGTGCGGCCATAGGCTTGACCCTTCCGAAGAGGAACTTTGCATATCCTGCTTTCTTGGTATGCCACGCTTGGAGTATGATATGAAGTCTATAAATCCTACCGAGCGGATGCTGCTTGGCCAGCACAGTCTGGTTCGTGCCGCCTCTCTTATTCACTACGACAAGGACAGCACCTACAGCAATATCCTGTTTCATCTCAAATACTGGCGGCATCCAAGTGTGGGAACCTGGCTGGCGCGAACAGGTGCAATGGAACTCAAGGAAAAGGGCTTCTTTGAAGGCGTAGACTGTATGGTTCCCATGCCCGTTACCTTTTGGAAAGAGATGAAACGCGGATATAACCAATGCACCTATATAGCCAAGGGTATCAGAGAGGCTACCGGCCTGCCAATAATCAATAATGCCGTCAAGCGTGTAAATGAGCATTCCAAACAGGCCGGATTGGGCAAATACCAGCGTTGGAACAATGCTCAGGATTTGTTTCAAGTTACTGATCCCTCACTGCTGGCGGGGAAACATGTGCTGGTGGTTGATGACGTGATTACCACCGGTGCTACCTTATGCTCTCTTATTGATGTTATGGAGGCTGGGATTCCTGATTTGAAAGTTAGTGTTTTTACGCTGGCTGTTGCAGATTAATTGGGGAGAGCATTCCGGATTATCTAACCTTGTCAAATTCTTTGTAATTTTGCGATTCGAATATGAATGATGCGGTAAAACATATCAGGATTGCGGAGTTCAATTATGAACTTCCGGATGAGCGGATTGCAAAATTTCCTTTGGCTGAGAGGGACAGTTCAAAGCTGTTGCTGTACAGGCATGGGGAGGTTAGCCATGATGTATTCCGTAATCTGCCACAGTATCTGCCGGCTGGAGCTATGATGGTGTTCAATAACACTAAGGTGATTCAGGCTAGGCTTCATTTCCGCAAGGAGGCTACGGGTGGGCCTAAATCTACCGGGGCTTTGATTGAGATTTTCCTTCTGGAGCCTGCAGACCCTTCAGATTATCAGGTTATGTTCACTCAGACTGAGCGGTGCTCCTGGTACTGCCTGGTGGGCAATCTTAAGAGGTGGAAAGAGGATACTCCTGTTTTGCGCAATACTGTTCAGATAGGCGATAAGACAATATCTCTTGAGGCTCGTCGCGGTCCTCTGCATGGAACCAGTCACAGGATTGACTTCAGTTGGGACGGCGGCGTGAGTTGGGCGGAACTGCTGGAGGCTGTGGGTGAGATTCCTATTCCTCCTTACTTGAACAGGGAGTCACAGGAGAGTGACAAGACCACATATCAGACCGTATATTCCAAGATAAAGGGTAGCGTGGCTGCTCCTACTGCGGGCCTGCATTTTACGGAGCGTGTGCTCAAGGATCTGGATGCTCACGGGATTGACCGTGAGGAACTCACGCTGCATGTGGGTGCCGGTACATTTCGTCCGGTGAAATCGGAAGAAATCAGCGGGCATGAAATGCATACCGAGTTCATTGCCGTAAAGCGCTCCACCATTGAGAAGTTGATTGCTCACGGCGGTCAGACCATTGCTGTGGGTACCACATCGGTCCGCACTCTGGAGAGCCTCTACTATATTGGCGTCTATCTGAGTACGCATCCTGATGCAACTGAGGATGAGATGCACGTCAATCAGTGGACTCCGTATGAGACAAATCCTACAATGTCATCTGTCCAAGCGCTCCAATTTATTCTGGATTACCTGGACCGTCATCATCTAGAAGTGCTCAAGACAAGCACCCAGATCATAATTGCGCCGGGTTACAGGTACCACATCGTAAAGATGATGGTTACCAATTTCCACCAGCCGCAGAGTACTCTATTGCTGCTTGTATCGGCCTTTGTAAACGGCGACTGGAAAACCATATACCACTATGCCCTGAGCCACGATTTCCGTTTCCTCAGTTACGGCGACTCCTCCCTGCTCATTCCTTAGCTCCGCCTACATATCACTTTACGAATGAACTGGTTGCAGAGCTTTGGGGTAACGTAACTGCCGATGCAATCAGGAAACGTAAGTAGCGGTTTTTGCTTATTATCACGCGCCAAACATGAGGCAAACGGCATTTGTCCCGCTTTTGTCCCACACTCCTCAACCTTTTTATGGCATATTGCACCTATTTTTGTAAACAAAACAATTAGTTATGTCGCTTAAAAGAGGAATGGGGTTAAGGATAAAGATAATTATTATTTCAATACTATTTCCTCTTTCAATAAGCCCACAGTCTTATGTAGATATAGAGGATGGGCATGAATGTGTTGATTTGGGACTCAGTGTTAAATGGGCTACTTGTAATGTCGGCGCTAAAAAACCTCACCAGAGTGGCATTTACTATGCTTGGGGTGAGACCAAGGAAAAATATTATTATTTTACATGGAAGAGTTATAAATTTTGGCAAGATGGTAATAATTCTGATGACGTGAAGTTTACAAAATACAATACAGACAGCTTAAGAGGTCGGGTAGATAATCACAAATATTTAAAACCAGAAGATGATGTTGCACATGTAGATTGGGGTGGCGCATGGCGTATTCCTTCATTTACAGAAATACAAGAACTGATAGAAAATTGTACTTGGGAATGGACAACGCTGAAGCGCGTAAAAGGATTCAAGGTTTCCAGTAAAAAATCTGGATACACGGATCGTTTCATTTTCTTGCCAGCTGGTGGATTCCGTACTGGCAATAAGATATATGGAGAAGGTTATTGCGGATGTTACTGGACTTGCAATCTTGATTTAAGAGGTTGTTACGGAGCATATAGTCTGATTTTCCCTTTAAGTGTAGCAAGTTCCTATCAAGGAGACCGCTCCTATGGTCAATCTGTCCGTCCTGTATGGGACCCTAAAATGTGACACAAAAGCAATGCATCTTGATGTAAGGGGAAATTATTCAACTCTCTAAAAAAAAGGATAAATACAGTTATGATATAAATTTGTAGATAAAAAACGTCATAGTTATGAGGGTCAGCAGAGGATTCTTTGTCATTTTGAACATATTATGGATTTTAATCCTTTTTTCATGCAATAATTACCAAAGTGACCTGAAAGTGGTTGAAAAGTTGATGGTAACAGATCCACAAACTGCTGATTCAGTACTTATGTCCCTTCCGATGCCAAAATCCCAGCGTGACAACGCACTGTATGCCATACTTAAGACTCAGATTGATTATGAATTGGGACGGTCATTCTCGTCAGACAGCCTTATAATAACCGCCACAGACTATTATGGTTCCAGACGCAAGGGTTATCACGCAGCCTTGGCATGGTACTCACAAGGGTGCGTGTATTCCAGAATGAAAAACAATCATGCGGCCATCTATGCATACCTCAAGGCTAAAGACCTTTTCCCGGATACGCTTGTCAGATACTATGCGCTGACTGAGAGAAACCTTGGTAGCCGCTATTACGAAAAAAAAATGTATGACTGTGCCTATGATGAATTCTACAAATGCAGGATCAATGCTGACAGAATTCAGGATTCATCGTTGTCACATTATGCAAGTGTTTTCTCTGTATTGTCCAGAATTCAGGATCCGAATATACAGAATACGGACAATCAGATGTCACAGTTCTCCTTTATCCTTAATGAAGTCTCTGAAGCTGAAAATACTAGAACAGACACTCTTTTTAAAATCCCAAGATATAATACTTCATCATTTGAGAATCAAAGCGATACTACGTTCCGGGTAGTTACCATAAGAAGTTTGTTACAAGGAGACAGTCAGAGTCATCAGATACCACCGGACGTTTATTACAATATGAAAGCCACCTCGTTTTATTATTCAGGGGATTTTGATTCCGCTTATATATACTTCAAGAAATCAATTCCCGGCACATCAGAAGCCAACGCCAGGATAATGATATATGATAGATTGGCAGAGATTTCGGCTAAAAAAGGCAATGCCGCCGAAGTCCTTATGTGGCATCAGCGATACTCTGAACTGCGAGATTCAATCGAGATGGTTAAGCAGTCTGATTCCAGGGAGATAATGGATTTGCAGTACCTGCACAAAGAAGAACTTAAGGAAGAGAAAATGCAGGGCAGGCATAAGCGCTTTGTCCTGATTTGCATATTCTCTTTCATTGCCATATCCATTATTACGGTTCTTATATACGTCCTGTTCAAGAACAGGGAGAAGAAACGCATTATAGAAAAACAGGAGGAACTTATCAGATTGGAACAGGAAATACGCCGAAGCAGTATCTCCATTCTTGAATCCAGGGTAAGAGAACAGTCCCAAACTGACCCCGAGGCGCGTGCCGTACTGATGAATCTGTATCGGCACAGGATAGAAATAAACAAGAAGTACTTTTATAATAGTGAAGCGTTCAGAACACTTACATCCGATTCCTTAGGTCAAGAGCTGGACTCCAGCAAGAAGGCTATGGTCATTGAAACCATCAAGCACTCATTCAGCGATACTATTGCAGATATGCAGATAGAGTATCCAGGAATAGATACAGAAGAGTCCCTGACGTTGTTGTTGTCAGCTATGCACTTTAAGAATGAACTGGTTGCAAAGCTGTTGGGTAACGTAACTGTCGATGCAATCAGGAAACGTAAGTACAGGTTCAGTAAAAGAAATCCAGACTATTATTCTCTTTTTTGCTGATAGTCTCACGCTGATAGTATGGCAACCGGATTCCCCCTCATTTTGTCCCATACGCAACAGTTTTGGAAGTGCTCAAGACCAGCACCCAGATCATAATTTCGCCGGGTTACAGGTACCACATCGTAAAGATGATGGTTGCGGTTATAGGGAATTACAGATAATTATCAATTGAATAATTTTGTTATCTCAAACGTAATCCTTACTTTTGTAACCAGATGAGAGTTATTGCAATTAACACACTGAAAGAGTTCTGGAACAAGCATGCTGATGCTGAGCAACCTTTAAAGGAATGGTATGTCAAAACATGTCGGGCCAACTGGAGAACATTGGCCGATATGAAAAATGATTTCAATTCAGTTGACTATGTGGGTAACCAGAGATATGTGTTTAACATAAAAGGTAATAATTACAGACTTGTTGTTGCTGTGAAGTTTACTCCCGGATTAATCTATATACGGTTTGTTGGAACACATGATGAATATGACAGAATAGATGTTTCTACTATATAATTGTAAGGACTATGGCACAGATAAAGAATGAGAAACAATATAAGGCAATGATGGCCAGGATAGATGAGCTGTTCTTTGCAACCGATGAGAATACTCCGGAAGACGACCCCCGTCTTATGGAACTTGATATGCTGTCTCAGTTGGTAGAGGAGTATGAGAAAGAGTATTGTCCGATAGAAACTCCTTCACTCTCTGAAACAATGCACGAGCGGATGGCAGAAAACAATTGGAATCAGAAAGAACTGGCGGCTCTTCTGCAGATAACGGCGCCGCGCCTAAGCGCAATATTAAGCGGAAAGTCAAACCCTACGTTTGAGCAGGCAAGGACTATATCCAGCAAACTGAATATTGACCCCGCCATAGTTTTAGGTTAGTATAGGAAAGATAGTATGGATAGACCCACAGTAGCGCTGATGTATGATTTTGACGGGACGCTGTCTCCGTCATATATGCAGGAGTATGATTTTATGGATGCCATAGGACTGACCGATAAGGAGTCATTCTGGAAGGCATCGCACGGACTGGCAGAGAAACAGCAGTCCAGTACCATTCTGGCTTACATGAAACTGATGGTGGATAAGGCCCAGGAGAACGGCATAAGCATCCGCCGCCAGCAGTTCGTGGAGTTCGGGCGCGGAATAGGGTTCTTTCCCGGAGTGGAGCAGTGGTTCGATCTGATCAACCGCAAGGGTGCCGAGATGGGAGTCAATGTGGAGCACTACATAATCTCATCGGGCCTTAAGGAACTCATTGAGGGTACATCGATTGCAAAATACTTCAAGCAGATTTACGCCTGCTCGTTCATGTATGAGAATGACAAGGCCGTCTGGCCCGCCGTGGCGGTGGATTTTACATCCAAGACCCAGTTCATATTCATGATAAACAAGGGCATACTTGACATCTGGCGTAATGCCCAGATCAACGATTCAATGCCCGATGAGGGCCGACCGGTTCCGTTCCAGAACATGATCTATCTGGGTGACGGAGAGACCGATATCCCCAGCATGCGCATAGTAAAGAGCGAGGGAGGTCACTCCATAGCCATTTACAAGCCCGGCAACGATTCCAGCCGCGCCCAGGCCCGCAATCTTGTACACCGCGGCCGCGTAAACTTTGCCTGCCCGGGCGATTACCGTGAAGGCAGCGAGCTCTACAACGCCGTAATTGCCACCATCGCCAAGGTAAAGACCGGCTCCGATTTCCACAAACTGGAGCGCCAGAACCAGAAATCCATGCTCGAGGACTGAGCCCCTCATCCGTTTCTCTTTGCCGGAGTTTACAAAATAGGAATGACTGTGCAAAACGCCCCGTTTTGCCAGATTCCCAAAAGGCTGTGGGGTAGCTTTATCCTTATCTTTGCTACCCCTATGGAAAAATTCAATATAATAGTTTTGGCAAAGCAGGTGCCCGATACCCGTCAGGTGGGTAAGGACGCCATGAATGCCGACGGCACCATTAACCGTGCCGCACTTCCGGCAGTGTTCAACCCGGAGGACCTCAATGCCCTGGAGCAGGCCCTTGCCATCAAGGACCGTTTTCCCGGCAGCACAGTGACAATGCTCACAATGGGTCCTGAGAGAGCAAAAGAGATAGTGATGGAGGGTGTATATCGCGGTGCCGACGGCGGTTATCTTCTGACCGACCGTCTGTTTGCCGGAGCCGATACCCTGGCAACATCATACGCCCTGTCAACAGCAATACGCAAGATAGGCAAGTTTGATATCATAATAGGCGGCCGTCAGGCAATTGACGGTGACACCGCCCAGGTAGGCCCTCAGGTGGCCGAGAAACTGGGCCTGAACCAGATAACCTACGTTGAGGAGATCCTTGACATGGACAGCAAGAGCGTAACCGTAAAGCGCGTGATTACCGGTGGTGTGGAGACCGTAAAGGCTCCGCTGCCCTGCCTGCTCACCGTGAACGGAAGCGCCGCCCCCTGCCGCCCGCGTAACGCACGCCTTCTGATGGGCCGCAAGAATTATGACGTACCCGCATGGACCGTGGCCGATGTCAACGCCGACCCCGCCAAGTGCGGACTGTCAGGATCTCCCACCAAGGTAAAGAAGATTGAGAACATAGTATTCCAGGCCAAGGAGAGCAAGCGCTATGGTGCCGATGAAAAGGAGATAGCCGCTCTGATTGAGGAACTGGCCACAAACCATATAATAGGATAAGCCATGAACAGCATATTCGTATATTGCGAACTGGAAGGAGTCCAGGTGGCTCCCGTCAGTCAGGAACTGCTCACCAAGGGCCGTTCACTTGCAAACCAGTTAGGCGTCAAGCTTGAGGCCATTGCCATAGGCAGCGGTCTGGACGGCATAGAGAAGCAGATACTCCCCTACGGAGTAGATGTACTGCACGTCTTTGATGACAAGTGCCTTGCTCCCTATACTACAGCACCCCATTCAGCAATCCTGGTAAAACTGTTCCAGGAGGAGCAGCCGCAGATTGCACTCATGGGTGCAACCGTGATAGGCCGTGACCTGGGCCCGCGTGTATCATCGGCCCTGGGCAGCGGACTTACTGCTGACTGCACTAACCTTGAGATTGGTGAGTATGAGGACAAGAAGACAGGCAAGGTCTATGAGAACCTGCTCTACCAGATCCGTCCCGCATTCGGCGGCAATATCATAGCCACCATCGTCAACCCCGACCACCGTCCCCAGATGGCAACCGTACGTCAGGGTGTGATGAAGAATGAGATACTCAAGGCAGACTATAAGGGTGAGATTGTTAAGCATAAGGTGGCCGATTACGTTAGCCAGGCCGACCTGGCAGTGACCGTGATAGAGCGCCACATGCAGAAACCATCACACCATTTAGACAGCGCCAGCATAGTAGTGGCCGGCGGTTATGGAATGGGCAGCCGCGAGGGATTTGACATGCTCTTCAAGCTGGCCGATGTGCTGCACGCCGAGGTAGGTGCCAGCCGCGCCGCCGTTGATGCCGGTTTTGTGGATCATGACCGTCAGATTGGTCAGACAGGTCTTACCGTACGCCCCAAGCTCTATATAGCCTGCGGTATATCGGGCCAGATCCAGCATATAGCAGGTATGCGTGAGAGCAGCCTCATCATGTCAATCAACCAGGATCCCGATGCACCTATCAACGCCATTGCCGATTATGTGGTGACCGGCCGCGTGGAGGATGTGATTCCCAAACTGATCCGTAACTTAAAGGAGATTTCAAAATGAACAACTATAAGGATACCCCTGAACTCAGTGCCCGCATGCACTCTCCGCTTATGGAGCGCATAGTGGAGCTTAAGGAGAACTTCTATGCTGAGGCCGATAAGTATGACTATGCACCGGCCGATTTTGCCGATGCAATGGACAATTTTGATCGTGTGCTGGAACTTACCGGCAGCGTTTGCGATGAGGTGATTGCACCTGCTGCAGAGTCTGTTGACCGCGAGGGCTCACACTGCAGCGGCGGCCGCGTACAGTACTCTCAGGGTACTGCACAGAACCTCAAGGTAATGCACCAGGCCGGTCTGTCAGGATTCGGACTGCCCCGTCAGTACGGCGGTCTGAACATGCCTGTGACCGTATTCAGCGCAGTAGGTGAGATGATTTCACGTGCCGATGCATCGTTCCAGAATGTATGGGGCCTGCAGTCATGCGCCGATACAATCAATGAGTTTGGAAGCCCCGAGCAGAAAGAGAAATATCTTAAGATGGCCAGTGAGGGTGCCACCATGTCAATGGACCTGACCGAGCCCGATGCCGGAAGTGACCTGCAGAGCGTTATGCTCAAGGCAACCGAAGATCCGGAGAACGGATGCTGGCGTCTGAATGGCGTAAAGCGCTTTATAACCAACGGTGACAGCGACATTCACCTGGTACTTGCACGCAGCGAGGAGGGTACCACCGATGGTCGCGGTCTGTCACTCTTTATCTATGACAAGCGTAACGGCGGCGTGAACGTTCGCCGTATCGAGGATAAGATGGGTATCCACGGATCACCCACCTGCGAGCTGGTGTTCAACAACGCCAAGGCTGAGCTTTGCGGTGACCGCCGTCTGGGACTTATCAAGTACGTTATGTCACTTATGAACGGAGCCCGCCTGGGTATTGCCACACAGAGTGTGGGCATTCAGGATGCTGCATGGCGTGAGGCAGTGGCCTATGCCGCAGAGCGCCGTCAGTTTGGCCGTAACATCGATACATTCCCGGCCGTTTATCAGATGCTGGCAGTGATGAAGGCCAAGGTTGAGGCATCCCGCTCACTCATGTATGAGACATCACGTTACGTTGACATTTACAAGTCACTTGACCAGATTGCCAAGACCCGCACTCTGACCCCCGAGGAGCGTCAAGAGAGCAAGCGTTACAGCCGTCTGGCCGATGCACTGACACCCATCACCAAGGGTATGACCAGTGAGTTCGCCAACCAGAACGCATACGATAGCATCCAGATACACGGAGGCTCAGGCTTTATGCGTGACTATACCTGCGAGCGCCTGTACCGCGATGCCCGTATCACCTCAATCTATGAGGGTACCACACAGCTTCAGGTTGTAGCAGCCCTGCGTTACGTTACCAGCGGAGTATATTCACAGTACGTAAAGGATATGCTTGCCACACTGCCTGACTCTGAGAGCAAAGCCGCCATCAGCGCCATGGTAGAGAAACTGGACGCAATGACCGCTCATGTGACTGACCAGAAGGAGACCGAGATGAATGACTTCTGCGGCCGCCGTCTGATGGAGAGTGCAGCCTACTGCGTAATGAGTACCCTGCTGCTTCGTGACTCAATAGAGACTCCCGATCTGTTTGACAAGTCACTCAAGGTATTCCTGGACTACTCCCGCTCACAGGTTGAAGGTCATTACAGCGTGGTAATGACTTGGACTCCCGAGAGCATGGAGTATTATAAATAATGAGTAATTTTGTGCCAGGAAAACAATTCTGGTGCATACAGGTGATAATGACATACTGAGGAGTGAGGCGCGTTACCGCCGGCTCACGGAGACTCCGGTTCCACGGCTAGTACTCAGCCTTGCGGTGCCCACCATCATAAGTATGTCCATATCGGCCATCTACAATATTGTAGATTCATGGTTTGTGGGCCACATCAGCACTGTCGCTACGGCGGGTGTGGGTGTGGCTTTCGCATATCAGTCACTTATCCAGGCTACGGGCTTTTTCTTTGGACACGGATCAGGCAACTACATGTCACGTGCGCTGGGTGCCCGTGATGCCGATGGTGCCGGCAAGATGGCGGCCACAGGATTCCTGTCATCGTTTCTGGTGGGACTGGTGTTCATGGTGCTGGGCATGTTGTTTGTGACGCCTCTGTCACGGCTGCTGGGTGCTACGCCCGATGTGGTGCCGTACTCCAATGCTTACCTCAGATGGATACTGATTGCAACTCCGTTCCTGATATCGCAGATGACGCTTAACAACCAGTTGCGCCTGCAGGGCAATGCCATGCTGGCAATGATTGGCATTGCGGTGGGAATGGTGCTGAACATATTCTTTGACTGGCTGCTGATAAACCGATTAGGTATGGGAGTGAGCGGTGCGTCATTGGCTACACTGATCAGTCAGTTTATATCGTGGTGCCTGTTGCTGTGGGCTACCACACTGCCGGGTAACGTACATATAAGTCTGCGCAACTTTGCTCCGTCACTGGAGCGTTACCGCGAGATAGGAGCGGGCGGTCTGCCGTCGCTGATGCGTCAGTCGCTATCAAGCATTTCGGCCATATGTATGAACTGGGCGGCTGCAAGCTATGCATTGGAGGGGCAGGAGGCATCGACCATTGCTGCGTTTACCGTGGTGGCGCGTGTTATGCAGACCGCGATGGCGGTTATTCTGGGCGTGGGCCAGGGATTCCAGCCGGTGTGCGGATTCAACTGGGGCGCCAGGCTTTACGGGCGCGTGCGCGAGTCTTACCTCTTTACAATAGGACTTTGTGTGGTAATCCTACTGGTTACATCGGCAGCGGGATGGATATTTGCACCTAAGATAATTACATTCTTCCGTGATGAGGATCCTGAACTTATAAGGATAGGTACTGTGGTGCTTCGCTGGCAGTGTGTGGCATTCCCGTTGGTGGGCCTGACCACTCCTACGAACATGCTGCTGCAGAACATACGCCGTACAGGCAGGGCCACATTGCTGGCTATGACGCGTCACGGAATAGCTTTCTATCCCACACTGTTCATAATGCCCGCCATCTGGGGCTTGCAGGGTCTTGAGGCAACGATGGCAATGGCCGATCTGCTTACATTCAGCCTGGCCCTGCCGTTTGCCATCAGTATGATACGGGAACTTTCCGCCCGTGAAAAGGGAGAAATTGCATAAAACCCTTACCTTTGCACACATGGAACAACTGGAACTGCTTAAGCGGCTCATTGCCACCCCGTCAACCACGGGTTCGGAGCAAGAGGTATCGGCCATAATCAAAGCCGATATGGAGAGTCATGGCTACAAGCCCGAGTGCATTGGGCTTAACCTGCTGTGCTACGGTCACAGTTATGATCCCGCCAAGCCTACTATTCTGCTCAACAGCCATATGGATACCGTAAAGCCGGTTGCAGGCTGGACAAAGGATCCGTTCACTCCTACCATTGAGGATGGGAAACTGTACGGACTGGGCAGCAATGATGACGGCGCAGGACTGGTTTCGCTGCTATATGCTTTCTATGAGTTGGACAGCAAACCTCAGTCTTACAACCCTCTGTTTCTGGCCACGGTCGAGGAGGAGCGTAACGGACAGAACGGCATGAAGCTGGCAGTGCAGAGCCTGCCCAAGGTGGATGTGGCAATCATTGGCGAGCCTACCGGAATGCAGCCGGCTGTGGCCGAGAAGGGTCTGATGGTTCTGGACTTTACGGTGCATGGTAAGGCCGGACATGCAGCACGTAACGAGGGTATCAATGCGCTTTACCGCGCCACTGAGTTGATTGAAAAACTCCGTACATTCAGTTTTGACAAGGTATCTGACTTGCTTGGTCCGGTCAAGTTCACCATAACTATGATCAACGCCGGAACGCAGCACAACGTTATCCCTGACACTTGTACTTTTACGGCCGATGTCCGCACCAACGAAAATTACTCCAATCATGAGGTGTTTGACATCATCAGCGCAATGCTGCCCGAATATTGCGAGGTCAAGGCACGTTCGTTCAACCTGAACTCATCAAGGATAGATGTCAGTCATCCCATAATCCGCAAGGCCGAGAGTATGGGTATGAAACCCTACGGATCACCCACTCTGTCCGATCAGGCAATTCTGGACAGTCCGTCATTAAAACTTGGTCCCGGTGAGTCGGCGCGTTCACATACGGCCGATGAATATGTTGAAATATGTGAGTTGGAGCATGCTCTGCCTACATATCTGAAACTGCTTGACGGACTGAAGATTAATGAATAATTATTCGGACTTGTGCTGAAAAAGGGGAGTGAAAAGTGTTATCAACTGCAAAAATCACTTAAATACCCCTCAATAATATGCAAAATAAAAAATAAAGAATATCTTTGTAGCGCAATCACGAAACGGGACTTCCGTTAAGAGGTTGCTAATGTAGATAGATAGTCCTTTTTATAAATATCATTGGGTATCGTTTGATGTGAATCACGCGCCGCCAAAAAAAGAGAGGAGTTACCTTACGGTGACTCTTCTTTTTTTATATATTTACCGACAGAACCCGTAAAACAGACTGATTATGGAAAAGGGATACGCCGATGGAATAAGCCGCATAGAGATCAACTCACTTTGGGGCAGAAAGCACATAGTATGGAACCTGCGTCCCGATGTGAATATCCTGAGCGGTGTTAACGGTACAGGCAAGAGTACCATTCTCAATAAGACTGTGGCACGTCTGGATTATCTGGCCGGAGAGAGTCAGGAAGAGAATCCCGAGGTACAGATAGATTATTTCCCCGAAGGGTCAACCAGGATCAAGTATGATGTGATACGCAGCATAGACCGTCCGCTCATGCACAGCAACCTGCTGGAGAAGATGTCCGATAAGAGCGTGGTATCGGAACTGGACTGGCAACTGTACAAACTTCAGCGGCGTTACCTGGATTACCAGGTCAACATAGGCAACCGTACCATACAGTTGCTGACATCGGGCGATCCGGAGAAGATACGGGAGGCCCAGGAGATTTCGGCACCCAAGATCAGGTTTATGGATTACATGGATGAACTCTTTACCGATACGGGTAAGAAGATTGTCCGTACCAGCAATGAGATTCTGTTTGACCAGTTCGGTACCACACTGTTGCCATACAATCTGTCATCGGGTGAGAAGCAGTTGCTGGTTATTATGCTTACCACTCTGGTTCAGGATATGACTCCCGGTGTACTGCTTATGGATGAGCCCGAGATTTCACTTCATATAGAGTGGCAGCAGCAACTTATACAGCGCGTGCGGTCACTCAACCCCAACTGTCAGATTATCATGACCACCCATTCACCGGCACTGATTATGGACGGGTGGATGGATTCCGTATATGATGTTGAGGATATTACCGTCAAGTGAGGGGTAATAGAGCATGAAGAGACTTACAGACAATATATCCTCCCGCTATTTCGAGGCGGCCGACAGACTGTTGCCGAGCAAGCGCAGAGGCCGTATCGTGGCTTTCGTGGAGAGTTATGACGATGTCTCTTTCTGGCGTGTGCTGTTGGATGAGTTTGAGACTCCGGATCACTATTTCCAGATAATGCTGCCAAATCGCGGCGGCCTGACTAAAGGCAAGAAATCGGCCCTCCGCTCTTGTATTGAGCATAACGGATTGGGCAGTAACCTGATTGCCTGCGTGGACAGCGATTATGACTGGCTGCTTCAGGGGGTCACTCAGACATCAAAAGAGATAATAAGCAATCCGTTTGTCATACAGACCTACACTTATGCCATTGAGAACTATCAGTGCTGGTCAGGTAGCCTGCATCAGATTTGTGTGCAGTGTACGTTGAATGACCACAGGCTGATTGATTTTGAGGGTTTCATGGAACTCTACTCAAAGGCGGTCTATCCTCTGTTTGTGTGGAACGTGTGGTTCTACCGCAAGAAACTGCATAACAGTTACAGTATGCAGGACCTCAACCTGGATATAAAACTCAAGTCTGTAGATGTACATCGGCCTCAGGCTGCCATAATAAGCGTATCGGAGAGGGTGAGCCATAAGGTCCGCTGGATGGAGAACCATTATCCGGAGGCTATACCCGAGGTGGCCGCCTTGCGAAATGAACTTACATCAATGGGTGTCAGGGAGGATAATACGTATCTTTTCCTTCAGGGACATCATCTGGTGGAGAACGTAATACTCAAACTGCTTATGCCGGTATGTACGGTGCTGCGTCAGGAGCGTGAGTCGGAAATACGTAAGTTTGCTGTTCACAACCAGCAGTATCACAACGAGATAAGTGCCTATCAGCATAGCCAGATGGGCCTCACTGAAGCTATCCGCAAGAATACGCACTACAAGGGATGCGAGATGTATGAGCGTATGAGAGAGGATGTAAGGGAGTTCTTAGCGATGCTTCCAAAAAGCGGGGGTGATAACCAGCAGGACACTGAAAACCTCCAGGCGGCCAATCAGCATCAGAAAGGTTGAGAACCATTTGCCTATGGTGGGCATATCGTCCCACGGTATGTTGCATCCGTGATATCCTATTGTAAGACCGATATTACTCAAACATGACAGTGAGATGCCGTAAGCCTCGGCTATGTCAATGCCTATGGCCAGGTAGAAGAACCATCCTATAAAAACCAACGCAAAGAAGAATATGCTGAATGTAAGCACGCTCTGTCTGGTTGAAGGCGGAATGACCTTGCCGTTTACCCGGACAGGAAGTATGGCGTTGGGGTGAAGTATGCGGTTGAACTCATTACGCATGGACTTTAACAGGATGGCAATACGGATTGATTTCATACCACCGGTGGTGGAACCTGCGCAGGCGCCGAAATACATACAAAGTCCCAGCGTCATCCAGATGAACGGCGGCCACTGGGTATAATCGGTCGATGTGAAGCCGGTAGAGGTGATAATGGCGGTTACATGGAACAGTGCGTTGCGCAATGCCGATGAGCCGTTGTAGGGAGTTGATATGAAAAGGCTTACACCTACTATCAAGGTAAATATGAGCAGAAGCAGAAGGTACCATTTGAACTGGGTATCCTCAATCAGTTTGTGTACCTTTCCGCGGAATACCACAAAGAACAGCAGGCCGTAGTTGATGCCCGACAGAAACATGAAGAATGTTATTACATACTCTACCGAGTGAGAGTTGAAATAGGCTATGCTGGCATTCTTGGTGGAGAATCCTCCGGTGGCTGCTGTTGTGAGTGCATGGTTCACACTGTCAAATACTCCCATGCCGCAGAACCTGAGCGCAACGGCACACAGTACGGTTATCAATACATATACGGTGATTATCCATCGGCCGCTGACACTGATGCGCGGGTGGAGTTTGTTGTGCGTGGGTCCGATGGCCTCGGCTGCGAACAACTGAACCTCACCTACACCGAAGATAGGAAGTACCGCTACCGTAAAGAACACGATACCCAAACCGCCTATCCATTGTGTCAGGCTGCGCCAGAACAGCAGGCCGTGGGGGATGACCTCAACATCCTGTATGATGGTGGCTCCTGTGGTGGTAAAGCCGGACATGGTCTCAAAATAGGCATCGGTGAATGAAGGTAAATAACCGCTTATGAGATAGGGCAGGGAACCGAATATCGAGAACAGTACCCAACTGAGAGCCACAACTATATATCCGTCGCGGCGGGTCATTGCGCCTTCCTTATGTTTGGTGCTCTTGCCTATGTAGAGGGCGGTCATACCTACGCAGGCCGATGTGAGCGAGGCCATGATGAACCCGAACAGGTCATCCTCACCGTAGAATACAGGGATAAGTGCGCAGAGCAGCAGTATTCCTGATTCTATCAGAAGCAGGACTCCCAGTATCCTATGTATGATCTTAATGTTTATCAATTGAAATACTTCTCTATGGTCTTAATCATTCCTTCCAGGCAGAATACAACCACGTGGTCTCCGGGCAGTATCTGGGTGTTACCGGTTACTATCAGAGCCTCCCTGTTACGGATGAGTCCGCCGATGGTCACTCCGCGAGGCAGGGATATGTCCTTGACCTGACTGCGGGTTATCTTGGCTCCCTCTATGACGTTGAACTCGGCTACATCGGCATTGGCAAAGGTGAGACACTTGACGTTGGTGACATCGGCATCGAGCATCATCTGGTATATGTGGCTGGCGGCAATCTTTTTCTTATTGATTACCGTGCCGATATCAAGTTTCTCAGCCATGTTGATGTAGTCTATGTTCTCAACCTCGGCTATGGTCTTGGTTACTCCGAAACGCTTGGCTGCCAGGCAGGCCAGGATGTTGGTCTCGGAATTATCGGTCAGGGCGACGAATGCCTCGGTGTGCTGAATGCCTTCGCTCATGAGCAGACTGGGGTCGCGGCCGTCACCGTTTATAATCATTACCTTGTCATCAACCAATTCGGTGAGTTTGTTGCAGCGGTCCAGGTCACTCTCAATGATCTTGAGATTCATATAGTCTGGCATGAGTTGTGCAGTGCGTACGGCTATGCGGCTGCCGCCCATTATGATTACATCACGCACGTCGGGCAGTTCCTCCTTGCCGGCAATGCGGCGGATGTGCGGGATGTGTTTTTTCATTGTCATGAAGTATACCAGATCACCGGCCCGCATGGTATCGTTACCGCTCGGAATGATGGTTACTCCTTCACGGAGTATGGCAACTATGTGATATGGAAGTTCCTTGCCCAGTTCAGAGAGCGGTTTATTGAGTATCTGGGCGTTTTCACGCAGTTTGATACCCATCATTACCAGGGCGCCTCCGGCAAATTCCCACCACTGACGTATCCAACTGAGTTTCATTCCGTCAACAATATCCTTTGCAGCCAGCAGTTCGGGGTAGATGAGTGAATCCAGTCCGATGCTGTTGAAATACTCCATGTTCTTGGGCTGGAGATACTCGTAGTTGTTGATTCGTGCTACGGTTTTCTTGGCTCCCAGATAATGGGCCAACTGCGCGGCGATGATGTTTCGGCTCTCATCGGTAGTGACGGCTACAAAGAGGTCAGCACTGCCTGCACCGGCCTCCTTAAGTCCGTGAAGCGACACAGGCGATTCCTGAATGGTAAGCAGGTCAAAACTGGAATCCAGTCGGGCCAGTTTCTCGGGGCTCTCGTCAATGAGAACTATATCCTGATTCTCTCCGGCCAGAAGTTTGGCAAGATGGATACCTACGTTTCCGGCTCCCGCAATTACTATTTTCATTGTTCTGGTTTTTAAGGTTTTGAAGTCAGCTCTTTCAGAGTGCTGATGATGGCATCGCAGTCAATATGACAGAGATGCAGAAGTTGAGGCGTGGATCCGTGCTCTACAAAACGGTCGGGCAGTCCCATACGCCTTATTACAGGATGGAGGCCGTTATCGGCCATATATTCCACAACGGCGGTGCCAAGTCCTCCGGTCACTGTGCCGTTCTCAATGGTTATGATACGGTTGTATTTATCTCCTACCTCCCTTAGGATGGAGGTGTCAATTGGCTTGAGGAAACGCATGTCATAGAGTGCGGCGGTCTTTCCGCTCTCTTTCTCCCATGCCTCAATGGCCTGTTCGGCAAGGTTGCCTATAGGTCCTATGGAGAGTACGGCAATGTCATCACCCTCCTTGATCTTGCGTCCGGTGCCGATGACAACGGGATTGAACGGTTTGCGCCAATCGGACAGTATACCGCGGCCGCGTGGATAGCGGATGATGAAAGGTCCCTGGTCGGGGAGTTGGGCGGTGTACATGAGGTTGCGCAACTCGATTTCGTCATACGGTGATGCTATGGTCAGGTTGGGGATGGGGCGCAGGAATGCCAGATCAAAGGCTCCGTGATGAGTGGGGCCGTCTTCACCTACCAGACCGGCACGGTCCAGACAGATAGCCACGTTGAGTTTCTGTATGGCGACATCGTGGATGACATTATCGTATGCACGCTGAAAGAAAGACGAGTAGATATTGCAGAACGGCATCATACCCTCCTTGGCCAGACCACCGGAGAATGTCACGGCATGACCTTCGGCTATGCCTACGTCAAAGCAGCGGTCGGGGTATACTTTCATGGGAATATCCATGCTGCAGCCTATGGGCATGGCGGGTGTTATACCTATGATTTTGGGATTCTCACGCATGAGTTCCAGAAGAGTCTCGCCGAACACGTCCTGGAAGAGGGGAGGCTGGCCGGTGCCGTTGCGTACTATACGCTCGCCGGTAACCTTGTCAAAGAGTCCGGGTGCATGCCATATGGCCGAGTCTTTTTCGGCGGGTTCATAACCCTTGCCCTTGACTGTCTTTATATGCAGCAGTTTTGGGCCATGCATGTTCTTGATATTGCCGAGAATGCGGACCAGGTTCTGGACGTTATGTCCGTCCACGGGCCCGAAATAGCGGATATCCATACCCTCGAACATGTTGTTCTGGTGGGTAAGTTTTATTTTGATATGGTTGTTGCGTCGTATGATGTTGCGTCGGCGCTGCTCGGTCATGAGTCCAAGTTTGTCCAATGCCCTTGACACGTAGTAGCGGAACTTGTTGTAGGAGCGTGAGGTGTGCAGTTGAGTCAGGTAACTGCGCATTCCGCCAACGCTCTGCGATATGCTCATATCGTTGTCGTTGAGGATGATGAGCAGGTCGTTATCGGTAATAGAAGCGTTGTTTATACCCTCAAAAGCAAGGCCTCCGCTCATGGCTCCGTCGCCTATGACGGCTACGACACGGCGTGCGGCGTTGCCGTTGCGCTTATCGGCCACGGCCATACCTAATGCGGCCGATATGGAGTTTGATGCGTGTCCGGCGGTAAAGGTGTCGTAAGGACTTTCTTCGGGAGATGGGAAGGGACGCAGTCCGCCCAGTTTGCGGTTGGTGCAGAAACGGTCACGTCGGCCTGTGAGGATCTTGTGCCCGTAGGCCTGATGTCCTACATCCCATACTATACGGTCTTCGGGGGTGTTGAAGACATAATGCAGAGCGACAGTAAGTTCTACGGTGCCCAGACTGGAGCCGAAATGTCCGGGGTTCTGCGAGAGCTCGTCTATGATCATCTGTCTGAGTTCATCGCAAACCTGCGGCAACTGCTCCGGACTGAGTTTCTTGAGGTCGTCGGGGGAGTCAATTTTTTTTAGCAGGTTGTCTGTCGGTTGTTCCTCTTCGGCTTTCTGCATCCTCTCTTCTTTTGTTGTTCAAACGGCAAATGTACCAAATAAGTGTGAATATAGAATCTTTTTCATTATACATATTGCTTTTTTAATTAGGTGACGCAAATAATGATTATCTTTGACAAACCGGAAAATTACTACACGAAATGACATATTCCATAGATGAGATTGTCAGTATGACGGGCGCTGAGAGGCATGGTTTCTGCCCTGCCGGGATATCATGGCTGCTTACTGACAGCCGTTCCCTCTGCTTCCCCGCCGAGACACTTTTCTTTGCATTGAAAACCAAGCGCAATGACGGTCACAATTATATACGTGAGTTGTACAAAAGGGGTGTAAGGAATTTTGTGGTAAGTTACCTGCCTGATAATATGGCCGATTACCAGGAGACCAATTTCCTGCTTGTAAGAGACACTCTGTCAGCGTTGCAGACTCTGGCGGCTGCACACAGGCAGCATTTTGACATCCCTGTGATAGGCGTGACCGGAAGTAACGGCAAGACCATTATCAAGGAGTGGCTGTACCAGTTGCTCGAGCCTGATTATGCCGTTACACGTTCTCCCAAGAGTTACAACTCCCAGATTGGCGTTCCGCTATCGGTATGGCTTCTTAACAAGCAGTCCGAGATAGGTATTTTTGAGGCGGGAATATCCAAGAAGGATGAGATGCGCCAACTCTGGAAGATCATAAAACCCACCATAGGCGTCATATCCAACATCGGTCTGGCACATCAGGAGAATTTCCAGTCTCTCCAGGATAAGTGCGTGGAGAAACTCAGGCTTTTCCAGGACTGTGACGTTGTGATTTACAACGGAGACAATGACCTGATACAGAGTTGTGTGGACAAGTCAATCATCACGGCCCGCGAGATTGCTTGGTCGCGTAAGAACCAGGACAAGCCTCTGTTCATTTCATCGGTGGTGAAAGGCCAGGATTCCACGGAGATAACCTACCGTTACATCGGACTGGAGAACAAGTTTACCATCCCGTTCATAGATGATGCCTCCATAGAGGATGCGCTCCACTGTCTGGCAGTCTGCATTTACCTTATGGTCCCACCGGAGAAGATCACGGAGCGTATGGCCAGACTGGAACCACTGGCTATGCGACTTGAGGTGAAGGATGGCAAGCAGGGATGCATAATCATCAATGACAGTTACAATTCAGATATATCGTCACTGGGTATCGCTCTGGATTTCATGGCCCGCCGTCAGGATGACAAGCAGCGCAGCCGGACACTCATCCTGTCCGATATCCTGCAGTCGGGCTGGTCGGTCCATGAGTTGTACCGCAGGGTGTCACAGTTGGTTGAGAGCCGCGGCATTACCAAACTGATAGGTATAGGCGATGATATATCATCTGAAAAGAAAAGGTTTGATGTTCCCGAGAAATATTTCTTCAAGACCACGGATGATTTTCTCAAATCAGATGTGATGGAGAATTTCCATAACGAACTGATACTTATCAAGGGAGCCCGTGTCTATGAGTTTGACCGCATAGCGGAACGTCTGGAACTCAAGGTTCACGAGACTATACTTGAGGTGAACCTGCAGGCTCTTGCCGACAATCTGGACCGCTACCGCGGCATGCTCAGGATTGAGACTGGAATAGTGTGCATGGTAAAGGCATCGGCCTACGGATCGGGTGCCATCGAGGTTGCCAAGACACTTCAGGACCGTCAGGTGGATTATCTGGCTGTGGCAGTGGCCGATGAGGGCGCCGAACTGCGCAAGGCAGGTATCACCACCAGTATTATGGTCATGAACCCGGAACGCACATCGTTCAATACTCTGTTTGATTACAAACTGGAGCCCGAGGTTTACAGTTTCCATCTGCTGGATATGGTTATACGTGCCGCCGAGCACAGCGGTGTTACCAACTTCCCCATACATATAAAGATAGATACGGGTATGCACCGTCTGGGATTTGCTCCCGATGATATACCGGAGTTGGTTCATCGCCTGCAGAAACAGACTGCGGTAATTCCGTGCTCGGTGTTCTCGCATTTTGTGGGCAGCGACAGTCCGGATTTCGATGAATTCACTAAACTCCAGATAGAGCGCTTCAATAAGGCTGCCGATGAACTTCAGGCTGCGTTCAAGCACCATATCCTGCGTCATATCTGCAACTCGGCCGCTATTGAGCGCTTCCCTGATGTACATTATGACATGGTACGTCTGGGATTGGGGCTGTATGGCATCAATCCTATTGACAACCAACCGCTTGAGACTGTCTGCACACTTAAGACCACCATACTTCAGATACGTGAGCTGGAGAAGGGAGAGACTGTGGGTTACAGCCGCAAGGGCAAGATAACCAAGCACTCCCGCATAGCCGCCATTCCTATCGGATATGCCGACGGACTGGACCGTCATCTGGGTAACGGCAACGCCTACTGCCTTGTAAACGGACAGAAGGCATATTATGTTGGAAACATTTGCATGGATGTGTGCATGATAGACGTCACTGACATTGACTGCCAGGAGGGTGACAGCGTGGAGATATTCGGTCCCAACCTGCCGGTTCACGTGCTGTCGGATATTCTGGGCACCATACCTTATGAGATAATATCGACCGTTTCAATCCGTGTAAAGCGGGTTTATTATACTGAATAACTAACCTAAATTCAATATGTCAACAATTTCAGATTCAAAGGCTCAGCGGATGACCAATTTCCGTTGGGTGTTGTGCGCACTTCTGTTTGTGGCCACAACTGTCAATTACCTGGACCGTCAGGTACTGTCATTAACATGGAAAGACTTTATTTCGGCCGATTTCCATTGGACAGACAGTCAGTATGGTTCCATAACAGGTTTCTTTTCCATCTTTTATGCGGTAGCATGTCTGTTCAGCGGTAAGTTCATTGACTGGCTTGGTACCCGTAAGGGATATCTGTGGGCTATATTCATCTGGTCGGTAGGTGCCTGCCTGCACGCTGCCTGCGGATGGGCATCGCTCAAGTGGGCCGGTGTGCCTTCTATGGAGGCTGCCCGTAACTCGGCCGACGTGATGCTGATGATATCGACGGTATCGGTCTATATGTTCATATTCTGCCGTGCGGTGCTGGCACTTGGTGAGTCCGGAAACTTCCCCGCAGCCATCAAGGTAACCGCCGAGTATTTCCCCAAGAAGGACCGTGCATTCGCCACATCAATCTTTAATGCCGGAGCATCAGTTGGTGCTCTTGCCGCACCTGCCTGCATTCCGCCTCTGGCTGCCAAGTGGGGCTGGGAGATGGCTTTCATCATCATCGGTGCCCTGGGTTTTGTATGGATGTTCTTCTGGTTCTTCCTCTATCAGAAACCGGAGAAGTCCAAGTATGTAAACCAAGCTGAACTTGAATATATACATCAGGATGACGCTGCCGAGTTGGCCGCCGCCAAGGCTGCCGAGCCCCAGAAGGAGCAGAAGTCAATCCCGTTCTTCAAATGTTTCTCATTCCGTCAGACATGGGCTTTCATCTGCGGTAAGTTCTTTACCGACGGAGTGTGGTGGTTCTTCCTGTTCTGGGCTCCTGCTTATTTCAGCGACCAGTACGGTTACCGCTCAGACTCCAAGGAGGCTATCCTGCTTATTTTTGTACTGTATCTGATTGTAACAGTGGTAAGTATCGGCGGCGGATATCTGCCCAAACTGTTTGTCGAGAAGAAAGGCATGGAGCCTTACTCGGGCCGTATGAAAGCCATGCTGATATTCGCTTTCTTCCCGCTGCTGGCTCTCTTTGCACAGCCCCTGGGTAAGTACAGCGCATGGTTCCCCGCTATCATCATAGGTCTGGCCGGTGCCGGACATCAGGCCTGGTCGGCCAATCTGTACTCAACCATCGGTGACATGTTCCCCAAGTCAACAATCGGAACAATCACAGGTGTGGGTACCACAATGGGTGGTCTTGCATCGTTCATGATAAACAAGGGCGCCGGTATGCTATTTACCAAGAGCGCCGCTCTGGGATCGGCATTCACTTTCCTGGGCTTTGAGGGTAAGGAGGCCGGTTATATGATAGTATTCTGCATCTGTGCTGTTGCCTATCTGATAGGCTGGACTGTCATGAAACTTCTGGTTCCCAAGTATAAGCCTATCGTTGTAGACTGATGCCGGTAATACCAGACTATAAAGCGGCCGATACCCGTTACGAAGGGCGCATGCCGTATATCCGATGCGGACACAGCGGGGTTAAACTCCCCGCGGTGTCACTCGGTTTCTGGCACAATTTTGGCAGCGTGGATAACTTTGACAAGGCTCATGCTACAGCCAAATGCGCGTTTGACAACGGAATAACCTGCTTTGATCTGGCCAACAACTACGGTCCGGAATACGGATCGGCCGAGGAGAACCTGGGACGTATGATGGACCTGTCGTTCCGCCCGTACCGTGATGAACTGTTCATCACCACCAAGGCCGGTTATGACATGTGGCCGGGTCCGTATGGAGACTGGGGTTCACGCAAGTATCTTATGAGCAGTCTGGACCAGAGCCTCAAACGGCTGCGTCTGGATTATGTGGACCTGTTCTATTCTCACCGTTATGACCCTCAGACTCCCCTTGACGAGACCATGCAGGCTCTTGTGGATATTGTCCGTCAGGGCAAGGCGCTCTATGTGGGTATTTCAAACTATCCGGTTGAGACCCTTGATTACTGTTTCGGCTACCTTAAGGCACATGATGTTCCGTGTCTGATTTATCAGGGGCGTTACAACCTGATGGACCGTAGTGTGGAGAACGGCATACTCGATGCATGCAGGGAGCATGGTGTAGGTTTTACGGCATTCTCGCCGCTGGCTCAGGGACTGCTGACAGACCGTTATCTCAGAGGCATCCCTGAGGATTCACGCATGGCGCGCAATCATTTTCTAAAGCGTGATGTCCTTACTCCGCAACTCCTGTCTAAACTTAACAGGTTGAACGCGATAGCCGCAGACCGCAACCAGAGCCTGTCCGAGATGGCTCTTTCATGGCTTCTCAAGGATGGACTTGTAACCTCCGTCCTGATTGGAGCAAGTTCTCCGGCACAACTGCTCACAAACATAGGGGCAGTCCGTAACACGGTATTTACCGCCGATGAACTTTATGAGATAGATTCAATCATCAACAAATAACAATTACTGACCTTCATTATGAGTTACCAGAAACCTACTGTCAAGGAAAAAATTGCCTATGCATTGGGTGATGCCGCTGCCGGCGGTATAACATGGAAGATCATGTCCATTGCCTTTCCTTTGTTTTTTACCAATGTTTTCGGACTTACCTTTGCCGATGCAGCCGCACTCATGCTTATAGCACGTCTGTTTGACGTAGTTACGGATCCGATAATGGGCAGCCTGGCTGACCGTACCCAGTCCCGTTGGGGCACTTACAGGCCTTGGCTGATATTCGGAGCCATACCTTTCGGTCTGATATTCGCTCTGTTGCTCTATACACCGGATTTCGGTCCTGTCGGAAAGCGGGTCTATGCTTATGTTCTCTACCTGCTCATGATGGCAATCTATACTGCCGTCAACGTACCTTACGGCTCACTGCTGGGTGTAATGACCGATGATGACAATGAGAAGAACCAGTTCTCATCATACCGTATGGTAGGCGCCTATGCAATGGGTTTCATCACCCTGCTCTCATTCCCTTATCTGCAGAAGATGGTGGGCGGAACCGATGCACACCAGTATGCAGTTCTGGGTGCCGTATTCGGCATCATTGCCGCTGCCATGACACTGGCCTGCGGTCTGATGACCAAGGAGCGTCTCAAACCCGTCAGGGCCGAGAAGTACTCCCTGAGTCAGTTTGTGGACCTTTTCAAGAACAAGCCATGGATATACCTGACACTGATTGGACTCTGCACCAACTTCTTTAACGGATTCCGTTATGCCGTGGCAGGTTATCTGATCTCATACTGCCTGGGCGGTGACGTAACGGTAGGTTCACTCATAATCAACTACACCGTGCTTATGGCATTCGGCGAGGTTACCTGCATGATATTCGGTGGCGTATCACCCAAGTTCGCAAAGTGGGTGGGCTCCAAGCGCATGGCATTCCTCTGGGCTGCTGTCATCTGCGTGGTATTTTCAGTTCTGTTCTTCTTCATTCCCATGAGCCCCAAGTATATCTGGCTGATGGTTGCAGTGGTTATCCTCACCTCTGTGGGCGTAGGTCTCTACTCACCTCTGCTTTGGTCAATGTATGCCGATGTGGCTGACTTTGCAACCGAGAAGTTCGGAACATCATCGACCGGACTCATATTCTCATCGGGCACAATGGCTCAGAAACTGGGTGGTGCGATATCAGGTTCCCTGATTGCCCTGCTGCTGGGTCTGGCAGGTGCACGCATGATCCCGGATGATTTTGGTAACATGTCAATTGATCCGGCATCGGTCACCGAGTCGGTACGCACCATGGTTTGGTCACTGTTCTCTCTGATTCCTGCAGTCATTGCCGTGATAATGGGACTGCTGGCATATAAGTTCCCCATCAAGAAGTAATCCCTATGGCTAAGGAATACGGACATTACGATGATGCTGCCAGGGAGTATGTCATAACTGATCCCTGCACCCCGTGGCCTTGGATAAACTATCTGGGCACCGAGGATTTCTTTGGACTGATTTCAAATACTGCCGGCGGCTACAGTTTCTGCAAGGACGCCAAGTTCCGCCGTATCACACGCTACCGTTACAACGGCGTGCCCATGGATGCGGGCGGCCGATACTTCTACATTAAGGACGGTGATACGGTCTGGAATCCCGGCTGGAAACCCTGCAAGACTCCGCTTGATTTCTACGAGTGCCGTCACGGCATGAACTATACCTCGATTGAGGGCCGCAAGGAGGGCGTCACAGCAAAGGTGCTCTTCTTTGTGCCGCTCAAGACATGGGCCGAGGTCCAGAAACTAACGCTGACAAATACCACCGATAGAACTAAGAAGCTGAAACTCTTCAGTTTCCAGGAGTGGTGCCTCTGGAACGCTTCCACTGATATGGAGAATTTCCAGCGCAACTTCTCTACCGGTGAGGTTGAGATAGACGGTTCTGTAATCTATCACAAGACAGAATACAAGGAGCGCCGCAACCACTATGCATACTACTCGGTAAATGTTCCCGTGCAGGGCTTTGACACCGACCGCGAATCATTCCTGGGCCTGTACAACGGGTTCGATGCACCTCAGGCTGTGCTTGAGGGTAAGCCCCGCGGTAGCGTTGCCCACGGATGGTCACCCATAGCATCCCATTATGTGGAGATAGAACTTAAGCCGGGCGAGAGCCGTGACCTGATATTCGTACTGGGTTATGTGGAGAACGCACAGGATGACAAGTGGGAGAGCAAGGGCGTGATAAACAAGTGCATGGCCCGTGAGACTTTGTCGCGTCTGGATACATCTGCCAAGGTTGAAGCCGAATTCCGTAAACTTAATGAATACTGGGATGACCTGCTCAGCATATTCAATGTTGAGAGTGGCGATGAGCGTATGGACCGCACGGTCAACATCTGGAACCAGTACCAGTGCATGATTACCTTCTGCTTCTCCAGGAGCGCATCGTTCTTTGAGAGCGGTATTGGCCGTGGCATGGGATTCCGTGACTCCAACCAGGACCTGATAGGTTTTGTGCATCAGATTCCGGAGCGTGCCCGCGAGCGTATAATCGATATTGCATCGACCCAGTTTGCCGACGGCGGCTGCTACCACCAGTACCAGCCCCTGACCAAGCGCGGCAATGACGGCATTGGAGGCGGATTCAACGATGACCCCATGTGGCTCATATTCGGTGTCTGCGGTTACCTGCGTGAGACGGGTGATTTCAGCATCCTGGATGAGCCGGTTCCGTTTGACAACGTACCGGGTAGCGAGAAGAGTCTGTTTGAGCATCTGGCCATATCGTTTGACCATGTGGTGAATAACCTTGGCCCTCACGGACTGCCTCTGATAGGTCGTGCCGACTGGAATGACTGCCTGAACCTGAATTGTTTCTCAAATGATCCCGACGAGAGTTTCCAGACCACCGAGAACAAGACCGAGGGCAGCAAGGCCGAGAGCCTGATGATTGCCGGACTGTTTGTATTCAGCGGACGTGATTATGTTGAACTATGCCGTCAGTTGGGAAAGGATGCCGAGGCCGATTGGGCACAGAAATACATCGATGAAATGGTGGTTTCTGTTGAGAAATACGGTTGGGACGGTGAGTGGTTCCTGCGTGCATATGACTATTTCGGCCGCAAGGTGGGTTCCAAGGAGAATGAGGAGGGCCAGATATTCATCGAGTCCAACGGTTGGTGCACCATGGCGGGCATCGGCCTTAAGGAAGGCCTCTGCGACAAGGCTCTTGACTCCGTCAAGGAGCGCCTTGACTCAGAGCACGGCATAGTACTGAACAACCCCGCATTTACCAGATACTATATCGAGTACGGCGAGATATCAAGTTACCCCGCTGGTTACAAGGAGAATGCCGGCATATTCTGCCACAACAATCCCTGGGTTATGATTGGTGAGACGGTCCGCGGTAACGGCAAGGCTGCCATGGAATATTGGCGCAAAATATGCCCTGCCTACATCAAGGATCAGACTCTGCACAAGGTTGAGCCCTATGTCTACTCACAGATGGTGGCCGGCAAGGATGCGTTCCGTCCCGGCGAGGGCAAGAACTCCTGGCTTACCGGCACAGCCGCCTGGAACTGGTACACAATCACCCAGTTCATCCTGGGTATCAAGCCCACCTACAACGGTCTTGAGATTGATCCCTGCATCAGTCCCGACATGAAGGAATACAAAATAACCCGCAAGTTCCGAGGAGCCACCTACGAAATAGAAATCAAGAATCCCAACGGCTCAATGCAAGGATTGCAGAAACTTCTGGTGAACGGAAAAGAGATATCCGGAAATCTGATCCCGATATTTAGTGAAGGCTCGTTGGTGCACGTCACTGCGGTTCTTCAGTGAGAATTCGGGGTATAGGTATCTGAAACTACGCGCTACGCGCTATCCCTCCCATCCCCAATAAGACGCTCTGGAAGGCATGAGTAAACTCCTACCTTCCAGAGCATCTTCTTGAGCACGGGCCCCTCCCGTTCACAAGCCCACGGGCGGCCATGTTTTCTGATACCTATACCTCGAATTCTTTCACTGAAAGAACCTTCGTTCCTCCTGAGTGCAGATGGGGACTACCTTTCAACAGTGAGCGAAAAGCCGGATGCAGAGCATGGGGCGCAGACGGGTGGGTTTTCCTTACAGACCTTTACAGTCAGTGCATTGATCGCAGGGAAGTTATCAAGAAGAGCCTGAGCAATGCGCCCGGCTACATGTTCCAGCAGGGCGGAGCGTATCTGCATCTGCTGTTTGATTATCTCTGTTACTTTCGCGTAGTTGACGGTTCCGCCAAGATTGTCGTTGAGTATGGCATCGGTGGCATCGGCTGTGATGCTGATGTCAACCGTGTACCAGGCACCCACAATGGCCTCCTGCGGCTCCGCACCATGATAGGCGTAGAACCGCAGGCTGTCAAGTGTTATTGTCTGTTCTTTAATTTTCATTTTAACCGCAACGTGATGATCCGCAGTTCTTGCAGATGAGGCAGCCCTCCTGATATACCAGTGACTCGCTTCCGCATACAGAGCACTTCTCACCCTTTACGGCAGTGCCGTCCTGGACATATTTCTTAAGGGCACGCTCAACACCGTTCTTCCAGTTGTTGATGTTTTCCGAACCCAGGTCAAGTGAACCGATGAGCTTGATACAGAGGTCAATAGGCATCTGGTAGCGGAGTACGCCCGATATCAGTTTGGCGTAGTTCCAGTATTCCTTGTCAAATTTTTCGGACAAGCCCTCTATGGTGACCTTGTATCCTCGTTTGTTGGTGAACTGGAAGTCGTAGCGCTTGCGTCCTTCTTCATCAATATTCTTGATGATCCAGCCCTTCTCAACGGTCTTGGGCAGAACAATACCCTCATCGTCATCCTGCAGGCCGGTGAATATCTCATACGGACGGCCATCCAGGATACCTACGAATGCCACCCATTTCTCCTTGTTGTTCTGGAAACGTACAACGTCGGCCTCAAGGATGCGCGGACGGACTTCGACCACCTGGCGCGGCTCACAGTCGCATGGTGCCAGAGTAGGTTCCTTGCCCTCCTTCTTCTCTTGTTTCTTGTCACTCTTGGCATCAACCAGCACGCCGTCGCGTGAGCCGTCACGGTATACGGTGCAGCCCTTACATCCGCTCTTCCAAGCCTCTACGTAGAGTTGGTTGACCAGATCTTCGGATACATCGTTGGGCAGATTTATGGTTACACTGATGGAGTGGTCAACCCATTTCTGCATGGCACCCTGCATCTTTACCTTGTTGACCCAGTCAACATCCTGTGCGGTGGCCTTGTAGTAGGGTGAGCGTGCCACCAGTTCGTCAACCTGCTCTGACGTGAACTTCTGGGCGGGATCTATACCGTTTACGATCATCCACTCCACAAACTTGTGGTGGAATACTATGAACTCCTCAAATGCATCGCCGTTATCATCTACAAAGGTGATGTTGGCGTTCTCATCGTCGCGGTTAACCTTGCGGCGGCGCTTGTAAACGGGCATGAACACCGGCTCCAGACCTGAGGTGGTCTGAGTCATAAGACTTACTGTTCCGGTAGGAGCGATGGTAAGGCATGCTATGTTACGGCGGCCGTATTTCTTCATGTCCTCATACAACTGGGGATCGGCCTCCTTGATACGCAGTATGAAGGGGTTCTTCTGCTCGCGTTTCCAGTCAAATATCTCGAATGCACCGCGCTCCTTAGCCATCTCGACCGATGAACGGTAAGCGGCAAGTGCAAGGGTGCGCTGTACCTTCTCTGCAAACTCCGTGGCCTCGTCAGTTCCGTAACGCAGTCCCAGTGCGGCAAGCATATCGCCCTCGGCTGTAATGCCTACTCCGGTACGACGGCCCATGGTGCTCTTGCGCATTATCTTCTCCCAAAGGCGTTTCTCGGTGTACTTGGTCTCGTCATCCTCAGGGTCACTGGCAATCTTGGCCTGGATCATGTCAATTTTCTCAATCTCCAGATCGATAATATCATCCATTATGCGCTGTGCTATGGCGACATGCTTTTTGAAGAGGTCGAAGTCAAACTTGGCCTTGGGGGTGAACGGGTTCTTTACATATGAGTAGAGGTTGATGGCAAGCAGTCGGCAACTGTCATACGGGCATAGAGGAATCTCACCGCAAGGGTTGGTGCTGACAGTGCGGAATCCAAGGTCTGCGTAGCAGTCGGGAACAGACTCGCGCAGTATGGTGTCCCAGAACAGGACTCCGGGCTCGGCCGATTTCCATGCGTTATGGACAATCTTCTTCCAGAGTTCGCTGGCATTGATCTCCTTCTTGTATATAGGTTTCTTGGAGTCGATAGGGTAGCACTGGGTATATTTGCGGCCCTCAATGGCTGCTTTCATGAATTCGTCGTCAATCTTTACCGATACGTTGGCGCCGGTAACCTTGCCGCTCTCCATCTTGGCGTCAATGAATGACTCCGAGTCGGGGTGCTTGATGGATACGCTAAGCATCAGGGCACCGCGACGGCCGTCCTGGGCCACCTCGCGGGTGGAGTTTGAGAAACGCTCCATGAAAGGAACGAGTCCGGTTGATGTAAGGGCGGAATTCTTGACGGGCGATCCCTTGGGACGTATGTCTGACAGGTCATGGCCTACACCGCCGCGACGTTTCATGAGCTGCACCTGTTCCTCGTCAATCTTCATGATGGCACCGTATGAATCGGCAGCTCCCTCCGTACCGATAACAAAACAGTTGGAGAGTGATGCAATCTGGTAATTGTTACCTATTCCGGTCATAGGGCTTCCCTGCGGAACGATGTACTTGAATCCCTTGAGCAGGTCATGAAGTTGAGCGGCGGTCATGGGGTTCTTGTACTTTTTCTCCACGCGGGCGATCTCATTGGCGATACGCCAGTGCATGTCATCGGGAGTCTTCTCATAGATTTTTCCGAAGGAGTCCTTAACGGCATACTTGTTTACCCAGACTTTGGCAGCAAGTTCGTCACCTCCGAAATAATCAATTGAGGCCTTGAACGCCTCATCGAAAGTGTAGGTTAGTTTTTTGTCGTCCATTTTATATTACTTGTTTGATATATGCGCAAGAAATACTTGCCAATATGGGGATTGGCTACAGCATTACAAATGTATATAATGTGTCCGATAAAAACTAATGTTTGAAATAATAAAATTCCATCCTAAAAACAAAGTTTTCCGTTTTGAAACAGATATTCCTTGATAATCAATGATATAAGAAAACGCAACGGCCTAAAAGTTCTCCAAAACGGGAAACAGTTGCTCATGTTGGCACTTGAAATTGGCTTGAATATGAATTGTATAAAAACAAAAAAGCGGTGACATGATCACCGCTTCAGTCAACTTCTACATCCCTGAGATTCAGCAGCGCAGACCGCTCTCGATATTTTCCATATCGGCCTTGAAATTCTTGTCTACCTGAATCTGGTCACGGACCATATTGCAGGCGTGAAGAACTGTGGCGTGATCGCGCTTTCCTATGTACGCTCCTATCTTTGAAGTGGAGAAATCCAGGTATTTTTTGGCCAGATACATGCTTATCTGTCTTGCCTGAACAATCTCATGCTTGCGAGATTTGGATTGTACGGATGTCTCGTCAATGTTATAATAGTCACAGACCTTTGAGATAATAGATTCGATCGTGATGGGTTTCTGCTCATGATGCTGGCTCTTGTCTATCACCTCATGGGTAAGATTCAGGTCTACGTCCTTGCCGTAGATAGTTGAATATGCCATAAGTGAGACAATCACACCCTCCAGATCACGAACATTATCCCTTACCTTGTCGGCTATGTAGTCAATAACCGGCTCCGGGAACTTGATACCGTCACGTCTGGTCTTGTCGCGAAGTATGTCCTTGCGGAGGTTAAGGTCCGGACGCTCCAACTCAGCCACCAAGCCCCATTTGAATCGGGTGATCAGACGCTCCTCAAGGTCTTTCATATCCTTGGGGGGACGGTCACTCGTCATGATAAGCTGCTTGTGGTTAAGGTGCAGATAGTTGAATATATGGAAAAATGTATTTTGTGTCTTGGTGTAACCTGACAGTTCCTGCATGTCATCAATGATCAGCACGTCTATAGACTGATAGAAATGGATGAAATCATTGACAGTGTTGTTTCTGGCCGCATCAGTATATTGTACCATGAAGAGGTGGGCTGATACGTAAAGGACTCTTTTCTCGGGGTGGAGTTCCTTTACCTTGCGGCCTATGGCTGTTGCAAGGTGAGTTTTACCAACGCCGGATGAACCGTATATGAACAGAGGGTTGAACGCGCTTCCGGCCGGGTTCAGGGCTATGGTCTCACCGGCTGTGCGGGCAAGTTTGTTGCTTATTCCCTCTACGAAATTCTCAAAACTGTAGTTGGGGTCCAACTGGGGATTGAGATCCTGAACATACGGCGCATCGTTTACGGATGGGGCCTTGTTTCCTATCTCTGCGGTACCCTTGATATTATATAAGGTGTCTGCCGAACTGACGTTCTGGCTGATGTTGTTCTCCTTATCTGTAAGTATGCTGTATGACAGTTTTGTGCCCTTGCCGAAAACCTTGGTCAGAGCCGCCTTTATAACGTCCAGGCAGTTCTGCTCCAGATATTCGAATACGAATGGACTTGGAATCTGCAGTACGAGTTCACCGTTTTCCAATGACTCCGGCTCTACAACCGTAAACCACGTATCGAAAACTGCTTTCGACACGTTGTCCCGGATGAAATCCAGACATAAGCTCCATTGGTTTTTTAGTTCAGTCCCTATCATTTTTTCTGTTGGTTGGGGTCGGACTATCGGTGTCTTTCCTTCAACTGCTTTGCAAAGTTGACAATCTTATTTCAATAAACCAAACCGGTTTGACCGACCCGAAAATACGTCTTTTGTAAGGTGTTGGGAATTAGGCACTTGGAAAAACGTATTAAAATAGTTGAAAACAGCCTATTGATTTTTACTATAATTCTGAAAATCAGCAAGAAAGCCTGTTGATAACTATAAATCGGGCACCATTTTGAGCACTAGGACAACCCTATTAAACACCTACCAAAACGCGATTGCATATTTGGCGTTATTAAAAACCAAAACAACGTCATATTTAGACGAAATCTAAATACGGCGTTGTTGGTGTGCGAATAATTCTTGTATATTATTTGTTTTTGGCGCTTATTTCCTGAGCTTCTCTGACGCTTATTTTCCTGCCTTCATACACGGCAATTACGAACGCGTCCTTATACTTTTTCTGAACCTCCTTCTTCGTCTTCTGCACAGCCTCAAAATCAGTAGTGTCACCGCATGTGTACTTGCACATTCCGCCTTCGGTATAGTAATCGACGTTGTCGTAAGCCTTGAGGCGTTTGTCATTTTTCTTGAGAGGATTCCTGATGCTCATGAACTGAACCTTATATACAGGCAGTTCACGATCGGCTCCTTTGTTCCCTATTGCCTGTGCGGTGGGCACCGCTTTCTCAACAAGTTTGTTGTGGTAATCCAGATAATCCCTGAATGCTTCGTAGAGGCTCTGTCCCATCTCGTCCACTCCTTTCTGTGAAACCAGGTACTTGCATTCGGCATCATTGGATATGAATCCCAATTCAATCAGGATGCTCGGCATGGTGCTTTTCCACAAAACCAGATACCCGGCCTGATGAACTCCGCGGTCGGGGCGTTTGGCTGATTTTACCATCCGTTCCTGAGTGAAGGTGGCCATTTTCAGACTCTCCTTCTGATACTCGTTCTGCATGAATTCAAATATTATCATGCTCTCCGGACTTTTGGGGTCATAACCCTCATAATGAGCCTCGTAGTCATTCTCCAGAAGTATGGCTTTGTTCTCCTCGAGCGCCGCGTTCAGATTTGCGTTGGCGCGGTTTTCCTCAACTCCCAGAAGGTATGTTTCGGCTCCGTTGGCGCTTTTGCTCTTGGCTGAATTGGTATGTACCGATATGAACATGTCGGCTCCGGCCTTGTTGGCAATATCGGCCCGCTTGTACAATTCTACGAATACGTCTGTCTTGCGGGTGTAGATAACCTTTACATCTTTGCAGTTCTCCTCAATGAGTTTGCCCATCTTGAGAGCAACGTTCAGGTTTATGCTTTTCTCTTGGTTCTTGCCGTTTACTGCCCCGGGGTCCTTGCCTCCGTGGCCGGCGTCAATTACCAGTATGAACTTGCCGTCTTTGTCGACAGCCGCGACTTGGGTTGCCGACAACAGGCAGATTGCCAGAAATACGGTTCTTAATAGTATTCTCATTCGCCAATTTTTGATTCAGTTGAAACAGGTTTTGCATCAGTGTTCTTTATGACAGATGCAAATTCTTTAGAAGAGACCCTGACAGGATCAACGGTAAACTCCGGTATGTTGAACGAATACATGAACTTTGTGGAAAATTCAGGATCTTTCTGCGGTAATATGAAAGGTTTGCTGAATGATCCGTCATCATACATATATGTCAGGTATAACCGTGTATAGAAACTGTCTTCACGTCTGGAACTGAATACCACCCATCTGCCGCTGCTTGACCATGAATGATAACTCTCTACATCCGGACTGTTTATCTCATCCAGACAACGGTAACTGTTGTCCTTGAGATCCATCATGTATAGTTGGGCGTCTTTGTGCCAGATATGGAAAACGCCCTGATTGCCCATTGTGAACATCAACCGGCGTCCGTCGGGTGAAACCCTGGGAAGCGTGATGCTTTTCTGCATGCTGTCAGCCCGTATGACAAGTTTTCTGGGCCCCCAGGTTCTTGTGTCCGGGTCAAAGGATTTGGAATAGAGATTGTAACGGATATTCATATCGGCCGCCGCGCCACCATTGGCCTTGAATTGTGCAGGATTGCCGATGTGAGCCGATACGTAATACAGGGTTTTCCCGTCAGGAGACCAATAGGGGAAGCATTCCAGTTCGGTAGAGTCATTCTCGATAATACTTACCGAATTGTTTGCTATATTATATAGGATAAGGTCACTTTCGTCATCAAACACTTCAACCCTGTTGGTGCTTATGGTGTGGAGATTCTGGTAAGTCCTGTTTGTCGAGTAGGCTATATAATCATGGGTGGGATGCCATGAAGGATAAACTCCCGATGATATTGTGTTCTCTGTCTTTAGGTCGATTTTGGATAGGTGTCCGTTGGTGTACAATACGGTTCCGCCCATCATCTGCCTGACGTGAAACTGCATATTGTCCGTATGCCAGTTCCTGAAACTGTGGCAGTTTATGCAATGCAAATCCGTTCCGGATGCAGTCATTGAGTTGGAATAAACCGTCTTTTCACTGAAAGAGGTTATGTCCCGCTGGGCTATGGAGATTTTCTGGTATGACTCAAATGTGGGGGGAATGATCCTGTATGTGATATAAGGGTCGATCTCATCGGAAACATATATATCGAACGGTTTCATCCTTATCCATTCTTTCCCTTTACGCTCAAATACGGTCACCGTGATGTTGCCTTGTCCGGTCAGTTTACGCCATTTTCTGATGGGAATGACTACTTTCCTGCCGCCTGTCATTACCGTGGTCTCTCCTGCCTCCAGTATTGTGAGGTATTTGTCGGCGGTATCTTTGATGACAAAATTGGGCGGAGCAATGTTTGAAGGTACGGTAATCTCCGTATAATCAGGATATATACTGACCTGAGTGCCCGACAGGAACTCTTTTGGCTTACCTGTGCAGGCCGCCAGTATAATCAGGATAATATATAGTGGGAACCTTTTCATTTCTGTTTAGAATAACTGAAGTTTGTTCTGGTAGAAATAGTAATAGAAATACGTATGTCTGAGATAAGGCGGAAATGCCGACCGTGCCTCCAGGTCGCTTATGTTACCAACCTTTGATGCTATCTGCGAGAATGAGTTGTAGAGCTCCTTTACTTGATCGTCGATAGGGAGAGTGCGCAGAAGTGTCTGATTGCGGCCGATGATACTGAACAGATATGCGGCTTCCTGGTAACTTCTGCCAATCCTGTCGGGATTGTTTGAATCCAGATAAAGGAAGAACCTGGCCCAGAACAGTGTGGGCTGTTTGCTCTTCATTGCAAACAACAGGGCTGCACGGTCATACAGCGGTGTGGTATTCTGAGGGCTCGAACCATTGAAGTGTTCAGTCATGAAATATTCACATCCTTCAAAATCGGAACGGACGATGTCTTCATAACACATCAGCTGAAGTATTTTGTCGTATGGGGCTGAAGCGGCAATCCGAGACGTCTCCGTGCAGAGTCTGCGCTGTTGTCGGGCCCATTTCCGGTAGAACAGAGTGTGCTCCAGAGCTCCAAGGTATTTGAGGGCCAGTTCTGTCTTGTCCTGAAGCATGGCGTTCATGGCCATGTATTTGTATGTCATGTTGTTGTATCCGGACAATATGGCTTCTTCAATGCACCATCGGTTGCATACCCCCGGAATTCCGTAATTGAAGAAGTATGTTTTGCCTATCTGCAACGACATGGGCAGATTGAATTTCCGGTTCTGCTCCTGGCTTCCGTCGTCAAAATCAAACGTGCGGTCATTGTCCTTTCCGGTCTTGAGCAGAGCCATATCCTTGAGCAATACCATGATGCGTGTGGGCTGCCAGGACGGATCTGTCTCATGCCTGTCCTGAATCCGTTCATAAATGCTTATGACATTCTCCCATTCAAAATTGTCGGTCGCATGGATCATTCTCAACTCGGTTCTGAAATTGTCGTCTCTGTACCAGAAGGCCGCCGGTAATGCAACTGTTAATGACAATGCAAGAACCTGCGTTGTGATGACAACGCGTCGGGCTGAAAACAAATCCTTGAGACGGTGAATGAAAGGCATAATCAAGAGCCATACCAGAGCAATGATGAGAGGTGTCTGCATCCTGGACCGGGACATGGCAAAGATATGATCCGGCATACCTAAGGTCCAGCCTGCGGACAGGTTGTATGAAGAAGTGCCTAAGAATAATATGGGCGCCATGATAACGACTGCCAGGGCACATACAGCAGACGGTATGCTGATCCTCCTGCAGCGGTCGGAAACAATACAGTCGGCTACGGCCGTGATGATGCCCGCTATGGCAAAGACTCCGGCGATGTAATAACCTGCCAGCCCCATCAGGAGATATAGCAATATAGTCATCAGCGGTTTGGAGGCTTTTTTCAGTAATGATATTGTGAGAAGTGCCCACAGATATCCCAGTACCGGAATAAAGAAATAGCCGGGCAGGTTGAGGATATAAACCATATAGCCCATTGTCATATTGTAGGCTGCAAATATGGCGGAGGGAATGTATGTGATAACAGAAATGCCGGCAGGAATCCGGAATACTGTACGTGTCAGTTCGGCCGAAGCGGTGAGCAGCAATACCCATATCATTGCCCCCAGCCAAGGTATATGGAGAAACTGTGTAAAGAATGCTCCGCAATATGACAGAAGTCCGGAAGGTGTCTTTAAGAAACCGGTCAGCCAGAACAGGTCATACTGAAAGAAAGACCTCTCTTCAACTTTGGTAAGGAAATCGCGGGAAAAAATGCATAATGACACCCACAATGCCAGAGGCAGTATCCAGCGTGTCCCGGTAAGTATGGCTGTTATGTCATTTTTCTTTTTTGGATTCATACTTGGAAGGGGTAGCGTCTGTACTTGAGATGAATGAGGCGAATTGCCTGGGTGTTATGTGGACGGGTTCCTTCATGAATTCACCTATGTTGAACGCATTCAGGAATTCACGGTTGAACTCCGGGTCACGTTGAGGCAGGGCGAACGGTTTTGAGAAATGGCCGTTCTCGTCAATATGGCTGAAATAGAGGCGGGTGTGGACCGCATCCTCGCGCCGTGTACTGAACATGAACCATTTTCCGTTGGATGACCAGCAGTGGAAACTTTCGGCAAAAGGACTGTTCAATTCATCGACATATCGGTATGAATTGTCTTTCAGGTCAAAAAGAATGAAGTCGGATTGTATCTGGTCTATAGGGAACATTCCGTGAGTGCTTATGCAGCAAAGCAGCCAACGGCCGTCGGGTGATGCCTTTGGCCATGTTATGCTACTGTCTGCGGCAACTGCATCATACAAAAGTCTGCTGGTTCCCCAGGTGCGTGTTTCGGGATCAAATGGTTTTGAGTAGAGATTGTAGTGGAATTTGAATCTGTCCAGAAAGACAGCGTCTCTTCTGGAGACTCCTTCGGGCATCTGATAGGTCGAAGATACATAAAACAGACTCTTTCCGTCAGATGACCAGTCCGGGAAACACTCAAACTGATCGGTTTCGTTTTCTATCGGACTGACAGTGTTGTTGCGGATATCAAATAGTATTATATCGCTATTGTCATCCATAACTTCAAGTTTATCATGAGACAGGGCATGTATGGACTGATGCACCTTGTCACTTGCAAATGCTACGAAATCATGAGTGGGATGCCATGACGGGTACGATCCGGCTGAAATGGTTGAGTCTGTCTTGGTATTAATCTTATGGAGTTCACCGTCTAGTATGAATACCGTGCCACCTTTGAAATGACGTACATGAAACAGCATGTTGTCAGTTTCCCAGTTCCTGTAATGGTGGCAGTTGATACATGAGCCCTGTGCGTTATTGTGAACCATGGTGTTGGCAAAGATGACCTTCTCCCTGAAATTGGTTATGTTCCTTTGCCGTATTGACAGTTTCTCGTATGATTCCACTGAGACCGGAATGATACGGTATGAGATATAGGGGTCGATGTCATCGGACACGCTCATGCTGAACGGGGTGTAGGCATTCCACTGCTTTCCGTTGCGGCCATAGACCTGGACGGTTATGAGGGAGCCGGCTGTGAGTTTTCTCCATTTGGATTCAGGAATTTGAACCTTGCGCCCTTTGACGGTTGTGCTTGCGGATGATGTGCTGATTACCGTGATGTATTCATCGGCCTGCTCGTCAATGCTGAAGTTCATGGGAGCGATATTGGCGGGTATGGTGATGTCCGTGTAATCGGGGAATATCGATGGCACTTTGTTCAGGTTGCTGTATGAGGATGGCGCCTTGGGTGTACAAGATGCCAGAAGGGCGGCAAGTACGGGTATGGCTATTCTTTTCATAGGTCAATAGGTCTGAAGGTTCCGGATGAAATAGTAATAGTAGAAGAATGTCTTTCCGAACCTGTCGTAGTACGGGTAGGCCGATTCTTCCATGTTGCGTATAGGATTGTTTTTTATGAAGCGGTTGAAAGCGTCATAACTGTCGGTTACCTGTTTGCTGAACGGGATCTCAAACGGGGGCTTCTCAAGATTGCTGTAGAGCAGGGCGGCTTCCTGTACGCTGCGGGGCAGTTCCACCACTTTATTGGAATTGATATACAGGTAAAGCCTGTTCCAGAATAGGGGTATGTTCTGCATGCGCATCGCCCACAGCAGTGCGGCACGGTCGTATTCGGGCGTGGCATGTGGCGGTTCATCCTCTGTGTAATGACGCATCAGGAAAGTCTCACATTTTACCATGTCGTTTACCATACGGTCCTCAAAGCACATATAGGGCAGAATGCTCTTGTAAGGCTCATTGGCAGCCATCAGGTTGCTGTCGAGCGAGTAAGGTGTCTGCTCCTTGGCCCAACGGCGGTAGAATATGGTCTTACGGAGTTTGTTGAGATATTTGTATGCAAACTCGCTCTCGCTCATGATTATGCTGTGCATGGCCATGTACTTGAGCGTGCCGTAACTCCAATTGTGCTCAATCAGATCCTCCTGGCACCAACGGTAGCATAGGTTGATAAGGCCGTATTGCAGATAAATCTGCTTTCCCGACTGATAAGCCATGGGAATCAGGCAGCGGGATTTCTGGGGCCGTCCTCCGTCTTTCATGGTGAATGACTGCTCCAGAGCGCGGTTCAACTTTAGCAGGGCCATGTCGCGGTAGATGATCATGGTACGGGTGGGCTCAAAGAAACGGCTCTTGTATTGTTCTGTTATATCTGCAATCTCATCACGGTTTGTAACGTCCCTGAGGCTTTTTGAGCGTGCTTTGTAGGCCCTTGCATCGGACTTGGCATGTGATTTGACGGCCTTGTCGTAGATGTCAACTACTTTCTGCCACTCCATACGGTCTACTGATTCGGACATGGCCAGTTCAATGTGGAAGTTGTCATCCTTGAACCAGAATATCCATACGCAGAGGACCGAAACAGTCAGGACAGATGCCTGCAGCAGGGTGCTTTTTCCGTCGGCCTTGAGTCGGTTGGACACGGCGGCCATCACCGGTATGAAGAGCAGTGCCAACTGGAAGGGTGTGCGCATGACGCGTGTCCAGGCATCCTCGGATATTACAGGCAGTCCAATGATCCAACTGTCCGCTATGCGGTAGGATGTATAGAAACTGTACTCTATAAGCGGTATGACAAGTACCAGGATTATACCCGATGCGAACAGGGTAAACCTCTCTTTGGACAGTGATCCGGATTGGGTGAGCGCCATCAGCGACGCGGACACCGTACCCAGGAAAGCGAACATTCCCAGAATGGGATATCCTGCGGCTGTCCATATTGTCAGAAAGAGGATCCTGCCCCAAAGTGACCTGACATGCTTGAACGTGAAGAGTGGAATGAGGGCGGCGAGGTATCCCAACAGCGGAGCAAAGAAATGGTCAGGTTCCCTCATTATATACACTCCGTAACCTAAAGACATGTTTGCTATTACCAGAAGGGCGGCGGGTATGACAGCCAGTGACATGAGCCGTTCCGGAATGTCGAATGCCTTTATGGTCAACTGATAAACCGTCAGAAGGGCCAGTGTCCAGATGAGTGCGCCAAGCCACGGGTAATACAGGAACTGGGTCAGGAACGAGCCCATGACCCCCAGCAGGCCACCCGGTATCTGAGCGGCTTCCTTCAGATAGAGGGAGTCAAACAGAAAAAGTGAAAGGTCTTCAACTTTTTTCAGGTAGTACTGTCCGTAAATGGAGAGCGCTGCCCAAAGCAGCAATGCAAGGATATAGGGTAACAGTCGGAATATCTTTTCTGAAAGCCCTTTTGTTTTATTGACGATTGAAAATGACATATGCATTAACGGTTCGCGCGTGTGCGTGTGAAAATTGGTGTAAAGGTAGTATTTTTCCCGATAACAGCATTCCGTTAGGCAAAAAACAATTACTTTCGCGATGACGAAAACAAACCCTTTATATATGAAACGGATTGCATTACTGACCATTCTTCAGATTGCGCTTATTCCCGTATTGGCGCAACAGCCTGTATGGCTTGACCCAAAAGTGAACAGTGAAAACGAGAAGCCTGATGTGGCCGACTATTTTGCCTATGAAGACCTTAAAACGGCAGAGGCAGGCCAAAAGGACCGTTCATCAAGATTCCTGTCGATTGAGGGAAACTGGAAATTCAACTTTGTCAAGAACGCATATGACAAACCCGATGGATTCTATGCCGAGGGTTATGATGACAGCAAGTGGGTGGATTTCCCGGTACCCGGCCTGTTTGAGATGAACGGCTACGGCGACCGCATCTACACCAATGTGACATATCCGTGGAACAACGAGCATCCCATAAATCCTCCTTTTGTAGGCGAGCGTGAAAATTATGTGGGATCATACCGTCAGAGTTTTACCGTACCTGCAGACTGGAAAGGCCAGAGAGTCTATATCCATGTGGGTTCCGCCACTTCAAACCTTTGGGTTTGGGTGAACGGAAAGTATGTGGGCTACAGCGAGGACAGCAAGATGGAGGCCGAGTTCGATATTACTGATTTTGTGAAATTCGGTGAGAAAAACCTGATAGCCATGCAGATAATGCGCTGGTGCGACGGCAGTTACATAGAAGACCAGGATTTCTGGCGCTTTACCGGAATTGCCCGTGAAGTATATCTCTATTCACGTCCGCAGGCTCATTTGGATGATGTCCGCGTAGTTACAGACCTGGATGCCAAGTATGTGAACGCCACCCTCGATTTTGAGGCTTCATTAACCGGGGCAGACAGCAAGGTGCTGAACCTTCAGCTGAAGGACGCTGACGGCAAGGTTATACGCGGCGCATCAGAGGCCGTTGCAAACGGAGCCGTAAAGTTCTCGTTCCAGGTAGGAAATCCTTACAAATGGACAGCAGAGACCCCGTATCTTTACACCTTGTTCATAACACTTCAGGAACCGGACGGAAAGGTGATCGAGGTCGTTCCGCAGAAGGTGGGATTCCGTAAGGTTGAGATCCGTGACCGCCAGTTGCTGGTAAACGGACAGCCCATACTCATAAAGGGTGCCGACCGTCATGAAATGGATCCCTACGGAGGTTATGTGGTGCCGTTGGAGCGTATGGTCCAGGATATTCAGATCATGAAGCAGATGAATATCAACGCGGTCCGCACCAGTCACTATCCCGACGATCCGCGCTGGTATGATTTGTGCGATGAATACGGCATTTATCTGGTAGCCGAAGCCAATATTGAAGGTCATGGCATGATGTACGGACCCAACCCACTGGCCCGTAATCCCGAGTATGAGCAGGCACATTTGGAACGTAACAAGTCAAACGTGATAACCTTTAAGAACCATCCGTCAATCATTGTATGGTCAATGGGTAATGAGGATGGTGACGGCCAGAATTTTGTGACCTGCTACAAGTGGATAAAGGATTATGACAAGACCCGCCCCGTACAGTATGAAGGTGCTACGGGTTCACCCGATCACTGCGATATCCACTGCCCCATGTATGCTGATTACGGCGCCATGGAACGTCACGAACGCGGCAACGACCCGCGTCCCATGATTGAGTGCGAATACGCCCACGCCATGGGTAATTCCGAGGGCGGATTCAAGGAATATTGGGATATCATCCGTGCCAACCGCTCAGTCCAGGGCGGATTTATCTGGGACTTTGTAGACCAGGCGGTATATGGCAAAAACGCCGATGGAAAGGATATCTTCATGTACGGAGGAGATGAGGGACGTTATCCCACATCGGACCAGAACTTTAACTGCAACGGTCTGATTGCCCCCGACCGCCGCTGGAATCCGCATGCTTATGAGGTACAGTATTTCTACCAGAATATATGGACTACTCCCGTAGATCTCAAGAAGGGTGTTCTGGAAATCTACAACGAGAACTTCTATACCGACCTGTCGGCATACTATATGGAGTATGTGTTGACGGCCGATGGCACCGAGGTTTCGCGCGGTCAGATAAAGATGCCCAAGATTGCCGCTCAAAGCAGGGTAAAGGTTACATCATCAGATCTTGCCAAGGCGATAAAGAAGGCTCCGGCGGGAAAGGAGATACTTGTGGATGTGGAGTTTAAGCTGAAAGAGGCCGCTCCTCTGCTTGAGAAGGACTTTGTTGTGGCACATAATCAGTTTGAGGTTGCCGGCTATGAGTTCCCGCAGATGACATCGGGAGTTGCCGCAGCAGACGGTGAGGTTAAGATTGACGAAGCTGTGGCTTATGTCAAACTTGAGGCTGCAGGTGTTGTATATACATTCAACAAGAACAGCGGCTGGATAGATTATATAGATATTGACGGCAAGCAGATTACACAGAACGGAAGCCAGTTAAAGAGTGATTTCTGGCGCGCTCCCACAGATAATGACTACGGTGCAAACCTGCACACACGTATGCAGGCCTGGCGCAATCCCAATCTGAGACGCACCGCTTTCGAGTGCAAGGTTGAGGATGGCCTTGGCAAGGTTAACGTGAAATATGAGATAGAGCAGCTCCATGCATCACTTGAGATGGAGTATGTGCTGGACCCCGAAGGTTATATGCATGTTTCACAGAAGATGGTTACCCGTCCCGAGGAGGCTGCACAGGCTATGGCGCAGGCCGCTCCCCAGCGTCAGGGCCAGCGCGGACAGCGCCAGCAGGGAATGCCTGACCTGTTCAAGTTCGGTATGACCATGCAGATGGCTCAGGAGTTTGATCAGGTTGAGTTCTACGGTCGCGGTCCGGTTGAGAACTACTCGGACCGAAACAGTTCCCAGTTCCTGGGCGTATATAAGAGCACGGTTGCAGACCAGTATTTCCCATACATTCGTCCGCAGGAGAACGGCAACAAGACCGATGTCCGCTGGTGGCGCGTGACTAACGCCGATGGTCTGGGTCTGGAGTTCTACAGTGATGCGCCTCTGAGCATGTCATCGCTCAACTATACCACTGCCGATCTGGATGAGGGCCCGCAGAAGCATAACGTACATGCAGGTGACCTGACTCCGCGCCCCTATACCGTTGTGCATATTGACAAGGCGCAGTACGGTCTGGCTTGCGTGAACAGTTGGGGTGCCACACCGCTGGAGCCGTACAAACTGCACTATGGTGACTATTCTTACAGTTTTGTAATAGCACCTATAAGATGAGTGTAGGAAACGAAAGCCTATGGATGGGGGTGATTGACAAGTATTACTCTGACAATCAGCCCCTCAGGGATCTGCTGATGTTGCATAGCCGTCTTGTCGCCGACAAGGCGCTGAAGATTGTGGCCGCGCACCCGGAACTGGGTGCCGATGCCGCATTCACAGAGGAGGCGGCCATGCTTCACGATATAGGAATTTTCCTTACAGATGCAGATGCCATCCATTGCTTCGGTAAATATCACTATCTCTGTCACGGTTATCTGGGCGCCGACCTGCTGCGCAAAGAGGGCCTGCCGCGCCACGCCCTTGTTGCGGAGCGTCACACAGGTACGGGCCTGACGCTCAAACAGATTCTGGAACGTGACCTGCCGGTACCTCACAGGGATATGGTTCCCGTATCGGTTGAGGAGAAGATAATCTGCTTTGCCGACAAATTCTACAGCAAGACCCGTCCCGAAGAGGAGAAAACCATTGAGCAGGCAGAGAACAGTCTGGCCAAGTTCGGCCGGGAGGGGGTGGACATCTTCAGGGACTGGTGCAGGCTCTTCCTGTAACCCTCAAAGCAGTCTTTAACAGCCATTTTACTATTAAAATTTCTGAAAACAGCCCCGCGTGTGCGCTTGTGTGAGGTTTTATGGGTACTTTTGCAGTTTGATACGCAGAAAGCTCGTCAGCAAGTGAGGGGAAATAACAGAAAAAGTTGGCTTCCGATACTTCTCGGATTGTTTATTCCGGCCGGAATGGCAGTGGCTCAGGTCCCTGTTGATTCCCTTTCAGGCATTGCGGCGGCTGATTCTGTTCAGGTTCAGGCAGTACGTGACTCAATATCATCCGTACAGGATTCCATCCCCCAAGGTCCAAAGAAAAAGAAAGACGCACTGGATGATCCGGTTGCCTATGAGTCCAGTGACTCCATGGTCTGGAACAACGGAGGCTATGCATCACTATACGGTGACGGACATGTGAACTACCAGAATGTCCAACTCACCGCAGCCGTGATAAAGATGCAGATGGACAGCAGCCTGGTCTATGCCGACGGAGTACAGGATTCGACCGGCGAATGGCAGGGCAGTCCGGTTTTCGTGGACGGAAGCACTCCGTATAATTCCAATCACATCAGTTACAACTTCAAGACCGAGAAAGGTTACATCAATGAGATCATTACCCAGCAGGGTGAGGGTTATATGACAAGTAACGAGGCCAAGAAGGGTCCGGACGGAGAGTACTACATAGCCGATGGCATTTACACCACCTGCGACATTCACGAGGATCCGCACTTCAATATCCGCATAACGCGTGCCAAGGTGCGTCCCGGCCGTGACGTGATTTTCGGCCCGGCATATCTGGAGGTTATGGGTGTACCGTTACCCCTGTTCGTGCCGTTCGGATTCTTCCCGTTCCTGGAGGGCGATTATGCATCGGGCATAATAGTGCCTACTTACGGTGATGAGATGGAGAGGGGCTTCTACCTGAAGGATGGCGGATACTATTTCGCAATTTCCGATTACGTTGACCTGAAAGTGCTGGGTGAGATATTCACCAAAGGCTCCTGGGGTATATCCGGCGAGAGCAAATACAAGAAACGTTACAAGTTCTCAGGCAATGTATATGCCAGTTCGCTTACTACCAAGACCGGTGACAAGGGACTTCCGGACTATGCTGTAACAAAGAACTTCAAGGTTCGTTGGACACACCGTCAGGATCCAAAGGCCAATCCGTACCAGAATTTTTCGGCCAGTGTGAATTTTGCCACACAGAGTTACGAACGCTCCAATCTGAGCAGTCTGTACAATCCGTCGCTGACATCGCAGAGCACACGTACGTCAAGTATAAGTTATTCAAGGAATTTCCCGTCAATAGGCCTTTCTGTTTCAAGTTCCGCCAACATGTCGCAGAACATGCGCGACTCAACGCTCTCGTTAAACCTGCCTTCACTCAATATCTCACTGCAGCGTTTCTATCCGTTCAAGCGTAAGAAGGTAGCCGGAAGTGAGAAATGGTATGAGAAGATATCCATGTCATACAACGGCTCGTTGAGTAACAGCATAACCGGCAAGGAGAATGAGATCATGGACAAGAATCTGCTCCGTGACTGGAACAACGGCATGAGGCATTCTATCCCCGTAAGCGCTACGTTCCAGATATTCAAGACAATAAACATAACTCCTTCATTCAACTACAACTCACGCTGGTACACGTACAAGGTTATGCAGAAGTGGGATGACCAGAATATGAAGGTGGCAAGGGATACCGTATACGGATTCAACCGCGTGTACAATTACAACCTGAGCGTAAGTGCAAACACAAAGTTATACGGTATGTACGAGCCGTCAAACTTGTGGATAAGGATGTTCGGTGAAAAACTGGTGGCTGTAAGGCATGTGTTTACGCCTTCTGTCAGTTACAGTATGGCTCCCGATTTCAGCGCTGCCCGCTACGGTTTCTATGACACATATACCTATACCGATGACAAGGGCGAAGTCCGTACCGTGGAGTATTCACCATACTCGGGCTCGATGTATGGCGTTCCGGGAAAAGGCAAGTCCGGTACCCTGTCATTGAGCGTAGGTAATAATCTGGAGATGAAAATCCGGACGGACAAGGATACTACAAGGTCGGAGAAGACTATTTCTCTGATAGACGAACTGGGAGCGTCGATGTCATACAATTTCGCCGCCATAAGCAGACCGTGGAGTAACCTCAATACCCGTCTGCGCCTTAAACTCCCCGGAAACCATACTTTCAACCTGAATGCTGTCTGGGCTACGTATGCCTATGAGTTCAATGAACAGGGCAAGGTTGTAGTGGGTGAACGTACTGAGTATTCTTACGGAAGGTTCGGCCGTTTCCAGGGTATGAGCCAGAATTTCTCATATACCTTCTCCAACAATACGCTTAGAGAGTGGAGAGGAAAGATTAACAACCTGTTCCATCGTGATTACGGAGAAGAAGAAACTGATGATGAGGAGTTTGATGAGAATCCCAATGCGGACAAGCCGGAGAGGGTAGGCCAGACCCAGTCAGCCCCCGGTAAGAACGGCGGCGCTGCTCCTGTGGATGAAGACGGTTACGTTAATTATTCCCTGCCGTGGTCATTTTCCATATCTTACGGTATAACAATGCGTGAAGATACCAGAGCGCAGATCAATGTGGCGCGTATGCGTTATCCCTGGGCATTGTCGCACAGCCTGAACATGTCCGGAAACATGAAACTGACCAACAAGTGGAACATCAACTTCTCATCGGGTTGGGATTTTACCTATCATGACTTTACGACTACGACTATGAGCGTTACACGTGACCTGCACTGCTTTAATATGTCCTGCAGCGTAGTTCTCAAGCCTTATACGTCCTACAACTTTACGGTAAAGGCCAATTCGGCTATGCTTGCCGATCTGCTCAAGATCAAGAAACGTTCAAGTTCAAACAGTTACGTCAACTGGTATAACGATTAAAACAACATAAATGCTATGAGCTATCTGATCATTCCTGAAAACTACAAACCGCTCATGTCAATGCAGCAGACAGAGCAGGGTATCAAACTCATCAAGGAATTTTTCCAACAGAACCTCTCTACGGGATTGCAACTGAGACGTGTCACCGCACCCCTGTTCGTGCTTAAGGGCATGGGTATTAACGATGACCTGAACGGGGTGGAGCGTGCCGTCACGTTCCCCATCAAGGACCTGGGAGATGCCAAGGCTGAGGTAGTGCATTCGCTGGCCAAATGGAAACGCCTTACCCTGGCCGAGTATGAGGTCAAGCCCGGTTACGGAATATATACCGATATGAATGCCATACGTGCCGATGAGAGTCTGGGTAACCTGCATTCACTCTATGTGGACCAATGGGACTGGGAGCGTGTAATCACGGCCGATGACCGTAACATTGATTTCCTTAAGCGCATAGTACGCAAGATATATTCAGCTATGCTCCGTACAGAGTATCTGATAAACGAGACCTATCCCCAGCTGGAGCCGTTCCTGGCCCGCGAGGTGTTCTTTATCCACTCTGAGGAACTGCGCCGTCTCTATCCCGACAAGACTCCCAAGGAGCGTGAGGATGCCATATGCCGCGAGCACGGTGCCGTGTTCATAATGGGTATAGGCGGTAAGTTGGGTGACGGCAAGGAGCATGACCTGCGCGCACCGGACTATGATGACTGGACAACTCCCAACCAGGACGGATTCATGGGACTGAACGGTGACCTTCTGGTTTGGAATCCCATACTGGACCGTGCCATGGAGCTTTCGTCGATGGGTATCCGCGTAGATAAGGAGTCTATGCTTCGTCAGTTGGAACTCTGCGGCAAGCAGGAGCGTAAGGAACTCTATTTCCACAAGAAACTGCTGGCCGGCGAACTTCCCCTGTCAATCGGCGGCGGTATAGGTCAGTCGCGTCTTTGCATGCTGTTCTTGCAGAAAGCACACATCGGTGAGATTCAGGCAAGCATCTGGCCCGATGATATGAGAGCACAGTGCGCCAAGGCCGGCATTCAACTAATCTGAGATATGGACGTAAGGATAGACCCCAGTTGGAAACAACATCTCCAGACAGAGTTTGACAAACCCTATTTCAAGACTCTTACGGATTTTGTCAGGGATGAGTATGCCCATGGTCCGGTCTATCCTCCGGGGCGTCTGATATTCAATGCCTTTGATTTGTGTCCTTTTGACAAGGTCAAGGTGGTGATAATAGGACAGGATCCGTATCACGAGCCGGGCCAGGCTCACGGACTCTGCTTTTCGGTAAATGACGGAGTCCCGTTTCCGCCCTCGCTCCGTAATATTTTCAAGGAGATAAGCGATGACCTGGGCAAACCTGTTCCGGTAAGCGGTGACCTTACCCGTTGGGCGCAGCAGGGTGTGCTGCTTCTGAACGCCACCCTGACGGTCCGTGCCGGTCAGGCAGGTTCGCATCAGGGAAAGGGTTGGGAAGAGTTTACCGATGCTGCAATCCGTGAACTCAATGCTCACCGTGACGGACTTGTATTCATACTTTGGGGAGGCTATGCCAAGAAAAAAGGAGCCATCATAGACCGCTCCCGTCACCTCGTCCTCTCATCGTCCCATCCGTCCCCCCTCTCAGCCTACAACGGCTTCTTTGGCAATCACCACTTCAGCCTCACCAACAAGTGGCTCGCCGATCACGGTCAGACTCCTATAGAATGGTAAATGATACAAAAAGGCGGTCGCCGTAACGATCGCCTTTTTGTGACCCCGGTGGGATTCAAACCCACGACCTGCAGAACCGGAATCTGACGCTCTATTCAACTGAGCTACGGAGCCATTCCGGACGCGAAGTTACGTAATTATTTCGTGATTTATTTTCTTACTGTGTAAGAAAGGTTTATTTTTGCATGGTCAAACGATTTCTAATCTGACAGATAAATCCTTTTTGATATGAGAAAACTATTTCTTCCCCTATTTGCCGCATCCATGTTTTTTTGTGCATCGGCACAGGATAATATGGAGGCGTTCCGACATTTTTCAGTAGGAGCAGAGGTGGGCCTCCACGGTTTCGGTGTGGAGTTGGCTATGCCCGTCCAGAAACATCTGGTTGTAAAGGCCGGTTATAACTGGGCACCCGCAGGTGACCTCTTCAGAACCGATCTGGTGCTTGATACCCAGGAACTTCGCGAGGCTCAGGAACAATACACCGCGCTGACTGCTCAGGAATTTGAACATAAATTCGGAGATGAGGCCAAAATCGATGCCGGACTGGGCCTCAACCTTTCAAATATCAAGGCAATGATCAACTGGTATCCGTTTGCCATGGGGCGTTTCTACGTAGCCGGAGGTGTCTATTACACCCCCTCTTCCAAGAGAGACAAACCGTTCCTGAGCGTGAGCGGTAAAACCTCGGAGAATGATTGGGCCGCTCTGAATGAACTGAATCAGAAATATCCCGATCCTACCGCTCCGGGCGGAAAGAGAGAACTTGCCCTTGAAATAGGAGAGGAGAGTTATCCTGTTGTAGAAAAAGACGGCTGCGGATACATGCAGGCCGATTTCCGGATGGATCCCCTGAAGTATTACCTGGGTATGGGTCTTGGCCGATGCATACCAAACCGTACGGTGGGTCTGCAGTTGGAGGCAGGTGCCATGATCTATCATAATTCGGTACTCTACTGCCAGGATAAGGAGGTGGGTTCGATAACAGATGCCGCCGAGGGACTTGACAATGACGCAAAGGAGATACTTGAGTACGTCGACAAGTATCCTATCTATCCGCAGATTACATTGCGTCTCAGCTTCCGCGCACTTTGATAAGACATTATTCAACTTGAAAACTTACAATAATTTGCTATGAAGAGAATTTTTGCTTTTGCAGTCGGTTCAGTACTGGCTTGTATGGGAGTGTTTGCACAGGACAGTGCCGGAATACCGGATCTTTCAAGCCCGGACGGCCGTCTTGTCGTTTCATTCAATCTTACCGGAACGGAAAGTCCTACCTACTCGGTAAAATATGACGGTAAACAGATGCTGGAGGATTCACCCATCGGCATCATGCTGGATATGGGTTCCAAACCCACCCTTGAGGGACTTCCCCAGGGACGCGAGGCCGGAAACGGTGATTTTACCAAAAACCTGACACTGGTGGGTACACTTACCGATATGGGTACTGTTGACTATACCATGGACCGCATCAAGACTGCCCATGTAAGTCATGAATACAGTTTAGGAGTATACCAACTGCAAAATGCCGCACGCGAGACCATAGAGTTTGAGTTCCGCGTAAGCAACAATGACATAGCCATCCGCTATAACATACCCAAACCCCGCCAGCGCGCAAGCACCCGTGTTCTCTTTGAGAATACAGGATTCCGTTTCCCTGACGGCACCACCACATTCCTTACTCCGCAGAGTGACGCCATGATAGGATGGCAGCGCAGTAAGCCCAGTTATGAGGAGGGCTACTCAAATGACGGCCAGATGAACGTACGCTCACAGTACGGTCACGGTTACACATTCCCCGGACTGTTCCATGTAGGTGAGAACGGTTGGGTACTTCTTTGCGAGACCGGCGTAAGCAGCAGTTACTGCGCTTCACGTCTGGGTGACTGCAAGGACAACACTTACAAGGTTGAGTTCCCCATGCCCGATGAGAACAACGGCATAGGTACCGTATGTCCTGCATTCCGTCTTCCCGCTTCAACACCCTGGCGTACCATCACCGTGGGTGCCGACCTGAAGCCTATCGTTGAGACAACCGTAATGTGGGATTATGTTGAGCCTCTCTATGCTCCCTCACGCGAGTATGTATACGGCCGCAGCACATGGAGCTGGATAGTATGGCAGGATGCATCATGCAACTGGGATGATCAGATAAAGTTCATCGACCTGGCATCAGAGATGGGTTGGGAGTATATCCTGATCGATGCAGGTTGGGACCAGAACATAGGTTATGAGCGCATGGAAGAGCTCATCAAGTATGCCAATTCAAAGAAAGTGGATGTATTCCTGTGGTACAGCTCCAGCGGCTACTGGAACGATATAGTACAGAGCCCCATCTGCAAGATGGACAACTCAATCATCCGCAAGCAGGAGATGGCATGGCTCGAGAAGGTGGGCTGCAAGGGAATCAAGGTTGATTTCTGGGGCGGCGACAAGCAGGAGACCATCCGTCTTTACGAGGAGGTTCTGTCCGATGCCAACGACCACGGAATCATGTGTATATTCCACGGCTGCACTTTGCCCCGCGGATGGGAGAGAATGTATCCCAACTACGTAGGTTCAGAGGCTGTTCTGGCATCTGAGAACATGTACTTTGGCCAGGGCTCATGCGATGAGGAGGCCTTCAAGGCAACCCTGCATCCGTTCATCCGCAACACCGTGGGCTGCATGGAGTTTGGCGGCTGTTTCATGAACCGTATCCTGAACAAGCAGAACAGCGGACGCGGATCAAAGCTCAAGACCACTCCCATATTCCAGATTGCAACCGAGGTTATTTTCCAGAACCCCATCCAGAACATAGCCATCTGCCCCAACAACCTGGAGGATGCTCCCAAGATCTGCATGGACTGGCTGCGTGACGCTCCCACTACATGGACCGAGACCCGTTTCCTGGACGGTTATCCCGGCAAGTATGTAATCATGGCCCGCAAGAGTACCGACGGCCGTTGGTTCGTAGCAGGACTGAATGCCACCAAGGAGCCTGTCAAGGCCAAGATTGACCTCTCATTCCTGGGTGACGGCGAGGTACAGTTCTACACTGATGACAAGAAGACACTGGAGCCTACACTGAGCATACTCAAACTCAAGACTAAGAAGCCTTATGAGTTTGTGATGCAACCCAGCGGCGCCACCATGATAATGAAGTGACTTTAAAAAATGATATTTATGAAAAAGTTTTTTGGATTTGTATTTTGTTTTGCAGTATGCCTGATGACATCATCATGCGGCATATTCGGTATCGGAACAAAGAACGGCAGCGCATCGGTCAGCGGACAGGCATCGGGCGCAGCACTGAAAAGTCTTTATTCCCAGTATCAGACTGATGGTCAGATTGATATCACCAATCTGAACAACATCCTCATGCTTGCTCAGTTGAGCAACGGTATTCAGGGACTCAAGGGTGTGGATGACAAGAGTGAATTCTACAATGAGTTCGCTCAGGGTCTTATCCTTGGTTCAGACCGTCTTGTGACAAAGAATACTGCCGGCACTGTTACCAATACACTTCAGTCACTGGTATCAGGTACTGATCTGTCAACCATAGCCGCAGCCGGAGTTCTTGCCGCAGCAGGTGCAGAGGAGGCCGGTCAGAGCGCAAGCCAGACAGCAAAGCAGACAGTCCAGGAAACCAAGACCCAGGTTGCCGCTGCCGCTCAGGAGACAGTCTCAGAGGCTGTCGAGATGATTGAGGATGCTACCGATGAGGTATCAAGCACAATCTCTTCACTGACCAGCATTTTCGGCCTTCTGGGCAAGTGATTGCTGTTGACTCCGAAGGAGTTAAGATAATGTAATAGTGGCGCGTTACGCGCCATTATTATTTTATTTTACTACCTTTGCAGTCTGTATAAAAGTAGTATTCAGGAAACAATGGAATTAAGCGATCAGGAACAATTCAGAAGAGAGAGTTTGAAGGAGCTGCGTGAAATGGGTATCGATCCCTATCCCGCAGCAATGTATCCCACAAACGCTTTCGCTGCCGAGATAAAAGAGAACTTCAAGGATGAGGATGAGCCCCGCCAGGTATGCGTTGCCGGCCGTATGATGAGCCGCCGTATCATGGGTAAGGCATCATTCATTGAGCTGATGGATTCAACAGGCCGTATCCAGGTCTACATCACCCGTGATGACATCTGTCCCGATGAGGAGGACAAGGAGATGTACAACAAGGTGTTCAAGAAACTCCTTGACATAGGTGATTTCATCGGCATCGAGGGATTCGTATTCCGCACCCAGATGGGTGAGATCACAATCCACGCCAAGAAACTCACGGTTCTGAGCAAGTCACTGCGTCCGTTGCCTATCGTAAAGTACAAGGACGGCGTTGCATATGACAAGTTCGATGACCCCGACCTGCGTTACCGTATGCGTTACGTTGACCTGGTGGTTAACGAGGGCGTTAAGGAGACATTCCTCAAGCGCACCAAGGTTATCCGCACCCTGCGTTCAGTCCTGGACAATGCCGGATACACTGAGGTTGAGACTCCTATACTGCAGTCAATTCCCGGAGGTGCAAGCGCACGTCCGTTCATCACACATCATAACACCCTTGACATAGACCTGTACTGCCGTATCGCAACAGAGCTCTATCTGAAGCGTCTTATCGTTGGCGGTTTTGAGGGTGTATATGAAATCGGCAAGAACTTCCGTAACGAGGGTATGGACCGCACCCACAATCCTGAGTTCACCTGCATGGAACTCTATGTGGCCTACAAGGACTACAACTGGATGATGGACTTTACCGAGAAACTGCTTGAGAAGATAGCCATTGAGACCAACGGCACCACCAAGGTTATGGTAGGTGAAAACGAGGTTGACTTCAAGGCTCCCTACCGTCGTCTGCCTATCCTTGAGGCTATCAAGGAGAAGACAGGCTATGATTTGGAGGGTATGTCCGAGGATGAGATGCGTGAGGTTGCCAAGAAGGTTGGCGTTGAGGTTACTCCTTCCATGGGCAAGGGCAAACTCATTGACGAGATATTCGGCGAGACCTGCGAGGGTACATTCATACAGCCCACTTTCATCACAGACTATCCCGTTGAGATGTCACCCCTTACCAAGATGCACCGCAGCAAGCCCGGTCTTACCGAGCGTTTTGAGCTGATGGTCAACGGCAAGGAGCTGGCCAATGCATACAGCGAGTTGAACGATCCCATCGATCAGTACGAGCGTTTCCAGGATCAGTTGCGTCTTAGCCAGAAGGGTGATGACGAGGCTATGTTCATAGATCAGGATTTTGTACGCGCATTGGAGTACGGTATGCCTCCCACAAGCGGCATCGGCATCGGCATTGACCGTCTGGTTATGCTTATGACCGGTCAGCAGGCCATCCAGGAGGTTCTGTTCTTCCCGCAGATGAAACCTGAAAGTAAGGATTAAAACATTTCTGTTATGGCAATTCCACAGGGAAAACTGGCAATTATGGGTGGCGGCAGCTGGGCAACGGCTATAGCCAAGATCCTGCTCTCCACCGAGGATTCCATAAACTGGTACATCCGTCGTGATGACCGCATAGAGGATTTCAAGCGTCTGGGTCACAATCCCGCATATCTTACCGGTGTGCAGTTTGATGTGAACCGTATAAACTTCTCATCCGATATCAACAAGATTGTCGAAGAGTCTGACGTACTGGTGTTTGTAACTCCGTCACCGTACTTCAAGAGTCACATGAAAAAACTCAAGGTGAAACTCCGTGACAAGTTTGTGGTATCGGCCATCAAGGGTATCGTGCCCGATGACAACCTGCTCATGTCAGACTATTTCCACCGCTACTACGGCGTTCCCATGGAGAATATCGCAGTTGTGGCCGGTCCCTGTCATGCCGAGGAGGTTGCACTGGAGCGTCTTTCATATCTGACCGTAGGCTGTCAGGAACTTGAGAACGCCCAGGATATAGCACGCAAACTGACCAACTCATACGTAAAGACATCGGTATCGGAGGATGTGGCAGGCATTGAGTTCAGTTCAGTCCTCAAAAACGTTTACGCCATAGCCGCAGGTATCTGCAGCGGACTCAAGTACGGTGACAACTTCCAGGCCGTGCTTATGTCAAACGCCATCCAGGAGATGAACAATTTCCTGGCAACCGCACGCCCCATGCCCAACCGCGCCGTAAATGACTCGGTCTATCTGGGTGACCTGCTGGTAACCGGTTACTCAAATTTCAGCCGTAACCGCGTGTTCGGTACCATGGTGGGTAAGGGTTACTCGGTAAAGGCCGCACAGTTGGAGATGGAGATGATTGCCGAGGGTTACTACGGCACCAAGTGCATGAAGCAGATAAATGAGCATTACAGGGTTAACATGCCTATCCTGGATGCCATGTACAACATTCTTTATGAACATATTTCGCCGGTAATAGAGATAAAACTCCTTACCGACTCATTCAAATAAGGGACTATGATTAAGATTGACATTTCGCAGATTCAGAAATTCATTCCCGAAAGCGCAATAAAGGCGCTTGAGCCTGAAGTAATGGATGCCATCCGTAAACTCGAGAACGGCAGTGGAGCAGGTAATGATTTTATCGGCTGGATGGATCTTGCATCAAAGACAGAAAAGGGTCTTCTGGATGCGATTGAGGAGACAGCACGCATTCTGCGTGATAATTGTGAGGTAGTCATAGTTGCCGGCATAGGCGGCAGTTATCTTGGATCACGTGCCGTTATTGAGGCGCTCAGCAACAGTTTCGTACAATCGGTACGGGACGGAAAGAATCCGCAGATACTGTTTGCCGGTCACAATATCAGTGAGGATTATCTCTATGAACTCTCCGAGTACATAAAGGATAAGAAATTCGGTATAATCAATATCTCCAAGTCAGGTACAACCACAGAGACCGCTCTGGCATTCCGTCTGCTCAAGAAGCAGTGTGAGGATCAGCGCGGCAAGGATGTGGCCCGCAAGGTAATCGTTGCCATCACCGATGCCAAGCGCGGCGCCGCACGAGTATGTGCCGATAAGGAGGGTTACCGCAGTTTCATCATCCCCGACAATGTGGGCGGCCGATTCTCGGTACTAACTCCGGTTGGCCTTCTGCCCATTGCGGTTGCCGGATACGATATCCGTCAACTGGTTAAGGGTGCAGCCGATATGGAAGGACTGACTACCTCAACCGTCAGGTTGGAGGATAACCCGGCAGCCATGTATGCTGCAGCACGCAATGTCCTTTACCGCGGCGGCAAGAAGATAGAGATTCTGGTTAATTTCCAGCCCAAACTGCACTACCTGAGTGAGTGGTGGAAGCAGCTCTATGGAGAGTCCGAGGGTAAGGACGGCAAGGGCATATTCCCTGCATCGGTTGATTTCTCGACAGACCTTCACTCCATGGGACAGTGGATCCAGGAGGGTGAGCGCACCATATTCGAGACGGTTATATCGGTCGATAAGGTTCAGCACTCTGTTCTGGTTCCTGCCGATGACGAGAATCTGGACGGCCTGAACTTCCTGGCCGGAAAGCATGTGGATGAGGTCAACAAGATGGCGGAACTGGGTACCCAGTTGGCACATGTTGACGGAGGTGTTCCCAATATCCGCATCACCGTTCCCCAGCTTAACGAGTACTGGATTGGACAACTCATCTATATGTTTGAGAAGGGCTGCGGCATAAGCGGTTACGTGCTTGGCGTGAACCCGTTCAACCAGCCGGGCGTTGAGGCCTACAAGAAGAACATGTTCGCTCTTCTGGGCAAACCCGGATATGAGGAGGAGTCAAAGAAGATTCTCTCAAGGATAAAGAAGTAATCTTAAGAAATGGCATTTACTTTCCATAACAAAAGCGCCATCCTGTTTGACATGGATGGCGTTTTGTATGATTCCATGCCCAACCACTCCAAGGCTTGGAGTCAGGCTATGGAACAGTTCGGCATGCACATGACACCCCATGACGTCTATCTGAACGAGGGCGCCACGGGTCATGATACCGTAGTGCGTATCAGTCTGCGAGACAGGGGTTATGAGGCATCGGAACAGGAGATAAATGACATTTACGGATACAAGGCACAACTGTTCCGTTCCATGCCCGAGGCACGTGTCATGCCGGGAGCACTTGAAGTGTTCCACAAGGCCGCCGCTGCCGGGCTCAAGATACTGATAGTTACCGGCTCGGGACAGAAGAACCTGATAGAGCGTGTACAGAGGGATTATGAGGGCTACATCACCCGTGACCGCATGGTGACCGCCTTTGAGGTAAAGCGCGGCAAACCCTATCCCGATCCCTATCTGAAAGGCCTTCAGATAGCAGGCGTGCCCGCCGGCGAGGCTGTGGTTGTAGAGAATGCACCGCTTGGAATACGTGCCGCCGTGGCTGCCGGAATAGATACCATAGCAGTCAATACCGGCCCGCTTGAGGATGAGATCCTGCTGGCCGAAAAACCCGTACTGCTGCTTCACTCCATGCAGGAGTTGGCAGACAATCTGGAAAACTTATTTGCTTGAGAGGTATTGGTCAAGAATGACCAGTGCCGTAAGTGATTCCACAACCGGAACCGCACGGGGAACCACGCACGGATCGTGACGACCCTTGGCTGCGATTGTGGTCTCTCGTCCGTCAACTGTTACGGTGTTCTGCTCCTGTCCGATGGTGGGAGTGGGCTTGAACGCTACGCGGAACCTGATGGGCTGACCGTTGCTTATGCCTCCCTGGATGCCGCCGCTGTGGTTGGTTGCGGTTGTGATGTTACCGCCCTCCATACGGAAAGCGTCGTTATGCTCTGAGCCGCGCTGTGAGGCTGACAGGAATCCGTCACCGTACTCAAAACCCTTGCAGGCATTGATGCCCAGCATGGCCTTTGCCAGTGCTGCCTCCAGTTTGTCGAATACCGGATTGCCTATGCCGGCAGGCAGGCCCTCTACAATGCATGTAACGCAGCCGCCGGTTGAATCCTGCTCTTTGCGCAGGTCCTTTATATACTCCTCCATTCTGGATGCCAACTGGTCATCGGGACATCTTACGACATTAGTCTCGACATTTACGCCGGCATACTCCATATCCTTGGCGGGATCTGTGGAGTAGGGACCTATCTGTGATGTGAATGCCTTTATCTTAAGGCCGGGCAGCAGTTTGCGGAAAGCCAGTGAGGCCAGAGCGCCTGCCACGCAGATGGGAGCGGTCACGCGGGCCGATGAACGTCCGCCGCCGCGCCAGTCACGTATGCCGTAACGCTGAAGCCATGCATAATCGGCATGTGAGGGGCGGAACAGGTCCTTGAGTTCATCATAGTCCGATGAGTGCTGGTCCTGATTCCTTATGATAAATGCTATGGGCGCTCCCGTGCTGACTCCGTCAAGAAGTCCCGACAGGAACTCAACCTCATCCTGCTCCTGACGGCCGGTGGTCACGGTGCTCTGTCCGGGACGGCGGCGCTGCATGCACTCGCGTACATATTCAGTATCGACGGTTATCCCGGAAGGGAATCCGTCAAGCACACCACCTATGGCGGGGCCGTGGCTCTCGCCGAATGTGGTCAGGGTAAGGTTTTGGCCCAGAGTATTCATATGATTTAGTTTTTGCAGTCGCAGTCACAACCACAGTCACCGCCATTGCAGTCACCGCCATTGCAGTCGCCGTTATTGCAACCGCCGCCGCAACCCTTGCATTTGGGGTGCAGGATAGCGTCAATCTCCTCCTGTGTAGCAGGACGTGACTCAAGGATGACACCCTTGAAGGTGAGGTTCTCACCGGCCAGGGGGTGATTCAGGTCAACTGTGACCTTATCGTCTGTGATATTTGTTACCGTAGCGTTGAATGTCTGCTGGCCGTCGCTCAGGGGGATGATGGCACCAATCTTTACATGCTCGTCATCGAATACGCCGTCGCGCAGGAATATGCCTTTGTCCAGATCAAGTACGTTCTCCTTGCTGTACTCGCCGTATGCCTTGTCAGAAGGTATCTCAAACTCAAAAGAGTCACCTACATTGAGTGAACCTACGTTGCTCTCAAAGAGATCCAGGGCGTAACCTATTCCGGTGATGAACTTGAAAGGGCGCTCGCGTGTGGCACTCTCGTACTTGTATAACTGACCGTCTGCGTCTTTCAGCATCAGATCATAGGTAAGGCTGATATATTTCTTATCCATTTCTTGAAAATTTGTGCAAAGGTAGTAAAATTACTTCAGATTCTTGAGGGGTACTGCCGAGCAGGCGTTGGGCGGGTCGTTGCGGGTTATCAGGGAGATAGTGGGCGCAAGGACGCTTACGGATATGGGCTCGTGGTTTACCTCTGCACGGATTCCGTTGCCGTACAGTATAAAGGGAACCGGTTTGGCAACTGGCTTGCGGTATATGACCGTTCCGGCTTTCTCATCGGAAATACCCCAACCCGGTATGGCGTCGATGATTATGTCACCGGACCAGGATGCGTTCAGACCGTTACGCTTGCGGACCGCCTCCATGTCGGGAACGGTTGACATAAGGTCACGCATAAGCAGGACGCTGCGGATTCCGGTAACCTGTACCAGAAGGTCCACGCAACTCTCAAGCACCTCGTGCAGTGCCAGCCCTTTGTCTTCTATAAGGTCGTGGTTGAGATAAATATGGTTGCGGTAAAATGTCCTTACCCAGGTGCCGCTTCCGTATTTGGCCGACAGGTAGAGACTGAGCAGGGCTGTAGCGCGCTCCATGCTCACCTGTCCGGTGGGGATACGGGTACCTCCAAGTTCCGGAGCGGCATTCTCCACATATCCTGTTGATGTAAGGAAAAAGAGCACGTTATCCAGTCCTATCCTGGACGTGATGGTGCTGATGAGTTGCTCCAGCGTCTGGTCCAGCCGGACATAGATATCCTGCTGCTCGAGTGACCAGACGGTATTGGGGGTGTGACGGAAATTGCCTGCGTAATATGTAAGGGTAAGCAGGTCCGGGGTGTCATCGTCTCCCAACTCCATACCCTCAATACCTGCAAGTGCCATCTCTGTGACCTTGTCATTTGCATAAGGAGTGGTGAGATAGTCGCTTATCTCACCCTTGCGGAGCAGGTAAAAAAAAGGGCGGAAACGGTCGTGGTCCGAAATAGGCACGTATGAACTTGTGGCCAGAGCCGGCCTCCACTCCTTAAGGAACCAGGTGCTGTCGTTGATTGCATCGGCCCATTCGGGGAGTTCCCCGTAGTAGTCCGATGAACTCCATCGGCCGTCATCGGTATTCATCCACATGACCACGTCAGGATCATGGCCGCCTGCAAGAATGGCGGCGTCTCTGTCTATGGCGATAGAACAGACCTTAGAACGGCTGCCTGAACCCAGTTTCATCTCATCGGCCAGATTGGTTGCCAAGAGTTTGCGGGGTGATGATTTCTCAATCGTGTTGATACCTTTACTGTCGCTGTCGTCGACCGGAGAGGCCGATACCAGAGTCTTGGGGTTCATCCATCGGCTGGCTACTATTCCATGCTGAAACGGAGACGCTCCTGTGTGAATGGAGGCTACGGCCGATGCACGGTCCATATCGTCATAGTCAAAGGTGGCGTTGGTGCGGTTGTAACCGTCGGTCCACAAGCGTTTAAGTCCGCCTGTACCCATTATGGGCATCAGTTTCTCCAGACACTCCTCATCAAGTTGGTCAACAACTATCCCCACTACCAGTCTGGGGCTTTTTTCGGGCTTTGCCTGGAGTGTGGCCGATAATGTGAGGGCTGCAATCAGTGCTACAGGAAACCTGCCCTGAAAGGTCTTGCCGGATGTATCCTCGCGGAGTCTGGCCGACAACTGGAATATGGATGTGCTCAATGCCCTGAGCGCGAAAGTTGCAATCAGAATCTTTACGGATGGCTCTATGACCTGCGGGATGGCAGGTGAGAAAAGCAGGAAGGCTATGCAGGTTACTGCCTCGAATATGATGAATACCGATACCTTGCCGCGACGGCTCTTACGTATAAAGAAAGGTATGAAAACAAGCGGCAACGGGTTGAGGCAGATGACCAGCCAGTTGGTATCCAGGGTGGGGTGCTCCGAGAAGAAATACATCAGGGCTATGATTATTCCTCCCAATCCCTGTATTCCGAACAGAATGGTGTCTATCATCCGGAACGGTCTGTTCCTGTACCATCCTATCAGGGAAAGGAACAGTACCAGCATAAAGACAATCCACATAACCTGTATAGGAGTAAGGACCGGCTTTCCGAAATCCACTCCATGGTCCGGGTTGACAAGTCCGATTGCGGGGAATACCAGAGGTCTTTTCACACCGGCGGTATCGGTGATTTCAGCCGTGGAGACCATCTCTTTCATGTAAAGGGGTGCAAATGCCTCTCTCCTGTAACCTGTAGGCACGTCTCCTCCGGCTCCTATAATAAGGTCAACGGCAAATTCACTCCAGGGACGGACCCTGGTGTGCGCGGTAAGTATGTCGCGGAATGTCTGTGTGGTATCCGGACTGTTATAGGTTACGGTGCCGTCAATGCTCTCCTCAATCTTGTCCAGTGCCATTGTGGCGCAGTTGTTGAACAGGAAGTTGTAACGGTATACCCGATTCTCTGTCCGGCTGTTATCCACCAGTGCCAGATATAGTCTGCGGGACTCCTGAGTCGTCAGGTTGAGCCGTTGGGCAAAGACCTCCGATCCGCGCTCCCTGTATTCTCTCAGAAATGAATTGAGTCGGGTATAGCCCAGAATGTAATCTGTTTTGCCAAGAGTGAAACGCCATACGAAATGGGGCGTGTTGAAATCAAAAAGACCGTAGTTGAATACAACGTCCGTACCGTTGCCCACATCCTCAATCCATATGGCCGTGTGGCCGTACAACTCATATATGGCCTTGCCGGGCTCACAAGTCAGAAGGTATGCGTTTATGCTGTCATTCTGAGCCTTGGCTCCGGGAACAAGGAACAGCAAGGTGGCCAGAATGGATAAGAGTTTCTTGAGCATGTTTATAGTATGTGCGTATTTTTATTTTGTGCAAAGTTAGTGCAAGCCAAGTGGAGAAAAAAGGAACTAGTTCATTTTTTATTCCTTGGCGCAGCCTAACTTATCTAAAGTTACTATTTTTGCGGTCATTATGATACTGTTGGCCGATTTTGGTAATACAAGGGTGAAAGCAGCCGTTCTGGAAAACGGCCGTCTCCGTCATGTGGATGACATGAGGGAGGTGGAAGTTGACGGAGGTATGTGGTGCTCGGTGCATCCGTTGGCTCCTGATGTGGAGGAGTGGATGACCGTGCATGGCATGAAAAGGCTGACGTCCGATACTCCCATACCGGTTACCAATGCATATTCGTCACCCCGCTCGTTGGGTATGGACCGGCTTGCCGCCGCTGTCGGAGCCTGGTCCATGAAACCCGGACATGACATGCTCGTTGTGGATGCCGGTACCGCTGTCACGTTTGATTTCGTATCGGCCGACGGTATATATAAAGGAGGTAACATTGCTCCCGGAATAGAATTGAGGTTCAGGGCGCTTCATGAACATACAGGCGCTCTGCCGCTGGTCCAGTCTCACGGTGACCTGCCTATGTTCGGTTACGATACCCCAACCGCTATCCGGAGCGGAGTGATAAACGGTATCCGTAAGGAACTGGAGGGATATGTCAATGAATTGCGTTCCATATATCCTTCTCTTTTGGTTTTTTTAACCGGAGGCGATGCTGAATTCTTTGATATAAAAGCCAAAAGCACTACTTTTGCAGTCCCGGATCTGGTTCTTCGCGGACTGGCCCGGATTACAGAATTCAATGAGAAGGGTATTTGAGAACATAACAGCCGTATTGGTTTTCTCTTTGCTGTGTCTTACCGGTTTTAGCCCGGCAAAGGCTCAAACAGGTGTCAATTCACCCTATTCCAGATATGGAATGGGCCTGCTGTCGGACCCTTCATCGGGTATGGCCAAAGGCATGGGCGGTATAGGTGCAGGCTTCCGTTATCCCAATACCCTGAATGTCAAGAACCCCGCTTCATACTCAACCGTTGACACCCTCACCTTCATAGCCGATCTGGGTTTTGCACTGCAGAACGGTAATTTCAATGAGAACGGAGTAAGCGTGAACGCCCGCAACGCCTTCATAGACCATATGGCTATGCAGTTCAGGATATTGCCCAAGGTGGGAATGACTGTGGGTTTCATGCCTTTTGCCAATGTGGGTTACGGTTTTTCAAAAACTGAACCTGTACGCCGTGATGAGGACGGTGAGATAACGTCAACCATTACCAATTCGGGTTCCGGCGGAGTGCGCCAGTTCCTTGGCGGATTGGGATGGAGACCCACCAAGTGGCTCTCCGTAGGTGCTAACGCTGCTTTTCTGAGCGGTGACATTAACCATTACATCAGCAACACATACTCGTCATCCGAGGTTCAGTCCAGAGAAAAGACATACAACACTGAGATGTCCGCTTTCCGGTATGAACTGGGTGCACAGGGTACATTGTCATTCTCTCCGGAGAGGAGTCTGGTGCTGGGCGCCACATTCGCTCCCGCACAGACACTCAAGAGCGATACATATGTTACAGACCGGCATTCGGTAAGTGATACTGTCAACATAGCCGATGCATTCTCAATGCCTGATCTTATGTCTGCCGGCTTTACATATAACTGGAACAAAGGCATAATCGGTGCCGATGTCTCATATCAGACATGGTCAAAGGCCAGTTTCTTTGGTCAGAAGACGGGCAGTGACAGGATATCGGCCGCAGTCGGATACATGAGAAAACCCGACGGTATGAGCCGCAACCTGCTTTTGCGTACCTCTTATCAGGTGGGTCTGAATTTCTCGCAATCCTATTTCAAGGTAGGCGACTCTATGGGTCCGATGCAGTTCGGAGTGAGCGCAGGTTTTACCCTGCCGTTCAACACCTCATACAACAGTATATCCAATCTGCATGTGTCGGGTGAGTACATAAGGGTCCAGCCGATGTCCAAAGGAATGATATCCGAGAACTACATAAGGATCAACATAGGAGTGACATTTATGGAACGCTGGTTCATGAAACTGATGGTAGACTGACAGTTGCGTTGATTTAACTTATTTGTATCTTTGCATATCTTATTAATGAAAGTACTAAACTAAACGATATGAAAAAATTTGGATTAATTGCCCTGGCACTTGTTACAGTTACAGGTGTATATGCACAGAAGGGCGTGGAAGACGGTTCACGTTACGGACACGGACAGGATAGTATCAACACTTTAAAGAACATCAGTATCTATACTGAATATGTCAAGACCAAGAACTACAAGGAGGCTTACGAGTCAGGTTGGAAGGATGTATTCCACGATGCTCCTCTTGCTTCCGTAAACACTTATACATATGGCATAAGAATACTTCAGTCACTTTACAATGACGCCAAGAAGGAGAAGAACACTGATCTTATGACTCAGTATTCAAATGAACTTTTCGAGGTGTTTGAGCAGCGTCTCAAGTATCTGGATCAGTTGAATGCAATGGCCAAGAACAAGGTAACCGAGGCTGAAATCTACGGACAGTACGGTCATGCTTACAGGGTATACAACCCCAGAGTATCAGTAAGCAGGGCTTATGAACTCCTTCGTAAGGCTGTAGATCTGGGTCAGGGTGAGACTCAGTATTATGTCCTGGATGACCTGATGGCAGTTTCGTCCACACGTTATACAAACAAGAAGGATAATGAAGAGTACCGCGATGCTCTGATCCAGGATTATCTGGATTGCGCCAGTTTCATTGACGTATTCATTGCAAACCATCAGGATGACGAGGATGTCCTTAAGAACGCTACCACTGTCAAGGAGAATATCGACGGCCACTTTGTAAAGAGCGGTGCCGCTGACTGCGAGTCTCTGCAGGCTATCTACGGTCCCAAGATCGAGGCCAACAAGGATGACCTGGAGTATCTGACCAAGGTGGTTAAGATCATGCAGATGTTTGAGTGCAACACAAGCGACGCTTATTTTGCTGCATCAGAGTATGCTCACGCAATCACTCCTTCTGCCAGAACAGCAAAGGCTCTGGGTGCTCTCTACTACAAGCAGCGCGATGATACAGACAAGGCTATCGAGTATTACAACCAGGCCATTGAACTGGATGATGACAAGACCAGCATAGCCGGTACCTACTATCTCATGGCTTCTCTGTACTTTGCAAAGGACAACTACGACCGCAGCCGTTCATGCCTGCAGAAGTGCATTCAGAACAATCCCAACAGAGGTGATGCATACATCCTTATGGCCCAGCTCTATGCCGTAAAGCATGACTGGTCAAGCGAACCCGCTCTGAACCGTTGCGCATACTTTGCAGTCATCGACAAACTGGAGCAGGCCAAGAAGGTTGACTCATCAGTTGCAGCCAGGGCCAATGAGCTTATCAGCTCTTACAAGAAGCAGTGCCCGCAGCCCGATGACCTGTTCATGCTCGGATACAAGGTGGGTGATCAGGTAGAGATCAAGGGCTGGATCAACGAGACTACCACTATCAGATAAATGATACAAACCACCGGTCTTGAACCGATGATAAAGAGAACGTACCTGGCAACCGTCATTCTGGCGGTTGTCTCGTCGTTTTTCTGCCTCTCCTGTTCCAACAAGGACAAACAATTGGGACCGGCGGTGACCAGCCGTGACTCTACATCGGTCATAACCACCCGTGGAGTGGATATGCTGATATCCGAGAACGGCATGATAAGATATCATGTGATTGCCGAGGAGTGGAAGATATTTGACAAGATGAAGCCGCCTTTCTATAGTATGGAAGAGGGGGTTATGCTTGAAATATTGGACTCTCTGATGCAGGTGGAGTCAAAACTTGTAGCCGATACGGCATACTATATGATTGATGATGAGATATGGCATCTGATAAGCAACGTTCACGCCGAAAACATAAAGAATGAGGAGTTTGACACTCCCGAACTTTTCGTGAACAACCATACCAACAGGATGTACTCCGACAGCGTGATACATATCAGACAGGAAAAGCAGATAATAGTAGGCCACGGTTTTGAGTCCAACGGCAATCTGACGGAGTATACCATACGCAAGACCGAAGGGGTGTTCCCAATTACCGATACCAAATGAGCCACACTCTCATCATAATGCTGGTGGCGCTGTTTTTCTCGGCGCTCTTCTCGGGACTTGAGATTGCGTTCGTATCGGCCGACCGTCTCAGATTTGAGATGGATGTGGAACGTCATACATTTAGTTCGCGTCTGCTGGAGCGGTTCTTCCGCAATCCCAATATCTATATCTCAACCATGTTGGTGGGCAATAACATCGCGCTCGTTCTCTATAGCACGATGATGGCTCATCTGATAGAGATGCTGATACCGGACGGACTGATATCAAATGAGTTCCTGCTTATTGTAATAGAGACGCTCATATCAACCGCCATAGTCATCGTGGTGGGCGAATTCGTGCCCAAGACCATTTTCCGGTTCAACCCCAACGGCAAACTGAATTTTCTGGCTTTCCCCATCTATCTGATCTATATCATCCTGTATCCGATATCGCTTTTTACCACATGGCTTTCAAGGATGCTGCTCAGGATGCTGGGTATACGGATTGACAAGGAGAATACGGCCAAGGCTTTCTCAAAAGTGGATCTGGATTACTTTGTGCAGTCCGCGTTGTCCGGTAAGGAAGAGGACAGCCAGCCGGATCAGGAAGTGCGCATATTCCAGAACGTGCTTGATTTCTCAAACGTAAAGACCCGTGACTGCATGGTTCCCCGTAATGAGATATGCGCCGTGGAGAAAGGGGTTTCATGGAATGCCCTGAGGGAGATGTTCATAGAGACAGGTTATTCCAAGATCCTGGTCTATGAGGAGGATATGGACCATATAATCGGCTATATCCATTCGTCCGAACTGTTCCGTCACAAGGATGATTGGCGCGACCATATACAGACGGTGCCGTTTGTTCCAGAAACCCTTGCAGCCCAGAAACTTATGAAACAACTCATGGCGCGTAAGAAGAGTCTTGCGGTGGTTGTTGATGAGTTTGGCGGTACATCGGGCATAGTATCCCTGGAGGATATTATCGAGGAGATCCTGGGAGAGATAGAGGATGAACATGATGTCCAGAACCTTATTGCCAAGAAGACCGACGAGGGGTACCTGTTGTCCGGACGCATGGAGATAGACAGGGTCAACTCCATGTTCGGATTGGATATACCGGAGTCCGATGAATATATGACCGTTGGAGGTCTGATTTTGACCAGAACCAAGGGATTCCCCAAGGTGAATGAGAAGGTGAATGTGGGTGATTATTCATTCAGGATACTCAAACGCGGTGAGACTAAGATTGAACTGGTTGAACTGACATTAAATAAATAAGCGCTTATTGGAGTTTTAGAACATTTTTTAGTAATTTTGTGCGCTTTTACCCGCTTTGGCGGTTTTTTTACAGGCAAAAACGAATAAAAACAACAATAGAAATGGCAACATTACAGAAAATCAGAAGCAAAGGACCACTGCTTCTTATCGTTATCGGTCTTGCCATGCTGGCCTTCATTCTTGGTGATGCATGGAAGATTATCCGTCCCAACCAGGGAATCCAGTATGTAGGTACTATAGCAGGTGAGGATATCACTGCAATGGATTTCCAGGATGAACTTGAGGTATATACTGACGTTGTCAGTTTTGCCAACCAGATCCAGGACTTTACCGAAGAGGAGCAGAACTCACTTAAGGATGAGGTGTGGGCTACCATGGTACGTAACCGTATTCTTGAGAAAGAGGCAAAGGGTATAGGTCTGACTGTTACTGATGCAGAGGTAAGGGACGTTATCGATCGCGGTGCAGATCCAGTTCTTGCACAGACTCCTTTCAGCAATGAGGAGGGTGTTTTTGATTCTGACAAACTCAAGGATTTCCTGGCTTTCTTCAACGAGTTGAATCCCGAACTGGTTTCGGCACAGGAGTATGAGTATTACAGAAGCGTATACAACTACTGGCTTTTCATCGAGAAGAACATTAAGAGCAATCTGCTTTACAGGAAGTATTCCGCTTTGGTTAACGGTGCAATTCTCTCCAACCCCGCTGCTGCTGAGAACGCATTCAAGAACCGTATCATGAGAACAGATGTTCTGGTTGCCTGCCTGCCTTATACATCAATTGCCGATGCGGATGCCAATGTCAACTCATCGGATATAAAGAACGTTTACAATGAACTCAAGCCGGCTCTGTACAATTACTCGGAGAGCCGTGATATCGTATACATCGACTACGAGATTCTTCCTTCAGAGGCTGACCGTGAGGCTCTGCTTGCCGAGGTTAACGAACTCGTTGATCAGATGGAGGGTGATATTGATGACTATGCCGCATTCCTGCGCCGTTCAGGTTCTGCTGTTGCATTCAGTGAGGTGGCCCGTTCTGCAAAGAACCTTCCCGAGGATGTAGCTGAAAGAATTGATTCAGTAAAGGCAGGCGGTGTATTCGGCCCGTATTATAATGCCGATGACGATACCTACAACGCATTCAAGTACATTTCTGACGTCAACGGTTATGACTCTATCCAGTATGCCATGATCCAGGTGGTTATGGACGATGAGGAGGCTGCCGCAAAGCGTGCTGACAGTATTATGACTGCTGCCGGTAAGAGGGGTGCTGATTTTGCAGCGATAGCAGGTAACTACGGACAGGCTGCCGCTGAGTTGTGGCTTGCCGCCGATTCTTATGAACCGGCTGCCATCAGCGGTGAGAACGCATTGTTCCTGAACACCCTTAACGGTATGAAGAAGGGTGAGATTTCAAAGATTGAGATACCCGGAGCAATCCTTATCATCAAGGTTACTGATGTAAGGACTCCAGTCAGGAAGTATAATCTTGCTGTACTTAAGCGTCCTGTTGAATTCAGCGAGGAGACCAGCAATGCCGCTTACAACAAACTCAGTTCATTCCTGTCACAGAACACCACTGTTGATGATCTGAAGAACAATGCCGAAAATTCAGATTTCGGTCTTCTCTTCTATCCCAACTATGAGAACTACACTCATACAATAGGTGGCGTGGCCAAGTCACATGAGGCACTGCGCTGGGCTTTTGAGGCTCAGGAAGGTGAAGTATCACGTATATATGAGGTTGGTAACGCCAACGATCATCTGCTTGCAGTAGGTGTTGAGAAGATCCATCCGCGCGGTGTACGCAGTATAGCCGATGCAACTCCCGCCCTGACACTCAGAGCACTTAAAAACAAGAAGTTTGATATGCTTAAAGGTCAGTTGGCCGGAAAGAGCCTTGATGAGGTAAAGGCTATTGACGGTGTGGTTATGGATACCATCAGAATGGTCAACTTCAACAATGACGCCTACATCAGTGCTATTTATGCAAACGAGCCCACTATCGGTGCAAGCGTATTCAACCTGCAGGAGAATGAACTTACCGCTCCCATGAAGGGCGAGAATTGCGTATTCGTAGCAGAGAAAATCACTCCAGATTCATATTCGGCCGAGTTGGATGACAAGTCTGAGCAACTGCGTACACGCAGCATGGCCTCAAGCCGTATCATGAATGCTTTGATAGAGGAACTCTACTATCAGGCAAAGGTTGTTGACAACCGCTACAAGATATTCTGATTGATACAGATATAAAAAAGAATCCCTCGGAATTGTTTCCGAGGGATTCTTTTTTGTGTTTACTGATCAGGATCAGTTGTTCTCGGGACGGAGCTTGCGGACAACTGCACCTGTCTGCCACATCTCGCTGTCGCGCAGAGCAGCCAGTTCTTTCTCAAGACCCTCACGATAGCCGGGCTTTGAGTTGCTGTCTATTGAGATCTGAGCCTCATTACCGCACTTTACGCTGGCATACAGTTTCTGTACAACGGGCTTGATGGCATCGTGGAACGGGCCCGTCCAGTCAAGAGCCCCGCGCTGAGCAGTGGTTGAACAGTTTGCGTACCTCCAGTCCATAGCCTGCTGTGCAAAGAGAGGCATAAGTGACTGAGTGAGTTCCTCGACTGTCTCGTTGAAAGCCTCAGAGGGAGTGTGGCCGTTCTCACGCAGAACCTCATACTGAGCCAGGAGCAGGCCCTGGATGGCACCCATCAGTGAACCGCGCTCACCGGTAAGGTCTGATGTAGCCTCACGGATGAATGTGGTCTCGAACAGGTAACCTGAACCGATACCGATACCGAAAGCCAGAACTTTGTCAAGTGCATGGCCTGAAGCATCCTGATATACAGCGTATGAGCTGTTCAGACCGCGACCCTCCAGGAACATGGTACGCAGTGATGTACCTGAACCCTTGGGAGCAACCATGATAACATCGATATCCTTGGGAGGAACAACACCTGTGCGGTCATTCCATGTGATAGCGAATCCGTGTGAGAAATAGAGAGTCTTGCCTGCAGTCAGGTAAGGCTTGATGTTAGGCCACTGTTGCATCTGAGCTGCATCGGACAGAAGCATGCAGATGATTGTTCCCTTCTGGGCAGCCTCCTCGATTGAGAACAGAGTCTTGCCGGGAACCCAACCATCAGCAACAGCCTTCTCATAGGTCTTGCCCTGACGCTGGCCTACGATTACGTTGAAACCGTTGTCGCGCAGGTTGCATGCCTGTCCGGGACCCTGAACGCCGTAACCTATAACTGCGATTGTCTCATTCTTGAGTATCTCGCGGGCTTTCTCCAGCGGGAACTCCTCACGTGTCATAACCTCTTCTATGACACCACCGAAATTCATTTTCATAGTTTTGTTAGTTTATGTAGTTAAAATACTCGTTTACTTCTTGCCGTATCTGGCCTCCATCTTGTCCAGATACTCGTTTACATGCTCAATGCGGGCGCGGGTAATGGCTACGCGGCCGGAACTTACAAACTGCAGCATTCCGCCCTGAGCGGAGAGTTCACGGTTCAGGGCCGTGATATCCTCGGTACGTCCGGTCTTCTCTATGACAGAGAAGGTGGAGTTGACCTCGATCAGCTTGGCGCCGTAGCGGCGTATGATCTTGGACATCTCGGGGTTCTCGGTGAGCACAGAGGTTACCACCTTATATAAAGCCACCTCCTGCATGAATATCTCATCATCGGTAAAGTACTGGCACTGCAGCACATCCACCTTCTTCTCAATCTGGTCCACAATCTTTACGATTGTCTCCTTATCGGCCATGGCGGTTATGGTGTAGCGGTGTACTCCGGGTATAGATGAGGCCGATACGTTCAGGCTCTCGATGTTTACCTGACGGCGTGTGAACACGGCGGTTACCTGATTCAGGATACCGGCTATGTTCTCAGAGTGAACTATCAGCGTGTAAAGTCTCTTTTCGTTCTCCATATCTTTAGTCTATGCTAAAAATCATTTTGTCAACCGGGCTGCCCGGCTTGATCATAGGCATCACGTTCTCCTCATCCATAACGGCGGTCTCAAGCAGGAACGCGCCTTTGGCCTTGAGCATATCGGCCACAGCATCCTTAAGTTCCTTGCGGTCTGTCACCAGACGGTAGGGGATTCCGTATGCGGCGGCTATCTTGCTGTAATCGGGATTCATCATGTGGGTGCATGAGTAGCGGCTCTGGAACATCATCTGCTGCCACTGACGCACGTTGCCAAGATAGGTGTTGTTCATCAGGATCATCTTGACGGGAGCCTGTGTCTGCATGATGGTGCCCAGTTCCTGGATGTTCATCTGGAAACCGCCGTCACCCATAAAGGCCAGGACGGTACGTTCCGGAGCGCCGAATGTGGCGCCTATGGCTGCGGGCATGCAGAATCCCATTGTACCCAGACCGCCCGATGTCACTATGCTGCGCGGTGAGCGGTATCTGAAATAACGGGATGAGAACATCTGGTTAAGGCCTACGTCATTCACCAGGACTGCATCGGCGGGGGCAGCATCGCTTACGGCAGTCACAACCTCACCCATCTTGATGGGACCTGATGCAGGATGTATGGCGCTGTCTATAACCTTGTCATATTCTTCCTTGTCAAGCGGACGGAAACTCTCAATCCAATCTTTGTGGTCGGCCTTAGCCATACGCTCGGTTATGAGTTTGAGTGTAAGGCGGCAGTCTCCAAGTACGGTTACATCGGGCTTTACGTTCTTGCCGAACTCTGACTTGTCTATATCCAGATGTATTATCTTGGCCTGCTTGGCATAAGTGTCCAATGTTCCTGTTACGCGGTCGTCAAAACGCATTCCTACGGCAATCAGAACATCACACTCGTTGGTCTTTACGTTGGGCGCCAGATTTCCGTGCATTCCCAGCATTCCCATATTGAGCGGGTGATCAGATGGGAGTGCGGAGAGTCCCAGCAGGGTACGTGCGGCGGGAAGGTCTCCCTTCTCAATGAAGGCGGCCAACTCCTGCTCGGCATTACCCAGTTCAACTCCGTGACCTACCAGTACAAGCGGTTTCTGAGAGCTGTCAATAAGGCGGACAGCATCGTTTATCTGGCTCTCAATGGGATCGGGAGCGGGGATATAACTGCGTACGTAATCTATCTTGGCAGGCTTGAAATCAATCTGCTGCATCTGGGCGGTCTTGGTAAAGTCAAGCACCACGGGACCTGGACGGCCTGAGCCTGCAATATAGAATGCGCGTGCCACTGCCCAGGCAATATCCTCGGCGCGGCGGATCTGATAACTCCACTTGGTGATAGGCTGGGTAACACCTACCAGGTCAATCTCCTGGAAAGCGTCGGTGCCAAGGGCATCGGTACCAACCTGACCGGCAATTACAACTATGGGTGTGCTGTCCAGCATGGCGTCGCTGATGCCGGTTATGGTGTTGGTGGCACCCGGACCGCTGGTAACTATAGCCACACCGGTGCGGCCCGATACGCGGGCGTAACCCTGCGCTGCGTGCGTGGCGCCCTGCTCATGACGTACCAGAATCTGTTTGAGATCCTTCTGGTGGTCATACAGGGCATCGAATACCTTTATAATAGAACCTCCGGGGTATGCAAAAACCGTATTCACATCCTCGGCAAGCAATGCGCGGAGCATCGCCTCGGCTCCTGTTATCATATTACTCATAATCTTGCTTAATCAATAATCCTAACGCCACCCTTATCGGCCGAACTTACCATGTTGGCGTAAGCCTTGAGGCTCTTGGCTACAACACGCTTGCGGGTGAGCGGACGCATGGGGCGTGCTGCCAGCTCTGCATCGCTAAGACGAACGTTGATGCTGCGTGCGGGTATGTCTATGTCAATGATATCGCCGTCAACCACCTTTCCTATGGCACCGCCGTTGGCTGCCTCGGGTGAAATATGTCCTATGCTCAGACCCGATGTGCCGCCGCTGAAACGGCCGTCGGTAATCAGGGCACAGGCCTTGCCCAGGTGGCGTGACTTGATATAAGAGGTGGGGTAGAGCATCTCCTGCATGCCGGGACCTCCCTTGGGGCCCTCATGCGTGATTACAACCACATCGCCGGCTACAACCTTGCCTCCCAGTATGCCGTCAACTGCATCCTCCTGTGAGTCAAATACCTTGGCGGGACCTGAAAACTTCCATATGCTCTCATCAACGCCAGCGGTCTTTACCACGCAGCCGTCAACTGCAATGTTACCCTTAAGGATTGCCAGACCGCCGTCCTTGGTATAGGCGTGCTGCAGGTCGCGGATGCAACCCTCTGCGCGGTCGGTGTCAAGTTCTGTATAAACGCAATCCTGTGATCCCAACTCATTGCTGAACTTGCGGGCGGGAGCGGTGGAGTATATACGCTTAGCCTCTGGGTCAATGTTGTCCTTGAGTATGCTGTATTTGTCAATAAGTTCTCCGTAAGACATGCCGGTCACGTTCATGGCATCGGTATGCAGCAGACCCCCCTTGGCAAGTTCGGCCAGGATACCCAGTACACCGCCTGCGCGGCCTACATCCTGAACGTGATACTTCTGGGTGTTGGGTGCCACCTTGCAGAGGCAGGGCACCGAGCGTGAAAGACGGTCAATGTCGTCCATCTTGAAGTCAACGCCAGCCTCACAGGCTACAGCCAGCAGGTGCAGTATTGTGTTTGTTGAGCCGCCCATGGCTATATCCAGGTTCATGGCGTTCTCAAAGTTCTTCTTCTTGGCAATACTCAGGGGCAGGACGCTCTCGTCACCATCCTGATAGTACTTGAAGGCGTTCTTTACTATGAGTGCTGCTGCATCCTTCATCAACTGTACACGGTTCTTGTGTGTAGCCAGGATGGTTCCGTTACCGGGCAGGGCCAGACCCAGAACCTCGGTAAGGCAATTCATGGAGTTGGCGGTGAACATACCCGAGCAGCATCCGCAACCGGGACAGGCCGAGCGCTCAATAGCCTCTACATCGGCATCCGATACACTCTCATCGGCCGATTTTATCATGGCGTCAATAAGGTCCAGATGTGCATTGCCCAACTCACCGGCCTCCATGGGGCCGCCGCTTACGAATACGGTGGGGATGTTAAGACGCATGGTTGCCATAAGCATACCCGGAGTGATCTTGTCACAGTTGCTTATGCATACCAGCGCATCGGCCTTATGGGCGTTTACCATATACTCAACGCTGTCGGCGATTATGTCACGTGAAGGCAGTGAGTAGAGCATTCCGTCGTGGCCCATTGCAATACCGTCATCAACGGCAATGGTGTTGAACTCAGCAGCAAAGCAGCCCAGACGCTCTATCTCCTTCTTTATTATCTGTCCGGCTTCATGAAGATGCACGTGACCCGGCACAAACTGCGTGAAAGAGTTTGCAATGGCAATGATGGGCTTTCCCATCTGCTCCTTTTTCATACCGTTGGCAACCCAAAGGGCGCGGGCTCCTGCCATGCGGCGTCCTACGGTACACTGGTCACTTCTCAATGGAATCTTCATATCATTCAAATTTTCTGTATATATATTCACAATTACCCCATCCGGCGTAATTGAAATGCAAAGTTACCTATTTAATAGGTAGTGCAAAACATTTTTATGCAAAATATGTTATAAGTTTAAGGCATGCTGAGTTCAATAAATATGATGCGACAAAAATGGCACAAAATGCAGTAAAAAGAGTATCTTTGCATTTCGGCACGGATTTTGCGTGCTTATACTCAGTAGTAACAAATATAAAACCGCATAATGGGATTTAATGAATTTATAGGTAAGCTGTTCGGAAATAAGCAGACCCGTGATATCAAGGAGATTCAGCCTTGGGTGGAGAAAATCAAGGCAGCTTACCCTAAGTATGAGAAACTTTCCAATGATGAGTTGCGTGCCGCAACACAGGCAATCCGCAAGAAAGTACAGGATTTTGTCATACCTGAGAAAAAACGTATAGAGGAACTTAAGGCAAAGGTAGAGCAGACGGAACTTGAGGAAAGAGAACCGCTGTTCAACCAGATAGATAAACTTGAGAAGGAGGTTTTGGACCGCTATGAGGTGGTCTTGGATGAGGTCCTTCCCGATGTGTTCGCAATAATCAAGGATACCGCACGCCGCTTTACACAGAATGAGCAGGTGGAGGTAACGGCCACCGATTTTGACCGCGATCTGGCTGCAAAGCACGATTTTGTAATAATAGACGGTGACAAGGCACTTTGGCAGCAGCACTGGGTAGCCGGCGGTAACGATACCGTTTGGAACATGATCCATTACGATGTCCAGTTGTTTGGTGGCGTGGTACTTCATAAAGGTAAGATAGCCGAGATGGCTACTGGTGAAGGTAAGACCCTGGTGGCTACTCTGCCGGTATTCCTTAACGCCCTGACAGGCAACGGCGTACACGTAGTTACAGTGAACGATTACCTGGCCAAGCGTGATGCCGAGTGGATGGGCCCGCTCTACATGTTCCACGGCCTTTCCGTAGACTGCATCGACAAGCATCAGCCCAACTCCGAGGCACGCCGTAACGCATATCGTGCCGATATCACATTCGGTACCAACAACGATTTCGGTTTTGACTATCTACATGACAATATGGCCGGCCATCCCAATGAACTGGTACAGCGCGGACACAACTATGCAATCGTGGATGAGGTTGACTCGGTGCTCATTGATGATGCCCGTACACCTCTTATCATATCGGGTCCCGTACCCAAGGGCGATGACCAGCAGTTTGAGCAGTTGCGTCCGCAGGTGGAGCAGCTCTTTGAGGCCCAGAAGCGTCTGGCCACACAGTATCTGGCCGATGCCCGTAAGAAAGTACATTCCGATAATCAGGAAGAGGTAGCCGAGGGTTTCCTCTCTCTGTTCCGCAGTTTCAAGGCCCTGCCCAAGAACAAGGCTTTGATCAAGTTCCTAAGCGAACCCGGAATGAAAGTGGGTATGCAGAAAACCGAGGAGATCTACATGGAGCAGCAGAACAAGCGTATGCCCGAGGCTGTAGAACCCCTGTACTTTGTAATCGATGAAAAACTAAACAGCGTTGACCTGACCGATAAGGGTGTAGAACTTATAAGCGGCACCAACAAGGATCCCGAATTCTTTATACTTCCCGATATAGCAAGTCAGCTCTCGGAACTGGAGAACGAGAAGGATCTTACCCAGGAAGAGCGTCTGGCCAAGAAGGACGAGCTGCTTACCAACTACGCCGTCAAGAGCGAGCGCATACATACCATCAACCAGTTGCTCAAGGCTTACTGCATGTTTGAGCGCGATGTTGACTACATCGTAACTGAAGATGGAAAGGTCAAGATTGTGGATGAGCAGACCGGCCGTGTCATGGAGGGCCGCCGCTGGAGCGACGGACTGCACCAGGCTGTAGAGGCCAAGGAGCGCGTCAATATTGAGGCTGCAACCCAGACATTCGCTACGATCACTCTGCAGAACTACTTCCGTATGTATCACAAGCTGGCCGGTATGACCGGTACGGCCGAGACAGAGGCAGGTGAGTTCTGGGATATCTATAAGTTGGATGTGGTTGTAATACCTACCAACAAACCAATAGCACGTATAGACCAGAATGACCGCATATACAAGACCAAGCGTGAAAAGTACAAGGCAGTCATCGAGGAGATAGTAAAACTGGTAGGTGAGGGACGTCCTGTACTGGTCGGTACCACATCGGTCGAGATAAGTGAGCAGCTGAGCCGTATGCTTACCATGCGTAAGATAGAGCATAACGTGCTGAACGCCAAGTTGCACCAGAAGGAGGCCGATATCGTGGCCAAGGCAGGTCAGAAGAGTATAGTTACCATTGCCACCAACATGGCTGGTCGTGGTACCGATATCAAACTGTCACCCGAGGTTCGTGCTGCAGGCGGTCTTGCCATAGTAGGTACCGAGCGCCATGAGAGCCGTCGTGTGGACCGTCAGTTGCGCGGTCGTTCAGGCCGTCAGGGAGATCCGGGTTCATCAGTATTCTTTATCTCACTTGAGGATAACCTGATGCGTCTGTTCGGTTCGGACCGTATCGCTCCGCTTATGGATAAACTCGGTCTGCAGGAGGATGAGATGATTGAGAACAGTTTCATCACCAAACGTATTGAGCAGGCACAGAAGAAAGTAGAGGAGAACCACTTTGGTATCCGTAAGCGCTTGCTGGAGTACGATGACGTAATGAACAAGCAGCGTACCGTAGTCTATGAGAAGCGCCGTCACGCCCTGATAGGTGAGCGCATAGGCATGGATATAGCCAATATGATCTGGGACCGCTCAGCCGGAGCCGCCGAGAACTGCGCCGATTATGAGAGCCTTCAGATGGAGGCCTTCCGCGTGCTTGCCATAGAACTTCCGTTTACAGAGGAGGAGTTTGACAAGATGAAAGTGGATGAGGTTTCCGAGCGCATATTCAATGCCGCTATGGATAACTTCAAGCGCAAGTGTGAGCGCATGGCCCAGATAGTGACTCCCGTAATAAAGAAGGTGTTTGAGGAACAGGGTGACCGCTACGAGAACATACTGATTCCTATAACCGACGGACGCCGCGTATATCAGATTCCGTGTAACCTCAAGGAAGCCTACGAGAGCGAGGGCAAGAGCGTTGTGACATCATTCCAGAAGGCAATCCTGCTGCACACCATTGATGAGTGCTGGAAGGAGAACCTGCGTGAACTTGATGAACTCAAGCACTCCGTACAGAACGCCAGTTACGAGCAGAAAGACCCGTTGCTGATATTCAAACTTGAATCAGTTAACCTGTTTGACAATATGGTCAACAAGATGAATGACCAGACAGTATCCATCCTGATGCGCGGTCAGATTCCTGAGCCTGATCCCGATCAGGTTCGTGAGGCTCCGGCCATGAACCGTCAGCAACGCCGTCAGTACACTGAGAACCGTACTGACATGTCTGATCCTAATCAGCGTGCGGCTGCTGCCCGCGATACCCGTCAGCAGGTGCGTGAGCCCATCCGCGTAGACAAGACACCGGGACGTAATGATCCGTGCCCGTGCGGAAGCGGCAAGAAGTTCAAGAACTGCCACGGTCAAGGTCTGTAAAACAAGATAAAACCATACAGCTATGAGATTAAGCGAATCATCATTCCAGGAAATCAAGACACTCCTTACAGGGGTAATCAACGAATTCCGTCGTCCTCAGGAACAGTCAGTGGTGACTGATATTCATATCATGCCCATACGTGAGACCGGCGAGGTAACCGTAAGTGATGATGACCGCGACCTGGCCACCACCCGCCTGTCGGACCTTGTAGAGATACCCGAGGAGGATTTCTACCAGGTAATGGAAAAGGCCCTGCGCCGTATCCTCAAGGATATAGATGCCGAGCAGCCATTGGAAACTCTGGCCATCTGGAAGCCCTTCTCATTCGTACTTGTGGATGATGACCGTGAGACCGTAGCTGAACTGATGCTTTTTGACGAGGACAACACCCTCTTGAGCCAGGGTCTCATGCAAGGTCTGGATGAGGAACTTGACTCCTTCCTCAAGGACCTGCTCTCTGAGTGATCTCAGACTGATCGCTTTTAATAATCCTTTATATAATTGTTTGCATAAATATGAGAATTAAAAATTGCCTTTTGGTATTCTTTCTTTGTCTGGTTATTGTACCGATGTCTGCAAAGAAGGTGACATCAGGTCTTTCAGTTACAGGTTCCTATCTGCCTGCACGGTTTCCTTTATGGGATTTTGATGCTGCAGATTGGAAATCAAAGATAGTGAATGGTTACGGAGCCGGTCTCGAATACAATCTTTCTGTTCTCTTGTACCAGTCAAACTGGGTATTTAGAACTGGAGTGGGTTGCACCTACTGCAGAATAGATGAGGCCGGAAACAAAACAGTGTATGAGTATCGCTATTTTGCTCCTGGACAGTCACCTACAACAATATCTGGAAGTCTTCCACTTCCATTGAGTTTCAACGTTTATTGCAAAACCCAGAGAGAGTACATTTATGCTTATTTGCCGATAGAGATAGGTTACAAACTGAATTCAAAAGGAGACATAAGCGTCATTCCATTATTAGGGCTGCAGGGTAAATACAATATAGGTTTTACAGAGAAGGGTTACCATGAATCGGCCACTTGGCGTGATTACTATTTTAAGTTGTTTGATGAATCGGCTGTAGAAAGTGAGGCTGAAAGGTTTATCCTTGGGGTGAAAGCTGGAGTTGAAATTGATTACGATAAGTTGTTTCTCTCTATCAGCTACACAAGAGATATGAAGAGAATGTATAGAGAAGCCCTTCTCTATAGTCGCTCCAGAGGTTATTGGGGACCTTATACATTCAATTGCTGGCAGTTGGGTATAGGTATGAACTTTTAAGATGATGTGGCTATGAAGAGATATGGTTTTTTCCTTTTGCTGTTTGTGATGACTGCAGTTACCGGATGCATAAAAGATGACAATCCTTATCCTGATATCCAAAACACCACGTGGAAGAGGACCTTCGGTGAAAGTTGGGAACGCGTCTCATTCTCAGCAGGCAGAGTTCATCATGAGATATATTTTCTGAGGGATTCAGTCACAATTGATTCTACTGATTTTTATGCCGATTACAAAAAAGAAACTGAGGATAACCGTCATATGATCTCATGGATATCCCAAGATGGAAATATCAAGTACAGTGTATTCAGCCTTGGCCCTGACAATGTCGTGATAGATCTCAAGCCTTATGGTGGCGAAGGGTCATGGATAGGTGTGACCATGGACGCCCAGTTATATTATCGGGACGAAGATCCGGTAGGAGGGTATAACTTCTGATCTAAATTGCTAAAGAGGCTATCTTGTTGGAAAACATTGCTCTATGTGCATTGTTTTCATTTTAATCATTTATTTTTGCTCAAATATGATTGATTATTAATCATGCATTTATGAAAAGACTATCTCAATCATTAAGAGCACTTGTCTGTTTTGTGTGCCTTGCTATCATATTTACTGTATCGGCTCTAGCCGATGGTGTCACACATTATACCTATGATTCTGCAGGCAACAATTATGAGTGTGACATAGTTAGAACATATCCTCGAATTATGAAACAAATAAAATGATAAGACTTAATTCTGTTATTATTTGCGTTGTGGCGGGGGTGATGGTTTCCTGCTCTCCTAAGATTGCCTCCAACATGATTCATTCGTATCCACCTCAAGAGTCGTATGAGGATGTGGTTATGTTCAAGGAGAAAGAGCCGCTTCCAGTTGATGCTGAGTGGATGGGAGACATTGTAGTTAAGGGAAAGGCCAATTATGACAAGATGGCTGAGATGACTCGTTTAAGGGCCTGGGAGTCAGGAGGCAAGTATGTCAAAATAAAAGAGTATGCATCACAAGGCGCGAGGGCAGATGTCCATGTCATGAAATCTGATGTATACAGGGCCGATACCGTTCAGCATAAAGCGGTTCCCATTACTACATACAGTAACAATAATGCGAACAATAATCCAGCATCAGTTAATGCACCTTATGAAATAAGGAAGTCCGGCTATGTAAATGACCTTAATACAACGTCTAGTACACCTGCCACTTTAGATGTTCCTTTTTTTACCAGCCCTAATAGCCTAAGGATGTTAGCGGGTTATGGTCGCAGAGTGGGTAAGATAAACCCCCGATTGAATGAGTTTGAAAAAATGCATCTGAAAAGAATGTTGGGCGGTGTTATGTTGGGTGCTGACTATGTGCGTTATTTTAATTCTTCCAGAACTTGCGGATTCGGGTTCCGATATCAGATGATTCACGGCCATTCCGAGGATTATTGCACCATGACTTTTGATGACGGTTCTCCCAGCCTTGAGGGATTGCTTGTCGATAATGTGAACATAAGTTATGTGGGTCCTATATATTCAAAGCGTAAAGCGACACGAGACGGAAAGAATTACGTTATGTATGATGTAGGCTTTGGTCTGTTGCTTTACAGAGAAAATAGTGCAATAGCCGGTAAGTCCAGTAATACAAAGGGGGTAACTACCGGTATTACACTGAATTTTAACTATTCACACATGCTGAGTGATAAACTCTCACTAGGTGCGGATCTCTCACTTACGTCGGGTACACTTACCAAATACACTGTCAATAGTTACTATGGCCAGACGGTGACTGTGGGCTATGAGGATGAAAATGATTGGATTGGCTTGATGCATCTGGGTATTTGCGCCCAACTGATATATACGTTCTGACGCATTGTATGCTCTAATTGCTAAAAATGGCTAAATAAGTCGTTTTGGTCGGAAAACTCTGCACGGTGTGTGGAGTTTTCTTGTATCTTTGCGGGCCGAAAGGACATAGAGTCATGAATTTCAATCCGTGCAATAGAGACGAGATACGGCTTAGGGCTGTGGAGACCACATCCGCCATGCTTATGCGTGACGGAAACCTGCTGGTGCGCATGGATGATGTGGCCCGCGAGATGCAGGTATCCAAACGCACTCTCTATGAGATTTTCGGTAACAAGGAGGAATTGCTGGTGGAGTGCATGGAGAGGCATTTCCGGCTTATTACAGAGCAGATAGAGGAGGAGGTCCGTAAGGAGGATGATGTGCTTACCGTATTCCTTAAGCACCTGAGAATGCTCATAGAGGAGTCACGCCGCGCCGAACGCGTACAGTTTACTGACATGGACAAGTATCCCAGGCTCAAGGAACTGTTCTGCGAGCATATCAAGGATATGTCGGAGCGAATGCGACGGTTCATGGACCTGGGCGTAAGACAGGGCGTGTTCCGTGACGATGTCAATATGGATGTGCTGATGATGGCCTTCAGCGCAATGGGCAGGGCTGTGAATGAAGAGAGCCGAAAAGGAACTTTCCCGTATGATGAACTGATAGACGGCACCATGGTGGTGCTGCTACGCGGCATTGCCACAAGGGATGGTATGCTGCAATTGGAGATGTTTAGGTATAAATTCAATAATAAATGATGAAAAGAGGATTTTTAATTAAGGCAGGTGTTCTGATGATTGCCGGACTGATGATGTCTGGCAGGACGGTGAACGCCCAGGAACTTGCCGGAGGAGAGGTGCTCAAGATTACGCTGGATGATGCTCTAAAGATAGCACTCAGTGAGAACCCCACCATCAAGGTGGCCGAGCAACAGATTGAGGTTAAGAAAATCAGCAAGGATGAGGCCTGGCAGGCACTCTTGCCCAGCGCCGATTTCAACGGAACGGTACAGTATACCGTGCTGGCAGCCGTGATGAAACTTAACGGAATGGAGTTCAAGATGGGTCAGGACAACACCAGTACATGGAACGGACAGATACAGGTAAGCCTGCCGCTGTTTGCTCCTACGGTTTATGCTACCATGAACCTTACCAAGAGTGACCTGGACAATGCCGTAGAACAGAGCCGCAGTTCAAAGTTGGATCTGGTCAACCAGGTTACAAAGGCCTATTATCAGGTTATACTGGCTCAGGACAGCTATGACGTGCTGTGCAAGAGCCTGGAGCAGGCGGAGAAGAACTTCAATGTGGTAAAGTCACTTTACGAACTGGGAGGTACCAGTGAGTATGACAAGATAAGTGCCGAGGTCCAGCTGCGCAGCCTGAATCCCACTGTCCTGCAGGCCCGCAATGCGGTGACGCTTGCCAAACTGCAGCTGATGATCCTTATGGGAATGGATCCGGAGACGGAGATTGAGGTTGAGGGCAGCATGGAGGATTATGAGGACCAACTCTACATGGAGTCGCTTACAGCCGGAGACTACTCTCTTGAGAATAATACCAATATGCGTCAGCTCAAGAATAATGAGACTATGCTCAACCAGACTCTCAAGGTTCAGAAGATGAACTTTATGCCTACTCTGGCACTGGCCGGTACTTATTCTTTCCAGTCTCTTTACAATGACAACTGGAACGTAGGTGATTATACATGGGCCAAGAGTTCATCGATAGTGCTGTCACTTTCAGTGCCTATTTTCCGTATGGGTAACTTTACCAAACTGCGCAGTACAAAGTTGCAGATAAGCCAGCTGAGTCAGAATATTGACTATACAGAGAAGCAGTTGGGTATGCAGGTGCGCAGTTACGTGGACAACATGAAGGCCAATGCCGAGCAGGTGGCCAGTAACCATGAGGCCATTGAGCAGGCCGAGAAGGGACGTGAGATAGCCAGCAAGCGCTATGAGATAGGTAAGGGTACAATACTTGAACTTAACAACAGTGAGGTACAGCTTACACAGGCCCGTCTTACATACAGCCAGTCAATTTATAATTATCTGGCAGCCAAGGCAGACCTTGACAAGGTGTTGGGTGATGAATCAAAGATACCCGCTCCGAGCGATGACAAACAGTAAGTGAGGAAACAAATAAAACAAAAGATATGAAAGCATTCAGAATTTCAGGAATTGCAATCTGCTCCGTGCTCTTTTTGGCAGCCTGCGGGCAGAAGAATACAGAGTCTGCAACGGTTGCTCCGGCAGAGCCCGCAGCAAAACCGCTGGTGACACTTGCCAAGGTGGTCGAGGAACCCGTGGCTCAGATTCAGGTTTACTCCGCTACTATTGTGGGTGAGATAAAGAACAACATTGCTCCCGCCACTCCCGCACGCATTAGCAAGATTAACGTTGAGGTGGGTGACAATGTAAAGAAAGGACAGATTCTGGTCGAGATGGATGAGACCACTCTGAGCCAGCAGGAGATGCAGCTCAAGAATCTGGAGACAGAGTTCAACCGCATTGACCAGTTGTATCAGGTGGGTGGCGTTTCACAGTCCGAGTGGGAGAATATGAAACTGCAGTTGGAGGTGGCACGCAAGTCTCTCAAGACCCTGCGTGAGAATACCCGTCTGGCCAGCCCTATTGATGGTGTGGTTACCGCCAGAACCTATGACAACGGTGACCTTTACGGTGGCCAGCCCATCCTGGTGGTACAGAAGATTGCTCCCGTTAAACTTACCATCAACGTGTCAGAGCAGTACTACTCAAAGGTAAAGAAAGGTGATCAGGTAAAGATTGAGCTGGATGCATATCCCGATGAGACTTTTACCGGCAAGGTGTCACTGATCTATCCTACGGTTGACGCAATGACACATACTTTCCCGGTTGAGGTTATCGTGGCCAATGAGGATCTTAAGATACGTCCCGGTATGTTTGCCCGCGCAACTCTGAATATGGGTACACTAAATCACGTGGTTGTCCCGGATCTGGCTATCGAGAAGCGTTCCGGATCAGGTGACCGTTTTGTCTATGTATACAACAACGGTAAGGTCAGCTACAACAAGGTTGAGCTGGGTCAGCGTCTGGGTGACCGCTACGAGCTGATATCGGGCGTACCTAACGGAGCACAGATTGTTATTGAAGGTCAGTCCAAACTGTCCGACGGTAAGGAAGTAGAAGTTAAGAAGTAAACAGCCCGCTATATGAGTCTATACGAAGGATCGGTCAAAAGACCAATATTTACGGCGCTCTGTTTTGTGGCAGTGGTGGTGTTCGGCTTGTTCTCTTATTCCAAGCTGCCCATTGACCAGTTGCCCGATATAGAGTCCAACACCATCATGGTGTTTACGTACTATAACGGTGCCAACGCATCGGATATAGAGAATAACGTGACCCGCCCGCTGGAGAATACTCTCAACAGCTGCAGTCACATCAAGCATATCACATCGCGTTCATCGGAGAACGTATCGGTAATCACTCTTGAGTTTGAGTTCGGCCACTCCATTGATGACCTTACAAACGATGTGCGTGACAAGCTGAGTATGATATCCAACTCGCTGCCTGACGGTGCGGGACAGCCTATCATATTCAAGTTTGATACCAGTATGATGCCTATCATGCTGCTCTCCGTTCAGGCTGGTGAGAGCCAGAGCGCCCTGTACAAGATTCTGGATGAGAATGTGGTAAACCCGCTGGCGCGTATCCCGGGCGTGGGTACGGTGTCTGTAAGCGGTGCTCCGCAGCGTGAGATTTACGTTTACTGCGATCCCGCCAAACTGGAGGCTTACAACCTGACCATTGAGGTTATTGCCGCCCTGATAGGCTCCGAGAACCGCAGTATCCCTGGCGGTAACCTTGATCTGGGTAATGAGACCTATGCACTGCGCGTGGACGGTGAATTCAAGGATCCGCGTGACATGGCCAACCTGGTTGTGGCTTCAATAGGCGGTCGTAACGTCTATCTGAGTGACCTGGCCGAGATTGTGGACCGTACTCAGGAGCGTGCCCAGGAGTCTTACAACAACGGTGTTCAGGGTGCCATGATGGTTATCCAGAAGCAGACAGGCGCCAATACGGTAGAGATCTGCCGTAAGGTGAATGAGGCTCTGCCGGCCCTGCAGAAGAACCTGCCCAGCGATGTCAAGATAGGTATGATCCATGACGGATCAGAGGATATCATACAGACAGTAAACTCTCTGGCAGAGACTATCCTCTACGCCCTGCTGTTTGTGGTGCTGGTGGTTTACTTCTTTACCGGCCGCTGGCGTGCTACAATGGTTGTGGCTATCACCATCCCGCTGTCCCTGATTGCATCGTTCATCTATCTTTTTGTAACTGACGGTTCGCTCAATATCATATCTCTGAGTTCACTGACCATCGCCATCGGTATGGTAGTGGATGATACCATTGTGGTATTGGAGAACATCACCACTCACATTGAGCGTGGCGCCAACCCCAAACAGGCCGCCATACATGCTACCAATGAGGTGGCCGTATCGGTTATGGCATCCACAATGACCATATTCGCAGTGTTCTTCCCCCTGACCATGATGTCGGGTATGGCCGGCGTTATGTTCAAGCAGCTGGGCTGGATGATGTGTATCATCATCGCCATCTCTCTGGTTGTATCACTGACACTGACCCCGATGCTCTGCTCACGCATGCTCAAGTTGGAGAAGAAGGGCAGCCGCCTGCATACTATCCTGTACCGTCCTATCCAGAAGGCTTTGGACGGACTGGACCACTGGTATTCAAAACTCATCAATGTGGCAGTACGCCACCGCAAGACTGTCGTGCTTATAGCCATAGTGCTGTTCGTGGCATCACTGTTCACTGCCGGAAACCTCAAGTCCGAGTTCTTCCCGTCCGATGAGCAGTCTCGTATATCGGCCACCATCTACATGCCTATCAACACCAATACCAACCGTTCAAGGGCGGTGGCTCAGGAGTTGTCGGATACCTGGATGGAGCGTTATGCCGATGACCTGGTTACCTGTAACTACCGCGTGGGTGCAGCCGATGAGAACAACACCTTTGCTTCAATGCAGACCAACGGTACCCATATCATATCATTCACCATCTCACTTAAGGAACTTGGTGAGCGCAATATTTCATCGGACCAGGTTGTGGCCGAGATGCGTGCCGACCTGAACGCCCGTCCCGAGATTGAGCGCTTTATGGTTACTGCCGGCGGTGGTATGAGCATGGGCGGTCAGTCAACCGCAGAGTTTGAGATCTACGGTTATGACTTTGGCGAGACCGATAAGGTGGCTGCCGATTTCCTGGCCGCAATGAAGAACGTGCCCGGCGTGGGTGAGGCTTACATAAGCCGTGACAACTACCAGCCTGAGTATGAGGTGGTGTTTGACCGCGAAAAACTGGCTCAGCATGGTCTGAACCTCTCTACCGCTGCCACATATCTGCGTAACCGTATATACGGTGCCACAGCATCCTATTTCCGTGAGGACGGTGAGGAGTATTATATCAAGGTGCGTTATGCTCCCGAGTACCGTACTGAACTTTCTGATATAGAGAACATCCTGCTTTACGGCAGCGGTACCAACGCAGTCCGCGTTCGTGACGTAGGTCATCTTGAGGAGGTATTCACTCCGCCTACCATCCAGCGTAAGGACCGTCAGCGTATCAATACCGTTACCTGTGTAATTGCCGGCGGTGCCGCCCTTAGTGATGTGGTCGAGGCCGGTCAGGAGGTGATTGCCGGAATGGAGTTGCCGGAGGGCGTAACAATCCAGATATCCGGTGACTATGAGGACCAGCAGGAGTCATTCTCCGATATGGCTACCCTGGCTCTGCTTATCATCATGCTTGTGTTCATCGTGATGGCTGCACAGTTTGAATCACTGACTCTTCCGTTCATCATCATGTTCTCAATACCGTTCGCACTTAGCGGTGTGCTGATTGCCCTTTCGCTTACCGACACATCAATCAACCTGATGAGTATGCTGGGTGCCATAATGCTGATTGGTATCGTAGTTAAGAACGGTATAGTGCTCATTGACTATACGGGTCTGTGCCGCGAGCGCGGAATGTCGGCCATTACGGCTACCGTAACTGCCGCCCGCAGCCGTCTGCGTCCTGTACTTATGACAACCCTTACCACTATCCTGGGTATGATTCCTATGGCTCTCAGCCATGGTCAGGGATCGGCCTTGTGGCGCCCGCTGGGTATATCGGTAATAGGTGGTCTTACCGTATCAACCTTGCTGACCCTGATTCTTGTACCTACCCTGTACTGCATGTTCCAGAGCACCGGTATCAGGAAGGCCCGCCGCAAGCACCGCAAACAGCTTGAGCTGGCTGCTTTCTGGGCCCAGAACAAGGATCAGTTCATTCATGACAAGACTGCAAAACATTAATCCGGTACAACTATGAAAGCAATATTTATAGCATTCGACCAGTCATACACAGAGCGAATAATCGACCTGCTTACAACCAGTAACTGCCGCGGCTTCTCCATGGTGGAGCAGCTGCAGGGCAGGGGCTCGGTCAAGGGTGAGCCTCACTATGGCAACCATGCCTGGCCCTCAATGTGCTCGGGCATAATCACCATGGTTGATGACAACAAGGTGGATATAGTCCTGGAGAAACTCCATGCAATGGACGTAGCGACCGAAAGGCTCGGCCTGCGCGCGTTCGTTTGGAGTATCGAAAAAAGTATTTAAAGATTGGAAGTCCAGCCCTGGGCTTTCAACTCGACTTCCTGCCCGGATTTGGTCACTAAGTGGCGGCCAAGTTCGGGCTTTGTCATGTGGCCGATGAGTTTTACGTCCTTGAGCTGGATGACTTTGTCGTGGTCGGTCAAGGGAACGGTGAACAGGAGTTCGTAATCCTCACCTCCGTTCAGGGCGCAGGTGTAGACATCCATGTTGAGTTCTTCGGCCATTACTGCGGTCTGGTAGTCAATGGGGATGCGCTCCTGATAGACGCTGCATCCTGTGTTACTCTGTTTGCAGATATGTATGAGTTCCGATGACAGACCGTCTGATATGTCCATCATGGCGGTGGGCTGGATGCCTGCCTCACGCAACTCCTTTATGATATCGCCGCGGGCCTCGGGCTTGAGTTGGCGCTCCAGGAGATACTCCTTTCCGGCAAAATCGGGGTTGAACGGCTCGTTGGGATTATGCGGGGTGCTGTTGAAAACGGCTTTCTCGCGTTCCAGCAACTGGAGTCCCATGTATGCGGCTCCCAGATTGCCCGATACGCAGATAAGGTCGTTCTGACCGGCTCCGTTGCGGTATACAGTCTTGCCCTTCTCGGCCTCACCGATGCAGGTTATGCTTATGGCCAGACCAGTCAGTGATGAAGTTGTGTCACCGCCTACCAGATCCACATTATGACGTTGGCAGGCAAGTGCTATGCCTGCATAGAAATCCTCCATGTCCTCTACCGAGAAACGCTTGCTCAGAGCCACCGATACGGTCATCTGACGGGGAGTGCCGTTCATGGCGTATATGTCAGAAATATTAACCATGGCACTCTTGTAGCCCAGGTGTTTGAGAGGAACGTATGTGAGATCAAAGTGTACGCCCTCCATAAGCATGTCGGTCGTAACCAGAACCTCCTTGTCCTTGTCCGAATAGTCCAATACGGCGCAGTCGTCACCCACTCCGTAAAGTGTTGATGCATTCTGCGGTTTGAGGTCTTTTGTCAGGTGGTCTATAAGACCGAACTCTCCGAGTTCTGCTATCTCGGTACGTTTGGTATCTGTCATTGCTGTCCTGTTATTTCTTATTAAGGATTGATTCTACGTGACCGACCACAGTCTTTTCAAAAAGGTCGGCGTTGCAGAGGAAACGGACTCCCACGGGGAGAATGTAAATCTTTTTTCGCAACTCATCACTCAGGTTCAGGTCCTGAAGCCTGGCGGCATCCTTGGCTGTAGTCACAATTACGGCATCCTGTCCCAGGCTTTCGGTGCGTGCGGTGATATCGGCGATATCCTGCTTGGTAAAACGGTGATGGTCGGGGTATTGCATCAGAGATGCCTCATGCCCCTGACGCTCCAGTTCGGTCATCATGAGTGCGGGCGATGCTATTCCGGTCACTGCCAGAATAGGCACCTTGGGCAAATCAAGGGGCTGACCTGCGTTGTCAATGAGGTAGGGCCTGTTGTATTGCGGTGTGGTAAAGTACACCTGCTGTCCGGGATTGACCTTGAGCCTTGACGTCAGATCGGCCATGGATTCGGCGTCAAGATTCTCGGGGCACTTTGTGACAATTATGATATCGGCCCTGACGCGGCCTTTCACGCTCTCGCGGAGATATCCGGCAGGGAGCATTGCGTCATCCAGTATGTTGCGGTGCCAGTTGACCAGCAGAATATTGAGTGACGGCTTAATTTTGCGGTGCTGGAATGCGTCGTCCAGAATCACGACCTGGGGAGAGCACATCTCAATCAGACGTTTTATGCCTTCGGCCCTGTCGGAACAAACGGCTACCTCAAGATCGGGGAAACGACGTTTTATCTGTAACGGTTCATCACCGATAAGTCCGCTGTCGGAATGGGCGTCGGACATGAAGAAACCTTTGGTGTGGCGGCCGTATCCGCGGCTCAGTACGGCAGTCTTGTATCGGTCTTTGAGCAGGGTGGCGGTGTATTCGGCATGTGGAGTCTTGCCTGTTCCGCCGACGGTTATGTTGCCGATGCTGATTACTGGTAGCTGAAACTCCTGGCTTTTACGTATTCCCTTGTCAAAGAGATAGTTCCTTATCCCGGTTGCAAGGCCGTACAGCCATCCTAGAGGACGAAGCGCATTGTTTATTCTGAATTCAGCCTTCATTATTCGGTGATAAAACCTTATCTTTGGTTGTTATTTGCTGCAAAAGTACGCAAAATATGAGATATTGGGTATATTTGTACTTTACAGCTTTGTTCAGACAGGACAGATGACGGCATTTTTACATGTTTTAATAACCTTTGGTTGTTATATTCACTAAAAATGTTGTAATTTGCGCCCGTTTTGGACGCTATGGGTAAATAGTGCCTGAAGGGAAAGATGCTCGAGTGGTTGAAGAGGCACGCCTGGAAAGCGTGTATACGCCAAAAGCGTATCCGGGGTTCGAATCCCCGTCTTTCCGCTGACAATTTGGACTGATTACTAGTTTTGACATTAAAATATAAACCAATAACTAAAAATTATCTCAAATGAAAAAGGTATTTGCATTCGTTGCAATGATGGGACTCCTTACTTTCGGAGTAAACCAGACAATCAATGCTCAGGAAGAGGCACCTGCCGTAGAGGAGGTTGCTCAGGAAGATTCTGCCGCTGTTGATTCAATCGCAGCTGTTGAAGATGTAGAGGCTGACACCGAGGCCGAAGGAGACGTTGAAGAGCCCAAGGGCCTTCACAAGACTATCAAGGTTAAGTTCATCGAGGGTAGTGCAGGCTTCATGGCTCTGGTTGCCGTCGCTATGATTTTCGGTCTTGCTCTCTGCATAGAGCGTATCATTTTCCTCAGCCTTTCTGAGATCAACAGCAACAAACTCCTCAAGGACGTTCAGGCTGCTCTCAATAACGGTGACGTAGAAGGTGCAAAATCAATCTGCCGCGATACCCGTGGTCCTGTGGCTTCAATCTGCTATCAGGGACTGCTCAGAATCGACCAGGGTCTTGACGTTGTAGAGCGTTCAGTTGTTTCCTACGGTAGCGTTGAGGCTTCAAAACTTGAGAAGAACCTCTCTTGGATCACCCTGTTCATAGCAATGTCTCCTTCACTGGGATTCTTGGGAACTGTGATCGGTATGGTACAGGCATTCGATGATATCCAGAAGGCTGGTGATATTTCACCTAACGTTGTTGCCGGCGGTATGAAGGTTGCCCTTATCACAACTATCTTCGGTATTATCGTTGCTCTTATCCTTCAGGTGTTCTACAACTACATCCTGAGTAAGGTTGAGGCCCTTAATACAGATATGGAGGATTCTTCAGTATCTCTGCTTGATATCATCGTTGAGTATAACATTAAGTTCAAAAAGTAATAAGAACTGAACTATGGATAACGAGAATAAACAAATCAAGGCTTCCAAGTGGGCTCTGGGTATTCTCTTCGTAATTTCCCTCGCAGTTCTTGTACTGTTCTTCGGTGTAGGTTACGGAAATACCACATATAGCAACGGGAAGAACCTTACAGATCCTCAATATACCGGCGTTCTGCTGATATGGCTTTATGCTCTTGTGGGCATATGCATTCTGTCAGTATTCGGTTTCGGTATTGTATCAGGTATCAGATCATTGAAGGGAAGAAAGTTCCTGACTGAAGAAGAGAAGAAGAAGAGTAAGACCGGTTATGCCGTTTGGGTGTTCGTATTCACCTTTATCGTACTGATTGTATCTTACTTCCTGTCAAGTACTGACCCCGTACTCAAGGGTGATGGAGAAGTAGTCAGGACAGTTTGGCAACTCCAGATTTCTGATGTTTGCCTGTTCTCTATTTACGCACTCTTAATAGTATCAGTAATCTGCTCGGTTCTTTCTATGACCGGACTCTTCAAGGCTAGAAGGTAAGAGACAAATTGGAGAATAAGAGTTATGGGAAAAGGTAAAAGAAAAGTTCCCGGACTTAACCAGTCTTCGACAGCAGATATCTCATTCATTCTGCTCATATTCTTCCTGGTGACCACATCAATGGACACTGACTCGGGTCTTTCCCGTCGTCTTCCTGAGTGGGATCCGGATGCTGTAGAGCAGGAGATGAAGATCAAGGAGCGTAACGTTATGACGGTCCAGGTCAACAAGAACAATGAGATCTTTGTCAAGAATGGTGTTATAAACCGCGTAATCGATGTATCTGAACTGAAGGATATCGCCAAGGAGTTCATTGCAAATCCTGACGATAACGTAAATCTTCCCATCAAGGAGGACTATGATATTGAGGGCTACGGCGTAGTTGTAACTACCGTAAAGCATGTAATATCACTTCAGACAGACCGTACGACTAATTACGAGATTTATTTCCAAGTCCAGCATGAGCTGTCAAAGGCTTATAGCGAATTAAGGGATGCCTGGGCCAGAAGGACTTTCGGCAAACCTTATTCAGAGTGTGATGAAAAGACCGAGCAGCCGGTAGTTAGAGGTGTCTACTCTAACAAGATATCGGAGGCTGAACCTAAACAATATGGTACTGCGCAATGAGTAAATTCAGAAGTAATGGAAAGAGAGAAATGCCGGAGTTGAATACTTCGTCACTTCCTGACCTTATCTTTACCGTATTGTTCTTCTTCATGATGGTAACATCCATGCGTGACGTTGAGGTAAAGGTTCAGGTCAAGACTCCTACCGGAGGTTCAGAGATTGAGAAACTTGAGAGAAAATCACTGGTGTCACATATCTACATCGGTCCTCCCTCCAAGCAGTATCGCGCCATCTACGGTGCGGCTCCCCGTATTCAGTTGAATGAGTATTTCGCTGAGCCCGAGGCAATCCGTGATTTCGTAGTTGCTGAGCGTGAGAGTATGTTTGAGAAGGATAAACCTCTCATGAAGATGTCTCTTAAGATTGACCAGGGTGTTCAGATGGGTATCGTGACCGATGTTAAGCAGGAGCTTAGAAAGGCACGTGCTTTGAACATTGTATACTCTGCCGGTAAAGAGAAGAAAGACTAACGAAATAATCGTTCATTATAGGAAAGGCCCCTTTTTTAAGGAGCCTTTTCTGTTTTATCTGCGGTAGGTAAGGAAAGTGTAAGGATAGGGGTTTTTCTCATCCGGGTTGTGATCTTCCCGGTTAATGAGATGCCAGCTTTCATCGCTGCCGAATTCGGGGAAGAATGTGTCGGCCAATGCCGGGGTGTCGTTGACCAGAGTTATTTCAAGTTCATCGGCCATAGGCAGAGCCTGAGTGTAGACCTGTGCTCCTCCCATGATATAGACCTTCTCGTCACGTGAGCACTTGCTCAGAGCCTCATCAATTGAAGAGTAGATCTCGGTGCCGGGATATGATACACCCTGCTGGCGCGTAAGTACTATGTTGCGGCGGTTGGGCAGCGCGCCCTTGGGCAGTGACTCAAAGGTCTTGCGGCCCATGATGACCGTATGGCCTGTGGTGAGTTCCTTGAAACGGCGCAGGTCTGCTGACAGATGATAGATCAAGTCCCCTTTATAACCTATGGCCCCGTTCTGGGCTATAGCAACTATTATCGATATCATACTGATACGTCGGCTTTGATGTGCGGATGCGGGTCATATCCTTCAAGCTGGAAATCCTCATACTTGAAGTCGAATATGCTCTTTACATCGGGGTTGATGATCATCTTGGGTAGCGGACGCGGATCACGTGTAAGCTGCAGACGGGCCTGCTCCAGGTGGTTCAGGTAGAGGTGGGTATCACCTGTGGTATGGATGAAATCACCGGGCTTGAGTCCTGTTACCTGCGCCATCATCATGGTGAGCAGAGCATATGATGCTATGTTGAAAGGAACGCCCAGGAAAGTGTCGGCGCTGCGCTGGTAGAGTTGCAGGCTGAGTTTGCCGTCAGCTACATAGAACTGGAAGAAAGCGTGGCAGGGGGGCAGGTTCATGTTCTTGAGATCTGCCACGTTCCATGCGCTTACTATGATGCGGCGTGAATCGGGGTTATGCTTAATGGTATCTACAGCCTCGGATATCTGGTCTATGAAACCTCCGTCATAATCGGGCCATGAGCGCCACTGGTAGCCGTATATATGGCCCAGGTTGCCGTCGGGATCGGCCCACTCGTTCCAGATACGTACACCGCGATCCTGCAGCCACTTGGCGTTGGTGTTGCCGTCCAGGAACCAGAGCAACTCGTAAATGATGGATTTAAGGTGCAGTTTCTTGGTGGTCAGGAGCGGGAATCCCTCCTCCAGGTTGAACCGCATCTGATGTCCGAACACGCTGAGCGTGCCGGTGCCGGTACGGTCACCTTTCTGCACTCCTTCACGAAGTATTCTGTCAAGCAGGTCGAGATACTGTTTCATTAAGTTTTCCTTTTTATTGTCTGCGAATATACTGATTTTTTGGCTTACCTTCGCGGTAAAATCGGGATAAGGTATGCAGTTATCAGAGGAATTTATCAACATGTTACCGCAGGGTGAGCGCGATGCTCTGCTGGCAGCTTTGGCCACTGAACCGGAGGTGAGCATTAGGTTCAACTGTAAGGCTGCCGATACTGAAAACCTTGTCCTTGAGTCACTTGAATGCAGGGCCGATGGCCGCGTGCAGTGGATGGATGGGGCCGTCTACCTGGACCACCGTCCGCAGTTCACCATGGACCCGCTGCTGCATCAGGGCTGCTACTATGTGCAGGAGGCGTCGTCAATGTTTCTGGCCCAGGCATTGAAGAAATGCGTGAGTGGTCCTGTCCGTGCGCTTGACCTTTGCGCGGCCCCCGGCGGTAAGTCAACCCTGCTGGCTGGGATGTTTCCCGAGGGCAGTCTGCTGATATCGAACGAGATTCAGCGCGTCCGTGCACAGATACTGGCTGAGAATATGGTCAAGTGGGGCCGTCCGGGTGTTATGGTTACCTGCAATACGCCCAGGCAGATTGGCGAGTCAAGCCTTATGTTTGACCTTATTGCGGTTGACGCTCCCTGCTCTGGTGAGGGTATGTTCCGAAAGGATGAGGGCGCTATCCGTGACTGGAGCGTCAAGAACGTTGAGATGTGTGCCGCACGTCAGCGGGAGATAATTGATGACATTTGGCCTGCGTTGAAAGCGGGTGGATACCTTATATACAGTACCTGTACTTTCAACTGCCAGGAGGATGAGGACAATGTACGCTGGATAATGGACAAGTACGGAGCCCAGGCGATTGACCTTAATCCTGACCCCAAGTGGAATATCGCCGGCTCGCTGACTGATGACAATATCCCCGTATACCATTTCATGCAGCACCGCACACGAGGCGAGGGTTTCTTCCTTTGCGTGCTGCGCAAGCCTGAAGGATCTCAGGTTGCATTGAAGGGCAGACCTTTCAAAGCAGACAGTTCCAAGATACCTGCTGAATGCAAGACATGGATAACAGACGGATACGAGTTCTTTATCAAGAACGAATCTGTGTTTGCGTTGCCATCGGACCTTAAGGATGACATGTGGCAGGCGGGCCAGGAACTCTATGCGCTTGTACCGGGTATAGAGGTGGCGGTGATGAAGGGACGTGACTGGGTTCCGGCTCACGCTCTTGCCATGAGCAGTGCTCTGAACCGTGATGCTTTCTGTAGCGTTGAGGTAACACGACAGCAGGCTCTTGCATATCTGCACTGTGATGCCGTGAGACTTGATGATGCGCCGCGTGGTATAGTGCTGCTCACCTATAAGAACATACCTCTGGGATTTGCCAAGAACATTGGCAACCGCGCCAATAACATGTATCCTCAGGAGTGGAGGATACGCAATTCCATATCCTGATTATTTTCCGCCGAACAGGCCGTAGGTAGTTCGTATCACGCGGAACTCGGTACGGCGGTTAAGCTGATTGCATATCTCCTGCCGGTCATCGGGCAGGCTCTTTATGAATTCTTCGGTGAGCTGGGTGCCTTCGGTCAGGAAATCATATTTTTCGGCAATCTTCTTAGTGACGGTCTTGGGCTGTGACTCGCCGTATCCGCGGGCGGTAAGACGCTTGCTGTCAATGCCGTTCTTTATCAGATACTCGACAACACTCTCGGCACGCTGCTGTGACAGGCGTTTGTTGTAGTCATCATCGCCTACATAATCGCAGTGGGCGCCTATCTCTATTGTTACGCCTGCATTGTCATTGAGCAGCTGTACAAGTTCATCCAGAGAGTGGGCCGACTCAGCTCTCAGGGTAGCGCGGCCAAAGTCAAAGAATATGTTGTCTATCATGACCGGCTTGGAGATTGACGAGAGCGGGAACTGCAGCACGTATTCGCGGTCCTGGTTTGTGCTGTCGGCCGTCATCTCCTGCTTGTAGTTCATAAAGCCCTTGGCGGTGCCCAGCAGCAGGTAACTCACTCCGGGTTTGACACGCTGTGTGAACGATCCGTCCTCCCTGACGTTGAGTTTAAGGTTGGTGCCGTCATTGCCTATCAGGTAGACCAGTGCGTCGGGCAGTTCATAGCCGTCTTTCTCATAGACCCAGCCTATTATGTTGTGAACGGTTTCGGGCAGTTCAAAACGGTAGATATGGTCGCGGCCGCGGCCGTCGCCACGGTTGCTGCTGAAGAATCCGCGGGTGTAATCGCCTTCAAAGGTCATGCCAAAGTCATCGGCCTGCGAGTTTACTGGCGTGCCCAGGTTGGTGACTGTCCAGGTGGTGTCACTGGTGCTTACCGCGCAGAATATATCCAGACCGCCCATGCCGGGATGTCCGTTTGACGAGAAGTAAAGTTCACCGTTGCGGCGGAACATGGGGAACATCTCGTTGCCTGGTGTGTTGATATCGGGACCCAGGTTTTCGGCGCCAATGAGACGTCCGGAGATGGGTATGCGCCAAAGGTCCAGACCGCCGTAGCCTCCGTCCATATCGGACACAAAGTAGAGCCACTCTCCGTCGGGCGATACGGTGGGGTGGGCAAAGTTGTAAATGGAGTCCTTGGAACTTCCAAAGGGTGTTCCCGGTGACCATGATGCGTCAGAGCGGGATGATTTGTATATGGTGGCGGGACGGGGCTGCTGGGGGTCCGATGAGCAGTAGGTGTAGTACATGGTCGAGAAATCGGGACTCATGGCGCAGGTTCCGTCCTCAAACTCAGAGTTCAGTCCTCCCTCCACGGGCTCGGGTTTTTTCCAGTTGCCCTTGTCATCCTTGCGTGACACGAATATGTCGCAGTTCTTCATTCCGGTTATGGCGTTGATCTCTTCGCCGGCGCACTCCTTGCGGGATGAGGTGAAATAGACTACGTCATACTCGGGCGTGCCGAATACCGGTGACCAGTCGCTGTAGCGGCCGTTAAGTACGGGATCTTTCTTGACGATATATCGGGTGGGGTTGTCCTTCCAGCCCTGAATGAGACGGCAGGACTCAAGACCGTTCTGTGCCAGCACATCGGTGGAATCATGCTGCAGCGCAATCAGATAGTTCTTCTCGGCCTCGGCGGGCTTTCCGTCAAGTCGGAGCATATCGGCCAGGTATCGGTAAACCACTGAGTCGGGATAGTGGTATCGGACTGCATTCTTGTAGGCGGCCAGGGCACGTGGCACATAGTTGGTGCGGCGGTAGCACTCGGCCAGTTTGAAGGCGGTCTGGGCGCGCAGCTCCTTCTCAGAAGCGGGCGTTCCGGCATAGGCCTTCTTGTAGAGAGCGGCGGCCTCGGTGTATTCGCCCAGGGCATAGCGCTGGTCACCCTTGCGCAGACTGAGTTCAGCCCCGCAGCTGCAAAAGAGCCACAGGGCTGACATTATCATAAATGTAGCCACGCGTTTCATACAATGTAATAACGCGTAATATTTGTTGTTATTGCTGTTTTTTGGGGGAAAACTTGAAGGGATTGGTACTATTTTTATTCCTTAAGGTTTTCATATCTTATTGCTTTTTAGGGGTGGAGTTCATATATAATACCAGTACCGCCAGGAATGCTGGGAAAATATCGGTGTATGCTACTGAGCCGCCTGCGATATACAGCTTGATGGCTGGAATAAGAGTCAGCACAATGCTTATTATGGCCATAATTGTAGTAGCCTTGGCAATCTTGGGGGCCTGCCCCATCCTGATCTTTTTCAGGAATAAGCCTTGGAGTATAAGGGAACCGTAACATAATATGTATCCGGCCTTGCTCAGGAAGCTGAAAAGCTCAATGCCGTTGGCAACCATGTTATAGATGTTACCTCCCACCAAGGGAATAAGTACTATGATCAGGAGTATGGAGAAGAACCATACAAAGATCTGTCTTGCCTTTCCAATTTCCTTAGGCTCTACGGGAGTGGATAATGACCTGATCATACCTTTCTTGAAGAATCCGGTTCTGGTAACAATCATCAGAAGGAGTAATACCGCGAAGATTATTGCAACCGTGGTATTGAGGTAGATCAGACTGTAAGCTGTCCAGAATAAGTATCCGGCGAATGCGATGGCCACATTGGATCTCATGTAGCTCTTTTCCACATCCAGAAGGGTCTTGACATCAAGTCCTGAGATATCGGCATTGTACATCTTGCGCATCAACAGGAAACGCAGGGTAAGTTCAATGGCGTAGTAAATGCCTAGTACACACAGAGATGTGGCAGTGTATCTGTTGGTAAACAGAAGGTACAGGAACATCATGGGTGCGAATGCCAGGGTTGACCAGGTGAGATCTCTCTTGAAGGTCTCCTTAAAGAAACCGATATTCTTGAGGGTAACGGTCTTTATCTGCTCGGGAGTTACTATCTCCTTGCCGTCCAGTTTCTCATCTATAAGCTGATATGCCTGCTTCAGCTCATTGAGTTCGTCGAGGTTGAAAGTATTGTCTGTCATAGGATTAACGGATTAATTGTTAGACATAGATTTGAGTTGCTCCTTGATGCGGAACAGCCTGCTGGTTACGGCCGATGTCGTAATGCCCACGATGGCTGCAATCTCATCATAACTCATACTCTCCAACCACAGAAGGATAATGGCGCGGTCAAACACTTCAAGTTTGTTGATTCTGTCGTACAGCATCTTGATCTGCTGGCTTGACTCATCATTGCCGCTGCTGAGGATGTCATTTTCAATACCGAGCGGAATTGTTGGTACTTTCCGCTTTTCGCCCCTGCTCACGGCACAGCAGGTGTTAAGGCTTACGCGCCACAGCCAAGTCTTTACACTGCTCTCACCGCGGAATTTGGGGTACCCTTTCCAAAGATTAACCAACACTTCCTGGAAAAGGTCATCGACCTCGGCAGGATTGTCAGAGAAGAAGTAGCACACCGTATATATTGTCTTACGGTGCTCTCTGACCATTTTTGTGAATTCTAACTCTAAGTTATCCATCTGTTTTTGGAGTTCGTTCATACAATTAGTATCCGAACCCTCAGATTCCTTTCAAGAAAAATCAATTTTTTTTCAAAGTCTTGAAGAATTATCGGCAAGGACGTCATGTACAAGGGTGGTAACCATCTGTTTCAGCTCTTCCATGAACTGGGCGGGCTGGTATTTGCCACGCTCAATCTCGCGCAGACGTTTCTCCCAGATGCCCGTAAGTTCGGCACTCTTGAGCAACTCCTCATGGATAAGGTCTATGAGGCCGATGCCCGTAGGGGTGGGATAGAGGTTTTTCTTCTCCTTGCGCATGTACCCGCGTTTATATAAGGTTTCTATTATTGCTGCTCGTGTTGAGGGGCGGCCGATGCCATTCTCCTTCATGGCATCACGCAACTCCTCATCGTTTACCAACTTACCGGCGGTTTCCATTGCGCGCAGCAGGGTGGCCTCAGTGTAAGGTTTAGGCGGGGTGGTCCACTTTTCCTGCAGTTCGGGCAGGTGGGGGCCGCTTTCATCGACGGTGAACTGGGGCAGTATGCGCTCGTCATCATCGGCCTTTTCATCGGTCTTTTCCTTGTCAAAGAGTACGCGCCATCCCGGTTTGAGGATTTCGCGGCCGGTAGTCTTGAACTCGGCACGGCCGGCTTTGCCCAGTACGGTGGTCTGGGCGTATAGGCAGTCGGGGTAGAAGACGGCGATGAAGCGGCGGGCTATCAGGTCAAACACCGCGCGCTCCTGCTGGCTCAGATTGTTGGGATAGACTCCGGTGGGTATGATGGCATGGTGATCGGTCACCTTGCTGTTGTCAAACACCTTCTTGGACTTGGGCAGTTTCTGGCCCTCTAACGGGGCGGTGAACTGTGCGTAATCCTTGAGGCCCTTCAAAATGCCGGGGCACTTGGGGTAGATATCATCACTCAGGAACGTGGTGTCCACGCGCGGGTATGTGGTTATCTTCTTTTCGTAGAGAGACTGGATGGTCTTGAGGGTGTCATCGGCCGAATACCCGTATTTGCGGTTGCACTCCACCTGGAGTGATGTCAGGTCAAACAGGCGCGGGGCAAAGTCACGGCCCTCCTTGCGGGTTACATCGGTTATGACAAAGTTCAGGGGGCGGATCTCTTCCAGCAGAGCCTGGCCGTCCTCTATCTTGGTGAACTTGCCTTTTGTATATGAAAAGGTGGTGTCGCGATAGACGGTCTTGAGTTCCCAGTACTGCTCGGGCTTAAAGTTGTCTATCTCCTTCTGGCGGTTAACAACCAGAGCCAGAGTGGGGGTCTGAACTCGGCCGATGGATAGCACTCCGCGGTTATTGCCGTTGCGGTATTTTATGGTGTACAGACGTGTTGCATTCATTCCAAGCAGCCAGTCACCTATGGCACGGCACAGGCCGGCCTCATAGAGTGACTTGAACGCATCCTGATCCTGCAGGTGGCTGAATCCCTCACGTATGGACTCCTCGGTCAGTGATGATATCCACAAACGTTTTACGGGACATTTGGCGCCGGCTTTCTGCATCACCCAGCGCTGAATGAGTTCACCCTCCTGGCCGGCATCACCGCAGTTGATAATGCCATCGGCCTTCTGCATGAGTGACTCTATTATCTTGAACTGCTTTTCAATTCCCTTGTCCTCAATCAGTTTTATACCGAACCGGGGCGGAATCATGGGCAGGCTGCCTAAGCTCCAGTTCTTCCAGTTCTGTGTGTAGTCATGGGGTTCCTTAAGGGTACACAAATGGCCGAAGGTCCAGGTTACCTGATAACCGTTACCCTCAATGTACCCGTCGTGTTTTGTCTTGGCGCCCAGCACATCGGCTATATCCTTTGCCACGCTGGGTTTCTCAGCTATACATACTATCATGTACGCGAAGTTACAAAATTATTTTGAGCGGAAGATTTGGATTATGGGATTGGATTCCTCAGTTATCCCCGGATATTTTGCTTTGAGATCATCGCTGTTCACGATGGAGTAGGTGCTCAATTCATTAAAGAAACAGTCTTTGTAATTGGTTCTGAATTGCGGAAGCTGATTGTCTTTAGGAATGGTCGGATGATTATGCCAGAAGAAAAAATCAGTTTGACCGTCTTTCTTTTCATAAAAGGTTCTGACATAATGGTAAGGCGATTCCATACGAGTGAGTTCGAACATCATCAGATTATCGGATTCAAAATAACGCTCTTTGGAATATGAGGGCAGTTTATTCTCTTGCTGTTCCTCATCAGGTACAATAATCTCGGAGATAACCTGGTATGCCTGATAAATAGTGTCATTGGCAATATGGTATATTTTATCTCTGAGCCCGGAAAAACCGATTACGGAGTCATTGATATGGGTGAGCCAATGGTCACCGACAATTACATTGATGTTATATTCATCATATGAAATCAGTGTGCGTTTGAAATTACCTTGAGAATCAATGGTCCACAATCCGCCATGCGGAGTCTTGGCAAACGGAGAGAACAGAACGTATCCGCCGTCAGGCAGTAATGCAAAATCCACAGCACCATGCTCATATCGGACTTTACTTACAAAATCTCCATTCATTGTGTAACGAAGTATTCCTGACCCATCGTCAAAAACAATGATATGACGCTTTATCGGATCTATATCAATCTGTTTGATGTTTATATATTCGCCGGGGCCGCGGCCGGACCTGTCTATCTTTCTGATAAACCGGCCGTTAATATCAAACAGGTGCAAGGTGCTTTTAGTGTAGTCTCCCGACAGGATTATCAGTGTATCATCCAATATCTTGATGTCTTTGATCATTCCTCCCAAGAGAGTTTCAAATCCACCGGTTTCCAATACTATAGTGACAGAATCAAACAAGCGCGATGTACTGGGAAAGTGTACGGAATCATTGTAATAGACGGGAACATCGATCGTGATAACATCTTCAATCGGGGAAACGCTGCTCTTATGTGAACAGGACATGATTAAAACTGTCACCAAAAGTGACAGGCAATGGAAAAGGACTCTTCTCATACTGTTTTTGTTTTTGCGAAGATAGTGGTTTTTAGGATTACTGCCAAAGTGTAACACAAGAGGCCGCGTTAGAGGGTATTGTGGCGGGGGTGAGTGTGGGACACGGGCTCTGGGAGAGGGGATGTAACACAGCGAACCCCGCTACACGGGTTGTGAGCGGGGTTCTTGTGGGACACTTTGGCGAGCAATGGTACTACTCGGCGAGGAGGAGTTCCATGATCTGGCAAGCGGCCTTGGCTACGCTGGTGCCGGGGCCGAAGATGGCGGCTGCACCTGCCTTGTAGAGGAAGTCGTAATCCTGTGCGGGGATAACGCCACCCACGATTACCAGGATATCCTCACGGCCCAGTTTCTTGAGTTCCTCAATTACCTGCGGAACCAGGGTCTTGTGACCGGCGGCAAGTGATGAGACACCCAGTACATGGACATCGTTCTCAACAGCCTCGCGGGCAGACTCGGCGGGAGTCTGGAAGAGCGGACCCATATCCACGTCAAAACCGCAGTCGGCGTAACCGGTGGCTACAACCTTGGCGCCGCGGTCGTGACCGTCCTGACCCATCTTGGCAATCATGATACGGGGCTGACGGCCCTCCTTCTTTGCGAACTCTGCTGTAAGCTGGCAGGCTCTCTCAAAGTCTGCGTCTTTCTTGCTTTCTGATGAATACACGCCTGATATTGTTCTGATTACTGCTTTGTAACGGCCTACGACCTTCTCGCAGGCATAAGAAATCTCACCCAGTGATGCACGCACCTTGGCGGCCTCGACAGCAAGTGCAAGCAGGTTGCCCTGTCCGGTCTCGACGCACTTGGTGATAGCATCCAGAGCCTTCTGAACATCGGCCTCATTGCGGTTAGCGCGGAGCTGCTTTAAGCGCTCAATCTGCTGGTTGCGTACGGCGGTGTTATCGACCTCAAGGATATCGATGGGATCCTCGTGGTCCAGACGGTACTTGTTGGTACCTACAATGGTCTGAACGCCTGAGTCGATGCGGGCCTGTGTGCGGGCTGCAGCCTCCTCGATACGCATCTTGGGCAGACCGGTCTCGATGGCCTTGGCCATACCGCCCAGCTTCTCGATCTCCTGGATGTGCTCCCATGCCTTGTGGGCAATCTCGTTGGTCAGTGACTCAATGTAGTATGAGCCTGCCCACGGATCGACCTCACGGCATACGTTGGTCTCCTCCTGGATGTAAATCTGGGTGTTACGGGCAATACGTGCACTGAAATCTGTAGGCAGTGCGATAGCCTCGTCCAGAGCGTTGGTGTGCAGAGACTGGGTGTGACCCAGGGCTGCAGCCATAGCCTCGATGCAGGTACGGCCAACGTTGTTGAACGGATCCTGCTCGGTGAGTGACCAACCTGAAGTCTGGCAGTGTGTACGCAGAGCCATTGACTTGGGGTTCTTGGCGCCGAAGCTCTTGGTTATCTTGGCCCAGAGCAGACGGGCTGCACGCATCTTGGCAATCTCCATGAGGTGGTTGGTACCGATGGCCCAGAAGAATGACAGACGCGGTGCGAATGTATCGATGTTCATGCCGGCGTTGATACCTGCACGCAGATACTCCATACCGTCGGCCAGAGTGTAAGCCAACTCGATATCGGCGGTGGCACCTGCCTCCTGCATGTGGTAACCGGAGATTGAAATTGAGTTGAACTTGGGCATATTCTGTGATGTGTACTCGAATATGTCGGCTATGATCTTCATTGAGAACTTGGGCGGATATATATAGGTGTTACGCACCATGAACTCCTTGAGGATATCATTCTGGATGGTTCCCTGCAATTCCTCAAGTGTGGCGCCCTGTTCCAGACCTGACACGATATAGAAAGCCAGGATAGGCAGAACGGCACCGTTCATTGTCATGGAGACAGACATCTTGTTAAGAGGTATGCCGTCAAACAGCACCTTCATATCCTCGACCGAGCAGATGGATACACCGGCCTTACCAACGTCACCAACCACACGCTCGTGGTCAGCATCGTAACCGCGGTGGGTGGCAAGGTCAAACGCAACTGACAGACCTTTCTGACCGGCGGCCAGGTTACGGCGGTAGAATGCGTTACTCTCCTCAGCAGTGGAGAATCCGGCATACTGACGGATGGTCCAGGGGCGCATCACATACATGGTCGAGTAGGGACCACGCAGGTTGGGAGCGATACCAGCGGCATAGTTCAGATGCTCCATGCCCTCCAGGTCCTCCTTTGTATATACAGGCTTTACCTCAATGTGCTCCGGAGTCTTCCAGATCTCATCGGCACCTGCCTTTGTCTTGCATCCGCAAAGAGCCTCCTTGGGGGCTGCGGACTTGATGTCTATATTCTTGAAATCGGGTTTCATAACTACGGATTATTTGATGTTAAGCTTGCTGTTGAAATCACGGAGGGTCTCAAGTACGTTGCAGCGTACATGGACGTAATTCTCAATACCGGCGGCCTTGAGGTCCTCGATGCAGGCGGGGTTACCGGCAATCACGAAGATTGCGCTGTCACCAACTGCCTTGAATGCGGCGGGACCGTACTCGGCGTACTCGTCGTCGCTTGAGCAGAGCACCACGATATCGGCACCTGCCTTGCGTGCTGCCTCGGCTCCCTCCTCGACGGTCTTGAAACCAAGGTTATCTATAATCTCGTAGCCTGCGCAGCCAAAGAAGTTACCCGAGAACTGGGCGCGGGCCTGACGCATGGCCAGATTTCCGATGGTGAGCATGAACACCTTGGGACGGCGGCCGCTGGCCTCGGTCTGCAGGCGCAATGCCTCAAACTCTGATGCTATGCGTGATGAGTCAAGGGTTGCGATGGTTGCCTCACCCTCAGACTTGCAGCAGCAATTGCAGGTCTTGGGGGCACGGCCCTCGGACATCTCCTTGATGTTGGGGAACTGGTTGGTTCCCAAAAGTGACTCCTTACGCTTGGCGGCGTTCTCATGACGGGTGGCGTTGGTGGCGTTTACAGCCTCCTGAACCTTACCGGCCTTTACCATTGCCAGCATGCCGCCCTCATCCTCTACCTGGAGGAACAGCTTCCATGCCTGCTCTGCCAGAGCCTCTGTCAGGTTCTCCACGTAGTATGAACCGCCGGCGGGATCTACCACCTTGTCAAAGTGTGACTCCTCCTTAAGCAGCAGCTGCTGGTTGCGGGCCAGACGCTCCGAGAAATCATCGGGAGTCTCATATGAGGCATCGAACGGAGTTACGGTGATTGAGTTGACACCTGCCAGAGCGGCGCTCATGGCCTCGGTCTGTGAACGCAGCAGGTTTACGTACGGGTCAAACAGTGTCTGGTTGTACTTGGTGGTGACTGCATTGATGAACATCTTGCATGAGCAACGGCAGATGCCGTCCTCGGGGTTCTTGCCGCAGTGGCACTCGGGCTTGTAGGCCTCGACTATCTTGGCCCACAGCATACGGGCTGCGCGGAACTTGGCAATCTCCATAAAGTAGTTGGAGCCGATACCCATGTTGAACTGGATCTTCTTGGCAACCTTATCGGCAGGAACACCGGCCTCGGTGAGGGTACGCATGTACTCGTTACCCCAAGCCAGAGCGTAACCCAGCTCCTGATAGCAGAATGCGCCGCTGTCGGTGAGCATTGAAGCCTTTACGGTAAGTGCGCGGAACTTCTTGAGGGGCTCAAGTATCTCAATCAGTTTGGCAGCGTCATCAAGACCGCACTCAACACCGTGCTTGAGCATTGAAGCGATGGGGTCATATGAGATAGAACCCTTAAGGGTACTCAGGTCATAGCCTTTTTTGGTGAAATAGTCAACCAGAGCCTTGGCCTGTGCGCATGCCAGCTGGGGCTTGGTGCTGAAGTTGAGTTCGATGCAATCGGCACAGATGTCCTTGAGCAGTGCCTCCAGATCGGCCCCCTCGATAAGACGGCCGCGGCAGCAGAAACTGAGTGAGTCGACACCCTTGTTAAGGATGTCCAGTGCCTTTGCGTTAGCTTCTTTGATGTCTTTCGTGCTGATGCCCTGACGAACGAACCATGTGTTGCAGGCTTTGGTGCCACGCTTGTAAGGAAATTCTCCGGGCTTGGTCTCTGTGTCAAGGCCTTGCAGATCCTCCTGGCGGTAGAACGGCTGAACCTTGAATCCCTCGTTGGTTCTCCAGACGAGTTTCTTCTCAAAATCGGCGCCCTTAAGGTCTTCCGTGATTTTTGCCATCCACTCCTCGGTGGACACGGGCGGGAACTCTGAGAAGAGTTTTTCTTTAATGTTTGACATAAAATATTACTTGTTTGATAGGATAATTCTCTTGCTATGGCCCTCATTGAGCGCATAGTCTGGCAAAGATATGTAATTAGATTGAGTAAACCTACTTAAATCTTTAGATTTATATTCTATGAATAACTATAAATTTTTAAGGTTTTATAATAGAGTGCAGACGGCTATTATCGGCAAATTGTAAGTAACTTTGCACCCGAAAATTAGGACAACTTATTATATCTGGACAAAACACTGATTTACAATGGATTGGATTAAGACGCTTCTGTTTGACACTGAATCAATAGCCCATCTGCTTCTGCTTTACTCTTTTGTCATCGCCGTTGGCATGATGCTTGGAAAACTTAAATTCCGCGGCGTATCGTTCGGAGTGGCATTCATACTGTTTACGGGTATCGTAGTGGCTCATTTCGGTTTTACCGGTAATATTAAGACTATAAGTTTTGTTCAGGATTTTGGACTGATACTTTTTGTCTACAGTCTTGGTCTTCAGGTGGGACCGTCGTTTTTCAGTTCATTCGCCAAGGGCGGAATTCAGATGAACCGTCTGGCCGTACTTATGATATTCCTTAATATCGTGGTTGCAATAGGTGCATATCTGCTCCTGTTTGACCGTACCGACCCCGACAGTTTCCCCATGCTGGTGGGCGTGCTGAGCGGTGCCGTTACCAATACTCCGGGACTGGGTGCTGCCGAGGAGGCGCTCCGTCAGATGGGTGGCGGCACAGCCGAGATTGCCAACGGTTACGCATGCGCTTATCCGCTTGCCGTGCTGGGTGTCATTATGGTGCCGATGATAGTGAAGGCCATCTGCCGCATCAAGGATGATAAGGAGAATGCGCAGTTGGAGAGCATGAAGCAGGAGGATACAAGCACCAAGCCCATGAGACAGTATCTGGAGATGACCAATGAGCGACTGGACGGCAAGACCATCCTTGAACTGCGTCGTCTCATCAACCGTGAGTTTATCTGCTCACGTCTGCTGCATGAAGGCGTAGTCGTCACACCCCATCGTGACAGTGTGGTTAATCTTGGTGACCAACTCTGCGTGGTAAGCTCAGAGGATGACGGTGAGGCCATTCGCACATTGTTGGGATCGGCCGTAGAGGTTGAGTGGGATAACGTGAAGGGTACTGAGCCGCTGGTTTCACGCCGTATCGTTGTTACAAAGGAGAAACTTAACGGCAAGACGCTTGGACAGTTGCATCTGGGCAGCATATATGATGTCACAATCACCCGCGTGGTGCGTTCAGGTACTGAGTTGTTCGCATCGGCCAGCCTGGTACTTCAGATAGGTGACCGCCTGTCGGTTGTAGGCAAGGAGAGCAGCGTGGCAGCAGTGGCTCAGCGTGTAGGCAATGAGATGAAACGTCTGGATGTGCCTAATATCGCTACATTATTTATAGGTATTCTGGCGGGTGTCCTGTTTGGTAGTATTCCTATTGCTATACCGGGTATTCCCACTCCGCTTAAACTGGGTCTGGCCGGCGGTCCACTGGTTGTGGCTATCCTGATAAGCAGGTTCGGATACAAACTGGGTCTGGTTACATATACCAAGGCCAGCGCCAACATGATGCTGCGTGAGGTGGGTATCGCACTCTTCCTGGCCAGCGTGGGCATCAAGTCAGGTGCCACATTCGTGGAGACAATAACATCGGGTGACGGCCTTACATACATGCTGGCTGGTCTGCTCATCACCGTAATACCGGTATTTGTTGTAGCACTTATTGCACGTAAGCGTCATAACATGAATTACTACAGCATACTGGGTCTTGTGGCAGGTGCCAGCACCAATCCTCCGGCTTTGGCTTTTGCCAACAGCCAGACCGAGCATGACGCTCCGGCTGTGGCTTACTCTACGGTTTATCCTTTGACTATGTTCCTTAGGATTCTTACTGCTCAGCTTTTGGTGCTGATTGGGTGCTCGGTCTTTTAGGGTCAGACCCTGTTCGTTCAGTTACCAGTTCTGATTTAGGATGTAGGGGATGCCGGAGGCGGTGATTCCGGCTCCGGTTACCGTGAAACGCTGTGAGTAGCTGTTGTTGTAGAACTCAACGCGGGCATTGCCCTGACTGTCGGTTATGACATTGGGGTTCCAGTAGAGCGTGCGGCGGGCATCGACATCACCGTAAATACCGCCTTCGGGGTATTGGGGAGCATAGAATTCAACCGGTTTTGAAAAGCCGTCTATTGTAGTGGTCCTGCGTCCAAGGTTGGTGATATCCCTGTATGACAGCAGATCCCTGTCTTCCTTTATCTGAATGTCAACCAGATAGTATCTGTCAAAAGAGAATTCAACCCAATCGAACCAGTCTGAATCAAGGCGTTTCTGATGATAATCCACAAGAAGCGGTGCAAGTTCGGCTATCTTGCGGGGAAACATGGCCTGGTCATACACTATTATGCTCTTGACATCAATCATGTCTATACCAGTAGGGATGTCAAAAGGCTTCTTGTCCAGGACTTTCTGTGAATTATGTACGTAATAATAGGGCTCCAGATTAAAACGTATGCCCTTTTCCAGGAAGTAGCCGTGTACATCGGTGGTGAATTCGCCCAGGTCCAGTTCCATCTCAGATTCCTTTTGTGCATCCAGTGACGTAAAGGTGTCGTAATCAATAAACTGCCGTTTTTCCGTTATATCTACATCATCAAGCACTATGCCCAAATCTTCCCTTATTACCAACGGTAGTCCGTCGTCGGTAAAATCCGGTTCAGCGGCCTTGGGGTTGTTTTTGTTGCGGGTCATGTCTATCTCTTCCTTGAGGAAGGGCTTGGGCTCGGGACGGTCGGAACGTTCAAATCTGATACGGATGCTCTTTTCATACTTGGATTTGCCGTTCCTTTTCTTTGACATCAGGTTGATTGTCATCTTGGCCTTTCCGTAGAAATCTGTCAGGTCAAACCCGAAATAGCCTGTCGTGTCCGTGTGATATTCAAATGTTTCGAACTTGGTCTTGTCATAGTTGGGTTGTACCGATGCCAGTACATTGATATCCGATACGGGAGCCCTTTTGGAATACGAGAGCACCCATCCGTTCATGGTCAGACTATCTTCTATCCTGTGCTTTTCGGCAAAAGACTTCTGGCCGGTCATGAACTTCCATTCATAACGTTCCCATCCCTGTATCAGGGTAAGCAGGTTGAGCGCGTTACGGTGCTCTGAGTCATTGGCTGTAAGATACCATGCGGGGTCGTGTATGTAGCCTCTCAGGTCCGATGAGAGCAGCAGATTGGTCTGAAGGTTATCTGTCAGGCCGCTTCCGAAATCGGTCATGTCACGTACTGAGAGACAGAACCTGTCACGGATGGGATTTCCGTTCCTGTCGGTCAGTTTGAGCGAAAGGATCTCCTTGCTGAACGGCTGTCGAGACATGCTGTCTGTCCTTATGGTTATAGCCGGGCTATGGAATCTGTCGTTGTTATGGAATATGCTGCGGGATGACAGTATCATACCTTTCTTGTCATACAGCGTCATCCTGCATACGCCTATGGGCCAGTTTGAGCAGTCAATGTCAACTGATGTCCTGTCTGTGAGCTGAATCTCCTGAAAATGAATTACTTCACCGCGGCAGGTTACCGCCAATGCGGTCTGTTCGCCGATGCGGTCAGCGGTCCTGGATATGTATACATGCAGCAGGGAATCGGTGCAGGGTTCTGAAATCATGGCGTAACCGCTTTTCTGTGCCTTGGGCAGGCTGAACCGTGCGCCCGTTCCGTCGCTGGCTATGAATTGAACGGTTTCGGAACCTTTTGGGTTGATTCGGAAAGCGCCCATGCCGTCATGTACTACGTATGCGGTATCGGTCCTTCCGTTGAAGAGAAGAAATCCATCGAGACCTAGTCCGTCCTTACCTGTAGCCTTGAACGCAATGTTGCAATCCAATCCTGCAATGAGGTCACCTCCTTCGGGGAAAAACGAGAGGTTGATTCTGCGCTCCTTTTCATCGGCTTCGTCACGGATTTCGGGAATGAAGGGATTGTCATCCTTAAGCACTATGGTCGAGTTTTCAAAATCTCCCGGCCTTTTGGGTTTGGTATATATGGGAATTACACGAGTGAATATGACATCTTCACTGAAATCAAGCATATTCTGTGTATAAGCCCTTATCTCATAAAAGCCGCTTGGGTATTCCATGATACCCCGTTTCTCACGTGCCTGTTGAGTGTCGGCGTCATATAGGGGAATGGCACCGTCGCACTGGCCTGCTATGACCTTGAGTTTCTGCTGCAGGATTAACTGTCCGGTCGGGGAGAGGAAATCTACGTACAGAACTTTGCTTGGGGCGCGTTTAAGTGTCGTGGCATGCGTGACGAATGCCTTGAACCATATTATCTCACCCTGGAAGTAAGCGGTGTTGTCAAATTCCAGATAAACCTTCTCCTGTGGAAATATGTTGTTGAACTGATGTATGTTACCCGAGAAACGCATCAGATCCCGGATGAAATCATCCGGGTCTTCGGGTGGATTGCCGGCCGACAGCACAAGGCCGGACAGCATAAACGCGGTAATCAGGCAGAGTAATTGTTTCACGAGTGTAAAAGTATAAAAATTCTGACAATGGCCTATTGGCGTGAAGAAAAAAACGGGAGCCCGTATTTCCGGACTCCCGTCTTATTTTTCAGATTGTCAGAGATTACTGGGGACGTGCTCCGCCGAAACCGCCGCCAAATCCGCCCTGGCCACCGCCCTGAGGCATGCCACCGCCGAATCCGCCGCCGAATCCGCCGCCACCCTGCTGACGCTGCTGACGACGCTGCTCCTGAATCTCGTCATATTTCTTCTTCTGGTCATCGGTCAGGAAAGACTTGATCTTGGCCTCCTGAGCGGCGCGCTGCTTCTGCATCTGCTCCATCATGGCCTGCATATCCTCCTGTGAGGGCTGACCGCCACCGTTCTGCATCTGCTCACGGCGTGCTGCCTGCTCCTTGGCGTTAGCAACATAATAGTTGTAGATTGAGTCATACTGAACCTGGTTCAGTTCAAGCTGCTCCTTGAGACGGTCAGCCTGACGTTTGGCCATATCCTCAGGATTCATACTCATACCCTGGCCGCCGCCGAAACCGCCGCCAAATCCCTGTGCAAAGCTCAGTGTTGAAACCATCAGAGCTGCGATTGCGAATAAAATCTTCTTCATTGTTTTGTTATTTTAGGTTAGAAGTTGTTTAAACTTTGCTTATTTAAGATATCAGGAAATCGCAAAAGTTTAATGGACCTCATTAAAAAATGTATCTTTGCTGTGTAAAATCAAAAACTTAAAATGGCAGAATTGAAAACACCCCAGGAACTGGGTACAGAAAAAATCGGAAAACTTCTAATCAGGTACGCCGTACCGGCCATGATTGCTATGCTGGCCTCCTCACTGTATAACATTGTGGACCGTGCGTTCATCGGCCACGGAGTGGGCCCGATGGCTCTTTCCGGCCTTGCTGTGACGTTCCCGCTTATGAATCTGTCGGCTGCGCTCGGATCAATGGTCGGCGTGGGCTCCGGAACCATGATTTCACTTAAGTTGGGACAGAAAGACCATGAGAGCGCCCAGATGCTGTTGGGTAACTCGGTGACGCTTAACATTCTTATAGGAGTGCTGTTCGGAGCGTTGTCACTCATTTTCATCAATCCCATCCTGACGCTGTTCGGTGCTACAGAAGTAACAATAGGCTATGCCCGTGAGTATATGGTGATTATCCTGGCGGGTAATGCTTTCACTCATCTTTATCTGGGTATCAACTGCATACTGAGAGCGGCAGGCCATCCCAACAAGGCAATGGTGGCCACAATCGGAACCGTGCTGCTGAACACCCTGCTGGATTACCTATTTATCATGGTGTTCCATTGGGGAATCAAAGGCGCTGCCATTGCCACCGTGATATCGCAGGTGCTGGCATTCGTATGGCAGTGCTTCCAGTTATCGGACAAGAGTGAACTGATACATCTTAAAAAAGGTACATTCCGTCTGCACGGTGACCTGGTAAGGAATATGCTTACCATCGGCCTTTCACCATGCCTCATGAACGCGGCCGCCTGCTTTGTGGTGCTGCTCATAAACCGCGGACTGCTCGAATACGGCAGTGACGTGGCCATCGGCGCATACAGTATAATCAACAGCATAGGATTCATGGTGGTTATGATGGTGATGGGATTCAACCAGGCCATGCAGCCCATAGCCGGTTACAATTACGGCGCCCGTCAGATGGGACGCGTACTCAGGGTGCTTAACCTGACCATGTTCTTTGGTACCTGTGTCACCACGTTGGGATTTGTCATAGGTGAATTCCTGCCCGATATGTGCATACGCATATTTACCGATGACCCCGAACTGACCGCCATCACACATAACGGAATGAAGATAAACTTCATATTCTTTCCGCTCATAGGCTCGCAGATGGTGATAGGAAACTTTTTCCAGAGCATAGGAATGCCCGGAAAGTCAATCCTCATGTCACTGTCCCGTCAGTTGCTCCTGCTCATTCCGTTCCTTATTATACTGCCGCGTTATTACGGCATAGACGGAATCTGGTACAGTATGCCGGCATCGGACATACTCTCTGTCATATTGGGATTCTCCCTTCTTGTTCCTCAAGTAAGAAAACTCAAAAAAATGGTGTGATATGGATAAGCACTACTGTATATGCATAGGCCGCAAGTTCTGCAGCGGTGGCCGTAACGTGGCAACTATTGTCGCAGAGAAACTTGGTATAAAGGTGTATGACCGTGACCTCCTCAAGAAGGCGGCCCAGAACACCGGTTTCAGTGAAAAGTTCTTTGACGAGGCCGACGAGGAGAAGACCCGCAAGGGGCTGCGTTCGCTGTTTATGGGACACTTCAACAGCAACGGAATGTCAAGCAACTATCTGAGCAATGAATCCATATTCAACATGCAGAGCGACGCCATCCGCAAGATACACGAGACCGAGGATTGCGTGTTCATAGGCCGCTGCGCTGATTACGTGCTGCGTGACAGCGACCGCCTTCTGAACGTTTTCATTGCGGCCGATACCGATGACCGCGTGGCCCGTGTGATGCGCCATGCCGGTGATGACATGACCAATTCTAAGGCCCTCTCTCTGATTGAGGACATTGATCGTAAGCGCTCATCGTACTACAACTATTTTACCGGCCGCACCTGGGGTGACACCGCCGTTTATGACATCTGTCTGAACAGCACCACATTCGGGTATGAAAAGTGTGCCGATATAATAGTATCTTTGGCAAAGGAAAAACTCGGAATATGAAAAAGATAGGAATCCTGTCCGATACCCACGCCTATTGGGATGACCGCTACGCCACCTTCCTGGAGGGTTGTGACGAAATCTGGCATGCCGGCGATGTGGGGTCGTACGAGATTCTGGAACGTCTTTCAAAGATTGCAACCGTCCGTGCCGTATGGGGTAACTGTGACGGACAGGACGTGCGCCGTTTCACAACCGAGATTTACCGTTTCAAGGTGGAGGATGCCAACATCATGATAAAGCACATAGGTGGTTCGCCCGAACATTATGACCGTTCCGTACGGGAACAGTTGCTGACAGAGACTCCGGATTTGCTGGTATGCGGCCATTCGCACATACTTAAAGTGATGCATGACAAGCAGTTCAACATGCTTTTCATAAATCCCGGCGCCGCCGGTCTGCAAGGTTGGCAGAAAGTGCGTACGCTGGTGCGTCTTGAGGTGGAGGGCAAGACCTTCCGGAACCTCGAGGTGCTTGAAATAAAAAGGGAAAACGATTTTCCGCATTATTGATACTATGGAAACATTATCATTACTTGAACTCAACGGCAGGGTCAAGAGCACTCTCCAGTTTGAGATGCCCGACGCCTACTGGGTACAGGCCGAGATAAGCAGCATAAGCCCTTCGGGGCAGGGACACTGCTATCTGGAACTGGTCCAGAAGGATGCAACGGGCCGTAATTTTCTGGCCAAGGCCAAAGCCAATATCTGGCGCGGCACATGGCTAAAGTTGAAACCCTATTTCGAGGCACAGACAGGTGAGACCCTTAAAGTGGGCATGAAGGTCCTGCTTCAGGTTACAGTCACATTCCATGAGGTCTACGGATACTCATTGGTGGTGCAGGATATTGACCCCGCGTATACCATGGGAGATATGGCGCGCCGCCGCAAGGAGATACTGGAACAACTTGCCAGGGACGGTGTCATAGGGTTGAACAAGGAACTTGAGATCCCGGCACTGCCCCACAGGATTGCCGTAATATCATCTGCTACGGCGGCCGGTTGGGGCGATTTCCGCAATCAGTTGGACAGCAATATCTACGGGTTCCGGTTCTACGTCAAGCTGTTTCCGGCCCTTATGCAGGGCGATGATGTGGAGCGCAGTGTAGTATCGGCTCTGAATGCGGTTGCCGCACGCAGGGACGATTTCGACCTTGTGGTTATAATAAGGGGTGGCGGTGCTGTCAGTGAACTGAGTTGCTTTGACTCCTATAACCTGGCTTTCAACATAGCCAATTTCCCGCTACCTGTGATAACCGGTATCGGTCACGAGCGTGACGATACGGTGGCCGATGTGGTGGCACACACCAAGGTCAAGACTCCTACGGCTGCGGCCGAATTCATTATAAACAGGGTGTTTGATACCGCATCGGAACTGGAAAACCTGACCCGCAGGATGAGTGATGCCATAACCGGCAGGATGAACGCCGAGAACGTGAGAATAGAAAGGTTGTCACAGAAACTGCCATCTCTATTCGCAGTGCTCAGGACAAGGCAGGAGCAACTTCTGGAGACGGTTTGGATAAGATCTGTCAACGGAGTGCGAAATCTGATTACCGCACAGACCCATAAACTGGAAATCGTGGACAAAACCCTGACCGCAGCAGACCCGGCTGTCATACTCAAGCGCGGTTATTCGCTTACCAGGGCAGGCGGACATGTGGTCAAGAGTGCATCGGACCTAAAAAAGGGGGACAGGCTTACTACGGTGTTTGCCGACGGAAGCGTGGAGAGCGAAATAATATGATTACAAACCTAAATACCAATAAAGATGAAATATGAAGAAGCAATGAAACGCCTGGAGGAGATAGTTTCCAGGATTGAGGAGAACAAGATGGACATAGACCAGATAGGCGAGAGCCTGAAGGAGGCCCGTGAACTGATAAAGTTCTGCAAGGACAAACTCTACAAGACCGATGAGGAGATAAAGAAAATTCTTGAAACAGAAGACTGAAGGACATATGAGAAGGACTATCGGATTCTTGGCTTGCCTGCTGTCAGTAGCATTGGTGATAGCATGCAGTTCAGTGGCTTTTACCGGCCGCAACAGGATGCTGCTGTTTTCGGACAGTGAGATCGCGTCTCTGTCAAACGAATCTTACAATGAGATGATGACTACCGCCAAGGTATCGGGCAATAAGGCCCAGGCGGCTATGATACAGGAGGTGGGGGAGCGCATCACCACTGCGCTGACCAAATATTTGGCCAGCAAGGGGGAACTGTCACTTCTGGAAGGCATTAACTGGAGTTTCAGACTGGTCAGTGATGATCAGGTGAACGCGTTCTGCATGCCCGGCGGACAGGTGGTTTTCTATGAGGGCATTATGCCGTTGCTGGATACTCCGGACCTGGTTGCCGTGGTAATGGGACATGAGATTGCCCATGCGTTGGCCCGTCACGGCAATGAGCGTATGTCGCAGCAGGCCCTTTCAAGTGTGGTGGGTGCTGTTACCGGTCAGGTGGTGGAACAGAAAACTTCACAGAACGGACGTATCCTGTTTGAGGCTGCATTTGCCGTGGGCAGCGAGTATTGCTACCTGCTCCCTTACTCCCGCAAACATGAGTCAGAGGCCGATGAGATAGGACTGTACATCATGGCTATCGCGGGTTATGACATAACACAGGCTCCCGTACTGTGGAAACGTATGTCTCAGAACAACAGCCAGTATGTTCCGGAGTTCATGAGCACTCATCCCAGTGATGCCACCCGTATCAAAAATCTGGAAAAACATATGGACAGGGCCCGCAAGATAGCATCAGAGGTACAGTAACCTCGCTTTTTTGGGTTTATATAGTTAACAATTGGAAATATTATTTGTATGTTTGCAGAACGTGCGCAATATTTCAAACCAAATAAATAACAATATGAAAAAAATTATCCTTTCTCTTTTGGCACTTGCAACAGTGTCAGCGTATGCTCAGTTCGGTCGTGGCGGAGGTAACCCCACAGTTCCTTCAGTAACTGAGAATGTAACAGAAGATTTCAAGCCCGCAGCTAACAATCAGGCTAATCACCAGTATCCTATGGTAAACTCACAGCGCATGGTCCGTGCTCAGATTTCGGCCCCCAACGCTACTTCCGTAGGTCTTGACATAGACGGTAAGATCTATTCAATGAGCAAGAATGAGAACGGAGTATGGACCGGTACTTCGGCTCCTCAGGATCCCGGTTTCCACTACTATCAGCTGAATATTGACGGCGCAAGCGTACCCGATCCGGGAAGCCTCTACTACTATGGCGCTAGCCGTTGGGGCAGCGGAATCGAGGTTCCGTCCGATGATCAGGACTTCTGGCAGGTTAAGAACGTGCCGCAGGGCAGCATGAACGAGGTTTACTACTGGTCATCAGTAACCGAGAAGATGCGTCACTGCTACATCTATTTCCCCAATGAGTATTACACCAACACAACCAAGAAGTTCCCGGTTCTGTACCTGATGCACGGTATGGGTGAGAACGAGCACGGTTGGGCAGAGCAGGGCCACACCGCTCAGATCATGGACAACCTGATTGCCGAGAAGAAGGCTGTTCCGTTCATCATCGTTATCGATTGTCTGGATGCACAGCCTGCCGGTCAGCAGGGCGGCGGCATGGGCGGTTTCGGCGGCTTTGGCGGTCAGCGTCCCGGCGGTCCCGCAGCTGATGCTCAGGCTCAGGGTCAGGCTCCTCAGGGCGGCCAGCGTCGTGGCGGCTTTGGCGGCGGCTTCATGATGGGCGGTGCATTCGGTGACGTGCTCATCAAGGATATCATCCCCATGGTTGAGAAGAACTACCGTGTAATTGCCGATCCTCAGCACCGTGCAATGGCCGGTCTGTCAATGGGTGGTATGACAACCCGTTCAGTCACACTTGCCAATCCTAAGGTATTCGCTTATGTAGGTATGTTCAGCGGTGGTACCATCTCTCTGCAGGACATTGAGGGTGCCGAGGGCTACAAGGAGACCAACAAGGCTCTGTTCATGAGTTGCGGCGGTAAGGAGAACATGGGTGTAATGGAGGCTGCCGAGAATCTGAAGAAGGCCGGCATCAACGCCACCGGTTACATCTCCGAGGGTACCGCTCACGAGTGGCATACATGGCGTCGCAGCCTGTACCAGTTCGTACAGCTTTGCTTCAAATGATTTTACTGACTAACTTATAACCAAGTTTTAGAAATGAGAAAGTTTACAGTTCTTTTCAGTGCGGCTCTTCTGACAGCCGGTTTCTGTGTAGCACAGAACACTGAGATCAAGGAGGACTTCAAGCCCTCAACCAAGAACCAGCCCCAGCAGGAGTATCCTCAGGTAAATTCCCAGGGTTATGCCCGTTTCCGCGTTCAGGCTCCCAACGCCCAGTTCGTATCAGTGAACCTGGGACTTGGCGGTACTCACGGCGGTACTGACCTCGTTAAGGGTGCAGACGGCTTCTGGACCGGTACCACATCAGCTCCTCTGGATGAGGGTTTCCACTACTATCATCTTAACATTGACGGCGGTACATTCAACGACCCCGGTACCAACAACTACTACGGTTCAACACGTTGGGAGAGCGGTATCGAGATTCCCGCCCACGATGCTGATTTCTACGCAGAGCGTGATGTTCCGCACGGCTTCGTACAGCAGATCCTGTTCTGGTCAGAGAGCACTAACATGCTCAAGCGCGCATTCGTTTACACACCTCCTACATACTATCAGGACAAGGCTAACGTACGTTACCCGGTTCTTTACCTGCAGCATGGCTGGGGTGAGGATGAGACTGCATGGATGACCCAGGGTCACGCAAACCTCATCATGGATAACCTGATTGCCGACGGCAAGATCAGACCTTTCATCATTGTATGCACCTACGGTATGACCAATGAGGGCTTCCGTCCCGGTGGATTTGGTGGTGGTATGCGTCGTCCCGCTGCTCCTGCAGGTGGCGCTCCCGCAGCCGGTGCACGTCCCGCAGCTCCCGCTCCCGGTGCTGCTCCCGCTCAGCGTCCTCAGGGCCAGGCTCCCGCAGCCGGTGCTCCCGCTCAGCGTCCTCAGGGCCAGCGTCCTGCCGGTGGATTCGGTGGCGGATTCGGTGGATTTGGCAGCAATGCCGGATTCCAGACCGTTCTCTGCGACGAGTTGGTACCTTATGTAGATGCTCACTTCCGCACTATCCCCAACATGGAGAACCGTGCTATGGCAGGTCTGTCCATGGGTGGTATGGAGACTCACTCAATCACTCTGGCACGTCCCGAGATGTTCGGTTACTACGGTCTGCTTTCAGGCGGTCAGTATAACCCGCAGGAGATTGGTGACTCTGTAAAGGTTAAGAAAATATTCATGAGCTGCGGCAGCAAGGAGTCACCCGCTGCCATCAACAGCGCTACCGAGGCCATGAAGGAGGCTGGTTTTGATGTAATGGGTTACGTATCAGAGGGTACTGCTCATGAGTTCCTGACCTGGCGACGTTCACTCTATCAGATGGCTCAGTTCTTCTGGGGCATTGATACTCCCGCTCCGCAGTATAAGTCAGGTTCTTCAAATACATGGCTTTTCATCCTTTGCGGTGTATTGGTAGGCTTCTGCCTTGGCCTGTTGCTCAAGAAACGTAAGTAAGAGTACATTTCTGAGATTCAGATAATTTTTTAAACAACCGGTTCAGTGATTGAGCCGGTTGTTTTTTTGCTCAATTTACTCCATACAGATAGGTATTGTTAACTATTTGTTGTAAATTAGCACGCCAAATGTGCAGACAATTTAATTTATTATAAACCTAATTTTATCCAAAGTTCATTATGAACAGAAACTTCAAAACTATTCTGGCGGTCGGTATGACTGCCGTTCTGGTTGCTTGCGGCTCAAGCAAGTCAGCAGTTGAGCCCCAGCCTGCCAGCGGTTCTGCAGATGATTCGCAGGTTGCCAGCGAGTCAATTGATCCGCAGCGTGTTGCAAACAGAAATGTTGCATATGATCAGTATTTCGTAGAGATTAAGCCCGATGCAGCTCCTGCCAAGCCGGATGACAAGGGATTTATCCGCAGATGGACTATCATTGAGCCTATCAACAAGCCCAACAGCGGTAACACCGTATTTACAGACAGTTATATCCAGACAGAGTTGACCAAGGAGTATTTCCCCGGCCAGTTCTCAGCTGATATCAATTCTCTTCCCAAAGCCGGTGATCAGGTAATCGTCGAGTCTGAGGCTCCCCGTGCCGGAGGTCGTGGAGGTTTTGGTGGCCGTGGTGCCGCTCAGGCTGCTCCCGCTGCTCCTGCAATGGTTAAGGATACCCTTGAATGGCATTCAGTTGACAGCAAGCTGTTCAACATCAAGCTTATCCGCTTTGCTCAGGGAACATCAAATGGTCAGAAACGTTATGGCCTTATCTTCAACGCTTTCACAGTAATCAACTGCGAGCAGGATATGGTTGTACGTCTTGCTGCCGGTTCAAACGCATCATCAATCTGGTGGGTTAACGGTGAGAAGGTCCTCACACTTCAGGCTGACCGCCGTATGGTTGCCGATGACGGTATGTCAAAGCGCATTACCCTCAAGAAGGGTAAGAACCTGGTTCGCGCCGCTGTCATCAACGGCCCGGGCATGAGTGATATGTGCATGCGTTTCTATGAGGAGGACGGCACCACTGTCGTTAAGAACATCACCATTACCAACAAGTAATTAAACAGAAACAGAATATGAAAAAGATATTTCAGATGGGCTTGGTAGCCCTTGTTTCAGTCTCAATGTCTGAAACCGTGATGGCTCAGATCGGTGCTCCCTTCATTCACGATCCTGCCACAATTATGGAGTGTGACGGTAAATACTATACTTGGGGTACAGGCGGTTCACCGCTGGTATCAAGTGACGGTTGGGTTTGGTCAGGTGAAGGCGGTGCCCGCATTCAGGTAGGTGCTGCTCCCGATATGATCAAGATCGGTGACCGTTATCTCTGCGCACATAGTTCAACAGGCGGTGGCCTGGGAGGTGGTCACGCAGGTACTATCCGTACAATGTGGAACAAGACCCTGGATCCCCAGTCTCCTGATTATCAGTGGACAGAGCAGATTCAGGTTGCCGAGTCACTCGTTGATGAGGACTGCGATGCTATCGATGCCGGTCTTATCATGACTTCCGATGGCCGTCTGTTCGTTACTTACGGTACATATTTCGGATTCATCCGCGTAGTGGAACTCAACCCCGAGACCGGTGACCGTGCAGAGGGTGCAGTTGACGTTAACATTGCTGTTGACTGCGAGGCTACCACAATGATCGAGCATGACGGCTGGTTCTATCTGCTCGGCACACACGGAACATGCTGTGACGGTGTAAACTCAACTTACAACATCGTATGCGGCCGTTCAAAGAGCCCCACAGGCCCGTTCATCGACAATGTAGGCCGTGATATGGTTGAGGGTGGCGGTAAGATGGTTCTCGGTTGCCGCGACGGTTATACCGGTGCAGGTCACTTTGGCCGTTACATCATCGCTCCCGGCGTTGAGAAGATGTCATTCCACTGGGAGGCTGACTACTATCAGAGCGGTCGCAGCACTCTGGCTATCCTGCCTATCGTATGGCGCAACGGCTGGCCCGAGGCTGGTTACAACATCAAGAACGGTGTTTACGAGATTGAGTCAGAGCGTCGTGGTTACGCTCTTGAGATAGCAACTGAGTATGTTCGCCTTGGTGGCGGTCGTGGCATGTTCGGTGGTGGCGGTAACAACCAGCCCAACACTGTAGTAGCATTCCAGAAGCTCGAGGACGTAATCGGCAACTGGCCCGCAGGTAACATTGATGTTCGCGTTATCGACTATCAGTTCCGTCCCAACCAGAAGTGGGAGTTTGTAGCAATGGACGAGGGTACACTCGGTTCTCCGTACTACAAGATCGTGATTGCAGGTACCAACCGCGCTCTTGCCGCTACTGCCGGTAAGGAGCTCACCACTGTTCCCGAGTTCACAGGTGCTCCTGAGCAGCTCTGGAGTGTTGATCAGTTGACAGACGGTACATACCGCATCTGCCCCAAGGCCGTTCCCGGTACTGATGAGAAGGTTTGCCTCATCTCTGTAGGTGACTCAAATGCTTCACTCGGCACATTTGACTTTGAGGATGTAAACTGCAAGTGGAATCTCCGTCAGTATTGATCTGACAGGTTCTTCAGGATAAAAGAGAGGCCTTCGGGCCTCTTTTTTTTGTTTATAGTTGGCTGTTTGGAATTAAAGGCTTAATATTGCACCGCTTACAAGCTGATTCGGTATATCGTGGACAAAAGGTCCCGATGTGCCGTTTTTTTGTTTGCGCTTATTATAAACCTAATCTTATTAACTATGAAACAAACTACCATGAGGCAGTCTTCAGCCCAAAAGAAGACACGAGTTCATTCAATCGTCCTGTTAACCCTTGTTGCGGTTATGGCTCTATTCAGTTCCTGTACTGACCGGATACACATAGTACCGGAACCCCAGGAGTCGGGAATCCCTGTGAAAATCAGGGTCGCGTCAATAGAGCAGGTCCCGTTCGGAGTACAGACAAAAGGTTCCGGATTGGCGGATATCTGTTCCAGAATCACTTTCAGCATTTACAGCGGAGGGGGTGAGAAGCCCAACAAGATCCAGAAAGACCAGACATCGGATTCCGATAATTTCGGATCGTTAAGTCTGCTGCTTGAGGAGGGTACATACACTCTTGTGGTGTTGGCGCATAACGGCGACGGCAATCCCACCATGACGACGCCTTCAAAGACAACATTCAACAACAAGAAGACGGGTAAGGCAACGGATACGTTCCTATATTGCTCAGAAATCACGGTAAGAGAGAATATGCCGCCGATTGATGTGGAACTGGAACGTGTGGTGGCCAAACTTGAACTTAAACTGACCGATCAGTCTGTCCCGGATGCGGTAAGGAAACTGCAGTTTGATATGGTGGGGACCAGCCAGTCTCTAAATGTGTATACAGGATTGGGACTCAACAGTACCAAGATTACCGAAACGGTCGATGTCCAGCCGGGTGATTCGGTTTACGGGGTATATATGTTTGTGCGTGAAGGACATAACACAATGAACGTGACGGTATCGGCACTTGACAGCATCGGTCAGGAGTATAAAAAGATTGTGCTGGAGAATGTTCCGGTTACCAAGAATAAAATTACCAGATGCAGCGGAGAGATGTTCAGGAAACAGACGTTTACAAATTCCATATCCGTGTCCATAGACGATGAATGGTCGGGGACTATGGAGAGAACGTTCTGAACGGTTATCGGACGGTAATGTGGAGACAGGTCTGCTTTTTCTCGTATTTGACGTAACAGCGGCCCTGTCTCTGCATGTCATATGCCACCTGATAGAGTATCTGGCGCATCTTGTCTACCGATGCGGCCTTGCCTACATTGGGCGGACTGTATGTAAAATAGGATATGTCAAACGTGGTGCCGTAGCAGTGACATGAGTTCTCGCTGGAGTTGACGTTTGTCTTGCGGAGCTGCTTAACGGTCTCTTCAGTGCGCAGGACACTTGTTACCGTAAATCTGTGGTTGCGGTTGTATCCGCGGTTAAAGAGTGAGTCCTGGAATGCCTTGCCCATGTCCTCCAGCAGTTTGGCGGCTTTTGGTACCAGATACGGCACGGAGTGTGTAAGTTTCTGGACTACATAATAGCGGTTGGTCTCAATTTTCTGCAACTGACGGTTGGTTTCGGCCTCGCTCAGGGTGATGGGGCTCTTGAGTCCGTTCTTGCGGGCTGCCTGCAACTGGGTGTCATTCAGGTCATTGAACAGACGGTCATACTGGCGTACGGGCTCGCGGTGATCGGAGTTGTGGTTTACCTCGCCTTCGTCAATGTACTGCTGCAAATCGGCCCCCTTATCGGACATTGAACCGGAGAGCTTGTAACCACCTATGAGCAGCATTACTGTAATTGCTATCGGAACCAACATGAAGAACAGGAATACAGGACTTTGTATGGATTCAAGTCTGAATATGCGTTTTATCAGGTTACCGTACCATTTCAGGAATGACGTGAATGTGGACTCAATAAGGAATCCCCATATGGGCATTATGGTTACTGATAACCTGTAGCCTATAAGGGTGGAGCCGCCGTAATAGTAGAATCCTCTCCATTTGAGCAGCATGGCCATCAGTATGATGTAGGCAATGGCGGTAGTCCATCGGAGCCATTTCAGACCGATACGGCGCCAGAAAAAGAACTGAAGTGCTCCGGTTATGAAACAGAGTATCCATATCATTATGGAGTACATGCCTGGTACGGAATCCTGTCCGGAGACGAACCATCGGCCTATTGCATCTGAAATGAAATAGAGGATTGTGGAGAGCAGTATGAATCTGATAGTCCTTATTTTGCCTTCTATACGGCTGCCGTTGCTGCTGTAAGTCTCCTTATTTTCCATATTCGTTACAAATTTAGTTTATTTACGGCTACTGCAGGACAATAAGATGTCATTTTTTGTAATTTCGCGGAGATTAAATATTAGACTGCTATGAAAGAACTTGACTGGTCCAATCTTTCGTTTGGTTACATGAAGACCAACTGGAACCTTAGAATCTGGTTTAAAGACGGAAAATGGGGTGAGATAGAGGAATCTGACTCCGAGTATGTACCGATGCACATTGCCGCTACCTGCATGCACTACGGTCAGGAGGCTTTTGAGGGCCTTAAGGCATTCCGCGGCAAGGATGGCAAGGTCCGCATCTTCCGCATGGAGGCCAATGCAGAGCGTCTGCAGAGCACCTGCCGCGCTACCATGATGCCGAAACTTCCTACCGAGACATTCTGCAAGATGGTAAAGCGTGTGGTTGAGCTCAACAAGGAGTTCATTCCTCCTTATGAGAGCGGTGCTTCACTGTACATCCGTCCGCTGCTGGTAGGTACCGGTGCCGAGATTGGCGTTAAGCCGGCCAAGGAGTATCTGTTCCTTATATTCGTAATGCCGGTAGGCCCGTACTTCAAGGGCGGTTTCCAGGCCAATGCTTACGCTCTGGTACGTTCTTATGACCGTTCGGCTCCTCTGGGTATGGGTAAGTACAAGGTAGGCGGTAACTATGCAGCCAGCCTGTTTGCCCACAACATCGCCCATGAGAAGGGTTACGGCAGCGAGTTCTATCTGGATGCCAAGGAGAAGAAGTATATCGATGAGTGCGGTGCCGCCAACTTTATCGGCATAAAGGGCAACAGTTATATCACTCCCAAGTCAGAGTCAATCCTGCCCTCTATCACCAACAAGAGCCTGCAGCAGCTGGCCAAGGACAACGGCATGACGGTTGAGCAGCGTCAGGTTCCGCTGGAGGAGCTTAATGAGATGAGTGAGGCCGGTGCCTGCGGTACCGCAGCCGTTATTTCACCTATCTCACGCATCGATGATATTGAACTGGGCAAGTCTTATGTTATCGGCGACGGCAAACCGGGTCCTGTACTTACAGGCCTGTACCATCAGTTGCGTGCCATCCAGTATGGTGACGCTCCCGATACTCACGGCTGGGTAACCGTTCTGGATATCTGATATGGGTAAGGGTAAACTGGCCAAGTTTGCCGATATGCGGACATATCCGCACGTGTTCGAGCCGCAGGGTTCGTTCCGTGAGGATGTCCCGTTTGAAATGAGGGGCTGTTGGAACAGCTCCTTCTTTCATAATGACGGGCCTATAGTTCTGGAGTTGGGCTGCGGTCACGGTGAGTATACCGTGGGGTTGGCCGGATTGTTCCCCGACAAGAATTTCATCGGTGTAGATATAAAGGGCGCCCGAATGTGGACCGGGGCAAAGCAGTCGCTTGAGGCGGGCATGACTAATGTTGCTTTCCTGCGCACTGTGATTGAGCTTATTGACCGGTTCTTTGCTCCCGGTGAGGTGAGTGAGATATGGATCACGTTCCCCGATCCGCAGATGAAAAAGGCTACCAAGCGTCTTACATCGACCTTCTTTATGGAGCGCTACCGCAGGATACTCAAGCCTGGGGGTAAGATTCACCTCAAGACTGACAGTAATTTCCTCTTTACATATACGTGCGCGATGGTGGAGCATAACGGCTTGCCGGTGGAGTTCCGGACCGATGACCTTTATGCCAGCGGTGATGCTGACCATATCCTGTCCATCAAGACGCATTATGAGCAGCAGTGGCTGGAGCGTGGCAAGAGCATCAAGTACATCGTTTTCAATCTTCCGGCCGAGGGGGAACTCTCGGAACCTGACATCGAAATAGAACTGGACGATTATAGGAGTTACGGGCGGACCAAGCGGAGTACTCTGCAGGTGGGGAAGTAACACAATAGAAATGTTTTTGGGGTATAGGTATCTGAAACTACGCGCTTCGCGCTATCCCTCCCACCGCTACGCGGCGGGCCCCTCCCGTTCACAAGCCCACGGGCGGCCATGGTTTCTGATACCTATACCCCAAAAACATTTCTATTGTGCGCTCGCCAGGAAAACTTTACTGCTATTTGGACAATAATTAGAATGGTTTTCTTGATTTTGGGTTTTTCTTGTTGACTGTTTCGGGTGGGTGTAACTTTGCACCAGATAAAGGAAACGACAACAACAAATACATACAATTATGGCAATTTACAACTCTATCACTGAACTTATCGGTAAGACTCCGACAGTCAGCCTTAAGACATTCACAGCCAACCGTGGCATCAAGTCAAACATCGTGGCCAAGGTTGAGTTCTTTAATCCTGGTGGATCAGTAAAAGACCGCATTGCACTTGCAATGATTGAGGATGCTGAGAAGAAGGGCATCCTTAAGAAAGGTGGTACAATCATAGAGCCCACATCGGGCAACACAGGCGTCGGCCTGTCACTTGTAGGCGCCGTAAAGGGCTACAAGGTAATTCTGACCATGCCCGAGACCATGAGCATTGAGCGCCGCAAACTGGCTGCCGCATACGGAACCGAGATCGTTCTCACTCCGGGCGCAAACGGCATGAAGGGCGCCATCGCCAAGGCTGAGGAGTTGCGTGACGCTACTCCGGGTGCAGTAATCCTGCAGCAGTTCACCAACCCCAGCAACCCCGAGATCCATGCCAAGACCACCGGTAAGGAACTCGTGGCCGATGCAAAGGCAGCCGGAATCCAGATTGACGCTTTCATCGCCGGTGTAGGTACAGGCGGTACTGTCAGCGGATCGGCCATCGCCATCAAGGAGGCATTCCCTAACGCACGTATCATAGCAGTTGAACCCGAGTCATCGGCCGTATTGAGCGGAAATCCCAGCGGTCCTCACAAGATCCAGGGAATCGGAGCCGGTTTTGTGCCAGATAACTTTAACCGCAGCATAGTTGATGAGATCCTGCCCGTAAGCAATGACAACGCATTTGAGACCGCACGCTCCCTTGCCAAGGAGGAAGGTCTGCTGGTTGGTATCTCAAGCGGCGCCGCAGCATACGCAGCAAGCGTGGTTGCCTCACGTCCGGAGTTTGCAGGCAAGAACGTATTTGTGCTGCTGCCCGATACAGGCGAGCGCTACCTCTCAACTGCACTCTTCTCGGCTGAATAAGCAAAAAACAGCGTTATAAAAATGACACAGAAGGAATTGTACCTTTTGTGTCTTTTTTTTGTACATTTACGGCATTATGAAAGGACTGTTTAGAATCATCCTGTTGCTGGTTGCGGTTTCATCGGACGTAAAGATGTCTGCACAGAATAATTCTTATGGAATAGATGATGAATGCTATGCGCTTTTCCAGAAGGCAGAGAATCTGGCGGGGGGTGTATCCGACGAGGAGTTCAACCTTGTTAATGACTCGTTGCTGCAAACCGCTGTGGCCAAGGGAGACAACAAGGCCCAGGTGATTTATTATGTGGAGCGTCTTAAACATTTAAAGAGCGGTCCGTTCAGTAATGAGGAACGGGTCCTCAAGGCTTTTGAGGAACTTAAGGCAATAGCTCTTTCATACGGCTATAGGCAGTATTTCTACTACGCTTACGAGCTGGTCCAGAACTTTTATTACAACAATGGAAGGCCAAATACCTCAATTGAGTTGCTGCAGGAGATGCAGGCATACGCCATTGAGCAGAATGATGCTTACGGGATGTGGTACAGCTCCCGATATATGGTTTCGCTGTATACAGCCATGAGCGATTACGTAACGGCCAAGAAATATATCCTTGAGGGCATCAGGGTCTATAATGAGACCGATGATCCTACGGTAAGACGCCAGTCTATATCCAATGCATACTGTGATTTGGCCAATACATATCCTGTCTTGAGTGATTCCATGAGGATATGCATAGACAAGGCTTTTGAAGTATCCAAAAGTCATAATGACACTCTGCGCTGTAACTTTTATCTGGCTGTCATAGCGGCGCTGGATAAGGATACCCGCAAGTACACGGAACTTAGGGACCGTTGTCTGGCCGATGGACAGTTGCGCCTTATTTCTGCAACAGCAAAGAACATGTTCCATCTCATTGATGAGATTATAGAGGGTACAATCAACAACAAGGATTTGGAAAGTATTGAAGGCCTTTCCAAAATACGTGAGATGAAGTTTGTTGTCAATATAGCCGAACTTTACGGATATGAGAACGCCGCTTTCCGCCTGGAGAAGCGCCTGATGGAACTGATGGAAAGCAATTTTGCCAAGTCCAACCAGCTTAATATGGCTGAATATGACGCAAAAATGGGTAACAAGGTGCTGACAGCCGATCTGGAAGAAAAATCACGGCAACTGGACCGGACAACACTGATACTTACAATACTTGTGACAGTGGTGCTTCTTGGGCTGCTGGCTTTTTCATACAGTCAGGTGATAGGTCTGAGACGCCGCAGGATACGTGACCAGAAGATGATCAATGAACTGACTGCCGCCAATAAGAAAGCCGAGATTGCCAATGCCGCCAAGACCCGTTTTGTACAGAACATGAGCCATGAGGTGCGTACTCCGCTCAATGCTATTGTGGGTTTCTCCCAGTTGCTGTCACTTCCTGATGATGTGCTCTCACCGGAGGAAAAGAAGGAGTTCTCAAACCATATCATGAACAATACCAAGATTCTGATAATGCTGCTTGAGGATATACTGAATACGACTGATATGGATAAAGGCCAGTATAAGATAACATACGATGATGGCGAGGTCCATTATATGTGCCGTGCGGCTATAACGAGCTCTGAGCACAGGCTGCATTCGGGAGTTGAGATGTTGTATGAGCCTGAATCGGAAGAACCGTTCAGTTTCCGTACAGACCCGCAGCGTGTCCAGCAGATTCTGATAAACCTTCTGACCAATGCCTGCAAGCATACATCAAAAGGCAAGATCGTCCTGGCCAGTTCGCTTACTGCCAAGTCCGGATATGTTACGTTCAGTGTCACTGATACCGGCCCGGGTATACCGGCTGATCAGGCTGAGGCAATCTTTGACCGTTTTACCAAACTGAACAGTTTTGTCCAAGGTACGGGACTGGGCTTGAGCATCTGCCGTGAGATTGCTACGCTGATGGGTGCCAATGTCTATCTTGACACTACATACACCGCCGGAGGAGCCAGATTCGTATTTGAGGTTCCTATAGTTCCACCGGAATGATACCATTGGGGACGGTTCCGTTTGGTACCGTTTTGCTAAATAAGAAACAGCGGCTTAATTGTAAGTCGCTGTTATTTTTGTAGTTGGATATAAAACGGTACCAAACGGAACCGTCCCCAATGGTATCATTTGCTTGTGCTTACGGCCTTTGTGGGTGGCTGTTGATGGTTGCGTGCATCGGTGGCTACGGCAACTGACTGTGCAAGTTCGCGGAATGCCATGCCGGTTATGGTATCGGGGTTCAGGGCAACGGGGGTTCCGTTGTCACCGCCTTCACAGATGCTCTGAACGATGGGAATCTGTCCCAGCAGGGGCACTCCTAACTCATCGGCCAGACGCTTGCAACCCTCCTTTCCAAACAGGTAATACTTGTTCTGCGGGAGTTCGGCGGGTGTGAACCATGCCATGTTCTCCACCAATCCAAGTACAGGTACGTTTACCTTCTCGTTACGGAACATATCTATTCCCTTGCGGGCATCGGCCAGGGCAACCTCCTGCGGGGTGCTTACCACTACTGCGCCGGTTATACCCAGTGTTTGTACCAGGGTAAGGTGGATATCGCTTGTGCCGGGAGGCATATCTATGATAAAGTAGTCCAACTCACCCCAATCAGCATCGGCTATGAGTTGCTTGAGAGCGTTGCTGGCCATGGCTCCGCGCCACAGGACTGCCTGCTCAGGGTCAACAAAGTAACCTATTGAAAGCAGTTTGATTCCGTACTGCTCAACTGGTATGATAAGGTCGCGGCCGTCCTTGTTCTCGGCGTAGGGGCGTGCGCCCTCGGTGTTGAACATCTTGGGCATTGAAGGGCCGAATATATCTGCATCAAGCAGTCCTACCTGGTAGCCCAGGCCGGCAAGCGCTACTGCCAGGTTTGCGGCTACGGTTGACTTGCCGACACCTCCTTTGCCGGATGCAACGGCAATGATGTTCTTGACATCGGGCAGCAACTCGGGTCCCTCCGGACGGGGTGCCTGGCGTGTCTTTACCTTGATTTCCACCTGTACGTCATCACCGGCTTTGAGTTTGATTGCTGTCTCGGCCGACTTTACTATTGATTTGATGAACGGATCGGTGGGTTTCTCAAAAATGAGTGAGAACGATACTGAGTTTCCGTCAATGCGGATATCGTCCTCAAGCATCTCCATGGAGATGATGTCCTTGCCGGTACCCGGATAGCGCACCGTCTGCAAGGCTTCTTTTATCAGATTGGGATATAGTGTCATAGTGACTGCAAAGTTAGCAAAAAGATGCGATGAATTGGGAGGCCGATTCGGCGCAACGTTCGCCGTCTATGGCAGAGGATACGATTCCGCCGGCATATCCGGCGCCTTCGCCGCAGGGGAACAGGCCTTCAAGGCCGATGTGCTGGAGCGTTTCGTTGTCGCGGACTATACGTACCGGCGATGATGTGCGAGTCTCGACGGCAATCATTACGGCGTCGTTGGTCAGGAATCCGTGTGAACTTTTGCCGAACTGCAGGAATCCCTGCTTGAGGCGCTCCGTCACGAACTTGGGCATCCAGAAATGCAGGGGCGATGATATGAGTCCGGGCGAGTAGGATGATTCCGGGAGGTCGTAACTCAGACGGCCGTTCACGAAATCGGCCATTCGCTGGGCGGGTGCGGTCTGACGCATGTTGCCGGCCTGCCAGCAGTCACGCTCCAACTGTTCCTGGAAGCGCATCATTACCAGCGGGTCGTTAAGGTCTGCGTCTGACTGCGCGATATCCTCTATGCGTGTCTCCACAACCATTCCGGAGTTGCTCCAGCGGGAGCCTCGGTTGGAGGGTGACATGCCGTTCACCACAATCTGCTGGGGGCCCGATGCGGCCGGAACCACAAATCCGCCGGGGCACATGCAGAAACTGTAAACTCCGCGTCCGTTAACCTGAGTGACGAAACTGTACTCGGCGGCGGGCAGATACTTGCCGCGTCCTGCGCGGTTGTGGTATTGTATGGAGTCTATAAGTTGCGAGGGGTGTTCCAGACGGCAGCCTACGGCCAGGGCCTTGGCCTCGATAGCGAATTTCTGGGCGGCCATGTAGCGATATACATCGCGGGCGCTGTGACCTGTGGCAAGTATTACCGGGCCCATGAATGTGCACTGCTGTCCTTTGTGGGTGGCGTTGACACCTATCACGCGGTCATTCTGCAGTATGAAGCCGGTCATGAGGGTCTCAAAATGGACCTCTCCACCGCAGTTTATTATGGTGTTGCGGATGTTCTCGATAACGCGCGGCAGGCGGTCTGTACCAATGTGGGGATGTGCATCGGACAATATCGTGGGGCTGGCGCCGTGCTGGCAGAATATGTTCAGGATGCGGTCGGTGCTGCCGCGTTTCTTGCTTCGGGTGTAGAGTTTGCCGTCGGAGTATGCTCCTGCACCGCCCTCACCGAAACTGTAATTGGATTCGGGGTCAATCTTGTGGGTGCGGCTGATTGCGGCTATATCCACCTTGCGGTCATGCACATTCTTGCCGCGCTCCAGTACTATCGGCCGTAATCCTAATTCTATCAGGTGCAGCGCTGCAAAGAGTCCACCGGGGCCTGCGCCTACCACTACGACGGTGGGTTTGCCGTCAACAGGCTTATAGTCAATGCGTTCAAACTCATCCTTGGGCGGCTGCTCGTTGATGAATACCCTCAGGGTCAGGTTTACGAAAATGGTGCGCTGGCGTGCGTCGATGCTCTTTTTGAGAGTCCGAACGGCCGTGATTGTGCGCACATCGAGCCCGCACTGCCTTGAGACAGTTTCCTTGAGCACCTGCTCGTTATACGCAAACTGCGGCTCAACCCTGAGTTGTAATTCCTTAATCATAACTGACTGCAAAAGTAGCAAGAATCTCTCAAAGTTAATCTGTGTTATATCGGCCCGGATATTTGACAATATTGAATAATTGACGCATTCTTTAATGCAAATGATGAGGCCGGGCATAAAGCGAGCCCATATTTTTGCTGTGTCCTTTTAATTTTACAGTAATATGAAGAAACTTGTTTTTGCAGCAATCCTTGCTATTGCACCATTAAGTGTGTTCGCTCAGAAATTCGGAATCGTGGATGTATCGGACGTAATAATGCTGATGCCTGAATATAAGGCGGCCGAAGATGAACTCCAGAAACTTCAGACTATGTACAAGGAGGAACTTGAGTACATGAAGAAAGAGTATGAAAAGAAACGCGATGATTATGAGACTCAGTATGAAAGCCTGTCCGAAGACTTGCGGGCGCGTCGTGAAGAAGAATTGCTTACCAGCCAGAAAAAGATAAACGAGTATGTTCAGGATTGCGACGTCAAGTACCAGAATAAGCAGGTTGAACTGATGAACAACATCCAGGAAAAGGCGTTGAAGGCAATCAAGAGTGTGGGAGAGGAAGGCGGATACGTCTGCATATAGCTCCACAGCGTATTCCGGCTGTCATAGCGTCCGCCTAAATGGGGAATACCGTGATTTTGCGGACACTTTGACACCAAAACGGTCTTGCAGCGTATTCTGGCGGTTGAAGCGTCCGGACTAAAAATGTTTTTGGCGGATTGGAAGGAATGGGAAGTGTCTTTTTTGTATTTTTAGGGTCTTAATTGAGGATACTTATGAAAGAGATACTGGATTTCCTGCGGAAGCTGAGCTGCAACAACGAGCGCGGCTGGTTCATGGAGCATAAGGAGGAGTACAAGCGGGCCAAGGAGCGGTTCGATGCCTTTGCGCTTGAGTTGTTGGCCGATATCCGCAAGTTCGACCCGGCCATCGGTGACTTGCAGCTTAATGATATAACATATCGCATTTACCGCGACGTAAGGTTTTCGGCCGATAAGTCCCCGTACAAGACGCACATGGGCGTTTATATCTGCCCGGGCGGCAAGAAATCGGGCTACAGCGGGTACTATTTCCAGGTGAGTGCATCGGCCAATGACAGTTGGGAGGGAACCCATATGCTGGCCGCGGGTGACTACTGGTGCGACCCTAAGGTGCTGGCCATTCTGCGTGAGGATATTGAGATGAGTGACGGCGGATTCAGCAAGATCCTGGCCCAGGCTGCTCCGGGCTTTGAACTGGACATGGAGGGCGCGCTTAAGAAAGTCCCGGCCGGATTCCCCGTCGATACCCCTGACTCCGATTTTTACCGCCTCAAGCGTTTCTGCATAACCTATACGCCCGATGACGATTTCATTTTGGCGCCGAATCTTGCCGAGCGCGTAGCCGCCCTCTTCAAAACCACCAAGCCCTTCCTGGATTTCATTAACCGCGCCGTTACCTGGTCCAAGGAGAATAATGATTAATTTTGCAGACATGAGTAAAAAGATAGAGATACCGCGGTTCACGTGGTGGGATTGGTTCCTGATACTGGGATTCATGACGGTTAGTGTGGCGGTTAGTGTGCTGAACGGGAATTTCAGTGTGCTTAGTTTCATTGCGGGAACATGCAGCGTGCTTTGCGTGATTTTTGGCGTCAAGGGCAGCGTGCTCAATTTCCTGTTTGGATTTTTGGGTTCATGCATTCAGGGATATATGGCTCTACGCAGCGGACTATATGCCAATGCGGCGCTGTTCCTGCTCTATAATGTGCCGATGCAGTTCGTGGGCTGGGCCCAGTGGCGCAAACGTGCGTTAGGCGGCGGCAGCGAGGGCATCAAGACCCGCTGGATGAGCTGGCCTCAGAGAGTGCTGCTGATTGTGCTGAGTGCTGCTGCAGTATGGGGTATAAGCCGCTTATTACTTAGGACCGATGACCCCCAGCCCGTGTCAGATGCACTTGCCATGACCGTGGCCGTGGGCGCTCAGTTCCTGCTTACGTTCGCGTTCATTGAGCAGTGGTTCATGTGGATTGTGGTGAACGGTGCCAATCTGGTGATGTGGGCCATAGCGGCCACACGAGGTGTTCAGTTTGCACCCATCATGGTGGTTCAGTACGTATTCTATATGATGAACTCCATCTACGGAATAGTGTGGTGGAGCAAAATGTCCAAAAAAGCGTAACGTATGGCATCAATCAAGGATAAGACTGTTTTTGTGTGCTCCGAGTGCGGTTTTGACTCGCCCAAGTGGAGCGGTAAGTGCCCGTCGTGCGGCATGTGGAACACCATGAAGGAGATGACCGTCAAGGCTCCCACCGCGCAGACCGTAACCGCCGCCGCACGCAAGAGCGCAACAGGTAAGGCCGATGAGAGCCGCCCGCATACGCTGAGTGAGATTGACAGCACCATTGAGGCCCGCATTGATATGCATGATGAGGAGCTTAACCGCGTGCTGGGAGGCGGACTGGTACAGGGATCCATCGTGCTGCTGGGCGGTGAGCCCGGAATAGGCAAATCCACGCTGACGCTGCAGACCGTGATGCGCCTGCAGGACCTTAAGGTGCTGTACGTATCGGGCGAGGAGAGTGCCCGCCAAATCAAGATGCGCGCCCAGCGTCTGGCTACTGCGAACGGCAGCAATCAGTTGAGTGACAACCTGCTTGTTCTCTGCGAGACATCGCTTGAAAAGATATACGAACAGATAAAAGCCGTTCAGCCCCAACTGCTGGTGATAGATTCCATTCAGACTATTAGCAGCGAGTACGTTGATTCATCGGCCGGAAGCATAACGCAGGTGCGTGAGTGTGCCGCTTCGCTGCTCAAGTTTGCCAAGGAGAGCGGTACCCCGGTGCTGCTCATCGGTCATATCACCAAGGACGGATCGATTGCCGGTCCCAAGATTCTGGAGCATATCGTTGATGCCGTGCTGCAGTTTGAGGGTGACCAGCACTATCTGTACCGCATACTCAGGCCCATTAAGAATAGGTTTGGCAGCACTGCCGAACTGGGTATCTATGAGATGCTGGAGACTGGCCTGAGGCAGGTGAGCAATCCCAGCGAGTTGCTGCTTACCGACAGCCATCAGGGTATGAGCGGCGTATCGATTGCCTGCACCATTGAGGGCGTGCGTCCGTTCCTTATTGAGGTTCAGGCGCTGGCCAGTACCGCGGTTTATGGTACTCCTCAGCGTAGTGCCATAGGGTTTGATGTTCGCCGTATGAACATGCTGCTGGCTGTACTGGAGAAACGTGTGGGATTTAAGCTGGGGCAGAAGGATGTGTTCCTGAACATTGCCGGCGGACTGAAAGTAAGTGATCCTGCTATAGACTTGGCCGTAATCAGCGCCATACTTTCCAGCAGTCTGGACATTGCCGTTGACCGCACCGTCTGCATGACGGGTGAGGTGGGCTTGTCGGGCGAGATCCGTCCCGTAAGCCGCATCGAGCAGCGCATATCGGAGGCCGCCAAGCTGGGATTTGAGCGCATCATCATCCCCAAGAGCAACATGCACGGCCTGGAGAACCGCCAGCTGGGCATCGGCCTCATTCCCGTTACCAAGGTCGAGGAGGCTTTCAAGCACCTGTTTGGATAATGTGCAAAAGGGGCCTGATCCCAATTGCACATTTTGCTATATTTGCGAATAAATTACTAACCTAATTGATATGAAAAGAATTGCCGTTTGGGCCGTATTGGCTTTGATTCCATTTGCACAGAGTTTTGCCGATGCTTTCAAGATTGGAGAGCGCGGATATTTTGAGAAGGCCGGTGTTAACATCATGGCGTTCCAGGATACCTATCCCGAGGGACATCAGGCCGGCGTTTGCGTCATTATGAATGGTGTACGTATTGCAACCAACGGAGATCTGCGCCTGGAGGCTACGCCGGGACAGTGGCAGCCGCTTCCCAAGCAGGGCCGACGCACGGTTGACGGCAACAGCATAACCACACTCCTGAGTTATCCCGATTCTTCCAAGCACGAGACAGGATTCAATCCGATGCTCTATCCCGACCTGCAACTGCGCTACTCGGTACGCGTAGAGGGCGTTGAGGAAGGCGTGATGGTGACTGTCGATCTGGACAGCCCTGTTCCAGAGGAGTTTCTGGGCAAGGTGGGATTCAACTTTGAGTTCTTTCCGGGCATACTCTTTGGCAAACCATGGATAATGGACGGCAAGTCAGGTATCTATCCGCAGCAGCCCAACGGCCCGGTGGATACCCCCGTCAGCAATCTGGATTATACAGGCGATTTCTATATGGGGCGCGGATCCAGAGTGGACCGTGAGCATCTGTTGGGAGACCCCAAGGTGTTCAACCCCATCCGTGCCGATGACATCATATCCACCCCGTACGCAGTGGGCCGCAAGTTTACGTCACGTCCCGATGACAATCTGTGCCGCCTTACGGTGGAGAGTCTGGGCAGCACTGAACTTAAACTGTATGACGGCCGCATGAACCATAACAACGGCTGGTTTGTACTGCGCTCAGAGGTTCCTGCCGGTGCAACCAAGGGTGCAATCAAGTGGCTCATCAAACCCGCGGTTACCGAGGATTGGATGTACAAACCCGTGATTCAGACATCGCAGGTGGGTTATCTGCCCGCCCAGCCTAAAGTGGCAGTGATTGAACTTGATGCACGCGCCAAGGATGCCGCCGGCAAGACCTGCACGCTGTATCGCATATCGGACCAGGGACCGGTCAAGGTTAAGGACATCAAGCCGGCGGAGTGGGGCGCATTCCTGCGTTACAACTATCTGCATGTGGATTTTAGTGATGTAAAGGAGGAAGGCCTGTATCAGCTCAGGTATGACGGCAGTGAATCTGCTGTGTTTGGGATATCGGCCGATATTTTTGACCGCGGAGTCTGGCAGCCGGTGATTGAGTATTTCCTGCCGGTGCAGATGTGCCATATGCGCGTGAATGAGAAATATAGGGTCTGGCACGATGCCTGCCATATGGACGATGCGCTTATGGCACCCCCTTACAGCCATATAGACGGTTATGACCAGCGTCCCGGCCTGTCCAAGTATGAGCCGTTGCAGAAGGTTGGCGGCGTGAACATTGGCGGCTGGCATGATGCGGGTGATTTTGACCTGCGCATAGAATCGCAGGCCGGCGAATCATACATTCTGGCATTGGCCTATGAGGCATTCCATCCCGATATTGACGTGACATCGATAGATCAGGTAAAGCGTATCTGTGAGATTCATCAGCCCGACGGCAAGAACGATATCCTGCAGCAGGTTGAGAACGGCGCCTTGACCGTGATCAACTCATGGCTGGCTCTGGGTCGCCCGTACCGCGGAATCATCTGTAACAGCCTGCGCCAATATGCGATGCTGGGCGATGCCGCCGCCATGACCGACGGTGTTATCGGCAATGATGATGACCGATGGATATTTACCGAGCAGAACCCCGGACGTGCTGTATCGGCTGCTGCTGGAATGGCAGCGTCATACCGCGTGCTCAAGGGCATGAACGATACTCTGGCTACCCATTGCCTGGATTTTGCACAAGCCATATATGACGAGATTGCCGGCCAGGCTCAGCCTATGGGACGCGGAATGCGTGGCACCGATCTGACTCAGCTTGCTGCCGAACTCTATCTGGCCACAGGTAAGAAGGTTTACCGTGACTATCTGATTGGAGGCAAGGATAACATTGTTCGCGGTATTCAGAATAACGCCTGGTACCTGTGCCGTGTTGCCAAGCAGTTCGGCACGCTCAAAAATGATCAGGAGGCCGCTGATTGGAAGGATGCCTTTGAGCAGGCTCTCAAGAACGTGCCCGCCGGCATTCAGCGTCAGGCTCAGGCTACACCTTACGGCGTTCCTTACCAGCCCTCCATCTGGGGTGCAGGATGGGATATCCAGTCATTCGGCTATCGTCAGTATTTCCTGGTATCGGCCTATCCCGAGATATTCGATATCAAACCTATGCTCAGTGCCCTGAACTTTGTGCTGGGATGCCATCCCGGCAGCAACCAGGCATCGTTTGCATCGGGCGTAGGAGCACAGTCAGCCACAGTGGGCTACGGCCTGAACCGCGCAGACTGGAGTTACATACCCGGCGGAGTGATATCGGGCACCGCAATGATCCGTCCCGATTTCCCGGAACTGCTCACCTGGCCCTTCCTGTGGCAGCAGACCGAGTACGTGCTGGGCGGCGGCTCATCGCACTACATGTTCCTGGTGCTTGCGGCTCAGCAACTCTGCAAGTGATTTGTAAAACTGCAACGGTTTTGCAACGCTTTTTGCTTGGCCCCAGATGATGGGATGGCATACATTTGCAGCAGAAACAAATGTATGCAATTATGAATAAAACGGTTTTGGCATTTGCGTTGGCCCTGTTGGTGGGTACGTCGGTCTCATCGGCCAAGAAACACAGACAATCAGATGTTGTTGTATCTGTAACTCCCGGATCTGTAACATTCAGTGTGGAGGATGTCAAGATTGCAAAGCAACCTCTGCCTGACATGGACGGAGAGGATCTGGCTCTTAACTGGCTTGAATGGTCTGAAAGGGATTCTTATCTGGGTGCAAGTTTTGCCGATAAGACATTGGTGGACGGCGGTGACAATCCTTTCTTCTCAATGGTATGTCTGGCTTATGCACATCACAGACCTATTATCCTCACTCCCGATGCCATGTGGATATTGATATGTCACGGGTTCTCACAGTATGTAAACCATGATCCCGATAAGTTCAGAGACTATCTGGTCAGCCATCAAGGCAAGGAAACGCTGCTTATCCGGACGTCCCCGGAAACTACTTCGGAACAGAAGGTTGAGAAGTTTGCCTCTCTGATAGGTAAGGAGACAAAAGGAGACCTGGCGGAGGTGATGACATGCAATTTCTCTACTACAGGTATGGTTGAGCGTATGGTATCACAGATAGTTATGATGGATGCCGTTAAACCGTATTTTGATTATCTGGAATTCCTGATGGGATGCGGCATTCCGAGCGTTACGCTTGAGGGTACTCCCGATGACTGGAAAATGTTACGTGAAAAGACACACAAACTGGGAGAGTTCGGCGTAAGTGAGTGGACCGACAGGCTGGATCCAATATTGGAGCAGTTCGTTGCCGCATCCCAAGGTATGCCTGATCCCGACTTTTGGTGGAATATGGCCATAAAGGGACGCCCCCGGAATTTCCATCTGCTGGAAGTTGGCGGCGGATGTTTATCACCCGCAGGTGAACCCACCAAATTTGACGGATGGTTCCTTGAGTTCATTCCGTTTGATGCCAACTGGTCGCGCCCCGAAAAGATATCGTATGACCATAATCTGATACCTTTGATGACGAGTGTTCCCATCATTCAATATGTTGATGACGGAGCAGGTAATTGCTTAGGTATCAATGCTCTTGAACTGCGTGCCGGGATTGTAGGCCTCTCTCAGGACAACGAGACCATGGCGTTACGTCCTGAGGTAGGCTGGCTGGTAAGGAATGACTCCTCAATAGAATTTGATGAGGAGGATGTCCGTGGCAAGGTTGCGCAAGCCGATTTAACGAGCGGTGATGATATAGTAATCAAACAAGGCATCAAAAGGCCGGAAAGCAACCGGGGTAAAAGAAGGAGAATAGGCGTAACCCTACGCAGAGACATAAAGAGTATTCCCCCTTTTATCATCATCGGTGACCACTCACGTGAACACGAACTGCAACTAGCGGAATTTGAGGGCTGGGGCATCACCCTGAAATACAATGAGTGGTAATGATACAATTGGGGCCTGACCCCAATTGCACGTTTTTCAGTCTTTGTATTTCTGGAAATTGTACTTGGTGCGCAGGGCTTCCTTGGTTTCGGGGTCCTGATGAGTGAAGTATGCTTTCCAACCGGGGCAGAAATTGATGTGCCAGCGCCAGATACGTCCTTTCAGTGACTTGGGATTCTTGTCGTAACTTGCTCTCAGTTTGCAGTTTTCGCAGGGATATTGTGCCATATTCAGTGTAATTATATCGTTTGCGATACAAATATACTGCAAGTCGCCGGAACGGCAAGCGATCTGTGCGTTAATCTATATTAATGCGGATTGTGCCCGTGACCTTAGGGATGAAAATGGCCCTACGTGCGCTGTGACTCCCTAAGGTCAGGGGGTAACGCAGGTACTGGCGTATTTCCGGGTCACCTTAGGGAGAGAAATGTCTCTACGTGCGCTGTGGCTCCCTAAGGTCAGGGGGTAACCCGCGAGAAAGCGTATTTTCCGCTCACCTTAGGGAGAGAAATGTCTCTACGTGCGTTGTGGCTCCCTAAGGTCAGGGGGCAGAGGGCACTATATGTGGGTAAAAGTGCAATAAGAGGTACGTGCGTTGGGAGTTTTGCGGGAAAAGGAGTATTTTTGCAGTTTGAAAAAAACGTTGCTACTGTGAAAGTACTTAAATTCGGTGGCTCGTCCGTGGGATCCAAGGAGAGCATCACCAACCTTAAACAGATTGTAGAGTCACAACAGGATGATGTGATAGTAGTGGTTTCGGCTCTGGGCGGAATTACTGACAAGCTTATTGCTACGGCCAAAATGGCGGCCCGTGGCGAGCGTCAGTATGAGGCTGAGACCGAGGCTATGCTGGCACGTCATGAGCAGATGATACATGATGTGGTGGCGCCCGAGCGTCGCCGCAAGGCATTCAATCAGGTTCGCAAGCTCTTTGGCGAGCTCAAGGAGATCATGCAGGGCCTCTATCTGCTGCACGACCTGTCGGACAAGACCATGGACACCATAGTAAGTTACGGCGAGCGCCTGTCATCACAGATTGTGGCACAGCTCATAGATGACATCAAGCTCTATGACTCGCGTGACTTTATCAAGACCGAGCACAACGGCCACAACCACTCCATAGACAGCGACCTTACCTACCGCCTTATTCGCGAGACATTCAAGGATATGCCCCACAAGGCCCTGGCACCCGGATTCATATCGGCCGATGCCCAGACGGGTGAGATAACCAACCTGGGCCGAGGAGGATCGGACTACACCGCATCACTCCTGGCAGCCGCACTGGATGCCAGCGTGCTTGAGATTTGGACCGATGTGGACGGATTCATGACGGCCGATCCCAGAGTGATATCGACAGCATACACCATCGATGAACTGAGTTACGTGGAGGCAATGGAACTGTGCAACTTCGGCGCCAAGGTGGTCTATCCGCCTACCATCTATCCTGTCTGCCAGAAGAACATACCCATTCTTATAAAGAATACATTCAACCCGACGGCCCGCGGTACCGAGATAGTGAACGAACTCCCCGCCGGAACCAAGGCCATCAAGGGTATATCAAGCATAGGCAACACCGCCCTTATCACGATGCGTGGTCTGGGTATGGTGGGCGTGATAGGCGTTAACTACCGCATATTCAAGACACTGGCCGAAAACGGCATTAGCGTGTTCATGGTATCACAGGCATCGTCCGAGAACAGTACCTCAATAGGTGTACGCAATGAGGATGCGGCGCTGGCGTGCGAGCTTCTGAACCGTGAGTTCAGCAAGGAGATTGCGCTGGGTGCCATTTTCCCCATATCGGCCGAGATGGACCTGGCAACCGTGGCCATTGTAGGCGAGAACATGAAACGCAGCCCGGGTATTGCCGGTAAGCTTTTCAGCGTGCTGGGCCGCAACGGTATCAACGTGATTGCCTGCGCTCAGGGTGCATCCGAGACCAACATATCATTTGTGGTGCAGAAGAGCTCGCTGCGCAAATCGCTCAATGTAATCCATGACTCGTTCTTCCTGTCCGAGTATCAGGTGCTCAACCTCTTTATCTGCGGTGTGGGCACCGTGGGCAGCAGCCTGCTGGAGCAGATACGCGGCCAGCGCGAGAAACTGATGCAGGAGCGCGGGCTCAAACTGAATGTGGTGGGTATTGCACGAGGCAGCAAGGCTCTGTTCTGCCGTGAGGGCATTGACCTGGACACTTACCGCGAGCAGTTGGAGAAGGCTCCGGCCAGCAACATAAAGACCCTGCACGACGAGGTAATCGGCATGAACATATTCAACTCGGTATTTGTGGATTGTACCGCCAGTGCCGATGTGGCCGGACTTTACCGTGATTTCCTGGATCATAACATATCGGTGGTGGCAGCCAACAAGATTGCGGCCTCATCGGAGTATGACAAGTATCTGGAACTTAAGAAGACGGCCCGCCGCCGCGGTGTCAAGTTCCTGTTTGAGACCAATGTGGGCGCAGGCCTGCCGGTTATCAATACCATCAACGACCTGATAAACAGCGGTGACCGTATCCTCAAGATTGAGGCTGTGGTAAGCGGTACCCTGAACTTTATATTCAGCACGCTGAGTGCCGACTGCCCCTTGAGCCAGACCATACGCCTGGCCAAGGAGAAGGGTTACAGCGAGCCTGATCCGCGCATTGACCTGAGCGGTAAGGATGTGCTGCGCAAGCTGGTCATTCTGGCCCGTGAGAGCGGTTACGCCATTGAGCAGAACGATGTCAAGAGCGAGCTGTTCATACCGCAGGAGCTGTTTGACGGCACCATTGACCAGTTCTGGAAGAAACTGCCCAAACTGGATGCCGACTTTGAGCAGCGCCGTGCACGTGTGGAGAAAGAGGGCAAACGTATGCGTTTTGTAGCCCGCCTGGAGAACGGCAAGGCAAGCATATCGCTGGCCGAGGTCAACAAGTACCACCCGTTCTACAACCTGCAGGGCAGCAACAACATAATCCTGCTCACAACCGAGCGCTACAAGGAGTACCCCATGATGATTCAGGGTTACGGTGCAGGCGCCGCAGTAACCGCAGCAGGTGTATTCGCAGACATAATGAGTATTGCTAATATCTGATATATAGTCTTTTCCAAAAATGAAATACATTATCATTCTGGGTGACGGAATGGCCGATTGGCCGGTAAAGGAGTTTGGCGGTAAGACCATACTCCAGAACGCCCGCAAACCCTATATGGACATGCTTGCGCGCAAAGGTCGCACCGGCATGCTCAAGACAGTCCCTGACGGATTCCACCCCGGAAGCGAGGTGGCCAACATGACCGTGATGGGCTATGATGTGACCAAGTCTTTTGAGGGCCGCGGCGTGCTTGAGGCAGCAAACATAGGCGTGGATATCAAGCCCGGACAGATGGGTATGCGCTGTAACATAATCTGCATAGAGAACGGACTTATCAAGAACCACTCGGCAGGTCATATCACCACCCCTGAGGCCGATGAGCTTATCAAGACTCTGGACAAGGAACTGGGCACAGATAAGGTGCATTTCCATACCGGCATCCAGTACCGCCATCTGCTGGTGATTGACGGAGGCCGCAAAGAGCTTATCTGCACTCCGCCTCATGATGTGCCGGGACAGCCGTTCCGTGACCTTATGGTAAAGGCAACAACACCCGAAGCAGAGCCTACCGCTCAGCTGCTTAATGACCTGATACTGCGCTCACAGGATATCCTGTCCAAGCATCCGGTAAACCTTAAGCGTGTGGCAGAGGGTAAGGACCCGGCCAACAGCATCTGGCCATGGTCGCCCGGTTACCGCCCATCGATGCAGCCCATCAGTGAGCTCTATCCCAATGTACGCAGGAGCTCGGTGATATCGGCCGTAGATCTTATCAAGGGAATAGGCCATTATGCCGGCATGAAGGTTATTGACGTTAAGGGTGCAACAGGTCTGTTCGATACCAATTATGAGGGCAAGGCACAGGCTGCAATAGATGCCCTTAAGACCGATGATTTTGTGTATGTGCATGTTGAGGCCCCTGATGAGGCCGGTCATGAGGGCAACTATACGCTCAAGAACCGCACCGTTGAGGATCTGGACAGCCGCCTGATAGGTCCTATCTATGAGGAGGTATCCAAATGGAATGAGCCGGTGGCCATTGCAGTGCTGCCTGATCATCCCACACCCTGTGCACACCGCACGCACACATCGGACCCCATCCCGTTCCTTATCTATGCCCCTGGACTGGAGGCTGACGGCGTGACTGCTTTTGACGAGGAGAGTTGCAAGCAGGGCGGCTACGGCAACATTGAGGGTACAGAATTCACTAAGATTTTCCTATCACTACGATGAAATACTACAGCACAAACCATAAGTCAAGTGACGTGACACTGCGTGAGGCGGTGGTTCGCGGACTTGCCCCTGACCGCGGGCTTTACATGCCGGAGCGTCTTAACAAACTGAGCAAGGAGTTCTTTGACGGCATCGACAAGATGACGTTCCAGGAGATGTCATTTGAGGTTGCCAAGGCGTTTTTTGCTGAGGATATCCCGGCCGATGACCTTAAGCGTATTGTCTATGACACTCTGGCTTTTGAGACTCCTGTTGTCAAGGTTGATGACAACATCTACTCGCTGGAGCTGTTCCATGGTCCCACACTTGCGTTCAAGGATGTAGGCGCACGCTTCATGGCCCGCCTGCTGGGTTACTTCAACAAGGAGGAGAAACAGCTTGTCAATGTGCTGGTGGCCACATCGGGCGATACCGGCAGCGCCGTTGCAAACGGATTCCTGGGCGTGGAGGGCGTGCACGTGTATGTGCTCTATCCCAAAGGCAAGGTCAGCCCCATCCAGGAGTGCCAGTTCACCACGCTGGGACGCAACATCACCGCTGTCGAGGTGGACGGCGTGTTTGATGACTGCCAGGCTCTGGTCAAGAACGCCTTTATGGATGCAGAGCTCAACCAGAGGATGAAACTGACATCGGCCAACTCCATCAATGTGGCCCGATTCCTGCCGCAGGCATTCTACTACTTTAACGCCTATGCACAGATGAAACGTCTGGGTAAGGCCGATAACCTGGTGATATGTGTGCCCAGCGGAAACTTTGGCAACATCACGGCCGGACTGTTTGGCTGGTTCATGGGACTGCCCGTAAAGCGTTTCATTGCCGCCAATAACGCCAACGATATATTCTACAATTACCTGCAGACCGGCGTTTATAGCCCCAAGCCATCGGTCCAGACACTGGCCAATGCGATGGATGTGGGTGATCCCAGCAACTTTGCCCGTGTGCTTGCCCTGTACGGAGGCTCACATAAGGATATTGCAGGGCACATAAGTGGTGCTACCTATACCGATGAGCAGATCAAGGAGACGCTCAAGGAGTGCTATGAACGTACCGGTTACCTGCTTGACCCGCACGGAACATGCGGCTATCGCGCCCTCAAGGAGCAGCTGCAGCCGGGTGAGTACGGTGTGTTCCTTGAGACCGCGCATCCCGCCAAGTTCAAGGAGAAGGTGGATGCCATTACCGGCGGTGATGTGGAGATTCCTGCCCGCCTGCAGGCCTTCATGAAGGGCACCAAGCAGAGCGTGGAGCTTAGCAAGGACTACGCTGACTTCCGTCAGTTCCTGTTTAACGAGTCAAAGTAAGCAATGGCTTGGCAGCAACTCAACTTGAACAATCTTGATATTCCTTTTAAGGAGGTCTATTCCTTTATGGGGTACAAGGACAGCGAACCTGATGAACAGACTCGCACAACTGTTGAGTATCTGCTGCGTGAAAGCGCCCAGTTCCTGCGCCCCCAGTTCAAGTATGTGCTGGTGGATGGCAGCCTGGATCTGGAAAACAATAAGCTTACACTGATAGGGCAGGGTGGACCCGTAACCTTTGATGCCGGCAAGATCATCTGCCGCCAACTACGCGGAGCCCAGCGCTATGCCGTATTTGTGGCAACGGTAGGCAACGGATATTTCCAGTGGTCCGATGCCGTAAAGCGCCGTGACGACATGTTTCAGACCTACGCTATGGACTGCGTGGGCAGCCAGATAGTGGAAAGTGTGGCCGATTATATGGAGACGGTGCTGCAGGCCGAGATTGATCCCGCCGGATTCAAGCGCACCAACCGTTTCAGCCCCGGATACTGCGGCTGGCACGTATCGGCCCAGCCGGCACTCTTCAGCCTGTTTCCGGAGAAGACCCCCTGCGGTATAGAACTCACGGAGTCCTGCCTCATGCTCCCTATGAAATCAGTGAGCGGCATTATCGGCATAGGGCCAGATGTCCGCTACCTGCCATACACCTGCGGCCTCTGTGACAAGAAGGACTGCTACAAGAGGAAAGCATTATGATGTACTCATTTGATGATACGATGTTCAGTGCGGCGGTGGCGGTCTATATCGCTGTCAGCGTGTGCATCGGTGCCATCAGGTGGGGGCACAAGTGTGAGCCTTACGCTCGTCATGCCGATTACTATTACCCTGCGTGGAAAGCAGTGGTGTTCTGCTATATGTCAGATTTGCTGCTTGTTCCGATAGTATTCATGCCTACCGATACCGATGCGATCCTTTATCTGCGAATGCTTCTCATTCTGGCATCTCCATTCTTCTGCGCCGTGCTTATTTTCAGTTATTTCGGCAAGGTGCTCAAAGTAAGGTGGTGGCGCAATCCGGTTTATGCCCTTTACATCCCGTTTACACTGATGACAGTGACAGCGCTTGTGCTGACTCTTATTCCGGGAACTCAACTTCAAGGTGACTTCTGCTTATGGTTTTTCAGCATTTCCGGATTCCTTGCTTTGGTCTATCTGGCCTGCTTTGTTCTGGCTGTTACAATGGTTGCACGTGCCATGCGCCGTTTCCAGGAGGAGAACTACTCCAATCCCGATGATTTTCCGCGCAATTTTGCCAAAGGAATCATATGGGTGCCCATCATGCATCTTATAGCCAGTTGGACAGGTACATTCATTGGTACGCGGACCTCACTTTCCATAACTATGCTGATATTGTCAGTGTTAGGTCTGATATTCATCATAGGAGCGCTAGGGCCACACCGTACTATGGATGTGGAGCGTCTTGAGTCCGGTGAACTGCAGATTGAGGCTGTTCCCGACCTGCCTGAGCCACAAATCAGTGAGCCAAAACCAGAGCCTGTGGTGGAGGAGACACTGTCACAAGACCGTAAGGATGATATAGCCGCCATAATACGTCGCCACGTTGAGCAGGAGCAGGCTTATCTGGATAGCCATCTTACGCTTGCCAGCCTGTCACGTGCCTGCGGAGTTAACCGCACATATCTGTCACAGGTCATCAATGAGCGTATGGGCGGGTTCTACGTGTATATAAACCGTTGCCGCTTGGCTCATGTGGCTCGTCTCAAGGTCCAGCATCCTGGTGCCTCCATTGAAGAGATTGTAACCGCCTCCGGATTCGGCTCCCGCCAATCATACTATAACGTCCGCCGTCAGCTGGAATAATACAATTGGGGTCAGACCACTTTTGTATCATTTTAGTTTGACCCTAATGTCTCACTGTCAAAATGTGTATAATTTACTGAGGCTTTACAAACGGGCTAAAAATTTTACCTGTTTTGACAAAACCTCCTGAGCTTTTTACCCGTTTTGACAGGCTCTAATCCAATGCCTCCGAACTTTGCCCGTAGTATTAACTGTGGGCTTTTTACTTGTTATGACAGTCCTTGCCATCATACTTACTATACTCATAGTAACCAGCGTTGCATACATAATTTGGTGTATGTACTCTGTCATTCATCATTGGCGTGATTATCACGATATAACCCTCACGAATGAGACACCTGTCGGCAAAAGCAAAACAAATACAACAATAAAGCAATGAAAGGGAAAACTAAAATCAAGAGAGTCCTCGCCCTGGTGCTGACGATAGCAGCACTGGCCGCGGGGCAGAGCGCCTGGGCTGCAAGCACATTCACCTTGACGAGCAGCACCAGCGCAGGCATCACCACCTTCACCATCACCCGCAGCGAGAGCACTGCCGCCGAGACGGTCTATTACCGCACCGTGAGCCTTTCGGCCATCGAGGGGCAACACTTCACCGCAGTGAGCGGCAGCCTGACCTTCACCGCCGGACAGACGAGCAAGACCGTCACCGTGACGGAGGGCAATCCCGACGCCGAGGTCTACAGGTACCAGACCGGCTCACGGCGCAGCTACCGCTTCGAAGTGCTCGACATTGACGGCACCGTCATCACCCACCGCGACCAAACCGTCAACACCACCACCCCTTTCACCTACAGCGGCACCAACGTAAACAACGCCATTCCCAACAACAGCTTTGTGTTCCTCAATGGTGACCCGGCTAACCTGATAGGCATAGGCAACTGCATCGATGTGGCCTATACGCCGCCCACCAGCCAGGTGGAGACTAGCGGCACTTATCAAGGCTACGTGCTCATCGACGACAGTTACGACTATAGCCAGAAGGCCGCCACCGTGAGCACCAACACCCTTATCAACAGTACAGGCGCCACAGCCGCCTGTCTGAAGGCTATGGGCTATAAGATCTATGCCACAGTATGTTTCACCATGAAAGAGAAGAACGACGGCTACTACTACGCGCAGATTATTCCGGGCACCGCCAACGCATCCTACGACGGCGCCGACAACGAGGGCAGCGTGAACGCCCCGGCCTACTCCGTCTATAAGGCCTGCTTCGAACTCAAGGAGGGCAGCGGCGTCTATAACGGCGAGGGCAAGATGTTCTTCCCTCACCGCTTCGACTATGCCAACCGGGCGGCAGGAGGATTGTCTGGGACATCACAGACCAACGCTTGGACCGAGTTCCCTCTGGCCGAGAGCAAGCTCTGGCAGCAGAAGTTCAAGAGCGGCTACCGCGACAACAACACCGGTTCGGTGGTGCTGGACCCCGACGTAACGTCCATCACCACCCGCTTCGACTGTGCCGGTTCCGACAACGACACCTGGGGCTTCAAGGACCTCTACGTCCGCATGGGTCTGGTCGATGCCACCGCACCCACTGCGCTCAACAACTACAAGGTCAGCGGCGGACGCCACCAGAAGGGCAACATCATCTACGTGAGCGTGCCGTTCAGCGAGCTTGTCACCGTGGAGGGCACGCCGACGCTCACCACCACGTGGGGCACGCTCAGCTACTGCGCGGGCAGCGGCTCGAACGTGCTTACCTTCAGCGGAGCGATAGCCAACGATGCTAACGGCACCTTCAGCATCAGCGCCCTGAGCGGCACTGTCAAGGACCTGGCAGGCAACGCCTTCAGCGGCACCGTCAGCAAGAACTTCAGTATCACGCTTGATGAGACCTACGTCTGGACGCTCAACGACTTCAACCTACTGGAGGCCAATACCTACGAGATAGCCACCAAGACCGACCTCTACCGCCTGGCCAACATCGTCAACGTGAGCCGTAACGAGTGTGACGGCATCACCTTCCGCCAGACGCAGGACATCGTATGCGACGCAGGCTACACGCCCATCGGCTACCAAGGCGACAATGACCACTCTTACTTCCGCGGCACCTACGACGGGCAGGGCCACACCGTGAGCGGCATCACCGTCACCCGCACGGGCAACACCAGAGCCGACCAATATATCGGCCTCTTCGGCTGCATCGCTCATGGCACCGTGCAGAATGTCGTCCTTGCCAACAGTACCTTCACCGGATACGAACGCGTCGGAGGCATCGCCGGGTACAACAGTTGGGGCACTGTTCGCAACTGCCGCGTGGAAAGCAGCGTTACCATCAGGGTCGGATGTAGTACTGGTAAAATGTTTGGCGGCGTCGTGGGTTATTTAGTTGGCACTGGAGCCCTGATATCTGGTTGCGTCAGTGCCGCTACCATCGAAAATAGTGGTCTAACTTGTAACGATTGCGGCGGTATCGTCGGCAACGTGTATAATGGTACTCTCAAGGACTGCCTCTACATTGGCACCAGCGTCACTGGCTCAAGCTATGTCGGCAGCATTGCGGGTGACAAAACCGGAGCCACCTTAAGTAACAACTACTACACGGCCATCAACCTCGGCGGTGTAGGTGCCTACACCGGAGCCGCCGACCAGGACGGTGCCCGCCGCGCCCGCGCCATCACTCTGGGCGAAGGCATCTCCCTCGGTGGCACCGAGACCACCTACGACGTAAGCGGCATCACCGCCTACGGCAGCACGGCCATCGGCTACGGCGGCAAGATATACAGCGGCGAGGGCCAGACGCTAAGCCTCACCTACAACGTGCCCGACGGTTTCTCCTTCGAGGGCTTCAGCGTGAACGGCACGGCCATCGACGGCAACACCTTCACCGTGCCTGCTGCCGACGTCACCGTCAGCGCCAACTTTGCCCGCCTGCCCATCGGCAGCATCGCGTACAACGAGACACTCGGCGCCTACGAAATCAACTGCGCCCAACACCTGAGCGACCTCGCTGAGTATGTGAAAGGCGAGTATGAGACCCAGGGAAATGGCATCGGCGAAGTGTTAGTCACTGTAAAAGAGCCACACAACTGCGCGGGCCTGACCTTCAAGATGACCGCCGACATCGACTTTGCGCCCACCAGCACCTGGGACGATTACGGCAGCGACGAGCACAACTACACGGCTATCGGCTGTCAGCAAACAATCTACGTCAATGCTTTATCAACGGTGATGGATACTCCCTTCAGTGGCACCTTCGACGGCCAGGGCCACACCATCAGCGGCATCCGCATCAACAAGGGCAGTTCTTCCTATCAAGGACTTTTCGGATGTGTTCAAGAAGGGACTGTGCAAAACGTCAAACTTGTCGACAGCCGCATCACAGGCAGGAGTTTCACTGGCGGCATCGTGGGACGAAACGCTGGCGGCACCGTAGCAGGCTGCGAAGCAGGCCACACGGTGGCCGTCCATATTGTCCAGAATAACTCAACTTCGGTGGGCGGTATTATGGGTAGCAACAAGTTTTATACGGGTAATAGTACTTATGGCACCGTCACTGACTGCACCAGCGCCGCCGTCATCATCTGCAGCGCGGCGAGTTGCTCAAGTTTCGGAGGTGTCGTAGGCGGGAACGATGACGGCTGTACCGTGTCGGACTGCACCGCCGCTGGCGTCATCGTCCCTGATGTCACCAACTCCGGCGCCTTCGTGGGCAATAATTCTGGTACCCTCAACGACAACAAATACCACAGTTCGCTGGTGGGCAGCTACGCCTTCAACATCGGCACAGGCACGGGCGATGTTGAAGGCACCTCGTTCACCAAGAGTTTCTTCCTCTACACTGACCGCGACAACTCCGCACTCCTTGACGCGTACGCCGCAACCTACGGTGGAGGCAAGAGCAGCACCGCACACAGCGGCACGCCCCCCACTGTCGCCAACCTTAACGTCACACTGAAGGGCTACACCCTACACAAGGACGGCTCGTGGAACACCATCGCCCTGCCGTTCGACTTCTCCAACCTCGGCTATTCCAATTCACCCCTCAAAGGTGCAACCATCAAGGAACTCGACACCGAGAACACCGCCTACAACAGCGAAACGGGCACCCTCACCGTCGCTTTCAAGACGGCCAGCAGCATCAGCGCGGGGAAACCCTACATCGTCAAGTGGGATAGTGGCACCGATGTGACCGACCCCACGTTCTCTGGCATCAGTGGCAGCCACTTCAGCACATCCAACCCCGCCACCAACGATGCCCCCATCAAGATACAGGGCAGCAGCGCCAAGCCCTTCGCCTCGACCGACGGCCTGCTGTTCGACAGCCATAACGCCGACAATCAGGTATGCCACGCCGCCATCAGCCTCTCCGCACCCGCTGAGTCGCCCGGCAGCACCTTCGAAGGCTGGTTCACCGATGAGCAGCGAACCGTCGCCCCCACCGTCATCCCCTTCGGCACCGACGGCTCGTTCAGCCTGTATGCCAAGCTGACGAAGAACGAGCTGACGCTGACGGAGGCCGATGGCGTAAGCACGCTGACGAGCCAGTGGCAGGGCAAGCAGGTGGAGGTGTCGTTCAGCCGCCAGTTCTCAGCCGGTAAGGCATCGACAATCTGTCTGCCGTTCCCCATGACAAGCATCAGCGGAGGCAAGGTCTATGAGTTCCAGGATGTTACATACAACAGCAGTGATGGTTGGGTTGCCACAATGGTTGACGCTACCCCTAACATGGTAGCAGAAACTGTAGCTAATACTCCGTATCTGTTCCTGCCCGATGCTGACGGAAGCGTGACATTCAGCGGTACTATAGACAATGTACCTGCATCTGTCACAGCCGGTACAACTGAGAGCGGTGACTGGACGTTCCACGGAACTTACAGCCGTCTGGATTACGGGACAGAGCCGTTCAGCGGGACTGTGTTCGGATTTGCGGCCACAGGTGGTAAGGCTAGCGATGGGCAGACAGATGTAACGGCCGGCCAGTTCATAAAGGCCGCTACCGGAGCTTACATACAGCCGTTCCGTGCATATCTTACATACTCCGGCAGCAACAGCGCCCTGCAGGCTCCTTCCAGACGAGTTCAGTCTGACGTAATGCCGGACCGTATAACCGTACGTCTGATAGGCAATGGTGGCGGAACAACCGCTGTAGGTACAATAGATACCGCCACGGGTGAAGTAACGATAGACCGCTGGTTCCATATAAACGGAGAGCCGGTTGAGGGCACACCTTTGACTCCTGGTCTGTACCTGAACTCAGATGGCAGGAAAGTGCTCATCAGTGAATGATAACCACAGTCCGTAATCAAATGACAGCAATAATTATGAAAAAGAGATATGGCAAACCACATACTCAGGTTATAGAAATTGAGTTAACAAGTATCCTGTGCGGCAGTGGAGACAGGACAATTCCGGGCTGGGGAGACGGATTCGGCCAGATTCCCGGTCAGATGCCAGATAGAGGCGATAGTCTGGCTTGATTGGAACAGATTCTTAATCAGAGGCCCAAATGGGGAATACCCGTTTGGGCTTCTTGCTGCTTAAGCACCTTGTAGTAAGTGAGCGGGTGCCAGTGTCCTGCAGAGTGATTTAATACAAAAAACCAAAGAGCCAGAGGGGAATTTTGTTTCCGAGTACATATTCTTGGTCAGCTGAAGCAATGAAACTGTTGGCAACACCCGCAATCTGTTTACCATCCTTGGAGCGTCCGCCAACCTCAATGGTAAACTGATGATCTATAGTGAAGTCTGCAGATGTTTTGCTATACTCAACCACATGAGCTGCTGATAGCTGATTAACGAAAAACACTTCGCGTTCCGTTCCTTCATTAACCTGTGTAGAGGTGAGGGCATGCAACATGTTGGTATTCTCAATATAGATCTTATCGGGTTTTTGCAATCGTTTCACATTTGTGACATCAGAATATAGCAACTGAATCAATCGTGCCTCATTGAGATTCTGCAGATACTGCAACAAGGTATTTCTCGAAATCTGAGCCATCAATGACAGTTTTGTAGTGTCGACAGTATAAGGAACACCTGATGAAAGAATTCCCAAAAGTGACTTTATCTTCCGGATATTCCCTACATCCAGTTTCCTCAACTGAGGCAATTCCTCCTCTATGATAGTATTGACAATATTCTCTATGCGTACATAGTAATTATTCTGTCCCTCTTTCAGGAACGGATAGTACCCATAACGCAGATATTCCGAAAAAAGTGGCAGTGGACGTAATTGCGCATTCACCTGCGCACATAGGCTATTGCCATCCGTCAGGATCTCCTGAAGTGACCTCTTCTTGAAGTCCATCTGATGAAACATATTCAGATACTCTCTGAACGATAGTCCCTGCATGGTATATGTAATGCAACGGCGCGACAAATCAGCCTGACCTTCATTAAGGTTTACCAGAGAAGAGCCGCTCAACACAAAGTGCATATCTTCAAATTCATCGTACGCATTCTTGATTTCCAAACTCCACCCTTTGTATTTATGCACTTCGTCCAGAAACAGGTATTTCCCGCCTTGCGCATGAAATTGCTCAATGAAATCCAGAAGATTGTGCGTACCAAAATAGATATTATCCAAGCTGACATACAACACTTCAGTTGTATTAACAGGTCCAAATGCCTGCATAATGCGTTGAGTCATGAGTGTGGTCTTTCCCACACCCTTTTGTCCCTTAATCATCAGCAGACGATCATTCCAGTCGATTTCATCCATTACACTTCTGACAAAATCCAGTTTTACAGTCTGCATTCTGTTAATGTGTCTTCTAATCAGTGCTTCCATTCTCTCACTCTATTATATTTTCGGGTGTAAAGATAAACAAAAGAATGTTCAATATACAAAACATTTTAGAAATAAATCTGTTTAACATACTGAACAATTGGTGTAATATCGCTTTTGATTTGAATATTATGTTCGATATGTTGAACATATTTGATGCAAAATCGTTTAACATACTGAACATAATGACGCAGGAATCTGATCCCTTTGTGTCATTTTAGTTAGAGTGTGAGGGTTGAGTCGCAGAGCGTAGTGACGGCGGTGCGGTGAGTGATAAAGATCATAGTCTTGCTGGGATAAGCCTTGAAGAGGCGGGCGTAGAGCTCAGTCTCTGTCTCGGGATCAAGAGACGAACTTATCTCATCAAGGAGCAATATGGAGCCCGGGCGCAGTAAGCCCCGGGCTATTGCTATTCTTTGGGCCTGACCTTCGCTAAGGCCGCTGCCGCGCTCGCCAAGCAGGGTGTCAAGACCGTCGGGGAGTTCCTGTACAAAGTCGGCACAGGCGGTGTGGAGTGCTTGTAAGAGTTCCTGGTCCGATGCCTCGGGGTTGGCTACCTGCAGGTTGAAGCGGATGGTGCCGCTCATCAGGGTGTTGCCTTGGGGTACGAATACAAAATCGGGGCGGGTCTCTGCGCCTGCTGTCAGACTTTCGTTGTTACCATATAGATTTATGCTGCCGCTGTCGGGGCTTATGAATCCCAGCATCAGGCGGAACAGCGTGGTCTTGCCTATGCCGGTCTCACCCATAAGGGCGGTCTTGGTGCCGGGCCGGAAATCATGACTGAAACCGGTCAGTATCTGGCGGTCACCGCCCGCATATCGGAAATTAACGTTTTCAAAACGTATTCCGCGCAGAGCGGGGTGCAGCGTGCCTGTATCGGCCACGGCGTTGCTCTCAAGCTCGGTCAGACGGTCTATGCTGGCGGTGGAGTGTATTACCTGCGGCACCAGGTTGAGCAGTTGCATTACAGGGTGCTGTATCTGGCCCACTAGCTGCAGGAACGATGTCATGATACCGAACGTGATGGCTCCGGAGCGCAGTTGCAGGCCTCCCCAGACAAATGCCAGCAGATAACCCAGGCCGAAAGCGCTGCCCAGTATGATGCGTATCATTATGGTAAAGCGGGTGCGGCGCATTATGTTGCCCTTGAGTTTCTGCTGAGCCGTGTCCAGACGGTCAGTCATCCACTCCTGGCTGCCCATGGCGCGCAGTACGGCGTTGTTCTCCATGCCCTCCTGCACCTGCATCTGTATGCGACTCTCGTCCTGACGTATGTCAAGGGTCATCTGGCGGAGTTTACGGCCTATGAACTTGGCCATAATCAGGGCAAGCGGGGTGAGTACAAGCAGCGCCCATGCCAGCCAGCGGTCAAAATAGTGTAGCAGCAGGAATGCGCCTACCAGCTGTATGCAGGTGATGCACATCTGGGGTAGGGTATCGGTTGTGGTTTCGGATACCACCTCAATATCCTTGGTAAGGCGGGAGCTGATATCGCCCGAGTGAATCTCCTTGTCATCATAGAGCTGGCGGCGGAACAGGCTGCTGAACATACGCAGGCGGATGGTATTGGTCTGGTGTATGCCAGCCCTGGTGGTAAGCAGGAAATAGACCTGCCTGAGCAGAACTCCACCTACTACGGTCAGTACCAGCCAGATGACCATTACTGTCACGTCACGGGTGGTTCCGGTGCGGATGGTCTCATCTATGAAACGGCGGCTGAGCCATACCATCATAAGACCCAGCGCTACCTGCGCCGTGCCTGCCACTATGCGGACCGCCGTGTTCCAGCGGATTCCCTGTGTGTTACGCCATATCCAGCTCCAGTATTTCATTCTATTACTCCCAGCTGTTTCCAGTTTTGAATAGTCTCAGTTACATCCTGTAGAGCCTGCTCCGGAGTTACGTCATACTCCTGACAGAGAGCCTCTGATAGGCTCTGGGCAGTAAAATCGCTCTGCTCCTGGGCCTGTTTCCAGAGCCATGCGGCGGTTTCGTTAAGGCTGAGCATGCGGCCAAAGTTTATGGCATCAAGGCCTTCACCCACTATCACGTTCTCACCGCACACAGTGCGCAGCACAAATCCTTTCTTTATCTTCATATTGCGAATTTCTTACAAGTTCTTCTTAAAATGGCCAGAATAATGCGTCTTAACGGTCTTATTCCATACCAAAGTCGTGCTTTCAAAAGTTGTCCGCGTGTGTCAAGCGGGCGGCGCCGTCCGTTTTCATCAACCACATGTGTGGCAACGGCCAACACATTTGACGGTGTGCAACTCTCTGTGCCGCGGATATTGCCGTCACCCATCATGGTTATCCGGTCCGGCTCTGTCTTTATGATCCGATGCACCACATACCGGTCTGGCCCCACCTGAGCAAGCACAACCTGACCGCGCTGCAGGCTGCCGGGCTTTTGCAGTATCACGCTCTCGCGGCCGCCGAATATGAAAGGCAGCATGCTGCGTCCCTTGACGGGGAATGTCACGCTCACTCCGTCCTGTACCAGACGTACGGCCTCCTGTATGATCTGCTCATCGGTCATAGGGCAATGGTATCTTTACACAGGTGGGCTGCATCGGCATCGGGCAGGCAGTCCAAGTGCCATACGGGCACATTGCTGGCCAGAGCGTTCTCAGTCTCATGCAGGCCGTCGGCAATGAGGCTGTCCCACCGTTTGCCCGATATGCTGGGCACCACGGCGGCGTATGCGCCTATACCTTTAAGCCTTGTAATGTGGTTGTAAGGTGCCTGACTGAGCAGCACAATTCCGCCTATCGGAGCGCTTATGTTGCGGTAGCACGGTGTCTTGCCGCTCCAAGGGGTGCCATAGACAACGGCGGTGCCATCGGCCTTGATGCGTACCGCCGGGTTATCATCGTTCATGAGCTCAGTGCCGGGTATGTTCTGGATCCACAGCCGTGCGTGGGTGCTCTTACCAGTGCCGCTCTTGCCCAGGAACATATATCCCTTGCCGTCCAGACTGACCGCCGCCGCATGGAAAAGCACCGTATTGACTGTGGCCGATGCCATTGCGAACTGTATCATAAGCGCATTGTCAACAGCCGCCTTACTCTGGAATCCGCTAAGGTAAAGCGTACCCTCACGGTATCCGGCCGTGCAGACCAGCCATCCCGCCGTCTTACCGCCAAACCGGAACTCAAACACCGCATCCCCCTGCTCAGTATGTCCGCAAACAATATCCTGCCCCTCCTCATCCTGGCTCAGTTCCTCAACATATCGTACAGGCCCTCCGTCAGTTACGGTGAGGCTGAACAGTGCATCATTGCTCTGTTCCGTTCTGAACGGCTCATAGTTGGCCATTTTTGCCAGAATGCCGTCATCGGCCTCCACACAAAACAGATGCTCCGCAACGATATAGTACACCTTATCCATTTCAAGAAACAAAGTTAGCGATTTTTACAAACCCTTCTAGGTGCACGAGCAAAACTTAGGGTATAGGGTATCAGAAAGGTTCCCATTTGCAGTAGCCGGAGTATTCCCTTTGGGGACCATCAGTGCAGTGGCGTTAAGCGGAGAGCTTTGGAGGATCCCGTTAAGAACGGCGTTTGTCTGACGACGATTAGACACCGAAGGTGGCTAAGATGGAGGAGTTCGCCGTTTAGGATCCGGAAATGCTCGGAGTAGCCACGGAACGTTGCGTCCCCAAAGGGAATAGTCCGGCGGTGCTTCCTTCTCAGATACCCTATACCCTAAGTTTTGCGGTCTTTTGAAAAAAAGAGCCGTTTGTTTTGTCATTTTGATAGGAGTGTATAACTTTGCAAGCACAAAACGTAAGAATAAACAGATATTATATGCGACTGCAGGGCCTTATTATTATTGACATTATCATTCCGGACAACCGGTGTGAGAGAGCCTGACGCATATATCTGAACTAAGAAATAAAATGCAAAAGCCTTTCTCACAGATGTGAGAGAGGCTTTTTTAATATAAAAATGTATGTCAGACAGGATCATTTTCTTTGACACCACACTCCGGGACGGCGAACAGGTCCCGGGCTGCCAGCTCAACACCATTGAGAAGATTGAGGTGGCCAGACAGCTGGAGCAGCTGGGCGTGGATGTGATTGAGGCCGGATTTCCGGTAAGCAGCCCGGGCGATTTCAACTCGGTGGTGGAGATATCAAAAGCCGTGAGCAACCCTATTATCTGCGCCCTGACCCGTGCCGTAGAGGCCGATATAGACGCAGCCGCTGATGCCTTGCAGTACGCCAGGCTAAAGCGAATCCACACCGGTATCGGCACCAGCGATGAGCACATCCGCTACAAGTTCAACAGCACCAGGGAGGAGATTCTGGAGCGCGCCGTGGCAGCCGTAAAGTATGCTGCGTCCAAGCGCTGTGAGGTGGAGTTCTACGCCGAGGATGCCGGCCGTACTGACAATGAATACCTGGCACGTGTGGCCGAGGCTGCCATCAAGGCCGGTGCTACCATAATAAACATACCCGATACCACAGGTTACTGCCTGCCCGATGAGTTCGGTGCCAAGATAAAGTACCTGATGGAGCATGTGGACGGACTGGCCAACGGAAAGGCAATACTCTCCACACACTGCCACAATGACCTGGGTATGGCCACAGCCAATACCATGAGCGGAATCCTGAACGGAGCCCGTCAGGTGGAGGTGACCATCAACGGAGTGGGCGAGAGGGCCGGCAACACATCGCTCGAGGAGATTGCCATGATCCTGAAGTGCCACCATAACCTGCCGCTGGAGTGTGGAATCAACACCCAGCGCATAACCGCCGCCAGCCGCCTGGTATCATCGCTCATGAGCATGCCGGTGCAGTTCAACAAGGCCATTGTGGGCCGCAACGCGTTTGCACACTCCAGCGGCATACATCAGGACGGCGTGCTCAAGAACACCAGCACGTATGAGATAATCAATCCCAAGGATGTGGGCCTGGAAGAGGCCAACATAGTATTGACTGCCCGCTCTGGACGCGCAGCACTCAAGCATCGTCTCAATGCTCTTGGCGTAAAGGTTGATGCAGTGGCAATGAACCGCATATACGAGGCATTCCTCAAGCTTGCCGACAAGAAGAAGGAACTTACCGATGATGATATACTGATGCTTGCCGGTGCGGACTTATCGGCCAAGAAACATGTGCGTCTGGAGGCACTTGAAGTTACCACCGGTAAGGGTGTTGTGCCCGATGCCACCATACGTCTGAGTGTGGACGGGCAGCTGTTTGACGCTTCATCGACCGGAAACGGACCGCTGGATGCATCAATCAAGGCACTCAAGAAGATTATCAAACGCACCATGACACTTAAGGAGATGACCATCCAGGCTCTGTCCAAGGGTTCGGATGACGCCTGTAAGGTGCATATGCAGGTGGAGAATGACAACCATCTGTACTATGGATTCGGTTCCGATACCGATATCGTTACCGCCAGCGTTGAGGCGTATATAGATTGCATAAACAAATTCAGACCGGAGAACGATGGGCAAGACACTCTTTGACAAGATATGGGATGCGCATGTAGTGCAGGCCATCCCTGACGGTCCCACACAGTTGTACATAGACCGTCTGTATTGCCACGAGGTTACTACCCCGCAGGCATTTGATACCATCCGTGAGAAGGGTTGCGGCGTGCTGCGCCCGGAGCGTGTTATAGCCATGCCTGACCATAACACACAGTCTGACTGCGCTGACCGTATTGACGATCCGGTGGGCCGCAAGCAGGTGGAGACCCTTGAGCGAAACTGCCGCGAGTTTGGAATAAGGTGCTTTGGCCTGGGCAGCCCGGATAACGGAATCATCCATGTGGTGGGTCCTGAGAAAGGTCTTTCACTGCCCGGAATGACAATAGTGTGCGGTGATTCGCATACATCAACCCACGGTGCAATAGGCGCAATAGCAATGGGCATAGGCACATCCGAGGTGGCTCAGGTGCTGGCTTCACAGTGCATCCTGCAGCGCAAGCCCAAGACCATGCGCATCAATATTGAAGGTACACTCAGTGAGGGTGTTACGGCCAAGGATGTGGCACTCTATATCATGGCGCAGATGACCACATCGGGCGCTACGGGCTATGCCGTTGAGTATGCCGGGCAGGTTGTTCGCAATATGAGCATGGAAGGACGCCTCACACTCTCCAACCTGTCTATCGAGATGGGCAGCCGCGCGGGACTGATTGCTCCCGATGAGACCACTTTCAATTGGCTTAAGGGACGCGAGTATGCGCCCAAGGGGCCTGATTGGGATAAAGCCGTCAACCAGTGGAGGCAGTTGCGCAGTGACGATGACGCCGTATTTGACAGGGAGGTTACATATTATGCCGATGACATTGCGCCTCGTATTACCTACGGAACCAATCCGGGTGCGGGTATTGCGGTGGACGGAACGATTCCGGCTTATGAATCAGTCTCCGAGCAGGAGCGTGAGCAGTTGAAAGTCCAGTTGGACTACATGCAGTTCAAGCCCGGGCAGAAACTGGAAGGCACACCTGTGGACTGGTGTTTCCTGGGTGCCTGCACCAACGGACGTATTGAGGATTTCCGCGCTTTTGCAAGCGTAGTTCAGGGCCGCCGCAAGGCCCCCGGTGTGACAGCATGGTTGGTTCCCGGATCATGGGCTGTGCGCCGTCAGATAATAGAGGAGGGTATAGACAAAATACTTGAGGACGCAGGTTTTGAACTGCGTCTGCCGTCATGCTCGGCCTGTCTGGCCATGAACCCCGATAAGGTTCCGGCAGGAAAGCTGTGCATATCGACCTCAAACCGCAACTTTGTGGGCCGTCAGGGACCCGGCTCCAGAACCGTTCTGGCCAGCCCGCTCACTGTGGCCGCCAGCGCCTTGACAGGTGTTATTACTGACCCCCGTAAACTATTGTGACTATGGAAAGGAAAATGAGCATAGTGGAATCAACCTGCATTCCCATAAATATAGACAACTGTAACACGGACCTGATAATACCGGCCCGATACATGGCCGCTACCACCCGTGACCTGGGCTATTTTGGCGATGCTTTCATGCATGACCTGCGTTATGATGCCAATGAGGCCCCCAAGGCTGATTTTGTGCTTAACCGCCCCGAATACAGCGAGCGTCCCCACAAGGGCTGCCACGAGATAGTGGTGGCCGGCACCAACTGGGGATCGGGCTCCAGCCGTGAGCATGCCGCTTGGGCAATTGCGGGATACGGCATCAGGGTGGTTATATCGGACCGTTTTGCCGATATTCACCGTGGCAACCTGCTCAACTGCTTTGTGCTGCCGGTTACGGTGAGCACCAAGTTCCGTGACGAATTGCTGGCAAGCATAAAGAAGGATTCTGGTACCGTTGTAAGGGTGGATCTGGAGAGTCAGACCGTAACCTGTCTTGCTACGGGACACAGTGAGAAGTTTGAGATTGACGCCTACAAGAAGCACTGCCTTCTGAACGGCTATGACGATATTGATTACCTGCTTAGCCGTAAGGCCGATATCGAGGCGTATGAGGGCCGTGCAGTTCGCGGTCGTTATATAGAGATTCTGGATACCACGCTGCGTGACGGCGAGCAGACATCGGGCGTGAGTTTCTCCAATCAGGAGAAGCTGAGCATAGTGCAGTCATTGCTTTCGGACCTGAACGTGGACCGCGTGGAGATTGCATCGGCCATGGTATCGGACCGCGAGCAGGATTGCGTACGGGGTATTGCCGATTGGGCGCAGCGCAACGGGCTGCTGGGACGCATTGAGGTGCTGGGCTTTGTTGACCAGAACCGCTCGGCCGATTGGATACTGGATGCCGGGTGCCGCGTTATGAACCTGCTCTGCAAGGGCAGCCTAAAGCACGTGACCGCGCAGTTGGGCAAGACAGCCAATGAGCATATAGCCGATATACGCAGCACCGTTGAGTACGCAGTGAGCCGCGGCATGGAGGTGAACGTCTATCTTGAGGACTGGAGCAACGGCATGAAACGCTCTCCCAAGTATGTGTTTGACCTGATGGATGCCCTGACCGGCATGCCCGTAAAGCGTGTGATGCTGCCCGATACACTGGGTATTCTCAATCCCGATACCACTCTGGAGTACTGCCGCCGCATGGTGGAGCGTTATCCGTCAATACATTTTGATTTTCACGCACATAATGACTATGACCTGGCTGTGGCCAATGTCTATGCGGCTGTAAAGGCCGGTGTCAAGGGCGTGCACGTGACTGTGAACGGTCTGGGCGAGAGGGCCGGCAATGCGCCGCTTGGCAGCGTGCTGGCTATGCTCAAGGACCAGATGGGCGTGGAGACGGGGCTCAATGAGAGCCGCCTGTTCAAGGTGAGCCGACAGGTGGAGCTGGACAGCGGCATACATATTCCGCACAACATGCCTGTGGTGGGTGAGTTTGTGTTCACTCAGTGCGCCGGCGTTCATGCCGACGGCGACAGGAAGGACAACCTCTACTTCAACGCCCTGCTGCCGGAGCGATTCGGCCGCGTGCGAGAGTATGCTCTGGGTAAGAACAGCGGCAAGGCAAATATCCAGATGAACCTTATGGCCATGGGTATTGAACTTGATGAGGAGTCCATGCGCAAGGTTACCGACCGAATAATTGAGCTGGGCGTAAAGAAGGAGCAGGTAACCCAGGATGACCTGCCGTATATTGTGCACGATGTGCTGCATCACGAACAGGAGGAGCAGCGCATCCGAGTGCTGAACTATTCGCTCAGCCTCACGCAGGGACTGCGCCCGCAGGCAACCGTCAAGATTGAGATAGACGGACAGCCCTATCAGGAGGCCGCCACCGGTGACGGTCAGTATGATGCCTTTGTGCGTGCCTTGCGCAAGATATATGCCGGTCTGGACAAACCCTTCCCGGTACTGACCAACTATACTGTGTCAATCCCGCCCGGCGGCCGCACCGATGCCTTTGTACAGACCATCATCACATGGAACTTTAAAGGCACCGAATTCAAGACCCGCGGCCTGGATGCCGACCAGACCGAGGCCGCAATCAAGGCAACCGTAAAGATGATGAACAAAATTGAGACAATGTTATGAAACTAAAGATAGCTGTATTGGCCGGCGATGGTATCGGCCCCGAGATAATGGAGCAGGGTGTAGCGGTTGTAAACGCCGTGGCCCGCAAGTTCGGACATGAGATAGAGTACCGCGAGGCTATTTGCGGTGCCGATGCCATTGACAAGGTGGGCGATCCCTTCCCGGAGGAGTCTTTCCGCACCTGCATGGATTGTGATGCCGTGCTGTTTGCCGCCGTGGGTGATCCCAAATATGACAATGACCCTACATCAAAAGTTCGTCCCGAGCAGGGTCTGCTGGCCATGCGCAAGAAACTGGGCCTGTATGCAAACATCCGTCCTATAGAGACGTTTGGCTGCCTGGTGCACAAGTCACCCCTTAAGGATGAGATAGTGAGCGGTGCCGATTTCATCTGCATCCGTGAACTTACCGGCGGCATGTATTTCGGCCCAAAGAAAGAGGGTACCGATGAGGCTTACGATACGAATCTGTACAGTCGCGCCGAGGTGGAGCGTATTCTTCGCGTGGGCTACAAGTACGCCCTGGCCCGCCGCAAGCACCTGACTGTGGTTGACAAGGCCAACGTGCTGGCAAGTTCCCGTCTGTGGCGCAACGTGGCTATGGAAATCAAGGAGCAGTATCCCGATGTGGTGACCGATTTCATGTTCGTGGACAACGCCTCCATGCGCATGATCCAGGAGCCCAGGTTCTTTGACGTAATCGTTACCGAGAACACCTTCGGCGATATCCTGACCGATGAGGCATCGTGCATCACCGGCTCCATGGGTCTGCTGCCCAGCGCCTCAACCGGTGAGCATACTCCCGTCTTTGAGCCCGTGCACGGTTCATGGCCGCAGGGCAAGGGCCTTAACATAGCCAACCCCATTGCCCAGATACTCAGCGCCGCCATGATGTTCGAATATTTCGGCCTCAAAGAGGAGGGCGCTATCATCCGCCGCGCCGTCCAGGCCTCCCTTGACGCTAATGTCCGCACTCCCGAGATCCAGGTGGCCGGTGGCGCCCGTTACGGCACCCGCGAAGTCGGCCAGTGGATCGTGAATTACATTCTTACTTGACTTTCCAGACATCCAGGGTGATGCCGCCACCTGCACCACCAAAGCCGGGCTGGCAGAGGAAGAGGCACTCGTTCATCCAGGCGTACTTGCTGTCCTTGGGAGCCTCGAACTTGGGAGCGCAGCGGAAATACATGCCGCCCTGGCCGCCCATCTTGATGATACCGTTGTTGCGTACGTGTATGGTTACGCCGTCATCGGTGCGGATGCAGTAGATGGCCTCTACCTCGTTGCGGCCGTCAACTGCCAGCTGGTAATCGGCACCGCCGGGAAGAACCTCGCCCTTGATGTTGGGGCCCTCGAATGTGCCGCCGGTGATGGGTATGATGGTGCGGGTGCCCTTGCCGTTATCGCCCGATGAATAGGCCTGGCCGAGTGATACGTTAAGACGTACTACATATTCAAGTTCAGGGGCTTTGGGCTCACCACCCTGCTGCTGGGGTGCTCCGAATCCGAACTGTGCGTTTGCATTCACTGTAAAGAGAGCCATTACGGCTGCTGCGAAAAGGATTTTCTTCATAATTGTAAGTATTAATTGTATGATGTATTCTGAATTGGACCGAAAGTTAGACATAAAGTCTGTAATAACCGACTTGTTTGCTATTTTTGTAGTCACATTGATACGCGATGAAAGGAGAAAGAAACAAATCCGTATATCTGGTTGCGATAATGGTCGTGGCGGTGCTGGTGCTGTTTTTCCTGAACCTCTGCCTGGGAACGGTGCATATTCCTTTGAAAGATGTGATTGCATCGCTGACCGGTGCGGGTGCAAGCCGCGACAGTTGGGATTTCATCATTCATGAATCCAGACTGCCATCGGCCGTGACCGCGATGCTGGCGGGCGCATCATTGGCTGCATCGGGTCTGATGCTGCAGACTGCGTTCCGCAATCCTCTGGCAGGTCCTGACATTCTGGGAATAAACGGCGGTGCCGGTCTGGGAGTGGCATTGGTTATGCTGCTGTTCGGCGGAAACATCACTATGGGAAACCTCACCATAGGAGGTTCACTCTCAGTCGTTTTGGGTGCTTTTGCGGGTGCCATCGCGGTGACGGCTCTGGTGCTTTACCTCTCGACCAAACTCAAGAATCCCATCATGCTGCTCATTGTGGGTATCATGGTGAGTTATCTGGCATCGGCCCTGATTTCACTGCTCAATTTCTTCTCTACGGCCGAGGGCGTGCACTCTTATACTATGTGGGGTATGGGTAACTTTGGCGGCGTGTCAATGGGACAACTTCCTGTATATTGCATGGTTACGGCCATAGGTCTGGCCATCGCGGTGTCACTTATCAAGCCGCTCAACGCGCTGCTGCTGGGCGATATGTATGCCGAGAACCTGGGTATCAATATAATACGTACACGTAACTGGCTGCTGCTGTCAACCAGCCTTCTGGTGGCTATCATTACGGCGTATTGCGGCCCGGTGTCGTTCATCGGCCTGGCCGTTCCGCATATAGGCAGGCTGATGCTGCAATCCAGCAATCACCGCAGCCTGATGCCCGTGACCATCCTGACCGGCGCTGTTGTTGCGCTGCTGTGCAATGTTTTGAGCTCCATTCCCGGCAACCGCGGTCTGATTCCGCTCAATGCAATCACCCCCGCCATAGGTGCGCCGGTGATACTTTACGTGTTATTAAAAAACCGACATAACCAATTATCATTATGAGGACTACAAAGTTTATGGCCGCCATGCTTGCGGCTGTTTTGTGCAGTTTTGCTTCAGCCCAGAGACCCCGTATGGAGCAGTTCCCTGAGGGTTCTTACTCACCTGTCACCAATATTAACCGCAACAGTTATCCCCGTGTTTTGGCCGATAACAGCGTGATGTTCCGCGTTCAGGCCCCGCAGGCACAGAACGTGCAGATTGACCTGGGCGGCACTAAGTACGATATGACAAAGGGCGATAACGGCGCATGGACCGTTACCACCAAGCCCCAGGTGCCCGGATTCCACTACTACAACCTCTTTATAGACAACGTATCTGTGTCCGATCCCGCAAGCCAGCCTTTCTATGGTTGCAGCCGATGGACAAGCGCTATCGAGATAAAGGAGCCGGGAATGGATGTGTTTGAAGTGCAGGATGTGCCTCACGGTGAAGTCAACACCGTTTACTACTACTCAAAGGTTGAGGAGGCATGGCGTCCGCTCATGATCTATACCCCGGCCGGCTACAATGAGGGCAAGCAGGAGTATCCCGTAGTTTACATCCAGCATGGCGGCGGTGAGGATCATCGCGGCTGGATGGAGCAGGGCCGTACCGCCCAGATCCTGGATAACCTGATAGCCGCCGGCAAGGCTGTGCCAATGATAGTGGTTAGTGCCAATAGTAATGTAACTTCACGCAGCGGCGGCATGGGCGGCGGTTACAGCTGGCAGGGTATGCAGACATTCCGCAGTGAACTGATTGACAACGTTATTCCTTTTGTAGAGAAGACCTATCGCGTCAAGAAAGACCGCAAGAGCCGCGCCATGTGCGGATTGTCCATGGGTGGCGGCCAGTCATTCTATATAGGCCTGCGTGACCCCGAGGTATTTGCAAACGTAGGCGTATTCTCAACCGGTATGTTCGGCGGAATATCGGGTGCCGCAAACTTTGACCTGGAGGCCGAGTGCCCGGGCATGCTGTCCGATACCAAAACCTTCAACAAGACGTTTGATGTGTTCTTCCTTAGCTGCGGCGAGCAGGATCCGCGCATAGAGTACACACGCAACATAGTAAAGACCATGCGTGATGCAGGTGTTGATGTAAAGTTCAATTCCTATCCCGGTGACCATGAGTGGCAGGTTTGGCGCAAGTCACTGCATGAGTTCGCACAGTACTTATTCAAATGACGAACGAAGTAAGAACAGAGTCAAGCTCGCTTGGACTATGTCTTACGAGGAGGAATTCAACGAAGTTAAATGATGATTGATATACTGACCGAATCGCTGCGCACCGCCGTCCTGGTAACGGGGCTGGTGGTGATTATGATGATGCTCATTGAGGTGTTCAACGTGCGCTCCCACGGGCGTATGTTCGGCAGCTTGCGCAACCGCCGTGTGGGGCAGGTGCTGCTGTCGGCGGCGCTGGGCGCTATACCCGGATGCATGGGCGGATTCGCGTCAGTATCTCTCTATACCCACGGTCTGATAAGCTTTGGCGCTCTGATTGCCATGATGATTGCCTCATCGGGCGACGAGGCGTTCGTGATGCTGGCCATGTTTCCCGGCAAGTCTGCTTGGATATTCCTGATACTCTTTGTGTTGGCAGTTGCCGTAGGTCTGATGGTGGATCTGTTCCGCAGTAAAGATGACGGCTGCCACTCCATGAACGTGCATGACCAGGACCGCGAGCCCCGTCAGGAGCACCATCACGAGCGCCATTACGGCTGGCAGCGCATAGTGATGTTCTTAGGAGTGCTGGTATTCATAGGCGCCCTGCTGGCCGGCTGGCTTGAGGCCGATGAGTCCGATGCAAGTGCAGGCGGTTTCAACCTGCTCTCCGAGGAGTGGATGTACTGGCTGTTCTCAGCGCTGAGCCTTGCTGTGCTGGGCATGCTGCTGTTTGCAGGCGACCACTTTATCGAGGAGCACCTGTGGGAGCACATAGTATGCCACCATCTGCCCAGTATTTTCCTGTGGACATTCGGAACAATCCTGATAATAGGAGTGCTGATGTCATATTTCGATATCGCCTCATGGATCAGTGACAACACCATCCTGATGATCCTCCTGGCCGCAGCCATCGGCATCATCCCCGAATCCGGACCCCATCTGGTATTCGTATCATTGTACGCCGCAGGAGTAGTTCCGCTCCCGGTCCTGCTGGCCAGTTGCATTAGCCAGGATGGTCACGCCTCCCTCCCGCTGCTGGCCCAGAGCCGCGCCTCCTTCCTCAAAGCCAAACTCATCAACGTCATCGTCGCCGTGCTCATCGGCCTTATCAGCCTGCTATTCTGATTATCACAATTTGGATTTGAGTTTGCGGCCGATGACTTTGATGTCGCGTCCGGCTTCACGCAGTTCCTTGCGCATGCGGGTGCGCATGGATATCACGAACTCCACGCCAGGCATCTTGTCGGAGCGGTACAGGCGCTCGTAGATAAAGAGCGATGTCATGAAATAGACGGCGGTCTGGATCCACAACGCGATTGATTCATATCGCACATCCTGCAGCAATGCGCCTGCGGTACTGATTCGGGCGAATCCGTTTACTGCATGGGTGGACGGGAAAATCTGTGCAAAGAATTTCCAGAACGTGGGCATATTGGAGGTAGGCCAGGATATGCCGCTCATGAATATCAGGGGGACCGATACGAACACGAACAGCAGGAAGCATGATTCCCTGTCCCTTACAAAGAATGATATGCTGATGGCAAAGAAGATGCTTGCCAGCAGGAACGGCACAATGAATGCCACCAGGGTGGGCAGTTGCCACAGTTGCGGCATGTTGAACAGCCAGGGCACTACGCAAAGCACGTAAGTTGCTGTGAATCCGTAAACCAGCAGATAGGCCAGTGCCTTGCCTCCCAGTACGGTTATGGGGTTGGAGTACTCGTCACCCAGTATGAGTTCACCTTTGCGGCGGCGCTCATTCTCGGTTCCGGCCATCATGGCTACACCCAGCACCAGAGTCTGCTGCAGTACCAGGATGAGCACTGCAGGAATAAGGAACGCCTGAAATCCGTTGGCGGGATTGAACATAGTTACGTACTCGTTCTCAATTGGCATGGTCATTACCTCTTTCTCCCAGTCTGACATACCCGACAGACGTACCATCTGGATATCGCGGTTCATATCGAGCGATACCATGGTGCATCCGCTCAGCATGGCCTTGTAGTAAAGCAGGCCGCTCATGTCGCAGTACAGGTTTATGGTTGCCTGGTGCCCATCGGCCAAAGTGCGGTCCAACTCACGCGGAACCTGGATTATTCCGTAGGCCTTGTGGTTGTGGATCACGTTGCGGGCCTCCTCCATATCGGCGCAGTAGGATACTATCTTGAGGTCAGGGGTGGCGTCGCACTTGCGCAGGAACTCACGGCTGGTTGTGCTGCGGCAGTCATCCACGGCCACTACCGGAACCTCGCGCACCGTCTCGCGGCCGTACAGATAGGCGTACAGCAGCGGGTACAGCAGCGGCACCACAATAAAGAACACCAGCACGCCCACATCGGACACTGTCTTGCGGAGTTCCTTACCACACACATCGAGCATATCTTTTATCCACATACAGTCTTGATTTTAAGGTAGATAAGCATATTCATGAGCCGCCTTGCGCAGCAGGCTGATGTCCACCAGCGGCAATATGAGAAACGCCACGAGGGCGGTATAGAACCAGGCCGAATAGACCATGGGGATTCCGTTCAGCGCCTGATCCACATAGATGAGGAAATAGTAGCGCAGCGGGAACAGGTATGACATGGCCTGAAGTGCGGCCGGCATACCCATCACCGGGAATGAGAATCCGCTTATAGGTATGGAGAGCACGCCCCACAGGGTGCACAGACTCAGTGACCAGCGCAGCGAGGGTATGGCCGATGCAATGAACACGGCAAATCCCTGAGATGCCAGGATGAGCAGTTCGGCTGCCAGAAACATGGGCCAGAACCCGTTGTGTGCCGGGAATTGCAGATATCCGTAGATAAGTACCAGATAGATGAGTGCCATCAGCGAGAACAACATGGTCTGCGGGAACAGTTTGGCGCTCACGGCCTTGAGTATGTTGTCATCGGCCATTTGGAGCCACTCACCCGCGGTTCCGTCCTTGAGTTCGGTATGGATGCTGAAACAGGTCACCATAAGTATCATGAGAGCCAGAACGGCAGGCAGCATGGTGTTGCTCAGATAGACGTTGTAGTTGAGCCACGGGTTGCCTATGGGGTGCATATCCATCTGTATAGGCTGCAGGAATCCCATAGCCTGGTCCATGTTGGCGCCTCTGGCAAACAGGACCTCGCGTCCTACTGCGGCGGATGCCATCACCGCCATGGTCTTCATGTCGCGGTAAAGCAGCGATGAAGGAATCAGATAAGTGGCGTTGGTGTAGATGGAAATTACTGGCTGCTGCTGGCTGGAGGCCTTGGCACCGGTACCCTTGGGGATGTAGAAGAATCCGTAAATCTCATTCTTCTGCATAGCCTCGCGGGCCTCGGCAAAACTGGCGTACTGCTTAATGATTTCTGTCTGCTGATATGAGTCCAGGTTTCTCAGTATTGACCTTGAGACCGTGGTATTATCCTCATCTACAACACCTGCGGGCAGGCTTTCAGGCAATCCCTCATGCATCAGCGATGTAAAGAAGACAAAGCAGAACAGCGGCGCAAAGATCATGCTCAGCCCATACAGCGGACGTGACTGCATACGCAGTATCTCGCGTCTTACTATTGCCCAAAATCCTTGCTTATTACCTGCCATGATTACTCTCTGTCTATGATAACGGTCATTCCGGGGCGCAGATTCTCAACCTTCTGCTCTGGAACGGCACGGACCTCGAATGTCTTAAGGTCATACTGACCGTTCACCTTGGTTGCCTTCCATGCGGCATATGATCCCAGGTCACGCATATATGTAACCTTGACCGGGACGGTTTTGTCCAATGCCGGTACATATGCGTCACGCACGGCTCCCATGGTAAGGTCCTGCAGCAGGTCCTCACGCACGTTGAAACTTACCCACATCTGGTCCATCACGGCTATGTTCATTATGGGGGCACCGGTACCTACCAACTCGCCTACCATGGGGAATATCTCACTGACCTCTCCGTCAAGTGTTGCAGTCAGGACCGTCTCCTCAATGTATGAGTTGACCTCGGCCACAACGCCCTCGGCCTGGCGCATCTGTGCAGCGGCCATCTCCTTGACCTCCTCCTCGGCTCCGTTCACGGCCATGTCATACTGTGACTTGGCTGCTCTCTCGGTTGCTACGGCGGCATCATACTGGGCCTTGGCCTCATCGCGTTTCTGCTCGCTTACAACGCCTTGGCCGAACAGATTCTCTACGCGGCGGTAAGATTTCTCATAAATCTCAAGTCCTGCCTTGGCTTTCTGCCAGAGTTCATAGGCTCCCTGTATCTGCTCCTCGCGGGCACCCTTCTGTGCCTTGGCGTTCTGTGCGGTTGCGGCACTCAGCACTGCCTCGGCCTGAGCCTGTTTGGCGTTGATGTCGGGAGTATCTAGTATGGCCAGTGTATCACCGGCATGTACCTGCTGTCCTTCCTGTACCATAATCTTGAGAATACGACCCGGGACTTTGCTGGACACGCGGTATTCGCTTACCTCGGCCTGTCCCTGGACTATCTCCGGAACGCGATGTTTGAATGTGTAGATACCTACAGCGCAAACAATGACTACCACTACAACGAATGCTGTCAATGACAGCGCAATGTTCATTTTTTGTGTCTTGTTGTCCATATCTTTTTTTATTTATCGTTTTCTGAATCATTTAATTTGAGCTGTCCCGTAGCCTGACGCAGATATACGGTCGCCATGATACGGTCAATGCGTGCATCGATCTCTTCGGAATGGGCCTGCAGCCAGGCGGTCTGTGCGGCCAGAACCAGTGACGATTCCACGACACCCTCCTTGAAGCCTATGTTTGCCACACGAAGGTTCTCCTCGGCGTTCTCCATATTCTTAAGCGCCATCTCCAGGCGTGAATCGGCCTCGGCAATCTTTTTCTCATACTGATTCACCTGCAGTGAAACCTTGCCGCGGGCATCCTCCAACTGATACTGTGTCAGTATGACATCTGATTTGGCTCTGCGGTATTTGTTGATGCCTTCGCCAAAATGGTAGACAGGAATCTTGGCTACAACGCCTACATTCCACATTCCGTGAAAGTCATTGGCAAATCCGTTGCTGGCCGACGGGTTGGTAATAAGATAGTTTCCCATAAGAGCCACGGTGGGCAGATAATCGGCACGTACTATCCTGGATTTCATGTCATACATATTTACCGCCAGTTCCAGACTCTTGAGTTCGGGACGGTTCTCATACAGGTCTTCCTGTGTGTAGGAGACAGTATCCAACGGGATATCGAGCGAATCGTTCAGCTCATCCTTAAGCATTATCTCGCTGTCAAGCGGCATTCCGCAAAGCTGGCAGAGCAGCATTTTTGAGAGTGCCAGTCCGTTCTGAGCCTTGATCTGTGTCATCTCGGCCTCATTCAGTTTTACCCTTACGGACAGTTGGTCCGATGCGGTTGCCACACCCTCCTGTTTCATTATCTCCACATTCTGGTCCATCTGACGGAGCAAATCCACATACTGTTCTGTGAGTCGCATCTTGTTGGCCACCGATACTATCTGCCAGTAGGCTTCATCAACGGTAACTATCACTTTCTGGTCTTCTCCGCCCAACTGAGTCTGAGCCAACTCCTTGGCGTAAGCGGCCACCTTATTATATGCGCGTATCTTGCCGCCCACATAGATGGGCTCCTCAACCGTGATGGCTCCTACATATACATTCTGTATGTCCAGGCTCAAATCATTTGAGAGGTCCTTGCCCAACTGGTTCAGAGCACCTTCCACATCGGCCGTGTTCATCTTCTGGACTATGTAATTGACTGTATTTTTTACAGTCTGATCAGTCATGTAGAGGTTAAGGAATTTTGGATCGGCCATAAGTGATGTCGATATGTCGGATATAGATCCGCCCATATTTGAAAGCGTGTTGCGCTGATCCTCACTTGCCAGGTTTATGTTTTCGCTGTTGTGCAGATAAAGTGCCGTAGCCGATACCTTGGGGAGATAGTTGGCAAATGCGGTTTTGCTGTCATACTCGGCAGCGGCAACCTTCTCCTGCGCAATCTTGGACTGGCTGTTGTTTTCAAGGGCCATCTGCCTGCACTCATCAAGTGTCAGGACGGTCTGAGCCGTAACCGGAAGCACGGCAAGAGCCATGCAGACTGTAATCAGAATTCTACCGGATTGTTTCATATCTTTAATTGTTTTGTCTTCTTTTTTCAAATCGTGTGCAAAAGTAGTGCCATTTGATGGTTTAGAGACAACCTATTTAATCACTCTTTATATCTTTTGGTCGAAAATACCAACAAATAGGTATTATATATGAGAAAAACATATTACTTTTGGCTCAAAATCAAGACAAAAGAGATGGAAAACTATTCCGAAACGCTTATCACACCCTCCAAAATCAATCAGATGGTACCCTCCGGTATATCTCTTGGTATAGGTGACGACTTTTTTATATCCCGTCTGCAGGAGAGGCCGCAATACACCTATCTGCAGTATCCGTTCAGGGTAGACTGTTATCTGGCTGCATATTGCGTAGAGGGGTCAGTTGACTGTTCTGTCAATTTGACCGATTATCATCTGACCACGGGTACGCTGCTTCTTATAACACCCGGTAATATAATAAGGATTACCCAGCCCGATGAGCTGGATCAGAATCTGAGGGTGACTCTGATATGCGTATCGGCCTCTTATATTTCTAATATAGGTATCAACCCCAGCAAAGTGCTTGTGGAGGCGGTGGAGGTGTTGCGCGATCCGTGCATACATCTGTCTGACGATGAGGCGGAGATGCTTCACAAATATGTCAATCTGGCACTGGATATAACCAAGACCGACTCTCAGTTCGTAAAGGAGAGCATAGGTGGACTGGTATCATCGGTGTTCTATCAGTTTGCGGGATTTCTGGCTAACTCCAAACGTAGGGAGGATATGGAAAAGCCTGTTCGCACCACGCGTCAGCGTCAGATGCTGGAGCAGTTCATGAAACTGGCCATCAATGACCATGCCCGTGAGCATCTGGTAGGTTATTATGCCGATAAGATGTGCGTCACTCCCAAATACCTTTCCAAGATTGTAAAGGAGGCCAGCGGGCGGTCCGTTCCCGACTGGCTGGGCGAATTGCTCATCCTGGATGCCAAGAATATGCTGCGCCACACGGATATGACAATCAAGGAGATATCGGCACGGCTCAATTTTCCCAGTCAGTCATTCTTTTTCCGCTTTTTCAAGAACCATACCGGCCAGACTCCCACCCAATATCGTGAGGAATAAATCAGGTAGATAAAGTTGAGAACTTGCCGGTTACCGTCTCGGAGTAGGTGGTGGAGACGGGGATGTGCGGTGCTGCGGCATAGGTGAGTTCGGCAAACAGGCCGTCCTGACCTTTCTGAATGGCTCTTACCTTGCGCAGGTTTACATAATATGAGCGGTGGCAGCGTACTATGTTGTTTGACTCGCAGATCTGCTCTATTGAGCGCATTGAGTTGCGTAGCGGGAACCTTACCAGTTTGTCATTGTTGAGATAGCATATGTTCACGTAGTTATCGGCGGCCTCTACGTAGAGTATGGCGTTGGCTGTTACCGCCAGCTTGAGAGACTTCTTCTCATCCAGGAACGGCAGGGTGCTGTCCTCTCGTCCTATCTGTCCCGATGCATACTTCTCAATCGTGATTGAATCCTTTGCCAGTCGTATATCCCTGTCCTTGATTTCGGCGATAAGTGCCAATATCACATACGGAAATACCAGAATGGAGAAAGTTATTATAAACATCTTAGGCAGCAACTCGATGTAAGGCATGGTGCGCTTGTCCATGAGCCATACAAACAGGGCGCAGAACATGGTTATGGCAAGTCCCTCCAATAGTTCCCAAATTACGAATCCGGTGTAGTTGATATGGTGTTTGCTGCGGGTGAGCAGCATGGAAAGGCGGCTTATCAGCACTACAACAACCTCAATTGACGCCATTATGGCTGATCTGAAAGCCAGTTGGTCCTGCGTTACATCCATGAATGTGTCCAGATGGAATGGACGGGCTCCTATTAGGAAAAAGAAGGCGTACAGAGGTATGAGCAGGATATAACTTGCCAACATGTTACCTTTAAAGTATGAATCCGGTATCTTGTGCATATTTTCCGTTTGTTTTTGCGTTCTGATGCAAATATAGGGGTAAAATTCGGTCCCACAATCACTGGGGTGAAAAATTCTTTTATTTTATTTTACCCCTTATTTTGATGTTTAACCCCTAAATATCCGATTTCGTCACTTTGTACCCCCATGTATCCCTTAAATTTTCACCCATCGGATATGCGTTATATCTTTGTGGCGAAAATAAAACTGAAAACAAAACAATAAGAGATATGACAACCATCTGTTCTTTCGACTGCAACCAGTCAGCACTCAAGTCCCTGATAGGTGACAAGAAGCCGGTAGCCCCTGTTGAGGGTGTTTGGATGAACGTTTCGGCCAGAGTATTTGAGGATCAGGTCCGAAAACTCGCATATGGTCTTATGGTAAAGGATTTCCGCAGAGGTGATACAATAGTATTTACCGGTTGCACCGATGATATGAAGACCTTCCTCAATGCAGCCTGCAGCCTGGCTCATCTTAATGCTCAGTTCAGCAATGCTGATCAGGACGGCTCCAATATCATTCCCGTTAAGGAACTGGAATACCTTATGTCAATTGGCGGTACATGGTCACGCAAGTACAAGGCATCTGTTGACCGCACCATTGCCCGTCTTATACTGGGATGCTGACCCTTTTGGCCATATTACTCATCAAGCGGTTGGTAAAACAGCCGTTCGTTGCTGATCTCGGGGTGAAAGATTGATATGAATTCGCCCAGAAGCATCTCGGGGTGGAATGACGAGAGCTCAAAGTAAGGAACTTCATTTACATTACAAACCCATATATTCCGTTCACGGAAAGGACGGAATGAGGCATAGGACTTAAAATCAGATTCAAGCAGTTTGTAAGTCAACGGAGTTGAACTGCTGTTCTTGAGCAGCCATACATCGGCATCCTGAGCCTTTTCAAATACGGTCTCAAACGACAGCGGCACTGAGCCGCTGTTTTTGTTTTCGGCAAATATGTAATCAGCATTGGCATCGGCTATCATCCGGCCTATGGTGCTTCCGCCTCCCGCTACATACCAGGCTGATCCGCTACGGGTATCCAACATTACCCTTGGCCTTGAAGTGGTAGCAGATGCAATCTCCTTAAGGCTGTTGTAATCCCGGCTTACCTTGCTGTACAATGAGTCGGCTATCGAGGCGGCACCGAACAGGCGGCCGTAGAACCTTATCCATTCGGCACGCGAAAGAGGTGATGTCTCCATATAATCGGCACACTCCAGCAGGGGTATGCCCAGTTTCTCCAACTGTCCGTAACCGGTCTGCTCAAAAGGTGACACCATGATGGCGTCGGGGTGCAGTTCCATGATCTTTTCAACGGTGGGATACATGCTGTTGCCGCAGTCGGCAATGGTCCCGTCGGCCAGGCGTGCGCGGATAAGGGAGTCCGATATGTACTCCGGCTCGCATACTCCGGCTATGCAGTCTTCCACTCCAAGTTCGACCATAAGATGAGCCAGACTGTTGGTCATTACAACCACCCGCCTGAGCGGAATATGAACGGTATTGACATCGCGGCTGAACCTGTAATCAGTATCCAGTGAATCCGTGAATGTGTATGTATGCAGCAGAGTGCCCTTTTTCCAGGGGTTGGCTATGCGTACGTGATAGCTGTGGTCGGTCTCCTGCACCGTAATATGGCTGGCCAATTCCATTATGCCGCCGTCGGCGTGGAACTTTGCGCCTCCGTTGCAGGCGCATATGAGCGCCGCTCCTAACAGTATAATTGGTGTCTTTTTCATTTTTCAGGTTGGTTGAGACTGTAAATGGCCGATACCTCTGTGGAGAGTTCGCCGGTAGTGGTGTTGCATCCTATCACTCCGTTCTGTATCCTGACAAAGTCTATGCTTGCAAGATTGGCAGGAGTTCCGTCAGGATTAACTGCCCAGTCTATGTCAAAGGCCGAATTTTCCGCACTGTTGGGCTTGTTGTCAACGTATCCGTATTCAAACGATGAGAATACATATTGGTTGTTCACAAAACTGGCGTTGTCGGGTAGCAGCGTGGCTGTAAATGCCACGGAATCATTCTCATACCACTGCGGATAGTAGGGCTGGCTGTGATACATATTATGAAGTATGCTGCCGGTCTTTGCGTCCGATCCCTTCCAGGGTGAATCTCCGTTATCGGTGGCGGGTTTGTTGTATCGGATTGTATAGCCCAGGGTGGCTCTGCCTGCTTTCTGCTCCGATCCCCAAATCTCATACCAGGCGTCATCGGGCTGTCCGTTGCCGTTGGCATCGGCGCTTACCCAGACTACCCCGGACTCGGCATTGCCGTTGTAGGCATTTCCGTCAATCCTGAAATCGGGGCCTTCCTGATTCTGCACGGTTGCGTTGAATCCGACTGTAATATATCCTCCAAAGGCTCCCAGAGTGACCATTCCGCCCGATTGCAGGACCTTGAGGCACTTGGCTGCCATACTTGCCGCATCATCACCCGGCTCATATTTGGGCAACAGGTTTACAAACTGTCCGGGTGCGGGCATATACTCAAATACGCGGTCAATGTCTCCTATTATCTCAGGTTCGCCCTGATACTCGGTCAGAGTAACATCGGCATCACAGAAAACAACCGTGTTGGGATTTATGCCGATGCCCGGTACGCGGTACAGAAGACGGCCTTCGGGGCTGTAGCATAGGAGTGACCCCGGTGTTACGTAATCCATTGCGTCGCATACATATACCTTGTGTGAGGTGGGCTCCACCTTTATGGAGTAGGGGCATTCCATGCGTGTGCCGTCGGTTATGAAATCGGAGTCAAGCACCTGTCCGCTTGCCAGATCCAGAATCTGTATTGTGCCTCCCGCTCCGTAACCGTAGAACCAGGCCTTGCCGTCCACTATGTCCATGTTCAGGATTGGGATGTCAAATGTTGCGGTTACCTGATCGGTCTCTGTGTCAATACGGTGCAGGCGGCTGTCATAATCCATTGTGCCGTAATCAAATATGCCTCGTGACACCACGTAAACACCGGTACCGTCGGCATAAATGGAACCCGGGTTTTCACGCACGGTTATGCGTTTGGTCTCGGTAAATGTGCTTATGTCTATTACTGAAACGGTGTTGTCGGGATTCTGAGTGTCCAGACCGCCGGAGTTGGATACATAGAGTTTGCCGTTTGCACAGCATATGCCGTCGGGGTTTCGGCCTACGGAGACTGTGGCATCGGCCTGCATGGTCAGTGTATCAATGCGGGTTACGGTACCGTCAAAGCAGCACACGTAGACAAAGCCTCCGTTTGCGGTCAGACGGCGGGGTTGTGATGCCACACCGCCCTGTTGCAGCGGAATCTGGCTGACGGATGTGCAGGTTGACGCATCCAGTATCTCTATCGTGCTGGACTCGGAGACTGCCAGATAAAGGCGGCTTCCGTAAAGGAGCATATCGTTTGCGGTATCACCTATGCGGCGGCCGTTTACCTTCTCAAAACAGTCATAGGAGCGTCCTGCGGCGGAGTTCCAGGAGTCGGGCTGACCGGTTTTGAAATCTATCCAGGCAAGGGTGCTGTTGTTCTGGTTGAACAGGCCCTCGGAGAGTACAAACACTCCCATGTGATTGCCGTCTGCAATGACCAAGCCGGGCTCAAGCAATACCGGCTCGGGGTCACACGCCAGTATGACAAGCAGCAGGGGCAGTATTTTGCGGAGCGTTCTCATTACAGTTCAATTGTGGCGGTTAAACGTATCTGACGGCCGGGCATGGGGTAGTTGCGTACCAGTTCATACCGGCTGTCGGTCAGGTTTATGCATTCGGCCTTCAAAGATAAGTCAAATGACCTTATGCTGAACGTCCGCCATAGCGAACAACCCAGTTCGTAGTATGACGGCATATTGTATTCGGGGCCGTTGTAGCCGTTGCAGTAATACTCTCCGCTGTAAAGCAGGTTGAGGCTGGCGTTTACATACGGCGTCTCTATCCATGTTACGGCCGTTGCCGAATGCCTGGGGGTATAAGGCAGCTGGTGGTTCCAGGTGGAACTCTTGCTGTCCGATTTGTCCATTGAGCGCTGGTATGTGTATGAAACCAGCAGTGCGGGGCGTACCGATCCCTGCAATGTGTGCAGTTCAAGTCCGGACTCCAGTCCGTGGGTGGTAACAAGGCCTATATTTTTCATCATCCATACTGCGGTGTTCTTGCCGGGTACAGCCATGATGCGGTCTTTTACATTGCTGTTGTAGGCATCGGCATAAATGGAGTAACGTATGCCTGCTGCCTCATTTTCAATTATCATTCCGGCCGATGTCACCGATGCCCGCTCTGGCTTTAGGTCGCGGCGGCCTATCTGCTCAAAGTAGAGGTCGTTGAAGGTGGGCAGGCGCAGCGTGTTGCTGTAAGACGCTCTGAAGTGAAGTCCTGCGGCAGACCATACTGTCCAGTTGAGGCCTGCTGTGGGTGAGAGGTGGTTGTAACTCTCGGCTGCCTGGCGCAGTATGGTTTTCTCTTTTGTTACAACGTGATTGAGCCGGCCGGTTACGGTGATATGCTGGACTGCGTATTTGAGCGCGGCGGTGCTGTTAAGGGTGTATCGGGTGGGGCGGGCCTGATCGGCTCCGTTGCCGTCAAGACCCGACAGACGGCCGTCCACGCCGGCTGATGCCGACAGGCAGTCAGTTATGCGATACAGTGCAACGCCCGACAGATACCCCTCCTGCTCGGTGTAGCGGTTATCGGTCCTGCCCCGAGTGTTGCTTACCTTGGGGTCCAGGTAGCGGGTGTATGTTATGCCGTACTTGGCATTGAAACGTAGGGTCAGACGCTGGCTGACGTAGGTTGTAAGTGTTGATTGCACAAACCCGTTGCGGTTCCAGAGGCGCTCACGGGCGGCATTCTCATTGTAAAGTATGTTGGCCGGCAGTCCCTGCTCTGACTGGAACCAGTATGCGCGCGTTGTCAGCAGGGAGTTGTCGCCAAGGTTGCTGTGCAGAGCCCCTTCTATGCGCAGGCGCTGAACATCGGAGTTGTCACGCCGCATCTCCATGGAACTTGCTCCGTTGTCCTGTATGTAGGGGTAGTCGCCCTTTGTTTTGAGCCATTCGGCCTGCAGTGATACGGTGTTGTTTTGACCGGCTTTGAATGCGCTTTGGGCCTGGGCCGAAAGGGTGTTGAAACTTCCGGATTTGAGTTGTGCGCTGCTGCGGGATTTGCCGTTTTCAAGTTGCGGCCGGCCGGTGTTTATGCTTATTACTGCGGCCTGTGCGGCAAGCGATGCCGGTTGCAGCAGGTCATTGTCGGGGCCGCTCACCATACGCACGGATTCTGCCTGTGATGCGGAGAACTTGCCCAGGTCTATCTGGCCGGTCTGGTTATCGGTAATGATAATTCCGTCGTATGCAACTGCGGTGTGTGAAGCCCCAAGGCCTCTTACGGATACTGTCTTGAGTCCGCCCACGCCTCCGTAATCCTTGACGGTGGCGCCGCTCATGTATTTGATTACGTCCGATACCTGCAGCGTGCCGGTGGCCTGCATGAGTCGGGCATCGGCCCTTTTTGAAACAGATACCGCACCCGGGCTGTTGGTGCGGTCACTTGTTACGGTTACCTGCGGAATGTCTTTTGTACGCATAGTGTCAGATAAAACCTGACCCTGTGTCTCCGGGTGGAAGCACAGGGTACAGATTGCTATCAAACAGTATTTTACGTCAAAAGACATCTTACATGATTACTCGGTTACAGTGAGCTGGTCCAGGCAGAAATACAACGGAGTGTTGATTCCCCACTGACCTACATCAGTTGATGAAAGTGAGAATTGTATCTTGGTTACCTTGCCAAGTTTGGTCAAATCAACCTGCTGCCATGTGTTGACAATATCCAGACCATCGGCCAGAAGGAACTCAATGGTACCGGTCTCATTCTCACCATTGAAACCCTTGATGGTGAGTGTGAACTTGTCCTGGGCTGTCCACTCCTTGACAGTTCCCATAGGTCCGGGGTTCTGATCCTTGATGGCCAGATATGCGCTGACGCAGTTTGTTACATAGCATTCCTTTGCGTTGTATGCGGCTCCATCTTTGAATGAGATCTCAGCAGCAACGCCATAACCCAAACCTCCGGTGTATGCTGTGAAATAGGCGTTTGTCTTTACACCGGCCTTTGTGATGGCAGAAAGATTTGATGAACCTGCCAGAGTGTCGTTGGTGCAGCTTGTAAATGTGAAACCTTCACCCATACCCCATGAGGCGAAAGAGTGAGTCAGTACGAACTGATCAATAGTAATATCCTGTCTGTAATAAGGATACTGAGGGTCTCCGTACTGATTTGACTTGTCAGTTCCCAGATAAACAGAGTCAGTACTTGAAAGACTCATTGAGAGGGTGTAAGACTTGGCGGCTTCCTTACCACCGTTTTCTTCCTTGTCGCAGGAAGTGAACACAAAGCCCATAGCGAGGGCCATCAAAGCAAATGATAAAACTTTTTTCATTGTAGTTATTGTTAATAAGTTACTGAGTCCCGGCAGTTTTATAACGTGTCTTGCAGGTCTTCTGACTTACCCCGGTATGTCTCCGCCTTCCCGGCTTTGCAGCCAGTGGCACTTGTGGTGATGGACATCCCTTTTTGAGGGCTTACAGCAGCGGGTCTGTTCAGGATTCTCACCTGATTCCCTTTTGATCCTCTGGCTCATGGAAAGAGTATCGGAACAAGACGCAGCAAAATTAGTAATAAATCATTATCTTTATACCACCTAATAAAAATTGAATGATCAGGATACTTATAGGAGCCGCCACATCGGGCAGTGGCAAGACTACTTTCACGATGGGGCTGCTGCGTGCACTGACGCGGCGGGGGCTCCGTGTACAGCCTTTCAAATGCGGTCCTGACTATATTGATACGCAGTTTCACAGTATTGCAGCGGGCGCAGAGTCCGTTAATCTGGATACCTGGATGGCGTCGCCTGAACACGTTCGTGAGGTTTTTGCACGTTATTCGGCTGGGGCCGATGTGGCCGTGATAGAGGGCGTGATGGGACTTTTTGACGGCTATGACCATATGCGCGGAAGCAGTGCCGAGATTGCGGCTTTGCTGGATGTGCCGGTGCTGCTGGTGGTCAATGCACGCTCCACCGCATATTCCGTGGCGGCATTGCTACACGGATTCAAAACTTTCAGGCCCGATGTGCGCATTGCAGGAGTGGTTTTCAACCAGGTGGCATCGGAGTCTCATTATGCTTTTTTGCGGGATGCGGCGGCCGATGCGGGCGTTACGTGTCTGGGGTGGATTCCGCGCACTGAAGGAATAGAGGTGCCGTCCAGGCATCTGGGACTGACAGTAGGTCTTGAGAATGAGTTGAATACGCTGGCCGACCGGGTATCGGACCTGGTGGAACAGCATGTTGATTTGGATCTGATATGCAGAGGATTGCAGTAGCCAGGGACAGGGCGTTCAATTTTGCCTACCGGGAGAATCTTGACAGGTTGGCGCAGATGGGTGAGGTGGTGTACTTCAGCCCTTTGGCCGGTGATGAACTGTCTCAAGACGTGGATTTGGTCTATCTGCCCGGCGGATATCCGGAACTTTTTGCTCCGGAACTGGCGCTTAACCGTATTCTGGCATCGCAACTGGTACAGTATGCCGAGAACGGAGGCCGGATTTTTGCCGAGTGCGGCGGAATGATGTACCTGGGCAAGTCGCTGACTGATCAGGAGGGCAAGGTTTGGCCCATGGCCGGAGTGCTGCCCATAGAGTGCACCATGCAGGGCGCCCGCCTGCACTTAGGCTACCGCAGTATGGAAATCAACGGTAAAGTATTCAAGGGTCACGAGTTCCACTACTCAAAAATAGTACAAAAGGGGACAGACCCCTTTTGTACCGTTTTGGCTCAAAGCAATGCCAAGGGTGAGAAAGTGGATACGGAGTTGTTCCGATACAAGAACGTGATTGCGGGCTATACCCACTGGTATTGGGGTGAGTCCGATATCAATGCATTTTGGGAATTATGAAAAGAATATATACACGTACAGGCGATGACGGCACCACCGGAATACACGGCGGCGAGCGTGTGCCCAAGGATGATATCCGCATAGAGGCCAACGGCACGCTTGATGAACTCAACACCCAGATAGGCATTGTGCGCAGTATGCTCAAGGCCGATGACCAGTGGCAGGATGGACTGTACAGGATACAGTGTGAACTGATGAGTGTGATGAGTCTGGTGGCAACGCCTTCTGCAAGGCGTGACAGCAATCCCAACAGCCTGGATGCCGGGATGGAGCAGTTCTGTGAGGATTGGATGGACAGCCTGACATCACAGATAGGCGAGCATGAGCATTTCCTTATCCCTGGCGGAACGCCAATGGCTGCACAGTTGCAGATGGCTCGTACCGTTTGCCGCAGGGCGGAGCGCAGGCTTTGGACATTACATCGTCAGGACCCTCTGCCGCAGGAACTGCTGCGTTTTGTAAACCGTCTTAGCGACCTTTTCTTTATCCTGGCCCGATTTGAACTGGCCCGACAGGGATGGCCCGAGGAGAAGTGGAAGGCGTTTTCTTATAAGAACCGGAAGTGATTTTTAATTGAGAATTGAGAATTGAAAATTGAGAATTGAGAGATTACATCCCGTGATGCTGGCCGGAACCGGCAGCGATGTGGGCAAGAGCGTGATTGCCACAGCCCTGTGCCGCATTTTCCGTCAGGACGGCTATAGCCCCGCCCCGTTCAAGGCGCAGAATATGGCGCTCAACTCATACGCTACGCCCGATGGGCTGGAGATTGGCCGCGCACAGGCTGTTCAGGCTGAGGCTGCGGGCGTTCCCTGCCATACCGATATGAATCCGCTGCTGCTCAAACCCAGTTCGGACCACACATCGCAGGTGGTGCTTAACGGCAAGCCGGTGGGCAATATGGGTGCTTATGACTATTTCCGCAAGGATGAGGGACGGGAGGTGCTCCGCAAGGAGGTGAATGCGGCGTTTGACCGTCTGAGCAGCCGTTACAACCCCATCGTGATGGAGGGCGCCGGCAGCATATCGGAACTGAACCTGTGCGATACGGACCTGGTCAATCTGCCTATGGCACGCCATGCAGGGGCTAAGGTTATCCTTGTGGCCGATATTGACCGCGGAGGCGTGTTTGCAAGTGCCTACGGATCAATCGCCCTGCAGACTCCGGAGGATAAGAAACTTATAAAAGGTATAATAATCAATAAGTTCCGAGGCGACTTAAGACTGTTTGAGGAGGGCCGCAAGATACTTGAGGACATTTGCCAGGTGCCGGTTCTGGGCGTTGTACCGTATTTCAAGGACATCCACATAGAGGAGGAGGACTCCATGGAACTGGCCGGCAAGCAGCACAGCGCCGTGAGCGGCAAGGTGAACGTTGCTGTCATCCTGCTGCGTCACATTTCCAACTTTACCGACTTTGGCATGCTGGAGCGCGACCCCAGGGTTAACTTGTACTACACCAACAACGTTGAGGAGATTGGTAAGGCCGATGTAATAATACTGCCCGGAACCAAGAGCACAATAGATGACCTCTATGAGATTCGCCGAAACGGTGTGGCCGAAGCGGTGTTGCGCGCCCACAAGAACGGCACTACGGTGCTGGGAATCTGCGGCGGATACCAGATGATGGGCCTGAGCGTGGATGACCCACAGGGCGTTGAGGGCAGCGTGCGCAAGATTCCGGGGCTGGGACTCCTGCCGGTTGATACGGTTATGGAAGGCAGCAAGGTTACCCGCCAGGTGTCATTCCGTTTCAGGGATTCAGACGGCTGCACGGGTTACGAGATTCATATGGGACGCACCGAGGGTCAGTGCAGAGCCTTGAATACATTCTCTGACGGCACGACTGACGGCTGTTTTGTCGATGAGCGCACTATGGGAACCTACATTCACGGCATACTGGACAATCAGCAGGTGATAGAAAGTCTTCTGGCTCCGTTTGCAGCCTCTAAATCTGGCGCTACGGCATTGAGTTACAACGATTTCAAACAGCAGCAGTACGACCTGCTGGCCGACCACGTGCGCAAGCACCTGAATATGCCGCTGCTGTACAAGATAATGAGTGAGGATGATTAACGGGCACGGTGACGACATATTCTCTTACCCCGGCATCAGGCACAATTTCAGTTCAAACATTGTGTGCCGCAGGGATTTGGATGCGCTGTACAGACATCTTAACAACTGTATGCCCGGCATATCATCATATCCCGAGCCCGATGCCTCATCGCTGGCCGCGGCGTGGGCTGTATCGATGGGGATATCGGCCGATAACCTTTGCGTTACAAATGGTGCCACCGAGGCAATCTACCTGATAGCGCAGGTGTACCGCGAGAGCAACTCGCAGATACCGGTCCCAACATTCAGCGAGTATGCCGATGCCTGCCGCCTGAACCGCCACAGGATAACTGAGGTCTATTCTGAATCCGGTCTCAAGCCTGCCCCCGGTAGTCTGGTATGGATATGTAATCCAAATAATCCCACCGGAAAGGTTTGGGATCATGCTTGGTTAACGCAGATGATTGAGGCCAATCCGGCATGCATTTTCATAATTGACCAGTCTTACGCTCCCTATACTTTGGAGAAGGTAGTTGACGTAAAGTGGGCGGTGGAGCAGCCCAATGTGCTGTTGCTGCACTCCATGACCAAGCAGTTCGGGGTGCCTGGACTGAGGATTGGTGGTGTGAGCGGCAATTCCAAACTCATAAGGCAACTGAGCCTGTTCCGTATGCCCTGGTCCGTGAATGCTCTGGCCATTGAGGCGGGAAAGTTCCTGCTGGCCAACCGGGATATGTACTGCTTTGACGCTGCCGGGCTCATTGCTGAGCGTGAACGGGTGTCGGCAGAGTTTGCCAAGACCGGACTGATTGAGGTGTGGCCATCGGACTCCAATATGCTGCTGTCAAGGTTGAGAATGGGAAAGGCATCGGCCTTGAAGGATTTTCTGGCTGCCGGGAAGGGCTTACTGATTCGTGATTCCTCCAACTTTACGGGGCTTGACGAGGGCTGTTTCCGTATTGCGGTGCAGGGTCAGGAGGCTGATAATCTGCTTATTGAGGGGATTAAGGAATGGATGTTCAGCAATTAACGATAGCGTTGACGCCTCTCCTGGCTGGTGCTCTGCTGGATGCTCTGCTGGGCGATCCTTCCTGGCTTCCGCATCCTGTTGTGGGGTTCGGCAAGCTGATTGGCAGGGCCGAGAAACGGCTCAATCGCGGTGGGCACAGAAAACTGAAAGGTGCTCTGACTGCAGTCCTGTTGATTGCTTTAGTCTATTTGCTGTTCTTCTTTGGCATGCGCTGGCTCTACCGGGTCAATGTCTGGGTAGGTGTTGGTTTAGAGACACTTATGGTTTTCTGTTTTCTGGCAGGTAAAACTCTTATCAGGGAAGTCAGAATGGTGTTCCAAGCCCTGGATGAATCTCTGGATAAAGGCCGCAAACAGTTATCCCGGATTGTGGGGCGCGATACCGCCCAACTGGATGCGCAGGAGATACGTACCGCCGCGCTGGAGACATTGGCCGAGAACCTGAGCGACGGTGTGATTGCCCCGCTGTTCTGGTATCTGCTGCTGGGTCTGCCGGGTATGGCGGCTTACAAGATGATCAACACGCTTGATTCCATGATTGGCTACAAGACAGAACGTTACAAGGACTTTGGGTGCTGGGCCGCGCATATTGATGATGTGGCAAACTGGATTCCGGCGCGTCTTACCGCTCTGCTTATGGTTCTGTCAGCCGGCCGTCCGGGACTGCTGCGCTTTGTGCACAAGTACGGCCGTCAGCACGCAAGCCCCAATTCAGGCTTCCCCGAATCGGCCCTGGCAGGCATTCTGGACTGCCGTTTTGGCGGCACGCACACCTATTTCGGCCAAGAATTCTACAAACCCTACATCGGAGAGAATCCGCGTGACCTTACATCGGATGATGCCCGACGCGCCATCCGGATAAACATAATAACCCAACTGCTGATGATTTTAATTTGCGCATTAAAAATATGGAACTTTTAGAAGCAATTAAGGAAAGACATTCTGTACGTAAGTACATTGACAAGCCTATTGAAAAGGAAAAGGCAGAAAGCCTGAATGAAGCAATCGGTAAGTACAACGCCATGAGCGGACTCAATATCCAACTGGTTCTTGAAGAGCCCAAGGCATTCTCCACCGGCATGTGGAAATACGGCCAGTTCGGCGGCGTAATGAACTATCTGGTAATGGCCGGCCCCAAGACAAAGGAGTCTGAGGAAGCAATCGGATACTACGGCGAGCAACTGGTCCTCCAGGCACAGACGCTGGGGCTGAACACCTGCTGGGTAGGCCTGACCTACAAGAAGATTCCCGGGACCTTCATACTCCGTAAAGGTGACACGGTACATTGTGTAATCGCCCTGGGTTACGGAGCAAATCCCGGCGTACAGCATCCCGCAAAGCCGATCGAAAAGTTTTACGAGTGCAAGGCCGATGCCCCCGCGTGGTTCATGTCTGGAATGGAGGCCGCCTTGCTGGCACCGACCGCCGTCAATCAGCAGAAATTCAAATTCATACTGCACGAGGGCAACATAGTCGAGGCCAAGACCACATTTTCAATGTCCGGATACACCCAGATTGACCTTGGAATCGTAAAGTGTCACTTTGAAATAGGGGCTGATAAGAACAACTTCACTTGGAAATAAGTCATATACTGATTTTTGGGGATTCCTGATTATCGGTATAGTATGTAACTTTGCGGCATGATAAATCGTTCCAACCTTTATTACATTGCCTCTGTTATCTGGGGTATTCCGGGAGTTATAATCACTGTCAAGGGTATATCGGCCTATTTTTCGGCCGATAAGGGCCAGCTGTGGTGGCTGTTTATTATCACCGCATTGGTCCTGACCGGATTCATTTTCATGTTCAGCCGGATTGTGGCCAAATACCGCAGGCTGATTCAGGAGCAGCCAGAGCGTACTTCACCGCTCAAGACGTTCCCTGTGCGCGGGTGGGTGATAGTAGTCTTTATGATGTGTCTGGGAATGGCACTCAAGATTATCGGTGTCCCGGTAGCCTTTACCGCATCGTTCTACAGCGGCCTGGGCCCCTCCTTACTTATTGCCGCCATACTCTTTTTACGTTAGTCGTCCAAAATCACTCCATCCGGACTGCAGTTTTCCATCGTGACAATCCTGAATGAGTTTGTTGAGATTTTTTTCAGCATATTCCTGTCGGCCGGTCCGATGATAATGCTGGATACGGTCGGCCTTTATCCGCCTGTAGTTTTCGGGGAATGACTGCCAATGCATCCACGCTTGCTTATCGGCCTTGATGGCGTTGATGAGCCAGTCCTCATAGATAAACAGCAATGGGTCAAGATCCGGGGCTACAGCCAGTCCGGCGGGTGTCATTTGGCCCAGTTGTACAAGACGTCTGCATCGGACCAGATTCTGCTCGCACCAGTTACTGCGCTTGCGTCGCGGGGTAAAGTGCTGGATGGGCTTGCCGTCATCGATACGCTTCATGGTGCTGTCAATCCAGCCAAAGCAGAGTGCCACCTCAACCGCATCCACATACCGAACCACGCCGGGACAATCGGCCTCGGCACGGTTTATTCGCAACCAGAAATCACTCACTTTGTCGTGATTCTTCTCGTACCACCGATATAGTTCAGCGCGTGTATGAATGTCAAGCAGGTTTGTTACTTCCATATTTTTCAAAGGTATAAAAAAGGCAGTAGGGACTGCCCCTAATTCGCTAATGCGTGTATTTCTTGCCGGGCAGGAAGCGGGGCACGCTCTGGCAGTACTTCTGGTACTCGGGGTATTTGCCGCTGCTTATCTCTTCGGCCAGTGCCGAACTGCCTTGGAACATCACTACCAGCAGCAACGCGCCGATCACGCTCCAGTTGATTATGCCGATGCCCGCACCGATTGAGAAGACGTAAAAAGCAATCCAGATGCTCTGCTCAGCCAGATAATTGGGGTGTCTGCTGTGGCCCCAGAGACCGTTGGTGTTGAATCCTTTGTTATAAGGTGCCGGCAACTCCTCCAGTGTCTTGCCCTGGTTTATCATCGCCCATTTGCGGGTCTGGAACGCCCACTGCTGCTCATCGGCCACAGTCTCCCAGATGATGAATGCCAGCATGATAACGGCTGCAATCCAGTCAATTAGGCCGAATGGTGCATCGGACCTCATTGCCACGAGTGCGGGGAAAGCGGTCATCAGCACCAGGGCGTTCTGATAGATTGAGATGAATCCCAGGTCAAACAACGTCCATTTCCAGCGTTTGCTGAATGCCGATCCGGAGCGCAAAACCGCCCATCGGTAATCCTCTACGCCCTCCCAGAATTTGAGTTTATAGGCACCTTTGCGGGCAAAATTGAAGGTCAGTCTCAAGCCCCACAGGGTTGCCAGAACGGCCATCACCACAAGGCGGGCGCTCATGCCGCCCTTGGCTGCGATCACCCAGGTGTATGCTATCGGCAGCAGGCTCCAGAGCTTGTCCATCTGGCTGTTGTTGCCGGTAAGTTCGCCTACGATAAAGCAGAATGCGGCACTGCATCCGGCAATGATCAGCAGGATTTTAATCACTTCAATCTGTGTGCTGTCCAGCTCGGGGCCGACAGTGAAATACAGGATTGGGCATACGATGATAGAGAGCGCAAGTAGCGCGGCAATCAGTGGAATGTTAAGTTGTTTCATATCATTTTAGGTTTAGGTTAATCATACCGCCAAAGGGGATGAGGTTCTCAAAGGCGTGGCGCAGGTCACAGAGACCGGCATAGACGCGGGCGCATGCCAGCACCCCGCCGTGCGCAAATATCAGCACGTTTTCAAAATCCTTCTGCTTGAGTTCATCCATAAAGTCCGATATGCGCTGATACATTTCGCGGAAGGATTCGCCGCTGGGTATGGGGGCATCCACAAAATTATCGTACCACTCCTGGATGTAGGGATCGTCAATCTCTTCGTAGCGGAGCATCTCCCATCGGCCAAAATTGAGTTCCTTGAGGCGGTTGTCAAGGCGGGGTGTCTTGAAACCGCAAAAGTCTGCCAGAATTCGGCAGCGGGACAGGGGACTGCTGTAGACGGCATCAAACCTGATATCGGGGATTGAATCCTTAACAGCCTGTGCCTCAGTCTTGAAGGTTTCCTTTAGAGGGACATCGGTCTGCCCGTAACATGTGCCCTGAGGTACATCGGGGGCGGTATGTCGGATGATGAATACGTTCATACGAGTGCGGTTATAAGTCGGAATGAGAGTTCGGTGATAAGTGCCATGGCACCGCAGCAGTCGCCGGTGTAGCCCCCTATCTTTTTCCTGAAAAGCAGCATGAGCAGCAAGGCAACCATAATGAGAACAATGACAATAAGACAGAGGTTCAGATAGTTGGTTATGAACGGACTGTCAGGTAAGACAATGATTGCCAGTGCAGCCAATCCTGAAATGACGGTGAGGATCTCTTCAAGCACCGTAGGGTGAGTATATACGGTACGGTTCTTGCTCTCCTGCTCGGGGCGTGCATACGGCAGAAACCAGACTATATGGCTGCTTATACACTTGCTGAACACATCGGACGAAAGAATTATGAATGGGATATAATCAGGATGAATGTTGGCAAGGATAACATATGACAGCAGGAAGTAAAGAATAAGGCCGATGACCCCGTACGTGCCTATGTGAGAGTCCTTCATGATGCGCAGGGTGCTGTCGCGGTCTGTGCCGCCGCCGAATCCGTCCAGGAAATCGGCCAGCCCGTCCTCATGCAGGGCACCCATAAGCAGAACTCTTGCCAGCAGAGCCATAACGATGGCAATGCTCGCCGAGGTAACCTGGAAAAAGAGCCAGAATGTCAGGGCCGATACGCCACCGGTAAGCCATCCCGTAACGCTCCACCATCCCGTAACATGGCTGAAACACTCACTTGGCACCTGTTTGATTTTGTGGAACGGCAGGCGTGTAAAGAACATCAGTGCTGCAAGAAAGTTGTTCATTTTTTAAAAGTATTTGGTTACGGATGCCTTCTTGAAGGAATCCATCTCATTTATCATTCTTACGGCCGATTCCACTATGGGATATGCGCAGACCGCTCCGCTGCCTTCACCCAGCCGGAGACCCAGGTTTAGAAGGGGTTTGGCGTGCAGGTATTCAAGCAGCATCTTATGCCCGCTCTCATCGCCCTGATGGCCGAATACCGCATACTGGAGCACATTAGGATCCAGTTTTGATGCGGCCAGCATGCAGTTGGTCATTATGAAACCGTCCACCAGAATGACCATGCGCAGTTCGGCGGCACGCAGCATGGCACCCACGGCCATAGCCATCTCAAGACCTCCAAAATAGCAGAGTATATCCTTGATACTGTGAGCCTGATTGCCCGCTTTGAATTTCTGAACGGCTGCGGAAAGCACCTCCAGTTTGTGGCTTACACCCTTGCTGTCCAGCCCCGCACCGGCACCTATGCACTGAGCCAGAGGAATACCGGCCAGCAGTGACATCCATATTGATGAGGCCGATGTGTTTCCGCATCCCATCTCACCAAAGCTTATCACATTGCAGCCGTCGGCATGAACGCGGTTGACACACTCTGCACCCCGTTGCAGGCAGAGCTCGAATTCATCAGAGGTCATGGCGGCCTCAACGGAGAAATCACGGGTGCCCTTGCGCACCTTCATATCAATGATACCTGAACTGTAGTCCATGTCATGGTCAATGCCCGCATCAACCACCATCAGGCGGAATCCGTGCTGACGGCAAAGGAAACTGATGCCTGCGCCACCCTCCAGGAAATGGTATGACTGCTGCCAGGTAACCTCCTTGGGCGAAACGCTCACAACCTGTGCCAGGATTCCGTGGTCTGCGGCAAACAGTATGTTGCAGGGATTCTTCAGGGTGGGATTGAGGGTATGCTGTATCATGCAGATCTGGCCGGCCAGCGTCTCCAGGTATCCCAGAGAGCCTTTGGGCTTGGTCAGGTTGTCTATCTTGTCCTGTACCTGTGACTGGAATTCAGGGTCGTTGAGATTCTCTATCATGATCATTTTATTTTTACGGGTATGCCGCTGACCATCAGCGTGACTTCATGGGCCTTTGAAGCAATGAACTGGTTTACCCAGCCTTGAAGGTCGGTAAAACGGCGCTGCAGAGAGTTGGCCGATACGCCTCCCATGCCTATCTCATTGGTTACGAATATGAATGTGGCATTCTGGGCGGTGAACAGGTCAAACTCTTTTTTGATGTCATCCAGACACTCATTCACCCATGCGGGGTCCTGCTCCGCTTTTTGTTGGTCGCGGTAGAAGAAGTTTGTGCACCACAGGGTAACGCAGTCAATCAATACTACGCGGCCTTGGATATCATGTCGGCTCAGATTGAGTTCCTCCTCAATGTTTGTCCACTCCGGACCGCGGCGCAACTGATGCCAGCGTACCCGCTCGCGGAACTCATCGTCCCAGACACGGGCGGTGGCCATATAGATAGGGTTGGGGCACAGCGACAGCGCAGTCTGCTCGGCAAAACTGCTCTTGCCGGACCTCTCTCCGCCTGTTATGAGTATTATCTTGTTCATTATCAATATATTTTTCCTTTTTCGCTGATTAGAAGTATGGTCAGGTTGCCTGACGGGAGTAGGGCATCGCAATGGCTATGACAGTAGCGTATTACTCTGGCGCAGAATGATTCCAGATACTTATCGGGGATGATTGTCCAGAGTTCACGGGCCAAGGTAATGCGGCCGATGGCACGCCGGACACGCCAAGGGCAGCCTGATTCACGTGCCATCCTGCGTATGAACTTCTTGTCCATCACACCCTCGCGGCTGTGGGTATCCAGCATGCCGGCGGCCAGTTTCACGGCCTTACCTATCATAAGTCCCATGGTCACATCCTTGAATCCAAGTTCCTCTGCTATGCTGATGGTTTCACCTATGTAGTTGCCGTAATGTACGAATGCCTGGGGCGGCAGATCGGGATAGAGCGCCTTTACAAAACGCTCGCTGCGGGCGCCGGAATTTATCACCAGACGCGGTGTGCCTATGGCTTTTGCCACCTCAACCTCGCGGCGTATTGCCTCCACGAATGCCTCCATTGAGAAGGGGCGTACAACACCCAATGTACCTATTATTGATATGCCGTCAACTATTCCAAGCTTGGGATTGAAGGTTTTCTGAGCCAGTTCTTGTCCACCAGGTACGGATATGGTAACGTCCAATCCCCCTTCATACAGAGCTGTCAGTTCCTGGACAATCATCTTGCGCGGAACGGGATTTACCGCTGGCTCACCTACTTCAAGGCCGATGCCCGGCAGCGTGATACGTCCCACGCCTTTACCCTGCAGAAAATGTATGCCCGGCTCACGGCTTAGCGCAACCTTTACCTGGACAGTGCATCCGTTTGTAACGTCAGGGTCATCGCCCGCATCCTTTATGACCGATGCCTGGGCCCAGTCCTTATCTATCAGGCAGTCCTGCACCGGCAGGGTGAATACCTCACCGTTGGGGATGCTGAATCGGACCCGGGTCTGCTCCTCACCGCTTAGAAGGGCGGTAAGGGCCGCTTTTGCAGCAGCAGTGGCGCATGCTCCTGTGGTGAATCCTGTACGGAGTTCATAGAACCCCGGAACCAGACGCTCAATCTCCTTGCGCAGTCCGTGCTGTCCGGTTACCGTTGTGAAACCGTCGGGCAGTTGCGGACGGCATACCGCATACAGCGGGATACCCAGTTCACGGGCGGCATCGGCCTTCTCCGTAAAGCCTCCGCTCAGACCGCTCTCCTTGGTTATTACTGCCTGGGGACCAACCTCACGCATTATCTCCAAATCAGATTTGTCTCCGTAGAATACCAGATTGTCGGTGTCAAAGCCGGCATTGCTGGCCAACTCAACAGACTCCTGACGGTCCAGGACACGGAATATGCATTTGTGTTTTGACCAATAATCCTTAAGGGCCGGGATTGTCTGAACTCCGGTAAGCGACAGCAGGCTATCAACTCCGGCTTGCTCCAGACGCCTGATTGCATCGTCATAATCTGAGCACCAGATTATGTCATCGGTATGATCGGGGTAAATGCGTTCATATCTTACTACGGGGATGGAGAGTGCCCGGCTTACCTCACTGACGGTATTGTGAAGACGTACTGCAAAGGGGTGGGCTGCATCAATTATCAGCTTTATCTCATGCTCGCGGCAGAAGGCGGTCATGGCATCGGCATCCATTGCTCCGGTCACGTGCATGCCGTTATGGCTCTCTACCTGCTGCAGATCTCCCCGGGTGGAATACCAGAAGCGGCGGCCGGCTTCATCGGCCACCTTTACTGCCATACGGCCTTCGGTGGTACCTCCCAGGATAAGAATCATTTGCGGAACAGGTGTTTGAATTCGTGGGCGTAGAGGCGGGACAGACCCTGACGGTTGTCAATGGCGTCACCCACCACGAGCAGGGTGGTAAGGGTCAGGTTGTTGTCACGCACAATGCGGGCCAGGTCCTTAAGCTGACCGCGGTATATCTTTTCCTCCTTCCAGGTGAGTTTGTAGCAGGCGGCCACAGGGGTCTCGGGCGGATATGCCTGCAGCAGTTCCTCCTGTACCTGCTCAACGATTGCGGCGCTCAGGTAGATGCACATGGTGCTCTGGGACTGCGCCAGTTTGTGAAGTTGTTCCTTTTCGGGCATGGGTGTGCGGCCCTCACCGCGGGTCAGGATTATGCTCTGCACCTTCTCGGGGATGGTAAACTGTGAACGCAACGCTGCGGCTGCGGCCTGGAACGATGATATTCCCGGAGTGATGTGATAGCGCATCCCGTATTTGTCAAAGAACGCCATCTGCTCCTGAATTGCGCCGTAGATGCAGGGATCGCCCGTGTGCAGTCGTACCACAAAGAGGCCGCGGTCATAGAAATCCTTCATCAGCGCAAACTGCTCTTCAAGGTCCATATCGGCCGATGAACGAACCGTTGCACCCGGCTTGGCGTAATAGGTAAGTTCCTTGGGCACCAGACTGCCGGCATAGAGAATCAGGTCGGCACGCTCCAGCATCCGTTTGCCGCGGACCGATACAAGTTCGGGATCACCTGGACCTGCGCCCACAATCTCTATGAATCCGCCACGCATCTTAAGGCCGTCAAGAGCGACTGCAAACGTAAAGTCATTGCCCTCAGAGAGTTGGCCTTTCTGCTTCTCAATAAGCAACACTCCATCGTTGCTTGAACGCAGTGCGGCGCCTTCGGCCACACCGTATACGCCTGTAACCTCAAATGCCTTCTCTGATGGGTTGGGAACCTCAATTCCCTCCAGGTCTGATTTGGACCATATGTTTGTTACGGCCGATACCCATCGGCTCTGCAAGGCAGCCAAAAGAGGCTCATCCTTTTTAAGTTCGATAGTTCCGATACTTGCAATGGCCAACGGTGAAAGGGCTGCCTGTTTAAGGCTGTCCTCTATGAACTCAGGGATACCGTCGGGCTTGCACTGTCTGCGGCAACCAACCCCAATGTGCAATACCTGGGGATAGTAACCCAATACAGGTATCGGGGCGTCATAAACATGAGGTCCTACCGTAATGAGAAGTTCAAACTGACTAAAATCAATGTCACCATAATTGCTGAACACTTTTACGTGCTCCGGAAGAGTACTCTCCAGATAGTCAGTGCCGTTATCCCTGACCTCAAGCAGCAGGGCAACAGGATGTCTTTCAACGAACAGTGAAATGGCCTGGTTCATCCTGGCACGGCTCAGATCCGTTTTCCAACCGAACTTAGCGGCCAGTGTATCGAGAGCCCACAGTCCTGTGTTGTCACTCTGTGTGGTAACAACAGCCTCACCGGCGGTCAGCCCTGCAATCTGCCGGGCCAGGTCGTTGGCTCCGCCTATGTGTCCTGACAAAACCGGGATTACAAACTTTCCGGTGCTGTCCACACAAACTACAGCCGGATCCTTGTACTTGTCCTTTACGCAAGGGGCGATGCTGCGGACGCATATGCCCATAGCGCCTATGAACACAATCTGCTCCAGACTGCTCCAGTTCTCCTTGATGAACTGTGAATATGATTTTACGGTAGTGCAACCGTCCAGTTCTTTCTGACTGTAAATGACAGCGTCTATAGCCTGACTTATCTTCCGGGCAAGTCCGACGGAACTCTCTGAAACCAGTATTATCGCTCTCATTCCGCTTTCATTATAAGGATTGGGTTATGCTCGTCAACCGCCATGCGGGTTGTGCCGGTTATATGTCGGCCGATACTCTCAATACCCTGACGGAACGCTGCCGCGCTCTCATCGGACACTGAGTTGAACACTATCACGCCACCTGGCAGCAGTAAGCTGTTTATCGTCTCAAGCATCTCTTGCATGTGCCCTCCGTGACCGCCTATGAATACGGCGTCAGGGGCGGGGTAGAGGTTGGTATCGGCATCCATGAAATCTCCTATCACGCCGTTTATGCCGGGAGCGCCGAAACGTCGGCTGTTGCGGTCCAGAAGTTCCTTGCCTTGGGGACGTTTCTCAAACGCGGTGATTACCAGATGCGGGAACTGCAACCTGGCCTCGATGGATACCGAGCCTGTGCAGAATCCTATGTCCCAGAAGGAACGGCGACGTCCCAACTCTAGTGCTGCAAGGGTAGCCAGACGTATGGGCATCTTGGTTATCATGTTGACGCGGCCGTCCAGAAGGTCAAATCGCTCCTCGGGGATGCCGAACAGGCGGCCCCGTTGCTCTGTCATCTGCAATATCATGCAATTGGGGAAATCGGCCTCGTAGAACATGGTCTGGGCGACGGTCATTGTGGTAACCTTTTCATGATTGGGGTTGCCCATGCATTCGCCTATCGTTATGCTGTAGTTGTCATAGCCGTACTCCTGCATCATGGATGCTATGGCGCGCGGCGTTCGGGTGCGGTCTGTCAGTACTCCTATGAGTTTTTCATGGCCGATGAGTGCATCCTGAAAATCCTTCCATGGGCGGCCTGTGAGCGATACCGCATGCATATCCTGATAGGGCAGCAGCATACGGTGGGCCAGCATCTGTAGTGAGTTGAAGGTGGGAAAGACCTCTATCGGCTCATCAGGGAACTCACGCTTTAGGGTTGCGGCAAATCCGTAAAAGAGAGGATCTCCCGATGCAAACACCACTATCTCCGGAATACCCTTGTACTGCTTGAATACATCGGCCAACGGAACGGAAATCTCAATCCACTGTGCGCCCTGAGGTAACCGGCTCTTCATCAGCTCGTAGTGACGCTTGCCGCCCGAGAATACCTTTCCCCCGGAAATCGCCTCCAGAACCCCCTTGGAAAGTTCCTGCTCCGGATTGTCACTGATTCCAATTACCTTATACATCGCGGCCGGGTTTTAGTTGGGCGGCGTCATCAAAGGTAAGGATGGCGTTGGTAAGGGTTGCGGCAAGATTGCTGCCTCCCTTGCGTCCCTCCACAATCAGTTTTGGTATGCCTGTAAACGGCTTAACCATATATTTGCTCTCACGCACGTGAACAAATCCCACCGGGGCGGCAATGACACCCGCAGGTGTGGCCTTGCCCTTGCGAATAAGTTCGCAGAGTTCCATCAGCGCGGTGGGCGCGTTGCCGAACACAAACAGCGCATCGGGGTGCTCCTCAACAGCCAGACGTATGCCGGCCTGCGTACGTGTAATATCCTTCTCCCTGGCCATCTGAGCCGTACGTTCATCGGTCAGGTAGCACTTGACCTCCACTCCCAGACGCTCCAGGGCGCCTTTACGTATGCCTGATGCAGCCATAGTGACATCGGTTACTATTGTCTTGACAGCGCCGTCACGGAATTTGGAGTACAGAGTCTCAACCGCATCGGGATCAGAATATAGGATATCCTCCATCTCAAAATCAGCCGTGGTATGGATGGCATGAAGCAGCGCCCATTTGTGTCCCAGCGGCCAATCGCGGTGCTTGAGCAGACTCTCAATGGTGCGGAAACTCTTTATCATAATCTCCTGGCCGATGCCCACGCCGCTGTCTGCCTCATCCCTGTAATACCCGCGCGGGGTAATCATGACACCGTTCCAGTTGTAAGACTGGCTGTTGCCTATGAGTACGACCGTAAACATATCCACCTGCTCCGGATCAAAATCAGCCAGAGTGGTGACGGTTACAGCCTCCTCATCACGGCCAGCCTGGCGCACATAACCAACGGGCGTATCAAATGAACGCTCCTTAAGGAACAGTTCCTTCAAGCGGTATAACTGCCAGTAGCGCTCGTTGCTTTTGGGATTGTATACGGCGGTCACGAAATCGGCCTGGGCTGCGGCAATAATGCGCTTCTCAATAAGTTCCCAGGGGGTCATAAGGTCTGACAGGGAAATGACGCAGAAATCATGGCCGATGGGCGCGCCCAGCAATGATGCGGCTTTCTGGAATGCGCTGATACCCGGCAGCACCTCAATCTCTATCTCACTGCCACGGTCACGACGCATCTCCCAGATGAGCGGAGCCATACCGTAGATACCTGAGTCACCGGAACTTATCACACAGACCTTCTTGCCCTGCTCGGCAAGTTCAAATGTCTGCCGGGCGCGGTCACGCTCACGTTTCATGCCGGTATCAACACACTCTGTTCCGGGGTTGAGATACTGCTCCACAAACCTGAAGTAGTATTTGTAGCCCACTATGACATCACTCTCGCGCAGTGCCTTTGCAACGGAGGGAGTGACATCGGCCTCACATCCGGGACCAATTCCGGCTACATATATCTTTCCGTTCATTTCAGTTTGGGTATTATGCAGAGTGATCCGTCCACATCATGTATTTTGAATTCAATTCCTCTCTGTGAGAAGAAATCGTTGAGAGAACCGTTGCCGGCAAGTTCCTGAGGTGTGCCTATCATAACCCCTTTCTCCTTGTCCATGAGCCAGATGGTATCGGCAATCTGAAGTGCCAGTTCAAGGTCATGGGTGGAGAGGAAAATGGTCTTGCCCGTGGTGCGTGACAGGGTATGCAGCAACTGCATTATCTCCACCTTGCTGGGGAAATCCAGGAATGCGGTGGGCTCGTCAAGGAATATCACGGGAGTCTGCTGCGCCAGAGCCTTGGCAATCATGACCTTCTGGCGCTCGCCGTCGCTCAGGGTTTGAATCATGCGGTCCTTCAAGGGCTCAATTCCCACCATCTCAATAGCCTGGGCCACTACACGGCGGTCATCCTCATGAAGTGTGCCCCAGAATCCGGTGTATGGGCTTCGGCCCAGACCGATAAGGTCCTCAACGGTCATATTGCGCAGATCTGTCTTCTCGGTCAGAACCACGCCTATGGCTTTGGAGAGTTCCTTGTCAGTGTAGTCCTTAAGGTTTCGGCCCATGATGGTGATATTGCCGCTTACGGGTGGCAGGAATGCCGACAGGGTACGCAGCAGGGTGGACTTGCCGGCACCGTTGGGGCCGAGAAGGCAGGTAAGTTCACCTCCGTGTATGGTAGCGTTGATGTCACGGGCAACAACGGTTACATTGTTCTTGCCACGGTATCCCGTGCTCAGGGACTCTATCTGAATGGTGGGCTGTTTCATATTATTCGGCAGTATCTTCTTTACGACGACGGAACAGGACCGATATCACTATGGGTGCACCCACAAGTGCGGTGACGGAGTTGACCGGCAGTGCGCCCTCTATACCCGGCATGCGGGCAATCAGGCTGCAGGCCAATGCAAATAGTGCACCCATAAGTACGCAGGCAGGAGTGAGTATGCGGTGGTCCGATGTGCGGAAAACGGCGCGGCACAGATGCGGAACTGCCAGCCCCAGGAAGTTGATGGGTCCGCAGTAAGCGGTAACCACAGCCACCAGAATACCTGAGTAACTGATTACCAGCAGGCGTGCGCGTTTTATGTCAAGCCCCAGGTTGCGGGCGTATTGGTCACCCAGCAGGAGCAGGTTAAGTGTCTTGGTAAGCAGGAAAGAGAGCGGTAGCAGGATACACATCATTGTGACAAAGAGTGTCATCTGATTGCCCGATACGCGGCTGAAACTGCCCAAGCCCCAGACAACGTATGCGCGGATATCCTCCTCGACGCTGAAGTATTTGAGTACACCGATGATGGCGTTGGCCACATAACCTATCATAACACCTATGATAAGCAGTGTCACGTTGCCTTTTACACGCTGTGACACATAGACAATGAGTGCCATCACGGCAAGGGCACCCGCTATGGCGCCTACCGTCATTGCCAGGTCACCGGCAAATCCCAGACGGCTCAGTGCAACGCCGCCTATGCTGCCCGAAAGCAGTACTACGAATGCAACACCAAGACTGGCACCCGAGCAGATACCCAGTACCGACGGTCCTGCCAGAGGGTTGCGGAAAACAGTCTGCATGTGCAGACCGCTGATGGCCAGACCTGCGCCGGCCACTATGGCCACAAGAGTCTGCGGAACTCTTGATTTAAGAATGATGTTGGTCCAGATGGGATCCTGGTCCGCAGCGCCCCATAATATGTTCCATGCCGCACGGGTAGGGATGCTCACTGAGCCCAGGGCTACATTGAGCAAAAACAGCACCATAATCAGTGCCGTTATGATTAGCATATTAGGTATAACGGAGCGCTTCATAGAACCGCTAAGATACTAATTCTATTTGAGAAGTCGGTAATAATGAGGAGTGTAATCAGGCAGGAGTTCGGGGTGGAACACCTTGATGAAATCACTCAGTACAAGTTCCGGTTCCATGGGCATGCTCTCATAGAACGGAGTCTTGCTCATGTTGCAATAGATGACGCCATGCTGTTTCCATGCCTTGAAATCGGTGTAACGCGTGTCGTCATCGGCCAGTACCTGATACGAATAGTCACCCTGGTAACTGTTTACTATGCGCCAGTAGTCAGCATTGGCAGCCTGGCTGTAAACCACCTCATAATCCATGGTGAATCCGCCTGAGTGGGGATCGTCCTTAAGAAAATAATCGCCGCCGGCATCCTTGAAGATGCGGGCCAGGAAACTCTGACCGCCCACTGCATACCAGTTGCCGCCCTGAAGTTCACCGCTGAACACGACCGGACGGCTGGTCACATTCTCGGTAAGTTTGGTGAGCGCCAGATAACGCTCCTCGATGCCGCGGAATATGCTGTCGGCCTTCTCCTCACAGCCCAGCAGCATGCCGGCAAACTTTATCCACTCGGCCTGTCCCAGCGGAGTGGTCTCCTTGTAACCCAGATGGGGCACAAGTGTTATGTCTACGTTCTTAAGTGCCTCATATCCGCCGCGTTTGAATGGCGAAATGAGTATTATATCGGGGTTGACGGCCATTATGACCTCATTGTCAAAATTACCCTCAATGCCTATCTTGTGCGTACGGCCATCCTCCAGACGACGGTTCATCTCCTCGTTGAAGAGATGACGGGTGCTGGTAATGCCCACCACTGCGTCCAGTTCACCCAGTTTTATGAAACTGGAGAGTTGCAGGGATGTCATGCAGATAACCTTATTTATCGGTACAGGAACGGGGGTGTAACCATCCGGTATTTCCTGTGTGCTCCCGTCGCGGGGAACAAGAGCATAATGGAAAGACTGGCTCTCCTCTCTCTGCGGGTCCTGCAGGTCAATCAGACGTATGTCGCCCAGATATGTCAGGGTAAAGCCCTGAGCATACTTGATGGTTGTACTGTCGGCATGGCCGATGTCCGCACGCGAACCTGCGGAACGGTTCTTGCAGCCTGCAACCAGCAGAATGCCTGCAGTCAGGCAGATAATGAGAGCCAGTCTTTTCATAACAGTGAATTATTCCTCGGGGAACATGCTGTGGTAGTAATCCTCAAGAGTCTCGGCACCTCTGGTGTGCTCAACCCACAGATTGCGTACTGACTCAAGCTCAAGCAGACCCTTGGTGATCATTGTCTCCTCGTTGCACTCGTATTCGTTCTGTGCAAAGAAGCACTTCCAGCTCAGGTCCTCAATCTCGCCCTCATCATTGTACTCATACTCAGCGGGATTCATATCCTCACCGTCATCACCGGCCATATCGTTGTGAGCGTGGTCACCGGCAATTGACATGAGCGGGTGCAGATAAACCTTACCGCTGTTGATACCGGCCTTCTTCATACGGGCCAGAACCTGAACCTTGTAGTTCTCGGGAGCGTCAACGGTACCTACAAAATAGTTGGGGTTAAGTTTCTGGAGTTCCTCCTCCAACTGGTTGTAACGTACGTTTGCCTTGTAAGTGTCATAGCTGTCGGGGTTTCCGTGACCCATGAAAGCAACTACGCCATTGGCAACAGAATCCTTGTAGATGTTGTCAAGAACCCTTGCGGTAGTTACAACATCCTCCTCGGCAGCCAGCAGAGGCATACCCAGCTTGATGGTAACTTCACTCAGATACTTGTCGTCAAGGTCACCCAGGCTGTTGTTGGCAAAGTCCTTGATGTAGTTTACTACGCGTGAGAACTCCTCACCGGGGATAACCTGCAGTGACTGAACGGTAATCTCCTTGTACTGCTTGGCACCCAGTCCGTGAAGCCAGAAGTTGGGAGCGTAATAGTTACGTGAAACGCCGTTCTCGCCGGCAGCTGCACGGTTGATGCAGATGGCCGAGCTGTAGCTCAGATAAATGTCAGATTTGGGGAAAGCCTTCTTGTAGGCCTCAATTGTCTCATCAAAAGCACCGAATGCCTGCTCCCAGGTTGAACCGAAAGCAACCAGAAGGATGGCGCTGTCATTCTTCTTGTTGATCTGTGCATCAACAGCATCCTGATAACGGGTGTAGTTGTTCTTGGTTGCCTCCTCAGAGGACTCTTTCTCGCAGCTTACAAAGCTGAAACCTGCTATGGCTACCATAGCTGCCAGAATAAATCTGAATTTCTTCATTTCTGTTTGTTTTTAAATAGGTTAAACTATAGGTTAATTAGTCATCATCATCCAGACTCCCCTTTTCCACATCCTTGGTATTCATCTTGCGGCCCTTTGAGAACTTAAGACTCAGAGTGCAGTAGAAAGTCCGTCCGGGGCTGGTGGTACCGTAATGCAGTCCGTGAGGAGTAGTCTCCTTATAATCAAGTATGTTGTCAATACCGGCTTCAAGCCTCCAGGTCAGTCCGTTCTTGCCGCGCCCCAGGTCATGGGTAGTGGAAAGTTTCCATATCTGATAGGGCTTGCCGTTGCCGTTGTTCTGATAATAGCGTGTGCTGCTGGCGCGTCCGTACAGGCCGATGCCCAAACGGTAGGCATCATTATAACGGTGCTGCCAGGTTCCGTAGACATTGCCTTTGTGGTGGGCCATACCGTCGATGGTAACCTCATTGAGACGGCTGTGCTTGGTGTCATAGACATGCGCCTTGGTGTCCAGCCAACTGTATGATCCGCCCAGGGTGATATCGGACGTAATGCGCCAGGTCAGCGATGCGTCAACACCCGTTGTGCGGGCATCCTCCATATTCATGTACATGCGCGGGGTGACCTGTCCGCTGCCGTCGCCAAGATACTCGGGTGCCTGGCCTGCAGGAATCTGGCTGAGCGGAACATTGACCAGGGTGATCATGTTGTAGAGTTCATTGTAATAACCGGTAACCGATGCCGAGAATCCGGCGCGGCTGAATTCCACTCCGGCTGAAAGGTAATCGGAAGTCTGGGGCTTGAGGTCCGGGTTGCCCATATAGAAGAATGTGGTGCCACCCATGGTGCGCAGATAGTGGTAACCCTGCTCCTTGGGGGTGGGTGACTTGAATCCGCGGCTCCAGCCGGTACGGATACGCAGGTCGGCCACCTTGAACATGGCGCTTATCTTGGGGGTGGCATGGAATCCGAACGCCTTGTTCTCAATCAGTCTGATTCCGGCGGTCACATTCAGCCAGTTAACCCCTGTATATTCATCCTGCAGATATAGTGCTGTGGTCCAGTCATTAGCCCGTCCTCCCTTTACGCGCATGGGGGCGTGCAGGTAATCGTATCGGTACTCGGCTCCGGCACTCAGAAGATTCCCGTAAGGCAGGCTGAAAACGCCCTTGAGTTCGGCCATGGTGCGCTGCTGGTCACTCTGCAGATGCTCCTGGTCGGGGAAATAGGGAAAGTAGGGGGTGTAGTTTCCGTTGGGGTCATAGCCCTCCTCAAGAGTGGTATCCGTGTAGTGATAGTAGTATGCGTGACGGTCCCAACTTACATCCAGCGTTATGCGGTCAGTACCTTTCAACTTGTATTCTGATCCCAGTGATGCGCCGGCGTCGCGGTATTTCATATCGAACGTGTTGACATCGGTTGCAGGATGTCGGCCGTTGGTGGGACGGAATATGCGTTTGCGGTACATATAGCCGTCGGCCTCAAAAGAGAGGCGGTCCGATGGGGTAAAGGTGATGCGCTCTCCAATCTGACCGTTGGTGTACATATTGACCGTCTTGTTGCGGGAGTCAAATATGTGATACTCTGTCTGGGCAGGGTCCTCCTCGGCCGTATTCTGCCAGCCGTCGGTGTGCTGCATCTGGAATGTGGTGAGCGATGTGAACTTGCCCACACTGAAACCTATACTGTTATGCTGGCGCAGATCCTTGTATGATCCGCCGCGGGTGGTGTTCTCCAGATAGAGAGCCTGGTCATCGTGACGGCGGGTTATGATATTGATCACACCGGCCATGGCGTCGCTGCCGTATAGTGCGCTTCCGGCACCCTTTACAATCTCTATATGGTCTATGTTGTGCGGATCGATTCGGCCCAGGTCATTCTCACCGCCGTTGTCACCGTTCAGGCGCTTGCCGTCAATCATTATCAGGATGTAGTTGTTGCCAAGACCGTTCAGGGTCATCTGGCTGCCCATATCGCCGGCGTTGAAATCAAATCCGGCACTGAGTTGTGACAGGATATCCTCAAACGATGCGGCTCCCAACTGCTCAATCTGCTTGCGTGATATAATCTCGGTCTGGACCGGGACATCCTTAAGTGTATGGGGTGTGCCTGTGGCGGTTACCACAACCTCGTCAAGCTGTTTGGAAAGGTCATCGGTCTGCGCCAGAAGCGGAGCGCAGAACAGGATGGGTAATATGACGAGGTACTTTCTCATTTACTTGCGGAATTTAAGGGCCAGGCTTACATATACTGAACGTCCGGGATTTACGGTCGAGAAGTTACTGTTCCAGGGACGTGTATCACGCTCATTAAAGATGTTCTCAATACCCAGACCAGGCTCCAGGATAAAGTCCTCAACATAGAATGTATGGGTGGTGTTAAGGTCCCACTGGCTGTATCCCGGCGCATATCCGTAGGTGCTTGACCAGCGCTCACTCTGAATGTGTCCGTTCAAGTTTACATTCATATGGTAGTTGCCCCAGTTGTGGTCCCAGCGGGCGTTTACATTACCGCTGTGCTTTACGCTCTTGTCAACCGGAGTCTCCTTGCCGTCACTTATGGCCTTGGAGTCAGTCAGTATGTATCCGCCGCCCAGGGTGAATCCGGCTCCAACATAGACATTGGCATTGGCGCTCAGGCTCTTGATATGTGCCTCATCAATGTTGCTGCGCTGGCGGATTGTGGCAAAATCAGCATGCAGGGCATCGTATCCTAGGGCCGATATCTCCGCATCGCTCAGTACGCGGTAGTTGATCATATCGGTCACGTTGTTGATGAGTCCGGTAACCGATACAGAAAGACGCTGGTTGGAGAACTCGGCATTGAGTGATGCCGACTGGCTCTTTTCAGGCTTGAGCCCGGGATTTCCAATGGTGGCGCGGCTGGTGCTCTTGGCCTGGTCCGTAGCATAGATCTGGCTCAGGGTGGGTGAGCGGTAACCGGCCGACCAGGCTGCGCGGAACCTGAAATTGCCCGGTTTGTACATGATAGAAACATTAGGCGTGGCATGGCTCTTGAAGTTGCCGTTGTAGAGGTAACGCAAGCCAGCCACAGCCTGAATGTTATCAGTAATGGAGATCTCGTCCTGCGCGAATGCGGCTGCAGTATACATGCTCTCGTTACTGATGTTGTCCGATTCGCTGTCAAGCCGTTCGCTGATGTATTCAAGTCCGACAGACAGCTTATTCATATCATTGGGTTTGAAAATACCTTTAACCGTTCCGTCATAGTAGGCAGTCTCCTTGCGGATCTGCTCGTCACCGGGAAGGAACGAACCGTTTTTGGTAAAATACCTGTATGACGATCTGAAGTTGTCACTGTAGAAATCAGCCTCGATATAGGCCGCTGAACTGATCATGTAATCGGCGCTCAGACCATACAGCCAGGTACGGTGCGACATATTGTAGGTGTAGGCCTGGGTCTCCTTGTAGTCGCTGCCGCTCTTCTTGAAGTATGTGGCGCTCTCAGGGCGGCGCGTCTCATAGTCGTTGTAGTTGCCGCGCACCGAAATATTCAGCTTGTCTGTTACGGCATAGGTAAAACGCTGACTAAGGTTATCTGAGCGATAGCCCATAGACATGGGACGTCCCGTTTTGTTGCCCTCCTCGTCAATGTTGTTTACCTGCCAGTTGTCGGCCTCCTTGCGCTGGTAGGTTGTGTATGATGACAGACGTCCCTGCGATACATCGGCATCGACGGTCTGTGTAAAACGTCCGTGGCTGGTGTAGTGGGTATAACTTGATGCACCTATTCCGTTCTTTGAGTCATCGGTTATGATGTTTATTACACCGCCGATGGCCTCACTTCCGTACAGGGCCGATGCCGCACCGCTCTGAATCTCAATACGCTTGATATTGCCCGTGCCGATGCGTGCCATACGCTCGTCGCCGCCCAGACGGTGGCCGTTCTCCAGGATTATCATATAGTCCTGACTCATACCGTTCAGGTTCAGGAACGTGCCCATGCCGTTGGTCATGGTGGTTATATTGGGCGACAGTTTGGTCAGGGCATCCTCCAATGATGTGGCTCCGGAGTTCTCAATATCCTTGGCGGTGATTACCTGGATGGGGACCGGAGAGTTTGTCATACGGCGGTGTGTTCCGGTTCCGGTAACAACCACCTGACCCAGGTTGATGTAGCTTTCCTGCATCTTGATGATAATGCTGTTATCCGGTCCGGTGGTAACTGTCACGGGCAGATATGATACGTGTGTAACGCTGAGTTTGTAACTATCCTGCTCCGGGAGGTTGGAGATTGAGAATTCTCCCTTGCTGTTGGCCGATGTGCCGCTCAGACTGTGCTCAACACGGATATTGGCTCCTTGTACCGGCTTGCCGGTCCCAGAGTCAATAACTATGCCGCCCAATATAACCTGTGCGCATACGGGCATGGCGACAAATGCAAACACTGACAGAATCAGTTTTTTAAGCATTACCATTCAAGAAATAAAAAGTGCGGACTGGTTCTGTCCCGGAGCCGTTGTCCATAAATAATTGATGCGGCAGGTTTCCTGACTTGGTCCCTCCCTGGAGTGCCTTCCCGCCCGTCCTTTTTAATTAAGCAGTGGCAAATTGATATCTCCGGGATATGGTGGACTTTACAGTAGCGGGCACTGTTCCGGATTCTCACCGGATTCCCTCTATGCCGTCACCGCGGGTGGCGGCATCACCGTATCGGACCACAAATTTATTATTTTTTTATTATTGACTCTCTACTCAAAGTAGTAATTTTGTATTGATAAACAGAAGGATTATGGAAGAAGCCAATCTTGTAAAGGACCTTGCGCTGATACTGATTTCGGCCGGAGTCTTTACCATCATATCAAAAGCACTAAAACAGCCGCTGATACTGGGTTACATAGTAGCCGGTTTTCTGGTGGGCCCGCATATGGGTCTGTTTCCTACGGTTACCAGCACCGTACAGGTAAAGGAGTGGTCCGATATAGGTATTATCTTCCTTCTGTTCGCGTTGGGACTGGAGTTCAGTTTCAAGAAACTCATAAAGGTGGGCAGCAGTGCCCTGATAACCGCAATGACCCAGTGCCTGGGTATGTTCATACTGGGATTCCTGGTTGGTGAGGCCATAGGGTGGAGCAACATGGAATCCATATTCCTGGGAGGTATGCTCTCCATGTCATCGACCACTATCATAATAAAGGCGTATGATGACCTGGGGTATAAGGACAAGCCGTTCGCCCCGCTGGTGTTCGGTGCACTGGTGTTTGAGGACCTGATTGCCGTGGTGCTCATGGTGCTGCTCTCAACGATGGCCGTGTCAAATAAATTCGCAGGCGGGGAGATGCTTATGGGACTTGCCAAACTGGTGTTCTTCCTGATACTCTGGTTCCTTGTAGGTATCTACATGATTCCCACTATCCTTAAGAAAGCCCATAAATACCTGAATGACGAGATTCTGCTTCTGGTTAGTCTGGGACTCTGTTTCGTTATGGTTTCACTGGCCAGTCTGGCCGGATTCTCTGAGGCATTGGGCGCATTCGTGATGGGTTCCATCCTGGCCGAGACATTGGAGAGCGAGCATATAATGCATCTTACCAAGGGCATCAAGGACCTGTTTGGCGCCATATTCTTTGTATCGGTAGGTATGATGGTCGATCCGCACGTGATTGCCGAGCATTGGGGGACCATTCTTGTCCTGACCATTACGGTAATGGCGGGAATACTGTTTTTCTCTACATCAGGTGCCGTTCTGGCCGGCCAGGGACTGGACAATGCGGTACACGCCGGTTTCAGCCTGGCTCAGTTGGGTGAGTTCTCGTTCATCATTGCCGGTCTGGGCGTATCACTGGGTGTGATGCGTGACTTTATATATCCGGTCATAATCACGGTATCGGTCATAACCACCTTTACCACACCTTATATGATAAAGGCGGGAACACCGGCTTACCAATACCTTATTAAGAAACTGCCTGCTCAGTTTGTGGAGCGTATCAACGCCTTCTCTACCCAGGAGCGGCAGAATTCGGCGGCGGCCCAGAACGAGTGGAAACGGCTTATCAGGGAGGTGTCCCTAAGGGTGCTTCTGTACGGAGTAATCCTGATTGCAATAGATCTGGGCTCACACCTGTTCCTTGACAGGTATATCATAAACCGCCTGGACAGTTTCACCCCGTTTGTGCGCAACCTTATCAGCGTGGTGATCACGCTTGTCGTAATGTCTCCGTTCCTGGTGGGAATAGCCATCTCCGGTAATGAAATAAACCGTTCGTCAATCAAACTCATCAAAGCCCGACAGGCCAATGTGTGGCCGGTAATATCATTGGCACTTCTGCGCATTCTGATTGCCATGGGATTTGTGCTGAGCGTGATTGCCACCCATTTCAACCTGGCATTCTGGACATTCCTGCTCATACTGATATCCGGTGTGGCATTCTTCTTCATCGGCCGCCGTTCAATAAGCAAGTTCACGATTGTGGAGGACCGTTTCATGGCCAATCTGAATGAGAAGGAACAGCAGCAGCGCCGTATGGCTCCGGTAACATCGTCGGTGAGCGACAAGATGTCCCGCTACAACGTAAAGACCGATATGATAACCATATCGGCCGATTCTCTCTATGCCGGCAAGATGCTCAAGGACCTGCCGTTCCGCCACAAATCGGGCGTGAATATAGTTAAGATAATACGCGGAAGCCGCAGCATAATGATACCGCGCGGCGAGGAGATGCTGTTCCCGTCCGACAAACTGATAGCAGTGGGTACCAAGGAGCAGTTGGCCGAATTCCGCAAGGACATGACCGAGAATGTCTATGTGCCCGATGAGAAGGATGCCGACAATCTGGCTCCGCGTGCTTTTGAACTGGAGAGCATCACTCTCAAGGAGGACTCATGGCTTACCGGAAAGACACTGCGTGAGACCGATATGCGGTCGTACGGCTGTATGGTGATAAGCGTTGTAAGCGACGGCCAGGTTACCACCAACCCCAAGCCAGACTATCGCTTCAAAGAGGGCGATATAGTCTGGCTGGCAGGCGAGAAATCAGCCTGCGAGTGGTGGGATTAATCATTTCATCTTTATCCAGGCACCCAGATCCTTCCAACTGGGTTTCTTGCCGTGCATGAATACGCCTACGCGGAATATGCGGGCTGCAACCCATGTCATCGCGAAGAATGAGATGTAGAGTACCACAAGTGATACTGCAACCTGCCATGTGGGAATTCCGAATGGTATGCGGGCCATCATCACAATGGGAGATGTGAAGGGTATCATGGAGCACCAGAATACCAAGTTCGAATTGGGGTCATTCATTACGCTCATCATGACCATGATGGAAATGATAACCGGCATCATGATTATTCCGTTAAACTGGGCAGCGTCCTGCGGAGTATCCACAGCAGACCCGATTGCAGCATACATGGATGCGTAGAACAGGAATCCGCCAACGATATAGAGCAGCAACTCCAGGAAAAGTCCTGCCAGATATGATACATTGGTAAACTTGCCTACCATGCTCATGATCTCGGAATTGGGAACGTTCTGAGCGGCAGCCAGAGCGGCATCTACGTCGGCACCTCCCATTACCAGAGGCATGACGAATGCACTTGCACCGATTATGAGCACAGCCCATATTACAATCTGGAGGGCGGCAACCACTGCGATACCAAGAATCTTACCCATCATGAGTTCGAACGGGGTGCATGATGTAACCATGACGTCAAGCACGCGGGTCTGCTTCTCGTCAATCACTGACTGAAGGACCTGCTGTCCGTAAACAATCAGGATAAAGTAGAGCAGCATACCCAGGATAAGGCCCATCAGCCACGATGCGGTGGTGGATGTCTTCTCCATATTCTCATCATCCTCCTGCTCGTTGTTCTTAAGTGTCTGCAGGCTGTTTACGCGGACATTGGCATCGGCCAGTATCTGGTCCATGTTCTCCAGGTTGTAACGTTTTAGACGCTCTGTGCGCAGAATTCCCTGAATCTGACTCTGGATATTCTCCTCGACGCTCATTGATGATGCGTCGTTGAGTACCAGCTGCAGGTTCTGGGGATTGTCAAGTATGTCTTCTCCAACTACAAGGATGCCGTAAACGAATTTGTACTCCATGCGGGCCTTGTTTAGCGTTTCACCCGGAGCCAGGAGGTTGAATGATACCGTCTTGCCCGATGCGAGCTGCTTGCCTACAAACTGCTCAGGTGAGTTATCAATGACCACCACGTTCTTGGTGTCGGAGTTACCCTTGAGCATCAGCACGCTGGGCAGCACCATCATGGCAATCATGAGCAGGGGAGTAAGCAGTGTGCTTATGATGAATGATTTTTTGCGGACGCGCTCAGTAAACTCGCGTTCTACTATAAGACCTATCTTGTTCATAGTGTTTGCTGTTTAAAGTGTACCGTTCACGGCACGGATGAATATATCGTTCATACTTGGAATGATCTCCTGGAAAGAGCGCAGTTTAACGCTTTCATTGAGTGTGCCGATGACCGCACGCACGTCGTCATCGGACGGGATGTGGATTTTCTGCTGCGTGTAGCCTCCTATCACTCCCTCTGAGTCGCCTATAAGGTCGGCCTTGCCTCCGATTGCTGCGTTGAACTGCTCCGGAGTACCGCTGTAGAGTACCTGGAATGTGTTACCGCCAGCCTTGCGGCGTATCTCCTCAACTGATCCGGACAGGATGTTATGGGATTTGTTGATGAGCGTTATGTCATCACAAATCTCCTCGACCGACTCCATGTTGTGAGTGGAGAAAATCACTGTGGCACCGCGGTCACGCAGACCCAGGATCTCCTCCTTGAGCAGGTTCTGGTTGATGGGGTCAAAGCCTGAGAAAGGCTCATCAAATATGAGCAGTTTGGGCTCATGAACCACTGTGGCAATGAACTGGACCTTCTGTGCCATACCTTTGGACAGATCCTCCACCTTCTTGTCCCACCACTCGCTGAGTCCCAGGCGCTCAAACCACTCCTTGAGCTTGCGGGTGGCCTGCATACGGCTCATGCCGCGCATACGGGCAAAGAAGACTGCCTGTTCGCCCACTTTCATCTTCTTGTACAGGCCTCGTTCCTCGGGCATATAACCTATCTGGTATATGTCATCGGCTGTTATCTCATGGCCTTCAAACCAGACTTTACCGCAGTCCGGAATAGTCATATGATTGACCACACGGATGAGTGTGGTCTTACCGGCTCCGTTGGGGCCGAGCAAACCGTAGATGGAGCCACGCGGTATCTCCATCGAAACATCGTCAAGAGCCTTGTGTCCGGTGTATGTCTTGGACACATGCTCGATCTTAAGAATTGAATCCATTTTTGATTGTATAAAGGTTCTATTGGTTATTTCTTTCTTTTGCCGAAAACGCTCTGAAATACAATCTCGGCAATCAGTTGCTGTCCCTCCTCATTGGGATGGATGGTATCGGGGAAATACTGGCGCTTACCCTGCATGGGGGTGTTCAGGTCTACCAACGGCAGATTCTCCTCCTGTGCCACCTCACGGATGTAGGGTATCACGCCGTTGTAGATGACGCTGTCATTAATGCTCCATGCTTGCCCATAGGCCGGAACCGGCAGGCAGAGCCATATCTCGGGCTTGGCAGGCAGGGCGCGGAATGATTCTATCAGGGTCTTGAGGTCCTGTTTGAAATGCTCCTGCTCTTTCCAGTTATAGGGCTTGCTGTCATTGGTTCCCAACTTGATGGTGACAATCTGAGGATTGAAAGCCAGCGCATCTTTGTATGCCTGCTCGTTCATGTAGGGCATATCGGTACCCGTCATTGCGGTGGTCCCGCTTACCCCGAAGTTGCGCACGTCATATTTCTCTCCCAGCATAGTGCTGAGAAGACCGGGATAGGTGTCGTGCTCACGGTCCTTGATTCCGTGTCCGAATGTGATGCTGTCACCTACACAGGCTACACGTACGGGTTCTTTCTGACAGGCTGAAAGGGTCAGCACAATGGCTGACACCAGGATTAGAATACTCTTTTTCATATATCGTTCTTTTTGTTTATCTGACATCTTATGCTCTCTGCGTGAATGGTTTCAAACAGCAGTTGGATGAAATTCTCATCAAGTCCCAGTTCCTTGCCTTTCTCTGCCAGTATGCCGGATATCGCGTTGTACCGGTCAGGTTGCAGTATGGCCAGATTATGAGTGTTCTTGTATTCACCGATGCTGCCGGTTATGCGGAACCTCTCGGCAAGATCCTGTATGATCCTGATGTCAATATCCTGCACTTTTGAACGGTACGGCTCCATATGAGCGGTATCGGACGGTGCGGCTTCACGGTGGTATACGAGTCCTTCCGTGAGACTTTTGAATTGAGCGGGAGTAAGTTGCTGATTCCGGTCACTCAAAGCCTCGCAGGGATTGGGGTGAACCTCGATGAACAGTCCGTCGGCTTTCATGTCGAGCGCCATCTGTGCCAGATGCGGTATCAGGTCGCTGCGTCCTGCCATGTGACTGGGATCACAAATAACCTGCAGGCCGGGTATGCGGCGTCTGAGTTCAATGGGAATCTGCCACTCTGGAGAGTACCGGTAAATCCTCTCGTAGTAAGAACTGAAACCGCGGTGTATCGCAGCCAGCCTTCTGATTCCGGCATCGGACAAACGTTCAAATGCGCCTATCCAGAGTTCCAACTCGGCATTTATGGGATTCTTTACAAGAACGGGAATGTCGGTGCCGCGCAGGGCATCGGCTACCTCCTGTACTGCGAACGGGCTGGTCGTGGTGCGTGCTCCTATCCAAAGCATATCTATGCCGGCACTGAGAGCAGCCTCCACATGACGGGCATTGGCTACCTCTGTGGTAACGGCCATTCCGGTTTCGGCTTTGACCTTCTTGAGCCATTCCAGGGCCGGTTGGCCCGCACCTTCAAAATTGCCGGGACGGGTACGCGGCTTCCATACTCCGGCACGGAATACTTTCACTCCCATCCTGGCGAGACTGCGGGCGCACTCCATGACCTGCGCTTCAGATTCGGCGCTGCACGGTCCTGCTATCAGGGAGCAGTTTTCTATTTTTTCTGTTACAATCATTCTTTGGGAAACAGTTTTCCGTCCCTCATCAGAATATGGCCTTCATCAACCATATAGTGCAGGACAATATCTATTTTCTTTCTGTCGTACGGCAGATTATATACTTTATGTGGGTTGTCGGGGTTGGAGTGGAACGTATCCAGGATATCTCCCATTATTGCATCACGCTCGCCACGGGTCAACTGCTCCTGTACCTTCTCCTGACACAGGTCACAGCACATGCAGGGCTTGTTCTGACGCTCGCCGAAATACTTGAGCAGCATGGCGCTGCGACAGCCGGTCTCACGTGTCACATACTCCATCATTGCGCCTATCCTCTCTTTGAACTCCTCTTTGCGCTGGCGGTATACCTCGGGGTCAAAGCGCAACATCCCGGCATCAACCCGCTCTCTGGTCCAGGTAATCACGGGTGTACGTCTTTCGGGGACGTATCTTACCACACCCTGGTTTTGCAGGTTCATAAGTGTGGTGTAGAGTCTGTCCCTGTCTATTCCGGCCCGTGAGCAGATGAGATGCTCGTCTATGTATGCGTAATCTGTAAAGATTCCGCTGTACATACGCAGGATTATATTCATCACCTCATCGGTGGTACGGTCCTGATGCAGACGGTACAGATCGTCACGTCCGGCTGTGAAAAGCAGTCTGGCAGAGTATTCCATCTCATCCACATACTCTATGTATCCCATTCGCGTAAGAATACGCAGGGCGCTGTCGGTGGGAATTACCGGCAATGAGAAGTGTTGGCAGAACTCTCCGAGTGAGAAAGCATAAGTGCAGCCCCGGCCGTCACCTACCGCCATCTCATGATAGTATCCCAGTTTCTCATATACATCGCGAATGAAATCCTCGCTGGGGAATGTGTCGCTTATGCGTTTGCTTACCGTGCGCTTGTCGCCGGGAGAGTGTAACAGAACGGCGTAAGAACGTTGTCCGTCACGTCCCGCACGTCCAGCCTCCTGGAAATAGGCCTCTATGGAACTTGGTATGTCCAGATGAATGACTGTGCGTACATCGGGCTTGTCTATTCCCATTCCGAATGCGTTTGTGGCCACCACTACACGGTAACGGTCATCGGTCCATGCACGCTGACGCTCGTCCTTGACGGTGGGCTCCAGTCCTGCATGGTAGAAGGTGGAGGGTATGCCCTCGCTGTTAAGGAAATCCGATATCTCCTTGGTTTTGGCACGGTTCCTTACGTAGACAATGCCGGTGCCGGGGACACATTCCAGTATATGCTTGAGTTCCAACAGTTTGTTCTCTGTCTTGCGTACCACGTATGACAGGTTCTGCCGGAAGAAACTCATTCGTATCACGTTCTTCTCACTGAAACCCAGTTTATCCTGGATATCATCTGTTACCTGCGGAGTAGCCGTGGCGGTAAGGGCCAACACCGGAACGCCGGGCAGCTCCTTGCGTATATCGGCTATGTTCAGGTATGACGGGCGGAAATCATAGCCCCATTGGGATATGCAGTGAGACTCATCTACCGTAAGCAGACAGACTTTGAGGTGGCGGAGTTTGGTACGGAACAGTTCCGATGACAGACGTTCGGGAGATACGTACAGGAATTTGTAACCGCCGAAAATGCAGTTTTCCATGACGGCTATTATCTCGTCACGTTTCATGCCTGTATGGATGGCGGCGGCTTTTATCCCGTGTTCACGCAGATTGCGCACCTGGTCTTTCATCAGCGCTATGAGAGGGGTGATTACCATGCAGACTCCGTCCATGGCCATTGCCGGTACCTGGAAAGTGATACTCTTGCCGCCTCCCGTAGGCATTAGTCCCAGAGTGTCACGGCCGCTGCCGATGCTCTCTATGATCTGTTCCTGTATGCCTCGGAAACTGTCGTAACCCCAGTATTGCTTGAGTATCTCCAGGTATGTCATAACTGCCTGTCAGGCTTTTTGTTCAGGCTGGTTGGGCTTGATGCTCTCTATCTGAAGCAGCACGTCCCCCTGCTTGAAATTGTTTTCCTCTATGGTATAGCAGATATCAAATGATTTCTTGGTCTTGATGTAGCTGACATATGAACTCTGCCCGAACGCAATTCCGTTGAGCGGATGGCCGCTCTTGCTGTCGATTAGTTCCAGTTTGATATGCTCGTGACCGCGTCCCACAACCTTGCTGGTACCGTAGTCATAGACATTGCGGGTGCGGAATATGGGCTTGCTGTTATCGGGTCCGAAAGGCTGGAACTTCTTGAGGTCACGGAAAAACTTGGGAGTGATGTCCTTAAAGTCCAGGTCGGCATTGATATCTATCGATGCCTCTATCTGGTCGGGCTCGATATGGGTCGATACGTACTCCTCAAAGCGGCGCTTGAACTCCTCCACGTTCTCAACCTTGAGCGACAGACCGGCTGCATAGGTGTGTCCGCCAAAATTCTCCAGCAGGTCCTTGCAGCTCTCAATGGCCTTGTATACATCAAATCCCGATACCGACCGTGCCGATCCGGTAGCAAGTTCTCCGGTTTTGGTAAGTACCACGGCTGGCTTGTAGAACACCTCGGTAAGACGTGATGCCACAATACCTATCACGCCGCGCTTCCACTCTGCGTTGTAGAGCACTATCGCGTGGCGGTTCTCACCGTCCTCAAGGTTGGTGACAATGTTATTGGCCTCTTCGGTCATCTCCTTGTCATCCTTCTTGCGGTCATCGTTCTCCTTGTCTATGTTCTCGGCAAGTTCAAGGGCGCGGTTAAAGTCCTTCTCAACCATAAGGTCAACGGCCTTCTTGCCGCTGCTCATACGGCCGGCGGCATTCAGACGCGGACCTATCTTGAATACTATATCGTTTATGGTCAGGTTTTTATCTGACAACTTGCAAACCTGTATGATGGCTTTGAGTCCGGTGCAGGGATTGCTGTTGAGCTGCTCCAGGCCGTAGTGGGTAAGCACACGGTTCTCACCCATTATGGGAACTATGTCCGATGCCGTGCTCACTGCCACCAGATCCAGACTGGGTAGTAGTTCACTGAAAGGAATACCGTTGTCAAGAGCATACGCCTGCATAAGCTTGAACCCCACACCGCAGCCCGAAAGGTGCTTGAACGGGTATGTGGAGTCAAAACGCTTGGCGTTCAGGATGGCCACTGCCGGTGGCAGTTCGTCATCGGGTACGTGGTGGTCACATACTATGAAGTCGATGCCCTTTTCTTTGGCATAGGCTATCTCCTGTATGGCCTTGATGCCGCAGTCCAGCACTATTACCAGTTTTACGCCAGTCTCATAGGCGTAATCCACACCTTGGACCGATACTCCGTAACCCTCATTGTAACGGTCCGGAATGTAATAGTCCAGATTGTCATAATCCCTTTTAAGGAAATTGTACACCAACGCTACGGCTGTGGTGCCGTCAACGTCATAATCGCCGTAAACCAGAATGCGCTCGCCGCGCTCAATGGCGCTGTTGATACGTGCTACCGCCTTGTCCATGTCATCCATGAGCCAAGGATCAAGCAGTTCGTTCAGTTGCGGGTTAAAGAACTTCTGTACTTCGGTCTTGCTGGTTATGCCTCTCTCAATCAGGAGCCGGCAGAGTATGGGACTTATCCCTACAGCCTTTGATAACTCATTGGCTGCCTCTGTCATCTCCGGGGTGGGGGGCACATAGTTCCATCTGAAGTTCATTATTTATGTTATTTTTTATTTTATCCATGAGTTGTAGTATGTGGTCTTTTTGCTTAAGACCGGTTTGTTCCAAAATGCAAAGATAAGAAACAGGATTCTTATTGTCAATAATTCACTATCATTATTAGTCAGTATTTTTAAAATAAAAAAAGAGACGTTGCGGGAACGTCTCTTTCCTGTGCTGTGGATTTACCTGAGGTTACTTGATGCCAAGTTTCTTCTTTATGTCTTTGGGCAGGGCATCCTTGTGAACCAGGATGTTGATGGTCTTGAGTGCTACATATGCATCGCTGGCATACCAGATACCGTTGTTCCCGGCTGTGGTGTTCCATGAGTTCTTTACCATGAAATACTCCTTGCCGTTCTGGTCCTTGGCAATGCCGAATATCTGCATGCCGTGGTCATCGGTGGTCTCCCAGTTGTCATAACCCTCCTGACGCATCTCCTGGGTAATCTCCTTCTCTTCACCGGGCTCGCGCAGAATCTTGTTCTCCTTGTCCTCATCGGTGGGAATTACGCAAACAGCCGGTTTTGAACGCAGGAATCCGGTCTCGGAAACATCGGCACCCCAGGCGAATGTGTAACCGGTCTTGATGGCGTTGTGCATAACGGCCATGAACTCGTCAAGCGGCAGGTTGTAGGACTGGCCCCAGCGCCAGTTGTCCTGGATCTCTATGATGAACTGCTCATAGAAAGGATGATGGGAGAATGATGTCAATGATACATAGTCATCCATGTTCAGGCCCAGAGACTGGGCGTATGACTGCGGAGTGTACTCCTTTCCGTTGTAAGTAAATTTCTCGGGGCACTCGCCTATGTAAGCATCGTAGATTCCGGAGAATCCTTTCTGCCATACATCGGTCAGCTTCTTGAAATTGCCTTTGGCAAGAGCGTTTACGTATGCGGTTGCCACGGCGGTAAGCTCTGTGTGGTTTATGCGGTCACTCTTGTACATGATTCCGGGCATTACCTCCTGCGGAACCATTCCGTAGTTCTTCCAGCAATATACTACGTCATAGAAACTGCCGCCCTGCGCAAACTCAATGTCTCCGTGCAGGCGTACGGCTGCCTTGGCGCGGTCCTCCATTGTCTTGTGTACCACAAACATCTCGGCCAGGTCATGTTCGCCCTTGCCCAGACGGAGCAGCTCTGACTCAAAGAAACCTATCGATGAGAATGACCAGCATGTGCCTGAATTGGCCTGATCCTTGACAGATGTTATTCCAAGTGAATCAACTGTTGTGAACTGGTAACCCTTAGGAGCCTCTTTTTTCTCTTCTTCCTGTGCGGAAACGGCTGCGCAGAAGAGTGCCAATGATGCGATAATGAATATTCTCTTCATACTTATAAATGATGATTTTTGATTTTCGTGACGCCAAATGTATTCTTTTTGCCTCATTCGGCAAAGCTTATAGACCGAAAAACGCTATATTCGCGGCATATTTATCCATTGGAACCGATGCTTTATTCTTCATATTCCGACAACAATATTCTGATACAGACCGGGAAATGGTCTCCTGACGGTGCGGAGCACATTACGGAGGCGTTCAGTGTGCTGACACTGACTGATACTATGATGTCTTTTGACAGCCAGACGGACAGGTTGTTGTCAAATATGCACAAGGTTGTGGAGACAAACGGCACTCCCGTGCTGATGCGTTTCTTTCTGAGCGATCCTTCAAACCAGGCTGCCCTGCTTCGGGAACGTCTTGTCTTTGACTGCCCGGTGTCCGTCATCGGTCAGGCTCCGCTCAACGGGACCAAGATAGCCGCTATGGTATGGTGCAGGCAAAGTGCCGCCATCTGCCGTATAGGGGATAGGATGCACAAGGTTACTGAAAGAGGCATTGATGAGTATTGGTATACGGGCGGTTTGTCATGTGCCGACGGTTCTTACAACCAGACGGTAAGCGTGCTGGATGAACTGAGCGCCGGTCTTGAGGCTCAGGGGTTGACTCTTGAATCCGACTGTATGCGCACCTGGCTCTTTGTCCAGAACATAGACGTCAATTACAAGGGTGTTGTGGATGGCCGCAATACGGTATTTGACCGTCACGGACTTACTCCCGATACACATTTCATTGCCAGCACCGGCATTGAGGGACGTACGGCCGACTGCAGGAATAAGGTAATGCTTGATGCCGTGGCTGTCAAGGGTCCCGGTGTGGCGGTAAAATATCTTCACGGTGACAGCCACCTGAACCGTACGTCGGAGTATGGTGTAAGGTTTGAACGCGGAACAGTGGTTGAGTATCCTGACCGCAGGCACGTATATATCTCAGGTACCGCAAGCATCGACAATAAAGGCAAGATTCTCTACAATGGAGATATCGTACGTCAGACCAACCGTATGATCGAGAATGTGGAAGTGTTGCTTGCAGAGGCAGGATGCGGATTCTCTCAGGTAGGCGCAATGACAGTCTATCTGAGGGATATTGCGGATTATTCGGCAGTTAAGAAAATATTTGACACCCGTTTCCCCGATTGCCCCCGTGTCATAGTGCAGGCTCCGGTCTGCCGTCCGGGCTGGCTTGTGGAGATGGAGTGCATAGCGATATACTGATATTATGCAGGATAAAGGCTCATCAGTACTGCTCATATACACCGGCGGAACCATCGGAATGAAAGAGGATGGCCGCGGCGCCCTGACTCCGTTTGATTTTGACGGACTGATGGAGTTTGTACCCGAGCTGGGCAGGTTCACCTGCAGGATAGACCATTATTCGTTCTCGCCCCTGATTGACTCATCTGACGTGGAGCCGTCACTCTGGGTGCGCCTGGCAGAGATAATCCGTGACCGCTATGATGATTATGACGGATTCGTTATCCTGCACGGAACCGATACTATGGCATATTCGGCATCGGCCCTGAGTTTCATGCTTGAGAATCTTACCAAGCCGGTAATCTTTACCGGAAGCCAGCTTCCTGTGGGACGCCCGCGCACCGACGGCAAGGAGAACCTGATTTCATCGGTCGAGATTGCCGTGGCCAAGAATCCCGACGGCAGTGCCGTAGTCCCGGAGGTCTGCATTTTCTTTAACTCCCAATTGTTGCGCGGCAACCGCAGCACCAAGGCCGATTCCACATCGTTCCACGCATTCCGTTCGCCCAACTATCCGCCGCTGGCAACCGCCGGAATAGACATTCTCTACAACGACAAGCATATAATGCGTCCCTCATCGGAGACGTTCCGCATCAACACCACTCTCGATACCCGCGTATCTATATTAAAGGTGCATCCCGGAATCACTCCCCAGGTGGTGCGTGACATCCTGCTGGGTTCCGATACCCGCGCTGTCATTATCGAGACCTACGGCTCCGGAAACGCCATCTCAAAGGATTGGTTTGTGGATATAGTGCGGCAGTCATCGGCCATGGGCAAGGTGCTGCTCAACGTAACCCAATGCCTTGCCGGCACGGTCAATATGGATATCTACGCAACGGGCCGCGCCCTGCGTGATGCGGGCGTAGTCTCCGGCCGCGACCTCACTACCGAGGCCGCCCTGGCCAAACTGTTCTTCCTTATGGGTTCAACGGTCGATAACGCCGATGTAAAACGCCGCCTTGTGCTCAATCTGCGCGGCGAGATTTCCTGATTTCAGGCTTTTGAGAACTGGTCTTTGCCTACTCCGCAGATGGGGCATACCCAATCCTCGGGGAGTTCTTCAAACGGAGTTCCGGCTGCTATGCCGTTGTCGGGATCGCCTACGGCGGGATCATACTCGTATCCGCAGACTTCACATACGTACTTACTCATAATCATTAAGGTCTTAAGGGGTTAAGGTCTGATTTGAACCACTCTATGAATTTGCATATACCGTCGTGGAGTGAGGTTGAGGGTTTGTAGCCGCACTCACGCTCCAATTTGGAGGTATCGGCATAAGTCTTAAGCACATCGCCCTGCTGCATGGGCAGGAATATCTTGTTGGCCTGTACGCCCAGGGCACTCTCAATCTCGTTGATAAAGTCCATCAACTGTACCGGCTGTGAGCAACCTATATTATACACCTTCCATGGAACGTTGTTGGGACACTCATCGGCCTTAGGCTGATGGTCTATAACCTGTATGGTACCCTCCACTATATCATCTATATAGGTAAAGTCGCGGCTAAGGTTGCCGTTGTTGAACACCTTGATGGGCTCACCCTTGCTGATGGCTGTAGCAAACAGCATGGGGGCCATATCGGGACGGCCCCAGGGACCATATACGGTAAAGAACCTCAGGCCGGTGGTGGGCAGGCCGTACAGTTTGCTGTAGGAGTGGGCCATAAGCTCGTTGGCCTTCTTGGTGGCGGCGTACAGGCTCACGGGATTGTCAACGCGGTCATCCTCACTGAACGGAACCTTGTCATTCATACCATAGACCGATGATGACGATGCGTATACCAGATACTTGACATCATTGTGGCGGCAGCACTCCAGGATGTTCATGAATCCCACCAGGTTGCTGTCCAGATAAGCATAGGGATTGGTGATTGAGTATCGGACTCCTGCCTGAGCGGCCAGATTGACTACAACGTCAAACTTCTCCTGCTGGAAGAATTCCGTCATTTGACCGCGGTCGGCCAGATCCATCTTGATGAAACGGTAGTTGCTGAACTTGACGCTCTCCCTTACAGAGCCGTCAATGAACCGGCCGCTGTGCGAGTGGATTCCGCACTGCTCCAGTCGTCCTAACTTGAGGCGTACATCATAATAATCATTGATGTTGTCAAGTCCCACCACCTCATCACCACGCTGAGCCAGCCGGTAAGCCAGCTTTGAGCCGATGAATCCGGCTGCTCCCGTTACAAGTATTTTCATCCTTTTTGTATTTTGTGCAAATATAATACAAATAAGCATCCAATCGAGGCGCAAAAGGGATGGTTCTATCCGGACCCTTCTGATAATAATCCAAGGTGAACAGAACTTTTGGGGTATCAGTATCGGAAACCATGGCCGCCCGTGGGCTTGTGAACCGACGAACGAAGAGAGAGTAGAGGAAGCTAGCTTACTCTACCGAACGAGGAGGAGGTCTAGAACGTAGTTCTGAACGGGAGGGGCCCGCTCCGAAGGAGTGGGAGGGATAGCGCGAAGCGCGTAGTTTCAGATACTGATACCCCAAAAGTTCTCTTGGATAAGGGTCCGGATAGAACCGTCCTTTTTGTGCTCTGTGACAAAATGAATACTAGCGGATTGAAATGGTGCATATTTATGCTCAAAATGATGTAAAAATGACTGAATTATTGACAATATGCATATCATTTTGAATTTTTTGCATTATTAACATGAAATTATTTGCATAATCTTTGCTGGTTTTGATGACAAATGGTAACTTTGCAAGCGATTTTGATGACAAATTCACAAAATATACAAAATATTGCATTATGGATAAGCAAGTAAAGAATTACGTTGACAAGTTCATGGCTGAGCTTATAGCCAAGAATCCCGGTGAGAAGGAATTCCATCAGGCAGTTAGTGAGGTTGTAGAGAGCGTTGCTCCCTATATCCTTCAGAACCCTTACCTCCTGGATCAGAAGATCATGGAGCGCATGGTAGAGCCCGAGAGAGTTATCATGTTCCGTGTTCCCTGGATGGATGACAAAGGTGAGATTCATGTAAACCGCGGTTTCCGCGTACAGATGAACAGCGCCATCGGCCCGTACAAAGGCGGCGTTCGTTTCCACTCAAGCGTTAACCTGAGCATCATGAAGTTCCTTGCTTTTGAGCAGACCTTCAAGAACAGCCTTACCACTCTGCCTATGGGTGGTGCCAAGGGTGGTTCAGACTTCAGCCCGCGCGGCAAGTCAGACGCCGAGGTAATGCGTTTCTGCCAGAGTTTCATCAACGAGCTTTATCGTCATATCGGTCCTGACACTGATGTACCTGCAGGTGATATAGGTGTAGGTGGCCGTGAGGTTGGTTTCATGTTCGGTCAGTACAAGAAGCTCAAGAACGAGTGGACTGGTACTTATACCGGTAAGGGTCAGTGCTGGGGCGGTAGCCTGCTGCGTCCCGAGGCAACCGGTTACGGTGCTTGCTACTTTGCACAGGACATGCTTGCTACACGCGGTAAGTCATTCAAGGGCCAGACAGTTGTTATCTCAGGTTCAGGTAACGTTGCCCAGTATGCTGCCGAGAAGGCTATGCGTCTGGGTGCCAAGGTTGTTACCTTCTCTGATTCAAACGGTTACATCTACGATCCCGAGGGTATGACCGAGGAGAAGATTGCTTATGTAAAGAACCTCAAGAACGTTATCCGTGGCCGTATCAAGGAGTATGTAAAGCAGTATCCTAACGCCAAGTACTTTGAGGGTGAGCGTCCTTGGGGCGTTAAGTGCGACATCGCTATGCCTTGCGCTACCCAGAACGAGATTGAGCTTAAGGATGCCGAGAAGCTGGTTGCCAACGGTTGCTACTGCGTAACCGAGGGTGCCAACATGCCTACCACCCCTGATGCAATCGCTCTGTTCCAGAAGAACAAGATGCTGTACTCACCCGGTAAGGCTTCAAACGCCGGTGGTGTATCAACATCAGGTCTTGAGATGTCACAGAACTCAATGCGTCTTAAGTGGACCGCTGAGGAGGTTGATGAGAAGCTGCATCGCATCATGTCAGATATCCACGCTGCCTGCGTTAAGTACGGTACCGAGGAGGACGGCTACATCAACTACGTGAAGGGCGCCAACATCGCCGGCTTCATCAAAGTTGCCAACGCCATGTGCGAGCAGGGTTTGGTATAATCCTAACTATTTGATAATTTTGGGCTGGCTTAGCAAAAGCCGGCCCAAATTTTTTTAAGACCGATGGAGGAGAAAGACAATCATCATCCCGAACTTATGGCCCGCCGTATCCGCCGGATACTGCTGGTATGCAACAATTATGACAGCTACTCACTCGAGGAGGACGGCCATATTGAGGCGCAGATTGCACAGGACTATGCCGAACTTAACCTGAGTAACCCGCCTGACATTATCCGCGTTGAGACCACGCTTGAGGCATTGGAGCTGGCCAAGACCGACACATCGTTCGATCTGGTCATAACCATGTACAATGTGGGTGAGGTTGATGTGTTTGAATTCTCCAAGCGCATGAAGCAGATTGCTCCTGATACGCCCATAGTCCTGCTGGCCACATTCTCACGCGAGATATTCAACCGCATGAAGGACCGCACAAACAGCGCCATAGACTGGTTCTTCTGCTGGAACAACTCCACTGACCTGATGATTGCCATCATCAAGTTGCTTGAGGACCGCATGAATGCCGAGCATGACATACTGGAGGAGGGCGTTCGCGCCATACTTCTGATTGAGGATTCGGTGCGCTACTATTCAACTTATCTGCCGGTTCTCTACAAGCTGGTGCTGCAGCAGAACATTGAGTCCATCCGCGATACCCTGAACGAGAAACAGCAGACCCTGCGCAAGCGCTCGCGCCCCAAGATTCTCATGGCCACCTGTTACGATGAGGCTGTAGAGTTGTACGAGCGCTACAAGCAGAACATACTGGGAGTGATATCGGACATAGGATTCGTAATCCACAAGGACGATGCTCCCGAGACCGAGAAACTGGATGCCGGTATAGACCTGGTAAACCATATCCATGCCGATAACCCCACAATGCCTATCCTGATGCAGTCTTCACAGGAGAGTATGCGTGAGGTGGCCGAGAACCTGGGCGTGGGCTTTGTGGTCAAGACATCCAAGACCCTTACGCATGACCTTTCAGAGTACATAGGCCGTGAATTCGGATTCGGTGATTTTGTGGTGACCGATCCGGTTACGGGTGAGGAACTGCTCCGTGCAAGTGACCTGTACGGATTCGAGAAGATAATCAAGAACATATCGGACCGCGATTTCCGCCGCCTGAGTGACAAGAACTACATATCCCGATGGTTGTTTGCACGCGGTCTGTTTGCGCTGGGCAAGGAGCTGCGTCCGCTCACCATCCATAATGATGCCGAGCTGCCGGAGATACGGCGCATCAACCTGGAGATGATACATGATTTCCGTATCAGTCAGGGCGTAGGTGTGGTGGCCAAGTTTGACCCGGCCACATATAACGATACCATAAGGTTTGCCCGTCTGGGTAACGGCTCGTTGGGCGGAAAGGCCCGCGGTCTGGCATTCCTCAACCATATCCTGGTCAAGTACGATATGTATGACAAGTATGAGGATGTGCGTGTAACAACACCCCGTACGCTTGTAATAACAACCGAGTATTTTGACCGTTTCATCATAGACAACGGCCTGCAGTATGTCATCAACTCGGACATATCGGACGATGAGATACTGGCGGAGTTCGTGGCATCTACCTTGCCGCGAGACCTGATTGACAACCTGAAGGTATTCATACACAACATACGCAAGCCGCTGGCCGTGCGTTCGTCTTCCAAGCTGGAGGACTCTTATTATCAGCCATTTGCCGGAGTCTATTCAACGTACATGATTCCGCGCACCGACAATGAGGACCAGCAGTTGCGCCTGCTCTCCAAGGCTATCAAGAGCGTTTATGCATCAATATTCTACGCTTCGTCCCGTAGTTATATAACTGCTACGGCCAATGTGATATCGGAGGAGAAGATGGCCATCATCTTGCAGGAGATATGCGGCAGCAGTGACCAGGGATATTTCTTCCCCACACTATCAGGTGTGGCCCGTTCGGTCAACTTCTACCCCATAGGGCATGAGAAAGCCGAGGACGGCATTGTGAAGGTGGCATTCGGTCTGGGTAAGGCTGTGGTTGACGGCGACCAGGTACTGCGTTTCTCACCCAAGTACCCCAAGCACGTGCTGCAGACATCGACCGTGGAGCAGACCATGACCGAGACCCAGAAGTCCATGTTTGCGCTCAACCTCAAGCCCGAAAAGTTTACCACATCAATCGATGATGCCGTAAACCTGGAGCGCATACCCATTGCAGACTGCGAGAAGTTCCGCAACCTTAAGCATGTGGTGAGCACCTTTGACCTTGAGAATCAGCGTATGGTGGATTCGGCATATCCCACAGGCCCCAGGTTCGTCACTTTTGCCCAGATGCTCAAGTACAAGACATTCCCGCTGGCCGAGATTGTGGATGAACTGCTGGATATAGCCCGTCGTGAGATGAAATGCGGCGTTGAGATAGAGTTTGCGGCTGATATAGACCGCGGTGGCGACAAGAACAAGCTGCCCAAGTTCAACGTGCTGCAGATAAGGCCCATATCGGTGGATAGCCGCAACGTTGACGTTGACTGGGACGAGATTGATACCAGTGGCGCAATCCTTCAGTCCGACAGTGCATTGGGCACAGGCTGGATAAAGGGCCTGACCGATGTGATATACCTCAAGATGGATGCGTTCGATACCCAGAAGACCGTCCAGATGGCCCGGGAGCTGACGGCTATGAACAGCCGCATGCGCAAGGAAGGCCGCAATTACGTGCTTATTGGATACGGCCGCTGGGGCTCCAGCATACCGTCACTGGGAGTTCCCGTGCAGTGGGGCGATATTTCGGAAGCAAAAGTGATAGTGGAGTGCAGCCTGGAGGATTTCCGCGTGGACCCCAGCCAGGGCACCCATTTCTTCCAGAACCTGACATCCTTCAACGCCGGCTACATCAACGTAGATCCGTACTCCGGCCGGGGCGATACTTTTGAATACGATGAGCTCCAGAAACTGCCCGCCATCGAGGAGACCGAGTTCCTGCGTCACGTAAGGTTTGACCGCGAGCTTGAAATCTGCATTGACGGCCGCAACAGCAAGGCGATGATAAAATAACAAATCAATATGGTAACGTTCGTGATAGCTTTGATAGTCCTGGTGCTGGGCTATGTGTTCTACGGAAAATTCATTGAGCGTCTGTTTGGGGCCGATCCCAAGCGTGAGGTGCCGGCTAAGGCTATGGCCGACGGCGTGGATTACATTGCCATGCCCACCTGGAAGGCCTACATGATCCAGTTCCTGAACATTGCGGGTTTGGGTCCGATATTCGGCGCCATCATGGGTGCCAAGTTCGGTACTGCATCATACCTTTGGATTGTATTCGGAACCATCTTTGCGGGTAGCGTGCATGACTATCTGTCGGGAATGATTTCACTCAGACACGGCGGAGAGAGCCTGCCGCAGCTGGTGGGGCGCTATCTGGGGACATCGGTACAGAAGGTGTTCATGGTGTTCTCCATGATTCTGCTTGTGCTGGTGGGTGCGGTGTTCGTATCGCAGCCGGCCGATATACTGGTGCGTCTTACAGGCGGCGCTATGGGTATAAATACCTGGATTGCAATCATTTTTGTCTATTATCTGCTGGCCACACTCTTCCCCATTGACAAGATCATTGGCCGCTTCTATCCCATATTCGGTGCAGCGCTGCTGTTTATGGCTATCGGAATCATGATTGCGCTGTTCGTGAACAATCCGCCGCTCCCGGAGATGTGGAAGGGATTCGGAGTCAAGTATGACAAGAACCCCATATTCCCCATGATGTTCATATCCATTGCCTGCGGTGCCATAAGCGGATTCCACGCAACGCAGTCGCCCCTTATGGCCCGATGCATTACCGATGAGGGCAAGGGTAGGGTTGTGTTCTACGGCGCAATGGTATCCGAGGGTATCGTGGCCCTTATCTGGGCGGCCGCCGCAACGGCTTACTTTGGCGAGCACGGAACGGACTATACCGCCGCTCAGATTGTGCTTGACATATCCAAGACCTGGCTGGGTAAGGTAGGCGGCATCCTGGCTGTTGTGGGTGTGGTTGCTGCGCCTATCTCATCGGGCGATACCGCTCTGCGTTCGGCACGTCTTATTGTGGCCGATTTCTTCAAGATCAGGCAGAAGTCCATAGGCAGCCGTCTGGCCATCAGCGTCCCGCTGTTTGTGGTCACATTCTTTGCGCTGTTCTACAGCCTGCGTGACAAGGAGGGATTCAATATAATCTGGCGTTACTTTGCCTGGTCCAACCAGACACTTGCGGTATTTACGCTGTGGGCTGTCACTGTCTATCTGACCAAGCATCGTAAGAACGTACTTGTAACACTTATCCCGGCCATCTTCATGACCGTGGTAACGGTTACCTACATCTTTATGGCGCCCGAGGGATTCCGTCTGGCTCCGTGGATTGCCTATATCATCGCCGGCGTAACGGCATTGGCGTTCCTGACAATTTATCTTATCTGGAAAAGTCGTTTTGACAAACAAAATATTGCAGAAAAATGAAAGAACCGTTTGTAATAACCATCAGCCGCGAGGTTGGCTCAGGCGGCAGGACTATCGGCCGAAAACTGGCAGAGAAACTGGGCGTACGTTTCAGTGACAAGGAACTCGTTGATGCGCTCCAGAAGAAACTCAATCTTACCGTAGACAGCATTGAGGAGCTTAAGGGCAAGAAAAAACGCTGGCTGGATGATTTCATCCAGATGGTGGCTCCGGTGCCCATGAGCGGCATGCTGGTGGACGGCGACAGTGATTACATAAGCGAGTACAATCTGTCACTCTCTGTAAATGATGTCTTTGAGGCAGAGAGGGAGATACTTAACGGTATTGCCGATGAGGGATCGTGCGTGATTGCCGGCCGCTCCGGTTTCTTTGTGCTCAAGGGCCGCCCCAACAAGGTGGATATCCTTATCACCGCATCGCGCGACAAGCGCATTGCCCGCATCATGGAGAAGCAGAATCTGTCCCGTGACAAGGCAGAGGAGGTTATAGACAGCGTAGATAAGGCCCGTGACAACTACGTTATGCGCTACACCGGTCAGAGCCGTTACGATGCCCGCAATTACCACATCGTCCTCAATATGGATTACATCACCGAGGACCAGGCGGTTGCCATGATACTCTCCTATTTGGGAAAGTGATTATTAAAACAGATTCTAATTAAAATGAACTATCCTATATCAAGTAACACATCAACCACTTAGACAAGGTTGGCATGTGCGCATCTGCACAGACGGTTTCTACAATAATGATGACTCAGATGACGCTTCTGTAATAGATATTACAGAGTAACATATTCTATTGTTTTACTGAGGTTTTGAAATTTCGACATTAACTACTTCCCCCGAGGTAAGACAAGAGGCTGATGTTCATGCAAGGTTTATGGCCGCCCGAAAGGGTTCGACATATTCCCTCCCGCATGGCATCTTACTGCTTGTCGCCGGGGGGAAAAGGGCGTCGAAACCCTCAAAACCCGACGGCCCACATGTTGAATGTCATGCGGGTTTTTTGTTGGTGGAGAATAGCTGATAAGGGAAAATTATTATTTTTGTTTTTTAAGATATGAGAGTAGTTGATATGACCGATGCAAGGACAGTAAACGACAGAATCATCAACGTTGTCTGGAAAGGGCTGATGGGTTTGATGAGGATGGAAAAGTATGCAAGCAGGGCTTTGTTGCTTTTGACGGCGGGATTGCTCCTGGCGGGATGTAGTCGTATTAGTGACGGGAAGGAGCATAGGCGGCATGTCATTGCGGAACTAATGGATAGTGCGGAGGTTATTATGAATGATGAGCCGGAGTTGGCTTTCAGATTCATGGACAGTATTGACTCACATTCCATCAGCGGAAGAGAACGTAAGGCACGCTATGCACTACTCTACTCTGAGGCGCAGTATAAATACGGGATTGATGCAGCCGATGACTCCCTGATAATGATAGCCGTGCGCTATTACTCCATAAGCAAAAACTTGCTTAATCGTTTCCGCAGTTATTATATGCTTGGCTGCACATACAATGGATTAGGACAACTTTCCAATGCCGCTGTTGCTTTGGGACAGGCAGAACTACTGACTGACAAATTTAATGACGAATTTAGATTGGGATTACTGTATTCACAATTAGGCGATGTATTCTTTTACTCCTTTGATTTCCGCCGTGCAGAACAATATTATCGTATGGCAATGGAGAAATATGCTGAAAATGGCAGAGACAGACATAGAATCCATGCTTTATGTGATATTGGAGGGTGTCTCATGCAACTCAATAAATATGATTCCGCATATGAAGTCATGACTGAAGTGCAAAAGTGGGCTGAAAAGAATAATGACATAAGATTAGTATCATCTTGTTTGATGAACCGTTTGTCTTGTTCTCTTAACCTAGGTAACCTAAATAATGCCGATCTGGAAATTAACCAATACATAGAAATGTTTGGAATACCTAAGAAAGGAGCACATAACATTAGCAAAGTAGCCCGTTACTATATCCAAAAGAACGATTATGCAAAAGCAAAGGAGCTGATAGATGTCGCATGGGCAGTCTCTAATCCTTCTGACTCTGTTACGCTTTTATATATAGAGTCTTTATTACAAGAACAAACAGGTAATATGGGTGCAGCAATTGATCTTTATAAGCAATCAATAGATTTGCAGAACAACAACCTCCGTTCACTTCTTGATCAGCCTGTTTTAGGAGCCCAAAACGACTACCTCAAAACTTTGGCCGAGAAAGAAGCCCTTAAAGCAAAGCACAACCGCGCTATGGTTTTGTTTATGGCAATCCTGATTGTGCTTATTGTTACCTTATTTATTATAGTAAACCGTATCCGCAAAGTAAACAATGAAAAAGAGAAGCAAGACTACCTGCTGACCATAAAAGAACTCCGATTAAAGGAAGACACAAACAATGAAATCATCAATCAGTTAAATAAAAAAGTCAATACCCTATTCAGTAAACAATATGCTGAGTTAGATCGCATATTTGGCAAAATAATGGAAATTGAAGAGAATCAGGAACTGTCATCCGTTATACGTAAAAACCAAACTAAAGAGAAGGATAATAATATTGAAAAAGCCGACATATTATATAGCCACATAAAAAAGCAGTTGGAGGAATTAGGTTTAAAGAAAAACCAGAAAAAGATTGATAGCATCATTGATGCTACTCTAAACAACCTGATGACACGCATCAAGGACAGCCGTTTTAAAATGGCAGATGAAGAAATCAAAATAATACGTTTCTCACTGATAGGCTTTTCTGTAAAAACAATAAACAAGATTACCGGCTTAACTCCTAAATATATTTATCAAAGAAGAGACAGAGCAATACAACGAATTGGCCGAATATCTCCAGAAATGCAGCAAGAGTTATATAACATATTGAAATAGAATGTTTTAACCCCGAAAATACCCCTTCCATCATATAAATACCTAATTATCAATTAGTTAAATGCCAGTGAAGAATCTGACCAAAATGGCTTACTAATAACTCTCTTATAATCAGATGTTTGCGAAAATTTTTGAAGAATTCTAAAACGACAAACTCATTGCTTTAGAGTTCTTTTTGCCCGAACTTTATCCCACATGTTTAACCAATTAAAACAAAGCTTATGGGCAAAAGGACTATTTTACTTGTTTTGGCTTTATTGCCAAAAAAAATGTGGATGATTCTGTTGCTTTCAACAACTATCATCATTGCTAAGAGCCAACCAATTGAAGATAAATACGTCGATTTAGGCTTAAGCGTAAAGTGGGCCACTTATAATATAGGGGCCACCAACCCAGAGGACTCAGGCTATTATTTTGCATGGGGTGAAGTTTCCAATAAAAGTGATTATTCTTGGAGTACATATGTCTTTTGTTCTGATTGTAGAGGAAAGGCATTCACCAAATATGTACTCAAGAAACGTCAAGGAAACCTAGACAAAAAACAAATTCTTGATCTGGATGATGATGCTGCACATGTCATTTGGGGAAGTAAATGGCGTATTCCCACAATTAATGAGATGACAGAATTACAACAGAATTGCCGTTTTATTATAGAAGAGATGAACGGAGTAAATGGATTTAGAATATATAGCAAGGTTAATAATAATTCTATTTTTTTGCCATTTGCCGGTTCATATGGCGAAGATGGAATTAAACACAAAGGAAATGAGGGCGCTTATTGGACATCTAATCTAACGCCACATGGAAGTTGTTTTTATAATGGCTCAAGCAGATCAATTATGTACTTATTACTACCCCATGCGCCTGGTCAAGGAACTGCTCCACGTTTTTTGGGATTGCCTATTCGACCAGTTTGGGATTCAAGTATGTCTGAGGATTGATGTTGTTATCTATAAAGCACTGTCATACTGTTCATAACAACAATAAGGTTTTGAATATTGTTTTGATAATGTTCCCAAGAATGCTTTAATGTGGTTAAAGAACTACACTCGTGGTTGGGCAGAACGTCCGTTCTTGATAGACGAAGAATGTAATGTGGATTGGTGGTGATGGCTGTAATATTGATAAGAATGTATTAATTAACAATAAACAAAGTATGATTATGAGAACTACAGGAAAGTTTTTAATGCCAATGTTGTTGACTTTGGTTTTATGCTGGGTATCATGCACAAATGACTACGAAATGTGGGATGATACAAACGAGACTGAAACGTGGGAGTTTGAACTTGGAAACATCGTGTGTGACTTGGATTTCCTTTTTGATAATAGTAAAGTTAAATTTCTTCAAGCAGAAGAGATGAATTGTAAAGTTGATAGTACTGACTTCTTCAATAATAAATCTTATTACCCGGTTTGTATGAAGAATCTGTATAATGTTTTCATGCTTGGTAAATTGAATTTTATCAAGAACGACACAAACACAATCCATATGCCTTATTATGCAATGAGGGGGATGGTCTCAAATATTTTGAATAATCAAGAAAAATATGATTTTGTTCGGCTTACTTGGTTGTTTGATGGAGACACTTTTTCAACAATAGCAGCATTTGATAAAACAAATGGCCAAATTGTGTATGACAATATTCTTACTAATATTCCGCTTTTTCAAGTAGAAATCCCTTCTAAGAAATCAAAATTGACCCGTTCAGAAAATGGTTCGGGAGAATTAGTAACGAGAATTTTTTATAAAGATGTTATGTCGGTAACTCAGTCCTCCATTCATTTTGAGTTAATGATAAAATGTTTATGTAATGTTTGGTATAATAATGGAACATATACTTCGAGTCCAGTATATGATACCTTTGCCTATAAATTTTCATATCCCAATTTTTCAAATGATCCAAACCATCCCGAAAGTGCATTGTATCCACAAGCAGATGCCGCTTACCGAAATAACCAGATAGCATATTATGTCTGGGTTGGAAAAGGAACCAGTTACTTTCCACATAGTTATAATGAAGTATTTGATGTTTGTTATGCTGTTTATATGGATGCTTCAACTACTCCCAAACATAATTACAGCAATGTACAATATGATGCAAATTGCATTGATATTAACCAGACAATGAATATGATGTTATTTGAACCTAATCCGTCTGATGGAGAATGGGGTTTTGAATAATTGTGTAACTACAAATAAGAGGAATATGAAATGCCTTTATAATCTGATATTATTTGCATTTGTCATTATGCTTTCATCGTGCAATGATAAGAATACGATAGATGAGCCGGAAATAATTGAAATAATTAAGACTGGTAACGTAAGTACATCTATCTTTACCGCTACGGTGACCGGCTCATTTGATGGAATATCAAAAATGGAAATCGCATTGGGCAAGAACGGAGTACTATATTGTGAAAAGACCGATAATGCTCAGGACATTTTTAATTCATGGAAGGATGGCAATGACAATCCTGATTGTAAAGTTTTTGACAAAGGCCAAATAAATGGTGTTGCATTTTCAGGTCGGTTATTAAGTCTTAAACCTGATACTGAATACAATTATTGCCTCTTCTCACAAAATCGAGACAATACAGAACGTATTATTAGTTCTGTACAGTCATTCAGGACACTTCCATTTTCACCTGAGATCCAGATGCCCATAATAAGTGATATCCATTACATTGATGCTGTCGCAACAGATGCAGTAACAATTGACAAGATGGATGTCCAGTATTGCAAAATGGAGCTTTTGTTATCCGAAACAACAGATGTACAAAAAGATGGTTCTTTTAGCATCCCATTAAGCAATATATTTGATGGAACAGCAAAAGTCGAAATAAAAGACATAAAGCCCAATACAGAATACTTTTGTAGACTGTATATAAAGTATGAAACTACCGATGGAATCACGGGCTTTATTTATGGTCCTGAAAACAGTTTCAAGACTAAAGATCTAATGGAAACTGCAATTGATTTAGGGCTGCCAAGCGGTATTAGATGGGCTGATTTCAGTATGGGTGAATATGAATTTGCTTCCGCACTTATGATGTCTCCGTATTATTATTGGGGTTCATCTCAAGCTGGGGTCTATTACTTATTGCCAAATGGTAAATATGAAAGTACTCATGTCCAAGACGAGACTGTAAATGAAGATGGTAGTTTAAAAAATATTGGAGATGAAATAAGCGGCACGGAATATGATGTGGTACATAAAAAATATGGTGGAAAATGGAGAATGCCTACAAGAATTGATTTGGAGGAATTGTTGGATAACTGTAGTCTATCTGCTTCTATGAAATTCAATCACACTTACACTTCCAATAATATTACTACAACAGTGGTCGTGGAATATGTTAAAGTCATGGGCAACAATGGACAAAGTATTAGGTTTAGACAATATGATGGTACATGGAGTGGAACAATGGATGATGATGGTACTGTTTTTGGATTAGTGTGCAGAATCGGAGATGGAAAAGCAACAATGACAATCGACAAACATGTTAGGGGGGAGTCAGCTATGCCTATCCGTCCGGTCTGGGACCCAACTATAACGGAATAAATTCATTGTTACCAGTGAATAGTAAACATCTATTTTGTCTTTATACGGCAAGATATTGTGTCTTGATGTTATTTTATGCGACAATCATTCTTGCTGTGTTATCGTATGACAGAATAATAAATGACGGTCAGATATTAGCAAAGTGGGTAGGATCAAGCATAGCTTTCTTTAGTTTGATCCTAATAGCATCAGTTGTCGGTTTTGATAAATGTAAGGATATGCAAGCATCTGACATTATTAAAATAGCAACTCCATTTTTGATAATCGGTCTTTTTGTTCTGATATACTCTTTCCTACAACTGACAGGATTTATCAAAAATAATTCGTCAGTGGATTATAAAGTACTTGCTGGATTTGATAACCCCGCAGGCATCGCTTCTGCAATAACAGTATCCCTTCCCTTCACTCTAGCTTTTTTGGAGAGGTTAAACACACACACTTTGAGATATTTGGCATTAGGCGGAATTATTAGCGTTGTCATGATAATACTAGTTTCTGCCCGCTCACGTGTAGGAATACTGGCATCAGGTACTGTTATATTGCTATATTATCATCATACGATAAAGGATATCAAGACAAGAAAGATTATCGCGATTTTGTTGTCACTCCTTTTGTTGACTGTTATTGTATATATGTCTTTCTATAAGAGAGGCTCCAACAGCGGTAGGGTACTAATACTTGGCGTGTGCTGGGATATGTTTAAGGATGCTCCATTGTTAGGTCATGGCTTACACGGATTCAGAAGCCAATATATGCTATATCAAGCCAATTACTTGGATCGATGTACAAGCGACGTATTGCCAATGCTTGCTGATAATGCCACACACCCTCTAAATGAATATGTATTACTAGCTGTGATTTTTGGATTAATAGGTATATCTGTGTTACTATTAGGAGTCGTAGTAATTACAATACACTACTTCAAGAATCAAAGCAATGAGTCATTTGTCGGTATTATGACAATAGCAGGAATAGGCGTTTTGTCTATGTTTTCATATCCATTCCGCTATCCTTTAACACTGTTGGGGTTATTATGCGCATTGCTGTTGGTGTATAAGGATGTGCTTTTGAATTTAAGCCGGACAACTATGGTCATATTAAGAAGCATAACTGCGACTTTATCAGCTTTATGTTTATGTCTTATAATTACTTGGTCACACTATCAGATTCAATGGAATAATTTATCAGTTGTTTCAGATAGCAGAAATGATACAAAGGTTGTTCTTGAAGGTTATAACAGTTTATATCCCAAGCTAAAGAATGATCCCTATTTCCTATACAACTATGCATACGTTCTATCAGAAAATGAAGACTATGAAAAAGCAGGAAATATGGCAACAAACAGCTTTGACTTGATGGCAAATTACGACACTGCATTATTGATTGCCGATATTGCAAAAGAATGGGGTGATGTGGAAGTGGCTGAGGAATACTATCGGCTTGCATCAAGGATGTGCCCCGTAAGATTTATGCCGTTATACGGATTGTTCCGTTTATATAACGATAACGGTAGAGTCGAAGAAATGAAAGATATGGGACAACTGATTTTGTCAAAGCCTATTAAAGTTTATTCAAATGAGGTAAGAATGATAAGAACTGAAGTTAGACAAACTATAGCATATGGTTTATAGTGGTTTTATTAACTGTTATAATGATCCCAAGAATGCTTTAATGTGGTTTGAGAACCACACTCGTGGTTGGGCAGAACGTTCATTCTTGATAGACAAGGTATGTGAAGTGGTGGTAATGGCTGTAATAACGATAAGAATGTATTATTAACAATAAACAAAGTATGATTATGAGAATTACAGAAAGATTATTATTGCCAATGTTGATGACGTTGGTTTTATGCTGGGTATCATGCACAAATGACTATGAAATGTGGGATGATTATATTTCACAGGATTGGGAGGCTTCTTTGAATCAGATTATTTCAGAGAATTATATCCTTTACTCAAATAGCGGTATTAGTTTGAACAATTATGAAGAAACGGATATTTATCCGCTTAATCAGTATTCATTTATTAATTCTGATGCCAGATATCCTGTTATGACAGGCGCTGGCTATGGAGTTACAACCTACAGATTATAATTATAGAATCAAATACTATTTTTATATTGGTGCAAATCCATATCCAGTCACTCTTTCGAATGAGCCAGTAGGTGAAATATTAACAAGTAATGGTAAGGGGATAGTCAAGATACTTGAAGAGAAACCATATCGTGCCCCTGACATTGTTGATAAAAGGATTTTTAATGTTATAAATCCATGATGGCTATGAATGGAAATAATCATAAACTGTCTATCGTTCTATTACGACTATCTGTTATTACAAGTTTTGCGTTGTTATTAATCAGCTGCTTTGTCAGCAATAAACTGTCAGATAGTAGTAATTTGTTTGATGAGGTTGGCTTTTTTTCTGATGGTAACAAGCCAAATGAGTATCAGTTATGGAATACATACTTCCCTCAATCTCTTGTAACAGTAAATGATCATGATGATGGGGGAAGTGGAGAAAAATGGGCAGAACTTCAAACAGAGCTTAAAATCAGAGAGAAAGCTGTATATCTGGGATATAATGGCGTAATATTGGGCGACTTAACCTGTAATACAAGATTACAAGGAGGTAATTATTCACCCTATTCAATAACTTATTACACACGTTATTATACTCCAATCATCTATGATCAGGAAAAGTATCAGGCTCCTCTGACAGATTATCAAAAAAAGCAGTACAACAAGGGTAAACACAGAAAGGGGTTAAAAAATTGATTGTTTATCCGCAAAAGGACTATCAAATATAGTTCCATGTGATTAATTATGACCAGTTCAAACAGTTCTCAATCTTGGACTTCGATATTATTAGGAGTAAATTATTATTGAGAAATTAACATTAGACACTATTGCCAATGATTGAAATAGCAGTTACAATGCTAAATGCAAAGTAGCTGCTATTTATTATCCCTAAAGTATTTTTTTTAAAACTTTGAGTATATTGCTTTGCGGTGGGTGTTATGAGCGGGATGCTGTTCTCTGTGATTGCCATTGTGATGGTGATGCCGGTGTTCTTCCCTATGGAGAAGAGAAAAAGGAGGAAGTGCCGGCGAGGGTTTTTTGGAATACTTTTGGGGTTGACCCTTCAAAGTTCCGTGGCTTACGTCAAATGAAAGAAAACAAAAAAAGCCGTCCACACTGTGTGCGCACGTCCTTTTCAGACTGATTACGCGTAATATCAGAAGATCTCACCATTCCAGAGCATCTTGAGGAAGTCGTTCACATAGATGAGTTCAATTCCTGAGGATGGTCTTGTTATGGGGTCGAGTGATACAAGAATGGCCCTGCAATCCGGATGCTCGTCCTTGAAGGCATTAAGTCCGGTCTTGTGTCTATTAATCGCAGAACTTTTTCTTTTTTGGTCATCTTCCTGTTAATGGTAACAGATCCTCAATAACTCAACTATGTGAGTAATAAAAAGCCTTAATTTGCAAACTCCACTTTGCAAAATGTGGAGTATTTGTATTAACTTTGCGGTCCGTGCACACGAGTGCGCGGACGCGTGTTATATATATGGAGCAGTTTTTCAGGACACATGACTATCTGGTGGAGCACTTGCAGGCATCTGTAAGGCGTGACCTCATGGATGAGATTGACTGGTCCAGCCGTATGATTGGCATCAAGGGCACGCGCGGGGTGGGCAAGACCACGTTCCTTCTGCAGTACGCCAAGGAGAAATTCGGACGTGACCGTTCATGTCTGTATATAAACATGAACAACTTCTATTTCCAGGGTCACGGCATTGCCGAGTTTGCGGGCAATTTCCATAAGATGGGCGGTAAGGTGCTCCTGATAGACCAAGTGTTCAAGCATCCGGACTGGAGCAGGGAACTGCGCAAGTGTTACGATATGTACCCGGACCTTAAGATCATCTTTACGGGATCATCGGTGATGCGTCTTAAGGAGGAGAACCCGGAACTTAACGGCATTGTAAGTTCATACAACCTTCGCGGTTTCTCGTTCCGAGAGTTCCTGAATCTTAAGGCCGGTACGCAGTTCAAGGCACACCGCCTGGATGACATACTCAGGAATCATGTTCAGATAGCACAGGAGGTGCTGCAGCAGGTAAATCCGCTGGATTATTTCCAGGATTATCTGCATCACGGGTTCTATCCGTTCTTCCTGCAGCAGCGCAACTACTCTGAGAACCTGCTCAAGACCATGAACATGATGATGGAGGTTGATATACTGCTCATCAAACAGATAGACCTTAAGTACCTGACCAAGATCAAGAAACTGTTCTACATGATGGCGGTGCAGGGAACATCGGCCCCCAATGTAAGCCAGCTGGCTATTGAGACCGATACGTCACGCGCCACGGTAATGAACTACATCAAGTATCTGGCCGATGCCCGACTCATCAATATGGTTTATGCCAAGGGCGACAGTTTCCCCAAGAAACCCTGCCGCGTGCTGATGCATAACTCCAACCTTATCTATACCATCTATCCGCCGCGTCAGGACCGGCAGGATGTGATTGACACCTTCTTTGTCAACTCCATGTGGAAGGACCATGTGGTGCATAAGGGTGCCAAGGGATGGTCGTTCCTGGTTGACGGAAACGTAAACTTTAAGGTTTCCACTACCGAGGGTAAGACACGCCAGCAGCAGGATTCGTTCTATGCAGTTGACGGACTGGATGCGGGACATGACAACGTGATTCCGTTGTGGATGTTCGGAATGCTTTATTGATTGACACAAGATTTTCAAAACATATTTCAAATTATGGCAAAGAAATTTATCACTTGTGATGGTAACGAGGCAGCAGCTCACGTGAGCTATATGTTCTCGGAGGTAGCCGCTATCTACCCCATCACCCCGTCATCACCTATGGCGGAGCACGTTGACGAGTGGGCCGCCCGTGGCAGAAAGAACCTCTGGGGCCAGACAGTCACAGTTCAGGAAATGCAGTCTGAGGCTGGTGCCGCAGGTGCCGTTCACGGTTCACTGCAGGCCGGTGCCCTTACCACCACCTTCACAGCTTCTCAGGGTCTTCTGCTGATGATCCCTAACATGTACAAGATTGCAGGTGAGTTGATCCCCTGCGTGTTTGATGTATCTGCACGTACTCTGGCCAGCCATGCACTTTGCATTTTCGGAGACCATCAGGATGTTATGGCATGCCGCCAGACAGGTTTCGCAATGCTTTGCGAGGGTTCTGTCCAGGAGGTTATGGATATGACAGCTGCCGCTCACCTTGCTTCACTTGAGACCTGCGTTCCTTTCGTCAATTTCTTTGACGGTTTCCGTACATCACACGAGTATCACAAGATTGAGCTTCTGGATCAGGAGGATGTACGTCCTCTGGTTAAGGAGGAGTATATCAAGCGCTTCCGTGACCGCGCAATGTCACCTGAGCGTCCTATCACCCGTGGTACTGCCGAGAACCCCGAGACATTCTTCACACACCGTGAGGCCAGCAATCCTTACTACGATGCAGTGCCCGATGTAGTTGAGAAGTATTTGGGCGAGCTCTCCAAGATCACCGGTCGTGAGTATCATCTGTTCTCATACTACGGTGCCAAGGATGCAGACCGCATGGTTATCCTGATGGGTTCTGCTACCGATGCAGCCCGCGAGGCTATCGACTACCTGAACGCCAACGGTCAGAAGGTAGGTATGATCTCAGTTCATCTGTATCGTCCGTTCTCAGTAAAGCACCTGCTTGCTTCAGTTCCCAAGACTGTTAAGCGTATTGCCGTTCTGGATCGTACAAAGGAGCCCGGCGCAAACGGCGAGCCTCTGTATCTGGATGTCAAGGATGCTTACTATGATGTTCAGGACCGTCCTCTCATCGTAGGCGGCCGCTACGGTCTGGGTTCACACGATACCACTCCCGCTCAGATCATCAGCGTATTCAACAACCTGGCTATGCCCGAGCCCAAGAACCACTTCACCATCGGTATTGTTGATGATGTTACATTTACATCACTGCCCGAGGTTGAGGAGATAGCTCTTGGCGGTGCAGGCATGTTCCAGGCCAAGTTCTACGGTCTTGGTGCCGACGGTACCGTAGGTGCCAACAAGAACTCAGTAAAGATCATCGGTGACAACACCGATAAGTATTGCCAGGCTTACTTCTCATATGACTCAAAGAAGTCAGGCGGCTTTACCTGCTCACACCTGCGTTTCGGTGACACACCTATCCGCAGCACCTATCTGGTAACCACACCTAACTTCGTTGCATGCCACGTTCAGGCTTACCTGCACATGTACGATGTTACACGCGGTCTGCAGAAGAACGGTCAGTTCCTGCTCAACACTATCTTTGAGGGCGATGAGCTGGAGAAGTTCATGCCTAACAAGGTAAAGCGTTACTTTGCCAAGAATAATATCACCGTATATACCATCAACGCTACCAAGATTGCTCAGGAGATTGGTCTGGGTAACCGTACCAACACCATCCTGCAGAGTGCATTCTTCCGCATCACAGGCGTTATTCCTGTAGAGCTTGCCGTTGAGAAGATGAAGGCTGCCGCCCTCAAGTCTTACGGTGCAAAGGGTCAGGATGTTGTTGACCTGAACTACGCCGCTATCGACCGTGGTGGTGAGTACAAGCAGCTTACCGTTAAGCCCGAGTGGGCTAACCTGCCCGATGATGAGGCTAAGAAGGATGATGCTCCCGCATTCGTAAAGGAGCTTGTTCGTCCTATCAACGCTCAGGCCGGTGACCTGCTGAAGGTTTCGGACTTTGCCAAGAACGGTACAGCCGACGGTTCATGGATGGTGGGCACCGCTGCTTACGAGAAGCGTGGTGTGGAGGCTTTCGTTCCCGCATGGAACAAAGACAACTGTATCCAGTGCAACCAGTGCGCATACATCTGTCCTCACGCTGCCATCCGTCCGTTTGTCCTGACTGATGACGAGCTCAAGGGCTTTGATAACCTTGATACCATCGAGATGAAGGCTCCCGCCGCAATGAAGGGCATGCACTTCATCATCGAGCCCTCTGTTCTGGACTGCCTTGGCTGCGGCAACTGCGCCGACATCTGCCCGGGCAACCCCAAGACCGGCAAGGCTCTCACAATGGTTCCGTTCAACCCCGATGCAGCCGATATGAAGAAGATGGCTGCCGATTGGGACAAGCTTGTTAAGGTTCCCTCAAAGCAGGATCTGGTTGACATCAAGAGTAACGTTAAGAACTCACAGTTTGCTCAGCCTCTGTTTGAGTTCTCAGGTGCTTGCTCAGGTTGCGGTGAGACTCCGTATGTGAAGCTGCTCTCACAGCTCTTTGGTGACCGTCAGATGATTGCCAACGCTACCGGTTGCTCATCAATCTATTCTGCTTCAATACCTTCAACTCCTTACACCAAGAACGAGAAGGGTCAGGGTCCTGTATTCAACAACTCACTGTTTGAGGACTTCTGCGAGTTCGGTCTGGGTATGGCTCTTGGTAACAAGAAGATGAAAGAGCGCGTTACCAAGTTGCTCCAGGAGATGATTGACTCTGACAAGACCAGCGCCGAGTACAAGGAACTGGCTCAGGAGTGGATTGCCAACAAGGAGGATGCTGATAAGACCAAGGAGATTGCTCCCAAGCTGCGCGCATGCATCGCTGAGAGCGCGGCCAAGGGCTGCCCCACATGCAAGGAGCTCCAGACACTTGACCACTACCTGGTTAAGCGTTCACAGTGGATCATCGGTGGTGACGGTGCATCATACGATATAGGTTACGGCGGTCTTGACCACGTAATTGCCAGCGGTGAGGATGTCAACATCCTGGTTCTGGATACTGAGGTTTACTCAAATACCGGCGGTCAGGCCTCTAAGGCTACTCCTCTGGGTGCTATCGCTCAGTTCGCCGCTCAGGGTAAGCGTATCCGCAAGAAGGATCTGGGTATGATTGCCACCACTTACGGTTATGTATATGTTGCTCAGATTGCAATGGGTGCCGATCACGCACAGTGCCTCAAGGCTATCCGCGAGGCCGAGGCTTGGCACGGTCCTTCAATCGTAATCGCTTACGCTCCCTGTATCAACCACGGTCTTAAGGCCAAGGGCGGTATGGGTAAGAGCCAGGCCGAGGAGAAGAAGGCTGTCGAGTGCGGTTACTGGCACTTGTGGCGTTACAATCCCGCTCTTGCCGAGGAGGGTAAGAATCCGTTCTCACTCGACTCAAAGGAGCCTAACTGGGAGAACTTCCATGACTTCCTGATGGGTGAGGTTCGTTACCTCTCAGTCAAGAAGGCATATCCCAATGAGGCCGAGGAGCTCTTTGCTGAGGCACAGAAGATGGCTCAGCTCCGCTACAAGAGCTACATCCGCAAGACTCAGGAAAATTGGGAATGATACAATTGGGGACTGTCCCCTTTTGTACTATTTTAGTTAAAAAAGAGCATTCGGGTTGCCGGATGCTCTTTTTTGTGTACTTTTGCATGATTATGAAGGACTTATTCTGTTTTATTATGGCTCTCAGCCTGGTAGTGCCGGCTGTAGCGCAGGAGAAATACGAGTTAGGTAAACCCAATAATGATGGTTACCGATATCTGGACGAGTATGATGCTCTCAAGGACTATATAGACTATTCCAAGTATCCCAATTTCAAACTGGGCGCCGGAACCACTGTCAATGACTACCTCAATAATCAGTCCTACCGGAACATGATAAACGGCAACTTTACCGAGACAGTTGCAGGCAATGCCATGAAGATGGGTAGTGTGGTGAACGGCAACGGAGATATGAACTTCGGCAGTGTCAAGAATTACGTGAATACGGCTACATCGGCCGGACTCAATGTCTACGGTCATACTCTGGCTTGGCATTCTCAGCAGCCCAAGACCTGGTTGCTTAAACTGTTGGCCGATAAGCCCGATCCCAACGGAGGGACTGAGATGGGTGTGATTGCCAGTAAGGATTTCCGCACGTCGCAGAGCATCGACTGGCATTCGGATTATGAAAAATACGGTTTTTCAGTTTCATTTGATGCAACCAACGGACTACATGTGAATTGTTCCAAGATATGCGATAACTCCTGGGATGTGCAGTTTCTTGTTATGACTAATATCAAGACCAAGATTGATGAGGATTGCAAGGTTACCATAACCGTCCGCGGTTCAAAGGCGGGCACCCTACACAGCAAGATGGGTGATTGGGATACAGGCTGGAGCTCGGGTGTATGCCCCAACATTCCCTTCACTGATGAGTGGCAGGATGTTGAAGTTAATTATGTTCCTGTTCTGGGTACCAACTTCCTGTTGCTTCAGTGCGGTGATTTTCAGGGTGACATCTATATAAAGAGTATCAAGGTTGAAGGCCCCAAAGTCAAGTATGTTTCCCAGACCAGGCAGGAGATGCACGATACCCTTGTATATGCCATGGACAAGTGGATAAAGGGTATGATGGAAGCCTGTGGTGGCAAGGTCAAGGCTTGGGACCTGGTAAATGAGGCAATCTCCGGCGGTGGCGATGACGGCAGCGGAAACTATGCGCTTCAGCACTCAACCAAGTACAGTGCCAGCGGCAATCCAGATGCAACTTGGGATGTTGGCGGCGATGCATTCTATTGGCAGGACTATATGGGTGACCTGGATTATGTGCGTCAGGCCTGCCGTCTGGCCCGCAAGTACGGTCCCGATGATATGGTACTCTTTATAAACGACTATAATCTGGAATCGGACTGGGACCAGAATAAGAAACTCAAGTCGCTTATAAACTGGATTAAGAAGTGGGAGTCTGATGGCGTGACCAAGATTGACGGCATCGGAACCCAGATGCATATATCATATTATGAAAACGGAACCACTCAGACCAATAAGCAGAGTGCCATCATAAACATGTTCAGGCTTATGGCCGAAACTGGCAAGTATGTCCGCGTGAGTGAGTTGGATATGGGCTATGTGGATATAAACGGCAATGATGTCCCGACGGGCAATATGACAGAGCAGCAGCACAAGAACATGGCCAATTACTATGAGTGGATTATCAAGCAGTACTTCCGTCTGGTGCCTGCTGATCAGCAGTGGGGCATATGCCAGTGGTGTACCATTGATTCTCCCGAGCAGGGTGGATGGCGTGCCAATACTCCGGTTGGCATCTGGGATATTAACGGTTACCGAAAACATGCTTACGCCGGCTTTGTGCGCGGACTGGGTGGTGTTTCATCGGAAGTCAATGATGTCAAGCAGGATTCTTCCATTGATCTGTCTAAGGGCGTATTCAATTTGGTGGGTATGCGCATTCAGGCTGAATCTTTCGATGAGCTTCCGTCAGGCATCTACATCATCGGTGGAAAAAAGGTGGTGAAATAGTATAATTAGGGTCAGACCCCAATTGTAAGGAGTAAAAAAATAATTAGGTTTAAATGATAAAAAGGCCGGCTAAAGCAGTTTAGTCGGCTTTTTGCTTTCATTGTATCTTGAAACAATCAAAGACACTGATTCATAAATAAATAACAAATAGTTATTGGTTGTAGTTTTTTATTAACTTTGACGCAATATAAATTATTAACATAATTCCAACGAGCTATGAAAAGGATTGTTTTTTTGTTTGTTGTTTTCATTGCATCAAGTCAGAGCATCTTTGCGCAAGGAATGACAGCTACGCTGCAGAGTGGAGATGACTTGTCTGTCTATTACGGTGTCAACGCCTTTAATGATGCTTATTCAGATGCTAAAGACGGAGACCAAATTACACTCTCGGCTGGAAGTTTCAAATCTCCGGAAGGAAGCATCTCAAAATCCGTGAAGGTAACAGGAATAGGGGCTTATGGAGAAAGCGGCAATACCGTTATAGAGTCATTGAATGTCAGTGGTATTGATGTTCGTATAGAGGGCGTTCGGTTTACGGGTACACTGACTGCTTCCGGTTCGGTCAATCTGATAGTAACCCGTTGTTGGGTGGAGAAGTTGAATGCTTCAAGCAATTACACAAATGCTTTGTTTGACCAATGTGTACATAAGGAGATTAAAGGTATGCCCTATGCGATAGGGTTTACATTCAAGAACTGTACCATAAATGATTTTTCTGATGAAAATACAACATCTAACGTAGGTAATATTCTCAATTGTGTAATTTATTATCATACAAGTTGGAATTCTAGTCAAAAGAAAATATATGCCATATACAGAAACTGCATTTTGGGAGCAGATCCTCTATCTGGCAAGGCAACAATAACTTGTGAACCTCCATCTGAATTTTATTATAACGTAGGTTTTAATATTGATAATAAAACAGCATCTGCATCTTTTAACACAACAGCAACCTCTTTGGCTTCAAATAACTCTGAAGGGACCTATGGTGATCTTTTAAATGGAGAGAAATTATTCCCTGCTAAACCGCAGAATGCTCCCATGGGCGAAGACGGTACGGCGGTGGGGCCTTATGGCGGTACAGGATTCTCTCCGTATCCAGCTATTCCCCGCATTATCAGCCGAGATATTGACGGCAAGACAAATGACGAGGGAAAGATCAATGTAAAGATTGAGGTAAAGGCCGAAAAATGACAGGCAATCATGAAAAGGTTATTATTAATTGTAATATTGAGTCGATTGCTTTTGTCTGCTTATGCTGATGACCGTCAACTGGATAAACTCCAATACTGGTTTGACAATAACCAGTCTGCCATGAAGGAGCTGACGTTAAGCGGTATTCAGCAAAAAATCAGCGAGGTAATTGATGCCAGTAACCTGCATGAAGGTATGCACATCTTATATTATCGTGTAGGTGATAATGAAGGTCAATGGAGTCCTTTGCAGGTCTGGACGTTTCTTGTTGTCCCCATCAGGGATAAAGGTGCCCGGGAGATAGTTTCTGTGGAATACTGGATGGATGGTGGTTTTGCTGATCTCAAGACGGCGGAAGTGAGTGGAGGCACATGGCAGCAGACATTAGATGTGTCCGGTTTATCAGAAGGTGTTCATACGCTTCACTATCGTTTCGTGGATAATTACGGTTATTGTAGTGCTGTTTCCCAAACCTTGTTCTCAAAGGTCCGGCAGGGAGCTACGCAAGTGAAAAAACTGCATTATTGGTGGGGCACCTTTACAGACAAGGCAGAGGATATAGAGGTGGACGCTATGGAATATTCCTATGCGGGTCTGCTTTCGGTTCCTGATTATGCCCGACAGGATCCATTGACAGACAAAGGCGTGGCCCGTTTCAATTGTGTGGCGATTGATGACCAGGGTCGTCAGTCAGCTTCATTTTATGAAGATGTAATATATGGTACAGGACCGGAATTGACAGTTGATAAATTTAACACAACCGCAGGGTCAAGCGTAAAACTGTCATGGACTTATGATGATCCATATGGAATAAAGGACTTTATTGTTTATTATTCAAAGAATAACGGTCCTTTTGTGATGTACATTCCCTCAATCCAGGCCAATTCAACAGAATTCAAAGGTGACAAGGGTACTTATAGGTTCCTGGTGGTTGTTCGCAACAATGCAGGACAACGTACCAGTATGGATTATGAGTGGACGGTTACAGTTACATTCGAGTGATTCTAAAAACCATAACTGATATGAACAGGAAAAGTCTATTTTCTTTCATGTTGATGATGCTAATAAGCATACACGCATGGGCAAGCTATACCTCAAAGACGTTGAAGGTGGGCGAATCATATAGTATGGTTATCAGTCCTGTCGTTTCATATGGATGGACTGTTGACAGGGTGTCGTGGAGTTGTAGCGGTAGTTGCGTAATGCAGATAGGCGGTGGCGGATCCAGTTACTATTATAACGTTAGAGCTGTGAGCGAAGGTTACGCCTCTGTAACATGCACCTATACCATGAAGAATATGCAATACGGCAACACTTCCACTTATACTGACTCGTGGAGTATTACTGTGGTATCCAATAAGCCACAATCAGTGTCGATATCACCTAGCTCCATCGAGGTGGATGTGGGGAAATCAGTTAGTGTGTATGCAACTGTATATCCATATGACGCAGAGTATAGTTATTTGTCCTGGTTGTCCTCCAATTCCGGTATTGCCTCGTTATACAGTTATGGAGGATCCGCCACTGTTACAGGTGTTTCGGCGGGAACAACCACCGTTTCCGCTACTACGGATAATGGAATACAGGGCATATGCTATGTTAAGGTTTGGGGTGTTTCGCCTACTGCAGTCTCTATATCCGGCGAGTCAAGCCTGTACATTGGATATACAAAACAGATGACGGCAGTTTTCACTCCTTCAGATCATCATTCAACAGTCATATGGTCATCGGACAAGACATCAGTCGCTACGGTTAACCAAAACGGTGTGGTGACTGGGGTAGGTTCAGGAACTGCTGTGATAAAGGCTGAAACTGCCAATGGCCTGTCGGTAACAAAGACTATAACCGTTACAGAGCCTCCATTTACATTGGAAAGTACTTCGCCACATAATGGCGCAACCAATGTGACTGTATTTCAGCAACCTTCTGCCACTTTTTCGCTTGACCTATATTCAGGGGTACAGGCTTCGGGTATTGAGTTGTATGCCGGTTCGGAATCAAACAAGGTGGAGGGAAGAGTTGTCATTTCCGGCAAGACGGTGACATTTGTCCCCGCAAAAGCATTAAAGCCGTTTACCGGATACACTTTCCTGATTCCTGCGAATGGTGTCAAGAACCAATGGGGCACAGGCTATGCAAAGGATGTCAGCTTCTCATTCACGACGGGCAATGTGTCGCCGATGTCTTTGACGGCATCGATGGCGGCAGGCTATGTGGAAGCCGGTGACCAGCTTGTGCTGAAAGCCAGTGAGAGCGATGCGGAGATCCGTTACACCACAGATGGCTCGGAACCTTCAGAAACAAGTACGCTTTATGACTTGCCTGTAGTCATCAGCAATGAGGTTACGATATGGGCGCGTGCTTATAAGAATGGCTTTGCGACACCTGAATTCAAGGGTACATATAAGATTAGCCATGTCCATGTTACAGACAAGTATCCAGAAGATGAACAGTTGTACATTTACAAGGATGTGAATCCTTATATAGCCTTTGAAATTGATGTGAAGAAGGGACCGGAATATGCAGGTCTTTCAGTAAATAGAGAAGACGGAAAGGTTGTGGAAGGTAAGTTTATCCTGCATGACAAACGTTTGTCATTTGTTCCCGATAAAGAAATGGAATTGGGTCACACTTATACTGTGATTGTTCCGGAAGGTGCTGTAACTGCTTATGACGGAGAACCTAATAAGGCTGTCCAATGGGATTTCACCTCTGGCCGGTTTGTCCGCAGTATTTCGGCAGGCTATCAGCAGGCGGCAGCAGTCAGGACAGACAATACCTTATTGTATTGGGGACGGAAGATTGTCAGCTATGAAAGTGGTGATTATGCAGAGTATGCATTCTGGTCCACTCCCAGTCCGATAGCTTCTGATGTCAGTGTGGCCAGTTGTGGCTTCACGCATAACATTCTGGCAAAGACCAACGGACAGGTATATGGATGGGGCTTGCAATTTTGCGGTGAGATAGGAACAGGTCCTACTCTGTTGAATGAACCTGCTATAGTTTCAGATGAAAGTGCTTCACAGGTTGTGGCTGGTTCCCAGACTTCGGCAATCCTTGAGAACGGCCTCTTGAGAATGGCTGGCCGTAATGATTTCGGTCAGGTTGGAGATCTTTCCAGTTCTGCATATTCTGAATATCAGGATAATGTGTCATTGACCGATGTAAGGCAGGTTGCCCTGGGATGGGAGACTGTTATGGCATTGCAGGAAAATGGTACGCTTTATGGATGGGGTAATAACTCTAATGACCTGTTGGCTGATGGAACAGGGAAAGATTGCCATACACCTAAGTTGATAATGACAGGCGTAGATACAATTGCAATCTCCAAGTGGAACAATACTAATGTGGCCGTTGTTAAGGACGACGGTACTTTGTGGACATGGGGATTGAATGACGCCGGCCAGATTGGAAATGGAGAATTTGCCCAGCCGGAAGCTCCTGTACAGGTGATGAGCAAAGTTAAAACTGTAGCTGTAGGAAACCGTTTCATGGCTGCCATTGATTCTGATGGTGCATTATGGACATGGGGAGACAACAGTTGCGGGCAGTTAGGGGACGGTTCTGTAATGAATGTCTCACAGCCTCATAAAGTCATGGAGGAAGTGGAGAGCATTGAACTGGGTGATAACTTTGCCGTTGCCCTGAAAGTTGATGGCAGTGTCTGGACATGGGGTGCCAACGACGTGTCACAATTGGGTAATGGTGACAAGTCACAATTTGATGCTAATCCTATGCGGATTATTCAGGGACGCGAACGTAAGCCGTACCAAGGTGTACAGATAATGGATTCCACACTTCAATTGGTGGTGGATGAGCAGGTGGTTATATGTGCCAAACCCGTTCCGCTTCAGGCTGACTACCATGAATGGAACTGGAGCACATCTGATGCCGGTGTTGCTATTGTTGATGAACGTGGTGTGGTAACTGCAGTGTCCTTGGGAACTGCAGTCATAACGCTGACCTCGGATAATGGAGAAACAGCCCAATGTACAGTTACTGTGCAGCCTGATACTGATGGTGTAGATATGGTATGGGGGCAACCGGATGTGTTTGATGTCTTTGACCTGCAAGGACGTAAGGTTCGTTCTGCTGCGTCTTCTCTCAAGGGACTGCCAAAGGGAATGTACATTATCAATCAGCGTAAGGTTTTGAAAGAATAGGATAAGGTACATTTGCAGGACGCAATAGCAGTGGGGTGAGTGATAAAGAGGCCGGCTAAAATTGTTTTTTAGTCGGCCTCATTTTTGCTTAATCAGGAAGTCCTTTATGAGATGGCGATGCTCTGAACGGCCTGGGCTTGCTTTTCGGCAGGCAGCTTGGGTACGTCGATTGTGAGTACACCGTTCTCAACTTTGGCCGAGATCTTCTCGCGGTCAGCATCCTCAGGCAGGATGTAGCTCTGGTTGAACTCCTGGTATGAGAACTCACGGCGGATGTAGTTGCGTTTCTTGTTCTCCTTGTTATCCTCGTTCTTGCGGACCATGGAGATTGACATTACGCCGTCGGCATCGACCTGCAGGTTCAGTTCCTCTTTCTTAAGTCCCGGAACAGCGAACTCAAGTTCGTAGTTCTTCTCGTTCTCGATTACGTTCAGAGCCGGTACACTGGCTGCGGTGCGGGTAGTGAACCAATCGTCATTCATAAAATCGTTGAACAGACTGGGTAACCAATTCTGATTGTAATTCTGATTTCTTCTTGCGAGTAACATAGTTGTAACCTCCTATACTTTAATTGTTAAACATTCTGTTTTATCCGGCTCCCTTTCGGGGCGCCTTCGCAGTATAAGAGACAAATGTGGTGCCAATAAAAAATGCATGACAAAATGTCATGCATTTATATTCTGAGTCTGACAGACTGTCAAAGGTCGGCCAGCGGAGTGGACCAAATGTCACCGCTCAGGCTTTTGCGCTCGCTGTCAATCTTGAGTAGAGCATCGCGGATACTGCTGTCCAGAGCGTGGTCAATATCGCAGTAGCCGCTGTTGTTAATGGCAGACAGAACCTTTACTACAGTGAGTTGCTTGGTATCGGTTGCAGGTACATAAGCCGGCTCGCGTTCATCGCCCTTGAGTACGGTTTCCAGTAGTTTGGCATCGGTCAGCGTATCAAGTGATGCCACTACGTAGCGTAGCGGTATGTGCAGTTTATCGGCCAGTTCCTTGCGGGTCAGGGCCTGTTCATGATTATTGAAACGCTTGCAGATGAGTGACAATACCATAAGGCAATAGAAATCCTCATGCTTGCGGCTTATCTTATCGGGCTCCTTGAAGTAGTTGAAATGGTCGTTGTTCTGGCTTACGTATGCCAGTTGGCAGCCGAACAGTATGATTGACCATGAGATATTGAGCCAGAACAGGAACAGCGGTAGGGCAGCGAAACCTCCGTATATCTGGTTGTAACTGGAAAGTGCCAACTGGCCGCTGAAGTAGAGTTTCTGAAGTACCTGGAATAGGCAGCCTGCTATGAATCCCGGTATTACGGCATATTTGAACTTTACCTTGGTGTTAGGCATGAATATGTAGAATCCGGTAAAGATAAGACCGGCTACAAGGTATGGCAGTGCGAATACCAGGAATTGTACAAATCCTCCCAGAAGTTGGAATCCCTGCATGCGGGACAGTATTGATGATGCCAGGACTGAGAGACCGCTCAGGCAGATGATTCCTATAGGTATAAGCAGTATCAGCGAGAAATAATCGGTTATCTTTCGGCCCATTCCACGGGACTGCTTTACGTGCCAGATGGCATTCAGGTTGCCTTCAATTCCATCGGCCAATGAATATACCGAGAAGAGCAGGAACAGCAGGCCTATTCCGATGAAGGCGCCGCTTGAAACGTACTGCATGTAGCCGTCAATAAACTGCATTACAGCATTGAGGCTTTCATTTTCGCCTATGATACCGTTCTGTAGCAGACTGGTTACGATGTTCTCGAATCCGAATCCGCGGGCAACTGCGAATATCAGCGCCAGGATAGGAACTATGGCAAACAGCGTGGAGTAGGTGAGCGCTGCGGCCTTGGTCATGACCTTGTCATCAAGGAATGTACGCACGGCTATTACTACAACCTTTACTACATTGGCGACTGCGCGGCGCAGGGGCCCTTTCTGATACAGTTCAAATGACCAAATATCCTTTGTGACGAACTTTTTGACCCGCTCTATGAATACATGGAGCTTGCTTTCCTTTTTATCTGCCATAGCAATTAACTGTTAGTCAGAGGACAAATGTAAGTAAAAAATCTATAGCTTGTCCTTGAGGAATCTTCCTGTATATGATTCGGGGCAGGCGGCAACGTCTTCGGGGGTGCCGCAGACAACAAGATGACCTCCGCGCTCTCCGCCTTCGGGACCAAGGTCGATGACGTGGTCGGCGCACTTGATCACGTCCATGTTGTGTTCTATGATGATTACGGTGTGACCGCGGCGTATCAGGGCATCGAATGATTCCAGAAGTTTGCGGATATCGTGGAAGTGCAGGCCGGTGGTGGGCTCATCAAATATGAATATGGTGGGATCGGCCTTCTCCAGGCTCAGGAAATAGGCCAGTTTCACGCGCTGGCTCTCACCGCCCGACAGCGTTGATGATGACTGTCCCAGCTTTACATAGCCCAGGCCTACCTGCTGCAGGGGCTCCAGTTTCTTGACTATGCGGCGCTCGGCGGCATCGCCCGTGGAGAAGAACTCGATTGCCTGGTTTACGGTCATCTCCAGGATGTCCCATATGTTCTTGCCTCGGTATGTAACCTCCAGAATGTCATTCTTGAAACGGCGGCCGTGGCAGCTCTCGCACACCATCTGCAGGTCCGACATGAACTGCATGGATACGGTCACCACGCCCTCGCCCTTGCACTCCTCGCAGCGTCCGCCCTCGGAGTTGAATGAGAAGTGTGTGGGCCGGTAGCCCATCTGGTGTGACAGCGGCTGGTCGGCAAAGAGCTTGCGTATCTCATCGTAAGCCTTGACGTAGGTTACGGGGTTGGAGCGTGTGGTCTTGCCTATAGGGTCCTGATCCACAAACTCCACGGCGCGTACCATGCCGGTATCGCCCTCTATGCCCATGCACTCGCCCGGACGCTCTCCGGACTCTCCGTAGATGTTCTTGAGGTGGCGGTAAAGCACATCACGCACCAGCGTACTCTTGCCCGATCCGCTCACGCCCGTAACAACGGTCATCACGTTGAGCGGGAACTTTACGTCTATACCGTCCAGATTGTTCTGGCGTGCACCCACCACCTTTATATAATTGTTCCACGGGCGGCGTGACTGGGGTACGGGAATGCACTCCTGGCCGGTCAGATACTTGACAGTCCAGCTGCCGGTGTTGCTCTCAAGCTTATCGGTAGGTCCCTGATAGATTATCTCACCGCCGTGACGTCCTGCCTCCGGTCCCACATCGATTATGTAGTCCGATGCGCGTATAATCTCCTCGTCATGCTCCACCACAACTACGGTGTTGCCTATCTCCTGCAGTTGACGCAGTACCTTGATAAGTTTGTCGGTATCGCGGCTGTGCAGGCCGATGCTGGGCTCGTCCAGTACATAAAGTGATCCCATCAGGCTGCTGCCCAGCGATGTGACCAGATTGATGCGCTGGCTCTCGCCGCCAGAAAGCGTGGCCGATGCACGGTTAAGCGTTAGATACTCCAGACCTACGTCCAGCATGAACTGTATGCGGCTGTTTATCTCTATGAGAAGGCGCTTGGCTGCCTTGGCCTCATGCTCGGGCAGTGTGAGCGCGTCAAAATATTTCTTAAGTTCCGATATGGGCATCTCCACCAGCTGGTTGATGGACTTGCCGCCCACCTGTACGTAACCGGCCTCCTTGCGCAGACGTGTTCCGTGACACTCGGGGCAAATGGTCCTGCCGCGGTATCGGGCCAGCATTACACGGTACTGGATCTTGTACTGGCTCTTCTCCAGCATACGGAAGAAGGTGTCAATACAGGTCTCCTCCCAGCCGCGCTCGTCACGGCCGCGTCCGCTTCCGTGCCACAGGTAATCCTTCTGCTCCTGGGTTAGCTGGTAATATGGTGTGAATATGGGGAAATCATGCTCCTGTGCATGCAGGATAAAGTCATCCTTCCACTCGCTCATTACGTCACCACGCCAACAGACCACTGCGCCGTCATATACGCTCAGTGCACGGTTGGGAATGACCAGTGACTCGTCAATGCCTATTATCCGGCCGAATCCCTCGCACTTGGGGCAGGCACCTACGGGCGAGTTGAACGAGAACAGGTTGTCAGTAGGCTCCTCAAACTTTATGCCGTCAGCCTCAAATCGGTTGCTGAACTTATGCAGTGATGTATCGGGAGTATCGTAAAAACGCAGGGCGCATTCACCGCCGCCTTCAAAGAATGCGGTCTCCACAGAGTCCGTGAATCGGCTTAGGGTCTCCTTTGAGTCATCGGTGGTGAGGCGGTCTATGAGCAGGTTTATCTCCTTGGTGTGCTTGGAGAGTTCCGCCAGTTGCTTGCTGTCGGCCAGAAGGTCCTCAATGCGGATCATATCGGCCTTGTATTCAATGCGGGTAAATCCCTCCTTAAGTGATGTGCGCAGCTGCTCCTCCAGATTACGTCCGCCGCGCATGGGCATCGGTGCCAAAACTGTAAAGCGGACTCCCTTGGGCTGTGATTGCATGAAACTTACCACATCCTCCACACTGTGCTTGCGCACTTCCTTGCCGCTTACTGGCGATATGGTGTGGCCGATGCGGGCAAACAGCAGTTTGAGATACTCATAGATCTCGGTCTGAGTACCCACTGTGGAGCGCGGGTTGCGGTTGCCGGAACGCTGCTCAATGGCTATTGTGGGGGGCAGACCCTCTATGAAATCGCACTCGGGCTTCTTCATTCGGCCCAGGAACTGGCGTGCATATGATGAGAGTGACTCCACATAACGGCGCTGGCCCTCGGCATACAGCGTATCAAAGGCAAGTGATGACTTGCCTGATCCCGAAAGACCGGTTATGACCACGAACTTATCGCGTGGAATCTCCACGCTCACGTTCTTGAGGTTGTTTACCCTGGCGCCTTTAACGTGTATGTTATTATCCTGCTCCACCTTTTATCTGAATCGGGCTGCAAAATTACCGATTTTTACCGAAAAAAAACAGTATCTTTACGATGCAAAACAGTACTGCAGCAATATGTTTTCACGCAAGACCCGATACGCGTTGATGTCATTGTCCATCCTGGCCAGGGAATACGGTCAGGCGGCTGTTCCCATGAGCCGGATATCGGAGGAGCAGAATGTGCCGATACGCTTTCTGGAGGGTATTTTCCTGCAGTTGCGCAACAAGGGTATGCTTATTAGCGAGCGTGGCGTGAGCGGCGGCTACCGTCTGGCCAAATCACCCCGCGAAATCAGTATGCTTGACGTTATCCTGGCTATGGATGAGAAGGTGGGAATGATATCCTGTCTGGACATCTGCGGTAATTCTTTTGAGTGTGAGTTCGGCCTGGACTGTGACAAGTGCCGCATCAGGGAGATGTTCGGTGATATCCAAAAGAGTATTTACGATAAACTTTCGTCCCGTACGTTAGAAGATTTTGTCTGAAATCTTTTGATAGTACACTATATTAGTGTAGTTTTGTGCCTCGTAATACTACATCAATTTTATGTACTTTAACCATTGCAAACTGAAAACCCTTACGCCTCTGCTGGCGGTGTTCCTGGTCTTTTCATCATGTCAACACAAGGAGACGGATAATGTGGGGACAGACAATCTTCAGGGAAGCATTTCAATATCCGGGGCATTCGCTCTTTATCCCATGGCGGTGGAGTGGACCAATGAGTTCTCGGCCCGCCATCCCCAAGTGCGCATAGACCTGTCATCGGGCGGTGCCGGCAAGGGTATGACCGATGTGATAAACGGAATGGTGGATTTTGCCATGCTCTCCCGTGAGCCGCATGATGAGGAGCGTGAGAAGGGCGCAATTGACTTTACCGTTGCCAAGGATGCCGTGCTGCCCGTTTTTAGTTCATCGAACCCCTTGCGTGACAAGATTATGGCCCACGGAATTACGGCCGATGACGCCCGCAAGATCTGGATTACAGGAGAGTATACCACGTGGGGACAGCTGCTGGGCACTTCCGATAACAACCCGATACATGTATATACACGCTCCGATGCCTGTGGCGCAGCCCAGACATTCGCCGCTTGGTTTGATGCCGTGCAGGAGGATCTGGGAGGTACCGCCGTTTACGGTGATCCAGGTATTTCCAAGGCGGTTATAGACGATCCGCTGGGTATTGGATTCAACAACATGGCGTATGCCTATGACTCCGAGACCCTGAACATGCAGGAAGGTCTTTCGGTTCTGCCGTTGGACATAGACGGAAACAAGAGCGTAAGTGATGAGGAAAAACTCTATGATACACGTTCCAGCATTGCCAAAGCCATAGAGGAGGGAAGGTTTCCCGCACCTCCGTCACGTAATCTCTATCTTGTGACAAAGGGTGTCCCTGCCGATACCGCATCGCTGGAATTCCTCAAGTTCGTGATATCCGATGGTCAGGAGTTCAACGAGCCTAACGGGTACGTGCGCATATCGAACGCATCGGCCCGTGAGTCAATGCGTAAACTTACCGGCGGACGCAGGGGCGCAGGTTTGCGTCGTGACAACACCCGCCTGATGACTCTGGTGGCTGGCCTTGTGGTGGCGCTGCTCTTCCTTACGGCAGGCGTGCAGTTTCTGCTTCCGTCCCGTACCAAGCGCAGGGTGTTCCGCCAGAGAATGTCAGAGACCATGATGGTGATACTGTCATTCTCATCGGTGGCACTGCTTATAGCATTGCTGGTCGCTTTGTGGGGCAAGGCGTCGCCCATATTTGAGAAGAGCACTCTTGGTGAACTGCTTATGGGTACGCAGTGGAAACCGTCGCAGGGGCTCTTTGGATTCAGGCCGTTCATACACGGTACGCTGGCAGTAACTTTGCTCAGCATCTGTTTCTCACTGCCGCTGTCTCTCTTTACGGCGGTGTTCATTACCGAGTATGCTCCGCGGTTCCTAAAGCATATAGTCAATCCGGCTCTGGATATATTGGCATCGCTGCCGTCAGTAATATTCGGTCTCTGGGGTGTGCTGACGCTTATCCCCAAGTTCGGCTATTCGCTGCTTACGGCATCGCTGGTGCTGGCTGTAATGGTGCTGCCCATAATGGTGAGCCTGTTCTGCGAGATATTCGCAACAGTGCCTGATGATATGCGGGACTCATCATTCGCCCTGGGTGCCACCTGTTGGCAGACCACCCGTAAGGTGGTGCTGCGCAAGTCATTGCCCGGAATATTCGCGGCAGTGGTGCTGGCGCTGTCCAAATGCATAGGCGAGACCATAGCGGTAATGATGGTGTGCGGATGTCTGCCCCGTCTGCGCGGCTCCTGGATGGATCCGTTCTACACTCTGCCGGCCCTGATAGGTAACAACTACGGCGAGATGGCATCAATCCCGCTGTATGAATCTGCTATTATGTTTGCCGCACTCCTGCTGCTGTTGCTGGTGCTGCTGTTCAACATATTGTCCCGTGTAATGCTTTACAGAATAGAAAAGGAGAGTTGATATGAACCATATACGCAAAAGACAGATAGAGGAGAAGGTCATGCGTGGCGTGATGCTGGTGGCCACTCTGGTTGTGTTGGGCGCAGTAGTCAGCATACTGGGCACGATACTGATACGCGGTAGCAAGGCGCTGTCGTGGGATATGGTTTCCAAATTCCCGGGCAAGGAGTGGAACACCGCTCCGGACGGCGGATTCCTGAACGCCATACTTGGATCACTTTATGTGGTGATTCCGGCTGCCGTTATAGGCGCATGCATCAGCATCCCCGTAGTGTTCTATATAACAATGTACAAGCGCAGGCGCACGGGAGTATCGTACATAATCCGTCTGGCATTCGATGTGCTGTACGGAATTCCACCTATCGTATATGGTGCGTTCGCGTTCCTGGTTATGGTGGGTGTGGGCATGAGGGCATCGGTCCTGGGCGGTATCATGGTTACGGTGTTGCTCATTGTACCCATGATGATTCGCTCCGGTGACGAGATTGCCAAGACCGTGCCCGATGAGATGGTGGATGCCATCTATTCGCTTGGCGCAACCAAGTGGGAGACTGTATGGGTAGTGCTCAAGCATATACTGCCGGGTATGCTTACAGCATTCCTGCTGGCAGTGGGCAGGGCCATAGGCGATGCCGCAGCTGTGATGTTCACAGCAGGATTCTCCGACCAGCCGGCACGTTCGCTTTCGGACCCCACCGCCACGCTGCCGCTTGCGGTATTCAACTGGATAGGCATGCCCGATCCGTTCCCCGGCCGCGCATACGCCGCCGCTCTGGTGCTGACCATACTAGTGCTGGTACTCAGTATAGTAAGCAGAGTCATTACACGCCGTATAACCCGTCTTAACAAATAAGCAATATGACAGATAATAAAACCGAATCGCTGGTGGTTGAGAGACTCAACGTATCCATAGAAGGCCAGCCCATTCTGAAGAACATAAACGTATCATTTCCGGTCAACAGGATAACCTGCATAGTAGGTCCGTCAGGCTGCGGCAAGAGTACCCTGCTGCGCTGTCTTAACCGTCTTACCGAGAATATCGACGGGTTTGAGATAGATGGCCGTGTGCTAATAGACGGTCAGGATATTGTTACAGCCGATGACGAGCACCTGATAGAGTTGCGCCGTCACGTGGGTCTGGTGCCCCAGCGCCCTTGCCCGCTACCCATGTCCATCTATGATAACGTGGCATACGGATGCCGTATCCATGGAATGCACAGACGTAAGCAGGAAATGGATGAGGCCGTAGAGAAATATCTGAGCGAGGTAGGCCTCTGGGATGAGGTCAAAGACCGTCTGCGCCGTCCGGCTACCCGCCTGTCAATAGGCCAGCAGCAGCGCCTGTGCCTGGCTCGCAGCCTTGCCGTGGAGCCCGATTTCATTCTGGCCGATGAGGCTACCAGCGCCCTTGACCCCATATCGAGCAAGACCATTGAGGAACTGTTTGTAAGGCTCAAGGAGAAATATACAATCATTATGGTGACACATACCCTGCCGCAGGCTCTGCGCATAGCCGATCATGCGGTGTTCCTCTATCTGGGCGAGGTGGTTGAGGAGGGACCTGCATCGCAGGTGTTCAAATCACCGCATAATGAGCTTACCAAGAGATACCTTTCAGGATTATTCAGTTGAAAAACAATAATATGAGTTCAAATCAGCTTACTCACTTAAATGAACTTGAGGCCGAGTCAATATTCATCTTGAGAGAGGTGGCCGCACAGTTTGAAAAGCCGTGCATACTGTTCTCGGGAGGCAAGGACTCTATTGTCCTCACTTATCTGGCATACAAGGCCTTCTTTCCCGCTAAGATACCGTTCCCGCTTGTACATATAGATACAGGACACAATTTCCCCGAGACGCTGGTCTATCGTGATGAACTTGTAAAACGTCTGGGAGCCGACCTGGTGGTAGGTTCGGTCCAGAAGTCTATCGATGAGGGCAAGGTTGTGGAGGAGAAAGGGTTCAACGCCAGCCGCAACAAACTGCAGACTGTAACGTTGCTTGATACTTTGGCTGAACACAAGTTTGACTGTGCCTGCGGAGGTGCCCGCCGTGATGAGGAGAAAGCACGCGCCAAGGAGCGAATATTCTCACACCGTGACGAGTTCGGGCAGTGGAACCCCAAGAACCAGCGTCCGGAATTGTGGAACATATTCAACGCCAAGAAAGAGCCAGGCGAGCATTTCAGGGCATTTCCCATAAGCAACTGGACAGAGATGGATGTATGGCAGTACATCTATCAGGAGAAGATTGAGCTGCCCAGCCTGTACTACACTCACATGCGCAAGTGTTTCTATCGCGACGGCCAGTGGCTTGCAGCCGATCCCGATTTCATACCCCGCCGTCCGGAGGAGGTAGTTGAGGAACGTGAGGTGCGCTGCCGTACCATAGGTGATGTAACCTGCACGGGACTTACGCTATCACATGCCCATTCACTTGAGGAGATTATCGACGAGATAGCATCGACCCGCGTCACCGAGCGTGGCGGTCGTGCCGATGACAAACGCTCGGAAACGGCAATGGAGGACCGGAAAAAACAGGGTTACTTCTAATTAGAAGGTCTATGGAGAATAATGGATATCTTGAGATGAAACTGCTGCGGTTCACTACCGCCGGCAGTGTGGATGACGGAAAGAGTACGCTCATAGGCCGTCTGCTGTATGATTCAAAGTCTATATTCGAGGATCAGTTAGAAGCTGTAGAGGAGGCTTCGCGCAGCCGCGGCAACGAGGAGGTCAACCTGGCGCTGCTTACCGACGGCCTGCGTGCCGAGCGTGAGCAGGGCATAACCATAGATGTGGCATACCGTTACTTTGCCACCCCCAAGCGCAAGTTCATAATAGCCGATACCCCGGGGCATATACAGTACACCCGCAATATGGTTACCGGCGCATCTACAGCTGATCTGGCTGTGATACTGGTGGATGCCCGTCACGGGATAATGGAGCAGACCGTAAGGCACTCGTGCATTGCATCGCTGCTGCGTATCCCCAAGGTTGTGGTGGCTGTAAACAAGATGGACCTGGTGGAGTTTGACGGCAAGGTGTTTGATGATATCCGCACTGCCTACAATGCTATGATCCAAAAGAACGGACTTGAGTTCAAGGATGTGATATTCATTCCCATGTGCGCCAAGGACGGCGACAATGTGGTGTCACGTTCAGAACGTATGCCCTGGTACGATGGACCGTCGCTGCTGGAGTTGCTGGAGGAGATAGAGATTCCTTCCGGTGATGCTGACAGTATGCGATTCCCTGTGCAGTATGTGATAAGGCCCATCTCAAGGCAGTTCCCCGATTTCAGGGGATACGGCGGACGCATTGCCCAGGGTGCCATCCGCGTGGGTGACAGGATAGAGGTGTTGCCATCGGGCTCAAAGAGCACCGTTACCGGCATCTGGCTGGGCGAGAAGCAGAAGGAGCAGGCGGTTGCGGGCGAATCGGTCTGCATCACCGTTAAGGACGATATAGATATAAGCCGCGGCGACGTGATTGCATCGGACAGCGGCGTTAAGCCCTCATTGAGCAATGACTTTGTGCTGGATGTATGCTGGCTGCGTACCTCTCCGCTGGTGTGCGGTAAGCGTTACACCATCCGTCATGCAACACAGGAGGTGGCCGGTATCGTTAAGGAGATTGAGTACAAACTGGATATTGACAAGCAGGAGAAAGTCTATGGTATAGAGCAACTTACAGCCAATGACATTGCTCGAGTGCATCTTAAGACCGCCGCTCCGCTTGTGTTCGACCCCTACCGCGACAACCGTACCATGGGTTCGCTTATATTTATTGACGGAACAAACGACACCGTTGGTGCCGGAATGATAGTTGAGAGTTATGACTAAGGAACAGAAGATTGCCCTGGTGGCAGAGAAGAATGCCGAATGGGCAGGCCTTGGTGCCTTGGAGAGCGCCCAGGCAGCAGTCCGGTGGGCAGTTGAAACATTCGGACTCCGTGCCGCACTCTCCACCAGCCTCAGTTATGAGGACCAGGCCGTGACCGATATGATAGCCCGTCACGGCAAGGAGAGCGCCCGAATATTCACCCTCGATACCGGTCGTATGTTCCCCCAGATATATGACTTGATAGACCGCACCAACCGCCGATACGGCATCCGCATAGAGGTGTTCTTTCCGGATTACGCCAAAGTGCAGGAGATGGTCCGCCAGCACGGAATCAACCTGTTCTATGACAGCGTGGAACTGCGTCACCTGTGCTGCGACATACGTAAGATAGAACCGCTTAAACGCGCCCTTAAGGGCGTTGACGTGTGGATTACCGGACTCCGCCGCTCGCAGTCCGTAACCCGCACAGACATGCAGATAATAGAATACGACACCGCCGATGATGTAATCAAACTCAATCCGCTCATGCTGTGGAGTGAGGCCGAAGTGATTGATTACGTCAAATCCAACAATGTACCTTACAACAAGATGCATGAGCAGGGCTACCCCAGCATAGGATGCCAGCCTTGCACCCGTGCCATCAACCCCGGCGAGGATATCCGTGCCGGCCGCTGGTGGTGGGAGAACCCCGACAAACGAGAGTGCGGCCTCCACAGCCGCCAAAAATGATACAAAAGGGGACAGTCCCCTTTTGTATCATTTACAGGATTTCCCGTGCTATCCAGGCGCAGGCCTCGGCATCGGCCAGTGCGTGGTGATGATTCTCCAGCTGATAACCGCAGGCGGCGGCAACTGTCTGCAGTTGATGGTTTGCTAACGATGGCAGTTTTCTGCGTGAGCAGCAAAGGGTGTCATAGAACTCATAGTCTGGATAATCCATCTGATATGTGCGAAATACGGCCTTGAGGCAACCTTCATCAAACGGACTGTTATGCGCAACGAGGGGCAGTCCCTGAATCATCGGCTCAATCTTGGCCCAGACATCGGGAAATACGGGCGCACCGTCTGTGTCGCGGCTGCATAATCCATGCACCCGCTGGCACCAATAGTTGTAATAATCAGGCTCGGGCTTAATGAGTGAGTAGAACGAGTCCACAATCTCGCCATCGCGCACAATTACCACACCAACCGAGCAAACCGAACTCCGCTCACTGTTAGCCGTCTCAAAGTCTATCGCTGCAAAATCTTTCATCTTTGGATAAAATAAAGTACAAATGTGCGCGCTCGTGGTCAGTGAGCAGCATTTAACGTCAGCATTTACAGGGACGAAAGATATGCCATATATTTGTGAATCAGGTCGGAGTAAGACATATTTCCTGATTCAAACTGTTCATAGTCCAGATCGGATATCCGTTCCCGAATATCTGTTCCGTCATATACAGCAGTGAGATAACGGCCCCTTTCTCCCGGTTCAACGTGAATGTCCTGAAAATGCTCTAGAAAATCATCGGCCTTAACATAATTGATGGCATATTCCACTTTTCTCGTTCTGCCGGGATAAGCCGATATGACGCCTTTTTTTTCAAGGTCGGCAATATCCCTTAAAGCGGTATCAAGAGAGACAGTACCCAGGTGGGACCAGTTCTGCGCGGTAAGTTTTGCCTCCTTACCGTCTAGAAAAATGTTCAGCACTTTCCTTTGCCTTTGGGACAGTTCCACCCCGGAGAATTCGCGCCAAAATACCGATTTGTTCAGGATTCCGCTCAGTGTTTCCAGTGAACTGTCCACAGCTCTGCCAAGGCAGGCGACATACCATTCCAGCCAGGGGGTAATAACTCCGTCATTTGAGAAGCGCTGAGTTTTCTCAAGAATGGTATAATAGTCTTTCTTCTCTTTTTCTATTTCTCGTGACATACTGAAGAAACGTCCGTTTCCTCCGCCTATCGCTGCCAGAGCCATATCTGCAATTGCCCTTCCTATACGACCGTTGCCATCATCAAAAGGATGTATGCTTACGAATATAAGATGGGCTATGGCAGACCTGATGATGTTGGAGATTCCGGTCTCGTTGTTGAACCAGTATATGAATTCTTCCATATAGTCGTTCACGTCAGAGGCGGGTGGTGCCATATAATGGACTTTTTCACGCCCCATGGAACCGGATATTACCTGAACGTCTCCTTTCCGGTAGTTTCCCACTGTAATCGGATAAGATCCGCTTTTCCCTGTGGGGAATAGAGCGCTGTGCCACCCAAAGATGCGTTCCCTGTCAAGGGGGGTGTTGCAGTTACGCGTTGCATCCAGCATCATATCCACTACACCCTCCATAAAATGGGTCGTGGTGCCTGTGGTCTGGATGTTGGTGACACCCAGGCGCCGCACGATGGAAGAACGTACATCGTCTGTATTCAGTTTGATCCCTTCTATGCGGAAAGAGGACACGATGTCCTGGGTGAGAATCTCTATAGATGCGCCAGACCGGTCATCTTCCGCAAGAGAGGCAATCCGGCCATGAAGAAAACCGATGCTGGAACTGACCTTTTCAACAAGTGCCGATATCTTGTCTTTATCCCAGTCGAAGTTCATCCAATCGTATCTTTCGTATATCCACATAGTTGATTCTTAATTTAATTCGCAACAAATATATGTATTTGCGAATAAATGACAAAATTAACTCGCATATATTGCGAATAACAATTCGACCCCTGAACACAAATGGATCGCATCTCCATAGTCCGGCGGTGCTTCCAAATATGTTGATAAATAGAAGAGACCTGTGGCTGAAAAGTGTAGGGAAATGACTAACTTTGCACATCAAAATTTTGTAACTGAAATGATTATCTTTTTCAAGAACCCTACGGGCACGATTGTTGCCACTGAGACTGCTTCAAAACTGCAGGCAGAGGATGTTAAGAAGCTGAGCTGGCTTTATGGTAATGCTGATGCTCTGGATCAGGAATCACTGGAAGGTTTCTATGTGGGACCGCGCCGTGAGATGATTACCCCCTGGAGCACCAACGCCGTTGAGATTACCCAGAACATGGGACTCAAGGGCATAAGCCGTATAGAGGAGTATTTCCCGGTAGCCAGTGCCGATGCCGACTACGACCCCATGCTGCAGCGCCTGTACAAGGGACTTGACCAGAAGATATTCACAGTCGATATCAAACCTCAGCCCATCCTGTTTATCGATGACCTGGACTCTTACAACGAGCTGGAGGGTCTGGCACTCTCCAAGGAGGAGATTGATTACCTGCACAAGGTGGAGGGTGAGCTGGGCCGCAAGCTGACCGACAGCGAGGTGTTCGGATTCGCCCAGATCAACTCTGAGCACTGCCGCCACAAGATATTCGGCGGAAAGTTCATTATTGACGGCAAAGAGATGGAGTCATCACTGTTCAGTCTTATCAAGAAGACCACACAGGAGAACCCCAACCGTATCCTGTCAGCATACAAGGACAACGTGGCATTTGCACAGGGTCCGGTTGTAGAGCAGTTCGCTCCGGCCGATCACTCCACATCAGACTGGTTTATAATCAAGAATATTGAGACCGTAATATCACTTAAGGCCGAGACACATAACTTCCCCACCACGGTTGAGCCGTTCAACGGCGCATCGACCGGTACCGGCGGTGAGATCCGCGACCGTATGGGTGGCGGTACAGGTTCATGGCCTATAGCAGGTACTGCTGTCTATATGACATCATATCCCCGCAATGATGAGAGCCGTACATGGGAAAAGCCCATGAAAGAGCGCAAGTGGCTCTATCAGACTCCAGAGCAGATTCTGATTAAGGCGTCTAATGGTGCATCGGACTTTGGCAACAAGTTCGGTCAGCCGCTTATCTGCGGATCGCTGCTTACCTTTGAGCATCAGGAGAACGGCGAGCAGTACGGTTACGACAAGGTAATCATGCTGGCCGGCGGCGTGGGCTACGGCACCAAGCGCGACTGCATCAAGGGCACTCCCAAGAAGGGCAACAAGATTGTGGTGCTGGGCGGTGACAACTACCGCATCGGTCTGGGTGGCGGCTCGGTTTCATCAGTTGAAACTGGCCGATACTCATCCGGTATTGAGTTGAACGCTGTTCAGCGTGCCAACGCCGAGATGCAGAAGCGTGCCTACAACGTTACACGCGCCCTCTGCGAGGAGGATACCAACCCCATAGTTTCAATCCATGATCACGGATCGGCCGGTCACGTTAACTGTCTGTCCGAGTTGGTTGAGGAGTGTGGCGGTCTGATTGACATGAGCAAACTGCCTGTTGGTGACAAGACTTTGTCATCAAAGGAGATCATAGCCAACGAGTCACAGGAGCGTATGGGCCTTCTAATTGATGAGAAGCACATTGAGCACGTACGCAAGATTGCCGAGCGTGAGCGCGCCCCGATGTACGTGGTCGGTGAGACTACCGGCGATGCACGCTTTGCCTTTGAGCAGGCCGATGGCGTACGTCCGTTTGACCTGGCAGTAAGCCAGATGTTCGGTTCATCTCCCAAGACCTATATGGTTGACGAGACCGTTGAGCGCAAATATGAGAACGTAACATACAGTGATGATAAGATTGAGGAGTACCTGGGTAACGTGCTCCAGCTGGAGGCTGTGGCCTGCAAGGACTGGCTCACCAACAAGGTTGACCGTTCCGTAACAGGTAAGATTGCACGTCAGCAGTGCCAGGGTAAGTTGCAGTTGCCGCTCTCTGACTGCGGTGTGGTTGCACTTGACTATCGCGGCAAGAAGGGTATCGCTACTGCTATAGGCCATGCTCCGCAGGCCGGTCTGGCCGATCCCGCTGCAGGCTCAGTACTGTCAGTTGCAGAGTCACTGACCAACATAGTATTCGCACCTTTATCTCAGGGACTTAAGACCGTATCACTCTCTGCCAACTGGATGTGGCCCTGCCGCGCACAGAAGGGTGAGGATGCACGTCTGTACCAGGGTGTCAAGGCCCTGTCAGACTTCTGCCTTGAACTTGGCATAAACGTTCCCACCGGTAAGGACTCACTCTCCATGACCCAGAAGTACCCCGACGGCAGCAAGATCATTAGCCCGGGTACCGTGATTGTTTCATCGGGCGGTGAGGTATCGGATATACGTAAGGTGGTATCACCTGTACTTGCAGACCGCAAGGACAGCGTGCTCATTCATATAGACTTCAGCTTTGACTCTCAGAAACTTGGCGGTTCGGCCCTGGCTCAGTCACTTGACCGCATTGGCAGTGACGTTCCCACAGTAAAGAACCCCGAGTATTTTGCCGATGCATTCAACGCTGTTCAGAAGCTTATTGACAAGCGTCTGGTTCTGGCCGGTCACGATATCTCTGCCGGCGGTCTGGTGGTAACCCTGCTTGAGATGTGCTTTGCCAATCCTCAGGGCGGTCTGGAGGTTAGTCTGGACAAATTAACAGGCAAGGACCTTACAAGCATGCTGTTTGCCGAGAACCCGGGTGTTGTTCTGCAGGTTGAGAGCAAAAAACTGGATGCCGTAAGTTCTTACCTTGATGAGGCAGGCGTGGGCTACGCCGTGATAGGTCGTCCGGTCGATGCACGCACGCTCTACATCCGTCGCGGCAAGAATGACATCACCATCGATATAGACAAGATGCGTGACCTCTGGTACAAGACATCATATCTGCTGGATCGCAAGCAGTCAATGAACGGCTGTGCCGACAAGCGTTACAAGAACTATTCAAAGCAGCCCATGGACATCAAGATTGCCTATAACTTTACAGGCAAGCTGAGCCAGTTTGGTCTGGATCCCGACCGCCGCACACCCAGCGGTGTCAAGGCTGCAATAATCCGTGAGAAGGGTACCAACGGTGAGCGTGAGATGGCATACACACTATGGTTGGCCGGATTTGATGTCAAGGACGTTACCATGACCGACCTGGTTAGCGGCCGCGAGACTCTGGATGATATCAATATGATTGTGTTCTGCGGTGGATTCTCCAATTCGGACGTTCTGGGCTCCGCCAAGGGCTGGGCAGGTGCGTTCCTGTTCAATCCCAAGGCCAAGGAGACACTGGACCGCTTCTACGCCCGTAAGGACACCCTGTCACTGGGTATCTGCAACGGTTGCCAGCTGATGATTGAACTGGGTCTTATCAATCCTGATTATGAGAAACAGGCTCACATGCTGCACAATGACTCACACAAGTTTGAGTCGGCTTTCCTGGGTCTTACAATACCTCAGAACGAGAGCGTCATGTTCAAGACCTTAGGCGGAAGCCGCTTAGGCGTGTGGGTTGCTCACGGAGAGGGCAAGTTCTCACTGCCTTACCCCGAGGGTAAGTACAATGTGATAGCCAAATACACATATGCCGATTATCCCGCCAATCCTAACGGATCGGACTACAACGTAGCCGGTATAGCAAGTGCCGACGGCCGTCACGTAGCCATGATGCCGCATCCCGAGCGTGCCATATTCCCGTGGCAGTGCGGATACTATCCCGCCGAGCGCCTGGATGATGAGATCACCCCGTGGATTGAGGCATTCGTGAATGCCCGCAAGTGGGTTGAGGCTCAAAAGTAACTGTATAATGCTGTTTGACCTTTTCATCACCTTTTTTAAAATAGGGCTGTTCACCATAGGCGGCGGATATGCCATGATCCCGCTGTTGCAGCGTGAGGTGGTGGAGCACAAAGGTTGGCTAACTGATCAGGACTTCCTGGATCTGATGGCTATTGCCCAGTCAGCTCCGGGAGTCTTTGTTGTAAATATGGCCATATTTGTGGGCTACCGCGTGCGCGGCAAACGAGGCAGCGTGGCCTGTGCTATAGGTGCTGCAATGCCGTCAATCATTATAATCCTGGCCATTGCGCTGTTTGTGGGCAACTACCGGGACAATGAGATTGTGGAGAATGTGTTCAAGGGCATCCGTCCCGCGGTCATCGCGCTGATACTTACCCCTTCCATCCGTCTGGCATCAAAGGCCGGACTCAATAAATGGAACTGGTGGGTTCCGGTGGCAACGGCGCTTATCATCTGGTGGTTCGGTGTATCACCGGTATGGATAATCCTGGGTGCCATTGTGGGCGCCGTTCTTTATTACGTATTTAAACTGAGGAAGGCATGAACGGAATAGTGATTTGGCTCAAACTGTTCTGGACCTTCTTCAAGATAGGTCTGTTCGGGTTCGGTGGCGGTTACGGAATGATATCGCTCATTCATAATGATGTGGTTGAGAAACAGCATTGGATATCAAACTCCGAGTTTACCGATATCGTGGCCGTAAGCCAGATGACTCCGGGTCCGATAGGCATCAACTCGGCCACATATGTAGGCTACAAGGCTATGGAGAACGCCGGCATGTCACGAACGGAGGCCGTGTTGGGCTCTCTGCTGGCATCATTCTCGGTCATGTTGCCATCATTTATCATTATGCTTCTTATAAGCGCCTTCTTTATGCGTTACAAGAAACACCCTATGGTACAGACCGTGCTCAGATGGCTGCGGCCGGTGGTGGTGGGTATGCTTGTGGCTGCCGTCATGCTGCTCCTTAATGAGGAGAATCTGGGCACGTACAGCATAGACAATCTCCAACTCTACGTAAGTATCGGCCTTTTTATCCTGGCATTCATAGCCACCTACTTCTGGAAAATCGGTCCCATCAAGGTAATCCTCATGGCCGGTCTGTTTGGCGGCCTGTTCTACTCACTTATCTGACAGTTACTGACAATTGATTACAGTGTTGGGGGCGATGGCACGGTAGGCCGGGGCGTAAAGGCATTCTACTGTTGCCAGACCCATGCTGAATGTGCCGCTTTTCTGGACGTACAGTTCATATTCAATACTGTATGTTCCCTTTTCAAGACGTTCTATGTAGAGGTCATCGGACGTGTTGGCCGGGGCCCAATAGTAGAGCAGGTCTCTTGTTAAGTTATACGTATATCCGGCTTTTGTGCTCACAGGTTCCAGTGATGCGGCACGCTGGCTTCTTAACCGTACGTACTCGTAGGTGCGGTCTGTACTGAGATTCAGCTTGACCTTGATGCGGTCTCCCTTGCCGAGCGTGGTGCCGGGAGTTATCTCCTCCAGATGCTCGCCTTGGGTATCCTTTACAATACGGTATAGGGTGCGCTCCAGATTCATTCCGTTACCGCTTTGCTCAACATCGGCCAGATCCTGTGTGAAAGTATGGAATAATGCTCCCCAACTCATGCCGTTGGAGTGATTGGTTACCGTTATGACAGCCTTATCGGGGCTCACGGGACCACTCCATGTGCGGTTCATATAACCGTCATCATTACCGTGGGCAGTTGATTCAATGCGCTCGTTACCTATGGTTACGGTTACACCTGATCCGGCTTGAGGCAGGCTGCCGCTTGAGGTCTCCAACAGCGCCATTACAGCCATTGCTGTGGCTGGGGTTGACTCCCAACTGGTGGTCTCCTTCTGCTTGAGCAGCCAGCGGGCGGATTCATCGGCCTCACGGTCATATCCGGCGGCTTTCAGGGCGCGTATGATAACGGCCTGTGTCTCTACTGGTGCCTCGTGCCACAGATAACCTCCACGGTTATCGTCCCAGTATCGGCCCAACTCATCACTGTAACGGGATTCGGCGATCAGGTCATGGGCAATGCGGTGAGCCATATCGGTATAGCCGCAACTCATGAACATTTGTATGAGCAACCCGCGGTAATAGAGGTCCTCATTCTTGTGATTGTACTTGGCGGCAAGCTCCAGCAGAGTGTTGTATTTGTTTTCAATTTCCTTCTCTACAACCCAAATCTTATTCCTCTTTGAGTAGAGGTAAAGGAACATGATGTCCTGATGTGACAGATGATATGTTTTTTCATATACACACGATGCAAGGAATCTCAATGCCGTATTGTATGTATAACCATATGTCAGGTCAAGGAAGTCAAATATGTACAGCATAACTGAAGTTACATATGCGCTGGATGCTCCACCCGGCATCCATGGCATTCCTCCGTCCGGGTTGAGGCGGCCTCTGATAATCTCCATGTAAGAGTCAAGCATAAGTTCAATTCTAACTGAATCAGAATAGAGAGGGTCAAGCCTGCTTCTTACAGACGGGTAATTCTGGGCTATCATGCCGGACATGCATTGGGCTGCAATGTTGTAGAGCAGGCTTATGTTGTCCGGATTCTTGGTCTCAGTGAGTGACGGCAGAACATCGATGGCATAGAAGATGGGATGAGAGTGGTACTGAAGCGTAAGTTCCTGATCCCAGATTCTGCCTGTGGCCGATAAATCCGGAGCATCTGAACGGAACTGGCGGGTCTCATTCCCGTTGTTGAATAGAGACATGCTCCTGGTCACGCTTACACGGTTGGAAAGGACCTGAACGGTCTCCTTCTGTCCGTCCGAGAAACTGTCTGAGGCTGCTGTCACGGTGTATGTTATTGTTTTGACGCCCTCCGGTATAGTAAGTCTGAAAGGAACGTTAACGCTGCCGCCCGCCTTTACAGAGACAATCCTGACAGAATCGCCGTCGGTAAGATCCAGAGTATTCCTGCTGTCGGCATCGGTAAAAGATACCTTTACGATAACTTCAGTGTCGGTATCCCGGGTGTTGGTTACTTTCTGGACAAAGTCTGTGACATCACCCTGACGGAAGAATCTGGGGACAGCAGGCTCAACCATCAATGGCCTTGAGGTGGTTACATAACCGCCGAATCCGGTTGTGAGCAGACTGTCGGTGTATGCAAATACCTGCAGGTTCCAGCGGGTAAGGAGCTCTGGAGCCTTGAACCGGATGGTGACATAACCGTCCTGGTCAGTCTGGAGGCCGGTCTTGTAAAGACCCGTGTGTCTGAGGTCCTTTCTTATATCAGTGGGTTCCATAAACGTAACCTGAGTATCGGAATTGTTTATCATGCCGTTATTGTCAACTAGAGACGGGATACTCTCTGAAGCCATTACCGAAGAGCTTGCTTCTCTTAAAGGTATGGGTAATTCTTTCCTGATAGGTGTTGACAGCGGGTCTGCAATACCCAGACCAATGCTCCTGAAACCATTGAACGGCAATATCCTTTCAGTAAATGAGAATTCTCTGTGTTCCTGATAGATTCGGACGGGATCGGCCGTGATGAATTCCATGTATTGCCAGGGGAAAAATTCCCATCGGTTGCGCTCTATCCTATCCAGTGAGGAGTCATACATAGAGGCCATAACCGATGCCCTTACCGGCTTGCCTTGGCTGTCCGTGAACCTGAATGTCCAGCTCTCCTCATTACCGCTTGTAAGATTGCTGCGGAATGAGGTCAGTTCATATTTCAGATGCTTGGAGTAATAGGGTATGTATACAGGGCAGTATGATTTGGCTGTCATACCGTCCTTGAATGCGGTTGCTACAATCAGGATGTTGCCGCAAAGATCATCATTTACCGGGAATGATATAGTTTGAGTCATGCCGTCAGCAATCATGGTGCCGTGTGTGAGACTGCCGTTGCGGTTGATTACGTCATAACGTATAATGGCTCCTGGGCAGGGGCTTCCAATATGTACCGTTGCAGTATCGCCCTCACGTAGTATTTCCTGTCGGTTCTGCATCCACAAAAGGTCATTGACCGTAAGCGTATCCGGAGAATTGCCAACCGGTATGAATATCTCCTGGCTGTATGTATTGCCTTTGTAATTGATCTCGGCGGAATCTGATGTCACCGTGATCCTGTAAAGCCCGGTACTAATGCCGGGAACACGTATTGAGTCGGTTTCATAGGCGCGGAATACAATTGTACTGTCCATAAGCGTATGTGATACCTGCGGCGTGGCGGGTAATCCGAACTCGTATCCTGGAAACAGTGTTGTCAGCACACCTTGAGTGAGTGCGGTCTCAGACATCTCCTTGCGGTCGGATTCCCTGACTTGGAATGCGGTATATATGTCAATGTCTTTACTCTGATTCTGCTGTAATGCTTCTATCCGGACCTTGTACTGGCCTGTTCCGGGATAATTGCTGTATGTTTTTATTGTAAGTAATGGATCATCAGTTCCGATGATGCTCTTTTGGACTGTAACATTCAGGCTTGAAGCATTAGACATGTATATGTCATTGAAAAATGCATGAGTCTCACCATTGCCGTCAATTACTGTAGCATTAAGTTCTATCAGGTCATCAGAGTCTGCATCGGCTTTGTATCGGATTGTGAATGTGCCGTCCGGGCGGGTTTGGGTCTGGCCGGTTTCAAGTATCTTGTCATGAAATACCGGCGCAAATGATTCATCGTCCCTTACATTGACACTTGTGCTCCATTGTATCCGGGCTCCGCCTACCGGATTACCCAGGATTGTAAGTACGCGGCCAGTACACTCTGCTACAGATCCCGGGACAGGCGGTGTCATGATTGTGTCAAATTTCACTTCAAGAAGTTGTCTGGAGTATGATTCAATCTTAATCTCCTTTGAGTTGCCAGGCAGATGCAGGCTTTCCTCGTCCATTTCTTCAAACAGTGATTCCAGGTCTTCACCTTCAGGATAGGCAAACGCACAAAGCCCCATCCATCCCGGCCTGTAATCGTCAGGCACAGGCCATTCGCCCTCAAAACATCCGTGAGCATCCGATACGGTTTCCTGTATTGGAATATCCTGACGATTGGCAGAGATGAATACCACTACCGGCAGACCTGCCATCACGTGACCGTCCATATGGGGCGGGGTTTCTGATATGACGCCGCAGTAGCGTATGGTGTCGCCGGGACGATAGACTGCCCTGTCTGTGTTGATTTTGATGTGGACAGGTCCCTTTGAGAAGGGGAATGGGAATCTGGAATATGAATAGTTATATTTACCACGGGTGTCAAATTCCAGGGTGTCTGTGTAGGTGTCATTATTCACTATGAGCATAAAATCATCTTCAGCACCTACCGGATAGCTCAATCTGATGAAACCGTCCGCTCCGGTATTGCCTTGGATTTTGAAATCGGAATCTTCTATGTCATCATATCCGTAAAGGGTATAACTGCAATCCGATAATGCCGCACCTGTTGATGCATCGCTCAAGAATCCGGTGAGTTCGGCATTATTGTCGGAATCGGTAAGATATGTGGGCGTAAACAATATCCTGCTGCTTGTAAGGAATCTGTAGGCGTAACAGCTTTCATCCCTGAATTTCCGGTCTGGAGATGCCATTATGATGTATTCTCCTTTCTCAAGGGCGGGCAGTGATACCCACATTGAGTGCTCAATCCAGTCGTTGCGGTTAACTTGGGCTGTTGCCACGCTCCAGCTTGCGGCTACATGTGTATCCGGAATACTCCCGTCCTGAATCATGGTGATGAAATCGTTGCGGTAAAGATTGGTTCTCAGATTGCTGTAAGAACTCTTGTCATATCTGATGGCTTTGAACCAGACTGTATCTATGTTGGAGTATGTAAGCATGGCCAGGTTTGGCACACCGGCACGCTCAATCCTGTCAAATGATATGCTCAGCTTGCGTTTCTCAATACGGCTCAGCAACCCACGGCACTCTTGGGCGTTCTCGCTGTCCGGCCATATCCCGATGGCGTCCAGAAGCAACTCATGAGCGTGTACTGAGAGCCTGCTCCTAAGCTCCTTGTCAATAGTTTTCTGGTCAGTTACGTGCTCGATAAGGACCTTGGCGGCAAGCATGTAGATGCAGGCTGAGTATCTGCTTTTGCGGCGGTAAGAGTCTGCCAGTCTTTCAATCTTTTCCGAAACCGATACCCAGTCTGATGGGGAAACAGACTCTACGATTGTCCTGAGGCGCTTATAGTCAATGGTTGCGCGGATATCGGCATTTGCCCTAAGATTGTTCTCAGTCAGTAATTTAAGGGTATGTATCTGCCACAGATGTATGTTGTCCGGGTCTTCGCTGCTTACGGCTTTCAGGAACTGCGATGCATCCCCTAAGAGCCGCTCATCGGATTTAAGCAGTTCAGTAATAAATGGGTTTTCATTGCTCCAGGCGGCACGGCCAATGGTAAAACATGAATTCTCCATCAGGACGTCCTGCAGTTTGGGTCGTAGCTTAAGGAAATCGTCGCTACAATCGGGTATAAAATGGATGTAATCCTTTGTGCGCTTGCTCCCGGCCAGACTGAATGCCTGATTGAAATGGTAATGGAACCTGTCTTTCAACTGCTCCTGCTCTATGCCGAGAGGATTGCCGGCGGGAATCCTGTAGTTGCTGTTGCCTAAGTATTCTTTCAGGCAAACGGCCTCCAGATAATGGCAGATGGCCTTGAGTCCCTCATCATCCATAACGGACTCCAGTGAGTCAAAAAGCATATATGAGTCAGCACTGTATCGGGCGTTCTTGGGATTGGGCGCATCCAGACGGTTTAACATCAGGGCGCATCGCAGTATCTCGTAATCGTTGTCATCGGCCTTGGCCTTGTCAAGTATTGCATGAACGGCGTCAATGGCTTTAATTTGCTCCTGTTCCTCTATCAGAGAGTCCACCAGGAACCACTCCTTATCATAATGATTTGTGTTGGAGGAAAGGATAGCAGCCGGAAGCAGCAGCGCAATAGTCAGATTGAGAAAAAATTTGTGCATGTCTGATCAATGTTTTGTGCAAATGTAGAGCGTCCGATATGAATATTGATGCTCTGAGGCGTTGCAATCCCGTTGCAAATGCACTACATTTGCTCTCAAATTGTAAAAAAACTTTCATATACCTGCATGAAACTGGAATTCCATACACTTTCTGTAGCAGACCGCGAGAGGGTGCAGGCGGTGAGCCTGAGTGCCGGGCGGAGGAACTGCAACTTTAACTTTGCCAATCTGGTGGGTTGGCAGGCCTGGTTCGGGACCGAGGTCTGTGTGCTGGCCGATGCGGTGGTGCTGCGGTTCAGTATGGAGGGGCAGCGGGCTTATATGCTCTGCATGCAGGGGACGCCAGGCTGTGATTTGCTGCAGGCTCTTTGCGAGGACAGTAATGGTCGTCTGATACTGCTGGGGCTGGAGGATGAGGCGGCACTGCAGTTGCAGCAGAACGCCTGCTGTAAGGGTATAAACATAGGTGTGGAGTCACAGCGTGACCAATATGACTATATCTACCGTCGTGCGGATCTGGCAACGCTTCAGGGCGGCAAGCTCAAGGGTAAGCGCAATCATGTGAACCGTTTCCTTACGCTTTTCCCGGGTTATGAGTATCGGCCCCTTACACCAGAGCTTTTTGATGACTGCCGTGGGGTGCTCTCTGTCTGGAACGATGAGAAGGAGCATGACAACCCCGTTTACGGCGATACCATTGAGGCCGAGCATCAGGTTATGGAGACTATATTCGGCCACTGGAATGAGTTGGGCATGATAGGCGGCAGCATCTATGTGGATGGCCGTATGGTGGCGTTTACCTACGGAAGCGCCGTGACCCGGGATACTTTCGATGTCTGCGTGGAGAAAGCCGACCGTAATGTGGAGGGCGCATTCAGCATGATAAACCAGCAGTTCTGCGCCCATCTGCCGGAGCAGTTTACCTATGTAAACAGGGAGGAGGATATGGGCCTGCCGGGTCTTCGCAAGGCCAAACTGTCATACCATCCTGAGATACTCCTTACTTATAATATAGTGACATTCAACGCCTGACCGGTATGTCTTACATCCTTTGCAGAATGACAGAGGCCGATGCCCCGCTTACCATAGACTGGATGGTGCGCCAGTACGGATTTGACCGCCGTGAGGTGGAGGAGTGGGTGCGGACCCTCAAGTTCAACTGGCTTCTGAGCGTAAAGGCGATTGATGATAAAGGTGATGTGATAGGACTTCTGAATATGAGTGACTACCGTATTGAGGAGGAGACGGCCCAAATCAAACAGGATGCTCCTGAACTGTTAGACAGACTGAACCGTCAGCGCTACACGGCGGTGTTCTCATTCATTGTACGTGAGGATTACCGCGGCACTCGTCTCAACTACGATATGCTTATGGAGATTATGCCGGAACTGAAAGCGGGTTATAACTTTCTATTCATTCCCGTAATGCACAGTCTTAAAACTCATGCTTATTGGAAAAGGTGGGGTGCCCGGGAGTTTTACCGCGATACGGATTGCGTTTATTACATGCTGCCGTTTTAGGATTCGGAAACGGCGTCTTGTATTACAAGGCCGGCCAGCGTGAATCCGAATATGGCGGTGATATGGGCCAGAGTTCCGTTTATCTGCGCCTTGGATGAACACCACTCATGATTGAGCAATTCCGGATTGCCAGGGCCCAATTTGGCTTTGGGACACATGCACTTTTCTGTTCCGCAGGTGGTGTTGTGCCCTTTGTTCTGCAATAACTCATCAGAATAGACGCATTTGAATTTGCGGCGCGGGTACTGGTCGTTCTGCTTGAAACGTTTGCGCAGGGCGCGGGCCAGAGGATCTCCTTTTACCTTCCAGAATTCCGCCACGCGGATGCGGGTGGGGTCCAGTTTGAGGGCGGCTCCCATTGATGAATAGAACCTGGCCTTAGTGCGGGTGGCCATCATTATAAGCAACGCCTTGTCTTTGAGGGAATCTATTGCGTCAATTATATAATCGTAGCTGCCTATATCAAAAGAGTCTGCTGTATCCTCTGTGAATATTTGCTGCAGGGCTGTAATTTCAGCATTGGGGTTAATGCTGAGCAGACGCTCCTTGAGTACATCAACCTTTACCTGCCCGACTGTCCTGGCAGTGGCCATGAGCTGGCGGTTGATGTTGGTTATGCACACACGGTCGGAGTCAACAATGGTCAGATGACGGATGCCGGAGCGTATCAGGCTCTCGGCACACCATGAGCCTACGCCTCCAACTCCGAATATGATGACCCGCTTGCTGGCGATCCCTTCCATAGCCTGGGTTCCCAGAAGCAGTTCTGACCGCCTGAATATTGCATCTTCTATTGCCACGATGCAAAGTTACGGATTTATTGTCAGAATGAAGATGCTGAAACTGGTTGGATTGATGGCAGCCTGAATGCTCTGTCCCTTTCCGTCAAAACCGTTCTCAACGGGAACGATGTTTACCGGAGCCTCAATTGAGTTGTCCTCATAGAGTTTGTCACTTGACAGGTCAACACGCTTTGACGCCGCCATAACGGCCTTTTTCTTGAGCCCGTTGAAATTGAATGTCAGCTGCTGCTCCTTATCGGAAGTGTTTGCAACCTTGATATAAATCTGATTACCCTCACGTACAGCGCTGGCAAACAGACCGTTCTGGCCGTCCTGTCCGGCTACGGGCTTTCCGTTCATGGTGAGTCCTACCACATTCTGGCCCTTGTACTGGCTGTAGAGCTGCTGTACATACCAGCTTACTGTACGGAATGAGTGCAGGTTGTCATACCAGATAAGGTCCGGACGCCACTGCCAGCCCTCTACATGGGCAAACAGCGGGGCATATGTGGCCATATGAACTATATCGGCATTGCGCTCCAGGTCTGTCATGAATGCGGCCTCGAGCAGTGATGCATAGTAGTGGTTCCACTTCTTTCCGGTAGCATGGCAGGCGTACTCTCCAGCGAATACCTTGGGTCCCTTGCGGTCATAGTTGTCATATCGTGTGCCCTGGCTCAGGAACCACTCGTAAGGACGGTAGAAATGCTCGTCTACCAGATCGGCTCCCAGACGTTTCATCTCGGGCCATAGGTAATCAAACTGGTCACCCTCGGAGTTGGGGCCCGATGAACCTACAATCTTTATGTTGGGATAAGCCTTGCGGATAGCCTTGATGAACGGCTCCAGGCGCTCGGGATAGAGGGCATCCCACTGCTCGTTGCCTATACCTATATATTTAAGGTTGAACGGTTCGGGGTGTCCCATATCGGCGCGTACCTTGCCCCATGTGGATGTGGCAGGGCCGTTGGCAAACTCTATAAGGTCCAGGGCATCCTGGATGTAGGGGTCAAGCTGGTCAACCGGAACGTGTGCGCTTATGTCATTGTTCTGGAACTGGCAGGCCAGACCGCAGCTTACAATGGGCAGAGGCTCGGCGCCGATGTCCTCACTGAGCTGGAAAAACTCAAAGAATCCCAGTCCGTAACTCTGGAAATAATCGGGGTACAGACGGTGTGAGAACGTGTACTCCCAACGGTTCTCGTTGAGCGGGCGGTTCTCGACCGGACCTACCGTGTTTTTCCAGTTGTAACGTGTCTCAAGGTCGGTGCCCTCAACAATGCAGCCACCGGGGAAACGGAAAATTCCTGGATGCAGGTCAGCCAGGGCCTGTGCCAGGTCCTTCCTGAGGCCGCCCTCGCGTCCCATCCACGTGTCGGTGGGGAACAGGGATATGTGTTCCAGGTCAACGCTGGCTCCGCCGCGGGTCTCCATGAATATCCTTAAGCTGGCCTTATCGAGAGTCTGGTTGGGGCGCAGTGTAATCTGATATTTCTTCCATTCCTTTCCGTTTACCGTCATGCGCTGCTGGCATACAAAATGGTTCTCACCCATAGAGGCGGTGTTGACCAGTTCAACTCTCAGTACGACGGGAGTCTCAGACCTGGCCCATACCGAGAAGTTGTACTGCTTACCTTTTTCAATACCGATACCAAAGAAACCTTCATTATCAAGACCGGTATGCTTGTGTGCATGACCGGGATCTGTAAGGCGTACATAGTGGGGATTGCGCTCAAACGGACCGCCATCCAGAACCTGTACGTTTCCGAATATCTTCCATCCCTGGAATGCGTTGGGGAACTCAAACGAGCGGTTCTTTACCAACTCAGCGTACAGACCGCCGTCGGCAGCGTAGTTTATATCCTCAAAGAAGATACCGTACATGGTGCTCTGTATGGGAGCGCCGGTCTTCTTGAGGTCTATGTCAAATGTGTTGTTTTGTGCACCAGCCGATATAAACGACAAAAGTGCGAATACTGAGATTATGCGGATTTGTTTCATATCGGCAAAAATAACTATATTCGTGCAGAAATTAAGACTAACCATCTAAACTTAATATGAAAAGAAAACTTATTGCTATGGCTGTTATCGCATCCCTTGCCTTGGGTGCCGGTGCAGCAAAACCCGTCAAGGCACCCGCCGGCGGCAAGAAAATCAGTAACGAACTTATAGGTATATTCTTTGAGGATATCAGCATGTCAGCCGATGGCGGTCTGTGCGCCGAATTGATCCAGAACGGATCGTTTGAGTTCAGTCCCTCGGAGCGTGACGGATGGGGTCCCGGTACCGCATGGCGTTCAATCCGCCCGGGTCATTCATTGGGTTATATTGAGCCCAAGCAGCAGGATCCTATTCATCCCAATAACCCCAACTACATGCGTCTGAACATAGAGCGTGTGGGTCATTACTATGACTACAACGGCTGGACCGGCGTGGGTATCCAGAACGACGGTTATGACGGCATCCTGCTTAAGGGCGGTGACAAGTATGATTTCTCGGTGTTCCTGCGCAATCCCGACGGCAAGGACAAGGAGGTGCGCGCCGTGCTTCTGGTTCAGGGTCGCGGATTCCGTGCTCAGCCTACCGTTATTGCCGATACCACCTTTACGGTTTCAGGCAGTGACTGGAAGAAATACGAGTATACACTGACTGCAGCACAGGATTGCCCCAACGCATCACTGCAGTTGCTCTCACTCACCACCGGCGTGATGGATATCGATATGGTATCACTCTATCCGCAGGATACTTATAAAGGTCATGGTTTGAGAAAGGATCTGGCTCAGGCACTGGTTGACCTGAATCCCAAGTTCATGCGTTTCCCCGGCGGTTGCGTAGTACACGGCGGCGGTGACGGATTCTGGGATACATACCGTTGGAAGACAACCGTAGGTCCCAAGGAGACCCGTCGCGGCATCAAGAACACATGGGGTTACCATCAGAGCATGGAGATGGGATTCTTTGAGTATTTCCAGTTCTGCGAGGATGCCGGCATGGAGCCGCTGCCCATTCTGCCTTGCGGCGTAAGCTGCCAGGGTACCAACGGCGGTTGGAACATGCGTACACAGGCTCAGGACGCCGTTCCCATGGAGGATATGCAGGAGTGGGCCGATGAGGCTCTTGACCTGATTGAGTGGGCCAACGGTCCCGCCGATTCCAAGTGGGGTAAGGTTCGTGCCGATGCAGGTCATCCGGAGCCATTCAACCTCAAGTATCTGGGCCTTGGAAACGAGGAGAAGATTACCCCTGAGTTTGAGGAGCGTTTCAAGTTCATATATGATCAGGTTCGTGCCAAGTATCCCGATATCGTGATCGTAGGTACCGCAGGTCCCGGATCACATCCCGGAAACGGAGATTATGAGGAGGGCTGGAGATTTGCAACAGAGCTTGAGGTGCCCATCCTGGACGAGCACTACTATGAGCAGCGCAACTATTTCCTTACCAGCCGTCAGTATGACTCATATCCCCGCGACCGCAAGACCAAGGTTTACTTGGGTGAGTATGCATCAAAAGACAGGAAACTGATTGATGCCCTGGCCGAAGGTCTCTATCTGCTGCATGTTGAGCGTAATGCCGATGTTGTGGTAATGACATCATATGCACCGCTCTTTGCCCGCAAGAATACCAACAACTGGAACCCGGACCTGATCTACTTTGACAATGAGCGTCCGTTCCTTACCTGCAGTTACTATGTACAGCAGATGTTCGGTCAGTCAAGCGGTGATTATTTCTATGGCGAGTGCGTAAAGTTTGACCGTGAGGATGACAACCTGCTGGGTCAGTCTGTAGTTTTGGATACTCAGAGCCGCAAGCTCTATCTCAAGGTCTGTAACGCAGGTGAGAATGCTGCCAAGGCAACCATCGACCTGTCACGTTTCGGCGGATTCAAGAGCGTGACCAAGACTGTTATCAAGGGCCAGCCCGATGACGAGAACAACTTTGACCAGCAGCCTATCGCTCCCGTTACTGAGAGCATCAAACTCAAGAGCAAGGCAACTCTGGATGTTGAGCCTTACTCAATCACCATGTACAGCATCAGCCTCTGATAAGTTGTATATAATAAATGAAGGCCGGCATCGCTTGATGTCGGCCTTCTTTTATATCCTTCTTACAAATATCCAGTATGGATGGATGTTATTTGGCTATACGATTGTTGATATACTCCATTGATACGCTGTTCATTGCAACCTCGTTCTGCTCTGATACCAGGAACTGGCTGAACATATCGGTGTAAACTTCCTTGATGTCCTCGATCTTGGCGGTCTTCTTGTCGTCGCTGTTCTCAGTGCGGCATACGGTCTCGATCTCGGTAAGCATCTTCTGATACATGGGGATGAACTGGAGGGCGTCGGCCTGGTTGAGTTCTGCAACTACATCGGCTACGGTAGCCTCATTCTCGTTAACACTCTGAGCGTTTACATTCATTCCGAAGAACATTGCTGCAACGGCAGCGAAGAAAATCTTTTTCATAATTCTTATTTTTTTGTTTTTACTTATTCTTTTTTTTGTTTGTGAACCCGGAAGAACGCGTTGGGCTTTGCCCGACCCCGTTCTTGCCGGCGTTCGTAATTAAGAGTTCAAAAGTGGGCCGAAGTTAAGTGAGAAAGTTAATTATTTATCCTTCGTTAACAATGTAATTAACTAAATAATCCAGGATGCGTTAGATGTAACAAAAAGAAAATCAGCAATAAACGTGGTTTATTGCTGATTTTATGAAGTTGTCAAAATGATAACTACAAATTAATCTTGCATCTTGCCGGAGCCGATTCACGCTGCAGACGGTTGAGTGCCGTTACCACATATATATAATGTGTGTTGCCGTCGCGGTAGGGAAGGTTTACGAATGAGCGACGGGTTATGGCCACTATGTTGTGTGGGTTGTCCAGATCTATCTCCTGTCCGCTTTCAAATCGGTAAACTACGTATTGTACAGCCTTGTCCAGTTCCTTGCGGCCTTTGGGTGCGGTCCAGAACAAAACCGGTCCGTCACTCGTCTCAACGGGCATGAGTTTGCGTACCTTGCCCGGAGTGTTCTTGGGCATGTAATCGGCTACAGGCTGCAGGGCCGGAGTGTTGTGATACTCTCTGGTCAGGACGGTGCGGTAATCATCGGGGTTGTCAACCACTGACTTTGCCGGCCAGTAGCAGTTTCCCTGTAGTCCCGGCAGTATGCGCTCCAGATTGAGTTTGTGACGCTGCTGGTTGCTTTCGGGATGATTGGGGTCAACTCCTGTCAGGGTGCGCTCCACATCCTGTCCCAGATACATGAGGCATCCGCCGGCGTTATCGGACCACCATTTTGCCAGTATGGCGTAATCGGCGGCCTTATAGCCTGTGTTCCAGTAGGTTTGGGGTATGCAGTAGTCCATCCAGCCTTTCTCTATCCAGTAGAGCACATCGGCATAAAGGCCGCTGTAGTTTTCAAGACCTGTGGTCTCGCTGCCCTCGGGGTATTGGGCCGATTTGTTGCGGTAGATTCCAAAAGGTGATATTCCGAACTTTACCCATGGCTTGAGCTGCTTTACGGTATTGTAGAGTTGCTCTACAAACAGGTTTACGTTGTCGCGGCGCCAGTCATCCTTGTTCTTGAATCCGCGGGGATCCTTCTTGAAGGATGCGTCATCGTTGAACTTCAGGTTGCCGTCAGGGTAGGGATAGAAATAGTCGTCTATGTGGAAACCGTCTATGTCGTAGCGGTTTACTATATCGGCTGCAACCTGACAGATGTAGTCGCGGTTCTCCTGCAGGGCGGGGTTGAACAGCGCCAGGTCTCCGAATTTTATTATGCGCTCCGGATGAACCTTCATCTGGTGAGTGGGAGCAAACTCGGTGGTGGGCTTGGTCTTGGCGCGGAAGGGATTTATCCATGCGTGCAGTTCCATGCAACGGGCATGGCATTGGTCTATCATGAACTGCAGCGGATCCCAATCCTCATCGGGGGCCTCGCCCTGGAATCCGGTCAGATAGGCGCTCCACGGCTCCAGATCAGACTTGTAAAGGGCATCGGCCTCAACGCGTACCTGGAACAGTATGGCGTTGATTCCGCATGATGCAAGTGAATCAAGTTGGCGGCTGAGTTCGGCCTTGAGCTCGGCTGTGGGAATACCTTCGAACTGATGGTTTACGGCCTGAATCCACGCTCCGCGGAACTCACGCTTGGGCGCCGCAGCGAACGTGAACGCTACGGTAGCAAGTGCAAGCAGCAGGGTGGCCAGACGCTTCATTACTTCTTGGGCAGACTGTTATACTCCTCAAGTGCCTCGGCCAGAAGTTTCAGGGCCTCTTTGAGATCCTCCACGTTAAGTACGTATGCCAGACGAACCTGGTCGTGTCCGTACTGCGGGTCGGAGTAGAAACCTGTTCCGGGAGCCATCATGATGGTCTTGCCGTCGCGACGGAAATCGGTCAGACACCACTTGCAGAACTTCTCGCAGTCATCGATGGGCAGTTTTGCAGTGGTGTAGAATGCGCCCATGGGGATGGGTGAATATACTCCCGGTATTTTGTTGAGTCCGTCAATCAGGAACTTACGGCGTGTTATGAACTCCTCATAGGTGTTGTTCATATACTCACGCGGGGCCGAAATTGAAGCCTCGGCAATTACCTGACCGATGAGCGGCGGGCACAGACGTGCCTGGCAGAACTTCATCACGGCATTGCGTACATCCTGGTTCTTGGTGGCTATGGCGCCAATGCGGATACCGCACTCCGAGTAACGTTTTGAAACGGAGTCAATCAGAATTACATGATCCTCGATACCCTCCAGGTGGCAGGCAGAGATATAAGGTGAGCCTGTGTATATGAACTCACGGTAAACCTCATCGGAGAACAGGTACAGGTCATATTTCTTGACCAGGTCACGCAGCTGGAGCATCTCCTTGCGGGTGTACAGGTAACCGGTGGGGTTGTTGGGGTTACATATCAGGATACCCTTGGTGCGCTCGGTGATGAGTTCCTCGAACTTCTCGACCGGGGGCAGGGCGAATCCATCCTCAATTGTGGACACGATGGGTTTGATCACGGCACCGGCTGATACTGCGAATGCCATGTAGTTGGCGTAGGCAGGCTCCGGAACAATGATCTCATCACCAGGGTTAAGGCAGGTCATAAACGCAAACAGAACCGCCTCAGATCCTCCGTTGGTAACGATGATATCATCGGGTTCAAACTTGATCTGATACTGCTCGTAATAGTCGCACAGTTTCTTGCGGAGGCTCAGGAATCCCTGTGAGGGGGTGTATTCAAGCACCTTGCGGTCAATCTTCTTGAGCGCGTCCAGACCAATCTGCGGTGACGGCAGGTCGGGTTGACCGATGTTAAGATGATAGACCTTGATGCCTTCGGCCTCAATTTTCTGTGCAATGCCCGACAGTTTGCGGATAGGCGAACTGGGCATTATCTCAGCGCGGTTGGAGATTTTCATTGTACTGAATGTGTTCTGTTTGCTTTATTTAGAGTGCAAAAATACAACAAACCGCGGGCTTAACACCCACGGTTTGCATAATATTTTATTATAAGAGGTATATTAATGTATCCTCTTGCCCAGTTTCAGGTTGTCGCCCGATGCATCCACAGTCCAGATCTCAGGCTTGCGGCCGGTGCCGCCGTCGTGGTGAACCGAGTAGAGCAGCTGGCCCTCGAAAGTTTTGAACAGCATGCCGTGACCGGAGTTGTCGCCTTTGAATGCAACTTCCTCCTGAATCCACGGACCCTTGATGCTGCCGCTCTCGGACCATGCGATACCGTTTGCGTAGCGGTTCTCACCCCAGCTTGACCAGAGCATACCCAGACGGCCGGTCTCGGTGCGGAACATCTGCGGGCCATCGGTTACCCAACCCGGCATCTTCATACCGAATGTAGCCTCGCCGATTGAATTCATCTCCTTTGACCAAGCGGCCTCAGATGCGCGGAATATTGTGGTAGGCTCGGCCAGACGGTGTGTCAGGTCTTTTGACAGAGGCATGTAAGCCATGGTGCCGTCAATGAGCTGTGTCCACTCGTGTACAAATACCATATAAACAGTGTCGTTCTCCTCATAAAGAGTTCCGTCGATGATATCCCATGTTGTGGGGCCAAGGCAGAAGAGTGAGTCCTTTACAAGAGGCAGATAGGGACCGTCAACCTTGTCTGATACCAGCAACTGGGTCTGGTTCAGGGGCACGTTGTAACGGCGGGGAACCTGCTCGATGCATACGCCGTGGTTGTTCCATGTACCTGCATAGTAGAACTTGTCACCGAACTTATGGATCTCGGCAGCGGCAACAAAGTTACCCTGCATCCATGTGCCTGACAGGTCAATTACGTTGTATGGACCGGTCCACATCTCAAGGTCGGTACTCTTGTAGAGTGAACCTCCGGTGCCGGTCAGCCAGTATGTCTTGGTCTCGGGATCGGGATAGATGAACGGGTCGCTCATGGAGAGTTCCTTGAGAGATACGGTGCGAACCTGCGGTGCGGGGCGCTGGCCGGCGGGGCGCTGCATTGCGGGCATCTGCATGGGAGGACGCTGTGCAGCCTGACCCTGACTCTGCGGACGAGGACGGATCATACCGCCAAAATTACGCTGTCCGGGATTGGCGGGAGGAGCCTGCTCGCCGCGCGGAACGCTGATTATCACATTGTCTTTGTTGCAACTGGCCTGGCAGTTGTCGCAGCAGGTGCAGTCCTCTTTGCACTGGCACTCGTCAGAGCAGCATTCATTCTTGCTCTTGCATGAAACGGCCAACATGGCGCAGACCGCTAAAGTCAAAAATAGGCGGATTGTTTTCATATTACATTTATTGGTTTGAAGTATAATCGGTAATGGATAGCAAATGTAACGAAAAAGGGTGTATTTTTGCAATAGGAATAAAGAATATCATCAAAACCAGTTATATGCTTAAGAAATTATTCATTGCTGTTGCATTGTTGGCAACCGTAGCATGCGGTTCCCAGAACGGGACGAAGACAACTCAGAAGCCCGATAAGAACTTCTACATCTATCTGGCTTTCGGTCAGTCCAACATGGAGGGCAATGCCCGTATTGAGGAGCAGGACCGTGAAGGTATCAGTGACCGTTGGCAGATGATGGCTGCCGTTGATTTCCCCAGAATGGAACGTAAGAAGTTTGAGTGGTACACCGCTGTTCCGCCGCTTTGCCGTGAGAACAACGGACTTACCCCGGTTGACTATTTTGGCCGTACTATGGTGGAAAACCTTCCCGAGAAGGTTCGCGTAGGTGTAATCTGCGTGGCTGTGGGAGGCTGTAAGATTGAGGCGTTCATGAAGGATCGCGCTCAGGAGTACGGTGACAATGCTGCAGCCTGGATGAAAAACTGGATAGCCCCGTATGACAACAACTGCTACCAGCGTCTGCTGGAGTGCGCCAAGGAGGCTCAGAAAGTGGGCGTAATCAAGGGATTCCTGATGCATCAGGGTGAGTCCAACATAGATGAGGAGGATTGGCCTGAGAAGGTGAAGTATGTATATGAGACTCTCATTGAGGATCTTAATCTTGATCCCAAGAAGACTCCTCTGCTGGCCGGTGAGGTTGTAAATGCCGATGTCCAGGGCCGAAGTGCATCGATGAATGAGATCATCGCAAAGCTTCCTGAGGTGCTGCCAAACTCATACGTAATCTCATCGGCCGGAGCCACAACAGGCTTCGATCATCTGCATTTTGACGCCGCAGGTTACCGCGAAATGGGTCGCCGTTACGCCAATCAGATGCTTACTTTAATGGGTATTACCCCTAAAGAGTAGGGTTTGGAGGTTTGTAAGTTAATCTAATTATCTATATATCAATTGATTAATGCTTGTGAGATTAGTTAACTTTGTTTTGATTGCTTTTAAATATTTTAAGCAACAACGTATTAAAAAAGTGCCGACCTTTGCGGTCGAAAACAAAGGATAATTCTCATAAGCATTAATTGGTTAGTAATTAGGTTAGTAATTAGGTTCGGGCCCGAGAATTTGTGAAAATTGCAAGGCTCACTCCAAGGGGAAAAGGTCCCTGCGGAGGAAATTGAAAAAATTGAGTTCACGCGAGTGAATTCATTTTTTTTTGTGTCAGTTTGATAGCAAGGCGGCGATGGAATCCCTATAGGAGCGGCTGACGGGAATGGGGTTGATTCCTTCCTGGTCCAGGATCACGTACAGGTTGTCGCGGTCGTTGTTGAAGAACTTTACCTTGGCTATATTTATAAGGTATGAGCGGTGGCATCGGGTGATATATCCCTCCAGGTCATCCTCGATGTTTTTGGCGGTTGTGCGGATCATGGTGTTGTGCACTATGCCGTCCTGCTCATAGAATACCTTTACGTAATTGTCCTCGGATACGGCATAGAGGATATCCATAATGCGGAGTGAAAGCTTTATGTTGCCCTTTATGTCATGTATTGATACCACTAAAGCGCCATTGGGCTTGGTGGGGCTGCTGCCTGACTGGATCTTCAGTCCGTGGGCGTAGCCGTACAGGTATGCTATCGTATAAGGAATAATAAGTATCAGGAATATGCAGAACAGGGCTCTGGGAAACAAATCAGCCAGTGAAACGTTGTTCTGCTGAACCAGCAGTGATATGGCTGTGTATATTATTGATACTATCAGCACCTCGGCCAGGGAGTAGAATAACAGTCCCCAGCCTCCGATCCCGTATCGGCGGTTAAGGTCCATAAGCAACACCTTGCTCGAAATGAGGAAGAGCACGGAGAAAGCGTACATGGTCAGTGTGCCCAACAATTTGTAACTCTCCCTTAAAGTGAACCAATAGGTCGATGAAAACGGCGAATAGAGTTGTAAAAACAGGATGGAAAACACCACAATGAACAGTACCGTCAGAAACAGGAATTTCCGGGTAAACATATAGTCGGGCAACTTGTTCATACAGCGTAATTGTTTGGTACTGCGAAGATAAGGTTTTTTGTCATATCACCCAAATCTCGGTGTGGGGTGAATTGCCGATATCCGGAATGCCGGCAATTCGCCACATCGTCGGTATCGGACATCCCAAATAGCCTTTTTTGTTATATTCACAGGGCTTATTGGGGTACCTTTGCGGCAAATTTCAAAACACTATTATGGCAAGACTAATTTACAGAACTCCTGATTGTGACATGAATGCCACAAGCGTTATCAAAATGTATGAAGACAGTTTCCGCCGTCACTGGGACAATGAGGCTTTGTCCGATTTCCGCGGCGAGAGAATCACTTACGCCGAGCTGGCCAAGCGCGTTGCCCGCGTACATATTTTACTTGAGAACGCAGGCATTAAGCGTGGTGACAAAGTTGCCCTGTGCGGCAAGAATACCCTGGCTTGGGGCGTGGCATTTTTTGGAGTCTATACATACGGAGCAATTCCCGTTCCTATCCTGAATGATTTCAAACCCGGTAACGTTCACATGCTGGTCAACCACTCTGAGGCAAAACTGCTCATGGTTGGTGATGTGGTTCTGGCCGGTATGGTATTTGACGAGATGCCCGAAATCCTGGGTATGATTCTTCTGAATGACATGTCACTCAAGGCATGCCGTTCAAAGGAACTTGATAACGCCATGACCACTCTCGATGAGTGCTTTGACAAGAAATATCCTAACGGTTTCACCAAGGATGATATCAAATATGAGGCCGAGAAGGACACCAATGATCTGGCCGTGCTGAATTACACATCGGGTACAACCGGTGATCCCAAGGGCGTTATGGTTCCTTACCGTGCAATGCTTGTAAACCTCAAGTTCGCATGCGGCGTGCTTCCTCTTACCAAGGGTGAGATAGTGGTTTCAATACTTCCCATGGCTCATATGTTCGGTCTGGCATTCCAGCTCATGTTTGAGTTGCTGCTGGGTGCCAGCATCTGCTATCTGGGCAAGATGCCTTCACCAAAGATCCTGTTCGATGCATTCGCCGAGGAGAAGCCCAAGCTCATCATCACCGTTCCTCTGGTAATCGAGAAGGTTATCAAGCAGAAGATACAGCCCATTATGGAGAAGACCACAATGAAGATCCTGATGGCTATCCCCGGTATCAACCGTATAATAGGCGGCAAGATCCGTTCCAAGATCATCGATGCTTTTGGCGGTGAGATGGACTGCCTCATCGTAGGCGGCGCTGCCCTGAATGCCGATGTCGAGAAGATTCTGCGCAAGATACATTTCCCGTATACCGTAGGTTACGGCAGCACCGAGTGCGCTCCGCTTATCTCTTACGTTGACTGGGAGAAATACAAGGCCGGCTCATGCGGTATCGCAGTTCCCGGATGCCCCGTTCAGGTATTCAGCGACGCTCCCGGAAACGTAGGCGAACTCCTTGTCAAGGGTGACAACGTGATGCTGGGTTACTACAAGAACCCCAATGCCACACGTGATGTCATCGACCCCGAAGGCTGGTTCCATACCGGTGACCTGGGTACAATCGACAAGCAGGGTTACATCTACATCAAGGGTCGCAGCAAGAATATGATCCTGGGTCCCTCAGGTCAGAACATCTACCCCGAGGAGATTGAGGATATGTACATGAATCTGCCTCTGGTATCCGAGGTGCTGATAGTAGAGCGTGAGCGCAAACTTGTGGCTTTGGTATTCCCCGATTACGAGGCCGGCAAGTCTGCAGGTTTGAACCAGCAGCAGGTTCTGGCACACCTTGAGGACGACCGCAAGAAGATCAACGAGATGCTTCCCGGCTACTCACAGGTATCCAAGCTTGAGATCCGCACCGAGGAGTTCGAGAAGACTCCCAAGCGCAGCATCCGCCGCGGCCTCTACAAGTAAGCAGCGAAAGTAGTTTCACTCAGCAAACGCAGATGAAGTAAGAACGTCCGGATTACCCGGGCGTTCTTTTTTGGTCGTTTCCACCCCGTGACGTTAGGGAACTGTAGAGCGTGTAGCGCAGATTTCCTCCCTAAGGTCAGGGGGTAACGCAGGTATGGGCGTATTTCCGGCTCACCTTAGGGAGAGAAATGGCCCTACGTGCGTTGTGGCTCCCTAAGGTCAGGGGGTAACGCGGGTATGGGCGTATTTCCGGCTCACCTTAGGGATAAAAATGGCCCTACGTGCGTTGTGGCTCCCTAAGGTCAGGGGGTAACGCAGGTATGGGCGTATTTCCGGCTCACCTTAGGGAGAGAAATGGCCCTACGTGCGT